>NZ_JALKHS010000021.1:0-215563 GCF_023051225.1 Sphingobium agri | reverse complement strand
ACGCCCTGCTCAAAGCCGATCGATGCTGGACGCAATCTCCAGCTTGATCATCACGGATACTCTAGCCGAACAGATCTGCCAGGAAGTCCCGCATGGACCGGAAACTGCGTTTGTCGGCGTCCGAATTATAGGCGAGCCCCTTGTCAGGCATGTTGACTGCATGATCGGTGAACGCGTGCCCGGTGTGACCATAGGCGTGGATCTGCCAGTCGCAGCCCGACTGCGTCAGCTCTTCGGCGAGCGCGACCGTGGCGGCCGGAGGAGCGATAGGATCATCCCAGCCATGGCATATCAAAAGCTTCGCTGTCATGGCGGCATTGGGAAATGGTGGCGCGTCGTACACGCCATGGAAGCTGACGCCACCGGCAATATCCGCGCCGCTGCGCGCCAGGTCGAGCACGCATTTGCCGCCGAAGCAAAAGCCGATCGAGGCTGTCCGGCTCGCATCCACTTCCGGCAGGGATTTCAGGTGCGCGTGTGAAGCCTTGACCCGGTCGCGGAGCAATGCGCGATCGGCGTTGAGCGCGTTCATGTAGCGCGCCATATCCGGATCATCGCGGCTGGTGCGCTTCCCTTGGCCGTAAATGTCGGCGACGAGCACCGTGTACCCAAGCGCCGCGACCTTTTCAGCATAGGCGAAATCCGCTTCCTTGGTCCCCAGAACATTGGAAAAGAGCAGAATGCCGGGCCGAGGTCCTCCTGCGCTCTTGTCCAGGACGGCCATGCTCTCGAAGGGGCCACCAAGGCCTTCATGAAGCGTGACGCGGCGGGTGATGGTCATGGGCAAGCCTCGCTCGAAATAACAGCGAAGCCGACATTAGGCTGGTGCAGACAGGAGACAAGGGCGCCTGTGCGCTGTCATTTCTCACATAAAAAAAGGGCGCCCTCGCGAGAGGGACGCCCTTTCTTTTTCTGCTGAGCCGTTTCTTAGAAACGGTAGCCGAGGATCAGCGCAGCCTGGTGACGCTCGGGGTTCACGTTGCCGATGTTCTCGTAGCGCGAATAGCGATATTCGGCGCGCGCGATGAAGCCCTGAACGGTCGTTTCCAGACCGGCGCCCAGGCGGTAGCCGTCGAGCTTGAAGCCGTCGTCGGCGGCATTCTCAAAACGGGCGTTGGTGTAGCCACCCTTGGCATAGGCCATGACGTTCGGCACGACTTCGCCGCCGATGCGGACGCCTGCATAGAGGTCACGATCAGTGCGAAGGCCGAGCTCCTTCACGTCGGAATCGGCATATTCGCCTTCGATGCCGAACACGGCGCCGTTGACGTTGATGTCATAGCCGATGATGCCGCCATAAAGCAGGTCGCTGTCATGGTTGACGGAGTTAACGTCCACATGATCCAGACCGACGACGCCGGCGATGTAGGGACCGGAAAACGGCACGGCGTCCTGCGCGAAAGCGGGGGCCGAAACGCTGGCAAGCAGCAGCGCCGAAGCGATGAGTTTTTTCATGAGGAGGCTCCTTCTCTGGGTTCCTGTTGTCGTTGGGCGCGCTTTAGAGAGGCTGACGGGGGCGAGTAAAGCTTCGCAAACAACGACATGCCGCATTGCACCACGCACTGTGGCAATGTTGCATCACGTCTTGAAAGTGGATTATCGTGCTCCACCAGCTTCCAGGAAAGCTGGCCAGCCCCGCTTTTTCAGGCCTGCATCAAAGTTACAGGCTGCCATATCCCGGTGCTTCGCCGCGCGCCTGCTTGTCTAGCCGGGTAGGGCGTTTCCAGCCGATGCGCGGGCGCTTGCGCAGCCGCAAGGTTGGCCAATCGCCATTGTCCATACGTTCCGCGAGGCGCATGCCTTGAGCCCGATAGGCTGACAGAACGGCATCCGCCTGCTCCTTCAGCAATCCCGCGAGCAGGATCGTGCCGCCTTCTTCCACCAGCGCACATAGCGAGGGCGCAAGTTCGATCAGCGGACCGGCAAGGATGTTCGCGATCAGCAGATCATAGGGCGCCCGGGTAGCGATAGCCGGATGATCGACGCCCGCCGCGACATAGAGCGCGAGCTGGCCTTGTCCCTTTCCGGCCTGGATTTTATTGGCGGCAGCATTTGCCGCACTGATATCAACGGCAACCGGGTCGATGTCGGATGCTGTGGCATAGGCGTTGGGCCACAGGTGAAGCGCTGCGAACGCAAGCAATCCTGTTCCCGTGCCGATATCCGCAACATTGCCAAAGCGCATGCCGACACGACGCATCCGATCCAGCATCTGAAGGCAGCCTGCGGTTGTTTCATGCTGCCCGGTGCCGAACGCCCGGCTTGCCTCGATCAGGAAGTTGACATGCCCCGGCTGTTCCGGATCGCTGGCAAGGTTGCGGATGTGGAAGCGCCCGGCGGTAACCGGCTCCAGACCCTGCTGGCTCAGCGTTACCCAATCCTCGTCGGGCAGCTGTTCGACCACCGGCTTGATACCATTCGCGCTCGGCACCAGCGAACGAAGAAGCTTGATCGCGGCGGGGCTGGGCTCGCCTTCGAAATAGGCGTCGAGTTGCCAGGCATTTTCATCGTCCGGCGTCGCTTCGCTGGTCATCAGCACCGGCGGCTTGTCCATGAGGGCAAAGGCCGCGATGTCGCCGTCCAACGCCTCCGCTTCGGCGCGGGTGCAGGGGAGGGTCACTTTCCAGCTTTGAGCGGATGAGGGCGCGGCATCGGTCATGGCGCGGCCTTTAGAACTTTGAACGGGAGAGGGGAAGCGGGGGCGCTTTTCCCTCAACCTGTTTCGTCATGCCAGCGGAAGCTGGCATCTTTTATGGATGGTGCGGATTAGCCGTGCAAAATCCCGGCATTGCCTGGAGCGCCCCTCGGGTCGCTAGGGTGACGGTTAGCGAGGGGCTCTGCAGGGCCCACCCCCGACCCCTCCCGCCTGCGGGAGGGGAGAAGTGGGTCAAGCCACTTGCCGTCCGAAATCGGACGATGCGGCGCGCAGGCTGGCAAGCTTGCCTTCGACGCTCATGAAGCCGCGTTCCAGCTGGTCTATTTCCGAAGCGACGACCTCCGTATCCTGACGGATCGCGGAAATGGTGCTCGACATGGAGTCCGCCGCCAGCGCCGTCTCGTCGACAGCGGCGGTGATCATGGTGACCGTCTGGGCCTGTGCATCCATCGCATGGCGGATGCGATCGGCGCTCGATTGCACTTCGCCTACCGTGTCGCGGATCCGCTCGTTGGTTTCCACCGACTGCCGCGTCGAAGCCTGAATATCGGCGATCTTGCCTGCAATCTCGTCGGTGGCACGCGCTGTCTGGTTGGCGAGGCTCTTCACTTCCTGCGCAACGACAGCAAAGCCGCGTCCCGCATCACCTGCGCGGGCTGCTTCGATCGTGGCGTTGAGGGCAAGGAGGTTCGTCTGGCCCGCAATGTCGCGGATCAGGCCGAGGATCGATTCGATCGATTTGGCATGTTCCGACAAGGTGGCGGACATGGTCACCGCATCTCCCGACTGGCGGGCGGCGCGCTGGGCAACGTCTGCGGCGCTCTCCACCTCGGTGCGGGCGTCCTCGATCGCGCGGATGAGACCCGCCGAAGTACGCGCCGCTTCCCGCATCGCAATGGCCGACTGTTCAGCCGCCGCAGCGACTTCAGAAGCCTTGCCGAGCATGCCGCGCGTGGCGGCGGAGGCGTCCTTCGCCTGTTCACGAAGCGATTCGCCCAGATGCGAAGCGCCGTCGATCTCGCCCATGATCCGTTGTTCGAAAAGGGTGCCGATGCGCTGGCGCTCGTTGCGCTGGGCTTCGGCTTCGTCGCCGGCAAAGGCATTGGTCATCATGCTGGCATCGACCATGCTGACCATCGTGATGATATTCACCAGCCGCTGACGAGTGGCGTCATCCGCAGCCTTTTGCCAAATGAGGCTCGTCAGCTTCTTGTTGGCTTCCGATACCGCCGTCAGGACGACACCCAGCGGCAAGCCGCGCTTGCGAGCCAGCCGCACACAAGCGATGCAACTGCCCGCCCAGCTGCCTGCTTCATAAAAGCTGAGCTTCTGCCGGACATATTCATGCGCTTCGGTCTCGATTTTCGCGATCGTCGAAGCGGCCAGCGTGCTGCGCAGATGCGACTGATCCATATAGCTGTCGAAAAAGGTGCGGGCCACGACCGACGAGGCGTCGCCTATCAGGTCACGAATTTCGCGAAGTCCCGCGGCCAATTCGCCGGTTGGATCGATTTCGGCCATGCTGGCGATCATTGCGCTCTTCGCTGGTGCGACGGACGTCATATGCGGCAAACCTCAATTGTCTTGTTCGTGTCCGAGGTCATAGCGCGATCTGGTTAATCAGTTCTTAGCCGAGATCGCCCGCCCGCGCGGCCAGCGCGGCTTGCCCTCTTGACCGATCGTGCCTAAGGGGACGGGAATCAGGGACAAGCATCAGGGACGTAGGTAGATATGGCGCGAACCACGAGCCGGCCGCTCTCGCCGCATTTGACGATCTGGAAATGGGGGCCGCACATGGCGATCTCCATCCTGCACCGCGTGACCGGCAACGGTCTTGCAACCGTTGGTGTGATGGGGGTTGTATGGTGGCTGATGGCGGCGGCGATCGGGCCGGAAGCCTATGCAAGCTTCATCAACTGCGCCACCTCGCCCCTGGGCTATCTGGTGATGGTCGGCATCAGCTGGTTCTTCTTTCAGCATATGATGTCGGGCATCCGCCACTGGGTGCTGGACCTGGGCGCGGGCTATGAACTCAACACCAACAAGCGGTGGGCGCTGGTGATCCCGTTTCTATCGACACTGGCCACCGTCGCGCTGTGGGCCTTTATCTTCGCGGGGAAATTCTGATGGGAACGGGAACCGGAATCGGCCGCGTTCGTGGCTTGGGCTCGGTGCGCCACGGCGCGGGCCATTGGCTGACGCATCGCTATACGTCGGTCAGCAACCTGCTGCTGGTGCTGTGGCTGATCTTCAGCCTCGTCAGCCTGCCGGGCCTGGATTATGAGAGCGTCCGCAACTGGATCGCCAATCCGCTCGTCGCCGTGCCGCTGATGCTGATGCTTGTCAGCGTCTTCTGGCACCTGCGCCTTGGCATGCAGGTGATGCTGGAGGATTATGTTCACGACAAGGGGCTGAACTTCTTTGCCATCCTGCTGCTCAACTTCTACACTATTGCTGGCGCCGCCGCTGGCATCTTCGCGATCGCCAAGATCGCGCTCACGGGGGTCGTCAAGTAATGACCGAAGCCTATAAGATCATCGACCACACCTACGACACCGTCGTGGTGGGCGCGGGCGGATCGGGCCTGCGCGCGACCATGGGCAGCGCCGAAGCGGGCCTGAAGACCGCCTGCATCACCAAGCTGTTCCCGACCCGGTCGCACACCGTCGCGGCACAGGGCGGCATCGCCGCGTCGCTCGGCAACAACTCGCCCGACCACTGGACCTGGCACATGTACGACACCGTCAAGGGGTCGGACTGGCTGGGCGACCAGGACGCGATCGAATATATGGTGCGTGAAGCGCCTGCGGCCGTGATCGAGCTGGAACATGCCGGCGTGCCGTTCAGCCGCAACGAGAATGGGACGATCTACCAGCGTCCGTTCGGCGGCCATATGCAGAATATGGGCGCCGGCCCGCCGGTGCAGCGCACCTGCGCCGCCGCCGACCGTACCGGCCACGCCATGCTGCACGCTCTGTACCAGCAGAGCCTGAAATATGATGCGGACTTCTACATCGAATATTTCGCCATCGACCTGATCATGGAAAATGGCGAATGCCGTGGCGTGATCGCCATCTGCATGGAAGATGGCTCGATCCACCGCTTCCGCAGCCATGCGGTCGTGCTGGCGACGGGCGGCTATGGCCGCGCCTATTTCTCCGCCACCTCGGCACATAGCTGCACCGGCGACGGCGGCGGCATGGTGCTGCGCGCGGGCCTGCCACTCCAGGATTTGGAGTTCGTTCAGTTCCACCCGACCGGCATCTACGGCGCGGGCGTGCTGATCACCGAAGGCGCGCGCGGCGAGGGCGGTTACCTGACCAACTCCGAGGGCGAGCGCTTCATGGAGCGCTATGCCCCCTCGGCGAAAGATCTTGCGTCGCGTGACGTCGTGTCGCGCTCGATGGCGATGGAAATGCGCGAAGGGCGCGGCGTGGGTCCGAACAAGGATCACATCTACCTGCACCTCGACCATATCGATCCCAAGGTGCTGGCCGAGCGCCTGCCGGGCATCACCGAAAGCGGCAAGATTTTCGCGGGCGTCGACCTGACGCGCCAGCCGCTGCCTGTGACCCCGACCGTCCATTACAATATGGGCGGCATCCCCTGTAACTATCATGGCCAGGTGGTGACGAAGGTCGGCGATGATCCGGAAGTCGTCGTGCCGGGCCTCTATGCAGTCGGCGAAGCGGCCTGCGTGTCGGTCCATGGCGCTAACCGCCTGGGTTCGAACTCGCTGATCGACCTTGTCGTGTTCGGCCGCGCTACGGGCCTGCACCTCAAGGAAACGATCAAGCCCAATGGTTCGCACCGGCCGCTGCCGACCGACGCGGCCGATCTGGCGCTTTCGCGTCTCGACCATTATCGCAACGCCAAGGGCGGCTCGCCGACGGCGAAGATCCGCCTTGAAATGCAGCACACCATGCAGAAGCATGCCGCCGTGTTCCGCGACAGCGCGCTGCTGAGCGAGGGCGTCACCAAGATGGCGCAGGTCAATGCCAGCTTGGCTGATGTGGCGGTCAGCGACCGCTCGTTGATCTGGAACACCGACCTTATCGAGACGCTGGAACTGGACAATCTCATGTCCCAGGCGGTCTGCACCATGGTCAGCGCGGAAAATCGCAAGGAAAGCCGCGGTGCGCATGCGCATGAGGACTTCCCGAACCGCGACGATGAAAACTGGATGAAGCACACCGTCAGCTGGTTCGAGGGCTGGGGTGGCAAGGGCGGCAAGGTGTCGCTCGATTACCGCCCGGTGCACGACTATACGCTCACGGACGAAGCGGAATATATCAAGCCCAAGGCACGCGTTTACTAAGACGCTGCCTCAGGCAGGATGCAAGAGGGGCGGGCTGCAAGGCTCGCCCTTTTTCGTTTATTGGGTCGTCTGACATATTGAGGGAGGTGGCGATGTCGAACCCAAACAGACATTCTGGCCAATGCCATTGCGGCGCGGTCGCGTTCGAGGTTGAGCTGAGCAATGGCCTTGACAGCGCCCGGCGTTGCACCTGCTCATTTTGCCGTATGCGGGGTGCCCTAGCGGTGTCGGCAAAGCTCGATGGTCTACATGTCGTGCGAGGCGCGGACATGCTTACCAGCTATCGTTTCAATACAGGAGCAGCCGAGCACTTCTTCTGCTCGCAGTGCGGGATCTACACCCATCACCAGCGCCGCTCCAATGCGAACGAATATGGCGTGAACGTCGCATGCCTCGAAGGAATGAGCCCCTTCGACTTCGATGAGGTTCCGGTGCTGGATGGTGAGAAGCATCCCAGCGATAATGGCGGACGCACGCGGATGGCGGGGGTGCTGAGGTTCGTTCGGGCGGGTAACGATGATTAGGGCGAGTGTTGAACGGGTGATATGTTGGGATTCTTCCCCTCCCGCAGGCGGGAGGGGCTAGGGGTGGGCGTGAGCGCAGCGAGCTTCCGGGGCGCTGTTCAAGAGCAATCTCCCGCCGTTGCGCTGGCCCACCCCCCCCTCCGGCCTGCGGGAGGGGGAATGGCTGCTATTCACCGACCCAAGACAGGCGGCCCAGGTGTTGCTGGTCCCCATCATCTGCTGACCCGCCTTGAGAATGGTAAACCCCCTCTGGCGCAGTGTCCCTCCTCTCGCTAAGTCTTCTTCCAATGACGATCGATCCTCTGGTCCTGTTGCAGGCCTATGCCATCGGCGTGTTTCCCATGTCCGATGATCGGGATGCGGAGGAGGTCTATTGGATCGAGCCCAAGCGGCGGGCGATTATGCCGCTTCATGGCTTTCACATGTCCCATTCGCTGGCCCGGACGATCCGCCGGGACAGATTCCGCGTAACGGCCAATCGCGACTTTGGCGGGATTGTATCACTGTGCGCACAGGCGGCGGAGGACCGGCCTTCGACATGGATCAACAGGGAGATTGAACAGACATACCGGCATTTGCACGACATCGGCTTTGCCCATTCGATCGAGGTCTGGGACGGCGATGAACTGGTAGGCGGGCTTTACGGGGTCGCACTTGGCCAGGCATTTTTCGGGGAGAGCATGGTGTCGCGAAGGACCGACGCGTCGAAGGTCGCTTTAGCGTGGCTTACCGCACGGATGCGCTTTTCCGGCTTTACCCTCCTGGACTGCCAGTTCATGACCGAACATCTCCGGTCCTTGGGCGCCATAGAGATTAGCCAGAAGGACTATCTTGCGCTTCTGGCAGGTGCGCTCGGTGAAGTGCCGCTCGGTGCGGGGCGTTCGTCAGCATTGGCTGGCGGTTCGGGAGCCTGGGCAGAACTGGCATTTGCCCCGCTGGCGGGGGACGCAGCGGCAGGGGGTTCGCCTTTGCTGCCCAGCTTGACCGTATCGGGGCCGCTTTCCGGCCAGGACATCGTACAGCTTCTCACCCAGACATCGTAAATCGGATGCTGCACGACATTGCGTTCAGGCCGCTCCTTGAACAGCCAGCCCGAAAAATTGCGGCGCCATTTGTTGTCGGCGGTACTGCGTACGTCGAGTTGGACGAAGGCGCCGGTTTCCTGGACATTTTCCCACGGCGCGCTGGTTTCGCAGGCCTGTAGCCGGACGATCGCGTCGCCCAGGCGCAAGGCGTCGCCGGGCTTCATTGTGAGGTCGGTCGTTATGCCGTTGCGCTTGTTGAGCAGTCCGATCACGGCCACCCGCTCCGCCATCGGGGTGCCGGGCAGGGCATCGGACCCGCCATTACGGATCTTTTGTCCTTCGATCTTCACCGGACCGGTGCGATTTTCAGTCGGCGGCTCATTGTCGCCGCAGGCCGCCAGTGACAGCAGCAACGCAAGGGGCAGGATCGGCAGGACCGCCCCCGCCGGGCGCAGGATCATGATGCGTCAGGGCTCCACGCTTCATAGTCGCCGGTTGCACGCTGACGCTGCGCACCCTTTTCGAGCGCGCCGGTCGGGCGGTAGGCATGGGGTGTGCCAGTCGCGTTGGGCGTGAAATCCCGTTCCCATATGCGCGGCGGAGGAAGGAAGCTTTCCGGCGTTCCCTCAATGGTGTGATGGAGCCAACCGTGCCATTCCGCGGGCACGCGGCTGGCGTCGTTATTGCCGTTGTAGATCACCCAACGGCGGGTGCGGCCGTGCACGTCCGTGCCGCCTTCATAATAGATGTTGCCCTGATGGTCTTCGCCCACCTTCTTGCCCTTGCGGGAGGTGTAAAATGCGGTGCCGATGGTCGCGCCATTCCACCAGGTGAAGATCTTGGCCAGGATTCCCATGCGCCAAGCGCTTAGCGCCTGCCGTGGGGCATTGGCAAGGCGGATATGGCGTCAGCGCGCGCGCGAGGGGCAGAAATCAAGCTCGCCGGGGCTCTTGATCGCGGGATCGACGCAACTGCCCCAGGATACGCTATCCCCCTCGGAAATGCCGAGTTCAGCGGCGCGTCCGCCCCGCAGTTCAAGGACGGCGGTCACCGGGACCCCGGCGGAAACCGGCACGCGTGAATAGGGCGCGGCGTTGGGGGCGATGAAGGCTATCGTGCCATCGGTCCGGATGAAGAGCATGTCCAGCGGGATCAGCGTGTCCTTCATCCAGAAGCTGGCGGTGCGCGGCGGCGTCATGGGGAACAGCATGCCGCCGTCCGCATCCAGCGACTTGCGGAACATCAGGCCCTTTTCCTGCTGCTGCGGCGTGACCGCGGTTTCCACGGCGAAGCGGTGGCTGCCGCCCTTCGTCCGGATTTCGAGCGGCAACAGATTGTCTTGCCGGGCTGCGGCGCTGGCGGCTTTCTCCGCCTTGGGCTGCGTCGGGGAGCAGCCAGCCAGCAAGGCGACGAGAAGGGGAAGAGCGATCCTCATGCCCCGCTGCTAGCCCAAAGCGGAAGAGGAGCGCCATAGATTTCGCCTCAGGCCGTCACTGGTCGCGTTCGGGCGGTTCCCCCGGAGCCGCGTCGATCCAGCGGCGCGCCGTTTCGAAACCATGCCCCGCCCGCAGGAAGGCGGCCAGAGCCTTGTCACGCTGCTTGGGATCGGCTGGTGCGGCGGCATAGGGGCCGAGGCGCTTCCGGCGAGCGAATCGATCGGCCGCGTCCCAGCTGTCGTTGGAAAGCTGCGTGTCCGCTTCTTCCCTGTCCGCATCGGCGATGCCGTCGGCACGGAGCGTCTGCGCTACCCGCCGCGCGCCATAGCCCCGACGGGTAAGCGCAGCACTTTTCATGACGGCAAAGCTGCGGTCATCGACATAGCGCAGTTCCGCAAGCCGTTCGACGAGCCGCTCCGGCGCGGGCGGGCCTTCGCCATCCCATCCACGTTCCTTTAGCTTGCGATTGAGATAGGCAAGCAGCTTCGCGCGGCTTGTTGCAAAGCGGCTGACATAGCGCAGCGCCAGATCGCGCAAGCTGTCGCCATCCAGAGGCGGTCGGGGGCGTATACCGGTCATGTCCGCATCTTCATGGCAATGGTTTATGCAAGCGCCGCCTTGATTATGCCACAGTGGGGCCGGAATTTTACCGCGCCTTATGCTGTAGAAAGCGACGCTGGAATGCAACTATCCGGTGCATCGCTGCTTCAAAGATGATAGCGGCCCCGCCGGAAGACAAGATGAAGACAATCGGGTGACGCCAATATGACGGGTTCGCAGAGCATGATGGCACCGACGCCGACCGAAGACAGCCTGCCTCGGCGCTTCTCCGATTTCGAGACCCTGGGCGAGGCGCTCGATTATGCGGCGAGCGGCCGGCGCGGCCTGAACTTCCACGATGCGCGCGGCAATCTGGCGCGGCCTTATCCTTTTTCGGAACTGCGCGACGACGCGATCGCTTGCGCTCAGCGGCTGATCGCCCATGGCGTCAAGCCAGAGGATCGCGTGGCGCTGGTCGCGGAAACTGGGGCGGATTTCGCGCAACTGTTCTTCGGGATCGTCTATGCGGGCGCATGGCCGGTGCCGCTGCCCCTGCCGACCAGCTTCGGCGGCAAGGAAAGCTATATCGACCAGCTGAACGTCCAGTTGAATAGCTGCGACCCGATGCTGTTCCTCTTCCCCAAGGAACTGGAGGAGATGGCGGGCGAGTCCGGGCGGCAGAAGAATGTCGAGAGCATCGCCTTCGAGGATTTCATCGCGCGCGAGGCCGTGGCTAGCGATCTGCCGCAGGCGAGGGGCGACGAGATCGCCTATCTGCAATATTCCAGCGGTTCGACCCGCTTCCCCCATGGCGTCGCGGTGACGCACCATGCGCTGCTGAGCAATCTTGCCGCGCACAGTCATGGCATGCAGGTGCAGGACAGTGATCGCTGCATCAGCTGGCTGCCCTGGTATCATGACATGGGCTTGGTCGGCTGCTTCCTGTCGGTGGTCGCGAACCAGGTGTCGACCGACTATATGAAGACCGAGGATTTCGCCCGCCGTCCGCTGGCGTGGCTGGACCTGATCAGCCGCAACGAAGGCACCTCGATCAGCTATTCGCCGACTTTCGGTTACGACATCTGCGCGCGGCGCATGTCGAGTCAGACGAAGGCGCAGGACCGGTTCGACCTGTCGCGCTGGCGCCTTGCGGGCAATGGTGCGGACATGATCCGGCCTGACGTGATGCAGAGCTTCGTCGATGCGTTCGCCGACGCGGGTTTCTCGCCGAAGGCGTTCCTGCCGAGCTATGGCTTGGCCGAAGCTACGCTGGCGGTCACCATCATGCCGCCCGGCGAGGGCATCATCGTCGAACTGGTCGAGGAAACCGATCTCTCCGGCGGCGACGCGACCGAGGGACGGCCGCAGCGCTTCCGGTCGATCGTCAACTGCGGCAGGCCTGCGCGCGACATGATCGTGGAAATCCGCGACGAAGATGGCGCGCCGCTCGGCGAACGGCAGATCGGCAAGGTGTGGACCACCGGGCCTTCGCTGATGGTGGGCTATTTCCGCGATCAGGAAGCGACTGACGCCTGCATGGTGGACGGTTGGCTCGACACCGGCGACATGGGCTATCTGAGCGATGGCTATCTGTACATCGTTGGTCGCGCCAAGGACATGATCATCATCAACGGCAAGAACCACTGGCCGCAGGATATCGAATGGGCGGTGGAGCAGTTGCCAGGCTTCAAGCAGGGCGACATCGCCGCCTTCGCCATCACGACGCCGGGCGGCGAAGAAGCGCCCGCCGTGCTGGTGCACTGCCGCACGTCCGACAATGACGAGCGCACGCGGCTGCGCGACCAGATTCGCGAGCGGGTGCGGGCGATCACCGGCATGAACTGCGTCGTCGAACTGGTCCCGCCGCGCACCTTGCCGCGCACCAGTTCGGGCAAATTGAGCCGGTCGAAGGCGCGCAACCTGTATCTGACAGGTGAGATCAGGCCCTACGACATCGCGGCCTGAGCAGGGCCTGCCTACGGGCAGGTCGCGCCAGATTGATATGGCGCGGGCTGGCGCTCCAGGTCATCGAAGGATGGGCAGCTGAGACCGGCTGATGTGGAAGTCTTCCGCCTAAAATGCCGTCGTGCTCGTCTGTGCGGGATGACGAAGATGGGTGGTTAGCGGAGCCTCCGCAATGCGATGGCAAGCAGAGGAAGCCGCCGTCGCGTTGTGAACGAGGAAGGTGGTGCGCTATCCGGAATCAAATTCTTATGAGCCCCGCTTGGGGCATGACCTTATGGCTGCTGCTTAGGATCGATCCGGACAAGAGCGACACCAAAGCCGCAGCTGGAATGCGCATCTAAGAAGAACTCTTGGTATCGGTTGAACAGACCATCAAGATGCTGATCAATTTCCTCTTGTGTGTAGTCCAATGAGTTAACACAGCCATAGCCACGATCCGATGCCCGCTTATGCGCCGCGTCCGCATCATCGACGCCGAAGCAGACGGTCAAAATGCCTTCTCCACGGCGAGCAAGAAATTGCGACACTGCGCTATCCTCTTCTCGGCCCGCCATCGGCGCGCACAACTCGATCCCCGCATCCCAAGAGATGGCGACATTGATACCGAAAGGCTCCCCCGTCCAATCAGCATCCATGAAAGTGGCACCTAATAGTTCACTATACTGGCGCTTCGACTTCTCCAAATTATGTACTGCGATTACAACGCGATCTACGCCCCTAAGCCCCATAAACCTCTCCAACTATATTTCTGGCATTTATTAGCTTTGCGCCGCACGTAATCAAGGCCGCGCGTAGAAGTTAACCTTGACGCGTAAGCCTAAATGAGCGGCAAAAATCGGCATTGCCCGCACGCTCTGGAATTACTTGGATCCGTGAGAGTTACCGGTCTCCTTTCACACACTGCTCGAGTGCTCATGAATCGCTAAGGTTGGTCGCTCCCGGACCTTTCACTATGCAGCATGATGACCACGCCTGTCTCATGGCCAAGTGTCACCCAACAGCCACATCCATATCCAAAAACCATCCTATTTCTCCAACAGGGCGCGATTTTTCCCTGTCCTATTTCCTGCCGGAGAGCCTAATCGCCGTGCGTCTTTGAAATGTCAGGTATATCGCGCCCTCACCTACACGCGCGCGCGGGTACGCGCGCGCATACACTGTGAACTTCGGCGGAAAACAAGCGCTTGGAGCCTTTCGGCCTGCCTCCCCGGTCCTACGCGGATTGGAGCGTCCAGCCAGTTTGATCGGACCTGCCAGCGCGCCGCTGCCCCGGCTGGGCTCAAGCCTTGGACAATTGCCGCTCGACTGTGGTCCACAAGGCCGCGAAGGCCTGCGCTGGCGGCGATGATGCAGCGAAGGAGCCTAGAGGCTTTCTCTGCACGGTCATCTGTTCGACCAGGCTCGCCATCGGGATGGCGGCCCAGCCGGGCTGTTCCTCCAGCGCTTTCCGGTGGAGGGCGCGGCGGCGGTCGACCATCGAATAGACGGGCAGGATCGGCGCATGCGATCCGCCGCGCTGGACGAGGTAGCGGGCGACTTCACCCATGGCCCGTTGCGACAGGGGGGACGGGATGACCGGGATGACGATCATGTCGGCGGCGCGCAGCACCTGCTCGCTGGTTTCCGTAAGGCCGGGCGGGCAATCTAGGATGATGCGGTCATAATCCCGGCCTAAGCTGTCGATCAGCTTGGCGAGCCGCTTCTTTTTATCCATTTCCCGGAAGAGATGGTCCAGGCTGCGCAGGGACGTGTCGGCGGCGATGAGGTCAAGGCCGGGAACGGTCGAAGGCTGGATGAGCTTGCGGACCTCCACATCCTTGCTGAAGATCGCCTGGGCAGCATCGCGGCTCTGCCTGTCGGTGGAGATCAGCCAGCTGGACGCGGCTTGCGGATCGAGGTCCCACAGCAAAGTGCGTCGCCGCGAGATGGTGGCGGATGCCCAGGCGAGATTGATCGCGAAAGTGGTCTTACCCACGCCACCCTTGAGGCTGTAAACGGCGATGGTCGCCAATGCCGGTTCCTTTGCCATGGGTGAAAGCTACGGCTTTGACCCGCCAAAGCAAGCGGACAATCATAGGTTAGTGACGCTGTCGTGACAGACGCGCGGACCTTATGAAAAATCCCGCCGGAGATGACCGGCGGGATTTTCCTGTTTCGACGAATGGATCAGGCCGCGGCGCGGCGTTCCTTCAGTTCCTCGTTCAGCATCTCCGCGAGCAGGAATGCGAGTTCGAGGCTCTGCGCCGCGTTGAGGCGCGGGTCGCAATGGGTGTGGTAACGATCGGCAAGGCCCTCGTCGGTGATGGCGATGGCGCCGCCGGTGCACTCCGTCACATTCTGCCCGGTCATCTCGGCATGGATGCCGCCACCGAAGCTGCCTTCGGCGCGGTGCACGGCGAAGAAGCCGCGCACTTCGGCCAGAATGCGATCGAAGGGCCGCGTCTTGTAGCCATTGGCCGCCTTGATGACGTTGCCGTGCATCGGGTCGCAGGACCAGACGACAGGATGACCTTCCTTCATGACCGCGCGAACGAGCTTGGGCAGGCCCGCCTCGATCTTGTCATGGCCGTAGCGCGTGATAAGGGTGATGCGCCCGGCCTCACGCGAGGGGTTCAGGATGTCGAGCAGGCGGATCAGCGCGTCGGGCTCCAGGCTCGGGCCGCACTTCATGCCGATCGGATTGCCGATGCCGCGTAGATATTCGACATGCGCCGACCCTTCGAACCGCGTGCGGTCGCCGATCCAGAGCATGTGCGCGGACGTGTCGTACCAGTCGCCGGTCAGCGAATCCTGCCGGGTCAGCGCTTGCTCATAGGGGAGCAGCAGCGCTTCATGGCTGGTGTAGAAGCTGGTCCCGCCAAGCTGCGGCACGGTTTCGGGCGAAAGGCCGCAGGCGCGCATGAAGTCGAGCGCCGCACCGATCTGGTCAGCGACGGCGTCGAACTTCGCGGCCAGCGGGCTGCGGCCCATGAAATCCAGCATCCAGCCATGGACACGGTCCAAGCTCGCATAGCCGCCCGTCGAGAAGGCGCGCAGCAGGTTGAGCGTCGCGGCCGACTGGTTGTAGGCGCGGATCATGCGTTCCGGATCGGGCTCACGCGACTCTGCTGTGAAGCCGATGTCGTTGACATTGTCGCCGCGATAGCTGGGCAGTTCCACGCCGCCGATCGTTTCCGTATCTGCCGAGCGCGGCTTGGCGAACTGGCCCGCCATGCGGCCGACCTTCACCACCGGCAGCTTGGACGCAAAGGTCAGCACCACCGCCATCTGCAACAGCACGCGGAAAGTGTCGCGAATGTTGTTGGGGTGAAACTCGGCGAAGCTTTCGGCGCAATCGCCGCCTTGCAGCAGGAATGCCTCGCCGGTCGTGACCTTGGCGAGTTCAGCCTTCAGGTTGCGCGCTTCGCCGGCAAAGACGAGCGGGGGAAACTGGCTGAGCTGACCTTCCACGGCGGCAAGCGCCTGTGCGTCACGATAGACGGGCATCTGAATGCCCTTATGCTCGCGCCAGCTTTCCGGCGTCCACTTCGCCGTCACGTCTTTTCTCCCAAAGCTATAGAAATAGGGGCCGCCCCTACGCTGATGTAGGGGCTAAAGCAAGTTTATACCAGCGGCGGAGGGCAAGGGGTGGCGCTGAGGCGCGGCGGGCACGAAGCGATATGGAGTTTGGTAAACCCGCAGCCTCTCCACCCGCCCTATCGCGGCGTCATTTCTCGCACGGATAGTGTCCGTTCAAGGCCACGCTGACCAGAACCGAAGCGGGCGCGTTGCGCTGGTCAGGATAGCGTTGGAGATAGGCAACGACGATCTTTCGCACTTCTTCGGCTTGCATCTTGTCGGGCCAGCAATTAGGGAGCGCGCGGCCGATGAACACGTCTTTCTTGATGCCATCCACCGCCCCGACGATGTAGGCGGTGCAAGCCAGCGCATATTCGGGCGCCTTGTTGCGGCACTTGGCAAGCAATGTGCTGCCAGTTTCGAACATGAAATTCTGCGCAGCTACCGGGGACGCGGCAGCGGGGCTTACAGCCGAAAGAAGCAGCGCCGCTGCGAGTTGCAATTTCATGGGTCGATGGTGCCCTTCCGCCATAATCCTGTCCAGCCGGACAAGCGCAATCGCGGCACGGCCTACCGCATCATAACGGTTTCGTAACTATATGGTAAATAACGACTTTACCCTAGTTCCAGCCGCCAATCCCAGCGCAGCGGGTCGCCGTCCATGACCTCCACTCCACGAGCGATCAAAAGGTCCCTGATCTCGTCGGACAGGACGAAATCCTTGGCGGCGCGCGCGGACTGACGACGGTCCAATTCCGCTTCAATCTCTTCAGGCGTGATCTGCGCGCCCTTGGGCATGATACGTAAGTCCGCCCGGCTAAGCTCCAGAAGGTTGAGGCCTAGGGCTTGATCAAAGGCGGCGATGAGGCAGAGCTTTTCATCCACCGGCACCTTCTTAAGCGCAATGGCTTCTTCCAGAAGAGGCAGGGCACGAGGCGTCATCAGGTCGTCGCTGATCGCTGCGTCAAATTGTTCGAGCAGCGGAGAAAGCTTGGGGTGCAGGTTGGTGCGAAGATAGTCGAGGCGCGGAGACTGCCAGGTCACGCCCTCTGCTCGCGCTTTGAGACCCTCGACAGCCATCACCAGCCGCTTGAGACGGGTGAGGGCCGCGCCGACGCTTTCCGCGCTGAATTCGAGCTCGCTGCGATAATGAGCGCCAAGGCATAGCAGGCGATAGGCGAGCGGATGGACGCCCGCGTCGATCAGCGAGAAGAGGGTGGTGAAGCCGCCCTTGGACTTGCTCATCTTGCCCTGGCGATCGACCAGGAAGTTGTTGTGCATCCACCAGCGCGCGCCAGTGAAGCCGGGCTGGGCGTCGGTGCAGCCGCAGTAGGCCTGATTTTGTGCGATCTCATTGGGATGGTGGATTTCGCGATGGTCGATGCCGCCGGTGTGGATGTCGAACGGATGGCCAAGGCGCGCCTCGCTCATTACCGAGCATTCAAGGTGCCAGCCCGGCGCACCTTTGCCCCAAGGGCTGTCCCACTCCATCTGCCGCTGCTCCCCGGGTGGGGACTTGCGCCAGATGGCGAAGTCGGACGGATTGCGCTTGCCCGCGACCGGATCGATCCGGGCGTGGGCGGCATCGTCCCGCCCGCCTGCCAGGGCGCCGTAATCAGGCACGCTGCTGCTGTCGAAATAGAGGCCGCTTTCCAGTTCGTAGCAGTGCGCTGGGGCTATCTTCTTCGCGAACTCGATCATCTGCGGGACATAGTCGGTGGCGACCGTCCATTCGCTTGGCTCGATGATGTTGAGGTCCGCGATGTTCTGCTTGAACGCGTCGGTATAATGCGCCGCTATGTCCCAGATGCTTTTTGCCTGAGCGCGGGCGGCAGCCTCCATTTTATCATCGCCCGCGTCTGCGTCGCTCGTCAGGTGCCCGACATCGGTGATGTTGATGATGTGGGTGACGTGCATGCCTTTCCACAGCAATGTACGGCGCAGCGTGTCAGTGAACACATAAGCGCGCAGATTGCCGAGATGAGCGTAGTTGTAGACGGTCGGGCCGCAACTGTAGACGCGCGCATGGCCAGGGTCGATCGGGGCAAAAGGTTCGACGGCGCGGGTAAGGCTGTTGAACAGGCGCAGCGGGGCGTCGGCATGCTGATCATGGGGCATGGTGAAGCCATGTCGCGAACCGCATCGGGGGTCAACAGCGGACTATCGCCTGATAAGCGCTATTTCTTCAGCGAGCGAGACGTTTGAAAACGGACGAGGGCGGATTGGATGGATGAGACGGGTTGGCTCTGGCCATCGTAGGCGACAGGTGGATTGTAGCTTTGCGTCAGCTGATGGCATGCGATAGCGCCCAACTGTCCAAGTTCTTGAAGTGGGGACGAGCCGCCGGGCAGGGGCGCGCAATCGGCAATTCGTCCATCGGCAGAGACCTCAAGTGCAACGCGAATATCCGCCGGATCTGGCGATCCGGAAGGCAACCGTTCCACGGTCAGCGCCACGACATGTTTTGGCGGTGCAGGCGGCAGGTTTTTCGCGGGAATGCGGAAGGTGATCCGGTGAAGATACAGGCCCGTCGTGGCTTGCCCTTTCCTGTCCATCGCCGGACTGAAACGGGCACGCTGCATAACCGTTTCACAAACGGATCGGGAGAAGGCCGATGGGCGGACAGGATCGCACCGTAACGGCATTCCGGACAAAGATGTCGTGATATGGGCGAGAAAATAGCCCCGCTCCGCCACTTGCAGGGAGGTTGGAGGATAATCTTCTTCTCTGATCCAATCAGCTGCGTTGATGGGGTGCGGAGGCGTCAATTGCGCGGCGGCGAGAAGAAAAAGGGGGGCCATGCTTCACCTTATCTTTGTATGAGAATGATAATCAATATCTATTATTCCATTGTAACAAATTGTTTCCAGCGGGCCGATCTCTTGCCTTCATGCGTTCGACCTCCAATATTGCTTGTGCGGGCCGGGCCCCTCTGGCGGTTGGATAATCCAATCGTGATGTCGGACCGCATCGAGTGCGCTCGGTGCAGGTTCGTGGGCTTTATCCCCCCTCAAAGCTCCACGAAGACCGCGCCGGGCCACTCGATCCAATCAGAAGTTTGTTTTGAAGGATGGAGTTTTTACGCCGTGAACAATCCCGTTCGTACACCAAATTATGGGACGACGCAGGCGGCGCAACATGACGCCGGGCTGCGCAGTCACATGCTGGGCGTCTTCCGCAACATGGGGATCGGCTTGGTCATCACTGGCTTGGTCGCTGCCTTTATCGGCAATACGCCAGCGCTGGCCGCCGCGATCTTCAATACGCCGCTGAAGTGGGTGGCGATCTTCGCGCCGCTGGCGTTCGTGTTCTTCTTCAGCTTTCGCATCGAAAAGATGACTACGGCTGGCGCGCGGACGGCTTTCTGGGCCTTCTCGGCCGTCATGGGTGTGTCGTTGGCCAGCATTTTCCTGGTCTTCACAGGCGCCAGCATAGCGCAGGCCTTTTTCTCGGCGGCGGTGATGTTCCTTGCGATGGCGCTGTGGGGCTATACCACCGGGCGTGACCTGTCGAAGATGGGGTCATTCCTGATCATGGGCCTGATCGGTATCCTGGTCGCCAGCCTCATCAACATCTTCATCGGCTCTTCGGCCATGCAGATGGTGATCTCGATCATCGGCGTCGTGGTCTTCACCGGCCTGACCGCCTGGGACGTGCAGCGCATCAAGTCGGAATATTTCTACTATGCCGGTCATGAGGTCGCGCAGAAGATGCAGGTGATGGGCGCGCTGTCGCTGTACCTGAATTTCGTGAACCTGTTCCAGATGCTGCTGAGCCTGACGGGCGAACGGGAATAATGATGCGCACGCCCGAAGCCGTGTCGGCGATGCTCTGCCCGGTCTGTCATGTCGGACTATCGATGACGGACCGGCAGGGGGTGGAGATTGACTATTGCCCGCAATGCCGGGGCGTGTGGTTGGACCGGGGTGAACTCGACAAGATCATCGAGCGGTCGGGGACGGCCACCGCAGCGCCACCGCCTCAGCAGCCTCATTATCGGCCTGATCGCGATTATCGTGACGATGGCCGATATTATCAGAAGAAGCGCAAGAAGAGCTTCCTGGAAGAACTGTTCGATTAGGACGGCCGTTGCGCCGTCCCTTTTTTGAAGCGCTTGCCTCTGGCCGCTGATCCTTTAGAGCTTTCCTTCAGTTCCACTTCGCGGCCAGGATTTTAATGTCGATAAGCAATGCACCTCAGATGGAGGTCACCCCCGTCATTCTCGCCGGGGGGTCTGGCACTCGCCTTTGGCCGTTGTCGCGCAAATCCTATCCCAAGCAGTTCGTGCCGCTGCTGGGCGAAACGACATTGTTCCAGTCGGTCGCACGGCGTCTTTCCGGCAAGGCTGAGAAATTTTCCTTTGGTCGGCCGCTGGTCCTTACCAACTCGCTGTTCCGCTTCATCATCGCCGAGCAGTTGGCAAAGGAGAATATCGATCCGCAGGCCATCCTGATCGAGCCGGAAGGGCGCAATACTGCTCCTGCTATATTGGCCGCGGCGCTGCATCTGGTGTCGAGCAAGCCGGATGCTGTCATGCTGGTGGCACCTTCGGACCATGTCGTGCCCGATGTGTCGGCATTTCATGAAGCTGTCGGCAAGGGCCTCGGCGCGGCGCAGGGTGGCGACCTTGTGACTTTCGGGATCAAGCCGACGCGCCCGGAAACGGGCTATGGCTATCTTCAGGCGCACAGCAGGCCCGATGGGACGGGCGAGCCGATCAAGCTTGCCAGCTTCGTTGAAAAGCCCAACGCGGCCCGGGCGGAAGAGATGCTGGCGACAGGTGATTATCTGTGGAATGCGGGCATTTTCCTGTTCGCTGCCAAGGATTTGATCGCGGCCTTCGAGCAGCATGCGCCGGGCATCCTCACGGCTGTGCGCGGGGCTGTCGAACAGGCGGAAAGCGATCTCGGTTTCCTGCGGCTGGCCCCGGAACCTTGGGGAGAGGCGGAAAGCGTCGCAATCGATTATGCGATCATGGAGCGGGCGGCCAATCTGTCGGTCGTACCGTTTGACGCCGAATGGTCTGATCTGGGCGGTTGGGACGCCGTTTGGAGCCATTCGCAGCCCGATGACAATGGGGTTGCGCTCTCGGGCGCGGCGACGGCGTTGGATTGCCGCGACACATTGCTGCGGTCGGAAAGCGAGGGGCTGGAGTTGGTCGGGCTCGGCCTCGACAACATCATCGCGGTCGCGATGAACGACGCGGTGCTGATCGCGGACAAGTCCCGCACGCAGGACGTGAAGCTGGTCGTGGAAGCGTTGCAACGCAAAGGCGCGTCGCAGGCTGAGGCATTTCCGAAGGATCACCGGCCATGGGGCTGGTATGAGAGTCTGGTGGTCGGCTCGCGCTTTCAGGTGAAGCGCATCACCGTGCTGCCCGGGGCGTCTCTCAGCTTGCAGAGCCATTTCCACCGCTCTGAACATTGGATCATCGTCGAGGGCACGGCGAAGGTGACGGTGGGCGAGGAGGTGCAGTTGCTGTCGGAGAACCAATCCGTCTATGTGCCGGTGGGGGCGGTGCATCGGATCGAGAACCCGGGGCGTATCCCGATGGTGTTCATCGAGGTGCAGACCGGGTCCTATGTGGGCGAGGATGACATTGTGCGCTATGAGGATCGTTACGCGCGCAATTGATCTGCATTGGTCCCGCTGCGGTTGGGAACTGAGATGAGGGCCGGGTCCGGCTCACGAGATCCCAGCTTCCGCTCCGGATGACGATGTTAGGCTAGTGGGCCGCTCCCCAACTGGGGCCGTGTCCGATTTCCACGCCTAGGGGCACGCTGAGCTTCACGATCGGTTCGGCTGCCGTTTCCATCACCTGACGGATGACGGTGCTGGCCTGTTCCACATCAGCTTCGGGCAGTTCGAAGACCAGTTCGTCATGGACCTGGAGCAGCATCTTCACATTGTGCAGACCCTCAGCCGCGAGCGCTGGGCCCATGCGGACCATTGCGCGCTTGATGATGTCGGCGCTGGTGCCCTGGATCGGGGCGTTGATCGCGGCGCGTTCGGCGCCCTGGCGTTCGTGCTGGATCGGTGCCTTGATACGCGGGAACCAGGTTTTGCGGCCGAAGAGGGTTTCGGTATAGCCGCGCGCGCGCGCCTTCTCGAGCGTTTCGGTGATGTAAAGGCTGATGCCCGGGAAGCGCTCATAATAGCGGCTGATCATGTCTTGCGCTTCGTCGGCGGTGATTTCCAGCCGCCCGGCAAGGCCCCAGCGGGAGATGCCGTAGAGGATGGCGAAATTGATCGTCTTGGCCCGGCTGCGGGTGTCGCGGTTCACTTCTCCGAACAATTGCTCGGCGGTCGCGGCGTGAATGTCCTCGCCCGCTAGGAAGGCTTCGCGGAGGGCAGGAACGTCCGCGATGTGGGCGGCGAGGCGCAGTTCGATCTGGCTGTAGTCAGCCGCGAGGATCACATTGCCGGGTTCGGCAACGAAGGCGTGGCGAATCTGGCGGCCGACTTCGGTACGGATCGGGATGTTCTGGAGATTGGGGTCGGTCGAGGAGAGGCGGCCGGTCTGCGCGCCGGACAGCGAGTAGCTGGTGTGGACGCGGCTTGAATCCTTGTTGATCTGCGCCTGGAGCGCGTCGGTGTACGTCGATTTGAGCTTCGACAGCTGACGCCAGTCGAGCACTTTTCCCGCGATCTCCGCGCCTTGCGCTTTCAGCTGCTCAAGGATGGTGACGTCGGTGGAATATGCGCCGGACTTGCCTTTCTTGCCCCCTTTGTAGCCCATCTTGTCGAACAGGATCGCGCCCAGCTGCTGCGTCGATCCGATGGCGAAGGGCTGGCCCGCGATGGCGTGTATCTCGCCCTCCAGCTTGGCGATTTCGGCGGTGAATTCGGCCGACAGGCGGGAGAGGGCTTCGCGATCGACCTTGATGCCTTCATGCTCCATCCTGGCGATGATGGAGACGAGCGGGCGGTCGACCAGTTCATAGACGCGGGTTGCGCCTTCGTTCGCGATGCGGCTCTTGTAGATTTTCCACAGGCGCAGCGTCACGTCGGCGTCCTCGGCGGCATATTCGGTCGCCTTGTCGAGCGGAACTTCGGCGAAGCTGATCTGGTTCTTGCCGGTGCCGCACACATCCTTGAAGCTGATGCATGTGTGATTGAGGTGCACCTTTGCCGCTTCGTCCATGCCATGGCCCGCCAGGCTTTGCCCGGCGTCCAGGTCGAAGCTCATGACGATGGTGTCGTCATAGGGTGCGATTTCGATGCCGTGGCGGCGCATGACGGTCAGGTCATATTTGAGGTTCTGGCCGATCTTGAGGACGCTGTCGTCCTCCAGCAGCGGCTTGAGCTTTGCAAGCACAAGGTCCTTGGACAGCTGCTCGGGCTTTTCCGCGAACATGTCCTTGCCCCCGTGGCCCACCGGAATGTAGCAGGCCGCGCTTGGGCCAACCGCGAGGCTGACGCCGACGAGCGCGCAGGACACGCAGTCGAGCATGTCGGTTTCGGTGTCGATCGCGAGCAACCCTTCGGCATGGGCAGCGGCGATCCAGCGGTCGAGCGCCTCTTCCGTCACCACCGTTTCGTAGAGGCTCCGGTCGATCGGCGGTTCTTCCTCCAGCGCCGGAGCGGCGGGCGGCGTGCTTTCGGTAACAGCAAGCGCGGCGGTTGCGACGGCAACGGCGGCAGCGGGCGCGCCGAGGCGCGTCAGGAGCGACTTGAAGCCATGATGTTCCAGGAAGTTCTGGAGCGGTTCAGGCGGAATGCCCTTGAGCGTCAAGTCCTCCAGAGGTTCTGGCAGATCCATGCCGTCGTGCAACGCTACCAGCCTGCGTGAGAGGCGGGCCATGTCGGCATGGGCGATGAGGTTTTCCTGCATCTTCGACTTTTTCATGCTCGGGGCGGCTTCGAGCGCGGCTTCCAGACTGCCATATTCGGTGATGAGCTTGGCGGCGGTCTTGGGGCCGATGCCGGGGATGCCGGGGACATTGTCGACGCTGTCGCCCATCAGCGCGAGGACGTCGCCCAACTGCTCCGGCTGCACGCCGAACTTGGTCATGACATAGTCCGCGCCGCGCCGCTCATTCTTCATCGTGTCGTACATGTCGACGCCGGGCTGGATGAGCTGCATCAGGTCCTTGTCGGAACTGACGATGGTGACGTGCCAGCCAGCCGCGACGGCGGCCTTCGTATAGCTGGCGATGATGTCGTCGGCCTCGAACCCCGCTTCCTCGATGCACGGCAGGGAAAAGGCGCGGGTCGCGTCGCGGATCATCGGGAATTGGGGGACGAGATCCTCGGGCGGCGGGGGCCGGTTCGCCTTATAGGCGTCGTACATTTCGTTGCGGAAGGTCTGGCTGCCCTTGTCCAGCACCACCGCAAGATGGGTCGGGCCTTCCGCCTTGCCCAGTTCCTCCGCCAGCTTCCACAGCATCGTCGTATAGCCATAGACCGCGCCGACCGGCTGGCCGTGCCGATTGGTGAGCGGGGGGAGCTGGTGGTAGGCGCGGAAGATGTAGCCGCTGCCGTCGACGAGGTAGAGATGATTCTGGGCCATGGGCGCAGGGGATAGCCGGTTAGGGCGGCGCGCTCCAGTGTGGTCGTTCGGGGAGAGGACAGGCCTATTATCCCTGCGCGATATTTACCTTTAATCTGGTTCTCGAACCCGCACGAAGATCGTACCGGTCGCCACATCGCCAGATGCAGAGCGTGTCTCATAGGTGACGTGCGTCAGTCCGGTGAACGTGCCAACTCGGTTTAGATAGATGCTGCCTTTTGTCAGGCTGGCAGTCAGTTTGCCGGGTTCCGTTGCTTGAACAGCGGTCAACTCTGTCGAATCTGGCCCGCGAAAGATCGGCCAATCACTGCACGTGGGCAGGCGCGAAGGGGTTAATGCGGCGCAATCATTCAAGATCAAGGAATATGGCGGCGACGACGAGTCAGTCACTTCTCTATAGTCGGGCACAGCCATCAGGGAACCGACCACTGGTGCGGGAACTGAGCGAAAGCTCTCCGCAACTTCCGCGATGTCGGCTGGTTGAATAGCTGCTATCCTGGCTGCAGCCGGATTAGGCCATCGACGATCAAGGATTTTCAGCTCCGGTAAGATGAAAAAGCGAAACGTATAAGCCCAAGCTCGAACATCGGCCTCATCTCTGATTCGGACGGGCATTGCCGTCATATATTTCGCGATCAGATCGGCCTTGGCGTCACGCCAGTCAGTGGGGATATTCAGGTCAGGAGCCGGGCCTAACACAGCCATTAGCGCCACGATGCTAGCTTGACTGGTCAAATCCAACGTCGCGTTGGTGACCATGGCACCTGATATATGCTGCGACACCTTCGCCAGTGATACACCTACATCTACAGGGTCTCCAGGCGTCTCCGTGAAATATGCCGCAAGCGCGAGCAGTTGTAGGTTGATCGTGGTGAGGCGGCCCGCGTCTTGAGAGATGGCTGTATCGCTATTCTGCCAGTTCAGGGCAGGATTGAACTGTAGCAAATCTGTTTCCGAGCGCACAGCGTAGGGACCTGCATCAAGTCTCAGCGCCCTTCTCACCGAGTCTGCTGATCCCTGAATGTCGATCAGGGTAGTAAGTGGCGAAATGATCGTGGCGCCAATGGGTGCGCTCATATGGCCGACAATCAGACCCGTTGTCGCGTCGATGCCCCAGCCCATGCTCATGCGACCAGTCGCAGTTGTCGGCACCGTCCCGAAACCAAGCGACGACTGCAAGACATTGACGCCCTGCCCAAACTGTCCCTTGGCGGATGTCGTGCTGGTTGCATCGGTCGTGCCGTCGCCATTTAGGTCGAACGATATTGGCGCAAGCAAGGGACCAGCGCTGACCGCGCTAAAGACTGTTGGTGTAGGGCTGAGGCCGGGGGTTGGCGCTGGTGCAGGAGTCGGCTCACTTGAACCGCCGTCAGATCCTCCGCCACAAGCAGATAATAACGCGGCTACTGAAATGGCAGCTATCAGAGGCAGGCGCATCGAATTTCCCTAGTAAAGCAGGATGACGTAATGGATGTGCTTCCATTGAAGCTGGCAAATCCCGCGACCTCGTCAAAGCGATGTCCGCCCGGTTGGAGGTCCGGATTTGTCATCGATTCCGCGGAAGCTCGATCGCTAGAGAACTTTGCTTAACCGTTCGGGCGGGCGGGCGATGACCGCGCCCTTGTCGGTGATCACGATAGCGCGTTCGATCAGGATCGGGTGCTGCGCCATGGCATCGAGGACCGCTTCGTCATCGGCGACGTCGAGGCCGATGTCCTTCACCACCGCTTCGCCCTTGCGCAGCGCTTCGGAAGGGCGCACGCCTGCTTTCGTCAGCACCGCTTCGATCTCTGCACGGGTGGGCGAGGTTTTCAGATACTCCACCACTTCGACCTCTACCCCCGGTGTCTCCTCAAGGATCGCAAGCGCGGCGCGCGATTTGGAGCAGCGGGGATTGTGCCAGATGGTGGCCTTCACGCCTGCTCGTCCTTCGCCAACCACTCCTCCAGCCATTTGATGGTGTAGTCGCCGCTCAGGAATTCGGGGTCCTTGAGCAGCTTCTGGTGGAGCGGGATCGTGGTCTTCATGCCTTCGATCACATATTCTTCCAACGCGCGCTTGAGGCGCATGATGCAACCTTCGCGCGTGCGGCCGTAGACGATCAGCTTGCCGATCATGCTGTCATAATAGGGCGGCACCCTATAGCCCTGATACAGGCCGCTATCGACGCGGACGTGCATGCCGCCGGGGACATGATAGCTGGTGACGGTGCCGGGCGAAGGTGCAAAGGTGCGCGGATCTTCCGCATTGATGCGGCATTCGATGGCGTGGCCGTGAAACTCGATCTCTTCCTGCGCGACGGAGAGCGGCTTGCCCTCAGCAACGCGGATCTGTTCGCGGACGAGGTCGAGGCCGGTGATCATTTCCGTCACCGGATGCTCCACCTGAAGGCGGGTGTTCATCTCGATGAAGTAGAATTCACCATTTTCCCACAGGAACTCGATCGTGCCCGCGCCGCGATAGCCCATGTCGGCCATCGCCTTGCGCACGACTTCGCCCATGCGGTCGCGCTCTGCGGCGGAGAGGACGGGGGAGGGGGCTTCCTCCAGCACCTTTTGGTGGCGGCGCTGGAGCGAGCAGTCGCGCTCGCCAAGGTGGATGGCCTGGCCGGTGCCGTCCCCGAAGACCTGGAATTCGATATGCCGGGGATTGCCCAGATATTTTTCCATATAGACGGTGTCGTCGCCGAACGCCGCCTTCGCCTCGCTGCCGGCCTGGCGCATCAGCGTTTCAAGCTGGTCTTCGGACGGCACGACCTTCATGCCGCGCCCGCCGCCGCCCGAGGCCGCCTTGATAAGGACGGGGTAGCCGATCCTGGCGGCGACTTCGCGGGCTTCCTCGACCGTCGATAGCGCGCCATCGGAGCCGGGGACGAGCGGCAGGCCGAGCGCGCCTGCGGTGCGCTTGGCTTCGACCTTGTCGCCCATGATGCGGATATGTTCGGGCTTGGGGCCGACGAAGGCGAGGCCGTGCGCTTCCACGATTTCCGCGAACTGGGCGTTTTCGGAGAGGAAGCCATAGCCCGGGTGGATCGCGTCCGCGCCGGAGATTTCGGCGGCGGAGATGATCGCGGCGATGTTGAGATAGCTGTCCTTGGCCGCGGGCGGCCCGATGCAGATCGCTTCGTCGGCGAGCCTCACATGCATGGCGTCGGCGTCAGCGGTGGAGTGCACCGCCACCGTCTTGATGCCCATTTCATGGCAGGCGCGGTGGATGCGGAGCGCGATTTCGCCCCGGTTCGCGATCAGCAGCTTTTCGATGGCCATGTGTGAAGCGGCCCTTATTCGATGACGATCAGCGGCTGGTCATATTCGACCGGCTGGCCATTATCGACCAGAACGGCCTTGACCGTGCCCGCGTTGGGCGCGGTGATGGCGTTCATGACCTTCATCGCTTCGACGATGAGGACAGTGTCGCCAGCCTTCACGGTCGCACCGACGGCGGCGAAGGGAGCAGCGCCCGGTTCCGCCGAGAGATAGGCGGTGCCGACGATCGGCGATCGGACGGCGTTGGCGGCGACGGCAGGCGCAGCGGCAACGGCCGGAGCGGCGGCGGGCGCAGGAGCGGCGACCGGGGCTGCGGCGACCGGTGCGGGGGCATAGGCGATGGCGTTGCCGCCGCCGACCTTGCGCGCGACGCGGATCTTGCGATCGCCGTCCTCAACCTCGATTTCCGTCAGGTTGGTGTCGTCGAGCAGCGCGGCGAGATCCCGCACCAGCTGCACGTCCACCTGCATTGCGCCCTTTTCAGCCTTGTCGTTCATTTGAAGTCCCTGGACGGTGAAATATCTTATGCGATGCCCGCGCCTATGCGCATTTAGGCCAAAGCGCAACTTTTGTGCGCCAAAACCGGTGAGGGCCTAGAGTTCCAGCGCGGCTTCCAGCGCCAGCATGTAGGACATTGCGCCAAAGCCGGCGATCGTGCCCTTTGCCGCCATGCCGACATAGCTTTTGTGGCGGAATGGCTCGCGGGCATGCGGGTTCGACAGGTGAACCTCGATCACGGGCACGCTGATGGCCTTGATCGCGTCATGCAGCGCGATGGAGGTGTGGGTGAGGCCGCCCGGGTTGAGGATGACGGCATGCGCGCTTTCCTCATGTGCTTCCTGGAGCCAGTCGATCAGGTGGCCTTCATGATTGGACTGGCGGAAGTCGATTTCGACATGGGCGCGGGTGGCGGCATCCTCCATCCGCTCGGCTATGTCGTCGAGCGTGTCATAGCCGTAGATGTCCGGCTCCCGCGTGCCCAGCATGTTGAGGTTGGGGCCGTTCAACACATAGATTTTCCGCGCTTCGGCCATGGCAATCCCCCTTAGCATGTTGCGGCAGGGGCGGCGCCGCCCCTATATGCTGCGCTGATCCTTAGCCTTTCGTGTCGCGCCAAGTCGAGACACGTTGTTGATTTGAAGACAGGACACGAGCATTGCACGTCGACGGCACCTTATCGATCACCATCAATGGCGAGCATCGCCGCGTGCGCGCAGGCATCACGCTGGCGGAATTGGCGAGCGAGCTTGGCTTCGCGCCGGAGAAGGTGGCGGTTGAGCGTAACCTGGAGGTCGTGCCCCGGTCGACGCTGGCGCAGGTGTGCGTCGAGGATGGCGATGATCTGGAGATCGTGCATTTTGTCGGTGGCGGCGATGTGTCGGCTGTCGATGAGGATAGCTGGAGCGTCGCGGGCAAGACGTTCCGGTCGCGACTGATCGTCGGCACCGGGAAATACAAGAATTTCGAGCAGAATGCGGCGGCTGTCGCGGCTTCGGGGGCGGAGATCGTCACTGTGGCAGTGCGGCGCGTGAATGTGTCCGATCCTAACGCGCCGATGCTGACGGACTTTATCGATCCCCGGAAGATCACCTATCTGCCCAATACGGCGGGTTGCTATACAGGTGAAGAGGCGATCCGGACGCTGCGGCTAGCGCGTGAGGCGGGTGGCTGGGACCTCGTCAAGCTGGAGGTGCTGGGCGAAGCGCGGACGCTCTATCCCGACATGGTCGAGACGCTACGCGCGACGGAAATCCTGGCCAAGGAAGGCTTCAAGCCGATGGTCTATTGTGTCGATGATCCGATCGCGGCCAAGCGGCTGGAAGATGCGGGCGCCGTGGCGATCATGCCGCTGGGTGCGCCGATCGGCTCGGGCCTTGGCATTCAGAACCGGGTGACGATCCGCCTGATCGTCGAGGGCACGAAGCTGCCGGTGCTGGTCGATGCTGGCGTGGGCACCGCGTCCGAAGCGGCCGAGGCGATGGAGTTGGGCTGCACGGGCGTGCTGATGAACACCGCCATCGCTGAGGCCAAAGACCCGGTGTTGATGGCGGCGGCAATGAAGGCCGGCGTCGAGGCCGGGCGCATGGCTTATCGCGCCGGTCGGATGGGGAAGCGCATGTATGCCGATCCGTCGAGCCCGCTTGCTGGCCTTATCTAATACGCCTTCGCCGGAAAGGAGCGGGAGCCGCATCACTTTCGCCATTGCAGCAAATTGACCGTCCGGCCGCTTCCGCTTATGGGCTAAACGCATTCAGGAGGAGGAAAAGCGATGGTCAATAAGCTGTACCCCGATGCTGCGTCTGCGTTGGAGGGCCTTCTCTTTGATGGCATGCATCTTTGTGCGGGCGGCTTTGGGCTTTGCGGAATTCCCGAGCGCCTGATCGACGCGATCCGTGATTCGGGGGTGAAGGACCTCACGATCGCGTCCAACAATGCCGGGATCGACGGCGAAGGCCTCGGCAAGCTGCTGCGCACCCGCCAGGTCAAGAAAATGATCAGCTCCTATGTCGGCGAGAACAAGGAGTTTGAGCGGCAGTATCTGAGCGGCGAATTGGAGGTGGAGTTCTCACCCCAAGGCACGCTGGCGGAGCGCTGTCGCGCTGGCGGCGCTGGCATTCCGGGCTTCTACACGAAGACGGGCGTCGGCACGGCGGTCGCTGAAGGCAAGGAAGTGAAGAATTTCGACGGGCAGGATTATATCCTTGAACGCGGCATCTTTGCCGATGTGTCGATCGTCAAGGGCTGGAAGGCGGATGAGAGCGGCAACCTCATCTTCCGCAAGACCGCGCGCAACTTCAACGCCCCCATGGCGACCGCCGCCAAGATCTGCGTCGCCGAAGTCGAGGAAGTGGTGCCGGTCGGCAGCCTGGACCCCGACAGCATCCATCTGCCCGGCATTTATGTGAAGCGCATGATCATCGGCGCGCCCTACGACAAGAAGATCGAATTCCGCACCGTTCGCCAGAGGGAGACCGCCTGATGCCTTGGACTCGTGACGAGATGGCCGCGCGGGCGGCGAAGGAGCTCAAGGACGGTTTCTACGTGAACCTTGGCATCGGTATCCCGACGCTGGTGGCGAACCATATTCCGGCGGGTGTCGAAGTGACGCTTCAGTCGGAAAACGGCATGCTGGGCATCGGCCCCTTCCCCTATGAGGGCGAGGAGGATGCGGACCTGATCAACGCAGGCAAGCAGACGATCAGCGAACTGCCGAACACGGTCTATTTCTCCAGCGCCGACAGCTTCGCCATGATCCGGGGCGGGCATATCGACCTGACCGTGCTTGGCGCGATGGAGGTCGCGGAAAATGGCGACATCGCCAACTGGATGATCCCCGGCAAGATGATCAAGGGCATGGGCGGCGCCATGGATCTGGTCGCTGGCGTCAAGAAGATCATCGTCGTCATGGAACATACGTCCAAGGACGGCAGCTCGAAATTCATCCCGGCCTGCACATTGCCGCTGACGGGCAAGAATGTCGTGGACATGATCGTCACCGACCTTTGCGTGTTCCAGCGGCCCGACCATGACAGCCCGTTCAAGCTCATCGAACTCGCACCGGGCGTGACGGCGGAGGAAGTCGCCGCTAAGACCACGGCTCATTATCTGAGCTGAGGAACCGGACATGAGCCTTGAAGGCACTTATGACGAAGGCAATGTCTTTGCACTGATCCTCCAGGGCAAGATCCCATCGACCAAGCTGTATGAGGACGCGCATACCTATGCGTTCCTGGACATTCAGCCACAGTCGAAGGGGCACAGCCTGGTCATTTCCAAATGGTCCAAGGCGCGCAACATCCTGGAGATCGAGGATGAGGCGCTGGCGCAGGTGATGGCGACGGTGAAGAAGGTCGCCAATGCGACTGCCAAGGCGCTGAAGCCTGACGGTATCCATGTCGCGCAGTTCAACGGTGCGCCTGCCGGGCAGACCGTCTTTCATCTGCATTTCCACATCGTGCCACGCTGGCAGGGCGGGCCGATGGGCTTTTCCGCTCATGCACAGGGCGATTTCGCTGATCCCGCTGCCCTCGAAGCGCTGGCGGAAGAGATTCGTGCCCAGTTCTGAGTCCGGCGCGTCCTTCCATGGCCGGATATATGAAGAAGTGCTGACATGGCGCTGAAACCCTTCAAGGCGCCGGGTGCCCGGCTCGCGCTGCGATCGAAGCCGGCGAGGAGCTATGTCGCGGCGGCCGATGGCAAGGCGGAGATCATCCTCGACATCTCGCGCCTGTTGTCGCGCAGCTTCCATGCAGCGCCAACGGGGATCGACCGGGTCGAATATGTTTATGCGCGCGAACTGCTGGAGCGGATTCCGGAGCGGCTGGCCTTTGCCGCCGTGCATCCGGCGGGCGGCTATTATGGCCGCCTGAACGGCGCGGCGGTGCGGCAGTTTCTGGCGTTCACGGCGGCGCGCTGGCGCAACAGCAGCGTTAAGGATGAGGCTGCGGGACGGGCGGCGGTGATCCGGCACCTGATCGCGCTGCGGCCACGCCCGGTGCCGCGCGCCCGCAGCCCTCGCGTCTATCTGCAAGTGTCGCCCCATCATCTGGACGATCCCGATCAGGTTGGCGCAATATTGCGGGCGGAAGGCGCGCGGTTCGTGACGCTGGTGCATGATGTCATCCCGCTTACTCATCCGGAGTTCGCACGGCCGCAGGGGGCGGCAGAGCATCGGCGGCGGATACGCACGATCGACCGCTATGCCGACGGGATCATCGGCAACAGTCAGGCGACGATCGATGCGCTTGGCCCCTTCATGACGCGCAGCATGGAAGGGCGCAGCCTGTGCGTTGCGCATTTCGGCGCTGACCCGCCAGACATATTCGGGGGCGAAAGCCACAAGGTGCCGTCGCGGCCCTATTTCGTGTATATCTCCACGATCGAGCCGCGAAAGAACCACCTGCTGCTGCTCAATCTATGGCGACGGTTGGTGGAGCGGTTGGGCGATCGGGCTCCGGTTCTGGTGCTGATCGGCCGCCGTGGCTGGGAAAATGAGAATGTCGTCGACATGCTGGAGCGTGCCGAGATCTTGCGCGGCCATGTCATTGAAGCAGGCAGCGTGCCGGACACGGAAATGCACGCGCTGGTCGCTGGCGCAAGGGCGATGCTGATGCCTTCGTTCGAGGAGGGGTTTGGCATTCCGGTAATAGAGGCGCTGTCGGTAGGCGTGCCGGTGATTTGCAGCGACATCGTCGCGCATCGGGAAGTGGGTGGCGAGGCGCCCGATTATCTCGATCCGCTGGACGGTCTTGGCTGGATGCGCCTGATCGAGGCCTATGCCATGCCGGATTCACCCGAACGCGAGGCGCAGATGGCGCGCATCAAGGCATGGCGCGCGCCGCAATGGCGGGACTATTTCGACATCATCATGCAATTGCTGGACGATGTGACGGCTACCGCGCCCGCTTGACGTGCCCGCCGGGGCTGCGCATGAAACTCTTGTGAACAATCGCTTTTCTGCCGGGTGCGGACTGGATTTGACGAAGTGACGCCGCTGCCCTTCCTGCGATCGCCGCCCTTTCCCGGAATCGCCTCGCGCGTGGCCGCGGTGAGCATCCTGCGCGAGCGGGCGGGCGAGCCCGATGAAGTGCCGGATAGCGTTATCGAACAGATCGCGGCCGCGCGTGTGGGCGGGGCCTATTGGGGCAGGCAGCGCGAAGGGGTGAAGCTGGTGGCGCGGGCGGGGTGCTGCTTCTCCCGCGACGGACTTGATCGACGCGAGGTCGTCATTCTGCCGCTGCGGCAGCCCGCCAAGGCATATGACCCTTGGGCGCTGGTGGCGCAGGCCCGCTCTGTCCATGCTAAAGCTGACGATGAACTGGCGATCATCGCGGGGATGCTGGGGGTCGCCGTGCATGGGCCCGATGGTGAAATCATCGCGCCGGAGCGGCTTCGGCTGGAGGCGAAGCGGGCCGTGGCAGCAGCGAGCTATCGGGATTGTTTCAGCGGGAAGGCGGTTGGCGTCGATCAAGCCATCGCGCAGCTGGCTGAGTGGGGACGCCACTTGCAGGGCAATCGGCATATCGCCGCTGCCAGCGGCATGGCCTTCTGGAAGCGGGAAGCGATGCGGCGGTTCCTGTGGGATGGGGTGCGGTCTCCGCCATTCCTGTCTCCGCGCGCGGGAGTGGTGCGCGCACGACGGGAAGATGGAGCACTGGCGATATGGCCGTCTCGGGTGCCGTCTTCCTTGCAGGCGGACGCGCCGGATATTGCCGTCGCGCGGGTGGAGGATGGCTTCTTGCGGTCGAAGGGGCTGGGCGCCGCGCTGACGCCGCCGGGCTCTGTCGTCGTCGATCGGTCCGGCATCTATTATGATGCGGGCAGGCCGAGCGATCTGGAAACGCTGCTCGCGACTCATGCTTTTTCGCCAATGCTTGTCGAGCGGGCGCGGCGGCTGCGTGAAACGATCCGGGCGACGGGCGTCACCAAATATGGGCAGGATGCCGGGCAGATGCCGAGCCTTCCTAGCGCCAAGCGCACGGTGCTGGTCGTCGGGCAGGTGGAGGATGACCTTTCGGTGCAGCTTGGCGGCGCTGGGGTCGAAGGCAATCTGGGACTGTTGAAGCGGGCTCGCCGGGCCGAACCCGATGCCCATATCATCTACCGACCCCACCCCGATGTGCAGGCCGGATTGCGGCGCGGGCATTTGAGCGATGCCGTGGTGCATGACCATGCCGACGCGCTGGACAGCGGCGCGCCGCTGATGGCGTTGGTGCAGGCGGTGGACGACGTGCATGTCCTGTCGTCGCTGACGGGGTTCGAGGCGTTGCTGCGCGACCGGCCCGTCACGGTGCACGGCATGCCATTCTATGCCGGGTGGGGACTGACGCGCGACTTGGCGGAACCCAATCCACGGCGGGGGCGCAAGCTGACCATCGACCAGCTTGTCGCGGCCGCCCTCATTCTCTATCCTCGTTACCTGGACCCGGTAACATGTCTGCCCTGCGGCCCCGAAATCATGGTGGAGCGTTTGGGCAGTGGATCGACGTCATCAATCTCATGGCTGATCCGAATGCGGACGCTACAGGGGAAAATTAGAAGATTTATGACTGTGTCTGCCGAGCGTCTCCATGGCTGACGGCCAAGCCAAGACCTTCCTTTTCCTCCAGGGACCGCATGGACCCTTTTTCGCGATGCTGGCCGATGCCTTGCGCGCGCGGGGGCACGGGGCGCTGCGGATCAACATCAATGGCGGGGACAAGGTCGACTGGCCGGGGGAGGCGACTGATTATCGCGGTACTTTTCGCAACTGGCCGCTCTTCTTCGACGATTTCATCGTCCAGCATGGCGTCACCGACCTGATCCTTTATGGTGACTGCCGCCCCTATCATGCGTCGGCGCACAAGATGGCGCGGCTGCGAGGCTTGCGCGTCCATGTGCTGGAGGAGGGCTATATCCGGCCCGATTTCATGACGTTGCAGGAAGATGGGGTGAACGGCAATTCGACCTTGCCACTCGACCCGCAATGGTTCCTGGATCAGGCATTGGGGCTGCCGCCGGAGGGTGGGCGGGAGCCGCAAATCCCCTCGACCTTCCGCAGGCGCGCCGTCAACACGACACGCAACGGGCTTGCGTCGGCGATGATGTGGCCGGTCTTTCCCTTCTACCGCACGCATCGGCCGCAAAGCTTCCTGCTGGAGGCGGCGGGATGGTTCAAGAAGCTGATGCTACGCAAGCGGGACGTGCGCCTGTCGCATGCGCAGTGGGAGAAGATTCGGGACAAGCCCTATTTCGCCCTGCCGTTGCAGCTCGATTCCGATTACCAGATCCGGGTGCATTCGCCGTTCGGCAATATGCGCGCGGCCTTGCGGTTCGTGATCAAGAGCTTCGCCCGCTACGCGCCCGATGGCACCTACCTGCTGGTGAAGCGCCATCCGCTCGATTCAGGACTGGTCGCCTGGGAGCGGCTGACGCGGAGGCTGGCGGCCCGATATGGGGTGGAAGACCGGGTCTATTATCTGGCCGACCTCGACATCGCGCAGGTGGTGGGGCGATCATTGGGCGTCGTGACGGTCAACAGCACGGTCGGCACGCTGGCGCTGAACAAGGGCAAGCCGGTACTGGTGCTGGGACATGCCGTCTACAAGGTGCCGGGCGTCGTCTACAAGGGCACGCTGGACGAATTCTGGCTCGATCCAGGGGCGCCGGACCAGACGCTGTATGCGGCATTCCGGCGCGTGCTGATCGACCGATGCCTGATCCGGGGCGGCTTGCTGAGCGATCAGGGGCTCGACATGCTGGTGAACAATGCGGTGGAGCGTCTGTGCGGCCGATCGACGACGGCGGAGCGCAGCGCGGATGTACCCGTTAGGCGGATCAATCTGGCGCGCGTCAGCTGAAGCTTGGCAATCCTGCTTTGCGCAGGGCCTTGTTCAGGTAGCGCGTGAAAGCCTTCTCACGGACGGGCGGGCGCGCGCGGAGCCATGCCAGCGCGACGACAGGGCGCCACTGGCTCAACTGATCAGGCGTGAGGCCGCTTTGCTTGTGATAAGCGTGGCCAAGCTGACCGGCCGCCCAACCGCGCCAGATGTTGGTGACGGGGTCGGCGGGGCCTTCGCCAAAGCGCATCAGCATCTCGCTTCGTACGGCGTCGGCGGCGGGCGCGCCGATCGCGGCTTTTGCCCAATCGAGGATCACCAGTCCGCTACCGCTCACCAGGATGTTGTCGATGTGGAAGTCGCCATGAAGGATATGGCTGCTCTCCGGCAGGCGCGCGAGATAATCCCTCGCGGCGCTCTTGAGCCTTTCGGGGGCCGGGCCATAGTCGATGTCGGTTTGCAGCACGGACTTGACGGTGCGCAGCCCGGAGGCGGAGGGGGTATGAACGCTGTGCAGAAGCCCCGCCATTTGGCGCAGCAGCGACGCGGCTGACAGCGGCTGCTTGCGGATGGCGCGGGTGATCGAGATGCCGCTGATTTCAGGATAGATGAGGGCGCGCTCACCCTCCACCTCGACGCGCGCGCGCGGCGCGGCCGTGGGGAGGCCGAGGGAGGAGGCGAGTGTTGCCGCCGTCATTTCGCGGTCGATCATTTCGTCCGACACGGCTGGATGGAAGATCTTGACCACCTCTCCGTTTCCGATGCGGAAAACCTCTGAGCTTTTGCCCCGGCCAAGCAGCAGCCAGTCGCCTTCCCTTTTCAACCTCATGCGCGGCGTCATTTCCTTGGCTCTATGCATTTGCCGATCGCTCAATTGATGGTAGCTGCGCCGGCATGAATTCCAGGAGCCTGCCCCTATGAAAGAATTGATCGCTTTCGATCTCGACGGAACGCTGGCGGAAAGCAAGCAGCCTTTGGGCGAGGAGATGGGGGAGGCGCTGGCCGACCTGTTGACGGTGGCGCATGTCGCCGTGATTTCCGGCGGGGACTGGCCGCAGTTCGACAAGCAGGTGGCAAGCCGCTTGCCCGCCCGCGCCGACCTGTCGCGCCTGTGGCTGATGCCGACCACGGGGACGAAGCTCTACACCCGGCAACAGGGAGCCTGGACACCGGTCTATGCCGAGCTGTTCGATGAAGCGCAGAAGCAGAAGATCTTCGCGGCTTTCGATCAGGCGCTGGAGGCGACGGGTTTCGTGCCGGAGGAAACCTGGGGCGAGCGGATCGAGGATCGAGGTAGCCAGATCACCTTTTCCGCGCTGGGCCAGCAGGCGCCGATCCACGCCAAGGAAGGGTGGGACCCGGACTTCGCCAAGCGCCGCATCATCCAGGCCGACCTGCGCGAGCGGTTGCCGGGCCTGTCGATCAACATGGGCGGCGCGACATCGATCGACATCACGCGCGAAGGCGTGGACAAGGCCTATGGCCTCAAGAAGCTACGCGACGCGAGCGGCATCGCGCTGGATGCGATGATGTTCATCGGCGACGCGATCTTCCCCGGCGGCAACGACTATCCGGCCAAGGAACTGGGGCTGGACACGGTGCGCGTGCGCGATCCGGAAGAAACACTGTCGGTCATCGCGGCGATCGTCGCCTGCCAGAAATGACGCAAGCTGGCTGATTTCGCGCGATGACGGTGGTTCGAACGCTTTGCGGCCAATGTTCGGTCGGCTGTGGCGTGCGCGCCATGACGGGGGAGGGGCGCGACCTGTCCTTCGGAGGCGATCCCGTACACCCGGCCAACAGCGGCCTGCTGTGCGCGGGGAGCGGTGCGATCGATGCCATGGTGCCCCTGGACGGGCGGCTGCTTCACCCCCTGCTGAACGGGCAGCGGCTAAGCTGGGACCGGATGATCGGCCAAGCCGCGCGGCGATTGAAGGATGTCCTGCATCGTCATGGGCCGGGCTGCGTCGCCATGCACGTCGCGGGCGGGCTGCTCACCGAGGATTATTATGTCGCCAACAAGCTGATGAAAGGGTTCATCGGCTCCGCGCATATCGATTGCCCTTCTGCGGGCGGGGCTGCCGCGGAAATCTATCGCCGGGCGCTGGGCGAGGATGCGGTGCCGGGAACATATGAGGATGTCGACCGGGCGGAATTGATCCTGGTTCCGGGCGAAGCGGCGTTGCGCAACCATCCCATATTGGCCGATCGGGTCCAGGCTGCGCGGGAAGAAGATGGCGCGCGATTGATTCTGCTAAGTGATGGAGCGGATGAGCAGGTGATCCCGGCTGACATTAGGCTGGACATCACGCGGGCAAGCGCAGCCATCCTGCTCAATGGACTGCTGCTGCATTGTCATGAGCGCAAGCTGGTCAACAGGGCCTATCTCGACCGGCATGTCGTGGTGCCCGCCGATTTCTGGGCGCGCCTGCGGCACGGGCATGATCTTTGGTCGGTCGCCCGGCGCTGCGGGATGCAAGCGGGTGAGGTTCGCGCCTTCTATGATCTGGTCGCGGCCGGACGGCGTGTGGTGACGTTGCTTGATGATGGTGACGCAGGCCTGATGCAGGCCGTGCTCAACCTTCACCTGTCGATGGAGTGGATAGGGCGCCCCGGCGCGACCGCGTTTGCTCTGGCGCGGGACAGCAACGCGATGGGCGCGCGAGAGGTCGGATGCGGCAACAGGCAACTGGCGGCGCATCGCGACTTCTCCGACGACGCGCTGAGTTCGACGGCGCGCTTCTGGAGCGCGCCGCACATGGCGGAGGAGCCGGGATTGTCCGGCGATGACGTGCCGGACGCGATAGAGCGAGGGACGATCAAGGCGCTGTTGGTCGTCGGGGGCCTTGCTCCGGAACATCGGCTGTCGCCTCTGGTCGCCAAAGTGCCGCTGGTCATCATGACGACGCCATGGGCACCGGAAGCTGGCGCGAAGAACCTTTTGGCGCTGCCGTCCCCCGTCTGGATCGAGAAGGATGGCACGGCGACCGGGGCCGATCGGCTGATCAGTCGCCAGCGCCGCCTCTTTCCGCTGCCGGGCGAAGCGAAGCCGGATTGGTGGAGCCTTACCCAGATCGCGCGTGCGATGGGGTGGGGAGATGCGTTCCATTATGAGCGGCCTGCTGAAATCTATCGCGAGCATGTGCGGCTGACCGGCTACCGCAATGGTGGCGAAAGACTGCTCGATCTGCGACGGCACGCGCCGATATCCAACCCCGCTTATGATGAGCTGACACCATGGCGGTGGGGCGAGATCCCCTTTGACGAGGGGCGGTTTCCGACGCCCGACGGCAGGGCGAGGCTTTTGCTTTGAAGTTGAGTGCGAGAACCTGAAACACTTGATCCGTTCGGGGCTGAGCTTGTCGAAGCCTTCTTTTTTAAACGAAGTAGAGCCCTTCGACAGGCTCAGAGCAAACGGGGTGCAGGAGTGATGCCCGCCCATCTTCTGACGGAGATGTGGCGTGCTCCTGCGCGCGCTTAGAGATCAGCCGCCACGCGCTATGCCCTTCAGATGATGGAGCAGCAGGTCGGCATTGGCTTCCCAGGTGAAGCGCAGGGCCGTGTCGCGCACCGCTTCGCGCTCGGGCGGATTGTACAGGATTTCGCCGATGGCAGCGGCGATGGCTTCAGGGTCGCGATCGACGATCTTGCCCGCTTCCGGCCGATCGAGCAGTTCGCGTGCGCCGCCCACATCGGTGATGACGATCGGGGTGCCGCAGGCGAGCGATTCGACCCAGGCGTTGGCGAGCCCTTCGGAAGAGGAAGGCAGCGCCATCACATCGGCGGCGGCGTAGATGCGCGGCAGCCGGTCATGCGGCACTGAACCCAGGAAACCGATACGGCGATCGACGCCAAGTTCCTCCGCCTGCTTTTCCAGTGACCGGCGATATTGGCCCTGGCCAGCGAACAGCAGCGTGATGCCGGGCAGCCGAGGGAGCGCCTGCACGAGGAGATCCTGGCCCTTGCGGGGAATGAGGGCCCCGACGCACAGGACGACCGGACCTTCAAAGCCGAGGACATCCTTGGCGACGGCACGATCGGCTATTTCGAAGCGATCGAGATCGACGCCCGTATAATGGACCCGGATCTTGGCAGCGTCCATGCCGAGCTTTACCATCGACCGGCGCATGGCGCTGGAAACGGCGAGCAGGCCAGCCGCCTCAGCCCCGGCGCGCTTGACCATGGCGCGGGTGTCGCGCCGCTTGCCCCAATAATGAATATCCGCGCCGCGCGCCTTGACCGAATAGGGAATGCCGAGCGCGCGCGACAGGCGCTGCGTGACCGGGCCGTCGGGGAAGAAGAAGCTGGCGTCGATCACGTCGAAGGGTTGCTGCCCATGCAGATGGCGGACCAGCGGCAGGATCGCGCGGGTCATGCTGCCGACATTGTAGCGCGCGCCGATTTTCGGGATCGTCGAAAAGAGTGGGCGGTAGACGGTCAGGTCCTTCCACCTTTCCTTGCGGGGCAAGGCGCGGAGCGGGGCATATTGATCTGCGAGGCCGATCGGCCAAATGGGGATGCCCAAGGGCGCGATGACCGTGACATTCACGTCCGGGCGGCTGGCGAGTTCCCGCGCCTGCCGCTCAACGAACACCCCGAAATTGGGGCGGCTCATATCCGGAAAGAGGGTCGAGAGCGTGAGGACATTCAACGTCATGCCGTCTCCCATAGGGCATCGCGGTTAATCGAGGGTTAGGGGTGAAGTAAGGCTTTGGCTATAATTGTCTGACCAGCTGAACGGCGACGGCACCCCAGGGCGGATCAGTGATCACTTGCTGGCGGCTGCCGCTGCCGAGCGGGAGGATCTGGAGCTTGTCACCCTCGCGCCCGATGAGGCGGCCGAAGACGAAGCGCCCGGCATGGCGGGGCAGCAATATGTCGCGATTGAGCGCGCTTGCAAATTCGTCCGGGCCGATGCGGCGGCACCAGATTTCATCGCCGCTGCGATAGTCGCCAATGCTGGCGGACACCTGCACCCCGATCATCGCGTCGGCGGGGACGGGCGGCGGGAAGGACAGGCTGCGGGTAGGGGCGCGCGCGCCTTCTGGGCCGAGCAGCGCCGCGACCGGCACCACGCTTTGTCCCGGAAGCGCGACAAGCTCCGATGATCCCACGCCCAGCGCATCGGCAATCCGGTTCAGCCAGTTGACCGATACGGTTCGTGTCCCGGTTTCAAGGCGCCCGATGGTCTGCGCGGTCGTCGGAGGCTGGCAGAGGGCGGCTACCTGCTCCAGCGTCAATCCCTTCGCTTTTCGAACTTCTCTTATCCGCGTGATCATGCCTGTTCCAGAATTTCACCTATTTGGTTTTTGTTCTTTCCTACAAATGGTTCGTCGTGGCAAGTCCCTTCCACCAGTCATCTGAGAGGAGGAACCGATGCGAGGCCAATATGTGGAGCATAGGATCGAGGACCCCGCCGGGCAGGTCCAGACGGTTGCCGTCAATCTCGGCGAATCGCCGTTGGCCTGGCTGCACGCGCGGGGCCATTTGAGCGATCGCTATTACAGCGCGGGCGAGTTGCTGCGGGCCGATTGGGAGAAGGCAGGGCTGGGACCGCGCGTGACGATGCGCTGGGACGCTGCGCCTGCGACTGGCGGGGCACGGCGCGGCGCGGGAACGCCCGATCCCAGCATGGCGCAACTTTCCGCGCGGGAACGGTTCCACGCGGCGATTGCCGCTGCCGGGCCGGGGCTGGGCGACATATTGTGGCGGGTCGCCTGCGCTGGCGAGGGGCTGGCCGCAGCGGAGCGGGCGCTCGGATGGCCGAGCAGGGCAGGCAAGCTTGTGCTGACGCTGGCGCTTGAGCGGGTGGCGGCCTGGTATCGCGTGCCTTGACGCGTCAGCGGCTCAAGTCCGGGCCGAGCAACAGCAGCAGCTTGACGTCGATGGCGAAGCCTTCGGCGCGCCAGGCGGCTATCCGCTGGGGCACGTCGTCGAGCGGTACGCGGTGGACGCGGATATCCTCCCCGTCCACGCCTCCGCCCTCGCCGGTCTTCTGCAAATCATGGGCGCGGAAGAGGCAGAAGCTTTCCGATACCATGCCGGGCGAGCTGTAGAAGTCGCCAGCGGGCTCCATGCGTCCGGCGCGGTATCCGGTCTCCTCTTCCAGTTCGCGGATCGCGGCGAGGGCGGATTCCTCGCCTTCTTCCGTGTCGCCGACCAGCCCGGCGGGGAGTTCGATGCAGCGGCGGCCGAGCGGCACGCGAAACTGATCGACCAGCAGCACATGGCGGCGGCCGTCCGCATCTTCGTCGATGGCGAGGATGACGGCGGCGTGGATGCCGCGCGCCCGGCCGACATATTCCCATCTGCCCCGGCGCTTGGCGGTGATGAAGCGCCCCGCCCACATGATTTCTTCGGGGGCGGCCATATCCTGTTCGCTCATAACTCGATCAGCCTGTCGGGCAGTTCGTTGATATCGCCCTGTTCCCGCGGGAAATGGGTGGCGAGGACGGCGCCCACCTGGGCCACGGCCTGTGCCAGCCCCTCGCCGGGTTTACCCAAACGGATGGCTTCAATCAGCGCCGTCATCGCGTCGCCCCATGCCTCCGGCGCGACCTTTTCGTTGATGGCGCGATCGGCGACGATTTCGGCGCGATGTTCGTCCAGAGACAGATAGATGAGGACGCCTGTGCGTCCATGCGTGCGCGCTTCGGCTGCGGTGCGAAACAGCAGGATGGCGCGGCGGCGCACCCGACGGGCCTTCGTCGCGCGCGGCGTCATCAGCATGCGCAGCGGCATGATGGCGAGCAGATAGCGCACCACCAGGAATTTCAGGATGAGAATGGCTGTCAGCCCGAGGAGCAGTTTCCAGTCTGCCAGCTCATGATCCCAATCGAGCAGCAAAGACGACAGGAAGGCCCGCAGGTGTGCAGGGAAGGCCGCCATGAGCGCCAGCGCAAGGAAGACGGCCGCCGCCGCCCAACTGAGCCCGACATCATGATAGCTGTCCGACCGGCGGGCGACGATCGTCACGATCTCACCAGAGGTGTGTATCTCCGCTTCCTGTACGGCGGCCGATACAAGTTCGTGATCGGCCTGGCTGAGCAGCACTTGCATTACCAGCCCCCCGACGCGCCGCCGCCGCCGAAGCTGCCGCCGCCGGAAAAGCCGCCGCCCCCGCCGCCTCCGCCGCCCCAGCCGCCGCCTCCCGAGCCCCAGCCGGAGCCCATGCCGGGACCCCAGATGATCACGGGCGCGCCGCCGCCCCGGCGATAGCGTTTGCCGCCGCGCGCGCGGGACAGGAGGGGTAGCAGCACGAAGAAGACGAAGAACATGATGATCCAGAAACCAAGGATGCCGCCGCCTCCGCTGTCCTGCTGCCGTACTTCGGCCTCCGCCTGCGCAGCGCGTGCGCGGGCCTGGTCAGGGGGGAGGGCAAGGAGCGAGCTGATCTGGTCGACGCCCGCCTCGATTCCGCCTGCCATGTCGCCCGCCTTGAAGCGCGGGGTGATGGCGTTGCGGATGATCTGCGAAGACAGTGCGTCCGTCAGTATGCCTTCGACGCCATAGCCGACCTCTATCCGTACCTTGCGATCATTGGGCGCGACGATCAGGAGGACGCCTTGGTTGTCTTTGTCGCCAATGCCCCAGGCACGCCCGAGCCGGTAGCCATAGTCGGATATGTCATAGCCTTGCAGGTCGGGGATGGTGGCGACCACCAGCGACCGACCGCTCGCCTGCTTCTGCGCGATCAGCTTTTGGCTGAGCGTCTGTTCCTGCGCTGGGTCGAGGATGTTCGCGGCATCCACGACGCCCTTGTCGTCGAACTTCGGAAAGCTCTGCGCTCCGGCGGCCGGGATCAGCCAGAGCGCCCCGGCCAGTAACGCGAAGATCAGGAGCAGGCGGCGGAACATGGCTGGCGCTTAGTTGCCGAAATCGACCTTGGGCGCTTCCTCCGCTCCCGGCGTGGTCGCCTGGAAGGGCGTCATCGGCTTGGCGCCATGGATGATCTTGGCACCGATCGCGTCGGGGAAGGTGCGGATGCGGGTGTTGTAGGCGCGGACCGCTTCATTATAGTCGCGGATGGCGACGGCGATGCGGTTCTCGGTTCCTTCCAGTTGCGATTGCAGGTCGAGGAAATTCTGGTTGGTCTTGAGATCGGGATAGGCCTCAACCGACGCGAGCAGCCGCCCAAGACCCTGGCTCAGTTGCGCTTGTGCCTGCTGGAACTGCTGGACCTTGGCGGGATCGGACAGGTCTTCGGCATTGACCTGTACCGACGTTGCCTTGGCGCGCGCCTCCGTAACCCGGACCAGCGTGTCCTGTTCCTGCTTGCCTGCCGCCTTCACCGTCGCGACGAGGTTGCCGATCAGGTTGGAACGGCGCTGATATTGCGCCTGCACGTCAGCCCATTTGGCCTTGGCGGCCTCTTCGGCAGTGGGCACGCTGTTGATGCCGCAAGCCGATAAGGCGAAGGCGGTGAGCAGGGGCAGGAAAAGGGAAGGGAAAAAGCGGCGCAGGATCGTCATGGAACATCCTCGGCATTGTTACGATGTCGGAAATAGGTGGTTGTGGATGCGGGCGCAACGCCTCATCCTGATAAACACGCAATCAGGGCAAGGGGTTCGCACATGGGACTGATTTCCGAATTCAAGACGTTCATCAATCGAGGCAATGTCATCGATCTGGCAGTCGGCGTGATCATCGGCGGCGCCTTTGCAACGATCACAAAGTCGCTGACCGATGACCTTATCATGCCGGTAGTCGGCTTCCTGTTCGGCGGCGCCGATTTTTCCCGCTACTTCATCCGGCTTGGCGACATACCCGCCGGGTTCAAGGGCAATCCGGAAAGCTATGCCGACCTGAAAAGCGCTGGCGTAGCCATGCTGGGCTGGGGTGAGTTTCTGACCGTGCTCGTCAACTTCCTGATCCTCGCCTTCATCATCTTCCTGCTGGTCAAGGCAGTGAACAAGCTGATGCCCAAGCCGGAGGCCGCGCCTGCCGCGACGCCTGAAGAGGTGCTGCTGCTGCGCGAAATTCGCGACAATTTGAAAAAATAATTCGTTTCTGCGACGAAAGGAGTGTGCGGCGGGAACCATCTGCCGTGCGACCAGTTGATCGCGGTCAGAGTTCGGGGCGCATTGCGCGATCGGGCTCTTGCCGAATGACGTCAGCCCCAGGGGGGCGCAACAGGAGAATACGCCGTGAAAACCATCGTCTCAGTCCTCGGCCTTGCCAGCTTGGTCGCGCTTGCTGCGTGCGACTCCAAGCAGGAAAACAAGGTCGAGAACGCATACGAGAATCAGGCGGACGCCATCGACAACCAGGCCAGCAACATGGAAGCGATGGCCGATAACCTGTCGGGCAACGCAGAGGCTGCTGCTGAAAACGCCGCCGACGCACTGGAGAACAAGGCTGAGGCAACCCGCGAAGCAGGCGAGCGCGCTGCCGACGCGGTTGAAGAGAAGACGGAACGCTAAGCTTTCGCTTTCCCAAGCCGGAAAGGGCGTCGCGATGATGATCGCGGCGCCCTTTTTGCTTGGCGTCTCAATGTCTTTAACGGCCCTTTAACCACGCCCTGCCCATGGTGCCGTCGCGCGCATCCGTGAAGGCCAAGGGAATGGACGAGCTACTTCAGGAATTCATAGCCGAAACACAGGAAACGCTGGAGGCTCTGGCGGGCGAAGTCGTCGCCTGGGAAGCCGACCCCGGCGACCGGGACCGGCTCGATGCCATCTTCCGCTTCTTCCATACGGTGAAGGGCAGCTGCGGTTTCCTCAACCTGCCGCGCTTTGAACGGCTGAGCCATGCGGCCGAGGATGTGCTGTCCGAAATCCGCGCCGGCAATCGTACCGCTGATCCGGCGACCGTGAGCGCCGTCCTTGGCATCATGGACCGGATTGCCGAACTGGCGGAAGCCGTGGCGATCGGCGCGGCGCTGCCGGACGAGAATGACGATTATCTGATCGGCGCGCTTGCCGAGAGGGAGCAAGGCGCGGCGACCGAAGAGCTGGCCCCGACCGTGGAGCCTATCCGTCAGGGTGGCGCCCAGGCGGTGCCACGGACCATCCGTCTGCCATTGTCGCTGATCGATCAGTTGATGAACGGCGTGTCGGACATGGTGCTGGCGCGCAACGAACTGTCCCGCAAGCTGCGCGAACGGACAAGCGATCCCGAGCTTGAAAGCGTGTTCGAGCGGCTGTCGACCTGCGTTGCGGACATGCGCGATTCCATTTCGAAGACGCGGATGCAGCGGGTGGAGCGGCTGTTCACCGCCATCCCGCGCATGGTCCGCGACCTTGGCCGTGAACTGGGTAAGCGCATCGACCTGGTCCTGGAGGGCGGCGACGTCGAAATGGATCGCGAAATGGTGGAGATGGTGGTCGACCCCCTGACCCACATCGTCCGCAACAGCATCGACCATGGCATCGAGACGCCCGAGCAACGCCGCGCGCTTGGGAAGCCCGAGGCGGGGACGCTGAAGGTGCAGGCGCGCCAGTCGGGCAACCAGATCGTGATCGAGGTCAGCGACGATGGGCGCGGCATCGACACGGCAAGGCTGGTCGAAAAATCCATTGCGAGCGGCAAGCTGACCCGCGAGGCCGCTGCGAAGATGAGCGAGAGCGAAAAGCTGGAGCTGATCTTCCAGGCCGGGCTTTCCACCGCGCAGCAGGTTACTGCGATTTCCGGGCGGGGGGTCGGCATGGACGTGGTGCGCGCCAATGTCGAGCGGATCGGCGGAGTCATCGCGCTGCATAACCAGATCGGGCGCGGGCTACGCATCGCGCTGCGTGTGCCGTTGACGCTGACCATCATTCCGGGCCTCATCATTCGTTCGGGCGGTTTGCATTTCGCCATCCCGCGGGCTGCCGTCGTGGAAATCCTGCACGACAATAATGAAACGCTACACATCGCAGAAGTCGGCGGCGCCAAGATCGCCACGATCCGGACGGTCCGTCATTCGATGATCGATCTGGAAGATGTGTTGGGCATGGAGAAGGTGGTTCAGCCGGGCCCCCGCGCGATTATGGTCGTGCGTTCCGCCACGGGTGTGCCCTTTGCTCTCGGCGTCGCAGCGGTCGACAATCATGAGGAGCTGGTCATCCGTCCAGCCTCTCCGCTGATCATGGCGACGGGCGTCTATGCGGGCATGACGCTGCCCGACAATGGGAAGCCGATGCTGCTGCTGGACGCCGCTGGTCTCGCCAATGCTGCCCGCCTGCCGAACATCGTGGATGAGCGCTCGATCGATCAGCTGGAGGACAGCGGCGACGGAGAGGCGCGGGTCGAAATGGTGTCGGCGCTGCGGTTCGAAGAGCTTTCGGGCGAAAGGCGGCTGATCAAATTGTCGCTGGTAGAGCGGGTGGAAGATGTCGATGCCACGCTCTTTGGCCGTTCTGGCGGAAACGCCTTTGTTCGCTTGGACGGGCGGCTGGTGCCGGTAGCGAACGGAGCGCACAGCTTTGCAACCGGTCATGTATCGGCACTGCGTCTGCGCGACGGCAGCCAGGAGGCCTGTTACCCGGTTGCCGCTGTCCTGGACATCGTCGAAATGCCGGCCGTGCCCGATATGGTGGCCATGCAGGGTGCGCTGAGCGGCGTCGCCGTTGTCGATGGCGAACATCTGGAAGTGCTCAACCCCTTCGCCTTGTTCGCTTCCTTGCCCGGAGGGCCGATCGTGGAGCGCCGCCGGGGACGGTGCGTCCTGGCGGACAGCGAGGACGGCTGGACGCGTGAGATATTGGCTCCCTTGCTGCGTCAGGCGGGACATGATGTCCTTCTGGGCCTGCCGCAGGATGAGGCTGTCGATCCGGCCGATGTCGTCCTTTGTTCGGGCGGCGATGTCTCCCAGGCGGCAGAAATACTGGGATGCCGCATCGTTCAACTGCGCGCTTCGCCAAGGCCGACGGGGCCAGAGGATGGCAGCATCTACCGTTATGATCAGGACGCGCTGATGGCGGCCATCTCCGGCACGCGGCGTTAAGGAGGCTATTGATGGAACAGCTTTACCTTCTCGCGACGCTTGCCGATACAAGGGTCGCCGTTGCGGCGCATGAGGTCGAGGCCGTCGTCAAGCTGGCCGACATCTCGCCTGTTCCCGGAATGCTGCGGCATGTGGCGGGATTGTCCGCCTTGCGCAGCCGGGTTCTCACCATCATCGACGTGCCTGCGCTGATCCATGGCGCGCCTACGCCCGCCGACAGGCGCGGCTTGGCGATCATCGCCGACATTAGCGGCCACAGCTACGGCCTGATGGTGGATGCGGTGCATGACATTTGCGAAGTGCCGGAAGGTGACCTGCCGCTCCGGGGCCAGCTCGACCGGGCATGGGCTCCTTATGCACGCGCGATCGTCGAGCAGGATGGCCATCCGCACCTGCTGGTATCGCTGGCAAGCTTCATCGAAACGGGATTGCTGGCGCAGGCTGCATAATTCCGGCTTCTTGTTTACCAATTACTTGGCTTTGGCAGCTAATCCTTCCTTTACGAGGAAAATCTAAGGGACGCTTCATGAAAAACTGTCTGGTGGTGGATGACTCCAAAGTCATCCGTAAAGTTGCACGGCATATACTTGAATCGCTCGACCTGTCGGTAAGCGAAGCGGTCGATGGGCAGGATGCGCTGACCCAGTGCGAAGCGGCCGCGCCGGACGTGGTCCTTCTCGACTGGAACATGCCGGTCATGAGCGGAATGGAATTCCTGCAGGCCCTGTCCACCGCCAAGGTGTCCGCACGGCCGAAGATCATCTTCTGCACCACCGAAAACGGCATCAGCCATATCAAGGCAGCGGTGGAGGCGGGGGCCGACGAATATGTGATGAAGCCCTTCGATCGCGAAACATTGGAAAGCAAGCTGTCGATCGTCGGCGTCATCTAAAGACCGCTGACCTACTCGTTGCCAACCTCACTGCCGGAAAGTCCTTCCATGTCCCCCCTTTCGCCGATCCTGGCCAGCCAAAGCAGACCGCAGGTCCGCGCGATGGTTGTCGATGATTCGGTCGTGGTGCGGACGATGATCGCGCGGATATTGAATGGTGACCCGGCTTTCTCGGTGGTTCACAAGACCAACAGCGCCGAACATGCGCTTCGCTATCTCGCCGCGCATGAGGTCGACCTTGTCCTGCTCGACATTGAGCTGCCGGGTCAAAGTGGGTTGGCCGCCCTTCCGGCGTTCCTGCGTGCCAATCCCCAAGGCAAGGTCGTGATCCTGTCGGGCAACTGCGAAGAGGGCAGCGGGGCCGCAGTCGAGGCGCTGGCGCTGGGGGCTAGCGACATCTTCGCCAAACCGGGCAGCGGGAGTTTCGGCGAGCAGTTTCCTCAGGCGCTGATAGACCGCCTGTCGCGCTTGTTCGGCGCGCATCCGCAGCAGCCTGCGGAAACGCAGCCGGTCCTGATGGCGGCGAGCAAGCCGAGCGCGCCTCTTGCCTGTCTGGGCATCGGCGCGTCTACGGGAGGCATCCATGCGCTGGGCCAGCTGTTTGCCGGGATGAGCGCGCCCCTTGGTGTGCCGATCCTGCTGACGCAGCATCTGCCTGTCAGCTTCACATCCTATTTCGTGCAGCAGCTTGCCCGGATGACCAGTCTGCCGGTGAAGGTCGGCGAGCAGGGGGAGTTACTGGCGCCCGATACCGTCTATGTGGCGCCCGGCGACGCGAATTTGCAAGTGCGCCGCGGCCTTTATGGGCGTGTGATGGTCACGCTCAATCCAGAGCGTACGCCCGCGGGCAACCTGCCCGGCGTCGATCCGATGTTCACCAGCATGGCGGAAGCCTATGGGCCGGGGGCTGCTGGTGTCGTGCTGACCGGCATGGGCCGCGATGGCACGGCGGGCGGGCATGACATCGTCGCAGGCGGCGGCTGGATCGTGGCGCAGAATGAAGCAAGCAGCGTGGTTTGGGGCATGCCGGGATCGGTGACAGGGGCGGGGCTCAGCTGCGCCTTGCTCGATCCCTATGCCATCATGGATTTCGTCGCGCGGCGCGGAAAAAGCAGAGGTTTGACACATTGACCCTATCAACTGATTCATCCTCGCGCGGCGCCGCCCGCATCTTTTCCGGCCTGCTGGAGGCGCGCACGGGTCAGATCCTGTCGGAAAGCCGCGCCTGGCGGATGGAAACCGCGTTGAAGCCCGTCATGAGGGCCAATGGCGTGGCCGACATGGATGAACTGGCCACGCGGCTGCTCGGCAATCGCGATCCCCGGCTGGAAGAGGAAGTCGTCAATGCGCTGCTCAACAATGAAAGCAGCTTCTTTCGCGACCTTCAGATATTCGACATGATCAACCGGCACATCCTGCCTTCCTTCGCGGAGCGGCGGGAGCGGGTGCTGCGGATCTGGAGCGCGGGCTGTTCTACAGGGCAGGAAGTCTATTCGCTGGCGATCCAGCTCCGCAATGATGCGGCGCGTTGGCGCGGCTGGCGGATCGAGATATTGGCGACGGATATTTCGACGGCGGCCATAGATCAGGCGCGCAGCGGCATCTTTTCGCAGATGGACGTTCAGCGCGGCCTTGCCGTGGGCGACCTCATCAAATGGTTCGAACCTGCGGGCGACAATTGGCGCGCGAGCCCTGAGCTGCGCCGGATGATCGATTTCCGCACCGACAATCTCTTTGAGCCCAAGGCGCCCTCGGGCGACTATGATCTGCTGCTCTGCCGCAATGTGCTGCTGTATTTCACGCCCGAGCGGCGGCAGGAAGTGTTCCGGCTGATGACGCGCCACAGCCATGACCGGTCGGTCCTGCTGCTGGGGGCGGGCGAAACCGTCATCGGCCATAGTGACGATTTCATCCCTCATCCGGAATTTCGCGGCGGCTATGGCAGGCGTCCGGAAGCGGCGCAGAGCAGCGAAGGCATCCGCCGGGCCGTCTGACGGCGGGACTTCGCTCATCGGTTCGCTGGGTCCAGGATCAGCGCCAAGCGCTTGTGCTTGATCGGCCCTGTTCTCTCCGCCATGGTTGGCGGAAGCTGCGCATCTTTTTGGATGCGGTCAGGACAGGTGGTGGTTACGGTTTTCCGATGAGCGACATTCCGATGATCGAGACTCCGTCGCCCAATTTCGACGATCGCAAGCTCCCCATATCGATGCTGGTGCTGCATTATACGGGGATGCACGACGCCCAGAGCGCGATCAACTGGCTGGCGAGCCCGGAATCCAAGGTGTCGGCCCATTATGTCGTGACCGAAGAGGGCGAAATCGTCCGCATGGTCGATGAAGCCAAACGGGCGTGGCATGCGGGCCGATCGCACTGGCGCGGCATGGATGACGTCAATTCGGCCAGCATCGGAATAGAGATCGTCAATCCGGGGCATGAATGGGGTTATCGCGCATTTCCGGATGCGCAGATCGGCGCGCTCATCCCGCTGATGCACGACATCGTAAAGCGGCACGGCATCACGCGCGGCAATATCGTGGGCCACAGCGACGTGGCCCCCGCACGCAAGCAGGACCCGGGCGAGCTTTTTCCATGGGGGCAACTCGCCCGGCTGCGGCTTGCGCTGCCACGGCCGACCCGCAACCTCATGGACCCGCTCTGGTCGGACAGTGCCTTCATGCTGGCGCTGGAACGGTTCGGCTATGACATCGCCGAGCCACAAGCAGCGGTCGTCGCTTTCCAGCGCCGATTTCGCCCCGAACTGATCGACGGCGTCATCGATGGCGAATGTCGTGCGATCCTGCTCGCCCTGCTGCTGCCAAAGCCGAGGGGTGACGAATAAGCGGGGATGACGGACGGCGGCGAGCCGTGTATAGCGCCCCTGCCAGAGGGCCGGGCGGCCGCGGCGTGGCGGGTAACTTCCACGGCGAGGAAAGTCCGGGCTCCACGAAATGACGGTGCCGGCTAACGGCCGGCTGGAGTGATCCAAGGGACAGTGCAACAGAAAGCAGGTCGCTAACGCTTCGGCGCAGCGAAATTGAAAGGGTGCGGTAAGAGCGCACCGCGTCTCCGGCAACGGAAGGCGGCACGGTAAACCCCACCGGGAGCAAGACCGAATAGGGGCGGCGCGCAGCTTTGACTGCTAGGCCAGTTTCGGCTGAGACCGCCCGGGTTGGTTGCTTGAGGGACGGAGCAATCCGTCTCCTAGAGGAATGGCCGCCCATCCATGGTGACATGGTGGACAGAACCCGGCTTACAGGCCCTCTGGCATCGGATCGGGAGAAAGCGTCGTCCGGAGAGGGCGGGGATCGCAGGCCATGCCGCGCATATTATCCTGAGATGCCCAGCCTGCGCTGGCATAGCGGCAAGGGCTTTCAACCGATCGAATTTTAACTCGCCGGGGTGGCGTTCCGCCTGCGGCTTACCTAATTTGGACCGATGGCAAGAAGCAGCCGATCAAATGACTGGGGCTTTCCCCGCTGGCGCAGCTATGGCGCATCGCGTGAGGCGCAGCAGGTGCGCATGTGCGACCGCTATGGCTGCGACAAGCCGGGCGATTGTCCCGCGCCCAAATCGCCCAATAGCCGCGAGCGCTGGTATTTCTGTAGTGATCATGCGGCGGAATATAACCGCAATTGGGACTATTTTCAGGGGCTCGACCAGGAAGAGCGGGAGCAGCGAGAGCGCGCGGAACGGCGCGACGCGGGCGGTTATCAGAGCAGCGCCTATCATGGCTGGGGCGGCCCCGGCGACGGCAGCCGATCGCGCGACGAACTACATGCTCTGAAAGCCCTCGATCTGGAAGATGACGCCGATTTCGAGGCGGTGAAGAAGAGCTGGCGGCGGCTGGCCAAGGAAAACCATCCCGACGTCAAGCCGGGAGATGCGGATGCTGCCGTCCGTTTCCAGACGATCCAGGCCGCTTATGAGGTGCTGCGATCGGCGGAAGAGCGGCGGACATGGAAGCCACGGGAGACCGTGGATTGAAGGATCATATCCGGTCCAACTGGCAGAATGCGGTGCTGGTCTGCCGCAAATGTTCAAAAAAGCTCGACGGCGGCTTTGGCGCTCAAGGGGACGAGCGGCTGGCCAAGGCGCTCCGCAAGCAGCTTTCGCTGAAGAAGGGGCGGAAAGCCGCGGCTGGTATCATCGAGGTGAATTGCCTTGGTGTATGTCCCAAGGGAGCTGTGACGGTCGTGAATGGCGCCCAATCGCGTGATTGGCTGCTTGTGCGGCGCGGCGCGGATCTGGATGAACTGGCACAGACGCTGGGCCTTGCGGCGGAGAATGACGGGTCAGCCAGCGTGCCTTAGCGGCTGCTCCAGCCCTGCTTCCGCCAGAAGCGGCATCAGCAGCTGTTCCTCCTTGCGCATCCTGTTGAGGATGGTTTCCATCATATAACGGCTTTCCCGGCAAAATTCCGGCCACTCTCGGGCGATGCGATCGTCGCTCCAGCGTGCCATATAGTGGGAGAAGCTCAGGGCCAACGGGGCCATCTCGGTCTGTAGACGTGCGGCCATCTCTTGTAGCGGAACATGAGGCTGCCGCTGCATGGCCGGATAGAAGAACTGATCTTCCAAGGCCAAGTGCGCCATCAGTTCGCGGGCAAATTGCCAGCGCAGTGTGCCCAGCGGACGAGCAACGCCATCATCATCGACCAGCGTCAAGAACCGCCCGGCGAGCAGATCAAGCGCATCATGCTGGCTTTGTAGCTGTTGCAGGTCCATCGGCCAATTCCATGCATCGCCTTATGATGCTTGTGGCAGAATGGCGTTAAGAAACTGTTCTGGCAGGGTTTTCACCCGTCGGCACCATCCGCCGCCCGATGAGCGGCGGATGGCATAACGGATCAGCCCGGCTGGTCAGCGCGGCTGGCGCCTTCGCCGTCGAGATTCTGGGCGACGAAGTCCCAGTTGATCGCTTCCTTCAGCACGCGCTCGGCATAGTTGGGACGCAGATTGCGATAGTCGATATAATAGGCATGCTCCCACACATCGAGGATCAGCAGCGGCGTGTGGCCATGCGCGACGGGGGTGTCGGCGTCATGATAGCTGGTCACTTCGAGCTTGCCGTCCTTCAGGATCAGCGCAGCCCAACCGCTGGCGAAATGGCCGACGGCCTCCGCCTTCAGCTTGTCGAGCAGGGCATCGACCGAACCAAAGCCTTCGTTGATGAGGTCGAGAAGCTGGCCCGAAGGCTGCTTCTTTTCCGGGGAAAGCGAATGCCAGTAGAAGGTGTGGTTCCAGATCTGGCCAACCTGGTTGAACAGCGCGCCCTTGCTGCTCTTGATCAATTCGACGAGCGACTTGCCCTGAAGCGCGGGATCGGCCGCGATCAGCTCATTGGCCTTCACGACATAGGCATTGTGGTGCTTGCCATGGTGATAGTCGAAGGTTTCGGCTGACAGAATGTCGCCAAAGGCATCCTTGGAATAGGGCAGGTCAGGCAGAACAAAGGCCATGTCGGAACTCCTCGGGTTCATGGATGGATGGCGGCATAACGGTCATGCCACCGGAAGTGTCCCGGCCCCGTAGCAGCCTTATTGCACTGCGGAAAACAGGATATTTTCGTTTAGCTGCATGGAAATATCCGTGTGACAGCAGCGTAACGATGCCTTAGAATCGCCGGTTAGGCCGTGCAAAAGCAGCGGCTGATAATAGGGGACGGATCAATGGCAAAATTCTTCGGCAATTTGCATCTTGTGCTGGTGGTGGGGCTTGTCCTCGCGCTCGCCATCATCTTCGCTATTCCCGCCAATACCGTGCCGGAACAGGCTATATTGCGGTGGCTTCACTTGTTCTTCGGCATCACCTGGATCGGCCTGCTTTACTATTTCAACTTCGTCCAGATCCCGACGATGCCGAAGGTTCCGGCGGAATTGAAGCCCGGCGTGTCCAAGTTCATCGCGCCTTCGGCCCTGTTCTTCTTTCGCTGGGGCGCGGCGCTGACGGTGCTGACCGGGGCGATCATCGCCTGGCGCAGCGGCTATCTGGTGGAAGCACTGACGTTGACGCCCGGTTTCGTGCTGATCGGCATTGGCATGTGGCTGGCGCTGATCATGGCGTTCAACGTGTGGTTCATCATTTGGCCGAACCAGAAGAAGGCGCTGGGCATCGTTCCCGCCGAGGATGCGGTGAAGGCGAAAGCGGCGACGACGGCGATGATCTTCTCGCGCACCAATACGCTGCTGTCTTTGCCGATGCTGTATTGCATGGTGAACTTCAACGGCGGTTGAATCGAGGTTTGGGCGGGGCTGGCCAAGGCTGGCTCCGCCTGCGTTTTCCGACTGACTTCTCCTCCGTTCGCCCCGAGCTTTTCGAAGGGCTATCTTGGAAGAAGGGAAGGGCTTCGACAGGCTCAGCCCGAACGAAAATAATATGCGTGGCGCCAGATCCGCATCACCCCTGGGGTGGCGTAGTCTCGCCGACTTCCTCGCTGTCGAGATTGTTGCCCAATGTTAGTCCGTGACGCGTGAGCATCGGGATGTTGGCGAGGGCGAAGAGCAATGAAACCACTGTCACGCCCCAGACCTTCACCGAAAGCCAAGCGTCGAAGCTCATCGAATGGCGCATCACTTCATTGGCGACGGCCATGGCGGCGAAGAAGATGCCCCAGTTGCGCGACAGCTTGCGCCAGCCTTCGTCGGTCAGGCCGTCATAGGCGGCCTGCAGCAGATATTTGAGCAGCGCCCTGCCACGCAGAAGCCCGCCGAACAGCATCAGGGCGAAGAAGCTGTAGATGATCGTCGGCTTCACCTGGATGAAGCTTTGATCCTGGAAATAGATGGTGAGGCCGCCGAAAAAGAGCACGAGCATCGCCGACAGCCACAGCATGGGCGACACGCGGCCGAGCTTCACCTTCGAGATGATGACCGCGATGACGATGGCGGCCATGAAGGCGGCCGTGCTTAAGCTCATCGCGGTGATCGGGTTGCCCGGGCCCCAGATCCAGCCCACGCCCTTGTAGGTCAGGAAGAAGACGAGCAGCGGGCCGAAGTCGAGCGCGAGGCTGAGGTTGCCGCCATGGGCTGGTTTGGAGTCAGTCATTGGGCACCTGCGTCATGCCAGCGGAAGCTGGCATCTTGTAAGGTTGGGCCGTTCTGTGCCCGCATGATTCCAGCTTCCGCCGGGATGACTAAGATGGTGATCTCAACGCGCATAGGCCGTTCCCGCGATCGCGCGCGCCATGTCGCCGGGGTCGAAGGGGCGCAGATCCTCGATCTTCTCTCCCACTCCGATCGCATGGATGGGCAGGCGATATTTCTCGGCCGCCGCGACCAGTACGCCGCCACGCGCGGTGCCGTCCAGCTTCGTCATGACGAGGCCGGTGACTTGCGCGACTTCCTTGAAAACTTCGATCTGGCTCAACGCATTCTGTCCGGTGGTGGCATCCAGCACCAGCACAACGTCATGGGGTGCAGCCGGGTTCAACCGGCCGAGCACGCGGCGGATCTTGGCCAGTTCATCCATCAGCTCGGTCTTGTTCTGCAGGCGGCCGGCGGTGTCGACGATCAGCACGTCGATACCGGTGGCGGTCGCCTGCTTGACCGCATCGAACACGATGCCCGCTGCGTCGCCGCCTTCCTTGCCCGCGACGATGGGGATGCCAAGCCGGTCGGCCCAGACCTTGAGCTGTCCGATGGCGGCGGCGCGGAAGGTGTCGCCCGCCGCCAGCATCACGCCATAATCCTGCTCCAGGAAATTATTCGCGAGCTTGGCGATGGTGGTGGTCTTGCCGGAACCATTGACGCCGATGACCAGGATGACTTGAGGACGGGGAAAGGCTTCGATCTCCAGCGGGCGGGCGACCGGAGCGAGGACCTTCTCGATCTCTTCCGCGATGATCTCGCGCAGATAATCTTCGGTCAGTTCGCGATTGTAGCGGCCTTCGGACAGACGATCGCGCACGCGGGCGGCCATGGCGGGCCCTAAGTCGCTGACGATCAGCGCTTCCTCGATCTCGTCGAGCGTCTGGTCGTCAAGCGCGGCCTTCGTGAAGAGGCCGGTGAGGTTCTCGCCAAGCTTGTCGGAGGTGCGCTTCAAGCCGCCGAAGAGGCGGTCGCGCCAGCTGGTGCCGGGTTCAGTCATTGACGAGCCTCTTGCGCGATCAGCACGCCATTCTCAAGGCCCGTGATCGTTGCGGACGTGACGGAGGAGGGGGATTGAGGCGCCTCGAAGCGAACCGGGGCGAAATTTTCGGCGTGGCCCGAGAGGGCGTTGCGCTCGACCAGCACGGACTGGGTGCTGCCGATGAGGCTTTGCAGCCATTCCCGGCGTTGCGCCTCGCAGGCCGAACGGAGGCGGGCGGCGCGCGCCTTGATGATGGCGCGGTCGACTTGCGGCATACGGGAGGCGGGCGTGCCTGCGCGCGGGGAGTAGGGGAAGATATGGCCGTGGACGATGGCGCATTGCTCGACCAGCCTCAGGCTGTTTTCAAACATCGCTTCATCCTCTGTCGGGAAACCGGCGATGATATCCGCGCCGATGCTGATGGCAGGGCGGGCGGCCTTGATGCGCTCCACGATACGGATGGCGTCGGTGCGCATGTGGCGGCGCTTCATGCGCTTCAGGATCATGTCGTCGCCCGCCTGGAGCGAGAGGTGCAGGTGCGGCATCATGCGCGGTTCATGAGCGAGAAGCTCGAAGAGCCGGTCGTCGATTTCCACGCTGTCGATCGACGAGAGCCGCAGGCGGAGGAGGGCTGGCACGGCTTTCAATATGCGTTCGACCAGCAGGCCGAGGGAGGGCGATCCGGGGAGGTCGGGGCCGTAGCTGGTGACGTCCACGCCCGTCAGCACGATCTCCTGATAGCCTGCATCGACCAGCTCGCGCGCCTTGTCGATGACGGCGCCTGCGGGGACGGATCGGCTATTTCCCCGGCCATAAGGGATGATGCAAAAGGTGCACCGATGGTCGCAGCCATTTTGCACTTCGAGGAAGGCGCGGGCATGCTCCGCGAAGGCGCTGGCCATGTGCGGCGCTGTGTCGCGGACGGCCATGATGTCGGAGACTTGGACTTTCTCCGCTGCCTTCAACACTTCCGTCACCCCAGCGGAGGCTGGGGTCTCATGCGGTGGCGCACGGCGTTGGGCCTGAGATCCCAGCTTCCGCTGGGATGACGGGTAGTGGGCGGGGTCGAGCTTCTCCCGATTGCCTATTACCGCGTCGACTTCCGCCATTTGGGCGAAGGTTTCCGGTTCCGTCTGTGCCGCGCAGCCGGTGACCATGATCCTCGCTTCTGGCCGTTCGCGGCGGGCGCGGCGGATGGCCTGACGGGTGTGGCGCACGGCTTCGGCGGTTACCGCGCAGCTGTTGACGACGATAAGGTCGTCCTGTTCGCCCGCTATTTCGCGGATGGCTTCGCTTTCCGCGATGTTGAGGCGGCAGCCGAGGGTGATGATCTGCGGCCCGCTCATGCTCTAAAAGCGCGTCCAGTCAGCCTCGCCATCGAAGACGTGGGTGGCGGGGCCGGTCATCATGATGTGACCGCCGGGCTGCCAGTCGATGACGAGATCGCCGCCGGGCAGCGTGACGCGCGTCGGCCCGCTGACGAGCTTGCGACGGACCGCTGCGACGGCTGTCGCGCAGGCTCCTGTGCCGCAGGCGCGGGTGAGGCCAGCGCCGCGCTCCCATACGACCAAGCGGATATGATTGTCGCCGATGACCTGCGCGAAGTTCACGTTGACGCGGGCAGGGAAGAGCGGATCGGTCTCGATCATCGGCCCCAAATGGTCGAAGTTCACACCGTTCATATCGTCAAGGAAGAAGACGACATGCGGATTGCCGACATTGGCGGCGGCGGGGGCGGGAAGGTCTTCCCAGCTGACGGGCATGGTGAGCGTGTCCATCGCATAGGCGAGCGGAATGGCGTCCCAGTCCAGCCGGGGCGCGCCCATGTCGACGCTGGCGCCACCGTCGACGGCCTTCGCATCAAGCAGGCCCGCCTTGGTTTCGATCAGGACGTCGCGGCCGACGAAAAGGGGCACGCAGCGGGTGGCGTTGCCGCAGGCTTCGACTTCGCTGCCATCGCTGTTGAAGATGCGCATCGATACGTCCGCGCGATCGGATTGCCCGATGAGGATGAGCTGATCGCAGCCGATGCCGGCGTGGCGGTCGGCAATGGCCTGAGCCCGCGTGGATGTCATATCGACCGCGTCCTCGCGCGCGTCGATCACGACGAAATCATTGCCCAGTCCGTGCATTTTGGAGAAGCGTCCCATAGGCGGGCGCATGTAGGGGCTGCGCGGGGAAAAGGCCAGAGTTGCCGTTTTATCCCAGACCCGGGCAAATCATCCGTCATCCCAGCGAAGGCTGGGATCTCGGGCTGCCTCGGGCGACGTCTCCTGAGATGCCAGCCTTCGCTGGCATGACGTTGGGGCGCAGGCTGACGGAGGGAGTTGGCGCGCCGGTTGCATCGCTGCACCCTTTCCGCTAAGGGCCACATCGCAATTGGACGGTTCGCCGTTCGATACCCTGACAGATCCATGGCGCTCACAAGGGAGTACCGGATGGACGCTGGCCGGCGAGGTTTCGCCCGCCGGCGATTTTGTCGTTTGGCGGGGTGGCGCAGTTTTCCGGGCTTTTACGCCCAAATGAGGTGATGATGTTCGATTCGCTAAGCGATCGTCTGAGCGGGGTATTCGACAAGCTGCGTGGGCGCGGTGCGCTGACGGAGGACGATGTCCGCGCCGCGATGCGCGAGGTGCGAATCGCGCTGCTGGAGGCCGACGTCGCGCTTCCCGTAGTGCGCCAGTTCGTTGATCAGGCGACCGAACGCGCCGTGGGCAGCGACGTGCTGCGATCGGTTACGCCGGGCCAGATGGTCGTCAAGATCGTCTCGGACACGCTCACCGAAACGCTGGGCGCCGAAACCAGCGACCTTCTGATCGATGTCAGCCCGCCCGCCGTCATCATGATGGTCGGTCTGCAGGGTTCGGGCAAGACCACCTCTACCGCGAAGATCGCCAAGCGCCTGAAGGAAAAAGAGCGCAAGAAGGTTCTGATGGCGTCGCTCGACGTTCAGCGTCCGGCGGCGCAGGAACAGCTGGCGGTGCTGGGCACGCAGACCGATGTCGCGACCCTGCCGATCGTGCCGGGCCAGCAGCCGGTCGATATCGCCAAGCGCGCGCTTCAGGCGGCGAAGCTCCAGGGCTTCGACGTGGTGATGCTCGATACCGCGGGCCGTCTGCACGTCGATCAGGTGCTGATGGACGAGATGAAGGCGGTGGCGCAAGTCTCCGACCCGGCGGAAATCCTGCTCGTCGTCGACTCGCTGACCGGCCAGGACGCGGTGAACGTCGCGACCAGCTTTACCGCTCAGGTGCCGCTGACCGGCGTGGTGCTGACCCGCATGGACGGCGATGCGCGCGGTGGTGCGGCGCTGTCGATGCGCGCCGTTACGGGCCGTCCGATCAAGTTCGCGGGCACGGGCGAAAAGCTGGACGCGATCGAGCCTTTCCATCCCGCGCGCGTGGCGCAGCGTATCCTGGGCATGGGCGACGTCGTCAGTCTTGTCGAGAAGGCGGCAGAGGCGGTCGATGCCGAGGAAGCCGAGAAGCTCGCCAAGAAGATGGCCAAGGGTCAGTTCGACATGAACGACCTGCGCGCCCAGCTCAATCAGATGCGCCGCATGGGCGGCCTTGGCGCGCTCGCGGGCATGCTGCCGGGCCTCAAGAAGGCGCAGGCCGCGATGGCGGCGAGCGGCGCCAATGACAAGACGCTGATCCATCTCGACGCGATGATCGGCTCCATGACCCCCAAGGAGCGGGAGAAGCCCGGCCTGATCAACGCCAAGCGCAAGATCCGCATCGCCAAGGGTTCCGGCCGCACTGTGCAGGAAGTCAACAAGCTCCTGAAAATGCATCAGGAGATGGAAACGGCGATGAAGAAGATCCGCAAGATGGGCGGATTGAAGGGCCTCGCCAAGATGTTCACCGGCGGCGGCATGGACAAGCTGATGGGCGGCGCGGGCGGCGCGCCGGACCTTGGCGGGCTCGGTGGATTGGGTGGCCTGGGCGGGGGTGGCAACATGCCGAACCTGCCGCCGGGCTTTCAGAATTTCATGAAGAAATAGTCTGTCATCCCAGCGAGGCTGGGATCTCAGGCACAAGATCCCAGCTTCCGCTGGGATGACGAATTGAAGCTAAGTAGATTAGAGTAGAAAGGTCAAAAACAGCATGGCAACGTCCATTCGTCTTTCGCGCGGTGGTTCCAAGAAGCGTCCTTATTACCGCATCGTCGTGGCCGACAGCCGCGCCCCGCGTGACGGCAAGTTCATCGAGCGCATCGGCAGCTACAACCCCGTCCTGCCCAAGGGCGACGAGAAGCGCGTCGTGATCGACGTCGAGCGCGCGAAGCACTGGGTTGCCGCTGGCGCGCAGCCGACCGATCGCGTTGCCCGCTTCCTGGACGCGGCTGGCGTGAAGGAACGCGCTGCCCGCAACAACCCGAAGAAGGCTGAGCCGGGCCAGAAGGCCAAGGATCGCGCCGAAGACCGCGCAGCCAAGGCTGCCGAAGCCGCTGAAGCTGCCGAAGCTGCCAAGGCTGCCGCTGCTGAGGCTGCTGCTGCTCCGGCCGCTGAAGAAGCGCCTGCGGAAGAAGCTGCTCCCGAAGCGGCTGCTGAAGAGCAGGCGGAAGGCTAAATGGGTATTCTCCCCTCCCCTTCAGGGGAGGGGCCGGGGGTGGGGGCTGACAATGGCTCCGCGCCCGGCACCCCCCAGCCCAACCCTTCAACCGAGGCACGTCACTCGGTTGAACCTGAAGGGGAGGGGCCAGCCTCTTCGCGCGCTGTCACTCTGGCCGTCATCATTGGCGCGCATGGGGTGGCGGGCGAGGTTCGTCTGAAGCTCTTCGGGGAGGGGGTGGAAACCCTCAAATCCTACAAGAGCTTCGACGCTGCGGGCGGCACGCTGACGTTGAAGTCGGTGCGCCCCGGGCCCAATGGCGCGGTGGCGCGCTTCGCCGAGATCGGCGACCGCACGCAAGCGGAAGCCTTGCGCGGCACGGAACTCACCGTGCCTCGATCGGCCCTGCCTCCGCTGGAGGAGGGTGAATATTATCATGCTGACCTGTTAGGGCTGCCTTGCTTTTCCAGCGATGGCGATGGGCTGGGCAATATCGTCGCGGTCGAGAATTTCGGCGCTGGCGACATCATCGAGGTCGAGCGGCCGACCGGCAAGCGCTTCATGGCGCCGATGCATGCGGTGACGATCGCAGACGATCGCGCGGTGATTGAGGCGGCTTTTGCGGTTTGAGGGATGGGATACCTCTCCTCAAGCGTCATGCTAACAAGTTCAGCATGACGAAGAACTATCAGGTCCATCATGCCCAAAGCCCTCATCGCCTTCTACATGCTGCTGACGGTCGCCGCTGGATGGCGGCTGTTCGGCATGGGCTGGACGCGGGGGCGGAAAGTCGCGGCGGCCTTGGCATTGGTCGCCCCTTTTCCGATGCTGTTCCTGCTGCCATCGCTGCTGCACCCTGAGCGGCCCTTTGCCGATCTTCAGCGGGGCATCGGCCTATCGCTGATCGCCGGGGGTGCGTTGTCGCTATTGGGCGGCATGGCGGTGGCGTGGATGAGGGCACGTCGCGCATGAGCTTTGCAGCGCAGATCCTGACGCTCTATCCGGAGATGTTTCCCGGGCCCTTGGGCGTGTCGCTGGCCGGGCGAGCGCTCAGCGAGGGGAAGTGGTCGTGCGATCCGATCCACATCCGCGACTTTGCGACCGACAAGCACAGAACCGTGGACGATACGCCCGCGGGCGGCGGGGCGGGCATGGTGCTGCGCGCCGACATACTTGGCCTTGCCATCGACCATGCGGTGGAAAAGCGGCCCGATCTGCCGGTGATCGCCATGACGCCGCGTGGCAGGCCGATCACGCAAGGCCGCGTGCGGGAACTGGCAGGGGGGCCGGGCGCAACGATCCTTTGCGGCAGGTTCGAAGGCTTTGACGAGCGCATTTTCGAGGCGCGGCCCATTGAGCAGATCAGCATGGGCGACATCATCCTGTCGGGTGGAGAGATGGGCGCGTTGATGCTGCTGGACGCTTGCATTCGGTTGCTTCCCGGAGTAATGGGCGCGGCTTCCAGTGGGGATGAAGAGAGCTTCGAAAGCGGCCTTCTCGAATATCCACACTATACCCGGCCCGCTTTGTGGGAAGGGCGCGCGATCCCTGAAGTGTTGCGATCGGGGGATCATGCGAAGATCGCCGCCTGGCGGAAACAAAGGGCGGAAGATGACACACGGCTAAGGCGGCCGGACCTTTGGGAACGTCATATCGGCGTTCGGGACCAGCCGCCCTCTGGTGCGCAACGCGAAAAGTAGGACCTAAGTCAAATGAACTTGATCCAGCAGATCGAGGCCGAGAACATCGCGGCTCTCGCCAAGGATATCCCGGAATTCCGCCCCGGTGACACGCTGCGCGTCGGCGTGAAGGTCATCGAAGGTGACCGCAGCCGCGTCCAGAACTACGAAGGCGTCTGCATCGCCCGCTCCAACAAGGGCATGGGCAGCAACTTCACCGTGCGCAAGATTTCGTTCGGTGAAGGCGTGGAGCGCGTATTCCCGCTCTATTCGCCGAACATCGATTCGATCACTGTCGTCCGCCGTGGCGTGGTGCGTCGTGCGAAGCTCTACTATCTGCGCGGCCGTACCGGCAAGCGCGCTCGCATCGCCGAGCGCCGCGACGTCCGCAGCGAGGATTGATCTTCCTCGCGGCTTGATGGCCGGCGAAAGATTAGCAGGCGGTGCTCGAAAGAGCGCCGCCTGTTTCTGTTTGGAGCAGGCGACGGCGAGTTCCGGCAGGCCGGAGGTTAGGGGTGGAGGCGACGGTGCACTTGCCCACCCCGCTGCGACTAACGCGCTTTGCGCGCAAGTCTCGCTGCCCCTCCCGCCTGCGGGAGGGGAGAAGAGGTTTTATCCCCCTCAGCGGACAGCGTCGCGTTCGTTGGTCCGGCTCGTGAACCACAAGCCGACAAGGCTGACCAGCGCCACGGCGGTCATGTAGAGGCCGACCAGTTCCACCCCCCGCGCAGCAATCAGCCAGGTCGCGACGATCGGCGCCAGCGCGCCGCCGATGATGCCGCCCAGGTTGAAGGCGAAGGACGCGCCGGTATAGCGCAGCTGCACCGGGAACAAGTGCGGAAGATAAGCGCCGAGCGGCCCATATACGAAGCCCATCAGAAACAGCGCGAGGCTGAGTATCAGGAAGATCGGCAACAAGGCTCCCGTGCCCATTGCCGGACCGAAGATCACGCCCATCGCCACCGTGCCCAAGCAACCCCATGCCAGCACGCGGGTCGGGCTGCTGCGGTCGGCCCACCATCCTGCCAATATGATGCTGAACGCCATGAACAGGATCGCGCCCAACTGGATGGCAAGGAATGTCTCGCGGTCGATCTTCAGCGCGGTCGTGCCATAGCCCAGCGCCCATGCGGTCGCGATATAGTAGACGGCAAAGCAGGCCGCGCACGCGAACGTCCCCGCGATCGCCGCGCCAAGATGGTTCTGGAACAATGTAGCCAGCGGGACGGCGGGCGGCGGCGCTTCGGCCTTGGCCGCGGCGAATTCCGGCGTTTCAGTGAGCTTCAGCCGTATCCAGAGGCCGAGGATGACCAGCACCGCGCTGCCGAGGAAGGGCAGGCGCCAGCCCCAGGCGAAGAAATCCTCATCGGTGAGGAACATGCCGAGGATCAGGAACAGGCCGTTGGCGGCGATGAAGCCGACCGGCGCGCCCAGTTGCGGGAACATGCCGAAGCGCGCTCGCCAGCCGGGAGGGGCATTTTCGACCGCCAGCAGCGCCGCGCCGCCCCATTCGCCGCCAAGTCCCAAACCTTGCCCGAAGCGCAGGATGCAGAGGATGAGCGGCGCCCACCAGCCGATCATCTGGTAAGTCGGCAGGAAGCCGATAGCGAGCGTCGATCCGCCCATCAGCATGAGAGAGGTAACGAGCGTCGCCTTCCGGCCGATACGGTCGCCATAATGGCCGAACACTGCTGCGCCCAAAGGCCGGGCGAAGAAGGCGAGGGCGAGGGAGCCGTATGACGCCATCAACTGCGCCGTGGGCGAGGATGAGGGGAAGAAGAGCGAGGGAAAGATGAGGCTTGCGGCGGTGGCGTAGATGTAGAAGTCGTAGAATTCGACCGCCGTGCCGATGAGGCTAGCCGCCAGCACCCGTTTGTGGCGCAGCATTGCGCCTATTCCCTCGCTTGCCATCTTTCTCTCTATCCCCCGCATTCTGGATCACCTCGCCCCCGTTGAGGGGAATGGTTTGCTTATCGTTATCGTTTCGCTCGCCTCTGGTTCAGCAGTTCATAGGCCATCACGGCGCAGGCGACGGCAGCGTTGAGGCTGTCGGCTTTGCCAAGCATCGGCATCTTCACCAGCTGATCGCATTCCGCCTCATACGCCTCGGGAAGGCCCTGCGCTTCGTTGCCGACCAGCAGGAAGGAGGGGCTGGCATAGCGCGGTTCCTGATAATCCTGCGTCGCTTTGAGGCTGGTGCCGATCAGTTCGCCCGGCCCTTGCCGCAGCCAGTGCATGAATTCGCCCCAGCGCGCCTGGGTGATCGACTGGGTGAAGAGCGCGCCCATCGATGCGCGGACGGATTCGACCGAAAAGGGATCGACGCAATCGTCGATCAGGATGAGGCCGCCAGCCCCCACCGCATCGCCAGTACGCAATATGGTGCCGAGGTTGCCGGGATCGCGGAGCGACTGGGCGACGATCCAGATGTCGGCCTTGCTCCGGTCGAGCTTCGCCAAGGGGGTCAGCCGGTCGCGATAGACGCCGACGACCGCTTGGGCATTATCCTTGCCGGAAATCTTGGACAGGATGTCGGGCGTGGTTTCGATGACGTCGCCGCCTGACGCCTCCATCGCGGCGATCAGCTCTGCGGCGAGCGGGTGGGTGGACCCGGCGTGGAAGAGCATTTCCGGCAGCACGCCTTCCTCGCGCGCTTCGGTGAGGATGCGGAGGCCTTCTGCCAGGAACAGCCCCTCGGCCTTGCGGAACTTCTTTTCGCGCAAGGAGCGGACGCGCTTGACCAGCGGGTTGGAAAATCCGGTGATCTCGCGTGCCACTGCGCCTGCTTTCCTCCTGAGGATGAGGCGGCCTCTCTATCGGGCCGGGGCGGAGCGCGGAAGAGCTATTCTTCGCCGAACTTGTCTTCGACCAGCGTCACCAGCTTGCCGAGCGATTCTTCGGCATCGGGCCCCTGGGCGCTGATGGTGATGGAATCGCCCAGCGCCGCGCCCAGCATCATGAGGCCCATGATCGACGTGCCGGTCACTTCGCTGCCGTCCTTGCGCACGGTGATCTGGGCGGGAAGGCCGCTTGCCAGCGTCACGAACTTGGCGCTGGCGCGCGCGTGCAGGCCGCGCTTGTTGCTGATCAGAACTTGCCTGCTGATTTCGCTCATGTGGTGCTGCCCAACAATTCGGATGCGACGCTGATATATTTCTGGCCCGCTTCGCGCGCGGCGGCGACGGCCTGGCGCACGTCCATGACCTTGCGCGCGCTTTCCAGGCGGATGAGCATGGGCAGGTTGATGCCCGCAATCACCTCGATCTCGCCTGCCTTCAGCAAAGAGATGGCGAGGTTGGACGGGGTGCCGCCGAACAGGTCGGTGAGCAGGATGACGCCCGAACCGTCATTCACCCGCTCCACCGCCGATGCAATATCGGCGCGGCGAACCTCCATGTCGTCTTCCGGGCCGATGCAGATGGTCGCGATCTGCTGCTGCGGACCGACCACATGCTCCATCGCCACGACGAATTCCGTCGCCAGCGATCCATGCGTGACGAGAACAAGTCCTATCATCTACCTACCCGGCCCAGATTGTTTCATGATTTAGCTTTCGGGCCTCCCGGTTCGCGCTTCTCCAGACTGTCCTGGGGCGCTGATTCCATATTGCGGTGCGAGACCGTGGGCGAAAAGCCCGCGTCTTGCAAGTATTTGGCGACCCGCTCGGCGACATGGACCGACCTGTGCCGTCCCCCGGTGCAGCCGAAGGCGACGGTCACATAGGATTTGCCGCTTTCCTCATAGCGCGGGATCAGGAGCGCGAGCAGTTCCTCTATGCGGTGGACGGTGTCCTCATAGGCGGGATCTTCGATGATATAGGCAGCGACCCCAGGATCGAGCCCGGTATGGGGGCGCAAATCCGCTTCCCAATGCGGATTGCGCAGGAAGCGCATGTCGAACACCAGATCGGCATTCAGGGGCACGCCGCGCGAAAAGCCGAAGGACATGATCGTCAGCGTCGGGGCGGACAGGCCGTCACGCGAAAAACGGTTGCGGATTTCCTGCTGCAGCCCGTTGCTGGTCAGGCTGGTCGTGTCGATGACATGGGTCGCCCAGCGGCGTAAGGGATCGGTAAGCTCGCGCTCCCGCGCCAGCCCGTGCGCGGCCGGACGGTCGGACGCCAGCGGGTGGCGGCGGCGCGTTTCGGCAAAGCGGCGTTCCAGTTCCATGTCGGAACAGTCGAGGAAGAGCGTTTCGACATCATGGCCGCGCCGGGTGCGCAGCGCCTTGATCCGCTGGACGATCGCCTGCGCGTCGAAGCCACGGGTGCGCGCGTCGATGCCGAGCGCCAAAGGCCGGTCGTCCAGTTCCTCGTGGCCCGCAGGCACGGGCGTGTCGAGCAGCCGCTCCAGCAGGAGGAGCGGGAGGTTGTCGACGACTTCCCACCCCATGTCCTCCAGCGTCTTGAGCGCGGTCGTCTTGCCCGCCCCGGACAGGCCCGACACCAGGAGGATGGTCTTGGGCGTGGGCGCGCTCATGCCAGCCTCACCGCGCCCAGCGCCAGTTCGACCTTGATCGGGGCGGACGCTTCGAAAGGCGAAAGCTTGATGACGGGCAGCGGCGCGCCGGCGATGATCCATTCGTCCGGATCACCCGGCATGCGGTCGACATGCTGCGCAAGGTCGACGACCAGCGCCAGCGGTGCCTCGCTGGCAAAGGGCATGTCCACGACTCCCAACCCGCGCACCTCCATCTTTCCAGCGATGGTGGCGGGTGCGGACGCGGTCAGTTGCCCCCCGTTACGCTCCACGATCGTATAGTCGTCGCTGATGAGCATGGCGCCACGATCGATCAGGCGCAGCGCCAGATCGGATTTCCCTGCGCCGCTTGCGCCACATAGCAGAATGCCGCGCCCACCTATCGCGACGCTCGTTGCGTGCACTGTTTCGGTTGAGTCTTGCGCCGCCATGTCCCTGACCTCTTCTTAGACCTTGCGGCGGTGCGTGTGAATCGAATTGACGAAGGAAATTAACGCAAACGTCAAAAACTTAAGCGCTTTGTCCTATTCCGAGACAATGCCGGGATCACGCTCAACCCCCATGGGCAGGCGCAGCATGAAACAGGCGCCACGCTGGTTGTCCTCGCGGTCGGCGATGCTGATCTTGCCTTGATGGCCTTCGACGATCGACCGGGCGATGGCAAGGCCAAGGCCCGAATGCTTGCCGAAGCTTTCCGTTTCCGGACGGACACTGTGAAAGCGGCGGAAGACATGTTCGCGCTGGGACTCGGGCACGCCGGGCCCTTCATCCTCCACGCTGACCAGCACTTCATGATCGGCCACGGTCGCGACGATCTGCACGAGCCCGCCGTCGGGCGAGAAGGAGATGGCGTTGTCGATCAGGTTGTCGAGCACGCGGAGCAGGCGCTGCTCTTCGCCGAGCACGACGGCGACATCCTTGCGCGGGCGGGCGAAGGCGAGCCGGACGCCCCGTGGAACGCCCCGTGCCTCGCGCGCCACGACCATGCGCTCGATCAACAAGCCAAGGTCGATGGGTTCGAACCGCGTGCGGGAAAGCTGGGCATCGATGCGGGACGCTTCGGCGATGTCGGTGACCAGCCGGTCGAGCCGCCGCACGTCGTCCTGCGCAATCGCCATCAGCTGATCACGCAACTCCGGCTTGTCGATCCGTTCCATAGCGTCGAGGGCAGAGCGGAGCGAGGCGATGGGGTTCTTGAGCTCATGGCTGACATCGGCCGCGAAGGCGTCGGTGGCGTCGATCCGCTGCCTCAATGCGTGGCTCATGTCGGAAAGCGCGCGGGCGAGCATGCCGATCTCGTCGCGCCGCTCCGGCAGGCGTGGCACCGTCACCTCGCGCGCGCGGCCAAGGCGGACGCGCACGGCGGCGCGGGCCAGGCGTTGCAGCGGCTGGACGATGGTCCGGGCGAGGAACAGCGAGAGCAGAACCGACGCCAGCACGGCGGCGGCGATGACGATGCCTAGCCTCAGCCGCTCCGCCCGCACCGTTCGGGTGATGTCGCGCGCATTTTCGGTCGCAAGCAGGCTGCCGCCATCCTTCATGCCCGTCGCCGCCGAGATCATGAAGGTGCGATCGGGGGCATAGCGGTTCGTCGCCTGCGGCTGGCCTGTCTTGCGCGCGAGCAGCACCTCCGGCCAGGCATCCGCCCGGTCCACGGCAGGTTCTTCGAAATTGGGCGGGCGATCGGCGAAGACGACGCGGTCCACCGCCTTGTCGAGGAAACGCGCGGCATGCCGCCGCCAGCCTTCTTCCGAAGGCAGGCGCAGCCGGTAGCGGGGCGCATCCATGGCGAAACTGTCCGCGATCAGCCGCCCGTCCGGTCCATAGCGGCGAACGCGATCGTGCGTTTGCCGGGCGTAGGCGGCGATCAGGGCGTTATGTTGTTCGGCCGGGGCCGTCTCCAGCCCGATGGCGAGCAGCTTCAATTCGCGCGCGGACTGCTCCAGCCGCGCGTCCACGATGCGGGTTCGATAGCTGTCCAGATAGAAGAAGCCGCCCGCCAGCAAGGCGAGCGCGAACACGTTGACCGCCAGGATGCGCGGCGTCAGGCTGATGCGGCCCGACCAGCGCAACCCGCCGTCCCGCGGATCATTCTTCGGAGAATCGATATCCGGCGCCATAGAGCGTGTCGATTGCGTTGAATTCAGGATCAACCTCGCGGAATTTGCGGCGGAGCCGCTTGATGTGGCTGTCGATGGTGCGGTCGTCGACATAGACGTCATCCTGATACGCAGCATCCATCAACTGGTTGCGGTTCTTGACGACGCCGGGCCGCGACGCGAGCGTTTCGAGGATCAGGAACTCCGTGACCGTCAGCGTGACGTCCTGCCCCATCCATTTGACGCGATGGCGGGCCGGATCCATTTCCAGGCGGCCGCGTATGATCGGTTCGGCGGCGGGCTCGTCACTCGCATCGGTCGCCCGTCCGACTTCCGAGCGGCGCAGGATGGCGCGGATGCGGGCGATCAACAGGCGCTGGGAAAAGGGCTTGGCGATATAATCGTCCGCACCCATGGCAAGGCCCAGCGCCTCGTCCAGCTCATCGGTCTTGGACGTCAGGAAGATCACCGGCATCTGGCTCTTTTCCCGCAGCCGCCGCAGCAGTTCCAGGCCGTCCATGCCCGGCATCTTGATGTCGAACACAGCAAGGTCGGCGGGATTGTCGAGCAGCGCCTTCAGCGCCGCCTCCGGATCCGAATAGAGGCGCGTCAGGAAGCCTTCGGCCTGCAGCGCGATGGACACGGAAGTCAGGATATTCTTGTCATCATCCACAAGGGCGATGGTTGGAGTCATGCTTGTTCCCAAAGATCGTGGCCGCCCTGCTCAGGCCTTCCCATCCAGCGTTAGACGATGCCTGCCCCGCTCGCAAGAAAGGGGTAGGCGGGCGATTATGCGGTTTACCCGTGTTAATCTGGGATAAAGTGCGTGCGGGCGGGATTTGACGCTGGGGGTGCAAAGGCTTATTGCCCCCCCATCTGCAGGAATGTTGCCGCCCATATGAGGCCGGCGACGCTAGGAGCGGATCGGTCGCGAGCGCGAGTTGGCGGGCCGGAGTAATCACATCAGGAGCTAAGGCGTGCAGGCCAAATCCTCAATTACCCTGGATCAGCAGGGCATTTCCACGACCGCTGAATTGCATTGGAATCTCGGCACCGCGCCGCTCGTCGAAGCTGCCATCGCAAATGGCGAAGGCATGCTGTCCAAGGATGGCCCGCTGGTCGTCAAGACCGGCAAGCACACCGGCCGTTCGGCCAACGACAAGTTCATCGTCAAGGACGCCGAGACCGAATCCACGGTGTGGTGGGGCAAGACCAATGTCCCGATGACGCCCGAACATTTCGCCGCGCTCAAGGAAGATTTTTTCAAGGCGCTGGGCCAGAAGGAAAAGCTCTACGTCGCAGATCTGTTCGGCGGTTCGCAGCCCGAGCATCGGGTGAACGTCCGCGTCATCAACGAACTTGCCTGGCACAACCTGTTCATCCGCACGCTGCTGGTGCGGCCCAAGGCGGAAGAGCTGAGCGGCTTTGCCCCTGAATATACCATCATCGACCTGCCGTCTTTCCAGGCTGATCCGGCCCGTCATGGTTCGCGCAGCGAAACGGTGATCGCGGTCAATTTCAGCGAAAAGCTGATCCTGATCGGCGGCACCAAATATGCCGGCGAAATGAAGAAGTCGGTCTTCGGCATCCTCAACTATCTGCTGCCGACCAAGGGCGTGATGCCCATGCACTGTTCGGCCAATATCGGCCCGAACGGCGACACGGCAGTCTTCTTCGGCCTGTCCGGCACCGGCAAGACGACGCTGTCGGCCGATGCCAGCCGCACGCTGATCGGCGACGATGAACATGGCTGGTCGGACACGGCGGTCTTCAATTTCGAAGGCGGCTGCTATGCCAAGATGATCAACCTGTCGGCCGAAGCCGAGCCGGAGATCTTCGCGACGACCAAGCGCTTTGGCACGGTGCTGGAAAATGTGGTGATCGACGAGGATACGCGCGAGATTGACCTCGACGACAACAGCCTGGCTGAAAACAGCCGTGGTTCCTACCCGATCGACTTCATTCCGAATGCGTCGGAAAAGAATCTGGGTCCGGTGCCGAAGAATATCATCTTCCTGACCGCCGACGCCTATGGTGTGCTGCCTCCGATCGCGCGGCTGACCCCGGATCAGGCGATGTATCACTTCCTGTCCGGCTACACCGCGCGCGTCGCGGGCACGGAAATCGGCGTGACGGAGCCTTCGGCGACCTTCTCCACCTGCTTTGGCGCCCCCTTCATGCCGCGTCATCCCTCGGTCTACGGCAATCTGCTCAAGGACCGGATCAACAAGGGCGGCGTCACCTGCTGGCTGGTCAACACCGGCTGGACCGGCGGCAAATATGGCGTTGGCAAGCGCATGCCGATCAAGGTGACCCGCGCCCTGCTGAACGCGGCGCTGGACGGCAGCCTCAACGATGCCGAGTTCCGGGTCGATCCCAATTTCGGCTTCCAGGTTCCCGTCGCGGTGCCGGGCGTTGACGCGACCATCCTCGATCCGCGCGCGACCTGGGCTGATCAGGCCGCCTATGACGAGACGGCTGGCAAGCTGGTGAAGCAGTTCGTGGACAATTTCGCCCAATTCGAAGAACATGTGGATGCATCGGTGCGTCAGGCTGCGCTGACGGCTGCCTGATAGCAGGGCCGACGATCGCAAAGGTGAAGGAGCCGGGGGCATGTGCCTTTCCGGCTCTTTTGCTTTCGGCCCCTTTAGCTTTCGGGTAGCGGCTGGCGGTGCTATCCTGCGGCTTGATATAACGGGATGATGACGATGTTTGACCAACTGATAAACAGCGTGGGCGGATTGGAAGCGGTGGCCGCGAAGCTGGGGCTTTCGGCCGAGGAGATGCAGGCGCTGATGGCGGAAATCGGCGGCAAGATCGCGTCGGGCGAAACCGATGTCGCGGCGCTCGCCACCACGGCGGCGGAGCATGGCGTTTCCGCCGACAAGTTGCAGGAACTGTTCGCCCAATTCGGCGGGCCCGAAGCGGTGCTGGGCAAGCTGGGCGGCCTGTTCGACAGCGATGGCGACGGCAGCCCGATCGGCGAACTCAGCAGGTTGGCCAAGGGATTGTTCGGCTGAAAAATCCGGCTGACGCGTGCAGGCATGATCGTCAGCTATCGGCCATGAAAGTTTTTTCACCTTGCCTTGGACGGGCCGAAAAGGCATTCGCGCCGCCATCACTTATTGCGAAAGCCACGCAACTGGCGTCCTGACCGGGCGTTGGCGAGGTGGATTTGGCAGGAGACAAGGTTTTGAGCGACGTGACGATCGAAAAGCCGGTACTGGAACCGACCGGCGCCCTGACTGTCGAAACCGTGCTGTCGGTCCGGCATTGGAACGAGCATCTGTTCAGCTTCCGCATCAGCCGCCCGGCAAGCTTCCGCTTCCGTTCGGGCGAGTTCGTGATGATCGGGCTTCAGGGCGACAATGGCAAGCCGCTGCTGCGCGCTTATTCCGTGGCCAGCCCGGCTTGGGACGAGGAATTGGAATTCCTGTCGATCAAGGTGCAGGACGGGCCGCTCACCTCCAAGCTTCAGCTGATCCAGCCGGGCGACCAGATCTATCTTGGCCGCAAGCCAACCGGCACGTTGGTGACCGACGCGCTGCTGCCTGGCAAGCGCCTCTTCATGCTGTCGACCGGCACGGGCCTCGCGCCCTTCCTCAGCCTGGCGCGCGATCCCGACGTCTATGACTTTTATGAAGAGGTCGTCGTCGTCCACTCGGTCCGCCGGGTCAGCGACCTTGCTTTCCATGACGAACTGACGGGCAAGCTGGCGGAAGATCCGCTGGTATCGGAACAGGCCGCGAACCAGTTCCACTATGTGCCGACCGTCACGCGCGAGCCGTTCCGCAACAATGTGCGCATCGACAAGCTGGTCGAAAGCGGCGCGCTGTTCGAAGGCATAGCGGGCGACAAGAAGTTCAACCCGGAAACCGACCGCATCATGATGTGCGGCAGCATGGAGATGATCAAGCAGTTCGCCGCCTATTTCGAGGGCGAAGGCTTCACCGAAGGCTCCAACGCGGCGCCCGGCGCCTTCGTGATCGAGCGGGCGTTCGTGGGGTAAGCGGGCGAAGAGTTTTGGTGCAAGAGGGGCTGGCGGCGACGCTGGCCCTTTTTGGTTGTGGGCGGCGGCCAGTGCTGCTCCTAAGCCAGCGCATTCAGCGCAGATAATTTATCCATGCCGCGCCTTAACGCTATAGACAATTCCGTGAGTGTCAGGGCGAACTGTTCGCATATCTTCTCGGCACCAGGAAACTGAGCGATCCGATAATTTTTGGTCTCTCGCCCCAATATATAGAGCAGATTGCAGAGGAAGGCATCGAGTTCGCGGTCGCCCCAGTGCTGAATCTGGCGGTGAATATGTCGGCGGTATTCCCGCGCACCTTGGCTCATTGCCCAGACAACCGCCAAGTCGAAGCCGGCAAGTCTCGATCCGCAGTGCTCCCAGTCGAGTAGGGCGACGTTCCCATCACTTAATCTTATGACGTTCGACGGTACGGGATCACCGTGGGCAAACTCGATCGGCAATTCTTTGCTTGAGAGAAGCGCCAACGGCTCAATCATCATGTTCTTTGGAACAAAACCAGCTTCCTCGTAGGAGCGACATGATGAGAGGAGGTCTGGAACTGTAGCGCCGGGATGAAGGACGGACCAATTGGTATATTCTCTCGTCCGTTGGAGTGCGTCGAACAGTGGCACACCGGCAGTGATGTCGGTGCGAGGATAAAGTCGATCTTTGGCTACTGGTTCTCCCTCGATACGGCTCAACAGCAAGAAGCCGGTCTCCCGACTTCCGGCCAACATCCGAGGAGTTGTTACATCAACAGGGGCAGTTCGCTGCATGGAGTAGAAGTTCAACTCATTGGCGAACCAGCGCTCGCACTCACCTCCCCGATTCAAGAGAATCTTCAAGATGGCAGACTCACCTTCGACGGAACCGTCGAGAACCATCGATTTGGCGTTGCTCCTTAGTATAGAGCTTATTTCAAATGCCGTGCCAGTCCGGCGGATGAGAGCATCCACCTCCTGTAGATCAAAATCTGGCAGCCCCATGCGTACCTTCTTTAAAGCCACTTGCCTGCGGGTGGGGGGAGCCTCCGGGCGTGCCGTTTAAGAACGTCCTCGGGCGCTGCGCTGGCCCACCCCCGGCCCTTCAAACGAGTCACGTGCCTCGTTTGAACGCCTGCGGGAGGGGTGAGGACTGAACTTCCCTCTCAGGCCGGTTCCACTTGTAGTACCGATGCATCCGCACCGATGACGCGCACGTGGCTGCCCGCAGGTGCGTCGGGGCCTCGGCAGGACCAGACGCTGTCGCCGACCTTCACGCGGCCCCGGCCTGCTTCGATGGCTTCGACCACCAGCACGACTTCGCCGATCAGGCGGGCGGTGCGATCATTGAGCAGCGGGTCCTGCGAGTTCACCGGATTGGCCGCATACCAGCGGCGGCCGCCCCAGACCGAAAGCAGGCACAGCAGGGCGAAGATCAGCAGTTGCGCGGGTACCGAGACCGGCAGCGTCAGCGCGATCAGTCCCGTCACCGCCGCCGCCAGCGCGACCCAGATGAGGAACACGCCGGGCAATAGCACTTCACCGACGCCAAGCAGGGCGGCGAAGACCAGCCAGCCCCAATGATCATCCAGCATGCCGAGCCAGTCCATCAGCCCTGACCCTGCGCGAAGGGGCTGCGGCGGGGCGCGGCGGGGGGAGGGGTGGGTGTGCCGTCGCTGCCCAAGGCCTCTTTCGCCAGCGCGCCGATGCCGCCCAGCGTACCGATCAACTGCGTGGCTTCCACGGGGAAGAGGATGGTCTTGGCATTGGGCGAATTGGCGAACTGGCTCACCGCCTCGACATATTTCTGCGCGACGAAATAGTTGATCGCCTGCGCGTTGCCCGATGCAATGGCTTCAGATACCATCTGCGTTGCCTTGGCTTCCGCCTCCGCCTCGCGCTCGCGGGCTTCGGCGTCGCGGAAGGCGGCTTCGCGGCGGCCTTCGGCTTCCAGGATCTGGCTTTGCTTCTGCCCCTCGGCCTTCAGGATTTCAGAGGCGCGCAGACCTTCCGATTCCAGGATCAGCGCACGCTTTTCGCGCTCCGCCTTCATCTGGCGGCCCATGGCATTGACGATATCGGCGGGCGGGCGGATGTCCTTCAGCTCGACACGGGTGATCTTGATGCCCCAGGCGTTGGTGGCGTGATCGACCACGGACAGTAGGCGCGCGTTGATCTCGTCGCGCTTGGACAAAGTTTCGTCTAGGTCCATCGATCCCATGACGGTGCGCAGGTTGGTGGTCGCCAGCTGCATGATGGCGACGTAAAGCTCCGACACTTCATAGGCGGCCTTGGCGGCGTCCAGCACCTGGAAGAAGACGACGCCGTCGACCGACACCATGGCATTGTCCTTGGTGATGATCTCCTGCCCCGGAATGTCGACCACCTGCTCCATCATGTTGATCTTGCGCCCGACGGCGTAGAAGAAGGCGGGGTAGAAATTGAGGCCGGGCTTTGCCACTTCGGTGAACCGGCCGAAGCGTTCGATGGTATATTGATAGCCCTGTCGCACCACCTTGACGCTCACGGCCAGGTAGAAGAGCACCAGGAAAGTCACGGTCAGCGCGAAGGTCGTCAGCATCTTTCTCTCCCCCGAAGAAGCGCTTGACTATGACGCGAAATCATTAACGGGAAAAGTCAAACCGTCACCGCTGCCGCCCGGCCCGAAGAGGAGACCTGTCATGTTGCTGCGCCACGCCCGATCGCTGCTGTTCCTGCCCGCATCGAACAGGCGCGCCATCGCCAAGGCGCGCACCCTGTCTTGCGATATGGTGATGCTGGACCTGGAGGATGCGGTGGCTGACGGCATCAAGGAGGAAGCGCGCGCGAATGCCGTGGAGGCGGCGGCGGAAGGCTTTGGCAAACGGCTGTGCGCAGTCCGCATCAATGTCGAAGGGACGCCGTGGCATGGGCCGGAAATGGTCGCCGTCAAGAAGTCAGCGGCGAACTATGTCATCCTGCCCAAAGTCGAAAGCGGCAGGCAGGTGCGTGACGTGTTCAGCGTCTGCCAGAAGCCCGTGCTTGCCATGATCGAGAGCGCGGCCGGGGTTCTTGCCGCTGCGTCGATCGCGGCGGAAGAGGGGACGGCCGGGATCTTCATGGGCACCAACGACCTGCGGCAGGACCTTGGCATTCCTCCATCGGCGGGGAGGGAAGGGCTGAGTTTCGCTCTCCAGTCGGTGATCCTGAGCGCGCGGGCGGCGCGGGTCGCCGTGTTCGATGGCGTGTTCAACCGGTTGGACGATGAAGCGGGGTTCGAAGCGGAATGCGCGGCGGGGCATGCGCTGGGCTTCGACGGCAAGACGCTGATCCACCCGAGCCAGGTGCCCGTCGCCAACCAGGTGTTCGGGCCGGACGCGCAGGCGGTGGCCGATGCGCGGCGGCTGATCGAGGCGGCGACGGGCGGGGCCGAGCGGTTCGAGGGGCGAATGATCGAGGGAATGCATGTCGAGGAGGCGCGCGCGCTGATCGCTCGGGCGGAGGCGGTTATGCCTTGAGGGGAGCTTGTTCCCCTCCCGCAGGCGTTCAGACGAGGCACGTGACTCGTTTGAAGGGTTAGGGGTGGGGCGAGCGGAGCGAGCTTCTACGGCTCAGATTGGGAAATCTGACTTTGCGCAGGCCCACCCCCGGCCCCTCCCGCTTGCGGGAGGGGAGATGAGGTTACTCCACCGCGTTCGCAGCGGTCGCAGCGTTTGCTGCCTCGGCCTCCGCCCCCTTCGGCGCGAAGACACGCAGGCTGTCCAGCACCCTTTTCGCGATCGGCTGATATTGTTCGCTCAGCATTTCGGGATAGACGAACGTCACGGTGACGATGCCCCCGTCAGGCTGGCGCAGCAGGCGGACGGCGACATTATTGCCTTCGCCGTCATTGGCGGTGCCGCGATATTCATTGTCGCCGATGAAGTCGCCATCCACGCCTTCCGAACCGCTGCTCATCGCCTGGACGACCTGCTGGAGCGATTGCTTGTCCTCGTTGCGCTGCCAGAAGACGCGGACGTCGGCCCCTGCGCCCGGGTCCTGATAGACGGTGCCGTCAGGCGTGCTGGCGCCGCTGTCCTTTTCCCAGCCTTCCGGGAAGCTGATGGAAAAGCCGCGTTCGTCATTCACATAATTGCGATTCTCGGCCGCTTCCGCCTTGCCCTCCGCAAGCGCCTTGGCAGCGGCGGCATTGGCGGCTGCGGCCAGTTCTTCCTGGCTCGGCATATCTTCCACCGGCTCGGCGCGCCCGCAGGCTACCAGCAGGAGGAGTGGAAGGGCGGTCGCCAGGCTGAGTTTTTTCATGCCCAGTCCAAAGCATAGCCAGCCCGACATTTCAACGGCGCAACGATATCCGCAGCGGCAGGATGAGCGTTGCGTTGCGCCGGTGCGTTCAAGCGGCGCTGTCGATCCCAAGCTCGGCAAGCTTGCGGTAGAGCGTCGAGCGACCGATGCCCAGGCGGCGGGCGACCTCCGTCATGCGGCCGCGATAATGGCCGATCGCGAGGCGGATGACATCCGCTTCGATCTCCGCAAGCTGGCGGACATGGCCGTCGCCTTCGAACAGGGTGATGCCCGCCGCTTCCCGGTGAGTCGCGGGCACGGCGCGCAGGCGCGGCTGGAGCGGCTCGCCACTGGCGCGCGTCCGGATCTGCGCGGCGATCTGCGGAAAGTCCTGCGGCGTCAGCGCATCGCCCTCGCACAGAACGGCGGCACGGAAGAGAGCGTTTTGCAGCTGGCGCACATTGCCCGGCCATTCATGCTGCATCAGCAGCGCGAGCGCATCGTCGGTCAGGCCCAGGCTGCGCAGCCCCGGCTGATTGGCGATGCGGGCGAGCAAATGACGGCAAAGCGCGGGAACGTCACCAATGCGTTCGCGCAGCGGCGGAATCGTCAGTTGAACGACGTTCAGGCGGTAATAAAGGTCTTCGCGGAACCGCCCCGCCTCGATTTCATCGACCAGCCGCTTGTTGGTGGCGGCGATGATCCGCACATCGACATGGACCGGCCGCCGTGCACCGATGGGCTGCACCTCGCCATCCTGAAGGACGCGCAGCAGCTTCACCTGGGCGTCGAGCGGCATTTCGCTGACTTCATCGAGGAAGATGGTGCCCATGTCGGCGGCGACGAACTTGCCGACCTGGCGCTCGAAGGCACCGGTAAAGGCGCCGCGCTCATGGCCGAACAGGTCCGATTCGACGAGGTTCGCGGGGATGGCGCCGCAGTTCACCGTCACCATCGCCTGCTTGTGGCGGGGGGAGGCCGCGTGGATGGCGCGGGCGATCACATCCTTGCCGACGCCGCTTTCGCCTTCGATCAGGACGGGGACGCGGGCGCGGGCCGCTTTGGCTGCGATCGCGAGGGCGGCGCGGAATTGCGGCGCGGCGCCGACCACATCTTCGAAAGAAAGGGCAGCGGATATCTTTTCCGTCAGCGGGCGCAGCTCACCCTTGCCATGCTCCTGCGACAGGGTGGCGTTGAGCGCGGAGAGCAGCCTTTCCGGCGCGACCGGCTTGGCAAGATAGTCGGTCGCGCCAGCACGCATGGCGTCCACGGCAACGGCGACACTGTTGTGCGCGGTCAGTATCAATATGGGAAGCGCAGGCCGACGGCTGCGCAATTCGCGGACGAGGCCGGTCGCATCGGGGCCGGGAATCCACTGGTCGAGCAGGACCGCGTCCAGCCGCATCCCGTCCTGCGTGCCGAGCATGGCGATCGCCATGTCGCCGTCATTGGCGAAGATCGTGCGCCAGCCAGCGCGGGCGGCCAGCGCGGACACAAGCCTGCGTTGCGCGGGCTCTTCGTCGATCAGCATCAGCATGGGAACGCCGTCGCGCGCCATCTTACCCCTCTTCTTGTTCCGTGGCGCCAGCCTAGACCAAGGGGGTAAAGGCGCCCTTAACCGGAAAGTTTTTCTTCATCCGTTTCGAGGTTGAGGGGGGAGAACCTTGTCGATAAGAGGGGCCCGCTCAAAAACACAGGCGACAAGGGAATGGACATGGCGTCAGAAGGAAATATGGAGAGCGCGACCCAGACCTACACAGGGTTCGTGGCCCTCGTGAAGTGGGGCACTATCGCAAGCGTGATCGTCGCTGCGATCGTCGTTCTGCTGATCTCCAGCTAAAGACCGGCGCCACCAGGGGGATGTCGATGAAGATCGCTATTATCAAGGAGCTCGCCGAGGGTGAGCGCCGCGTTGCCGGTACGCCGGAAACCGTCAAGAAGTTCAAGGCGCTGGGCGCCGATGTTGCCGTCGAAGCGGGCGCGGGCCTTACCGCCGCCATCGCCGACGCCGACTATGCCGCCATGGGCGCGACTATTGCGGACCGCGCGGCGACGGTCGCGGGCGCGGACATCATTCTGGGCGTCCAGGGTCCTGACGTCGCCAGCATCACGGGCGCGAAGCCGGGTTCGTGGATCGTCGCTGGCCTCAACCCCTTTGTCGAGCGCGCGCGCGTTGACGCCTATGCGCAGGCGGGCTATGAGGCGTTGGCGATGGAGTTCATGCCGCGCATCACGCGCGCGCAGTCGATGGACATCCTGTCTTCGCAGTCGAACCTGTCCGGCTACAAGGCGGTGCTGGACGCAGCGTCCGAATATGGCCGCGCTTTCCCGATGATGATGACGGCTGCGGGGACGATCTCCCCGGCCAAGGCTTTTGTCATGGGCGTGGGCGTCGCCGGGCTTCAGGCGATCGCGACGGCCAAGCGCCTGGGCGCGCAGGTGTCGGCGACCGACGTGCGCTCTGCGACCAAGGAACAGATTGAAAGCCTGGGCGCAAAGGCGGTCTTCGTCGAAAGCGTCGCTGGCATCGAGGGCGAGGGCAAGGGCGGCTATGCCACCGAAATGTCCGAGGATTACCAAAAGGCGCAGGCCGAACTGGTGTCCAGCCACATCGCCAAGCAGGACATCGTCATCACGACGGCGCTGATTCCGGGCAAGCCCGCGCCGCGCCTTATCACCGATGCGCAGATCGCGACGATGAAGCCGGGCAGCGTGATCGTCGACCTCGCCGTCGAACAGGGCGGCAATGTAGAAGGCGCAGTGCTGGGCCAGGTGGTCGAGCGTCATGGCGTGAAGATCGTGGGCCACAAGAATGTGCCCTCGCGCCTTGCCGCCGACGCCTCGGCGCTGTTCGCGCGCAACCTCTATAATTTCCTCTCGGCCTTCTGGAACAAGGAACAGAATGCGCCGGTGCTGGACGAGGAAATCGGCAACGCCATCCGCGTGACGCAGGGCGGCAAGGTCGTCAGCGACCGCCTGCTGTAAATCGGCATGCTCCTCCCCCTCTGGCAAAGCCTGAGGGGGAGGGCTTCGGCGTCGTATCGCGCCTTTCCATGGATCAGGCAGGACCGGACGATCGCGTCTGAAGGGTAGGAATGAGCGCGCTTCTCCTCCTCTGTTTCCTTCTGGCCTGTTCAATGGGGGCGATCTCTGCCTGGCGTTTGCGCCTGGACGAAACCGGCGCTGTCCTCCCGCTGTTTCTGCTGCCGCCTGCAGCCATCGCCGCAACGCTGACCATCGCGGCTGAGGTGAGTAGTCCCGTCGCCCGCTATGTGAGTTTGGTCGCGGTCATGTTGGCGAGCGCATCCTTCTTCGGCGGCGCCATCGCGGCGCGCCGGAGCGCCAAAGCCGGGCAGGCGGCGAAACGTCCATGATTGCCAGCTTTGACCTGATCCTGATCGGGCAGGCCCTCGCGGCGCTGCTTTTCCTGGGCGCTTCTTGGCCCTTTACAATCCTGACGAGCGACAGGCGGCGGCATGCGGCTCTTGCTGGCACGATCATCCTGTCTGCCGTGGCGGTGTATGACATGGACGTCATCAACGGACCCGATATCATCGGCGCGTTGATCGTGGGCGGCGGCTTAGGCTTGCTGCTGGGACGGGAATGGCCGCGCGGCCGATGGATGCCGCTGTTGACGATATTCACCGGGTTCTCGGCAGCGGCGATGCTGTTTGCAGCAGCGGCGGCCTGGCTCAACCCTTATGCTTTCGGGCTGGTCGACGAGGGAAGCACCGGCGTTGCCGCGCGGCATATGCTGGCGCTGGCAGTCGTCACCATGGGTGGCATCGGTGCGTCGACCTGCGCGCTTATCGTGCTGTTTCGGCTGGAGCGGCCCGCCATGCTGCTGCTCGTCCTCGCCATCGCTATGGCGGGCTGGTCCGCCGCCGCGCTCGCATTCCTGCTGGAAAATGTGGGGCTCCTGGCTGCGGGAGGGCTTTCAGCTGCTGCCGGAACGGGCGTTGCGCTGCGCATATGTGGCGGAGCGCGCGGGAAGGGGCTTGCCGATGCGGGGTCCCGTCCGTAACGCTGGAGCGGACGGACGCCGGGGCAGTTTCCGGGCGGCAATTGGGGTAAAGACGCACCATGCAGAAGCTCGGCCTGATCGGCGGTCTCAGCTGGACATCCACAGCACGCTATTATCAGATCATCAATCAGGCGGTTTACCGGGCAAAGGGCGGGCAGCACAGCGCCCCGCTGCTGATCGAGAGCCTCGACTTCGCCGAAATCGGCCGCTCCACCACCGAAGAGGAATGGGCCTATGCAGCGCAGGTGCTAACGGCATCCGCCCGGCGGCTGGAGCAGGCAGGCGCCAAGGCGCTGCTGATCTGCGCCAACAGCATGCACCGTGTCTATGACGAGGTGCAGGGCGGGGTGGACACGCCGATCATCAACATCGCCGATGCGGTCGGCCGCAAGATGAAGGCCGATGGCGTGCAAAGGGCCGCGCTGATCGGCACCCGCAACGTCATGACGGAGAAATTCTACCGCCAGCGGCTGGTCGGCCACGGCATCTCGCTGCTGCCCCCAGACCTGGACCTCGCCGAGCGGATCGACCGCATCGTCTATGAGGAACTGACGATCGGCAAGGTGAGCCGCGAGTCCGAACGCTATATGCGCTCGGAACTGACGGACATCGCGAAGGAAAATGTTCAGGCGGCGATCCTGGCCTGCACCGAACTGGAAATGATCGTCGATGTGAAGGCGAACGTGCTGCCCATCTACGACGGCACCGCCATCCATGCTCGGGCCGGGGTCGATGTGATCCTGGGGGATTGAGCACAAAAAAGGGGACGCCCCCCGGACGTCCCCTTCCTCCCCTTTTTAGCCTGTTTCAGAATGACGAGCTGATCGAGCACGCCGCTGGCCCAAGGATCACGACGAACAGCGTCGGCAGGATGAAGAGGATGAGCGGCACCGTCATGATGGCGGGCAGGCGCGCGGCCTTTTCCTCGGCGCGCATCATGCGTTCATGGCGGAATTCAGCGGATAGCACGCGCAACGCGGATGCCAGCGGGGTGCCGTATTTTTCCGTCTGGATCATGGTCGTCACCACGCCCTTGACCGCGTCGAGCTTTACCCGATTGGCCAGGTTTTCGAACGCCATGCGCCGTTCGGTGAGGAAGCTGAGCTCGATCGCGGTCAGCTGGAATTCGTCGCCCAGCTCCGGATAGGCCTTGCCCAGTTCCTTGGCGACGCGGGCGAAGGCGGCGTCCACCGTCAAGCCAGCCTCGGCGCAGATGACGAGCAGGTCGAGCGCGTCGGGCAGGCCCTTGCGAATGGCGGCGGAACGCTTCTGAATCTTGTTGTCGATGAAGATGTCGGGCGCCTTGTAGGACAGCAGCAGCGCCACGGCGAACGCCATGAAGCGCTTTGCACCGCCCCAGTCGGGATAGATGCCTACGCCATAGAGCAGCAGCGCGGCCAGGCCGCCGATGACGATCGGCAGCACCATGCGGCCGAAGATGACGGCGACCGCCAGATCCTTCGACCGGATACCGGCCTGCGCCAGCTTGGTTTGCGAATCCTTGAGCTGATCGTCCTGCAGCACCTTCAGGCTGGACAGGAAGGCCCGCATCTGATCGGTCGTCTGGTTCTTCTTGACCAGCTTGGCGCGGCGGCGCGCGGTGGAGGCGGTGATCCCGGCCTTCAGCTGTTCACGCCGTTCGTTGAGCGCCTTGACGCGCTTGGCCATCGGGTCGCGCACGGTCATCACCGTGTAGAGCACAAACAGCATGGCGAGCGTCGCCATCGCGGCGAGCAAGGTGCCAAAGTCCGTGGCGGACATGCCGAAGAGAGTGCCTGCGGGGGAAGCGGTTTCCATGTCTCTTATCCCCCGTCAGATTTCGAAGTTGATCATCTGCGACATGATGAAGACGCCAATGCCCATCCAGCACATGCCGCCGAGGCCAATGACCTGCATCAGCGACATGCCGAAAAGGCCCGCGGGATCAGGCGTGAAGAATGGCGACATATATCCGTAGTTGATGTAGCAGATCATGCCGAAGACCAGGAACGGCAGGGCGCCGATGATATAGGCCGACGCCTTGGATTCCGAAGACATGGCGCGGATCTTCAGCTTCATCTGTGCGCGCTGACGCAGCACGGTGGCGAGGTTCGACAAGGTTTCGGCAAGGTTGCCGCCCGTCTCGCGCTGAATCGCCAGGCTGATGACGAAGAATTGGAATTCCGGCGTGCCGAGGCGATCGGCCGTTTCCTGCAGGGCCTGGTCCATCGTCTTGCCGATCTTGATGCGTTCGGTGATCAGCTTGAATTCCTCACCCACGGGGCCCGGCACTTCGCCCGCGACGACGCCCAGCGTCTCGGTGATCGGCAGGCCCGAGCGCAGACCGCGGGTCAGCAGTTCGAGCGCGTCGGGGAATTTCATGGTGAACTGCATCACCCGCTTCTTGATCAGGCGGCTGACCCACATGTGCGGCAGGGCAAGGCCGCTCGCGAGGCCCATCATGATGGCGAGCAGCGGCGCAAAGCCGCGCAGCATCAGAAAGGCGGCCATGCCAAGCGCTGTGAAGGCGCAGCTGGTCATATATTGGCTGACCGTCCATTTCTTGCCGGTCATGCGGAGGCGCTTGGCCAGATTTTCCGGGTTGGGCACCAGCGACACGAGCATCTTCATGTCGTTGCCGGGCTGCCGGTTGGAGATGGCCTTGCGCATGCGCGCTTCCATCATCGCATCCGCCGATCCGCTGTGACGTTCGCGGATCAGGGCGACACGGCGCTTGCTGGCCTTTTCAGCCGACGGCCCGGCAAAGGCCACGACAGCCAGACCAGCCAAGGTCATCAGCAGCATGATCAGCAATATCGAATTGCTCATGGTATCGCCCGTTTCCTATAGGTGCACCCCGCCCGATGGCGGCATGCCCGCCGTATTCTCACGCCTTGACCTTGTCCTTGCGTGCCGGGATCAGCCCCTTGAGGTCACCGATCTTGCCAAGCAGGGAGTCGCCTTTCTTCTTCTTTGCGGGCTTGCCATCGGCGGCATCGCCATCCTCGGCGGCCCCGATGACCGCGTCGAGCAGCGAGACGCAAGCCGCGCCGACCTTGTTGCCCTTGGCGGTTTCGGCCAATGTCTTGCCGAGCTTTGCGGACTGCGCCGCGATCCGCAGGTCGAAGGGGACGAGGACGTCCACCTTCCGCTCGATCGACGTCTCGAAATCCTTGCGGCTGATTTCCTGCGCGCCTGCATGGACGCGGTTGGCGACTACGATCACGCGCGACTGGGGCGCGTTGCTTTTCAGCCAGGACAGGATGCGGATCGAATCGCGCGCCGCCGCCAGCGTCAGTTCGGTGACGACCACGGCGACATTGACGTCGGCCATCAGGTGCGGATGCTGGATCAGCATATGGCGCGGCAGATCGACGACGCTGCATTCGAACGCGGCGCGGAATTCTTCCAGCAGCTGGTAAAAGGCGCCCCCATCGGTCAGCATCGGCTGGCTGATCGGCGCTTCGGCCGACAGGATCGCCAGCGTATCGCTTGCCCGCACCATCGCGCGTTCGATGAACAGGCCATCGATGCGGCTCGGGTTATCGATCGCGTCGGTGAGGCCACGGCCCGGTTCAAGGTCCATCGCCAGCGCGTTGGTGCCGAAATGGACGTCAAGATCGAGCAGTGCGGTCGGCCGCTTCTGCTTGTCGCTGAGCAGCCAGGCGAGCGAGGTCGCGATGCTGGACGCGCCCACGCCGCCACGGGTGCCGATGACGGCAGTGGTGAGGTGCGGCCGTTCGGGCCCCGCGTCGCGCGGGGCGAAGAACACCGCCTGCGCCTGTGCCAGCGCGTCGCGCAACTGGTCGGCGCCGAAGGGCTTCAGCAGATAATCCTGAATGCCGCTGGCGATGAGGTCGCGATAGAGGCGGACGTCATTCACCTGACCAGCGGCGATCACCACCGTGCCGGGCTCGCACACTTCGGCCAGGCTGTTGATGTCATTGAGCGGGTCGCCGCTTTCGGACATGTCGACGAACAGGATTTGGGGGCTGGCGCTGACCGACAGGCTCTGCACGGCGTTGCGCATGCCGCCCTTGTTCACCTTTTCCGGGGCCCAGCCCATTTCAGCGGCAACCATCGCCAGCAAGTCGTGGCTATGATCGTCGCAGACGAAGGCGTGGAAGGGATCGCGCTGTCCAGACATGGCGGGTTTCCAGGGTGCGTTCATGATCAGCGGCCTCCCGACAGGGACTTGAGGTCACCCGAACCGGTCGGGGTCTTTTCGCGATAGGTCGAAATGGCGCGGTTGGACGTGGCGGTGCGCAGGTCGCTTGCGCTGCTCTGGCCGCGCACCAGATCCTCCGGATTGGCGACCATCGCGGCAAGGTTGCCGTTCACGCCGCAGCCGAAATTGGAGGTAGTGCCAAGCTGGGATTCGGTTTCCTGCTTGCTCGACCAGTCAGGGCAGCCGGGCACGCGCGCGGTCGCGCGGCGCACGACCATCCGGACGCTGCCGGAAGGCGCAGCGCCTGCGGCGGCGGAGCTGTCCTCACCCACCAGCATGCCGTGGCGGGCGACGACATCGGCGATGCCTTCGCGCAGTTCAGGGCTGTAATAGGCATCGGTCACGATCGCGACCTGATCGCCATAGCCAAGGCCGATGGAGGCGAACCAGTCTTCCAGGCGGCGGGCTTCCGAAGCGCTGAGGCCGCCGTCCGGGCCAGCCTGCACATCATAGGTGTAGGTGTCGTGGCCGACGACTGGTTGATGCACCGATTCGACCCCGCGATTGACGGCGGGATTGCAGGCGGCGAGCGGCAGCGCCATCAGGGCGAGCGCGCCGAAGCGGACGATGGTGTTGGCGGAGAGGGAAGTCATGACTGTCGTCCTTCCGATCAGAAGCTGAAGCCGGGCGCGGCGGCGGTCTTCGCCGAACGCTTGCCCGTGTCGCGAGGGGCGGCCGCCTGCGGGCCGGGCGCGGGAGCCGGGCTGCCGGGATCGCGGCGCGGCATCGGCGCGCGGGCACCGCTTACGCCGTCGCTGCCCTGTTGGAGCAGAAGGCCCTGTGCGACATTGGCATTGCGGAAACCGTCGGTGGGCAGGCGCACGTCCGACGCATTCATCGGCTTCACCAGATAGGGGGTGACGACGATGACCAGTTCGGTTTCGTGACGCTGGAACCGGCGCGACTTGAAGAGGCTGCCAAGGATCGGGATCTCACCGAAGCCCGGCGTCTTGCTGATCGAGTTGGCGGTGTCGTTGTTGAGCAGGCCCGCGATCATGAAGGCCTGGCCCGAACCCAGTTCGACGGTGGTTTCCGCCGTGCGGCTCTTGAGGGCCGGGACGGTCGTGTTCACCGAGAAGTCGAGGCTCGACACGGTCGGGCGCACGCGCAGCGAAATGCGTCCGTCCGCCAGCACCGTCGGCGTGAAGGCGAGCTGCACGCCATATTGTTTGAATTCGATGCTGTTGCCCTGCGTGCCGTTGCTGACGGTATAGGGATATTCGCCGCCTGCCAGGAAGCTGGCGGTTTCACCTGACAATGCGGTCAGATTGGGCTGGGCCAAAGCGGTAGCAAGGCCGCTCGATTCGGCAAGGTCCAGCGCGCCTGCCACGTCCATGCCGAGCAGGTTGGCGACGAAGCCGAGCGAGGTCGTGCCGTCCGTCGGGTTGTTGAAGGTGTACGTCGTGCCGCCCGTAGAATTGGTGCCGCGTGTCACGAAGTTGCGGTCGGCCCGGCCGATGCTGTCGATGATCCGGCCATTGCCATTCGCCAATGCCGAGATGTTCACGCCGATCTGGTGCCCAAGGTCGCGGCTGACTTCGGCGATCTTGACCTGCAGGTTGACCTGAAGCGGGGTCGCGGTGCGCAGGCGGCTGACGACGGTGACGTCCTTGCCCACGAAGGCCTGCGTCAGCCGCTCGGCTTCGGCGGCGTCCTCGGGAGCAGCGACGGTGCCGGTCAAGAGAACCATGCCGTTCATCTTGTTGACCGCGATCTGCGCGTTCGGCATTGCCAGCCGCAGCATGTCGTCGATGTTCGACAGATTGTTGCCGACGCGGACGGTGCCGGAAAACAGCACCTTGCCGTTGGTGGCGGTGGCGAACACGGTGGTTTCGCCCGCTGCCTTCGCGATCAGGTAAAGCTGGTTCTGCGCACGAACATGGACGTCGACGACCTCGGGATTGCCGATGACGACGTCCGACATTTTCGCGCCCAGGTTGATGACCTTGCTGCCGCCCACCGACATCAGGATCGCATTGTCCTGCATCGAGGAAGGGGCTGCGTTGAGCGCGGTCGTGGGCGTGGCGGCCATGGCGGTGGCGAGGCCGAGAGCGATGGCGGGGCCAATGAGCGGTTTCACCGCCTTCTTGCCCGCCTGAAGGTTGATAGACTTCATCTTACTTCCCCCCGACCGGAACGACGGTCACATTGGTGCCGCGCGCGATGCGGATTACAGGTCCGCTGACGCCGCCCGGTGCTGCCTGAGCGCCCCCCCCTGCGGGCACTTCGACGCCGGCGGTCTGCAACGGCTTGGCGGGGACGGAGCTGCGCTGGTAGCGAGACACGTCTGCGCCGGTTGAAAAGGTGCTGCCCTTGTCGACCGGGCGAGCGGCGAGTCTTGCGATGATCTTCTTTTCCGCGTTCGGGCTGGCGCCATCGGGCAGGTCGACGTCGGAGCCGGCGATGGCGGCGTCGAGGTCCGACGCATTGTCCGCAATGGAGCGCAGCGTCAGCGAAAGCGATCCGATGGTCTGCGCCACCGCGATCTTCTCCGCGATCTTGGGCGTCACTTCGATCGTGACGTTGGAATAGGTCTGAACGACAGGCTTGCCGTCATCGCCCATGGCATCCATGCGCTGGTCGGTGGCGAGCACGCGCAGGTTGCGCAGGATGGTTTCGGAGACCTTCAACGGCTCCCCGTCGCCGCCTCCCGATACGCTCTGCGTCAGCATCAGGTCGACGCGGTCGCCCGGGAAGACGAAGCCCGCGACCGAGTTTTGCGCAGACACCGGTACGGTGACAGCGCGCATGCCCGGCCCGAGCGCCGCGGCGAGGAAACCGCGCTCGCCCGGCTTGATCACCGAACCCACGGTCATCGGCTGACCAGCCGAGATGGCGGTGCGCACGACGCTGCCCACCAGCTTCGCCGGATCGGCCTGGCCCTGGATATAATAGGCCTGTTCGACCAGATCCTTGGGCCATGGCTGAAAGCGGAAGCTTTCCGCGTCGAGGATGGTGCCCACCGGCAATGCCTTGGTCGCGACCAGCACATGGGGCTGGTCGGCCGCTACTGGCATGGAAGAGGCACTGGCCTGGGGCGCGCTAGACGAACTCAGCATGTTGCGCGCGAGAAGAGCTGTTGTGACCGCTATGACAAGCGCCCCCACCAGCAGCACGATTTTCTTGCCGTCCATGATGAAATTCGTCTCCCTCAATCAGGCGAGTTGCGCCCGAGCCCCGAATTTTACGCAAAATGGTTAAGATATCGTTCGCCAATCAGCCAAAGGGCGGCGAAGGATATTGCGATACCGTAAGGAATCTGGGGTTGTCCGAGCCGTCGGGTCATCCGGTGATGGACCACGGTGACGATCGTCACCACGCCCCCGGCCATGGCCATCATCATCAGCATTGCCAGGACGGCTTCCCATGGAAACCACAGCGCCAGCGCCCCCAGCAGCTTGACGTCGCCCCCGCCCATGCATCCCATCGCAAAGAGCGCGGCAAACAGCGCGAACACGGCTAGGCCAAGCGCCACCTGCAACAACATGCCCGGCCAGACCGGCAAGCCGTTGGTGATCCACCACAGCGGCGCCAGCGCCGCGATGGCAAGGTTCAGCCGGTTGGAGATGATCCGCGACCGCCAATCGGTCACGCACGCGATGACCAGCAGCACGCCAAGGGCGCATAGCAGCGCCAATTTGAAATATTCCCCCGTCATGAATCTAAACCCTAGACCGCATGGCTTACTAAACCGTAACCATCCGCCCCATGGATTCGCCCCTGTCTGTTCCCCCGGCCTTTGACCGTCGTGCATGGCCGATGGATGGGCGGCTCGATTTCTGGACAGCGCCCGATGGCTGGCCGCTGCGCCGCTACCGGCTGGGCGACGGGCAGCGCGGGCAATTGCTGATGCTCGGCGGGCGCGGCGACATGATCGAGAAATATCTGGAAGTCATCGCCCATTGGGCAAGCCAGGGCTGGGCCGTCACCGCTTTCGACTGGCGCGGGCAAGGCGGATCGGGCCGCGTCGGGGCCGATCCGCTGTGCGGCCATATCGAGGATTTCGCGCAGTGGGTTTCGGACCTCGAAGCGTTCGTTGCCGACTGGCGGGCGCAATCGACGGGGCCGTGCGTGATCATCGCCCACAGCATGGGCGGGCACCTGCTGCTGCGCGCCTTGGCCGAGGGGATGCCCCCGCCTGATGCAGCAGTCGCCGTCGCGCCGATGATGGGTGTTCATACCGCCCCTTTGCCGCGCTGGCTGGCGGTGCTGATCGCCCGGACCATGTGCGCGCTTGGGCGTTCCGGTCGGCAGGCCTGGACCCAGAAGGAGAATTCCGATCGGCAGCGCGCGATGCGGCAGAAGCGGCTGACGCATGATCCGGAACGCTATGCCGATGAGCTCTGGTGGCGCGACCACAGCCGGGACGTGGCGCTGGGCGCGCCAAGCTGGCGCTGGGTGGTGGAGGCCCTGCGATCAACCTTCATGCTGGAGCGGAGCGGGAAGCTGGAGCGCATAGCGGTGCCGCTGCTCATCCTCGCCACCAAGGCCGACCGGCTGGTGTCCACGCCTGCGATCCGCCGCATCGCCGCGCGCATTCCCGGCGCTCGCCTGCATGTCTATGGGCCGGAAGCGGCGCATGAGATATTGCGGGAAATCGACCCGGTTCGCCTCGATGCGCTGCGGCGGATCGACGCTTTCCTGGATGAGGCCGCCGGGCCATGAGCCGTTTCGACATGGTGATCGTCGGTGGCGGCATAGCGGGCGCAAGCCTTGGGGCGCAGCTTGCGGGCGAGGCATCCGTGCTGATCCTGGAACAGGAGGAGAGCGCCGGCTATCACGCCACCGGCCGATCCGTCGCCTTCTGGGAGGAGACCTATGGCGGCCCACAGGTGCAGCCGCTCACCACCGCGTCCGGGCCGTTGCTGCACGCCCCCGATCCTGCCTTTGCCGACCGATCCTTCCTCACCCCCCGGCAGACGCTGTTTGTCGGGCGGGACACTGATCGTGCGGAGCGGGATCGGCTGGTGCGGGACTTTTCCGGCCGGGTCGATCTGCGCCCGGTCGACCCTGCGAGCCTGTTGCCCGGACTGCGGCCGCAATGGACGGTCGGCCTGCTGGAGCCAGGCGTGTGCGACATCGACGTCGCGGCGCTGCATCACGCCTATCTGCGGCGCTTCCATGCGCAGGGTGGCCAATCGCAGCTGGGAACGGCGCTCCACAAGGCTGCCCAGGAGCCGGGTGGCTGGCGTATCCAGACCAGCAACGGCGTCATCCATTGCGGCATCATCGTGAATGCCGCAGGCGCATGGGCCGACGATGTCGCGCGGCGCTGCGGCGTCGCGCCCATCGGCATCACCCCTTTGCGGCGCACCGTCGTGCAACTGCGCGTACCCGCGATGCCATCAGCCGACCTGCCGCTCGTCATGGACCTTTCCTCCCGCTTCTATTTCAAGCCGGAAGGGGAGGGACGCATCTGGCTGACCCCGCATGATGAGGAGCCCTCGCTCCCGTGCGACGCGGCACCCGAAGAACTGGCGGTGGCCCAGGCGATCGCCCGGTTCGAAGATGTCGTGGACTGGCCGGTCGAGGCGGTCGAACGCAAATGGGCAGGGCTGCGCAGCTTCGCGCCGGATCGCGCGCCGGTCTACGGCTTCGACTCCGCCGCGCCCGGCTTTTTCTGGTTCGCGGGGCAGGGCGGTTTCGGCATACAGACAGCGCCCGCCGCCGCCTTGCTGGGGTCGGCGCTACTGACGGGTGGTCCCATGGCCGAAGCGGTCAAGGGCATAGATCCCGCCGCCTATTCGCCTGCACGGTTCACATAGGCGCAGTCGGAACGAAGCGGCGTCCGTGACGTTCAAAAAAACGTGCCAGGTATCTGGATGACCGTTCGCCCTGAGCCTGTCGAAGGGCTCAGCCCGAACAGGGTGATCATGAAAAGATGTGGTGTTCCTGGGCACGATCCATGGAGTAGGAGGATGCCGTCATGAAATGCTTTTCACGATCGGCCTTGATCCTGTCAGGGCTAATGATGGCGAGCAGTAGCATCAGCTTTGCCCAGCCGACCGAAGAAATCACCGTCACGGGCCGATACAACAACGCCCAATCGCTGTCACAGGGCGTCAGCTATGCCGATCTCGACCTCAGCACAAAGGCCGGGAAGGACGAATTGCGCCACCGTGTCGCGCTGACTGCGCGCTATTTGTGCGGCAAGTTGGGCGAATCGGACAATGCCTCGCCGGTCGTGCCCAGCTGCCGCGATGCCGCGGTGAGGGACGCGATGACGCGGGTCGGCACAGTCGAGGAAGGCTTCGCGCCGCGCGGCACCACATGGGTCGCGGGGACGCGCTGGCAGCCGCCTTATCCCGCTGATTGGGTCGAACGCTATCCCTGACGCCGTCAGGGGGAGTGGCCTGCCGCTCCCCCGTCAGGCGCGGAAGAGTTCCGCTGCGGCGCAGGCCAGTTGATCGGCCCGCTCATTTTCCGGGTGACCGGCATGACCCTTTACCCATTGCCAGTTGACCTTGTGCGGCGCGGCGGCGGCGAGCAGCGCCTGCCATAGCTCGGCATTCTTGACCGGCTTGCGGTCAGCCGTCTTCCAGCCATTCTTCTGCCAGCCGAAAACCCATTTGGTGATGCCGTCCATCACATATTTGCTGTCGGTGTAGAGCGTCACCTGGCAGGGGCGCTTCAGCGCATTCAGCGCTTCGATCGCGGCCATCATCTCCATGCGGTTGTTCGTGGTCTGCGGCTCTCCGCCGGAAATTTCCTTTTCCGTCGTGCCAAAGCGCAGCACCGCGCCCCAACCGCCGGGGCCGGGATTGCCCTTGCACGCGCCGTCCGTGAAGATTTCGACCTGAGACAGCGCGCTCACGCCCGCAGCAACTCCGCCGGTGCAGTCTGCGCATAAAAATCCAGCCGCCGTAGATAGGCCAGCGGGTCCTTGCGCGTCACCAGCGCGTCGGCGGGCGTGTTGATCCAGTCATAGGCGCGGGTCAGCAGGAAGCGCAGCGCCGCGCCCCGGCACAGGATCGGGAAGGCGGTCTGCTCCGCGTCGGAAAGGCCATGCGCCGCCTGATAGCCAGCGAGCAGCGCCGTCGAACGATCGGCAAAGAAGTGCGCGCCGTCATTGCTGAACACCCATGCGCTGTGCGTGACGGCCAGGTCATAGGCGCGAATGTCGGTGCAGCTGAAATAGAAGTCGATGAGGCCGGTCACTTCGTCGCCCAGCATCAGCACATTGTCGGGAAAAAGATCGGCGTGGATCACCGCGCGCGGCAGTCCAGCGGGCCAATGCGCGTCGAGATAGGCGAGCTCATCCGCCACCCGCTGGCCAAGGCCCGGCGCGATATCGTCGAAATGGTCGCCGCACTTGGCCGCCAGATCATGCCAGCCAGCGATGTCGAGCGCGTTGCGGCGCTCGCCCGCAAATCCTTCCGCCGCTCGATGCAGTTGGCCCAGTGCAGCGCCTGCGGCTTGCGATTGGGCAGCGGTGGGTTCAGTGACCGATATGCCGGTCAGGAACTCGATCAGGCAGGCAGGCCTTCCGCCCAGCTGCTGCAGGCGCTTGCCCTCCCGGTCGGCGATGAAGCGCGGCACCAGGCATCCACGCGCGCCCAGATGATCGAGCAGGTCCATGAAGAAGGGCAGGTCGGCCTCATCCACCCGCTTTTCATACAGGGTCAGGATATAGCGATGGCCCTTCCCGTCGGCACCGGTGGTTTCCAGCAGATAATTGCTGTTCTCCACCCCTTCGGCGATGCCTTTCGCCGATACCAGCCGTCCGGCATCATAGCGGGCGAGGAACGCGTCAATCTCTTCGGCGGGAACATGGGTATAGACTGCCATCGCCTTATGCCGCTCCCAGTTCGCGGGGCAATTTGAAGGAGACGGTTTCCCGCGCCGTCTCCACCTGCTCCTCCGTCACGTCGAAACGCGCGGCGAGCCGGCCCACCACTTCGCGCACCAATATTTCCGGGGCCGATGCGCCTGCGGTCAGGCCAAGCGTGCGGACATTCTCCAGCCATGCAAAATCGATGTCGTCGGCACGCTGGATCAGCCGGGCTGGCGTGCCTTCGCGTTCGGCCACCTCGACGAGCCGCAACGAATTGGAGCTGTTGGGCGCGCCGATCACGTAAAGCGCGTCGCACTGGGCCGCGATCGCCTTCACCGCCGCCTGACGGTTCGACGTCGCGTAGCAGATGTCTTCGCCCTTGGGCGCATGGATCGTCGGGAAGCGGCGCTGAAGCGTTTCAACGATGGCGGCGGTGTCGTCCACCGACAGCGTGGTCTGCGTCAGGAAGGCGAGATTGTCGGGATCGGCAGGCACAAAGCTTTCCGCATCCTCGACCGTTTCGATCAGGGTCATGCTTCCCGCGTCCACCTGACCAAAGGTGCCGATGACTTCGGGATGCCCCTTGTGGCCGATGAACAGGATATGACGGCCTGCCTCGACCTGCCGTTCGGCCTGCCGGTGCACCTTGCTCACCAGCGGGCAGGTCGCGTCCAGATAGTCGAGGCCGCGCTCTTCCGCCTTCGCGGGCACCGCCTTGGGCACGCCATGGGCGGAAAAGACGACCGGCACGCCGTCCGGCACCTGATCCAGTTCCTCGACGAAGATCGCGCCCTTCGCCCGCAGGCTGTCCACCACATATTTATTGTGGACGATTTCATGCCGGACATAGACGGGCGCGCCATATTTCTCGATCGCCCTTTCGACGATGACGATGGCGCGGTCCACGCCAGCGCAAAAGCCGCGCGGGGCGGCGATCAGGAGCTTCAAGGGGAGGCGGGCGGTCATGCCAGCCGCTTAGGCCAATGTGACGCCGGAAGGAAGGGGGAGGCGCGCGCTCTGCGTTCCTTTCGGTTGCGTGAGCGGCGGGGTGCGGATAAGAAGCCCCAGCCTGTTCCCAAGGGATTGCCTCGTGACCTTTTCTCGACTTGCGCTGACTGGAATGATCGCCCTTGCCCTTGCGGGCTGTTCGCGCCGGGGAGAAATCGATCCCACCGGCGGCATCGTCGCCGTCCGCTCGGCCTGCCCGACGGCTGCGATCCCGGCCTATACGGGGGACATCACGCTGTTCAATCCGGCTGGCAGCACCGACGCTCGCGCGATCGACGTGGTGGCGAACATCACCGATTTGCGCGCCACTTGTTCGGAAGGCGCGCAATTCTACAGCGAGGCGACCTTCGTCGTGAACGCCCGCCGTTCCGACGCCACCGCCGCGCGGCAGGTGACGCTGCCCTATTTCTCCGCGGTCGTGCGTGGCGGCAACGCCGTCGTCGCCAAGCGGGTGGGCCAGGTCGTGCTCGACTTCCCGGCTGGCCAGTATCGCGCGAGCGCTAGCGCCAAGGCGGGCTCCTTCGTCGACAAGGCTGCGGCGACGCTGCCCGCCGATATCCAAGCGAAGATCACGCAGAAGCGCAAGGCGGGCGACGAGGACGCGGCGATCGATCCCTTCGCCCAGCCCGACGTCCGCGCGGCGCTGCAACGAACCAGCTTCGAGTTGCTTGTGGGTTTCAACCTGACCCAGGACCAGCTCCGATACAACGCGACACGTTAAGAGCGAACCTTAATCTTCCGTTCGCCCTGAGCTTGTCGAAGGGCTCTACTTCTTGCAGGGAAGGATGAGGCTTCGATTTCAGCCCAGCCCGGACGGGTCTTGTGCTTTTCGAGGAAACACCCTTGTCCCTTTACATTCGTTTCACCGCCCATCTGAACGCCGTGCTGGACGCGCTGGAGGCGGACGGCACCCTGCCTGCTGGCCTCAACCGCAAGCCGGTGACGGTAGAACCCCCGCGTGACCCCAGCCATGGCGACCTCGCCACCAACGCCGCCATGGTCCTTGCCAAGCCCGCGGGCACCAACCCGCGCGCGCTGGCGGAAAAGATGGTCGCGGGCCTGCAAAAGCTCGAAGAGGTGGAAAGCGCCGCCATCGCTGGCCCCGGCTTCATCAACCTGACGCTGACTGACGCCACCTGGCGCGCGGAACTGGCCGCGATCCATGCCGAGGCCGCCGACTATGGCCGCTCCGACGCGGGCGCGGGCGTTACCGTCAACGTCGAATATGTCTCCGCCAACCCCACCGGCCCCATGCATATGGGCCATTGCCGGGGCGCGGTGGTCGGCGACGCGCTAGCCACGCTGCTCGAGTATGCCGGGCACAAGGTCATCCGCGAATATTATATCAATGACGCGGGCGGCCAGGTCGACGTGCTCGCCCGCTCCGCCCATGTCCGCTACCGCGAAGCGCTGGGCCAGGATGTGGGCGACATTCCCGAGGGCCTCTACCCCGGCGATTATCTCGTCCCCGTGGGCCAGGCGCTCGCCGCCGAATATGGCGACGCTTACGTAAACGCACCCGAGAGCGAGTGGCTCGTCCCCTTCCGCACCAAGGCGGTCGCCGCGATGATGGAGATGATCCGCAGCGACCTTGCCCTCCTCGGCATCCACCACGACATCTTCGCCTCCGAAGCCGAACTGCAGGCCGCCGGAAAGCCGCAAGCCGCGGAGCAATGGCTGCGCGACCATGACCTCGTCTATGATGGCGTCCTCGAAGCACCCAAGGGCGAGACGCCCGAAGATTGGGAGCCGGTCGAACTCCCTCTGTTCCGCTCCACCAGGTTCGGCGACGATCAGGACCGCCCGATCAAGAAGTCGAACGGCGCCTGGACCTATTTCGGCGCTGACATGGCCTATCATTTCCAGAAGGCGCAGACCGCCGACCAACTGATCGACATCTGGGGCGCGGACCATGCCGGTACGGTGAAGCGCATCCAGGCCGCCGTCGCCGCCTTGACCGAAGGGCGCGCGCGCTTCGACGTCAAGTTGATCCAGATGGTCCGCCTGCTGCGCGATGGCGAGCCGGTGAAGATGTCCAAGCGCGCGGGCAATTTCGTGACGCTCGCCGACGTGGTGCGCGAAGTGGGCAAGGATGTCGTCCGCTTCACCATGCTGACGCGCAAGGCCGACGCCCAGATGGACTTCGACTTCGCCAAGGTCGTGGAAGCGTCGAAGGACAACCCGGTCTTCTACGTCCAATATGCCCATGCCCGCATTTCCTCGCTCGGCCGCCGGGCGGAGGAAGCCGGAATGGATCTTCCTGCGCCCGACCTGTCCCGCCTTGGGACGGAGGAACTTAACCTTGTTAAGTTGGCCGCACAGTTCCCACGGGTGGTGGAAGGGGCTGCGTTCGCGCGCGAACCGCACCGCATCGCCTTTTATCTCAATGACTTGGCTTCTGCATTCCACAGCTGGTGGAATTTGGGGAACGACAATCCGCGCGCCCGCGTGATCCTGGCGGACGATCCGGGGATAACTTCTGCGCGCCTTTTCTTAAGCCGCGGAATCGGGCAAATCATCCGTAATGGCCTTGCCCTTATGGGCGTGGCTGCGTTGACGGAAATGCAATAGCCAGGCGGAGGCACGGACACATGGGCGACTTTGCGAGGGGGCGGCTCGATCTCGACGATGACGAGCGTCTGCCTTGGCTTGAGCCTGGCATTGAAGATGAGGAGGATGAAGGGCTCTCCCCCGTCCGTCTGCTCGGCTTCATACTGGTCGCCCTTGTCCTGCTAGGCGGCGTGGTCGCTGGCGTCTGGTTCCTCAACAACCGTTCGAGCGGCGGCGGCGAAGGCAAGCTGATCGCCGCGCCCGCTGGCGACTACAAGGTGCCCGCGCGCGAGGCCGATGCCAAGAAGTTCGAAGGGGAGGGCGACGCCAGCTTCGCCGCCAGCGAAGGCGTACTGCGCGACGGCCGCATCGATCCCAGCCGTGTCCCCGAAGCGCCCGTAACCGCCACTGCGCCCGCCAAGCCCAGCCAGCCAGTGCCGGGCAAGCCTTCGCAGAGTGTGACCGCGCGCGTGGCGGACGAAACCAACGTCCGGCCAGCAACCGCGCAGCCCGTCCGCAAAGGCGGCGCGGTGATCCAGCTCGGCGCCTATGGCAGCCAATCCGGCGCCCGCGACGCCTGGACCCGCCTGTCCAAGCGCTTCGCCTATCTCGCGCCGCTCACCATGGCGATTGAACCCACCGAAGTCGGCGGCAGCACCCTCTACCGCCTGCGCGCGACGGCCGGAGCCCAAGCCAGCACCCTCTGCGGCAGACTGAAAGTCGCCGGCGAAAGCTGCATCGTCGTGAACTAAGCCGTCTATCTCCTCTCCCCTTTAGGGGTCGGCCAGAGGCACGTGACTCTGGCCGAGGTGCCGAGCGCAGCGAAGGCGGGAGAGGGGAACGCAGGTGCGGCACAGAAAATCGCTCAAATTCGCGAAGCAACTCCGCCGCGATCTCACTCCCGCAGAAACCCGCCTCTGGTATCATCTCCGCGCCAAGCGCTTCTCCGGTGCGAAGTTCCGCCGCCAAACCGTCATCGGCCCCTTCATCGCCGACTTCACCTGCCGCGCGGCCATGCTGGTCATCGAGATCGACGGCGACACCCACGGCGCAACCGCTGAGTATGACGCCGAGCGCACCGCCTATCTCGAACAGCAAGGCTGGCAAGTCCTCCGCTTCACCAACACGGACGTCATGCGCAATCTCGAAGCCGTTCTGTCCTCGATAGCACAGCGCCTCCCCCTCTCCCTAACCTCGATGAGAGTCACGTGCCTCTCATCGACCCCTAAAGGGGAGAGGGGATACGCCACTCCTTGATCCCAACAACCCCTTCGACACAGCGCCCCACAGCCGCTACCATCCGCCCTCATGAAACCGGTAATCTTCGGCCTCTCCGGCGAGACCCTCACGGCGGACGAGCGCGCCTTCTTCGCTGATGCGCAGCCTGCGGGCTATATCCTCTTCCGCCGCAATATCGCGGACCGCGTCCAGCTCCGCGCCTTGACCGACGATCTGCGGGCGCTTCACGGCCGCGACGACCTGCTCATCATGATCGATCAGGAAGGAGGCCGCGTCGCCCGCATGCAGGCGCCCGTCTGGCCAAGCTTCCCCCCCGGCGCCGTGTTCGACCGCCTCTATGACATCGCGCCGTCTAGCGCGATCGCCGCCGCGCGCGCCAATGCCCATGCGATCGCTTTGACCCTGGCCGAAGGCGGCATCACCGTGGATGCGCTCCCGCTGCTCGACGTGCGGCAGGATGGCGCAAGCGACATCATGGGCGACCGCACGCTCGGCGCGGAGCCCATGCGCGTCGCCGCGCTCGGCCGCGCAGTCATCGAAGGGCTGGCGAGGGGCGGGGTCGCGGGCATCATCAAGCATATGCCCGGCCATGGCCGCGCCATGGTGGACAGCCATCATGAACTGCCCATCGTGACCGCGAGCGAAGAGGAACTCGCCACCGACCTCGCGCCTTTTCAGACGCTGAAGGACACGCCCATCGGCATGACCGCCCATGTCGTCTATACGGCCTGGGACCCCGATCTTCCCGCCAGCCTTTCCGCCTCGATCATCGACACGATCATCCGCCAGCGCATCGGTTTCGACGGCCTCCTCATGTCCGACGATCTCGACATGAAGGCGCTGAACGGCAGCATCCCGGAACTGGCGGCAGGCGTGGTCGCGGCGGGTTGCGACCTTGCGCTCAATTGCTGGGGGAGGATGGATGACATGGTGGGCATAGCTGATCTGCTCCCCGACATCAGCGACCGGTCGCGGGCGCGCCTGGATCGCGCGATGGCCTCGACCAGCCTGACCGCCGAAAGCCCACCCCTGGAACAGCTGCTGGCGACCCGCGACAGCCTGCTCTCCGTGGTGGCTGCGTGAGGGCAGGCGTGATCCTGTCCCTTCCGGCAAAGCTATACGGAATTAAATGCTCACGCGGAGTCGCGGAGCCGCGGAGATATCGCGCCTTCGGCGAAGCCACTTGTCATTTTGAACCCACCCCCACGGGCCAAGCCGATTTTTTGGTGCTGCGCGGGCGCCTGGTCACCCTCCGCGTCTCCGCGTCTCCGCGTGAACAACTCTTCCCACCGTCAGCGCGTCAAAGAGCCGCCTGACCATGGAAGACCTCTTTACCCCTCCGCCACAGCCCCGCGCCGACATGCTGACCGTCAGCTTCGGAAGCTGGGAAGGGCCGCTCGATCTCCTCCTGGCGCTCGCCCGTTCGCAAAAGGTCGACCTGCGTGAAATCTCGATCCTCGCGCTGGTCGAACAATATCTCGCTTATGTCGAAGGCGCGCGGAAGCTGAAGCTGGAACTGGCGGCCGACTATCTGGTGATGGCCGCCTGGCTCGCATATCTCAAATCCTCGCTGCTGCTGCCGAAGCAGGCTCAGCCTGACCCTAGCCCGGACGAACTGGCCCTGCGCCTGCAATTGCGGCTCCAGCGCCTGCACGCCATGCGGGAGGCGGGAGCACGCCTGATGGCCCGGGACCGTATCGGCCGCGACGTGTTCGTCCGCCCTCGGCCCGAAGGACTGCGGCTGGTGCGCAAGGCAAAATGGGCCGCCAGCCTCTATGATCTGCTGCAATCCTACGGACAGCTGCGCGCGCGCACGCAACCGGCCGTCCATATGGTCGCCGCCCGTCCGGTGATGACGCTGGATGAAGCGATCCAGCGCGTCGGCACGCTGGTTGGGTCCGCGATCGACTGGACCACGCTCGAATCCTTCCTGCCCGATGGTCAGGACGGACCGATGGCGCGATCGGCGCTCGCGAGCAGCTTTGTCGCGGCGCTGGAACTCGCGCGGCAGGGGCGGCTGGAAATACAGCAGGATGGCATATATGAGCCCATCTATCTGCGCGCCGCGCTGCCAGATCAAAATGGGGCGGACCAGGGTGGGAGGCGTCTGTTGTGATGCAGGAACCGGACGATTTCATGCGCGCCGTGGAGGCCGCCCTGTTCGTCGCCGAACATCCGCTGACGGCTGCCGAGTTGCGGCAGCATGTGGGGGAGGCCGGTGATCTAAGCGCTGCCTTGGCCACGCTCTCGGATCATTATGCCGGGCGTGGCATCAATCTGGTCGAGCGTGGCGGGCGCTGGCATTTCCAGACGGCGGCGGACCTTGCGCATATCCTGCGGCGCGAGAAGGATGAGACGCGCAAGCTGTCCCGCGCGGCGATGGAAACGCTGGCCATCATCGCCTATCATGAACCTGTCAGCCGCGCGGAGGTGGAGGCCATTCGCGGCGTCCAGGTGGCGAAGGGGACGCTCGACGTTCTCATGGAAGCAGGCTGGGTCCGGCCAGCGGGACGGCGGGAAGTTCCGGGCCGTCCGCTTATTTATGCGACGACGCACGAATTTCTGTCACATTTCGGACTTAGCAGCCGCCGGGATTTGCCGGGACTGGATGATCTGCGCGCTGCCGGATTGCTCGATCCGGTCGATCTTGCGCTGGAGGGCCTCGGCGCTCAATCCGTTCTGGAAAATGATGAGGAAGAAGCCTAAAAAGGGCTTCCTTTCAGGAGAAAGTTAAAATGGGTTCCTTTTCTTTGATGCATTGGGTCATCGTTCTCCTGGTGGTCATGCTGCTGTTTGGCGGCGGCCGTATCTCTGGCCTGATGGGCGACGTGGCCAAGGGCATCAAGAGCTTCAAGAAGGGCATGGCGGACGATGATGACGACATCGCCCCGGCCAAGCCTGCCACGCGGATCGAAGGACATCGCGTGCCTGAACAGGACGCGCCCACCGCGACCACCGAAGAAAAGACCAAGGCCTGACCTTCGTCACCCTCCAGCGGTAGGCGCGCATGTTCGATATCGGTTCGTCCGAACTTCTGCTGATCGTGATCGTCGCGGTTGTCGTGATCGGTCCCAAGGATCTGCCGCGCGCCCTGTACAAGGTCGGGCAGATCGTCGGGAAGGCACGCGGCATGGCGCGTCATTTCCGCACCGGCATCGACGCGATGGTGCGCGAAGCGGAAATGGAAGAGCTGGAAAAGAAGTGGGCGGACCAGAACCGGCGCATCATGCAGGAACATCCGCCCGAAGCGTCGTCCGCCCCAGCGATGGAGCCCTTGCCGGACTCCTCCGTTGCCCCCGCGCCGGGCGCATCGTCGCCGCCCCCGGCCTTCGTCGCCCAATCGGCGCCCGTTGCTCCCGCCCCTGCGTCCGACGGCCCGCCCTATATCGCGGCCCAGTCCAGTCCTGCGGTCAAGGGTGATGCTCAGGCATGAGAGATATCGATGAGACAAAGGCGCCGCTGCTCGACCATCTGATCGAACTGCGCGGGCGGCTGTTGAAGTGCGTCTGGGCGCTCTTCCTGACGGGCGCGGTCTGCTTTTATTTTTCCGACAAGCTTTTCGCGTTCCTGGTTCATCCGCTCAAGGAGGCCTTTGGCGACGGCGGTGGGCGGCTGGTCTATACCAAGCTCTACGAAGCCTTTTTCGTCCAGGTGAAGGTCGCGATCTTCGGCGCTTTCTGCCTGTCCTTCCCGATCATCGCGAACCAGCTCTGGGCTTTCGTGGCGCCGGGTCTTTATGCGAAGGAAAAGAAGGCATTATTGCCCTTTCTGGTGATGACGCCGGTGCTTTTCCTGATGGGCGCGAGCCTCGCTTACTATGTCGTGATGCCGACCGCTTTCCACTTTTTCCTGCAATTTCAAGGAAGTAGTGGAGGCCTCGCGGTCGAGGCACTCCCCAGCACCGACGCCTACCTCACTTTAGTCATGCAGTTCATTCTTGCATTCGGCATCAGCTTCCTGATGCCCGTCCTGCTGATGCTGCTGAACCGCGCCGGTTTCGTCACCCGTGCTCAACTCATCGGCCTGCGCCGCTACATGATCGTCGCCGCGTTCGTCCTCGCCGCCGTCTTGACCCCGCCCGACGTCGTATCGCAGCTGATGCTCGCCATCCCCCTGCTGCTGCTCTACGAAATCACCATCGTCGCGATCTGGTTCACCGATCGGAAACAAGCCCGCGACGCCGCAACAGCGGACGGAGCAGACACTTCCACCAGCTAAAAAAAGGCCCGCCAATGGCGGGCCGCTAGGGTGGGAGCCTGTTTTTCGCTGCTTACTTGGCTGCGTCTTCCACGGCCGCGCCAGCGCTCTGCACGTCTTTGCCCGCGCCTTCGACGGTATTGCACGCGGCCACCATCAGCGAACCGGTAAGCATCAGGGCAGCAAAAATCTTCTTGGTCATGGTCGTCTCCTGAGGAAAAAACTCGAGCCGGATGGCCGCGCTATCCAGCGGCTGAGGGGGAGAACCCGCAGAGGCGAAATACGTTCCGCAACCGGAAATATCTGAGACTCGAAGGAGGCTGCCCCACAAAATCTGAGCCCGGAACGCGTCGGGGGGGGAGATGCGTTCCGGGCTCATGTTTTTTTGGATAGCAAGAGCGGGGGGCAAAAGATTTGCTATCCGGTATGCAGAACCACCGATCGCGGCATTTGGTTCCGCCGTTCCTCCACTTCCTGAAGTTTTTTATTATGACCAAGAATCAGTGATTTAGGAAAGGCCGCCAATAAATTGCGCGCCCCGCTATTCAGATGAGCGGGCGGCCGCTGTTCCGATATTCGGGCCGGATCGTTGATTGTGGCAGCATGTCCTGAGCAGCTGGTGGAGGGACGGCAAGGGGTACGGTGACGTCCACCCCCGCTGGCGGCAAGGGATGCTGCATCGCAGGTGGCCTCACCGTCCAAGCTCTGGTTGATGGGCCCGATTGCCACTCCCGCCCCGCATAGGGGATGCGGAAGGCTGCCTCTGTCCCGTTGAAGCACGGCATCTGGTAGAAGATGTGCGCCCCGATTACGGCGACGGGCCGCTTCGATGCCGCCCATCCGGGACGCACGGCCAGCGTATGGTAGAATGTGGCGAGCCCAACGGGCGCGTAGACGCGGCCCGCAAGCGCCTGTTCCGCGATCCGGCGCGCACGTGCCCAGCTTTGCGCATGATTGGCCCGCCCCATCGATCCGTCGCAGCTGAACGTGAACTGGCAGAGGGAGTCGGTGCGTTCCGATCCTTGATAGACGACGCCGCAGACGCTGCGCGGCCACAGCGGATTGCGGACGCGGTTCAGGACGACCTGGGCAACCGCGCGCTGGCCGTCTTCCGGCTCGTTGGCTGCTTCATAATAGATGGCCGAGGTGAGGCAGTTGACCGCCCTGTAGCTATCGAGCGGGGTCTTGCCGCGAAACGCAGCGGCCGGGGCAGCGTCGATGGTGGCGAGTTTCAGGACGTGTCGGCTGTTCCCAACCGAATCGGGGAGATCCTGGAAGATATCGTCAGCGAAAAAATAGGCGGAACCAGGGAAATTTTCTCCCGCCCGCTCGGCAACATCGTCGCGCGCCCTCACATCCGCGAGCATGTCCAGCGGCGCGGCGGTGATCAGGCGTGGCAGAGCAAGCGCCGTCAGCGCCAGAACGGCCAATATCAGATGCCAGGATCGTCCACGCGTCATCTCGAAGCTGTCTGTACTCATCAATGGATCGCGGCTTAACGCCGCACGGCGCCACTCCTAGCGCAAAAGCCTTGCCACTTTCTTCCCGGCGGCGGCGATTATCGCGCACGGATTGCAATCAGGTCTTTGGGTGGATCAGCATTCCCTTGCTTGGCAAGCGTGCATTCGCTCCGCTATGCGGGGAACATGCTGGTTCAGAATGATAGCCTCGCCCTGATTGGCAACACGCCGCTGGTGCGCCTTGCCGGTCCGTCGCAAGAGACGGGCTGCGATATTTTCGCCAAGTGCGAATTCGCCAATCCCGGTGCGTCGGTCAAGGATCGCGCGGCGCTCTTCATCGTCAATGATGCGGAAGAAAAAGGGCTGTTGCAGCCGGGTGGCACGATCGTCGAAGGAACGGCGGGCAATACTGGTATCGGCCTGGCGCTGGTCGCCAATGCGAAGGGCTACAGGACGATCATCGTCATGCCCGAAACGCAGAGCCGCGAGAAGATGGACACGTTGCGCGCGCTGGGCGCTGAACTGGTGACGGTGCCTGCCGCTGCCTATTCGAACCCGGGGCATTTCGTCCATACGTCCCGCCGCATCGCGGAAGAAACGGAGAATGCGATCTGGGCGAACCAGTTCGACAATATCGCCAACCGGAAAGCGCATATCGTCGGTACGGCGGAGGAAATCTGGCAGCAGCTGGACGGGCAGATCGACGGCTTCACCTGCGCGGCGGGCACTGGCGGCACGATCGCGGGCGTGGGGCTGGGCCTCAAGGCGCATGACGAGAATATCACGATCGCGCTGACCGATCCGCATGGCGCGGCGCTCTATAATTATTACGCCCATGGCGAGCTGAAGGCGGAAGGGTCATCCGTGGCCGAGGGGATCGGGCAAGGCCGGATCACCGCCAATCTGGAGGGTGCGCCTATCGATACCCAGTTCCGCATTTCCGATGAAGAAGGATTGCACTGGGTCGAGCGCCTGCTGGCGGAAGAAGGGCTTTGCCTTGGCCTGTCGTCGGGGATCAATGTGGCGGGCGCGGTGGCGCTGGCGCGCGAACTGGGCCCGGGCAAGCGGATCGTCACCATCCTGTGCGACACCGGTTTCCGCTATCTCTCCACCCTCTACAATCGCGAATGGCTGGAAGCGAAGGGCTTGACGGTGTTCCCCTGGCTCGCGCACAATCGCTGATCGCCGCACGGGTCGCGGCGGCAAGATAAAGAGCGCTTTGATGGCTGAACATCCCCGCCGGCAGGAAGGGTTGCAGCGTGTCCAGATCGGCCTGACGGGGCTGGCGGGCGTGGTGCTCCTTGTGGGCCTTGCGAACATTGTGATCGAAAAGGCGCGGATCGACGATCCGGCGGTGCCGCCGCCGACCGTGCCCACGCTGGACGTCAATGCCGTCGCGCCCAAGGAGCCGCTGGCGGAATTGGGCGTGCAACCGGCGCCCGAGCAGCAGCCGATCGTGCCCGACCTGCAGCCGGACCCAAATTTGCGCAAGCCGATGGATCGCGATCCGCAAGCGTCCGGCCGCTGATCATCTTGATCGAACCGCGCATTCCATGAAGGCGTTGCGCACATTCCTGATGCTTGGCCTTGGTCCGGTGCTGGTTGTGCTCGGCGGTCTTCCTTCCTTGTTGCAAACGGGGCAGGTGGACCTGCAGAGCTGGACCTGGCCTGTCCTGATGCTCATGCCCGTGGCGCTGTTGCTAAGCCTGAAGCGCGGCTTGCCCTATGCCCTATGGGCTGGGTTGGGAAGTTTGGGGACGGTCCTGATCTTCGATGTTCTTGCGGCGTCTTCCTATCCAGCAATAGGGGGCGTTGGCGGGTTAGCGCTCGTTGCCGCACTGGCGGTCGTGGCCGGCGTCTGCCTTCCTCGCCGGAAGTGGACAGGGCTTGCATTCTGCGCTGCTGCTCTGTTTTCCTGCTGGCTTGCGCGGGAGGCGCCTCTCCCGGAAACGCCATCACCCCGGCCCAAGCTGGCGGTCATCAGCGCGCTGCCCTTATTCTGGAAGGAAGGAGAAGCGGGTTTCGGTGCGCGGAGCGATGCGCCGATCGTCACTCTCCTGCGGCGGCGCTTCGATGTGCAAGCCGTTGACAGCCCGCTTGGTCCGGCGATGAGGGATGCCAACGCCCTGCTGCTCGCGCAGCCGCGCGTCTTTTCCCCGGCAGAGTTGGTCGTGCTGGATAATTGGGTCCGCAACGGCGGACATGTCTTGCTGCTGGCTGATCCTCTGCTGCGCTGGCCATCGTCCCTGCCGCTGGGAGACAGGCGCAGGCCGCCTGCCGTCAGCATGATTGGGCCGCTGCTGAATCATTGGGGCCTCGCGCTTCTGCCGCCGGTCGCCGTGGCGGAAGAGCGGCGCATATTGGAGGATGGCCGCGTGCTGACGACCATGGGCAGTTCCGGCTTCGCGCTGCAGCCCGGGACATCATGTCACATCGAAGAGGAGGGGCTGGCCGCACGATGCGCGATCGGCAGAGGGAACGCCGTGCTGGTTGCCGACGCGGACCTGATCGACGACCGACTGTGGCTGGCCGATGCTGCTGCGCCTTTGGATGCGCGGCACTGGTCCGCTGATAGTCCGGGGTTCGTGATCGAGGCGTTGGATGGCGGCATGGTCGAAGGGCGCCGCTGGCTCCGATCGGCGGCCGACCTTGTGATGGCCCTCCGCTGGTCGATTCTTGTCGGGATTGGCTGGGCGATCCTGGGAAGCGTCTTCCTCGGCTGGTTTTACCGCGACGATCGGGTGCGCGACATCTCATCCCATCCGCCTTGGGAGGCTGTCGAACCGGGTTAGACCAGAACAAAACAGGATTTCCCGGCTTCTCCCGACTTTTCCCTTTCCATGCACCTCTCGCCTTGGTATCTAAGGCGCATAGGGGTTTGTCAGGCTTTGCTAGTCCTGCGCACCGGCCGCGATGATGCGGGTTGGTGAGCGACGGCCTGCGCCCCTACGAACAGAGGGGCAGCAGTCCGTACGTGTCGGATATCATTCTCTTTACAGGCAACGCGTTCAGCGTGGCGGACGGCAAGGGCCGTTTCGTCCTGCCTCTTGAGATGCGCCGACAGGTCAAGCTGTCCAGCGGCGGCGAAACGCGGCTTTATCTCTCGGTCCATGGCGACAACCCCTGCGCCACCGGCTTTGGAGAATCGCACCGCCGCTTCCTGTTTACCGAGGTCGAGGAACTGTCTCGCGAAGCGCGCGCTCAAGGCCGCGACTATAATGCCGACCTGGAACTGGAACGCCGCCTCGGCACGATCGAGGAGGTGAATTTCGACGAAGGCGGCCGCTTCGCCATGCATCCGGACATCAAGGATGAATATGGCATCACCGACGCGGTCTTCTTCTACGGCGTCGGCCGCTACATCCAGATCTGGAAGCCCGAAACGCTTGCCGAGAGCAAGGATCGCCCCGAACTGATCCGCAACAAGGTGCGGCGCTGGCTCGACCAGCGGGCTGCGGGAGGCGGCAAGTGACCGCTGCTGTCGACCCCGATCGTCACGTCCCGGTTCTGCTCGATGAAGTGCTGCATGCCCTCGCCATCAACCCCGGCGAAGTGCATGTCGACGGCACGTTCGGTGCGGGTGGCTATTCCAGCGCGATGGCGAGAAAGGGCGCGAAAGTGTTCGCCTTTGACCGCGACCCCGACGCGATTCGCGAAGGCGAGGCGTTGGCGGCGGAAAAGGGCATCACCCTGATCGCCGGGGAATTTTCCCGGATGGAGCAGTTGCTGGCCGATCGCGGCATCACCTCGGTATCGGGCGTGACGCTCGACATCGGCGTGTCGTCGATGCAGCTCGACCGGCCAGAACGCGGCTTTTCTTTTCAAGCTGACGGTCCGCTCACCATGACCATGAGCCAGAGCGGGATGAGCGCTGCCGATTTCCTGAACAATGCCCCTGAGCAGGAGATTGCCGACGTCCTCTATCGCTATGGAGAGGAGCCGCGCTCGCGCCGTGTGGCTCGCGCGATCGTGGAGGCACGTCCGCTGGAGCGTACAGGCCAGTTGGCCAGCGTCGTTCGCCGGGCGCTTGGACATAAGCCGCATGACAAGAAGGATCCGGCCACCCGCACTTTCCAGGCGATCCGCATCCATGTGAACCGCGAGCTTGAGGAACTGGAGCGCGGATTGGAGGCGGCGGAGGCGATGCTGGAGGAGGGCGGCCGCTTGGCGGTCGTCACGTTCCACAGCCTGGAAGATCGTATCGTCAAGCAATTCCTGCGTCAGCGTAGCGGCGGCGAAGGCGCCGGATCGCGCCACCTGCCTGAGCGCAAGGCGGCTGCCGCACCCACCTTCCACAAACCGGCCAAGGCTGTTCGCCCCGGCGAGGTGGAACTGGCCCGCAATCCGCGCGCGCGCTCCGCGACCCTGCGCAGCGCCGTTCGTACATCAGCCGCCATTCCTTCCCGGCAAAGTTCTTCGAGGAGCCCTCGCCCATGATCGCGGTGAAAAGGTTGCAGAGCCTGATCTGGATCCTGCTCGTCGCGCTGGGTGCGCTTGGCGCTTATCTGGTGTCGCTGAAAGTCGCGACCGAACGCAACGAATTGATGAAGGTGCAGGCGCAGATCGCGCGGGCGCGGGCGGACATCCGCTATCTGGAAACGGAGTTCAGCGCGCGGGCGAGCATGCGGCAGCTTGAACGCTGGAACCAGGACGACTTCATGTACGCCACCCCGACCGCCCAGCAATATCTGGGCGGCGAGCGGGCGCTGGCGAACCTCGACGGTATTCAGCCCAACGGACCCGACTATGTCGCCCCGCCGGTGATGGTGGCGATGGTGCAGAGCCCCGCCGACCTTCCCTCTGCCGCGCAGGCTGCCCCGGCAAGTCCGGCCGCCACGCAGATTCGCAGCGACATCGCCGTGATCCGTGAAGCCCATGCCGCCGACAATGTCGAGAAGATCGCCAAGCCCGCGGCCAAGAGCGCTGCCGAAAAGGCGAAGGACGATGCCGACGTGTCGAAGCCCAACCCGCTCGCCCGCCGTGCTGAGCGGATGGCGATGCTGGACGCCAAGCTGCTCGATGACAGCACCATGGGCGACATAAGCGACAAGGCGGCGCGCGAGCGCAAGAAGGGGGCGCGTTGATGGCGACGATCATCGTTCAGCCCGGTGGCGCAAGGGCAGGCAAGCAGCGGGTCGACCTGACTGCTGTCGCACATAACCGGCTGATGCTGCTGCTCATCCTGTTCATGGCCATCACGGCGGTGGTGATCCTGCGGCTGACCTGGGTCGGCATCTTCGCACATGGCGCCAGCGGGAGTGGCGATGCTTCGGGCTTCCTTCCCGCGCGCGCGGACATTGTCGATCGCAATGGCGTTCCACTCGCCCGCACGATGGACGCCTATTCGATCGCCGTGCGTCCCTCGAAGCTGATCGGCGAGCCGGCGGAGCTTTCCCGCAAGCTGCACGAGATATTCCCCGATGAACCCGAAGCGGCTTTCTACAAGAAGCTGACGGGCAAGGGCTGGGCCTATCTGCGCCGCCGCGCGCTGCCGGAGGAAGTTGCAGCGGTGAACGCGCTGGGCGAAATCGGCATCGAATTTCCTCGCGAAAAGGAACGCCTCTATCCGCAGCGCAGCCTCGCCGCGCATGTGCTCGGCTTCGCGCCCAACGCCGATGGGCAGGGCGGCATGGGGGTGGAGGCCGCGTTCAACGAACGGCTGACCGACTCGGCGCTGCGCGGGCAGCCTTTTGCCATTTCGATCGACAGCCGGGTCCAGGGCGCGCTGGAAAGCGAGCTTTACGCCCAGATGGTCGCGCAGAATGCCAAAGGTGCGGGCGGCATCATAATGGACGCCAACACAGGCGAACTGATCGCTATGGCGTCGATCCCCGTGTTCGATCCCAACAAGCTTCAGAATTATGCGGGCAAGAAGTGCAGCGAATCGCCGCTCTGCAACCATATGGTTCAGGCGCGTTACGAGCTTGGTTCGACCTTCAAGCCGTTGTCGATCGCCGCAGCGATGGATCGGGGCGTCGTAACGTCCATGGCAAAACGCTATGACGCGACCGCGCCGCTGGCAGTGGCCGGGTTCCGGATCAAGGACGACCACTCGCTCGGCCGCTGGATCAACGTGCCGGAAATATTGGTGCACAGTTCCAATATCGGCACGGCTAGGATTGCCGATGAAATGGGCGCCGCGCCGATGCAGGAGCTGTTCCGCAATCTTCAATTCGACCAGCGCGCGCCGATCGAGCTCAAGGAGCGCGCCAAGAGCCTTTGGCCCTATAATTGGGGTCGCATAACCACCATGACCGTATCCTATGGCCATGGCATCGCGGTGACCCCGCTGCACCTCGCCAGCGCCTATGCGGCGCTGGTGAATGGCGGCATCTGGCGGCCCGCCACCTTGCGCAAGCTGCACGCCAATGAAGTGCCCGAGGGCCATCGTGTCTTTTCCGCCGCCACCAGCGCACGGATGCGGCAGCTGTTGCGGATGATTGTCGCGGCGGGTACAGGTCGCAGCGCCGACGCCAAGGGATTCCGGGTGGGCGGCAAGACGGGTTCAGCCGAGAAGCCTGAAGAAGGCCGGTACAACAAGAGTTCACTGGTGACGACTTTCGCGTCCGCATTCCCGATGGATAATCCCCGATACGTCGTGCTGACGATGATGGACGAGCCCAAGGGTAACGCGCAGACTTTCGGCCTGCGTACCGCTGCCTGGACCGCCGCGCCCGTGGTGAAGCGCGTAGTCGAGCGCACCGCACCGATGCTGGGCGTGCTGCCCGACGAGCGGCGGGACGTGGATATATCGGACCTCATGCCCCTGCTCGGGCAGAAGGAAAAGCATTGAGATGCGCCTCGGGTCGCTCATCGAGGGGCTGGATGTGAAGCTCGACGCTGCGGTGCCGCTTGACGCCGCAGTGTCGGGCTTCGCGATCGATAACCGGAAGGTTGCGCCTGGCACGGTCTTCGGCGCCTTTCAGGGGCTTCGGGTGAATGGCGAGGACTTCATTGCCGATGCCGTGCGCGCCGGGGCCGTCGCAGTGGTCGCCCGGCCGGAAGCCAAGGTGAAAGGGGCGGCGCATATCGCGCATGACAATCCCCGCCGCCTCTTCGCGCTGCTCGCCGCCCGCTATTTCGCGCCCTTCCCGGAGGTGACGGTCGCCGTCACCGGCACCAATGGCAAGACGTCTACGGTCGAGCTGGCCCGCCAGCTTTGGCGGATGCTCGGCCATCATTCGGCCTCGATCGGGACGCTGGGCGTCACCACCTCCGTCGATCAGGTATCGACCGGGCTGACGACGCCGGACATCGTTACCTTCCTCTCCAACATGTCCGGCCTGAAGCGTGAGGGCATCACCCACGCCGCCTTCGAAGCGTCTAGCCATGGTCTTGCGCAATATCGAACCGAGGGCCTGCCCGTGTCCGCGGCTGCCTTCACCAACCTGTCGCGCGATCATCTTGATTATCATGGCGACATGGACAGCTATTTCGATGCCAAGATGCGGCTGTTCGACGAGGTGGTCGCTCCCGACGGCGCGGCGGTCGTCTGGGCCGATGACTTATGGTCCGGCAAGGTTATCCAGCGAGCTACGAAGCGGGGGCTTCGTGTGCTGAGCGTCGGGGTGCAGGGGCAGGCATTGCGTCTTGCCAACCGCACCCCGACCCAGTTGGGCCAGACGCTGGAAGTCGAGGTCGAGGGCAGCCTCTACAAGGTCAATCTGCCGCTGATTGGTGCCTATCAGGCCGCCAACGCCTTGACTGCCGCGGGGCTCGTCATCGCTGGCGGCGAGGATGCGGCGAAGGTCCTGGAACTGCTTGGCCGGGTACAGCCGGTTCGTGGTCGCCTGGAACGCGCGGTGATTACCAAGGCGGGTGCGCCCGTCTATGTCGATTACGCCCATACGCCAGAGGGCTTGCGGGCCGCCATCGAAGCGCTGCGGCCGCATACGCGCGGCAAGCTGATCGCACTGTTTGGCGCTGGCGGCGACCGTGATGCCGGCAAACGTCCGCAGATGGGCAAGGTGGCGGCCGAGTTGGCCGATCATGTCATCATCACTGACGACAATCCCCGGTCGGAGGATCCTTCCGCCATTCGCGCTGCCGTCATGGCTGGGGCATCAAGCGCCGAGGAAATCGGCGGACGCCGCGCTGCCATCGCCGCAGCGATCGCGCAGGCCGGAGCCGATGACATCGTGCTGCTGGCAGGCAAGGGGCACGAACAGGGACAGATTATCGGCGACCGGGTGCTGCCCTTCGACGATGTCACCGTTGCCCGGGAGTGCGCAGGGTGAGCGACCTCTGGACCTCCGAGGAAATAGCGCAAGCCATAGGGGGCGTCGCTTCGGCGCCCTTCGCCGTTTCAGGTGTCGCCTTCGACAGCCGCGAAGTGACGGGCGGTGACCTGTTCGTCGCGATGAAGGGCGAGACGACGGATGGCCATCGCTTCATCGACAAGGCCTTTGGTCAAGGCGCGGCTGGGGCGATCGTCAGCGAACCGGTTTCGCAGCCTCATATCCTCGTTCCCGACAGTGCTGCCGCGCTGGAAGCATTGGGCCGCGCCTCCCGCGCGCGCATGCAGGGCAAGGTCGTCGGGGTGACGGGCTCGGTCGGCAAGACGGGAACCAAGGAAGCGCTGTTCCATGCGCTCGATCGCATCTGTCCGGATCAGGTGCATCGTTCGGTCAAGAGCTACAACAACCATGTCGGCGTGCCGCTCAGCCTTTCGCGCATGCCTCGTGCGTCGGCCTTCGGCGTGTTCGAGATGGGCATGAACCACGCAGGCGAACTGGCGCAGCTGACGCGGCAAGTCCGGCCCCATGTCGCCATCGTCACTGCCATCGCCCCCGCGCATATCGAATTTTTCGGCACTGAAGAGAAGATCGCAGAGGCCAAGGCGGAGATATTCGAAGGGCTCGAGCCTGATGGCACCGCCGTCATTCCCTATGACAGTCCGCATGTAGCGACGCTCTACGCCAAGGCGGAGCAGCATGCCGCCCGTATCCTGACCTTCGGTTTCGATGAAGAGGCGGATGTACGCGCGCGTGACATGGTTCCGGCGGCAAATGGCGGGACGTTGGTCACGGCCACGCTGCCGAGCGCCGAACTCTGCTTCACCGTGAGCGCGCCGGGTGAACATTGGGTATCGAACGCGCTGGCGGTGTTGGCGGCGGTCGAAGCATCGGGCGGCGATCTTGCGGCTGCGGGACTTGCGCTGGCCGAACTGCCGGGCCTGCCGGGGCGGGGCGAACGGCGGATGATTGCCGTTGCGGGCGGAGAAGCGCTGCTCATCGACGAAAGCTACAATGCCAATCCGCTCAGCATGGCAGCCACGCTCAAGCAGTTGGGCAAGGAAGACGCCAGCCGTCGCATTGCGGTGTTGGGCGGCATGCGCGAATTGGGCGACCGCAGCTACGAACTTCACGCGGGGCTTGCCGGCTCCCTCGCGGCCGGGAAAGTCGATTATGCCATTCTGGTGGGCGATGAAATGACACCGCTGGCCGACACACTGGAGGGGCAGCGGTTGGCCTTTGCTCATGTGCCGGATACGGCGGCCGCCACCAATCTCATCCAGACGGAAATGCGCGCTGGCGACGCGATCCTGGTCAAGGGCTCGAACGGCATCGGCCTGTCGCGCCTGGTAGCCGCGCTTGGGGAACATAAGAACTAATGCTCTACTGGCTCGCCCAGACGATGGATTTTGCGGGGGTGTTCAACCTTGTCCGCTATTTGAGCTTTCGCGCGGGCGCGACGATCGCCACCGCTCTCATCATCGGCCTGCTCCTTGGCCCCCGGTTCATTGGTTGGCTGCGGGTTCGGCAGGGCAAGGGCCAGCCAATCCGCGATGATGGGCCGCAGAGCCATCTTGCCAAGCGCGGTACGCCAACCATGGGCGGCCTGATGATCCTCACGTCGATGATTACATCGGTGCTGCTCTGGATGGACCTGTCGTCCATCTATGTCTGGGCTTGCCTGTTCGTGACGCTGGGCTTCGGCGCGATCGGCTTCCTCGACGATTATGACAAGGTGACGAAGGCGAGCCACAAGGGGTTGTCAGGCAAGATGCGCCTTGCGTTCGAATTTCTGATTGCTGGCGTGGCGGCCTGGTTGATCGTCAATCAGCATGGCAACACTGCGCTTTATCTGCCCTTCTACAATGGGCCTGCGATCGAACTTGGCCCCTTCTATTTCCTCTTCGCAGCCTTTGTGATCGTGGCGTTTGGCAATGCCGTGAACCTAACCGATGGGCTCGATGGGCTGGCGACCATGCCGGTGATCATCGCCTGCATGGCCTTCATGGCGATCGTCTATCTTGTTGGCCGCGCCGACTTTGCCTCTTATCTCGGCATTCCACATGTGCCGGGCGCGGGCAATCTCACCATATTGTGCGGCGCGATTATCGGGGCGGGTCTGGCCTTCCTCTGGTTCAACGCCCCGCCTGCCGCCGTCTTCATGGGCGACACTGGTAGCCTGGCGCTCGGCGGCACGATCGGCGTGATCGCGGTCACCGCGCATCATGAAATCGTGCTCGGCGTCATCGGCGGCCTGTTCGTCGTTGAAGCGATGAGCGTCATCATTCAGGTCTTCTTCTACAAGCGGACGGGCAAGCGGGTGTTCAAGATGGCGCCGATCCACCATCATTTCGAGCAGCTGGGCTGGGCCGAGCCGACGGTCGTGATCCGTTTCTGGATCATCTCCTTCGTGTTGGCGCTTGCCGGTCTTGCAACGCTGAAGCTGCGGTGAGCGTTATGGCACTTACCTCTTCAGCCTTTGCTGGCAAACGCTATGCGGTCCTGGGCCTAGCGCGGTCCGGCCTTGCCACCGTCGAAGCGCTGGTGGCGAGCGGGGCGCGAGTGGTCGCCTGGGACAATCGCGATGAAGCGCGCGCCGCTGTCGCTGATAAGGCTGAACTGGCGGACCCGCTGGAGATCGACCTTGCCGGTTTCGCCGGCGTGGTTGTTTCGCCGGGCGTACCCCTCAACAAGCACCCGATCGCGATGCATGCGAAGCTCGCGGGCGTGCCGGTCATCGGCGATATCGAGCTGTTCGCACTGGCCCGTCCAACACTTCCTCCCCATCGCGTCGTCGGGATCACGGGCACTAATGGCAAGTCGACGACGACGGCGCTGGTGCACCACATTATCGAGGCGGCGGGCATTCCGACCCGGATGGGCGGCAATATCGGATTGCCGATCCTGGGACAGGAGCCGCTGCCGGAAGGCGGCGTCTATGTGCTGGAACTATCAAGCTACCAGATCGACCTGACGCAGAGCCTGGACTGCGATGTTGCGGTGTTGCTCAACATCACGCCGGATCATCTTGATCGCTATAACGGCTTTGAAGGCTATGTGGCGTCCAAGGCGCGGCTATTCGGCATGCAGTCGCCCGGCCATATTGCGGTGATCGCGACCGAAGATGAGCCGAGCCGGTCGATTGCCGCCCAAGCAGGCGCCCAGCGGGTCGAGGTAAGGGCGGACGACATCGATCCTGCGGAGCAGGCGCGCTGGCCATCGCTTCAAGGGCCGCACAATGCGCAGAATGCTGCTGTCGCCATTGCGGTCGCCAAAGCGCTCGGCATTGACGAGGGGACGATTGAGGCCGCGCTGCAAAGCTATGCCAGCCTGCCCCACCGCATGCAGCGCGTTCGCGAGCTGAATGGCGTCCTCTATGTCAATGACAGCAAGGCGACCAACCCTGCCTCCACGGCGCCCGCGCTCGCGGCCTATCCACCTGTCGACGGCCGGCAGCGTCTGCATTGGATCGTCGGCGGCCTTGCAAAGACGGACAATCTGGATGAATGCGCCCCATGGTTCGGCAATGTTGCTGCCGCTTACACCATCGGTGAAGCGGGCCATATGTTCGCTGATCTGCTGAAAGATCATATGGCGGTGGATGATAGCGAGATGCTATCGGCCGCCGTCCGCCGGGCCGCTCGCGTGGCACAGCCTGGAGACGTTGTGCTGCTTTCGCCAGCCTGTGCCAGTTTCGACCAATTCCGGGATTTCGAGGCGAGAGGCGATGCCTTCGTTGCCGCGGTCGCGGCGCTGGAAGAAGGGGGCGTGGACGGCTAAAGGCAGGGCAGGGGCGAAGAAGGGGCGACAGAAAAATGTTCAGGGCAGGCGAACTGGTGAAGGGGTTCAAGAACCGCACCGTTCCGCGCGAGCGTACGGCCCTGGCCATCTGGTTCTGGGAGATCGACCGCGTCCTCCTCTCGCTCATCGTGGCGCTGATGGCGATCGGCTTGGTTGCCGTCGCGGCGGCGTCCCCCGTCGCGGCGATCGATCGGTCGACCAGCAGCGTGTCGGTGACGCCGCTTATCTATTTCTACCGCCAGTTGATCTGGGTGTTCATCGGCCTGCCCATCATGCTCGTCATATCAATGCTGCCCCGGCAGCAGGCGCGCCGGCTCGCCATATTCATGACGATCTTCTTTGCCTTGATGTTGCTGTGCGTGCCCATATTGGGATCGACCGTGAACGGCGCGCGGCGCTGGATCGACTTGCCCGGTTTCCGCTTCCAGCCGTCCGAGTTTTTGAAGCCGGTCTATGTCGTGACCATGGCCTGGCTTTTGTCTCTGCGCGGCAAGGACATGAGCTTGCCGGTCATCCCGCTGACGGGCGCCCTGACGCTGCTGATAGCGGCAATCCTGATGAAGCAGCCGGATTTCGGCCAGACGGTGATCTTCCTCGCCTGCTGGGGATGCCTGCTTCTGCTCTCGGGCGTGTCGATGCGGTTCATCGGCATGATGGGCGGGGTGGCGCTGGCGGGCCTGGTCGCCATGTACATGTTCTACGAAAATGGCCGTCAGCGCATCAACGACTTCCTTGGCATCGGTGTTGCGCAAGACACGGGGCCTGATCAGACGGAGCTGGCTTTCCGCACAATCACTCATGGGGGCTTCACCGGCGTGGGGCCGGGCGGTGGCCAGCAGAAGTTCCGCCTGCCCGAAGCGCACACTGATTATATCTTCTCGGTGATCGGGGAAGAATTCGGGCTTCTCGCCTGCATCGGCATCGCCTGCGTCTATCTGGCGGTCATCGTCCGCGTGCTGCTGCGCATGCTCGACGAGGACGATAATTTCACGATCCTCGCGGCTGCGGGCCTCACCACGCAGTTCGGGTTGCAGGCGATCATCAACATGGGCGTCAATGCTCAGATATTTCCATCGAAGGGCATGACGCTGCCCTTTATCAGCTATGGCGGCTCCTCTATGCTGGCGCTTTGTATCGGGGTCGGCCTGCTGCTTGCGTTCACACGGCGCAATCCCTTCATGGGGCGGCATACCGTCGTCAAATGGAGTGGTCGATGAGCATTTCCCGTCACTTCGTCCTGGCCGCGGGTGGGACGGGTGGTCACATGATCCCGGCGCATGCCGTCGCCGAAGAGTTGATGGCGCGCGGCCATCATGTCGCGCTGGTCACCGACGGGCGTGGGGCGAAGATCCCGGGCATTTTCGATCGCGCGCAGGTCCATGTCCTCCCTGCCGGGCGCATGACGAAGAACCCGAAAAGCTGGCCGGGCGCGCTGAAAGCCATCCTTGCAGGCCGCGCCATGGCGCGTCGCCTCAACGAAACCTTTCGCCCCACCGCTGTCGTCGGTTTCGGCGGCTATCCCGCGATGCCTGCGCTGTTGGGCGCGCTGGCTGATGGCATCCCCACCGCCATCCATGAGCAGAACGCCGTCCTGGGCCGGGTGAACCGCCTGCTCGCGCGCCGCGTCGATGCGATCGCGACGGCTTATCCGAAGGTCGAGCGCCTGCGCGACAGATATGCGGGCAAGGTGCATCTGGTCGGCAATCCGGTCCGCGAGGAAGTCAAGGCGCTGCGAGATGAGGAATTTCCTGCACTGACGGATGAAAGCGTCTTTCGCGTGCTCGTCATCGGCGGCAGCCAGGGCGCCAGCATCCTTTCTTCCGTGGTGCCGGATGGCCTTGGCATGTTGCCGCTCAGCCTGCGCCGCCGGTTGCAGGTCACGCAGCAATGCCGGGCGGAGGATATCGAGCGGGTGCGGCGCTTCTACGCGGAGCTAGAGATACCCGCTGACCTCGCGACCTATTTCAACGATGTGCCGGAAAAGCTGAGCTGGTCGCATCTTGTGATCGCGCGCGCTGGCGCATCGACGCTGGCGGAACTGACTTGTGCGGGCCGTCCGGCCATCCTTGTCCCGCTGCCGAGCGCAATGGATGATCACCAGACGGCCAATGCCCGCGAAATGACGGAGGCGGGCGGCGCGCGGACGATAGCGCAGTCGCGTTTCACTGCCGTCGAACTCGCCAAGCAGATGCAGAAGATGGCGATGGAGCCCGGCGCGCTTCAGAACGCCGCCAAGCGCGCCAGAGCCTGCGGTCGCCCGAATGCCGCGCGCGACATGGCCGACCTGCTCGAAAGCATCGGTCCTGCGCCGATCATGAACGATCCGCTCAAGGTTGGTCCGGTGCCGACGAGCTTGAACTTGCAGGGTGTTCCTGCATGAACATGAACCCCTCACGTCATCCCAGCGAAAGCTGGAATCTCATTCCTTCTCGCGCCGTCGCTCCCAAGGGACCGGGAGGCGGTGCTGTTCGCATTCTGGAGACTATCGCATGAAGGGTGTCGGCACCGACATCGGCACGATCCATTTCATCGGCATTGGCGGCATCGGCATGTCCGGCATCGCCGAGGTGATGCACAATCTGGGTTACAAGGTTCAGGGTTCCGACGTCGCCGAGGGCTATGTCGTTGAAGGGCTGCGCAAGAAGGGCATCGACGTGATGATCGGCCATAAGGCTGAAAATCTGGGCGACGCCGCCGTGGTCGTGACCTCCACCGCGATCAAGAAGGGCAACCCGGAAGTCGATCTGGCGCTGGAACGCCGCGTTCCCGTGATCCGCCGCGCGGAAATGCTTGCCGAACTGATGCGTCTCAAATCCACCGTCGCGGTCGCAGGGACCCATGGGAAAACCACGACGACATCGATGGTCGCGGCCTTGCTCGACGCGGGCGGAGTTGATCCGACCGTGATCAATGGCGGCATCATCAACAGCTATGGCTCGAACGCGCGCCTCGGCAAGAGCGACTGGATGGTTGTCGAAGCCGACGAGAGCGACGGCAGTTTCCTGCGCCTCGACGGTACGCTCGCGGTCGTCACCAACATCGATCCTGAGCATCTCGACCATTATGGCAGCTTCGAGAAGGTGAAGGATGCCTTTGTCGAATTTGTCGAAAATGTGCCCTTCTACGGCGCTGCGATGCTCTGCCTCGATCATCCGGAAGTGCAGGCGATCCTGCCGCGTGTGCAGGACCGGCGCATCGTCACCTATGGCTTTTCGGCGCAGGCCGACATTCGCGGCGAGAATGTTCAGCCGATCCCCGGCGGCAATCGCTTTGATGTGCAGATCCGCGAGCGGGACGGTTCTCTCCGCCGCATCGAGGGCATCGAAATGCCGATGCCGGGGCGGCACAATGTGCTGAACGCCATGGCGGCGATTGGCGTGGCGTTGCAGATGGGCATCGACGACGCGACCATCCAGACCGGCTTCGCGAAGTTCGGCGGCGTGAAGCGTCGCTTTACCAAGGTTGGGGAGATCCCGGCGGGGCAGGGGGTCGCGACGGTGATCGACGATTATGGCCACCACCCGGTCGAGATCAAGGCCGTGCTGGCGGCCGCGCGTGAGGGCGCCAAGGGCCGTGTCATCGCCGTGGTGCAGCCGCACCGTTATACCCGGCTTCGCGACTTGATGGACGAGTTCCAGCAGGCGTTCAACGATGCCGACATCGTTTATGCCGCCCCGGTCTATCCGGCGGGCGAGCAGCCGATCGAGGGCGTGGACAGCGCTGAACTGGTAGCGGGCTTGAAGCGGCGCGGACATCGTTCGGCCGCCACAGTCGAGGGCGCGGACGATCTTGCCCGCGTAATTGCCAGCGACGTTCAGGCCGATGACATGATCATCTGCCTGGGCGCGGGCGATATCACCAAATGGGCTGCGGGCCTGGCTCCGGCTATAGCAGCCAAAGAAGCGGCGTGATGGCGCAGTCGGCCCGATCTTCTGCATGGAAAGCGCTGGAGTGACCACCGCGCTCGCCTCCCTTCCTCCGGTTCGCGGGTCATTGAAGGCTGGCGCCCCGCTGGCTCCGCTAGTCTGGTTCAAAGCGGGCGGTGCGGCGCAATGGCTGTTCGAACCCAAGGATGCAGAAGATCTGTCGGATTTTCTGGTGCGCCTCGATCCGGCGATACCGGTGATGGCGCTCGGCCTCGGCTCCAACCTGATCGTGCGGGACGGCGGCGTTCCCGGCGTCGTCGTGCGTCTGGGCAAGCCCTTCGCGAAGGTCGAGCAAGCCGACGCCACCACACTTCGTTGTGGGGGCGGGGCGTCGGGCATTCTGGTTTCCTCGACCGCGCGGGATGCTGGCATCGCAGGGATGGAGTTCCTGCGCTCGATCCCGGGCACGGTCGGCGGTTTCGTGCGGATGAATGGCGGCGCTTATGGGCGCGAGACATGCGATATTCTGGTCGAATGCGACGTCATACTGCGCTCTGGTGAGCGGGTGACGCTGCCGCTTGATGCGTTGGGCTATACTTACCGTCACAGCAGTCTGCCCGAAGGGGCGGTTGTGGTCAGCGCCCTGTTCCGAGGTGTTCCCGGCGAGCCTGCCGAGATTCAGACGGAAATGGACCGGATCGCCGCGGCGCGAGAGGAGAGCCAGCCGCTCCGCAGCAAGACTGGCGGGTCGACCTTCAAGAATCCCGAAGGCCATAAGGCTTGGGCGCTGGTCGATGAGGCCGGCTGCCGGGGGCTGCAACTGGGCGGTGCACAGGTTTCGCAAAAGCATACCAATTTCCTCCTCAACCTGGGCGACGCCAGCAGCGCCGACATCGAAGCGCTGGGTGAGGAAGTCCGCCGCCGCGTGAAGGCGAAAAGCGGCATCGAACTTGAATGGGAAATCCAGCGGGTGGGAGTGAAGAGGTGATGCTCTCCACTCTCATGTCACCTCAGCAAAAGCTGGGTTCTCGCTTTCTTTACAAGACCAACCAGATCCCAGCTTCCGCCGGGATGACGGAGATAATGGAATGACCCGTGGCCCCTGGCATGTCGCCGTTCTCATGGGAGGCTGGTCCGCCGAGCGCCCGGTGTCGCTGATGAGCGGCGAGGGCGTGGCCAAGGCGTTGGAATCGCGCGGGCACAAGGTCACTCGGATCGATATGGATCGCAACGTTGCTGCCCGGCTTGCCGAAGCCAAGGCCGATGTCGTGTTCAACGCGCTCCATGGTGTTCCGGGGGAGGACGGGACGGTTCAAGGCATGATGGACCTGATGGGTCTCACTTACACCCATTCGGGTCTCGCCACCTCCGTCATCGCGATCGACAAGCAGCTGACGAAGCAGGCGCTGGTGCCTCATGGCATTCCGATGCCCGACGGTCATATCGTGGACAGCGCCAGCCTGTTCGAAGCCGATCCCCTGCCGCGCCCCTATGTGGTGAAGCCCGTCAATGAAGGCAGCTCCGTCGGCGTCGCCATCGTCACTCAGGATGGTAACTATGGTTCGCCCATCGGCCTTGACGTAGAAGGGCCTTGGCAGCATTTCGATCAGCTGCTTGCCGAACCATATATTCGCGGGCGCGAACTGACGACAGCCGTTTTGGGTGACGAGGCGCTGCTGGTGACGGAACTGCGCCCCAAGAGCGGCTTCTATGATTTCGACGCCAAATATACGGACGGCATGACAGAGCATGTCTGCCCGGCCGAAATCCCGAACGAGATCGGTGAAGCCTGCAAGGCCATCGCCCTTCGCGCGCATCAGCTTTTGGGCTGCAAGGGGGCTTCGCGGTCCGATTTCCGCTGGGACGACACGCAGGGGGTGGATGGACTCTACCTGCTGGAGGTGAACACGCAGCCCGGCATGACACCGCTCAGCCTCGTGCCCGAGCAGGCGGCGAAACTGGGCATTGACTATGCCGAGCTGGTCGAGCGTATTGTCGAGGATGCGCTGACGCAGAAACAGGGCGCAAAGGGGGCAGGGCATGGCTGAAGCACGCATCCGGCGCGGAGGGACGGCGCGACTGACGCGGACGACCGGACCGCGCGGCCGCACCGGCCCCGGCCGGGGAAAGCCAGGCAAGCGCCGCTCCTGGTTCGGCCGTATGCTGCACGCGCTGCCGGTCAGCGACGACACGCTTCAGCGCATGGCGAGCTGGGCGATCGTCGGTATCGTCGTCATCGCACTTGGTGGCATCGCCATGCTGATGGGCGTCCCCGCCACGGCCGGGCAGAAGGCAGCCGAAGTCGCCGCCAGCGCCGGGTTCGAGGTGCAGAAGGTCGAAGTGCGCGGCGTCGAGCGCATGGACGAGTTGCCGGTCTATAATATCGCGCTCGGCCAGGTGGACCGCTCGATGCTGTCGCTCGATCTGCCCAAGGTCCGCTACGAAATGCTGAAGCTCGGCTGGGTCAAGGACGCGCGCATTTCGCGCCGCCTGCCTGACACTTTGGTGGTCGATATCGTCGAGCGCGACCCGGTGGCGGTCTGGCAGCATGACGGGCAATTGCACCTCATCGACGTACAGGGCGTGGTGCTTCAGTCCGTATCCACCGACGCGATGCCGGACCTGCCGCTGGTCGTCGGCCCCGATGCCAATCGCCAGACTGCGGGCCTCAACAAGCTCATGGAAAATGCGCCCGCGCTGAAACCCATGCTGGCCGGTGCGACCTGGGTCGGGAACCGTCGCTGGGACTTGCGCTTTCAGTCGGGTGAAACGCTTTCGCTGCCTGAGGGAGACAGGGCCTCTGCAACCGCGCTGGTCAATTTCGCGCGCATGGATGGCGTCAATCGCCTGCTGGGGCGCGGCATCGTGAAGTTCGACATGCGCGACCCTGACCGCTTCGTGCTGCGGCTCCCGCAAAATCAGGTGAACGACAAGGCTGCGGCGAGCGCCGAGCCCCAGCCTCAGGGCGAGGAAGGCTGACGCGCATGGCCCAGCCCAAGGTCGACAAGCTCGTCACCGCGATCGACATTGGATCGTGGAAGGTTTCGGCCCTCATCGCAGGCCGGACCGAGACGGGCGAACTGGCGATATTGGGGACGGGCCAACGGGAAAGCCGTGGTGTCCGGCGCGGCTTTATCGCCGACATGGAGCGCACCGAATTGGCCGTGCGCGAAACCGTCGAGCAGGCAGAGCGGGTGGCGGGCACCAACATCGAGGATGTGTGGGTCAGCTTTTCCGGCGGTAGCCTGGTTAGTGACGTAGTGACGGTCGAGCGCGACATGGGCGGCTATCGCGTCGAACAGGCCGACATCGACGATCTGCTTGCGACAGGGCAGCAGGGGATCGATCCTGATGGGCGCGTCGTGCTGCATGCCCAGCCCACTTGCTTCACTATCAATGGCAAGGTGCCCGTCAAGAAGCCGCTCGGCATGCATGCCGACTTGCTCGGCGTGGATATTCATGTCGTGCTGGCGGATGGCGCGCCGCTCGCCAATCTCGACCTGTGCGTTCGGGGCGCTTACCTCAACGTCAATTCGATTGTCGCCTCGCCGATCGCGACCGGCCTTGCCTGCCTGTCGGAGGAGGAGCGTGATCTGGGTGTTGCGCTGGTGGAACTGGGCGCGGGCGTGACCAACGTATCCCTCTACGCGGGCGGCATGCTGGTCGGCCTGCACAGCATACCTATCGGCGCGTCCGACATCACGGACGACATTGCGTCGGCCTTCGGCATCCGCCGCAGCCAGGCCGAGCGGATCAAATGCTTCTATGGGTCGGCGATGCAAAACCGTCGGGACTTCCGCGAAATGATCGAGATCGCGCCCCCTCATGGGGATGTCGCCGTGCCGGGACAGAGCGCAGGCCCGAACGCCGATGGTGGCAAAATCACACGCGCTGCGCTGGTCGCCGTCATCTGCGAACGGCTGAACCAGTTGATGACGGAAATCAACGCGGCGCTTGCGGGCATGGGCTTCAATACGCCTACGGGACGCCAGGTGGTGCTGACCGGCGGCGGCGCGGAGATGAAGGGCATTGCCGATTATGCGCAGGGCGCGTTGGGCCGCGCCGTCCGCATCGGCAGGCCGCGTGGCCTTGCCGCTCTGCCGGAGGCGCATAGCGGCCCCGCTTTCGCTACGCTGGCCGGGCTAGCGCTTTACGGCGCATCGAACCCGGTTGATCTTAGAACGATAGCGCCTGCGCCACAGACCGTTCATCGTATCAACGCGCCGCAATGGTGGCAGCGCATGGTGCGGGCGATGAAGACGAACTATTGAACAAATCTAAGCCAGACGAAATTTGCTAGTGAAATACGCTATTTTCTGTTGCATTAACTTTCGATGACAGTTTCGCTCATGTCGCCGAAGCTGGAGGGAGCTAGAATTTATGAGCATTGAGATCAGCCCGCCGCATGTAGACGAGTTGAAGCCTCGCATCGCGGTGATCGGCGTCGGCGGCGCGGGCGGCAACGCCATCGCGAACATGATCGCCGCGTCGGTTGAGGGCGTGGATTTCATCGTCGCCAATACCGACGCGCAGGCGCTGAACGCCTCGCCTGCCGAGCGGCGCATTCAGCTCGGGCCGCAAATCACCGAAGGTCTTGGCGCTGGTTCGCGCCCTGAAATCGGCAAGGCGGCTGCTGAAGAAACGATCACCTCGGTCGAAGAGGCGCTGAATGGAGCGCATATGTGCTTCATCGCTGCTGGCATGGGCGGCGGCACCGGCACCGGCGCTGCGCCTGTCATTGCGAAGGCTGCGCGTGAACGGGGCATCCTGACCGTCGGCGTCGTGACGAAGCCTTTCACCTTCGAGGGCAATCGCCGCATGAAATCGGCGGAGAGCGGGATCGAGGAGCTGCAGAAGCATGTCGATACCCTCATCGTCATCCCGAACCAGAATCTGTTCCTGATCGCGAACCCCAACACCACCTTCAAGGAAGCCTTCCAGATGGCTGACGAGGTGCTGCAGCAGGGCGTTCGCGGCATCACTGACCTCATGGTGATGCCGGGCCTCATCAACCTCGACTTCGCGGACGTCCGCTCGGTGATGGGCGAGATGGGCAAGGCGATGATGGGCACGGGCGAAGCCGAAGGCGACGGCCGCGCGCTTCAGGCGGCGGAAAAGGCGATCGCCAACCCGTTGCTCGACGGCGTGTCGATGCGCGGCGCGAAGGGCGTCATCGTGTCCATCGTCGGCGGCGACGACATGCGTCTGATGGAAGTCGACGAAGCCGCCAACCATATCCGCGAGCTGGTCGATCCCGATGCGAACATTATCTGGGGTTCGGCCTTCAACGATGGCCTCAACGGCAAGATTCGCGTCTCGGTCGTAGCGACTGGCATCGACAGCGAGGCCACGGGTGCCGCTGCTCCGCTGACCCAGCCGTTCAGTTTCGCGAGCCGTCCCGCTGTCGCTGTTCCTGCTGCTGCCTCGCGGCCGGTGCCGCAGGCCGCTCCGGCTGCAGCACCTGAGCCCGAGCCGGAAACGCTGGAACTGGATGTTCCGGCGGCTCCAGCGCCCGCGCCCATTCCGGCTCCGGTCGAAGAGCGGGCGGCTGCTCCTGCTCCCAAGCCTGCTGCTGCCGCGCCTGCGCGGCCAGCCGCCGTATTTTCGGATGAAGACCCATCACAGGATGAACTGCTGCTCGGCGCCGAGGAAGCCGAAGCGCAGCCCGCTCCAGCCCCTGCTCCCGCACCTCAGGCTGCGCCGCGCGTCGCTTCGGGCGGGACTTTGTTCGAACGCATGGCCGGTCTTACCCGGGGTTCAGACAAGAATGCTGGCCTCAGCGATGATGCGGCATCGACGCCGGACATCCCGCGCTTCCTCAACCGCCAGAGCAACCAGTAAGACGGCGGATCGAAGCTCGATTTGATATGAAAGCGCGCCATCGGCTGCATCGGGCGGCCGGGCGCGCTTTTTACTTCGATAAATTTCCCATTCACCCATCGATCCGGTAAAGGGCTAGTGTGAAACGCTCAGCTTTATGGATCCTTGGCGGCCTGCTTGTTGCGGGAACCGCGCAGGCACAGCCCGCTCAAATCCAACCGCTCCGCCCCTCGGGCGCTGAAAATCTCAGCCGCAACCTATCCCGTCTGGCATCCAATCCGCGCGATGTTGATGCGCTGATCGGGGCGGGTGAGGCGGCGATCGACATGGATGACACCCGGGCCGCCGCAGGCTTCTTCGCGCGCGCCGATGCGATCCAGCCCAATAATGGACGAGTGAAGGCGGGGCTTGGACGAGTAGCGCTCAAGGCGCAGAATCCTGCCGAAGCGCTTCGCTTGTTCGATCAGGCAACCCGCCTTGGTTTTGGCGAGGCCACACTGCTCGGAGATCGAGGGCTTGCGCGCGACATGACCGGTGATCAGGCCGGAGCGCAGCAGGATTATCAGGCGGCGCTCAAGCGTGCTCCGGCAGATCCGGATCTTATCTACCGCTATGCCGCGTCGCTCGGTATTTCGGGCCAGGTTGATGCGGCCGAGAAGGTGCTTCAGCCGCTGCTTTACAAGAGTGACCGCGCTGCATGGCGTTATCGCGCTTTCATCCTGGCCATGAACAACAAGCAGGCCGATGCGCGAAAGATCGCCAGCCAGACTTTGCCAGCGCAGCTCGCATCTGCGCTCACGCCTTACATGGAGAAGATGCCCTATCTGACTCCCGCGCAAAAAGCCGCAGCGGTGCATTTCGGTCATTTCCCGACCACCGTCGGCACATCCTTGGCAGCTGCAACTCCCAGGGCGGCGCCCGCGCCTGCGCCGATGGCTGCACCGGCGCCAAGGCCAACTCCGGCTCCAGCCCAGGCCGTGCCGTCCACTTCCGCGCGGCCAGCGATGCCCTTACCAAGCGCGCAAACGCAACAGCCGGGCAGGCCTTCCTTCACGGCAACGCCCTCATCGCCTCAGTCCTCCGCAACAGTTGCCCGTCCCGTTCCACCCAATCCTGCGCCATCCACCCTCGCGCAGACGACGGAAACGCGCCCGGCACAGGTGCAGGGGCCGCCTGCGCCATTTTCCGCTCCTGTCGCTCGCCCGGCTGCTTCGCTGCCTGCACAGCAAAACCTGCCTAGTGCGGCGACGCCAGCGCCAACATCCGCGCCAACGCCACAGCCGCCCGCTATTGCACCAGCGCCGCGTCCGCAACCCAATCCGGAAGCGACACGAACCTTGGCCGACATCATCCACGCCATCGATGTTCCTGCGTCGGAACGCCAGGTGAGCGTGGCAGCGGTCGATCTTTCCGAAATCGAAGCGCTTCAGGCTGCGCGCCGTGCGGAGCGGCAGGCGGCAGCGGACAAGGCGAAGAAGGCGGCCGCCGCAGCCAAGGAAAAGGCTGATGCAGCGGCAAAGGCCAAGGCGAAAGCGGAAGCGGATGCCAAGGCGAAGAAAGCGGCCGAGGAAAAAGCCCGGCTTGCCGCCAATCCGGCACGCAGCTGGGTGCAGATCGGCACGGGTGCGGATCGCAGCGCCCTTGGCTTCACGCTCAAGAGCCTTCGCCGCAAATATGATGATGTGAAGCCGCAGGATGGCTGGGTTGCCAGCTGGGGCCGCACCAACCGCCTGTTGATCGGCCCATTTGCCAGCTTCACCCGCGCCAAGGCGGTGGAGGCCAAGCTGAAATCCGCCGGCGCTGACGCCTTCGCGTGGCAAAGCGACGCGGGCGAGGTGGTCGAACGGCTGGGAGGGAAGTAAGGGCGTCCTCATGACGACCCTTGCCCCTTATGCTTCGCACCCCAGCCGCAGCCGCGGCCGCCTGCATCCTGAACCTGGCGGCGAATTGCGTGGCCCGCGTGACATCTTTCAGCGGGATCGTGATCGCATCATTCACTCGATCGCCTTTCGAAGGTTGCGGCACAAGACGCAGGTGTTCGTTTCCCCGGATGGCGACCATTTCCGCGTCCGCCTGACCCACAGTCTGGAAGTCGCGCAAATCGGCCGGACAACGGCGCGCACCCTCGGCCTCAATGAGGATCTGACCGAAGCGCTGTGCCTTGCCCATGACATAGGCCATCCTCCCTTCGGTCATGCGGGTGAGGAGGCGCTGGAGGCGGCCTTGGAGGATCATGGCGGTTTCGACCACAATGCGCACACCCTCCGCACGCTCATGCTGCTGGAGTCGCCCTATCCCTGTTTCGCCGGGCTCAACCTCAGCTGGGAAATGCTGGAAGGGCTCGCCAAGCATAATGGCCCGGTCGATCGGCCCGGCTGGGCAATGCGGGAAGTGGATGGGCTATTTCCGTTGGAACTGTCCTCCCACGCCTCGCTGGAGGCGCAGTTGGCCGCGATTGCCGACGATATCGCCTATGACAATCATGACATCGACGACGGCCTGCGCGCTGGCTTGCTGACGCTCGAGCAACTGATGGAGGTCGCGGTCGTCAGGCATTGCTGGGAGAGGGTGCGTGCGCGCTATCCTGATATTCCGCAGGAACGGCTGCTGCGCGAGTTGGTGCGTGAACAGATCGGCCTCATGGCGAATGACCTCATCGCGTCCACCCGCCGGAACATCGCGGACGAACGCATCGAAACGGTCGAGGATGTGCGCAACGCCGGACGCGCGCTCGTCTGCTTCTCCCCCGAACTGGCGGCGCAGGAACGTGAACTGAAGCGCTTCATGTACGCTTCGCTCTATCATCATCCATCCCAACTGGCCGCCGCCGACCGCGCCCGCATCATCGTGCGGGATCTGTTCCGGGCTTATCAACAGGAGCCGCAACTGATGCCAGCCGAGTGGCAGGATGATCGCCTGCTCGATGAGCCGCGCCGGAGCAGGCACATCGGCGATTTCATCGCTGGCATGACTGACCGCTATGCGGAAAAGCGGCATGCGGAGATTTTCGGAGAAGTGGCGCTCGCCTGAAGAGCCGGTTGCGCTGGCCCTGAACGCGCCCTAGCCTCTGCCATATGGCCCTTCATCCGCAGATCGCCGCCCTTGCGGCACAACTCGAAGATCTCGCCGCATTTCTGCGCAGCCGGGGCGATCGCAAATGGTCGGGCAGGGTGGAGCTATGCGCTCATCTGGTGGCGGACTCCAATTTCACCGGCGTCGACCATTTCCTGCGTCTGTTCGAAGGCGATGACAGCCTGGAGCATCTCGTTCTGGGCGACCCGGCAAGTGACAATCGTCTCGACGAGCTGCGCAAGGTGACCCGTGCATTGGCGCAACGACTGGCGCGCGAAGAAGGTGCAGCCGATTGAGCAATTGACGGCGCACGTCATTTCCCGCAATGCAACGGGGTCACCGGCGCCCGACAGATTCGGGTCCGGACATGATGCGGGAGAGCATGGGAAGCCTTTCAGGCCACCCCGTCGCCGAAGGAGCAACCGCCCCGGAATCTCTCAGGCCAAAGGACCGCATCATGGGCAGGCACTCTGGAAAGCGGACGGCTCGCGCCGTCCCACCGAAGGGGTAAGCCATCCGGCCGCGCGGCTGGTGGTCAAAGCTCTCAGGTTCCGTGACAGAGGGGGTGGCAGACGTCGCGAGTCCGTTTCCGGACCCACGCGTTTGTCGCCATATCCTTGCCACGAAAGGCCGCTCTCATGTCCGGCAATGACGACATCGCCCATATCGAAGAAGAATTGCCGCTGCAGGACCTGCCGCTCGATACCTGGCATCGTGCGCGAGGCGCGCGGATGGTCGGCTTTGCGGGCTATCACATGCCGATCCAATATGAAGGCATCATGGCCGAACATGGCTGGGTCCGCGAGCATGCCGGGCTGTTCGATGTCAGCCATATGGGCCAGCTCACCTTCTCCGGTGACGGCGTGGACGAAGCGCTGGAATATCTGCTGCCGAGCGATATCAAGGGGCTGAAGCCTTTTCGCCAGCGTTATTCGATGCTGCTTGATGAAGAAGGCGGTATTCTCGACGACCTCATGGTCTCTCGCCTGGGCGCGGGCGCGTTCGACGGTGCGGACATCTACATGGTCGTCAACGGCGCGACCAAATATGACGACATTGGCTGGATGATCGAGCATCTGCCGGACGAGGTCGTCATGAACCATATGGACGAGCAGGCGCTGCTCGCCCTTCAGGGTCCTGAGGCAGGCGAGGCGCTGGCCAGCCTGATCCCCGAAACAGGCGATCTTGTTTTCATGCAGTCGGGTCTTTTCACCTGGCGCGGCGTCCCACTGTGGATCAGCCGGTCGGGCTACACGGGGGAGGACGGCTTTGAGATCAGCGTGCCCGCAGACAGCGCTGTGCTGCTGGCGGACGCTCTGTGCGCTTTGCCGCAAGTGAAGCCGATCGGCCTTGGCGCGCGGGACTCCTTGCGGCTTGAGGCCGGGCTTCCGCTCTACGGCCACGACCTGACACCCGCCGTCAGCACGATCGGCGCGGATCTCGGCTTCGCCATCCAGAAGCGGCGTCGCGAGGAGGGCGGTTTCATCGGCCATGCGCGTGTGATGAAGGAACTGGCCGATGGCCCAGGTTCGAAGCGCGTGGGATTGAAGATTGAAGGTCGCCTGCCGGTTCGCGAAGGCGCGCCGATCTTTGCCGACGGGATCAGGGTGGGAGAGGTGACCTCCGGTGGTTTTGCGCCGACCGTTGGCGCGCCTATCGCCATGGGCTGGGTCAGCTTGCCCCACAGCGCGATCGACACCGCATTGGAGATCGAAGTGCGTGGCAAGCGCGTGGCGGCGACCGTAGCGCCCATGCCGTTCGTGCCACACCGCTACCGCCGCAAGGCCTGATTTCCTGATTTTATGGTCAAGCAAGCACTCCGAGGGGAGCAGTAAGATGAGCCGTTACTTCACCGACGAACATGAATGGATCGACGTAGAGGGCGAAATCGCCACGGTCGGCATCACGGACTATGCGCAGGAACAGCTGGGCGACATCGTATTCGTGGAGTTGCCTGCCGAAGGCACGACCTTCGAAAAGGGCGATGATGCGGCCGTCGTGGAATCGGTCAAAGCTGCGTCTGACGTCTATGCGCCGATTTCGGGTGAGGTCGTGGAAACCAACGGCGCGCTGGAAGACGAGCCCGCCCTGGTCAACAGCGATGCGGAAGAAGATGGCTGGTTCTTCAAGCTGCGCGTGACGGATGCGAGCGAGCTCGAAGGCCTGATGAACGAAGCAGCCTACAAGAAGTTCGTGGCTTCCCTTTGAGCAATATTCCCCTCCCGCTTGGGGGAGGGGCTTGGGGGAGGGCGAGTGTTGCCGTCTCCTCAACAAACCGTCCCCCCGGCCCCTCCCGCACGCGGATGGGGAGATCAAAAGGGGGGAGGGCGGAGTTTACGGAATATGCGCTACCTACCCCTTACCGACTCAGACCGGCAGGACATGCTGTCCGTCATCGGCGCGTCTTCGATCGATGACCTGTTCATCGACGTCCCCGCTGAAGCCCGTCTTTCCGGCAAGATCCCCGGCTTGCCGGATCATGCCAGCGAACTGTCCGTCGAACGGCATATGGCGGCGTTGGCTCGGAAGAATTTGTCGGCAGGGGAAGCGCCCTTCTTCCTCGGCGCCGGGGCCTATCGTCACCATGTTCCCGCCAGCGTGGATCATCTGATCCAGCGCGGCGAGTTCCTGACGGCGTACACCCCCTATCAGCCGGAAATCGCGCAAGGCACGTTGCAGGTGCTTTTCGAATTTCAGACGCAGGTCGCGCGCCTGCTCGGCTGCGACGTGGCCAATGCGTCCATGTATGATGGCTCCACCGCCTGCTGGGAAGCGATCGGCATGGCTCGCCGCATCACCAAGCGTGGCAAGGCGATCCTGTCATCGGGCCTACACCCCCACTATGTCTCCGTCGCAAAGACCATGGCGAAGTTCACCGGTGATGCGCTTGTGCATGAGGCGCCGACGTTGGACGCCGCGACCGACATCGACGCGCTGATTGCCGGGATCGACAAGGATACGAGCTGCGTCGTCGTCCAATATCCAGACATTCTGGGCCGCATAGCCGATCTCACCCCACTTGCCGACGCCGCGCATGAAGCGGGCGCGTTGCTAGTCGCAGTCGTGACCGAGCCTGTGGCCTTGGGGGCGATCAAGGCGCCGGGTCATATGGGCGCCGACATCGTCGTAGGCGAGGGTCAGTCGATCGGCGTCGGCCTGCAATTTGGCGGCCCTTATCTCGGCCTCTTCGCGTGCAAGCAGAAATATGTCCGCCAGATGCCCGGCCGCTTGTGTGGCGAAACGGTGGATGCCGCGGGCAAGCGTGGTTTCGTGCTGACCCTCTCCACCCGTGAGCAGCATATCCGGCGTGAGAAGGCGACGTCCAACATCTGCACCAATTCAGGCCTCTGCGCCCTGGCGTTCAGCATCCACATGACGCTGCTGGGTGAGAAGGGATTGCGCGAATTGGCGATGTTGAACCATGGCCTTGCCGTTCAGGCGGCCGAACGGTTGGCGCAGGTGCCCGGCGTCGAGCTGCTCAACGGCAGCTTCTTCAACGAATTTACGCTGGTGCTTTCCAAGGATGCCCGCGAAACCGTGCGCAATCTGGCCGACAAGGGCGTGCTTGGCGGCGTGTCGTTGGGACGCCTGTTCCCGGATGCTCCGGAGATCGGAAACGGCCTTGTCGTCGCCGTGACGGAAACCGTGACCGCCGAAGATATCGAAGCCCTGGCCAGGGCGCTTGAGGAGGAACTGGCATGACCATGCTCAAGGAAGGCCGCCCCACCGCGCCGCAAGCCGTAACCGAAGAAGCTGGGATTGCTGCAACCGCCACCGGCAACCGCGCGTTGATGCTGGAGGAGGCGCTGATCTTCGAGATTGGCTCCCCCGATACCACCGGCGTCGATTTCGCAGAAGCGCCCAAGGTGGAAAGCCGCCTCGGCAACCTTGCTCGCACTGACGGGATCGGCTTGCCCGGCTTGTCCGAGCAGGAGACGGTGCGCCATTACACCCGCCTCAGTCGCCAGAATTACGCCATCGACCTTGGCCTGTTCCCGCTTGGCAGCTGCACGATGAAGCATAACCCGCGCCTCAACGAAAAGGTCGCGCGGATGCCCGGCTTCGCTGACCTTCACCCGCTTGCGCCGCAATCGACGGTGCAGGGTGCGCTCGCGGTGATCCATGAGCTTGCCGAATGGCTGGTCAAGCTGACCGGCATGCACTCGGTCGCGATGAGCCCCAAGGCGGGCGCGCATGGCGAGCTGTGCGGCCTGCTCGCGATCCGCGCGGCATTGGAAGCCCGCGGCGACGCGCGCAGCGTCATCCTCGTGCCCGAAAGCGCCCATGGCACCAACCCCGCGACAGCGGCCTTCTGCGGCTATAAGGTCGAGGATATTCCGGCGACCCCGGACGGCCGCGTCGATCTGCAAGCCTTGAAGGCCCGGCTCGGCCCGGACGTCGCGGCGGTGATGATCACCAACCCCAACACTTGCGGCCTGTTCGAGCGTGACATGAAGACGATTTCCGACGCGGTGCATGCCGCCGGAGCCTTCGTCTATTGCGACGGCGCGAACTTCAACGCCATCGTCGGTCGGGTCCGCCCCGGCGACCTTGGCGTCGATGCCATGCACATCAACCTGCACAAAACCTTTTCGACGCCCCATGGCGGCGGTGGTCCCGGCTCCGGGCCGGTGGTGCTCAGCCAAGCGCTCACCCCTTTCGCGCCGCTGCCCTTCGTGGAGCGCCAGGGCGACAGCTTCGTGCTGGTCGAAGAAGAAACGGCGGACGAACATCATGCCAGCAGCTTCGGCCGCATGGTCGCCTTCCATGGCCAGATGGGCATGTTTACGCGCGCGCTGACCTACATCCTCAGCCATGGCGCGGACGGTCTGCGCCAAGTCGCAAGCGACGCGGTGCTGAACGCCAATTACATTCTGCGCAGCCTGGACGACGTGCTGGATGCCCCGTTCGGCCAGAGTGGCCCGTGCATGCATGAGGCGCTGTTCAGCGACAAGGGCCTGGCCGAAGGCTTCACCACGCTCGACATCGCCAAGGGGCTGATCGACGAGGGCTTCCATCCGATGACCATGTATTTCCCGCTGGTCGTCCATGGCGCGATGTTGGTCGAGCCCACCGAAACGGAAAGCAAGGCAGCGCTCGACCAGTTCATCATGGCGCTGCGCAGCCTCGCGGAACGCGCCAAGGCCGGGGACGAGGCGTTGAAGGGCGCGCCCTATTTCGCCCCTCGCCGCCGTCTCGATGAAACGCTGGCCGCCCGCAAGCCGGTCCTCAGTTGGACGGACCCGGCGCTGGCGCAGGCGGCGGAGTGAGCGTCTGGGTTCCGGGGGACGCGGGGGCGGCGAGCAACAAGCTTCACGCCCCCGCAACGCTGCGGAACCGCGACGCCATCCTTGCGGTGCTCCGTGACGCGCTGCCATCTTCCGGACTTGTGCTGGAGGTGGCGAGCGGCAGCGGTGAGCATGCCGCTTACTTCGCCGCCGCTTTGTCTCACCTCGATTGGCAGCCCAGCGATCCTGACTCTTCGGCGCTGGCATCGATCGACGCATGGCGGGCGGAGGCCAAGCTTCCCAATCTCCTCCCGCCGGTCATGCTCGATGCGACTGCTCCCTGGCCGTTCAACAGGGCCGATGCGATCCTCTGCATCAACATGACGCACATCAGCCCTTGGTCCGCGACGCTCGGCCTGATGGAAGGTGCCGGGAAAACGCTTCCCGCAGGCGGTCTCCTCTACCTTTACGGCCCCTTCATCCGGGACGAGGTGGAAACCGCACCTAGCAATCTCGCCTTTGATGCTTCGCTCAAGGCGCGCGACCCACGATGGGGCTTGCGTCGCATCGATGAGGTTTCGGCTGCCGCCGAGGCGCGAGGCTTCTCGCTGGACAAGTTGATCGAAATGCCCGCCAATAATCTGTCGCTGCTGTTCCGAAAGGTGGCGCCTGACGGCCTTTGATGGCTGACCCTTCGACAAGTTCTGCTGGACCGGATATGGGGAACGCGATGCCCAGCCCGCTCCTCCGCCTTGTGACAGCCGAACTCACAGCATCCGCCGACCCGCGCGCGGCGGCGATGGCCGGGGCGCTGGCGGCGCAATATCCAGAAGCGGCGCGGGCGGTGCTGTTCTATGGCTCCTGTCTGCGGGAGCGCAATCTCGACGGGTTGATGCTCGACTTCTACCTCATCGTGTCCAGCTATCGCGCCGCTTACGGAAGAAGCTGGCTTGCCACCGCCAACCGGCTGATCCCGCCCAATGTCTTTCCGTTCGAACATAATGGCCTGATCGCCAAATATGCCATACTCTCGGAAGCTGACTTCGCGCGCCTGAACAGCCTCGCCGCCGACAATGTCTCGGTCTGGGCCCGCTTTGCGCAGCCTGCGCGGTTGCTCTGGGCCGCAGACGATCTCGCCCGCCAGCGCGCGATCAGCGCGGTCGCGGGCGCCGCCCCTACGCTCTTGTCGCTTGCTCGTCCGATGACCCAGGCGCAGGACGCGCTGTCGCTTTGGAAGGCGGGTTTCACCCTCACCTATAACGCCGAACTGCGGGCCGAGAAGAAGGGGCGTTCGGTTTCGATCGTCGATGCCGATCCCGATCGCTATCGCCGCTTCGGAGAGGCCGCCCTGGCTCAAGGCCTGCCGCCTTCACCGCCAGATCCGGCCAAGCATTGGCGCGCTCTGCAAAGGCGCGGCAAATATCTCTCCGTCATCCGCCTCGCCAAAGCCAGCTTCACCTATGCGGGCGGCATCGATTATCTGGCGTGGAAGATCAACCGTCACGCAGGCACAAGCATCCAGATCAAGCCCTGGCAGCGGCGCTGGCCGCTTGTCGGCGCGCTTACTCTGCTGCCGCGGCTGTTCCGGGGTGGTGCGATCCGCTGAGCGCGTTGGAGAGCGCGTGCGACAGACCCATCAGAGTATAGGGCTTGCGCAGCACCTCATGCCCGCCAAAGTCCGTACCTTCGGCGATGTCGCCCGCATAGCCGGTGACGAACAGCACGGGCAGGCTGGCAAATGCCGGGGGCAGGGTGCGGATCATTTCCGGACCCGTCATGTCGGGCATCAACACGTCGCTCATGATCAGGCCGATGTCACCATGGCTGGTCAACAGCTTTGCTGCCTTTGACGGGTGGTCGCAGGCAACGGGCAAATGGCCCAGCTCCGCAAGTGCGGACATGGTCTGGTTCAGTACGCGCGGATCATCTTCCACGACCAGGATGCGGGTGGGCGGATGCAATACCGGCTCACCCTCTGGCAACGACTGTTCAGCGTCGGCGGCTTTCTCCATGCCAATCTTCCGTGGCAGGTAGATGTGCACGCTGGTCCCTTCGCCCGGCTCGGATTCGATACGGATTTCGCCTTGGCTCTGCCGGACGAAGCCGAAAATCTGGCTCAGCCCCAGGCCCGTTCCCTTGCCCACCGGCTTGGTGGTGAAGAAGGGTTCGAACACACGTGCCAACACATCCGGGCTCATGCCGCAGCCATCGTCCTTGACGCTGAGCGTGACATAATCGCCCTCGGCACATTCGCCGATTTCGTGGCTCGCCAGATGCGCTTGTCCGGTTCGGATCAGCAGCCGCCCTCGACCCTCCATCGCGTCACGCGCGTTGACGCACAGGTTAAGCACGGCATTTTCCATCTGATGCTGATCGACGAAAATGCGCCAGCCCTTCGCCTGCCTGTCGATCGACACGATGATCTGGTCGCCGATCGACCGGTCGATAAGCTCGCCCATACCGCCGACCAGCATGTCGAGATCGACCGCGCTCGGCAGCAGCGGCTCTGATCGGGCAAAGGCAAGCAGGCGGCGGGTGAGGGCGGCGGCACGGTTCGCCCCTTCCATCGCATTGTCCAGATGGCGCGCCGCCTCCTGCGGCTTGAGGCGCAGCCTGCGCTTGGCCAGTTCCAATCCGCCGACCACCACCGCCAGCATATTGTTGAAGTCATGGGCAATGCCGCCGGTCAATTGTCCGACGGCGTCCATCTTCTGCATCTGGCGGAGATTTTCCTCTGCGGCAGCGCGCTCCGACGTTTCCTTCTTCAACTGCTCGTAAGCATCCGACAGTTCGGCCGTTCGCGCCGCCACGGCTTCTTCCAACCGGTCGGCGCGCTCCGCCTCCGATTCGGCCATGCGCCGCGCCATGCGCCGCTCGCTATAGGCAGCATTCGCGACCCACAGCGCGAAGAGCACGCAGACCAGCAGCACCAGCCCGAACAGCCGGGACGTACGATCGACAAATTGCGTCCGGTTGCCCGCCAGCTTCACGGCCAGGCTCCGCTCCTGCAGCCGGGCATTTTCCGCCTGGATCACCCGGTCAAGCAAGGCCGTGATATGCTTCAAATCTTCCGACCGGCCCGCACGGTGAAACTGCGCCAATGCCGCCATCTTCTGGTCATAAGTGGTGCGCAGCCCGATTTCGCTCAGCGTCTTGCCCCGCTGCTGAAAGGCGTCCTGCAATTCCCGCACATTGGCGCGTTGCCAACCGGATCGGCGCGTGGCGTAGTTCAGCAGCTTGAGCTGACTGGACGCGGTGCGCCACTGATCCTGGAAAAGGCGGCCTACGTCTGGGTCCAGGCTGATTACATAGCGCGCCAAGGTCACCTCTGCGCGCGCGGTCTTGGCCTCGAACGCACGCGCGAGCGCGATGATCTCGAAGCTGCGGCGTTGTTCCTGCAGCGCCCGCTCATGATCGCGCGACGCGCTGCTGGCGCTGTAGAGCAGGGTTCCCAAGGACCCTATCAGCAATATCACGAGGACCAGCGGAAGGGAGCGTCGCACCGCAGCCCGCCAGCCAGACTCCTGGTCGTCCATGTAATAGCTGTCTGCCATCAACCCCTGATCTTAGACGAACAGCATTACAGCGAAAATATCAAGGCACAAAAGGTTCCAGGGGATGACCCATGTTGCCGCTCGCTCGCCTCTTTTCGCCGACGCAACGGCGTTGCACGATCAGGCGATCGCCCCTGTGGCTTTGCCCGCTGCCTCGAACATGCCGATGATCTGGCCAACCTGTTCGTCGCTATGCTCCGCGCAAAGCGAACAACGCAGCAGGAAGGTTCCTGCCGGAGTGGCCGGGGGACGCGCCATGTTGACGTAAAGTCCGAGCTCAAGGAGAGCCTGCCACATCGCCACGGCCTGCGTCTGGTCGGTCAGGATGACGGCGATGATCGCGGACTGCGGCGTTTCGGTGCCCAGCTTGAAGCCAAGATCGGTAAGGCCCTTGTGCAGCCGCTGGCTATTCTTCCACAGATGCGCGCGCTTTTCGCCAGCATGCATCAGCTTGCGGATCGATGTCGCCGCGGTTGCGACGACGCTCGGCGGCAGCGAAGCGGTAAAGACATAAGGACGGCAGACGAGGCGCAGAACCTCGAACTTCGGATGGTTCGATACGCAGAAGCCGCCCACGGTGCCGACCGACTTGGAGAAGGTGCCGACGACGAAATCGACATCCTTTTCTACGCCCTGCTCCTCGTACACGCCGCGGCCGTTTGCGCCGAAAAAGCCCATGCCATGGGCTTCGTCCACCAGGATCATGCAATTGGCGTGCTTGCGTACCGCAGCCACCATCTCGGGCAGAGGGGCAACGTCGCCCAGCATCGAATAGACGCCTTCCAGCACCACCAGCTTCTGCGCATCCGCAGGCAGGCGGCCGAGACGCTTGTCCAGATCCTCGACGCTGTTGTGGCGGAAGCGGACGATTTCGGCGTCGCCCAGGAAGCAGCCGTCATAGATGGATGCGTGGCTGTCTGCGTCCAGCACGACATAGTCGCCCTTCCCAGCCAGCGTGGATATCATCCCAAGGTTCGCCTGGTAGCCGGTCGAAAAGACCATGGCGCCCGACGTGCCGTAAAATTCCTTCAGCGCGTCTTCGACTTCCTTGTGGCCCTGGTAGGTGCCGTTCAATACGCGGCTGCCTGTGGTTCCGGCTCCGAATTCGTCAAGCGCCTTCTTGCCCGCCGCGACGACGTCCGGGTCGAAAGTCATGCCCATATAGTTATATGTGCCGAGCAGGATCGTGTCCTTGCCCTTGATCACCGCCTGAGTAGGCGACTTCACCTCATCCATGACGATCGCGAAGGGATCACGCACCCCAGTCGCGAGCAGCGCTTCGCGCTCGGCGATCAAGGGATCGAATTTGGAAAAGAGGTCGCGCGCGCCCGGGACTTCAGCAGGCGTATGGGCGTCGGTGGCGGTCTCTACAGCGTCGGTCATCGCATATTTCCGTTAGGGTTCGAGCAGCGTCGAGCAAGTCGAGATGCGTCAGTCGAAAATTCTTGCTCGTCCTCTTCATCATCCGTCCTGCGCAAGGCGCAGGAGGGGCGAAGTGAACGGGCGGGACTGGATCAGCACTTCAACTTCGCCACAGCGTCCACAAGCTGACCGATATTTTCGATCTCAGCCTGCATGTTCATGGTGATGATGATGTCGAACTCATCCTCGATCGCCGCAACGAAATCCATGACGGTCAGGCTGTCCCATTCCAGGTCGCCTGCGAAGGTCGTCGCTTCGCTGAGGTCGATGCCCTTCTTGTTGAAAGGAGCGATTTGCGCGGCGATGCTGTCGAAAATCTGCTGGCGATCCGTCATGATCTGTTCAAAGCTTTCCCATGAAAGGGCGGTTTTTGCCCCCAAGCCCCGCCTCTTGGCAAGGGAATAAGGCGTCAATCAGGCAGCATCGCGCCCGATTATGAGCTGCCTTGCGCGCTCTTACCGGAAATTGTCGGCGTAAGCCTGAATCTTCAGCGTCTTGGGCGGGGTCGGAATGAAGGTGTAGCCGATTTCATATTTGTCGGCATAGGCACGCGCCGCGTCCAGCGATGGGAAGGTCAGCTTCACCTGGCTCTGCGTATCACCAGATCCGGCCCAGCCCGTCAGCGGGTCTGGCTTCTTCGCCTCGCTCGGCGCAAATTCCAATACCCATTTGTCGGTCCGCGCCTTGCCGGACTGGAGGGCATTTTTTTGAATCTGGTAGATGCGCGCAGCCATTATCGCGTCAAACTCCTGGGAAGGGCGATGGGTCCGTTGCACCAGCGAGCGCCCGGAAGTCAAGGCTTGGCGCGGGCATCGGCGCGTTTCGTGCGGAGCGTGGCGGCGGCGCCTGCCGGATCGTCGGGCCATGGATGCCGGGGATAGCGCCCGCGCATCTCCTTTGCGACCGCGCTCCAGCTTCCCGCCCAGAAGCCCGGCAGGTCTCGCGTCGTCTGTATCGGCCGCCCAGCGGGAGAGGTGAGGGAGAGGACCAGCGGGATGCGCTCGCTACCGACGACCGGATGCTCGGCAAGGCCGAACAGCGCCTGCACCCGAAGCTCCACGCGCGGCCCGCCTTCTGCTGTATAGTCGATCTCATGGCTGCTCCCGGCAGGCGATTGAAATGCCGGGGGAGCCAGGCGGTCGAGCTGTTGCTTGCCGTCCCAGCCGATGATGCCCTCAAGAACGCCGGATAATTGCGACCGGTCGATGTCCGACAGGCGCCTCTTGCCCGCGAGCAGGGGCGCAAGCCAATCTTCGAGCGTCGCAAGCAACGCAGTATCCGACAACGCCTCCACCCCCGCGAAGCCAGCCCGCATCCGCAGTGATCGCGCCGCGTCCGACCAAGGCAGCAGATCAAGTCCACCCTGCCTGACCCCATCCAGCAAAGCTGCTACGACAGCATCAGGGTCCGGCCGGTCATCCGATCCGGACGTCAGCCGCACCGCGCCCAATCGCCTCTCGCGCAGAGCCTCGATACCGCCCGTTGCGGCCCGGAACCGCACCGTCCGATGCTCCTTCAGCCGCGCGCTGAACAGCCGCAACACTTCAGTTTCGCTGATCGGCGCGGCCGAAAGGATACGCGCTCCTGCCGCGCTGCCCTGTACTTCGCCCACCGCAAGCCATTCCTCACGCGCGAGCGGGCTCAGCGGATCAAGCCTAAAACCGCGCCCGCCGACGCTGGTCCATTCCGCGCCGTCGGCAGAGCGCCGCTTGGCAACGCGGTCAGGGAAGGCCAGCGCAAGACATAGCCCCGCATCATGCTCGCCCGCCGCCGCTTTGTGTCCGGAAGCGACCAGCTTCGCCCAGCGCCTGGCCATTGCCTTGGCCGCATCGGCCCGCTTTCCACTTTCCCGCCGCCAGCGTAACCGCCGTTGCGACAGGTCCACATCCTGCCCGCCAATGCCCCGCTCGCCCAGCAGCACCGCGATCTCCGCCGCCACCTCAGCGAGCCCCAATTCGCCCGCGCGCACCAGCATATGGCCGATCCGCGGCTCCACCGGCAGTCGCGCCAGCGCCTTGCCATGCGGCGTTATCCGCCCATCCTCGTCCAGCGCCTCCAAGACCGTCAGCCGCTTGCGCGCCTCATCCAGCGCGGGGCGGGGCGGCGGGTCGAGCCAGCGCAAGCTGGCCGGGTCGCTCACCCCCCACAACGCGCAATCAAGCAGCAGGCTCGATAGATCGCTTTCCAATATCTCGGGCGGATCGAAAGGCGGCATGCCCGCCGTGGCGGCCGCTTCCCACAGCCGATAAGCCACGCCCGGCCGCTGCCTTGCAGCACGCCCCGCCCGTTGGGTCGCGGCTGCCTGGCTCGCCCGTTCCGTGACCAGCCGCGTCACCCCCGCTGCCCGGTCATAACGCGGCCTTCGAGCCAGGCCGGAGTCGATCACGATCCGCACTCCATCGATGGTCAGGCTGGTTTCGGCGATCGAGGTCGCCAGGATCACCTTGCGCTTTCCCTCCCGTGAAGGACGGATGGCGGCACGCTGCGCTGCCGGGTCCAGGCTGCCGTGCAGCCGATGCAGCTCGACGCCTATCCCCTCCAGCCGCTCCGCCGTCCGCTCGATCTCCGCCACGCCGGGCAGGAACGCAAGCAGGTCGCCGTCGGCCTCCTCCGCCAGCGCCCGCCGCACGGCCCCGGCCATCTCATCCTCGATCCACTTTTCCGCGGCGCGGCCGATGTGCCGCAACTCCAGCGGCTGAATGCGGCCTTCGCTCTCCAGCACCGGCGCATCGTCCAGCAACGCGGCAAAGCGCGCGCCATCCAACGTCGCCGACATGGGCACGATGCGCAGATCAGGACGCAGCGCCGCCTGCGCATCCAGCGCCAGTGCCAGCCCGAAGTCGCTGTCCAAACTCCTCTCATGCACTTCATCGAACAGGACCGCCGATACTCCGGCAAGCTCCGGATCATCCTGGATCCGGCGGACGAAAATCCCCTCCGTCAGGACGAGCAGGCGCGTTGCGGCCGACTGCCTGCTGTCCATCCGCGTCGCATAGCCAACGACCCCGCCCGGCACGCCGCCCATCAGCTCCGCAATCCGCTCGGCCGCCGCGCGCGCTGCCAGTCTGCGGGGGGACAGCAGCAGCACCTGTCCCGTACACCACGGCTCATTCAGCAAGGCAGGTGCGACAGCCGTCGTCTTGCCAGCGCCCGGCGGCGCAACCAGCACCGCGCTGTTCCTGTCACGCAGGCTGCTCAGCAAATGAGGGAGAATATCGTGGACGGGCAGGGTGGCGCTCATGATTTGCTCCTCTCGCCCCAATCGTCATCCGGTGCAATGCCGGTGCAATGCCAAGCTTTATCCAAACAGCAGCCTATGGACCGGGTTGTCCGGGTCGAGCAGCATCTTAGCCGTTAGCCCCAGGGACATGATGATCAGCAGGGGCCGTATCAGCTTGCTGCCGAACCGCATGGCCAGGCGCGATCCGATCTGGCTGCCGGTGATGCTGCCGACAGCCATCGTCAACCCTGCGATCCAAAGCACATGACCGCCAGCGACCATCGTCAACAGGCCCGCTACATTGCTGGCAAGGTTGGCCGCCTTTGTCTGCGCCGTCGCGCGGACCAGGCCCAGTCCGCCCAATGCCAGGAAGATGGTGGCATAAAATGCTCCCGCACCCGGTCCAAAGAAGCCGTCGTAAAAACCGATGACGCCGATCGACAGGCTCAGCCCCGCCAGTCCCACCCGGCTGTGCCGATCCATCTCGCTTAAGCGGGGCGAGAAGGTGAAATAGCCTGCGAGCGCGATCAGCAGACCCGGCATCAACCCCGCCAATATGCCGGGGTCCACCCGCTGAAGCAGCCAGGCGCCACCTACCGACCCAACAAATGCTGCGATAATCGGCCAGCGATAGGCCTTCAGATCCATATGCCCGGCGCGCGCGTAAGCGACGCAGGCGCCAAATGTGCCCAGCGATGATTGCAGCTTGTTCGTGCCCACGGCTGCTACGGGCGGCACGCCCGCCGCCAGCAAGGCGGGCAGGGAAATCAGCCCGCCGCCTCCAGCCATCGCGTCGATGCATCCGGAAATCAGGGCCGCCGCCATAAGGAAGGCCAGCGTTTCAGGAGATAGGATGATGTCCATGCGCGTCCGCTTCAGCCTCTGCCGCGCCCTGTCGTCAGAACCACATGCGCCTGCACACCTAGACGACCGGCGCGCGCCTGTTCCTCAATAAGCGCGAGCGATGGCGAATTCGACGGCTTCGGTCAGCGCCGCCTTGGCCTTTCCCGTGTCGAACCGGCCGAGCGCATCGATGGCGCGCTGGCCATAGAGTCTTGCCCGCGCGAGCGTATCGTTGATCGCGCCCGTCTTGCGCAGCAACCCGGTCGCATGCGCCAAATCCTCGTCGCTGACCCGATTGCCCGCGATCGCCTGCTTCCAGAAAGCGCGATCTTCTTCGGAACCGCGGGCATAGGCCAGGATCACGGGCAGCGTCACCTTGCCATCGCGGAAATCGTCGCCTGCGTCCTTGCCCATCGTGGCGCCGTCCGATTCATAGTCGATCGCATCGTCGATCAGCTGGAATGCGATGCCAAGGTTCCGGCCATAGACATCCAGCGCCTTTTCTTCCGTCTCGTCCCGGTCCGCGACGACGGCGGATATGCGGCAGGCCGCGGCGAACAGCGCGGCTGTCTTCGCCCCGATGATGTCCAGATATTGCTCTTCGCTCGTGTCGATGCGGCGCTGCGCGGTCAACTGATTGACCTCACCTTCCGCGATCACGGCCGAGGCGTTGGACAGGATCTTCAGTACCTTCAGCGATTCCGCCTCGACCATCAGCTCAAAGGCACGAGAGAAGAGGAAATCGCCCACCAGCACGCTGGCGCTGTTGCCCCAGATGATATTGGCGGTCTTGCGGCCCCGGCGCAGGCCCGATCCATCGACCACATCATCATGCAGCAGTGTTGCGGTGTGAATGAACTCGACCGCCGCTGCGAGCTTATAGTGGCGGCTGCCCGCATAGCCGACCAATTGAGCGCAGGCGAGGGTCAGCATCGGGCGCATCCGCTTGCCGCCGCCCGCGATCAGGTGGCCGGCCAGTTCCGGGATCAGGGGAATGCGCGACTGCATCCGGTCCAATATGACCGCATTGACCTGGTTCATGCCGTCGGCAACCAGCGCCATCATGGGGGTGAGCGAAGGCTCGCCGTTGGCGCGGCCGATGGGGTGGACATTGCCGGAGATGGGGCCGGGGGCAGGTGCGGTCATGACCCGGCCCATGTGGCGGCGCAAAATGCAGATAGCAAGCGGGAATAGCTTGCACAGAGCGACGGATGGGGCAAAAAGCGCGCGGATATTCGGAAGGGACGAGCGTGGACGACACTTTGAAGCGGTATCGCGAGAGCATCGACAATATCGACGCCGCCCTCGTGTTCATGCTCGCGGAACGCTTCAAGATCACCCAGGCTGTCGGCGAATATAAGGCGACTCACGCCCTGCCGCCCGCCGATCCGGGCCGGGAGGAGCGTCAGATCAGCCGCCTGCGTCAGCTGGCGACGGATGCCAATCTCGATCCCGATTTCACCGAAAAATTCCTGCGCTTCATCATCGATGAAGTGATCCGCCATCACGAGCGGCTAAGGGACGCCTGAGAACCTGCTACGCGAAGGAGGCAGATCGGCGCGCACCCGGCGAGAAGCAGGGCCTTACCATCGCCGTTCGCCCTGAGCTTATCGAAGCCTGTCCTGAGCGCCTGCTGCAAGCAGGCAGTCGAAGGAGGCTTTTCTCCTCGCCTAATCGCCCGCTAGCCTAAGCTGGTTCGTTGACCGTTTCCCGCTTGCCTTGTGACCGGCCCAGCAGCACTCCGCCCAGCGCCAGCGCGAAGCCGGCCAACTGGATCGGCACCAGCTTCTCACCAAATAGCAGCCACGCCTCCACCGCAGCAAGCGGCGGGACCAAGAGCAGCAGCATCGACATCCGCGTCGGACCTTGCGTCCGCACCAGCCATACCAGCAGCGACAGGCCGCCCGCTGACAGGCCCAGCACTGACCATGCGAGCCCCAGCCACAGGATAGGCGCGCCATCCCAGCGGGTCTCCCCAGCGATCAGGGCGGCGGTGATGGCGACGAACGCGCCGCCTGCATTTTGCACCGCGCCGGAAATCCATATGCCATCCCCTGACAGCGAGCCGCGCTGCACCAGCGTCCCTGCCGCCATCGCTACTACCGACAGCAAGCCCGCTACCACGGGGAGCAGCGGCACCGCGCCCGCGCCCGATCGTTCGATCGCTGGCAGCAGCACGCAGACGACGCCCGCAATGGCGATCGCCAGGCCCGCCCACCCGCGCGCGAGCAGGCGGTCGCCCAGCAGGAATGCGCCTGCCACGGCCACCATCAGCGGCTGCAGCGCGCCGAGCAGCGACATGATGCCAGCAGGCATTCCGCGATAGACGGCCCACCAGCTCACGGTCAGATAAACCCCATGCAGCATCGCGCCCGCTGCCAGATGCAGCATCAGCCGCTTGCCTCGGGGCAGCTTCTGCCCGGCACGCCACGCCACAAATCCCAGCAGCAGAGCCGTGAGCGTCATGCGCACGCTCAGGATCAATTCCGGCGCGCCATGCGGCACCGTGCCCCGCGCGACGATGAAGCCGGTCGACCAGATCAGAACGAATAACAGCGAGGCGGCGAACCCTACCATTCCCGTCCCGCCCTGATCGCAGCCCCCGCCGCAAAGGGCGTGATGGCAACCAGCAGCAGCGACGCCGCGCCCAGGAACTTGAGCGCCGCTCCACTGCCGTCGCCCAGCGTCCCCGCACCGAATATCAGCAGCGGCACGGCGAGCGGCAACGCAAGCAGCCCGGCCAGCGCCCCGCTCGACCGCAGCCCCGCCGTCAGGCTCGCCACCAGCAACCCCAATGCCGCGAGCGCAGGCGTGCCGATCAGCAGCCCCAGTTCCAGCATCCACACCGTCGCGGCGTCCAGCTTCAGGAGCGCGCTCGCAGGCAGGGTTGCGATCATTAGTGCGGGCCCGAATCCCAGCCAATGCGCGATCAGCCGCGCCAGCATCAGCGTTTCATCGCCCACGCCGCGCAAGGCGATCTGATCAAGCACCCCTGCGTCCCGGTCAGGCGCGATCAGTCGGTCCACGGGCAACAGGCTCGCCAGCAGCGCCGCGATCCACAGCATCCCGCCACCCGACCGCCGCAACAGCGCCGCGTCAGGTCCCACGGCAAAGGGATACAGGCTCGCCACCAGCAGCAGGAATGCCACCGGCAACCACAGCCCGGCCGATTGCCACGCCTGCCTCAAATCCCGCGCCACCAGCAGCGCCATCACCCTCACGCCGCCTCCTCCGCGACATAGGCGGCAAGGTCGATCACCACGGGCGACTTCATCGGCAGCGGCTGATGCGAAGCCGCCAGCACAATCCCCCCCCGCGCCAGATGCGCCGCCGCCGCCGCGCCCAACAGGCCAAGCGACGCATCGTCCAGCCCATTGCCCGGCTCATCCAGCAGCCACAGCTCAGCGCCGCTCGCAATCACCCGCGCCAGCGCCGCCCGCTTGCGCTGCCCGGTCGACAGCATCCGCACCGGAATTCCCACAAGCGGCCCCAGCGCCATAGCTTCCAATGCACCATCAAGCGCATGTCCGTCCGCACCATCCAGCCGCGCCCAAAAGCCGAGAGCTTGCGCCAAAGGCTCTTCCAGATCGAGCGCCAGCCGCTCGTCCGCCAGCGCGATCCTGCCGCGCCGCTCGATCCTCCCCGCCGTCTGCCGCAGCAGCCCCGCGCAAATGCGCATGAGGCTAGACTTGCCGATCCCGTTCGGCCCCCGAAGCAGAGCGCTCTCCCCCTGTTCCAGCGCCAGGTCCACGCCCCTGAACAGCAACCGCCCGCCACGCGCGCAGGCGATGCCCGACAACCGCAGCGCCACGCCGCTCATGACGCGACCATGTCCTCCAGCACCTGCATGTCGACGTCGGAAAGCCCGAAATGGTGGCCGATCTCATGCACCACCACATGGGTAATCAGCGCATCGAGCGGCACGCCCGTCTCCACCCATTCATCCAGCAGCGGCCGCCGGAAAAGATGCACTGTAGGCGGGCTGTCCCCCGTCTGCTCGGCTTCCCCCACGGGCCGCCCGCTGTAAAGCCCGGTCAGCCCGAACGGGTCATCGATCTCCATCTCCTTCAATATCCGATCGTCGGCAAATTCCTCGACGAACAGGACGACATTGGACAGATGGGATCGGAAAGGGTCCGGCAAACGCCCCAGCGCCTCAAGCGCCAGTCGTTCGATCTGCGCCACGGTTGGCGCGAAAAGAGGGGGTTGACCGGCGTCTGACATGGCTGCGACATAGGCGAAACACTATTATGAGGATAGAGCCATGATTGGTAAACTGTCCGGCGATGAACGGGCGCAGGAGCTCGCTTCCCTCCCGGAATGGACGCTGGTGGCGGAGCCGGAGGGGATCAAGCGGCGCTTCACCTTTTCCGACTTCAGCGAAGCGTTCGGTTTCATGACCAGAGTGGCGCTGCTCGCCGAACAGGCGAACCACCATCCCGAATGGTTCAACGTCTATAATCGCGTCGACATTACCTTGACGACCCATGACGCCGATGGCCTGTCGCGCCGTGACATAGATCTTGCAAAGGCGATCGACGCACTACTCAGCGCCTGATCGGTCGATCAGGGTTGCCCCTCGATGCGATCCTCATAGCCATGCAGCGCCGCGATGACGGCCGAATCTCCAGCATAGCGGCGGCGCAGCATGGCGAGTTTCGCGTCGGTGCCGGTGCATAGTTCGGCGATGCTCTCCATCAGGAACACGCGCCTTTCTCCATCATAGGGCTCTTCCCCCCGGAAATGGTCGCAGCTGTCGCGATCGACCATGAAGCTGGTAACTTCCTGCGGGAAAGGCGTCGCCAGAGCAGCATCGGGAGAAGGGGGCAGGTCGAGCGATCCGCGCGGCGCGGGCTGCGCTTGCACGGTCACTTGCGCAGACGGGCGCTGCGGCGCGGCGACCACTTCGATTAGCTCGCCTTCGATCGCATTGGCGGAAAGCACGGGCTGAGGGATGGAGGCGTTCTCCGAGGACGCAGCATCGCCAGACGCGTCACGGCAGCCGGCGGTCAGTGCCAGCATCACCATCAATGGAAACAGCCCCACCCGTGCGCCCACCGATTTCCTCCCGCAAAATGGCAATGAGATCAGCGACATGCGGCAGTCGCTGTTCCTCCTCATCGAGAATCGCCAAGAATGCGGCTTGCCTATAATCGCGCACACGGTCTTCCGAAAGGCGGCTTGCCGCGGGTAATGTGGAAATTACGATATCCAGCAGCCGCTCGACACCATGAAGGCGTCCCCACAAATAGTCGTTTTCACGATAAGCCCTGCTGAAAAATGCACCAAAGTTGTTGAATTCAATGCCTTTTAAGGTCGCATCCGCGCCTCCCGGCCGAATAGCGCTGCAATCTTCCGGAGAAATGCGGTCCACCTTTACCGGATCATATTCTTCCATGGCGTGGCCTTGGAGCAACGGTAGGGTGGCGATGTCGTAAAAGGGAAAGCCAAGATAGGAGAGCAGCATGATCCGCCGCTCCGCTTTCGGCAGCCCGGCGAGCGCTTCGGCCAGCACCATGTCGGCCACGTCATCCCGCGCCTTCAAATCGCGTGCCTGTGCGATCGCTTCCAGCGCAGCGGCAGGATCGGACGGCACGTCCCTGGCTGCGGCCCGGATCGCGCCGTTATAGAAATCCGTGCCCTCGCATTCCGTATAATGCGCCATCGATTGGTAGATGGCGTCATGCATCTTCTGGATCGCCGCGGCGTCAGCCTGCGAATCGATCTCCAATGTTTCCGCGAGCCGCCGCGCCAGAAAGCGCAGGCGGCGAATGCGGAAACTGAGGTCATGGGTGCGAAAGAAGGCGACAGGTGGCGAGGTCGGCCCCACATCCTCGATCAGCTTGTCCGCACCAATCGCCCGGACATGGGACCACAAGGCCTGACGAAAATTCTCCCGCATCATCGGGCTGTCTTCGCCGCTGAGGCGGAACAGCAGGACGGCAAGATCCTCGACGATGCCCGACAGCTTCAAATGACCATAGGCCGGGAAAGCGAAACCCGCCGAATTCGCGGCGCGCATTTGCGCCTTCGCGCGCCACGCGGACAAACGAGCGGGCGTCGGACGGTCGAGGAACAGCATGCCGCCGATCGTATTTTCGACCTCCGCCTCGATCCCGGGCCTCAGCGCGTTCAAAATCCGGACCATCCGCCGAATGCGCGACGAATGACGATCGATCGCTTCCAGATTGTCGCGGATCGGCTGCTCGCGTGGAATGTCGCTGAGCGCCCCGAAAATGGTGCGGAAAAAGCCGGGCAATTGCGCTTTTTCCTCTGCCGTGGCGTCTTCCTGCTCACCCTCCCGGTTCAGCCGGATGGACCGATGGCCGGGCTTGGGATCGATATAGACGAAGCGCCGGTCGACCTCGCGCCGCGATGGGCGGTTCCGCAGCGCCCCGATCGCCTGAGCGAAGGGCGCGTTCGCCAGTACCGACCCATCGATCAGGATCGCGTCTTCCGCATTGCCGCGCGCCCAGTGGCGGGGCAGGGCATGGGCCAGAAAAGCGTCGCGGGTCGGCCAGGCACGGTGACGCTGCTTCAGCACCCGATCGAGTTCCCGCACGGTGAAGGGCGGGAAGGCGCCCGGGAAGCTCGCTGTCGCGCGCGCGGCGAATACCAGCTCCGCCGGGTCGGCGAAAAGGCGGTCGCCGCGGCCCCGCGCCCGGAAGCCGACGGACAGGCGATGTTCGGTTTCCACCACCTGGGGCGGGCTGTTGAGGTTCAGGCTCTGGGGGTGACCTTCAAAATCAGTGACCGTGACGAACAGGTCGAGCGGGTGCCCGTCCGGCAGCAGGGGCGGCCCGCGCTCGGCCGCCTCCATCGCATCGAATGCATCCAACAGCATCGCCGTGAAGATTTCGCCGCCAAAGGGAGGCTCGAACCATCTGGACCGAATGAAGTGGGACAGCTTCTGCCGCACCTCCTCGCGCGTGTCGGGCGCGACGGTGCGTTCGACCGTGTCGCCCGGCCGCCGCGCCGCCATCCACACCAGCGGGGTTGCCCAGAATTTGCTGATGCGCCTTGCTGGACGGGCATCGGGGTCCAGCAGCCGCTCAACATCGGCATTTTCCAGCCACAGATCGGTGAGCGGCTCCAGCGATTGCCCCGTTTCGATCGCCTGCGCCAGAAAGATCCCGTTGATCCCGCCAGCGCTTGCCCCGGCGATGATGTCCGGCATCACCCGCAACCGCACGCCGCTTGCCGCCTCCAGATCCTCCAGCAGCTTCCTGTAAACGGCCTCGCTACCCTCGCTGCTCGGGGTGCCGTCATGAAACCCCCGGCTCGCCCGCGCCAGCCGCCAGATTTCCTTGGTGATGCCATGCATGTAGACGGCAAGGCTGATCCCCCCATAGCAGACCAGCGCAAGCCGAAGTTCGCGCTCCTTCATGCGGCGCAGCCCCCCGGCCCTAAACCTCTCCTCCGTTCGCCCTGAGCTTGTCGAAGGGGTCTACTTTTCCTCGAGGCGAGCGGGCGATGTTTTTGCACTTTCACCCCCATGAAAACGCGCCACCTCACAACCGAAACTCCGCCCAGATCGGCAGATGGTCCGAAGCCTTGCGGGACGCCGCGCTGTCATGCACGCCGCTGTCCACCAGCTTCAACTGACGGCAATGCATGATCCGGTCGAGCCGCGCCACGGGCCGCCGCGCGTGAAAGCTCCGCCCGCACGGAGCGAAAGCATAGTGCCGGGCAAAGTCCGCCAGACATCCCCGGTTGGCGCTCCATTCATTCAGGTCGCCCATCAACACCGTGGGCATCGCGTCCCGCTGCGCCGCCGCGTGAATGACTGCTGCCGCCTGCTTCCGCCGCCACAGGCCCGAAAGGTCGAGATGCATGCCAAAGATGCGCAGCTTCGCCTTGCCCAGCTCCACCTCCGCCATGGTCGCACCGCGGGGCTCCAGGCAGGGCAGGTGCAGCACGTCATGAGTGCCGATCTCGGCCTCCTTCCGCACCAGGATCGCGTTGCCATGCCATCCCATCGAATCGACCTGCACATTCAGGGGCACAGGCTTGTAGGGGCTCATCGATTCCAGCAGCCAGGGCGGAATGGCCGCGGTGCGCACGCCAAAGCGACGATCCGCTTCCTGAAGTGCGATGACGTCCGCATTCAGTTCTCCCAGCACCTCCAATACTCGCTCGGGGCTGCGGCGGCGGTCGGTGCCAATGGCTTTGCGGATATTGTAGCTGGCGACGCGAAAGGACTTCATGGCGAAACAATGCGCCACATCAGCATGAGTTTCCAGCACCCTCGGGCAGGTTCATCATGTCCGTGCCATGGCGCTGGCAAAGGGAGGAGCGATCCAGGCGCTTCTTTGTTCTTGAAACGTTCACAACTGCAAGCCATAGCTCGCAGATGGCCAAGGCTAAGCGCAAATTCGTCTGCCAGCAATGCGGCACCCTCTCTTCCCGATGGCAGGGGCAGTGCGACGACTGCGGCGAATGGAACAGCATTGTCGAGGAGGCGGCAGAGACAATCTTTTCGGCGCGCCACGATCTGCAAACCGGCGGGCGCGCGCTGACGCTTGTCGGGCTGAACAGCCAGGTCGAACTGCCCCAGCGGACGAGCACCGGGATTGCCGAGTTCGATCGCGCCCTGGGCGGCGGCATCGTTCCCGGATCAGCCACGCTGATTGGCGGTGATCCCGGCATCGGCAAATCGACCCTGCTGCTTCAGGCCGCTGCCCGCATCGCCGCGCGCGGTCTTTCCGTTGCCTATATCAGCGGTGAGGAAGCGGCGGACCAGGTCCGCCTCCGGGCGCAGCGCCTCGGCCTTGGCAACGCGCCCGTGCAGCTCGCCAGCGCAACCTCCGTGCGGGACATATTGACCACCTTGGGGGAGGGGGAGCCGCCTGCGCTGCTCGTCATCGATTCGATCCAGACGATGCACAGCGACCTGATCGAAGGCGCACCGGGCACCGTCAGTCAGGTGCGCGCATCCAGCCAGGAACTGATCCGCTTCGCCAAGCAGCGCGGCACCGCTGTCATCCTGGTCGGCCATGTCACCAAGGATGGCAGCATCGCCGGGCCGCGCGTGCTGGAGCATATGGTCGATACCGTGCTGAGCTTCGAAGGCGAGCGCAGTCACCAATATCGCATCCTGCGCGCGATCAAGAATCGCTTTGGCGGCACGGATGAGATCGGCGTTTTCGCGATGGTGGCGGAGGGGCTGGAAGAAGTCGCGAACCCTTCGGCTCTGTTTCTTACCCATCGCGACGAAACCGTGACCGGCGCGACCGTCTTTCCCGCGCTGGAGGGCACTAGACCAGTGCTGGTCGAGATACAGGCGCTCGTCGTTCGCCTATCCAGCGGCGCCACGCCCCGTCGCGCGGTGGTGGGCTGGGACAGCGGCCGCCTCGCCATGATCCTCGCCGTGCTAGAGGCGCGCTGCGGTCTCAGCTTCTCGACCTGCGAAGTGTATCTGAACGTCGCGGGCGGTTATCGCTTGTCCGACCCTGCCGCTGACCTTGCCGTCGCTGCCGCGCTCATATCGGCGCTCGCGGAACGGCCGGTGCCCGCCGATCTGGTTTTATTTGGCGAAATCGCGCTGTCAGGGGAAATCCGCCCGGTCGCCCATGCGCCGCTTCGCCTGCGCGAATCGGCAAAGCTCGGCTTCGAACGCGCCTATGTTCCTTCCGCGGTCGCCGATGGGGTGAAGGGGATCGCCGTCAGCGGCTATCGCGCCTTAAGCCAACTGGTTGACCAGATGCTCGGCCGCGGATAGCCCGACCCACATGAACGCCGTCGATATCCTCGTCCTTCTCGCCATCGGCGGTTGCACAGTCTTGGGTTTGCTTCGTGGTTTCGTTCTTGAAACCCTGTCGCTGATCGCCTGGGTCCTGGGCATCTTCGCCATCCGCCTCTTCCATCCTTCAGCTACCGAACTCCTCGCCCCCTTCGTCGGTACGACCGGAGGCGCGGCAATTCTTGCATTCATTCTGGTTTTCGGCGTCACTTTCGGCGCAGGAAAACTCCTGGCCCACGCCATCGGCCGCCGCACGCGCCAATCCATCCTTGGCCCTGTCGATCGCGTTCTCGGCGGCGGCTTTGGCGCGATCAAGGGACTAATCGGCGCAACTCTCGTCTTCCTGGCATTCAGCCTATTCTACGACACTTTCTACGGAAGCGGTGAACGCCGCCCCGATTGGCTGTCGGACGCGCGCACCTATCCGCTGCTCAACGCCAGCGGCCAAGCCATCAGTGAATTCGTAGCCGAACGCCGCTCCAGAAAGCCGTCAATCCAGAGCGATCAGTGATGGCTCAAAGCCAACCTTTGACCCGATAGGCTTCGGCGGTCGCCTTGAGCCCTTCCTCTGTCGACACCTGAGGCACCCAAAGCCTCTTGGGAGGCTGCTTGCGCTTGGTTACTACCCAGTCGGGATGGCAGAAATAGCTGACACGATCTTGTGTGAGCTTTGCACCCTTGCCCCGTAGAATGCGGTCCAACCGGGCACCCAGGCCCAATGCCCAGTTCGGGGTGGCAAAGGTTCGCACATCCTTGCCGACCGCCCGGCCAACAGCCTGCCCAAAGTCCAGATGGTCCCACCCTCCGGGCGTGCCATCATCCGCCTCGTAACAGTGGGCAAGGCTTATCTCCGTCTCGCCAGCAAGCCGCAGCAGCAACCGGCCAAGATCGCTCACCTCAATCAGCGACAGCCGTCCACCGGGAGGCAGCAGCATGATGCCGCGCTTGGCCATGCGGAACAGTTCCAGCATTTCCCGATCGCCAGGCCCGTAAATCGCGGGCGGTCGCACGATCGTCCAATCAAGGCCGCTAGCCTTGACATGACGCTCCGCCAAAGCCTTCGACCAGCCATAGTCAGACAGCTTCGGCTCGCGCGCGGCCAAGGACGATACATGAACCAGCCGCCGCACACCCCGCTGCCGCATGGCGTCGACCACCGCCATGGTGCCACGAGCGTTGCCAGCCTCGAACCCGTCGCGGTCCGGGGCGTTCACGACACCCGCAATATGGATCACCACATCAGCGTCCCGCACAAGCGTGTTGAGCGCCGCGCGATCTTCAAGCGAGCCATGCACCCATTTCAGCCGGGCGCGAGGCGGCTGCGCCTTTCGGGTGATAGCCGTCACATGATGACCAGCTTCAAGAGCCTGATTCAGCGTTTCGGCGCCGACGAAACCTGTCGCGCCCGTCATGGCAATGCGTAATTTCATGGGATGTCAGACCATCGCCATCTGATCGCGATGAACAAGCACTGATCGCGGGAGATGCCCAAGCAGCGCCGCGATATCCTCGCTCCGCTTGCCCGCGATCCGCGCCGCTTCCTCACTGTCATATTCGCTGAGGCCCCGGGCGATTACCCGGCCGCCGGGCGCGACGATGTCGACAACATCCCCTCGCACGAAGCTGCCTTCAATCTGGGCCACACCCGCGGGCAGCAAGCTGTTGCCGCGATCCAAAGCCTTTTCCGCGCCCGCGTCAACGACGATGCGGCCGCGAACGGTGAGCCGCCCCGCCAGCCATCCCTTCCGGGCTCGCTTCGCTGGCGCGGCGATGAAGATCGATCCCCTGCCGCCATTCGACCAATGAGACAGCGGTGCATCGACCTTCCCGGATATGATCGCGAGATGGGCCCCAGCCCCGGTCGCGATCCGCGCCGCCTCTATTTTGGACGTCATGCCCCCGGACCCCATTCCTGAGGCTGAACCGCTGTCCGCCATTCCCGCGATCCGCGCATCGATGCGCTCGATTGTCTCTATCAGCATGGCGCTCGCATCGACATGCGGATTGGCGGTGTAAAGCCCGTCAACGTCGGAAAGCAGCACGACTGCGTCAGCCCGTGCTGCCTGTCCGATGCGCGCTGCCAGACGATCATTGTCGCCGAAACGGATTTCGGCCGTCGCGACGCTGTCATTTTCATTGACGACTGGTACGACGTCCAGCGTGATCAGCCGTTCCAGAGTTGCCGACGCGTTGAGATAGCGCCGCCGATGTTCAAGGTCGTCCAGCGTCACCAGCATCTGGGCGGCAGTGATGCCTTTGTCCTGCAACAGGCGCGCCCAGCATTGAGATAGCGCAATCTGGCCCGTCGCCGCTGCGGCCTGCGCATCCTCCAGGCTGCCGCGCCCGCCCTTAGGCAGCTTTAGCCGCCGCGCGCCCAGCGCGATGGCGCCTGACGATACGATGATGATCTGCTGCCCCGCAGCCTTGCGCGCAGCCACATCTTCCACCAGCGTGCGGAGCCAAGCCTCGCGGACCTCTCCGTTTCCATCCACGAGCAAGGCCGAACCGATCTTGATGACCAGCCGCCTTATCTGGGAGGGAGGGAAACCTGACGAAGGGGGAGTCACTGGATCAGTTCCGTTCGGTAACGCTAGGAGGAAATGCGGAACAATGGGCTGTCAAATCGGCGACCATGTCGAGTCGCCTTCATCGCCCGTCTCCTCCTCCTTGTCCGGCTTGTCCTGTAGCAGCGGCAGCACGGCATCCAACAGTGGCTTCACGCCTTCGCCGGTGGCGCCGGAGATGATAAATATCTTCTCCACGCCAGCCTCGCGGTAAAGCTGAGCGGCGATGTCGTCCATCAACTCCTGTCCGAGAAGATCGCCTTTGTTGAGCGCTACGATCTGCGGCTTGTCGGCCAGCCCTTCGCCATAGGCCTCCAGTTCGTCCTGCACGATGCGGAATTGTTCCACCGGATCGTCTCCGGTGGCATCGATCAGATGCAGCAGCACCCGGCAACGCTCGATATGGCCCAGGAACCGGTCGCCAATGCCTGCGCCCTCCGCCGCGCCCTCGATCAGGCCGGGGATATCCGCCAGCACGAACTCCCTGTCACGATGCGTTACGACACCAAGCTGGGGCTTGGTCGTGGTGAAAGCGTAGGCTCCGACCTTGGCTTTGGTGTTGGTAACCTGATTGATGAAGGTCGATTTGCCCGCATTCGGCATGCCGACCAAACCAACATCAGCGAGCAGTTTGAGGCGCAGCCACACCCACATTTCCTGCCCCGGCCAACCGGTTCCATGCTGTCGCGGCGCACGGTTAGTGCTTGTTTTGTAGGACAGGTTGCCACGGCCGCCGTCGCCGCCGCGCAAGAAGACGAGGCGCTGCCCTACCTCGGTGAAGTCGGCGAGCAGTTCCTGTTCCTCATATTCCGGATAACCATCCTCGTCCTCCGTCCCCTCTATAGGCTGGGGATCGGACAGGATTTGCGTTCCGACAGGAACTTTGATGACCAGATCATTACCACCCGCGCCGTAACGATTCTTGCCTGCGCCCGGCAGGCCGCGCTGTGCCTTGAAATGCTGTGTGTAGCGGAAGTCGATCAGGGTGTTGAGGCCGGCTACCGCTTCGAAAATAATATCTCCACCCTTGCCGCCGTTGCCGCCGTCGGGCCCGCCATATTCGACATATTTCTCACGCCTGAAACTGACCGCGCCGGGGCCGCCCCAGCCGGACTTGATGTAAATCTTCGCCTGATCCAGAAAATGCATGGGCTGGCCCATAGCCGCTTATGGTGCGGAATTAAACCTCGCCGTCTGCTGTCGACCTCAAACTGATAATTCACCAGCGTGGACGGCGTATAGAAACGCCATCCACGCCCTTCATTCAGGCCGCAAGTGCGGGCAGTGCATCCTCATAAAGGTCCATGGCCGGGTCGATCGTCATTCGTCCGGCCACACCTTCTTCGAAGACCAGGCAATCGGCCATTGCGCCCCGCGCGGGACTATAGCGTTGCTCGACCCGGCCCGTATGGCGGAAACCGATCTTGCGGAGGACGTTGCCCGATGCAGGGTTATCGGCAAAATGCACGGCCTGAATTCCACTGACGCCCCCAGCCCGTGCCATGCTGAATACAGCGCGCGCCGCCTCGGTCGCGAAGCCGAGGCCCCAATAGGGTCGTGCTATCCAGTAACCCAGCTCCGGCGTGCCATCTTCGCCCAAGTGAACGCCGCAGCCGCCGACAAGGCGCGGGGCGCCGCGAGTACGGGAAAAGGCCAGAAGGCTTGGCAGGCAGTTGTCCTGGGGAAGCGAGAGGAAGTGGCGCGCGTCATCAATGCCGTAGGACGCCGGGGCCCGGGTCAGGTTGCGCAGAACCGCCGGATCGCCGAACGCCTCGGCCAGCGCGGATGCGTCTTCCATCCAACCGGGTCTCAGGAGCAAACGGGGGGTGCGGGCGAACATTTTAAAATCTCTCCTCTGATCGACACGCCAATGGCCGCAAAAAGTTACGGCTTGACGACTTCTTCCTCTGGCTGAGCCCCGGCCGCATGACGCGCGAGAAGCCCCAGGGTTCCAGAGGTTTGAGGGAAAATGAGGGGAGGTGCCGCCGAACAGAAAAAAGGGCGCTCCCTAATGGGGCGCCCTTTTTTCCCTCGGATTACCGAAGACGGTTTGAAACCAATCTCCGGAAGGATCGCCCCGATGATGAGGGACGATCCGTCATTGATCGTCCGTTATTCGGCTGCTTCAGCCATCGCATCGACCGACACATATTTGCGGCCGAGCTTGCCAGTGTGGAATACCACGCGACCTTCGCCAAGGGCGAAGAGGGTATGGTCCTTACCCATGCCGACATTGCGGCCAGGATATACGCGGGTGCCACGCTGGCGGATGATGATGTTGCCGCCGATCACTTCCTGACCGCCGAACTTCTTCACGCCAAGGCGCTTCGATTCTGAATCGCGACCGTTACGCGATGAACCGCCAGCTTTTTTATGTGCCATGACTCAAACTCCTCGAAACTGGACTGCGGCTCAGGCGATCGACACGATCTTCAGGATCGTGTGATTCTGGCGGTGGCCGTTGCGGCGGCGGTAGTTATGCCGACGACGCTTCTTGAAAACGATAACCTTTTCGCCCTTCGCCTGCGCGATGATCTCCGCAGCGACGGTCAGCTTGCTGGCATCCTTCACGTCGCTGCCTTCGCCGGCGAACAGGACGTCATCCAACGTCACCTTGTCACCAGCCTCACCGGCCAGCTTCTCGACGACGATCTTGTCTCCGGCGGCGACGCGATACTGCTTGCCGCCCGTGCGCACGACTGCGAACATGGCTCTTCTCTTCTCGTTCAAATCTGCTTTACGCAGATCGTCGAGGACATGAAGTCCTGTTGACCCGCGCGGGAATTTGGCCCGGTAGTGGACTGACTCGCTTCTGTCAACCGGGATGCCCCATTCTAGGGGGTGGTTTTTGCGCGGGCTAGAGCCTATCTTCGGTCCCGGAAGGAAACTCGCCGCGCATGATGCCTAGATCTGACAGGACAGAAAGCATGAGCGGCAGGCTGCTCTTCATGCTGACCCTGTGGATGGCGATCAGCGTCGCGTTGTTGAGCGCCCTTACGCCCCTGGGCCCCCCGTCCAGCAAGATAACCGGTTCCGCCTTCAATCCGGCAACTACGGACGTGGTTTTGAAAGCGCGGGCTCTGTCGATCCCGCCAGGCGAGCGCGTGAGCGCCCCAGGCGACAATGACAGCATTGCGCCCGTGACTTCAGTCATACAATGGCTGGTCTTCGCTACGGCGATATTGGTCGTCGCCTGGCTGTTGCGCCCGCTTCCCGTAGCCAGTCCTGCCATCACGCAACGCGTGCAAAGGCACTTTCCCAATGGCTTCCACGCCCGCGCGCCACCTGCCCTGATCTAACGTATATTCCGTTAAATCGTCAGGACAGGAGATTTTTTGATGGTCCGGAGACGGTCGCGCCGCAGCAAACGCCGTCCGCCATGGTGGTTCATGCCCACAGTATTGGCTGGACTGGGTGCTGCTGGAGCCTTGTTGTCGGCCGCCATGCTGGCGGTTGCAGAATGAAAATATGATATGCTGCCGGTGGAGGCGATAAACGCTCCGCCGGCAGACAGGGAAGGACGTTTATGCCTCACCACACGCCCCTGATCGGAACAATCGTCGCGGGCCTTGTTGTTGCTTTCATAATGGGTGCCATTGCGCATCGCCTCAAATTATCGCCGCTCGTCGGCTATCTCATCGCCGGGATCATGGTTGGCCCCTTCACGCCAGGCTTTGTAGCCAACACCAGCTTGGCTAACGAACTGGCCGAGATTGGCGTCATCCTTTTGATGTTCGGGGTCGGGCTACATTTTTCTCTGCGTGACCTGCTTTCGGTCAGGAATATCGCGGTGCCGGGAGCCATAGGGCAGATCGCGGTCGCGACGCTGCTTGGCCTGGGGCTATCGCACTATATGGGCTGGCCGGTTATGGGCGGTATCGTGTTCGGCCTTGCCCTATCGGTGGCGAGCACGGTCGTGCTGCTGCGCGCCCTGCAGGGCGCCGACCTTGTCGAAACGCGGCGCGGACGCATAGCCGTGGGCTGGCTGATCGTGGAAGACCTTGTGATGGTGCTGGCGCTTGTGCTGCTGCCCGCGCTGGCAAAGGTAATGAACAACGCTGATGCTTCAGCCGGAATGGGCGATCTGTTGGCGCCTCTCCTCAGCACCTTGCTGAAGGTTGCCGGGTTCGTGGCTTTGATGCTGCTCGTGGGCCGCCGGGTCATTCCCTGGGCGCTGCATTGGGTGGTTCACACGGGGTCGCGCGAGCTGTTTCGTTTGGCTGTGCTTGCCATCGCTCTGGGCGTCGCCTTCGGCGCAGCGGTTGCGTTCGACGTGTCGTTCGCTCTTGGCGCCTTCTTCGCAGGCATGATCCTGGGTGAGACGCCGCTCAGCCGCCGCGCGACGGAGGAGACATTGCCATTGCGCGATGCCTTCGCCGTGCTGTTCTTCGTATCGGTTGGCATGCTGTTCAACCCGGCGGTGCTGATCGAGCAGCCTCTACCGCTGCTCGCCACCGTGGCGATCATCATCGTCGGCAAGTCCATTGCCGCCTTTGCGATAGTGCGTGCGTTCGGATATCCAGGTGACACGGCTCTGACCATTGCAGCAAGCCTGGCTCAGATCGGCGAGTTTTCGTTCATCCTCGCGACGCTCGGCACGGGGCTTGGTGTGCTTCCGGCGGAGGGACGCGACCTGATTCTAGCGGGGGCGATCGTGTCGATCTTCCTCAACCCCTTCATCTTCTCGATGATCGTGCGGGGACATAAAAAGGAGGAAATCGAGGAGGAAGAAGAAGCGGAAAAGGCACGCCAACGGCCGCATATCGGCCATGTCATCCTGGTCGGCTATGGACGTGTCGGCAAGTTGATCGCGGAACGGCTGGCCGAACGCAAAGCGCATTTCGTGGTTCTGGAGGCGGATGCCGAGCGAGCAGAGGAGGCCGAGGAAGCCGGGCACCCTGTCGTGCGGGGAAGCGCGCTGGAGGACCGCCATCTGATGGCGGCAGGCATTTGCGAGGCGCGGCGATTGCTGATCGCAGTACCCGAAGGGTTCGAGGGCGGCGCGATCCATGAGCATGCGCGGCATCTTAACCCCAAGCTGCAGGTGATCGCTCGGGCGCACAGCGATGCGGAGGTCGCGCATCTCGAAGGGATGGGCGTGCCGCATGTCGTGATGGGTGAACGAGAATTGGCGGCGCGGATGCTCCAGCTTTCCGGCGCGGGTTGAACGTCAACCTAAGCTGTTGAGGAACCGTGCCGCCTGATCCCGGATGGCGGCGCGGTCTTCCTCAGTCATTTTTTCCCAATTGCGATAAGGCATGCCGAGGCGCGGGTTCTGGCGAAGCTTGCGTTCATTACGGGCGAGGAAGTCCCAGTATAGGGCGTTGAACGGGCAGGCATCCTCGCCTACCCGCTGCTTCACGTCATAGCGGCAATGGCGGCAATAGTCCGACATGCGGTTGATATAGGCTCCGCCCGCCGCGTAGGGCTTCGATCCCAATAGCCCTCCGTCAGCGAAGAGCGCCATGCCGAGCGTGTTGGGCATCTCGACCCACTCATAGGCGTCGGCATAAACCTCCAGATACCAGACATGGACCTGGATTGGCTCGATTCCGGAGAGCAGCGCGAAGTTGCCCGTGATCATCAGCCGCTGAATATGATGGGCATAGGCGTGGTCGATGGTCTGGCCAATCGCCTGGGCCATGCAATGCATATCGGTGTCGCCAGTCCAGTAAAAGCCGGGCAGATCGCGTCGGGCTTCCAAGGCATTGCGGCTGCCATAATCTGGCCCTTCATGCCAATAAACGCCGCGCACATATTCGCGCCAACCGATGATCTGGCGGATGAAGCCTTCCGCAGCGTTCAGCGGCACCTTGCCTGCTTGATAGCGCTGCTCCACCTCCTTCACCAAGGCCAACGGATCGAGCAGGCCGTTGTTGATATAGGGGGACAATATGGAGTGCCACAGGAAGGGCTCTCCGGTGAGCATCGCGTCCTGATAATCGCCGAACCGGGGGAGTGCTTCGTCTAGAAAGCGCGCCTGCTGGCGTTGGGCGTCTTCGTGGGTGACGGCAAAGGCGAAATGGTCGAGCGAGCCGATGTGATTAGTGAAACGCTCCGCAACCAATGCAATGACCTCCCGGGTGATTGCGTCCGGTTTGAAGGCGAGAGGGCGGGGCATCAGTAGATCGCGTTGGGGCGGAGGCTTGCGGTTTTCGGCGTCGAAATTCCACTGGCCGCCTTCAGGTTGGCCCTCTTCGTCAATTAACAGGCCGGTCTTGCGGCGCATGTCGCGGTAGAAAAATTCCATGCGGAGTTGCTTGCGTGCGGCTGCCCAGGTGTCGAACTCGGCATGGGAGCAAAGGAAGCGATCGTCCTCGTGGATCATGACGGGCAGGGCGAAGCGGCCTTCCCATTCCTCCAGCATCGCACGGACGCGCCATTCACCTGCTTCGGTGACGTGGATGGCGCGGGGCTGGTGACGATCGATTGCGCGGGTGATTTCGCCGGTGAAGCTGCCGCTATTTGCCGGGTCGTCGAGGCGGACATAATCGACGGTCCAACCAAGTGCGCGCATCCGTTCGGCATGGTGGCGCATGGCAGAGAGGATGTAGGCAATCTTGGCCTTGTGATGGCGAACATAGGTGGTTTCGTCCGCCACCTCCATCATCAGGAGGACGCTGTCTCCCGGATCAGCCTCGGCAAGCGAGGATATATCCGGCGTCAGCTGATCGCCCAGGATCGGGATGAGGATAGGGGGCTTCATTATGGCGCTAATGCGTGAAGCCCCAATCCGTGTCCGTGGCAACTATCCGCGGGATTTGCGAGGGCCTCCCTTGCGCGGGGCGCCCTTGAACGGGCGGGCGCCATAAGCGGGCTTGGGTCCGCGTCCTTCGTTGGGGCGGCCCTTGCCGCGTGGGCCTTCGCGGCGGTTTTCGCGAGCGGCTTCCCGGGGTGCGCCCTCGATCTGTTCGAAAGCGACGTCCGCGCCCTCGTCATTCGCTTCCCCGGTACGCTTGACCGCGCCGATGAAGCGCGAAACGATAGCGGACGGGATTTCGAACATCGTCTCGTTCGCGGCGATACGGATGGCGCCAATGTCCTGGCGCGAAACGTGACCGCGGCGGCAGATGAGCGGCAGGATCCAGCGCGGATCGGCGTTCTGGCGGCGGCCGATGTCCATGCGGAACCAGACGGTGTCCTCGAAGCCAGGGCGCGGGCCGTCGCGCCGTGGAGGGGCTTCGCTGGCGTCGAGCAATTCTTCGGGCGCGGGCAGGGCGGCGCGAGCGCTATTCACCAGCATGGCGGCGATTTCCTTGGGGCTCTTTTCGGCGAGAAGCTCGGCACCGAGCGCCCAGTCCTGCTCGTCCAGCTCGGCACGCTCCATCAGGCGCTCGCGCAGGCGGGCATTGTCCTGCTGCTGGATCGCCTCCTTGCTGGGCGGGGTGCCCCATTCGACCGGGATCTTCGCACCACGCAGCATGGATTCAACGCGGCGGCGGCGGGGATAGGGGACGATGAGGACAGCCGTTCCCTTCTTGCCCGCGCGGCCAGTGCGGCCGGATCGGTGCTGCATCGTTTCGGCATCACGCGGGATTTCGACATGGACGACAAGGCTGAGGTTGGGCAGGTCGATGCCACGCGCCGCGACGTCGGTGGCTACGCAGACGCGGGCGCGGCGATCACGGAGCGCCTGAAGGGCGTGGTTGCGCTCGTTCTGGCTATGCTCGCCCGACAAGGCGACCGCCGCGAAGCCGCGCTCCGTGAGGCTGGCGTGGAGGTGACGGACATTGTCCCGGGTGGCGCAGAAGAGGATCGCGGTTTCCGCTTCATGATAACGCAGCAGGTTGACCACCGCGTTCTCGATATCGGCGGGCGCTACGGTCACGGCCTGATAACTGATGTCGCCATGACCGCGTTCATCGCTGACGGTGGAGATGCGCAGCGCGTCCTTCTGGTAGCGCTTGGCGAGCGCCACGATGGGCTTGGGCATGGTGGCGGAGAAGAGCAGCGTGCGGCGGCCTTCCGGCGCGCCGTCGAGGATTTCCTCCAGATCTTCGCGGAAGCCCATGTCGAGCATCTCGTCCGCTTCATCGAGGATCACGGTCTTAAGGCCCGAGAGGTCCAGCGCGCCGCGTTCAAGATGGTCGCGCAGACGGCCGGGGGTGCCGACGACGATGTGCGCGCCGTGGGACAGGGCGCGGCGTTCCTTGGCGGCGTCCATGCCGCCGACGCAGGTGGCGATGCGGGCGCGGGCTTCACCGTAGAGCCATTCCAGTTCGCGGCTGACCTGCAGCGCCAGTTCGCGGGTGGGGGCTATGGCGAGAGCAAGCGGCTTTACGGCTACGGGCAGGCGCATCTGTTCGCCGAGCAGTTCGCCCGCCATGGCGAGGCCGAAAGCGACCGTCTTGCCCGAGCCGGTCTGCGCTGAAACGATGAGGTCGCGCCCTTCGGCTTCGGGTTGGGTGACTTCGGCCTGGACGGGCGTCAGGCTTTCATAGCCTTTCCGCGTCAGCGCGTCCGAGAGGAGAGGGGGTAGATGTTCAAAAGACATTATATTTTCCGTCGGTAAAGCGACCCGCCATTCCCGACGGATACATGGATGACCTGATGTGCTCCGGCTGCTGCTGGAGCCCGGAGTGCAGGTCGCACACCCCGAAGTTCACACCGTTGTTGGGGTCGTTCGAGGCGACTGAAATCCCCGGTGGCGGGATACCCAAAATAAGAAGGCCGCCTTCCCCCGCAAAGAGGGAAGGCGGCCCCTTTAATTGCTTGTCAGCGAGAATCAGACCGAAGCGACTTCCGCCACGTCGACCTTCACGCCCGGGCCCATCGAGGACGACAGGGCGATCTTGCGGACATACTTGCCCTTCGAACCCGATGGCTTCGCCTTGACGATGGCGTCAACGAAAGCGTCGAAATTCTTGCGCAGGTCTTCGGCCGAGAAGCTCGCCTTGCCAAGACCGGCGTGGATGATGCCGGCCTTTTCGACGCGGAACTCGATCTGACCGCCCTTGGCAGCCTTGACCGCTTCGGCGACATTCGGGGTGACGGTGCCAAGCTTCGGGTTCGGCATCAGGCCCTTGGGACCCAGAACCTTACCGAGACGGCCGACCAGACCCATCATGTCGGGGGTGGCGATCACGCGCTGGAAGTCGATGTTGCCAGCCTGGATGCTGTCGAGCAGATCCTCGGCACCCACGATGTCGGCGCCAGCGGCAGTCGCGGCTTCGGCCTTGTCGCCACGGGCGAACACGGCGACGCGGACGTCCTTGCCGGTGCCTGCGGGCAGGGTGACGACGCCACGGACCATCTGGTCGGCGTGACGCGGGTCAACGCCCAGGTTGATCGCGATTTCGACGCTTTCGTCGAACTTGGCGGTCGCGTGGGTCTTGATCAGGCCCAGCGCTTCATCGACGCCGTGCAGCTTTTCACGGTCAACGGCAGCGGCGAGAGCCTTCGCCTTCTTCGTCAGCTTTGCCATGGTCTTAGCCCTCCACCACTTCGAGGCCCATCGCGCGAGCGGAGCCTTCGATGATCTTCGTCGCTGCGTCGATGTCGTTCGCGTTCAGGTCAACCATCTTGGCCTGGGCGATTTCAGCGAGCTGTGCGCGGGTGATCTTTCCAGCGGTCACCTTGCCCGGCTCCTTCGAGCCCGACTTCAGGTTGACGGCCTTCTTGATGAGATAGGTGGCGGGCGGCTGCTTCGTGACGAAGCTGAACGAACGGTCCGCATAGACGGTGATGATGGTCGGCAGGGGCGTGCCCTTGTCCATCTTTTCCGTCGAGGCGTTGAACGCCTTGCAGAATTCCATGATGTTCACACCGCGCTGACCCAGCGCCGGACCGATCGGCGGCGAGGGGTTGGCGGCTCCAGCGGGCACTTGGAGCTTGATATAGCCCGTAATCTTCTTGGCCATTTTCACTCACTCTGTTGCTGGCGGACTTGCGGGCAAATCCACCGGTTCAAGTTTAGCGGTCAGACAGCTTGCTAAGAGCAAGCCTCCCGCGCTGCATTATCCTCGCCCCTTCAGGGGAGAGGATACCGTAGCTTGCCAGTTTTCTGGCTAGCGTAGGTTGGAGAGGGGCTATGCCCTCTCCCGCTGCGACTAGGCGGCTGAGCCGCCAAGTCTCGCTGCCCTCTCCCGCCTGCGGGAGAGGGGAATAGTTACTTCGACAGTTCGACCTGTTCGAAGTCCAGTTCCACCGGCGTGGCGCGGCCGAAGATCGACACGGACACCTTGACGCGGTTCTTTTCGAAATCCAGTTCCTCGACCGTGCCGTTGAAGCTGGCGAAGGGGCCGTCCAGCACCTTGACGCTGTCGCCGATTTCGTAATCAACATTGACCTTGTGCTTGGGCGCGGCTTCGGCGGCCTTCTGCGCACCGAAATAGCGGGCGGCTTCGGTTTCGCTGATCGCCTGCGGCTTGCCTGAGCTACCCAGGAAACCGGTCACCTTCGGCGTGTTCTTGACGAGGTGGTAGATGTCGTCGTTCATCGCCAGCTTGGCGAGGACGTAGCCGGGCATGAACTTGCGTTCGACCTGCACCTTCTTGCCGCGCTTCACCTCGGTGACGGTCTCGGTGGGGACTTCCACCTGCTCGACCAGCTGGGAGAGGCCCATGCGCTCGGCTTCGGACAGGATCGATTCCTTGACCTTGTTTTCGAAGCCCGAATAGGCGTGGATGATGTACCAGCGCGCCATGTTACCGTTTCAAACTCCCACAAGCGATTTCCTGGGAAACCGCGGCAGATAAAAAACTCAAGCCTGTCCGGCAGCGAAGCTCAGCAGCCACTGAACGACCGCGCCGAAGAAGGTGTCGATGCCGAAGAAGAAGAGGCCGAGCAGCGTGGTCATGATCCCGACCATGACCGCGGTCATGACCGTTTCGCGGCCGGTGGGCCACACGATCTTAGACGCTTCGGTCTTCACCTGATTGACGAATTCGCCCGGAGAAACCTTCGCCATCACTGCCTCAAAAAACGTTCGAACAAACACCAAAGCGCGAAGCAACAGTCCGCCCTCCGGACCCCGCCATGTCGGCGTCCCGGGGTGCGGCCGCTGGCTTCGCGACCCATCTTCGCTCGGGCAGCTAGCCGCGAACCGTTGAAAAATCAAGGATCGCGACCAGTTGCTTGGCAGGAGTGGAGGGACTCGAACCCCCGGCATTCGGTTTTGGAGACCGACGCTCTACCAGCTGAGCTACACTCCTGTGCCGGCGAAGGAGGGCGCTTTAGCGTGGCATGCGTGGGAGGGCAAGCAGGAAACTTTAGAGGAAAAGCCCGCCCTTCATGACCCGGCGGGCGCGGCCCTGCACTGGCATGCGATTGAAGGGGGTGTTGCCTGCCTGCGCAGCCATCCTGGCGGAATCCACGATCCAGGGTGCGCCGGGATCGATGAAGATGAGGTCGGCCGCGCTGCCGCTTGCGAAACTGCCCGCGTCGATGCCCAGGATGCGCGCCGGATTGGCGCTGAGCAACGTCATCAGGCGCGTCATCGAGAGATGGCCTTCGCGCACGAGGTTGAGCGACAGGGCGAGCAGTGTCTCCGCCCCCGCCATGCCGGGCGCGGCGTCGGCGAAGGGGAGCCTCTTGTCCTCAGGGCCGCGCGGATCATGGCTGGAGGTGATGACGTCGATGGTGCCGTCAGCCACCGCCGCAATGGCTGCTTTGCGGTCATCCTCCGATCGTAGCGGAGGGGACAGGCGGGCAAAGGTGCGGAAATCAGTGACGGCATTGTCCGCAAGGTAGAGATAAGCGGGGCTGATCCCGCAGCTGATCCTCAGCCCCTCTGCCTTCGCCGCCCTGATGAGGTCGAAGCCTGCCTTGGTCGTCACCAGCCGGAAGTGGACCGCAGCGCCGGTTTCCCGCGCGAGCATGATATCGCGAGAGATGGCGATGGCTTCGGCACAGGCGGGAGCGTGGGACAGGCCAAGCCGTGTCGCGGTTTCGCCGCTCGTCGCCACGGCCTTGCCAGCAAGACCGCTATCCTCGGCATGGGTGATGACGGTGAGGCCAAGACCCGAGGCATAGGCAAGGACGCGCATCATGACGCCTGAATCGGCGATCCACTGACGCCCGGTGGCCACGGCCTTTGCACCCGCCGCCTGCATCATGCCGATTTCAGCGAGTTCGGTGCCCTTGAGGCCGCGTGTGGCGGCGGCGATGGGGTGGACCCAGAAGTCGGGCTTGCCGGCGCGCGCGGCCTGGCGGATGAGCCCGGCTTCGTCGAGTATGGAGGACTGGTCGGGCATCAGCGCCGCCCGGGTGATGCCGCCAAAATGGAAGGCGGGCTTGTCCGTTGCGAACACGCCCAGGTCGATGAGGCCGGGCGCGACTACGAGGCCTGCGGCGTCGACCTTTTCCGCGTCCCTCGGCACATCGATGTTGCCGGCGGCGAGGATACGGTCGCCTTCGATCAGGATCGCGCCGGGGCGGAGGTCGGCGGTGGCGGGGTCTGCCAGCTGTCCGTTGATGATGGCGATCGTTGTCATACCCAACCCTCCACACCGCGGGCACTCCGCGTCAGAACGTCGAGGCAGGCCATGCGGATGGCGACGCCCATTTCAACCTGCTCCGTGATGGCCGAGCGTTCCGGATGGTCGGCGACCACGCTCGAGATTTCGACGCCCCGGTTCATGGGACCAGGATGCATGACCAGCGCATCGGGCTTGGCGATGGCGAGCCGTTCCGGCGTCAAGCCGTAGAGCATATGATATTCCCGCGGCGAGGGTATGAAGGCGCCGTCCATCCGCTCATTTTGAAGGCGCAGCATCATGACGACGTCGGCGCCGTCCAGACCTTCGTCCATGCGGTTATAGGGCGTAGCGCCGAGCATTTCGACTTCCGGCGGCATCAGCGTGGGGGGCGCGACCGCGCGTACCTGCGCTCCCAAAGCCGCCAGGCATAGCATGTTGGAGCGAGCGACGCGGCTGTGCAGCACATCGCCGCAGATGGCGACGACCAGGCCTTCAAACCCGCCCTTGCGGCGGCGGATGGTGAGCGCGTCCAGCAGCGCTTGCGTCGGATGTTGATGCCAGCCGTCGCCCGCGTTCAGGACCGGACAGTCCACCTTGTCGGCAATCAGCGCGACCGCGCCCGAGCTGGCGTGACGGATGACGATGACGTCAGCGGCCATGGCGTTCAGCGTCATGGCCGTGTCGATCAGTGTTTCGCCTTTCTTCACGCTCGACTGCCCGGCATGCATGTTCACCACGTCCGCGCCCAGACGCTTGCCTGCGATCTCGAAGGACAGGAGGGTGCGGGTGCTGTTTTCGAAGAAGGCGTTGATTTGCGTCATGCCCGCCAGCCGATCGTCATGCTTGCGCGCGCCGCCTCTGTTGCTCTTCGCCCAATGTTCCGCCTCGTCCAGCAGGAAACGGATTTCCCACGGCTTCAGGTCGGCGATGGAGAGAAGATGCCGATGCGGGAACAACGCCCGGCCAGTCAGGTCGGGCGAGGCGGATGGAACGGTGATGTCGGGCATGAACGGACCCTTTAGGCGAGGGCAGGAAAGAGGGCAAGGCAGGAAGCTTGGAAGTCGCTGCCGCCTTCCTATCTCAATGTCATGCGCATTTTCACTATCGGGTATGAAGGGGCTACGCAGGCCGAGCTGATAACGGCGTTGCAGGAGGCGGGCGTCACGCTGCTGGCGGACATAAGAGCGGTTCCGCTGTCGCGGCGGCCGGGCTTTTCCAAGAACATCCTGGCGGCGGGGTTGAAGGAGGCAGGGATCGACTATGTCGGGCTGAAGGCGCTGGGCACGCCTGCCGAGGGCCGGGAAGCAGCGCGCAAGGGCAATCATGCGAAGTTGCGGGAGATTTACTCGGGCCAGCTCGACCTGCCTGAAGCCATCGTACAGGCGGAGCAACTGCGTGAGATGGCGGGAGAGCGGCCTACTGCTCTGCTATGTTTCGAGCGGGAGGCGGATGGATGCCACCGCTCCTTGCTGCTGGAATATCTTTTCCCCGACGATGAGCGGGTGGACCTGAAGCCCTGATCTTCAGAGGCGCCGGGCAATGGCTCCGGCGGTCCAGCCCATGCCAACGGCCAGCAGGATCGCGGTGAGGCCGTAGAGGAAGGACCATCGTTCGGCGGCGACAGCCATGAAGCGCTCGAACCCCGATTTGCGTATGGTGATGTCGCGGACGGCAGCGGCAACGACCCTGCCGTCCTGCACAAGGAAGGTTTCCGCCGTATAGTCGCCAACGATGACACGTGCCGGGAGCGGGATGCGGGCGCGGTACAGCACGCCTTCGGTGATTTCGACCGAACCCTGATGCTCGGCGAAGAGGCCGGTGCGTTCGCGCAGGTCGATCAACCCGGCCTGGAAGCGGTTCAGCTCCGCGCTGTCGTTGAGAGAGGAGGGGGATAATTGCAGCTTGTCCACGCCGAGTTCGTAGATGGCGGCCGTTCGTTCATCGACCAGCTTCGCGATGGGGCGCGACGAAGCGACCGCATAGAAGCTGGGCGCGGATCGGAAGCGGGCGCTGTCGGCATTGACCCAGATGCCAGCGACCTTTTGCTTTTCGCGCATCGTGATGGACTGGTCGGGCCCTTTGAGGACCACCAATATATCCGCTGGCTTGCTAGGCATTCGCCCGTCCGGATAGACGATCGCGCCGAATAGCAGCAGGTCGGCTCCGGTGAAGCTGTACTGGATTTCGACTTCCCGTTGCGAGACGTCGGGCACGAGCATCGGCTCTCCGGCCGCGCCGAGCAGCATTGATAGGGCAGGAAGAAGAGCGAGACGGACGCGCGATCTCAACGCACTTCCACCGTGTAGATTTCATCCGGGCGGAAGCCGAGGCCAAGCGCCATGCGCGCGGCGACCAGCAGCACGATCACCGACAATAATATGCGCAGATATTCCGGCCGCACCGTCATCGAGATGCGGGTGCCGATCTGCGCTCCGGTCACGCTGCCGATCAGCAGCAGCAGGGCAAGGACAAGATCGACCGCCTTGGTGGTCATGGCGTGCATCATGGTGGTCGCCATGGTGACGAAAAGGATCTGGAACAGTGAGGTGCCGACCACGGATTGGGTAGTCATGCCGAGCAGGTACAACATCGCGGGCACAAGGATAAAGCCGCCGCCGACGCCAAGGAGGGTGGTCAATATCCCGGTCGCGACGCCGAGCAGCAAAGGCGCGAGCGGAGAGATGTAAAGTCCGGACCGATAGAAGCGCCACCGCATGGGCAACGCCGCGACCAGGGGGTGATGGCGGCGCTTGCGCGCTTGCAAACGCTTGCCAGTTTTCAGCATGATGAGCGCCTGGATCGATTCCTTCGCCATCAAGATGCCGATGCCGCCGAGCATCAGCACATAGAGGATGCCGATCGCCGTATCGATCTGCCCGATGGACTGGAGTAGCCGGAACAGCAGCACGCCAATGCCAGCGCCGATGACGCCGCCCCCGATGAGGACGCCGCCCATCCGGAAATCCACCGTGCCTCTGGCCATGTGGGTGACCACGCCTGAAACGCTCGCGCCGGTGACTTGAGAGGCGGCAGATGCAGCCGCGACGGTGGGCGGGATGCCATAGAAGATGAGCAGCGGCGTCGTCAGGAACCCGCCGCCGACGCCGAACATGCCGGAAAGCAGGCCGACCACACCGCCAAGGGCTATGATCACCAACGCGTTCACCGATAGATTGGCGATAGGCAGGTAGAGATCCATGTGCCTGCAGGGTTAGGCTGATCGGGTGGCAAGATAAAGGTGTAGAGGGCTGGATCGGCCTTAAAAATCGCCGCCGAGCGTCACCGCGAGGCCGGATGAGGGTGAGGCTTTGCCAGCTACGCGCCCCCGCCACTCTATGCTGAGCCGCGATGCTGCGCGAGGCATTGGCAGGCGGAGCTGTACTTCGGGCCCGATGTCGAGCCGTTCCACCTGAGGCTGCGCGCCTCCTGAAAGACTGATCCCCGTACGCACCGGCGTCCGGGTCACAGGTGCCAGCAGGGAGAGTTTGCCGTCGGCGAAAAGATCGCGCCGGTTGAACCCCACCATGCCTGCCTGGGCATAGGCTTGGGCTTCCACCTTGCCGAGCAGGGGCCGGGGGCCGAAGCCGCCCACCGCAAATACCGCGTTAGCATTGCGCGCGCCGTCTCCCAATGCAATGCGCCGTTCCGCAGCGATCGTAAGCGGGACAGACCTTGCAGGCTGCCAGGCGACACCCACCGCGCCTTCAGGCGACGCGGGGCGATTGAGGGCGCTGCTCAGGCGGCCGTAGAAGGCGGTGCGGCTGATGCTCGCTGGCGTTATGTCATAGTCGAGGCGAAGGCCAGCCTGCGATCCGCCGAGCCTGCCAGCGGTGACAAGGTCCTGGGGATTTCCGCTGCCTTCGCGCCAGAGGATCCAAGCGCTGGCACGCCAGCGATCACCCTTTGCGCTTGCCGGGGAAGACATGGGAAATGCGGGCGGCGCCGGTTGATCAGGTGAAGGGGATTGGCCGGGCTGAGCGGCTTCTACCATCAGCGGTGCAAAGCTTGCTTCGGGCCGTGGCCCGATGCTTTCAGCCCTTGTGATCGGAGCCTTTTCCGCAGCGACGAACACCTTGCTCACCGCCGATCGCGCAGAATATGGGCGGGCTGGTAACGAGGTCGTCAATACCTTTCGTTGCAGCGGAGGCGTGACCAGTTCGGCGGCAGCGACCGCTTCCAGCTGCAATGGTGAGGGTGGTGCCGTATCTCCGCCCATCACGGTGCTGGCGATGCGCAATGATACCCAGCCGGCCATGAGGATCGCAAAAAAACGGACGGGTCGTCCGCGTGTCATACTGTGCATGATGACCGTCAAAGATTGGGAAAACGATGCTGCGTCTTGTCCCAGACCAGCGGCTTTCCGAACAAGGATTTGAGGTAGAGAAACACTGCGCGCCGTGCTGCGAGCATCGCGATCAGGTTGGCAATGATCGCGCGGGGGATGGCTCCGACGCCGTGCATCCAGCCATAGCTACGGCCCACGAAGATGGCACGCATGGCTGCACGCCAAGTCATGAAGGCGAAGTTCAGCCAGAGGAGCAACTCTACAGCGGAGGATGGCCGGTGGTCGGCCTCAAGCCCCAGCCAGCGTGCCACGACGAGCAAGCCCCAGAGCAGGAATGCGACATAGGCAGCAAAGAGAATGACGGCGGCAATCGCCGCCCGCCGGTCGCGGACGCGCATCCACCACTCTGCAAGGCCGCCTTGCCAGCCCATGCGGTCCCACCCGGCGAGCGAAATTCCCACCATCCAGCGCGCCTTTTGCCGCACGGCGCCGTCCAGGCTGTCCGGGAAATATTCCCGGGTGGCGACAAGCTCCCCTGCTGCGTCGCGCATCCGTACGAAGACGCCGCGCCCGCCCATATTCCTGATGCGCAGGCCGACTTCATAGTCTTCCGTGAGGGAGTCGGGATCGAAGGGCCCGCCATTTGCCGGATTTACGAGGCGTTCGAGCATCAGCCGTTCAAACGCGCAAGCGACGCCGGCCGAGGGGACGGACGCGCCCATGGCTTCGCGAATGGTCAGATATTTTCCGTGGCTCTCCCCGCATTGGGTGTTGGCGTAGCTGTCAATTAAGGACGAACACGAAGGGCGGGTCGATTTTTTTGTGGATTTTTCTACATTAAATTCGTCAGAGACGCGAAACGACTCGAAGGGAACGTGCGAAGGTGCTTAAGGCTGCTCAGATTGCTCTGTTCGTACCCAATCCGCCGAAGGCGGACGAGATTGCTAGAATTTGCTTCCCCGGCGTCGAAATCGTGTCTTCCATGACACAGCCTCAAGGCTCTAATGCCAATCTCTCAGGTGAGCTAGAGCGACAGGTGGCGTCCTCGCCCGTGATGGGCAGGATCGACTTCACATGGGAAGTGAAAGCCAGTCCGCCCGCATTTCCGGACGGCAATCTGGAATTGGCGCATCTAACAGGTGATTTTGCAGGGGTTGATCGTTTCGCGGACACGCTGCCCGTTGCCCGGGTTGCCTGTGTATTGACGTCGCGCGCGAGGGTGGATAGCCCGCAGGCCGCACTAGCTATTGGTCGCCAGCAAATTCCGGGTGTTGAGATCCCAAGGGATGCCACCGAACTAATTTACAGAACTAATGTGCCTCGCGACGTCAGTGGATACAGACTGAATCGCCTAGCGCAGTGGCAAGCCTCCGCTGTTTGGTTTGTCGGGATAGTAAATGGCCAGCCCTCGCAGGTTCAGCACCATGTCTGGGAGAGCACCTTCGACGTCAACACGGCGGCCGAGCGGCAGCTTAACCAAGGTGAGGCGTCGCGAGCATTAGACATCGTAAGAGGTGAGGCTCGCCGTCTGCTTGAAACAGGGTTTGCTGGATTATGAGCGCAAGCATCGAACGGATATCGTCTGGAGCGACAGAGCTTCCCCAGAGTATTGGTTCTGCGCTGAATGATTGGAGCTCGCTGCGGACCGGATTTAAGTTTGCCATGGCGTCCGGTGCTGTCGCGTTGGCGGCTCCGGCGTCGTCTGCTACTTTCGATGAGATAAGGACGACGGAAGAAAGTCGGCCTCCTGCTAAGAATTTCGAAATGCTTGGCAACTATGCCCGCTTGGAGGCGCGCATGATGACGGCATATTCAAATACTGCCCAGGCTCTAGCTGGCTTGAATAGTCGGATAGATCAGCTTGCGAGCGTCGTGAGCCTCCTGGCACACCAACAGACTGACGCCACTGCTGCCCTCGGTGAGGATCTAGGATCATTAGACGCAGAGTCTCTGCTCAATCGAGCATGTGACGCCGGTATGGTGGATCAGGCAGTTGTTACTTTGGCAGAGACTGAGCTCTCCAATGATGACGTTTTCACCCGGATCGCTGCAATTCGGACGATTGCACTTGCCGATCCCGCGCGCGGGAGAGCGCTTATCGAGCAGACTTTGCAGACGGAACGGAGCCCATCTATCCAAAATGCGCTTGCAGGCACGCTCAGGGCAATTGTGTAGATGTGGGTGGGCAGGCTTGTCGAGGAAGGTGGAGCGTGGCTGAAGGCTAAGCTCGCGGCCGAAGAATCTTTGGATAAAATCGCTCCGCAGGTAATCTCGGCGTTTGTCCCTTCTGCTGCGGATAAAGAGTGGCTTTCGCTCTACGCAATCGCCGATGAAGCCGAAGCTGAATTGCTCGCTGCGGCTCTTCGATACAACCAAGGCAATATTGTCGCATGCCACTTCGCGACGGCTGACACCTCCCATTTGGAAGCACTTGGTATCGCAATCCGGAAAACTGCGGGGACTACCTATCATCCGTGGGCGAATGATCGACACTACGAGATACATATCCCAGATTTGGGCGGCCTCACCCGCGCCTTGCAGGCATTCGCAGCGGGCCCCTATTTTCGCGTCGAGCAGCCGACGGTACTAACGTGCCTTCAAACAAGTGCCGTGGAGGGGAAGATCGATATTGACGCCCTGGTTGAACCTACAAAGATCAATGGTCAGGTCGCGACGCGCACAATGGAACTAGTCAAAACAAGCCATTTACAACTCTCGCCTGCGACTTAGCGGCGCGCTGCTTTGTCGACCCTTTCAAGGGCGAGACTACTTGTCGCAAGCGATAGTATCTCGTCCATCTGACGGATCACCTGGACGACAGTGCCGCGCTGCTTGGTGAGGTCGGGTTTGACGATCACGCGGGCGATCATAGCGCGATAGCGGCTGATTGCTTCGGGCTGGGCTTCGGGCGTTGAGAGCGCGGCGGACAACTCCTCGACCTGTTTCCTGTACTGCTCCTCGACATTCGGGTGGAGCGCCAGGACGTTGGGCAGGGCGTCCATGCTGGCGAGCTCGCGCTGCAGGCGGTCGGCTTCGTCGCGCGCGGCCGCGAGCATCGTGCGGATCTCGGCGAACTCGCTGCCGCCCTCCGCAAACGCCTTCAGCATGCGCTCCTTCTTGCGCTCTGCCTCCTGTAGCTTGCGCTCGATCCGCGCGCGATCGCGGCCGAGATTGGCGGCCTGGTGCGCGAAGTCGCGGTGATACTCGCGGACATATTCACTGATGGCTTCCGGCGAAAGCAATCCAGCTTTAAGGTCGGCGAGCACGCCTTCTTCGTAAAGCCGGGTGTTGATCATCCGGTTGTTTGAGCAACCGAGCCGGTAGCGATAGTTGCTGCAACGCCAGAAGTCGCCGCTCGCCTTCACCCACGCCGCGCCGCAAACGCCGCAGAAGCCCAGGCCAGACAGGACATGCTTCGGCCGGCGCTTGCGCTCGGGACGGACGCCCTGGTTCGATGCGAGGCGCTCCTGCGCCTTCTTCCAGGTTTCGTCATCGATAATGCGCAGATGCGGGAACGCCTGGCGCTCGACCGCTTCTTCAGGATTGGGCCGCATGATTTTCTGCCGTGTCTGCGGATTGATGACCTGACGGCTGCGGCCATAGGTGACAACGCCGATATAGGTTTCGTTGCGCAGAATGCCCCGTTTGTGGCGGACGTCGCCGCTGATGGCGGTGTCGTGCCACAGTCCGCCCTGCGGGCTGGGGATGCCTTCGGCGGTCAGCATGGCGGCGATCTCACGCGGGCTGCGGCCGGCAACATATTCGGCAAAGATCCTGCGCACGATATCCGCGCTCTCGGGCTCAATCTCCCGAATGCCGCGAATGAGCTCGCCCTTGTCGCTCAGCTGGTTGGCCTGACGATAGCCATAGGCGATGCTGCCGGGGATGCGGCCTTGCCGCAGCGTCCCGAGCTGGCCGCGCCGCACGCGCTTGGCAAGGTCGGTGCGGAACTGTGCGTCCATGAAGCCTTTGACCAGGCCGATCATGGGCGTGACAGTGCCGTCGAAGAGCGTGAACAGCCGCGCGCCGGCGAATTCGATCCGCTCGCGGATGGTATGCGCGTCGGCCACGTGGCGAGTGATGCGGTCGGTCGATTCGGCAAGCACCTGATCGACGCCGCCCGCTTCCACCAGCTGGAGCATGGCGTTCAGGCCCGGTCGCTGATCGGCATTGATGCCAGCGGCCCCATGGATGGCAGCGTCCTCGAACGCACCGACGACCTGCCAGCCTTCCTGCTCGGCGCGCTGACGGCACAGGGTAATCTGATCCGCGGTCGAGCGCGGGTTCTGGTTATCGCTGCTGAAGCGCGCGTAAATTACCGTGCGCACTGGCTTCTCCCTGCTGGCCGCCTCCGTGCGCGGCACGAAGGGTGGCAATGTCTCTCGCTACCTGGGCGCGTGCAAGCGCCTTTACGAATTCGCGCATCTTGGGATCGAGGCTCATGCCGCCGCCTCGGTGAAATAGGGCGACCAGCCCACGGGCTTCAGCCAGCGGTATAGGTGCCAAAGAGCGCTGATCTTGGCTCCGTTGGCCTCGATCGACGCGTCGAGGCTGGCCTCTGCCTTGCAAGCCGTCGACCAGGCGTTGCGCGCCATCGCGATACGCTCCACCCTGGTCCAGTACCAGGGGTGGCGCTTCATACAGAGGGGATCCCCCGCCTCGCGGCCAAGCATCTGTTCGATGTTGGACCAGAGGGCATCGTCCTGCTGCGCGCGATCGGATAGCCCCTGACCCGCCGCCTGCCATGCAGCCTTGCGGCGGGCGCGTTCGTCCTGCGCGAACTGGTGCAGGTCGGCAGGGGTTGGGCTAGGCATCGATATTGCCCTTCCGCACGTCGAAGGACACGGCGACCACCCAAGGGTTCGCCTCCCATGCGCCCGCGCCGTTGATACTGTTCCAAAGCTCGGCGTATTTCCGCTGCGGCCATCCCCAGTCCCCGAGTTCGGGGTAGTGGATGCGGTCAATGCCTTCGGCCAGCGCGTCGGCCTCGCTGCATTGATGAAGCCGCTCCACCCGAACGTCTGTAACGGTCAGGGTCAGTCGGGAAAGTCCTCGCCGCATGAAGATCGACGGCTTCCACTTGATCTCGCTCTCGGCCGGATATGGCTTTTCGAAGCCGTGGCGGTCGCACTCGGCCTCGTATCCTGAAGCGCGGTAGAGCGTCCAACGGTCCGCATCGCCGACGCAGGCATGGGTCTCTTTGACCCACAGCCGATCGCCGACAGCAAACCGCGCATCATAGACCATCGGGAAACCAGCATCGCGGAACACGCCGACGCTGCCGTCCAGATCCCACTTGGTGGGATGCTTGGGCTGGCGCTCGTAATCGTTCAGGCTGAACAGCTTCACGCCATCGGCAACCTTACGATTGATGCCCATCACCGAATGCGGGAAATCTTCCTGCCGGGGCGGCTGGACCTTCATGATCCGCCGCGTTTGGGTCTTCCGCCCGTCGAGCAGGGCGCGCACCATCGGGGCGCTGAAGAGGATAGGACGATCAGTCATCGCGTTAGCATCCTGAGCGGAACGCGGACGTGGCGTGGCCACTCGCGCGGCGCGTCGGTCACGACGATTTGGCGCCAGTAGATCGGGATCTGGCCATGATGTTCATGGCCCTCGGGGTAGGGCTCGCCATATTCGCCGAGCCACCAGTCGGCTGAAGGTGTCGTGTGCCAAGGGCGCGCTGCTCGGCGCCACTGTTTGCCGGGCGCCGTGCCGGTCGGCAGCGACGTCGAATATTCCGGCAGCGAGCGGAGCTGCTTTACGGTCAGAAAAGCGGGTTCAGCCATTGAATGACCGAACCTTCTGCGGCCGACCGGCACGGTACCGCGTCTCGCTCGGCATCGGCTGGAAGTGCAGCGCGGCGGCGATCTTGTGGCGGTACTCGGCGAGCGTGCCGCAGATGATCGACAGGGCGAACCAGGCGCTGGCGAAGATGATGACAGCAGAGCCGCTCACTGGATTGCTCCGCGCACGTAGAGAGGGGTGCGGTCATAGCCTTCGCCGGTGTGACCGGCCTTGCGCCAGCCCAGGCGGCGGAGCAGCTGCGAGATCTGGACGTTGTCGCGCGGGGCTGGGATCCGGCCCTCATGTGCTGCGGCCGTCAGATCGCGGGCCAGCGTCTGCAAGCCGACCTCATTGGCGGTGCGCAGGTGGCGGGCGATGTAGAGGCCGATGCGTTCGCCTGCCTCGCTGGCGTCGGTGAACGCGAGCTTTGCGTTTTCGTCGGCGATCTTCGGATCGACCAGCGCATCGATGTCGGCGCGGCGGCTAAGGCTGGCTGCTACGCCTTCACGCGCGATGTGGGCAGTGCCGTCGGCTGCGTGGCTGAGAACGCGCCAGCGCAGGCCGAGAAACAGCGCTACGCTGCCGGGGTAGGGGAATTGGTTTTCGCACTGAAGCATGTCGAGCCTCCGTTGATGTTGGAGGCACAAATAGTGTGACGCATCACACTTCGTCAAGCAAATATGGTGTGATCAATCACAAGGTTCTTGAATTGTTCTCATCGTTGAGGAATCTGACGGCAGAGCGAAGGAGGTGGCGAGTCGTGGATGAAGTCTATTTCGTGCGTGTGGTTGGCGTGTCGAATTATCAGCAGGCGCTGGCAGAAAGCTACGCTGGGCAGGCCGTTCGCTTCGTGCATGAGCCGGACAACCCCTATGACGCAATGGCCCTGCGAGTAGAAAACTCCGCTGGCGCTACCATCGGTTACATTCCCCGAAACAGCTGGCTGCGTGCAGTCATCCACGAAAGGGGGCGCGGCGTCACAGGCTCAATCTCAAGCGTTGGCATGGCTCGGTCATGCATGTTGGGGGTGACGATCAGCGTTGCAATCTGTGACGATGAGGTGATCGTTGCATCGTACTTTCCAGATCAGCTTCCGCCTGAGCCGCCCAAAGGGGGGTTCCGTTACTGGGTCACTTCTGCAGAAGCGTCCGACCAGCGCGCGGCATGACGAAGATGATGGGCGTTGCCCACGTTACTTCTACGTCTTCAATGTCCGCAGCATTAAGCGATCGAAGGGTGTGAAAACCCGGCCTGCTGCCTCGCGCCAGTAGTTTGATGTATGTCTCGCCTGTAGCCAATCGCACAGCGCAATACTCACCTATGTAATGCTCCAGCACCCCATCGTGCTGACGGCTGATGTACACGATATCCCCGGATGAGTAGCGGGGGAGCATGGAATCGCCGACCACCTCAAGCGCTTCCAACGGCCCTACCGCTCCTGGCGGACGTGGCGCCGTCTCGATGCCTGAAGTTTCGTCGAACACGATGGATCCGCCAGCGCCAACGCGACCTGTGATTGGCACCTGCTCGAACCCCAGCAAATCTTCTAGTGGCGCGTCGAGAGCATCAGCTAGGCGGCGCAAAGTCCCCAGCTTCACGTCCGAACCTTCGCGATCCAGAAAGTCGCGAACTGAGGTCTCGCCCAAGCCTGCCTTCTTGGCCAACGGCTTCGATTTGATCTGACGGCGCTCCATCAGATTGCGCAGAGCTTCGCGGACGCGATCAACTTCGGACAGGTGCTGCATGTGTGACGTATCACACGAACGGCCCTGTCCGGGGTAGAAGTGAAGCATCACACCTTGACGGTGTGATACATCACACTTATAGCCCGGTTTATGAATGACTTGCTCCAAGCCGTTGAGGCCTACTTGGCCCAGACTGGGATGGCTCCGACCGCTTTTGGTGATGGTGCTCTGAACGACCGTCATTTTGTCCGTCAACTTCGCAAAGGTCGCCGCACTTTCCGCGACACCGAAGACCGAGTGCGGAAGTTCATGGCTGCCAATCCCCCGGTTGATACGGAAACGGAACAGGCGGCGTCATCGGGAAATTTGGGCGACGTTTCCCCTCAGGTTGAGGAGGCTCATTAGGAAATGCCACGGGGGGACATTGCTACGGGGGAGAAGGCGCTTGCGCTGGCGACGAAACGCGCCATCGAAGCAGCTGGCGGGCTGGAACGCTGCGCCGAAGAAACCTCAGTCAAAAAGAGCCAGTTGTCGCGCTGCAGTTCGGTGAATGAGCCGGACAGCATCACTATCCGCGACGCTGTCACCATCGATCTGCTGGGCACCCGGGTTGAGGGCCAGCCTTTCATCCTGCGCGCCTATTGCCGCCAGATGGGCGGCGTGTTCGTGCCGATGCCGGAGGCGCAGGACGATGCCAACGGGCTGACCCTGTCGGTGGTCGAGCTCGCGGGTGAGCTTGGCGACCTGTCGGACAGTATCCGGTCAGCAATCAGCGTCGATGGCGAGCAGCGGGAGGCGGTTTCGCCCCGCGAGCGGGACGCCATCCGCGCGGACATCCAAAGGATGCAGGAAACGCTGGCTGCGCTCGATCAGCGCATGCTGGCGATCGTTGGGGGCCGCTGACCGATGCAGATGATGAAGCCGGATGATTTCGCCGCATGGGTGAAGCGGGCCGCGCCCGGGGAGGATGTAGTCTATTCAGTCGGCATCCGGCCCGCCAAGGCGATCGGCGAGGCGGTGCGGGCGCTGCATGATCAAGGCCTGGTCTCGCTCACGTCCAAGCGGACGGATAGCGGGCTCCGCTTCATTGCGCAGCGTCGGCCGGATCCCCGTCCGGCACAGGAGCGCAAGCCGATGCCGCGTGGGCGGTTCACGCTTGGCGCAAGCGACGGCAAGATGACCACCCGCGCGGTGCTGCGGATCCTTTCGCAGGCTGCTGGCCGCGATCTGCCATGCCCGACCAATGCGGAACTGGCAAAGCGGGTAGGGCTGAAGGATGCGGTTGCGGCTTCCTATCGCATGCGGCGGCTGGTCGCGGACGGCAAGATCACCGTCGAAGAGCCTTCGCCCACCGAACGGCGCGTGGTGACGATCGTCGCCACTGGCAAGCAGACGCGGAGGGCCTCGCTGTGAGCGGTGAAGGCATGATCGCGTCGGGCGGCCGGGCGGACATAGTCCAGTGCTTCACCTGCTCCGACATGGTGCAGGGTGTGCCGGACGGTGCCCTGCCGGAGGGCTGGGATGCGCTGCGCGAGCCCGGCTATGGGCCCGCATTCTTCTGCGTCACCTGCGTCGTGCGCGGATCGATGGAGCATTATCGGGCGCGGCTCGGGTTGCCACGGCGCGAGCGTTGGCGGTTCCAGGGCGGCGTCATGGCGCTCTATCGTCCAGCTGCGCGCCAGCTGCTGATCGCGACGCCGGACGGCATGGCGGAAATCAGCGAGCGGGAAGCGGAGCAGCTGCACGCTGCGATCGGGGCGGCGCTCGCGACGCGGGAACTGGCCGATCAGCTGATGGCGGAGGTGAAGCGATGAGCTTCGTCGACATGGTCATCACCCGCCGCCATTTCGAAGCGCGGTATAACCAGGTCGGCCGCTGCATGCTGGCCGACTTAGCCGAGATCTTCGGCGTCGGTTTCGACCAGGCTGAGCTTTGGGCCGACGAAATCGATCGCGCGACCACCGAGCAGATTGCCGCCGCATGCCGACCCTTATCAGGCGGCGGCATAGCGGGGTGCGGCGCCACAGGCCCCGGCGCCGCCCCCGTGCCCCATTTCGAAGGAGAGCTGCGTTGATTCAAGTGAATGTCAAAGCCCTGCGCGGCGCTCTGAAGGCGATCAAGGCGGTGGTGGAAACCCGCAACACCATCCCGATCCTGTCGCATGTGCTGATCACGTCGGCGCCCGGGCAGATGTTTCTGACCGGCACCGACCTCGACATCATGGTCGAGAAGACGATCGACCTGGAGGATGCGGGGGCAAACAGGGCGATGAACTTCTGCGTTGATGCATCGACGCTCGCCTCGATCGCCGCCAAGCTGCCGACCGAAGGGGTCGCCTCGATTGCGGCGGACGGCAATACAGGCATCACGATCAAGTGCGGCCGCGCCCGGTTCAAGCTCAACACCCTGCCAACCGATGATTTCCCTACGATCGCAATGGGTGATTGGGATGCGGAATGGGAGCAGGATGCGACGCAGCTGATCAAACTGATTGAGAGCGTCAAGTTCGCCGTCGCGAATGAAGAGACCCGCTATTATCTCAACGGGATTTTCATTCATGTGCCCGACGGCTCCAGCTGCCAGTTCGCGGCCGCGACCGACGGCAACCGGCTGGCGCGCTATCATTGGGATATGGCTGAGGGTGCGGAGGGCATGCCCGGCATCATCATTCCCCGCAAGGCGATCGCCACGCTGGGCCAGCTCCTGGACGAGGAAGGCGGCACGATCGGCGTGTCGGTCAGTACGCAGCGCTTCCGGTTCGAGATTGGCAAGACGGTGCTGACCGGCAAGACGATCGATGGACAGTTTCCGGAATATTCCCGCGTCATCCCGGCTGGCAATCCGCTGGATTGCTGGTTTGAACCGGGGCCGCTGGCTGAAGCCGTCGAGCGCGTGCTCACGATCAGCAGCGACAAGACGCGCGCGATCGCGCTGAACTTCGAACCGAAATCGATCACGCTCGAAGTCGTGAGCCCGGAAAACGGCACAGCCAGCGAGGATGTGCCGTGTGAGTTCAACGGGGATGCGCTGCGTATCGGCTTCAACGGCCGGTACCTGCTGGATGTCCTGGCGCAGATGAAGGGTACCGGTGCTGAAGGCACTCGCGCCCGCGTGCTGCTTGCCGATCCGGCTGCTCCATCCCTCTGGCAGCAGAGCGATGAGGCGGCACTGCTCTGCGTGCTGATGCCGTTGAGGGTATGATGATGGACGCGCAGCGCTTCCTGCCATCCAGCGAATTGTATCGGCGGGCTCGCAAGGTCGAGCAGCTGGCACGCGTGGTGATGGACTGTACCAATCCGGGGTGCGCGCTGCGCGATGTCGTTCGGGCAACGAAGATCATGACGGAAATTCGTGCGATCGTGGGCGAGGCCGATGCGCCAAGAGCCTGATCGCACGGGCGCGCACCGGGGCGCATGGAGGGTCGGGCATGGCGCCCGCGCCTATTCACCCAAAGGCGGAAGCCGCCCGGACCAGAGTTTGCAGAACGCAAGGGGAGTGAGCCGTGCTGAATGAAGTTCGTCTGATCGGCAATGTGGGCGCCGATCCCGAGATCCGCTCCACGCAAGGCGGCGACAAGGTCGCTAGCATTCGTCTCGCCACGAGCGAGCGCTGGAAGGACCGCCAGACCGGCGAGAAAAAAGAGCGCACCGAATGGCACAGCATCGTCGTGTTCGGCCCATTGGTGCAGGTGGTCGAGCGGTTCGTCCATAAAGGCAGCAAGCTCTTCATCGGTGGGCAGCTGCGCACCCGCAAGTGGCAGGACCAGGCTGGGAATGACCGCTGGTCCACTGAGATCGTGCTGAGTGGGTTCGATGCTAAGCTGACGCTTTTGGACAGTGCCGGGGGCGGCCAGGGGCAGCGTGACTATTCCTCATATCAGGAAGGTCCCGGGTTCGGCGGCGGTGCTGGCGCCGGTGCCAGTAATGGCGGTTTCAATAACGACCTGGATGATGAGGTCCCGTTCTAGACCGCGTCTTTCGCTGAACATTGCTGAGTTGCTGTTGCCTGATTTTCGGGGTGGGTCCTTGTGTCCTTTGAAAATGCCTATCTGAACGCCGCGCTGGACTTTGCCGCCCGTGGCTGGCCCGTGTTTCCCTGCAATCCCCGTACGAAGCGGCCTCTGCTGCCCAAGGATGTTGATGCCGAAGGCAAGCCGATCAAAGGCAGCGGTGGTGTCAGCAAGGCCAGCCTGGATCATGATCAGATCTGCGAATGGTGGAAGCGCTGGCCAAAGGCGATGGTCGGGCTTGCGACCGGCTATGGGCGGCTTTTCGTCCTGGACTTCGATCCGCGTCATGATGAGGACACCGGCGAGGAGTGGACGCTCGAGCGGCTAAAGGATGAGCTGGAGGCCCAGATGGGCGTTCAGCTGCCTTCGTCGCTTTCCTCCCGCACGCCGTCGGGCGGCGTCCATGTCTGGCTGACATGGCCGGATGACGACGGACAGGAGATCCGCAACAGCGATAGTCTGCCTGAGCATGTCGATGTGCGCGGCAAGGGCGGATACGTCATCGCGCCGCCAAGCATCAATGCCGATGGCGTCGGCTATCGCTGGCTGCACAATGATTCGGCCGCGCCGATCGTCGAAGCTCCGGCCGAGCTGGTGGAAATCCTGCGGCGCAAGCGCGAAGCCCGGCCCGATCGCCAAGCGCCTCCGCCAGCGCGCCGCAGCGTCGGCCAGGATGGCGATGAGGCGGCGGACGATATCGTGCGGCGCTATGCCCTGTCCGCCCTGGAGGCGGAATGCCGTCTCGTTGAAACCGCAGCATCCGGCAGCCGCAATCCGCAATTGAACAAGAGCGCCTTCGCGATCGCCACGCTGGTTGCGTCGGGCGCATTGCGGGAGTCAGTCGCGCGTGCTGCGATCGAAGATGCTGCCCGCCGCAATCCCGGCCGCGACGACGATGCGCAGCTGATCGCCACCATCGACAGCGGCTGGACAGCAGGCATTCAAAAACCTCGCGACCTCAGCGAGGTCGCGGCCGCTGCTAAGGAACGGGCCGATCGGCGCGCGCGTCGCTCCGGTCCCTCCGGGGCCCTCCGCCCGGGCGCGGCCGGGGAAGCTCCTTCCGCTCCTTCCGCTCCCGGACCCTCCCCGGAGGATTATGGGCTTCCATCCTTCCAGATGGAGGATGAGGGCGAGGCGGACAGCTGGGGGTCAGGGGGTGAAAGCCACCGCATCAGCATGCCCGTGGATCCAGAGCGCGATCGCCTGTGCGCGCTCCTCCCGCAAACAGATCTGGGGAACGCGGAGCGGTTCAAGGTGCGCTTCGGTCACATGTTCCGCTTCTGCCGTGAGCTGGGCTGGTTTCGGTGGGATGGCCGCCGTTGGGCGCTGCTGACCGAAGAAAAGGACAAGACGCCGGGTGAGGTCATGCTCGCGGTGTTCCAAACAATCCGCGCCATCCGCAATGAGGCTGATCTGGTCGAAGCGAGCAGGTGCCGGGATGACCTTCCCGACGATGCCACGGCGGAGGAGAAGAAGGCCGCCCTGGACTATATCGTGAAGATCACAAAGCAGGCTGTGACCCTCTTTTCCGACACCATCCGCGCGCATGCGAAGTCGAGTGAGGGGGCGTCGCGGATCGGCGCGGTAGCCAGCCTGGCCAAGTCGTTTGGCAGCATCGCGATCGACGCGAAGCAGCTGGACGCCGACATCATGGCGCTCAACGTCATGAACGGGACGCTGCGCATCGTGAATGACGGCAACGTCCCGGTGATGAAGCTGTTTCCGCATAATCCAAAAGATCTCATCACGAAGATGGCGACGGTCTTTTACGATGAGCGGGCAACCTGCCCAAATTACGATCGCTTCTTTGAGCGCGTCATGCCTGATCAGGAAGATCGCCGCTTCTTGCATCAATGGGCCGGGCTAAGTTCCACCGGCGATATCGGCTATCACAAGATGGCATTTTTCTACGGCATGGGCCGTAACGGCAAATCGACCTGGACGGATATCATCGCACATATCCTTGGCGACTATAGCCAAGTGATCAAGTTTGATACGTTTCTTGAACAGTCGAACAAGCGCAAGGGGTCGGATGCTACTCCGGACCTCGCGCAGCTGCCCGGCGTCCGCTTCCTCCGCACCTCCGAGCCTGAGAAGGGCGCCAAGCTGGCTGAAGCGTTGATTAAGGAAGTGACGGGTGGTGAGCCGATCCAGGCGCGGCACCTCAACAAAGGCTTCTTCTCCTTCCTGCCATCATTCAAGCTCACGGCGCAGGGCAACTACAAGCCCAAGATAACGGGCCATGATGACGGCATCTGGGGACGCGTGCGCCTGGTCCCCTGGACGGTCCGCATTCCAGACAGTGAGATTGATATCCGGCTTCCCGCCAAACTGAAGGAAGAGGCGTCTGGCGTGCTGAACCGCATGATGGCGGGACTGATCGACCTGAAGATGAACGGCTTGACGGAATCGGCCAACGTGAAGGCGGCCACAGCCAAATACCGTGAGGCCAGCGATCAGCTAGGCAAGTTCCTGCGCGACTGTACCGTCGACAAGGAAGGGGCACGCACCCGATCCTCCGAGCTGTTGGAGGTCTTCAATGAATGGGTGAAGGAAAGCGGCGGCGCTGAATGGACGCCACAGGGCTTTGCGAAGGCCATGGAAGATCGCGGCTATGAGCGGAAGACCTCGAACGGGGTCTGGTGGCTCGACATCGAGGCGACGGTCGATGCGGCCGACGTGAGGGCGGGCAACTTCGGTACCGAACCAAAGACCGAACCGCCGCCTGATCCATCTCCTCCACCCGTACCCGAGCCCGCGTTGGCGGCGTCCGATGGAGACGATTGGGTGCCGCCGTTCTGACAAATGGAAGGACAAGTCCTTCCGTGGAAGGGCCTCAAACAACATCATGGAAGGAGCGCGAGGCAAGGAAATGCGCGGGTTTGGAAGGAGTGGAGGGAGTTTTCAGGGTGGCCATCCACATATGCGCGCATGGGCGCGCATGCATGCGCGATACGACCCGTATTTATACTTCCATGTCCTTCCATCCTTCCATTCTCTCTCCTTCCACATTCTCTAAGTGTCGATAAAGCAAAGGGAAATCTCGCAAATGACAGATGCCAGCAGCAGCGTGGATCATCCTTCCGCCGACAACTACGCGGAAGGACAGGTCCTTCCTTCCACATTTTATGACTTCGAGCGGGTGCAGGAGCGGCTCGTTGAGGCGCTGCAGTTCCAATGGCGGATCGAGGGCGGGCGCTGGTCGTTCGCGTCGGACGGGCCGTGGCATCTGATCGTGCGGGATTGGTGGGACTGGGCCTCGCATGAGGACAAGCCGGTGCCGCGCATCCCGCTGTCCCGTGAGCAGCATGCCAGGATGGAGGAGGCGTCGGGTTGGCTGACGCTGGCGCCCGAGCGCGATCGCAAGTTGGTGGTGCTGGCCGTCACGGCGCTCGCGGCCGGTCGCAAGCAGGTGCCGTGGCGGCGGCTGCTGAAGCCGATGGGGCTGACGCGTGGTGCAGATGGGCTTCGCATGCGCTATGGGCGTGCGGTCACCTGCATCTGCCATGCGCTGAATGGCGCAGATTTCCGCGCATAGAGACGGCGCAAGGGGTAGAATGTGATGGCCAGAAAATATTCCGTGTTCGTCTCTGAGCCGAAATTGGCTAATCAGGAGATACGCTTAGGGCGGTCCTGTGAGCAGGGCAGCACGGGCGTCCTCTCCTACCTGCGCCGCCTCGTCTGGTCCCTTGACCGGCGGGGCGGTGCCGTTTCGGGGCGGAGGTGGTCAGGGTTGGCGCGGGGGCAGGCCCCCCTTTGGGTCCTCCCTGGCCTCCAGCCCTATACGGGGGCCAAAGGCGAGGAAGACGCGGTTATCCGATTTTTTTCCGTAGCCTCTTGTTTTTCTTTGGGTTTTGATCGGTGAGGGGAACGCTAGGGGAGTTTGCGTCTCTGCCGGGGACGCCGTCGGAGCCCACGCTTCGGGCCATGATCCGGGACTATCCGGACTTCCCGATCATTGAACGCGGCACCAACGGCCGATCCTATGTGATCGATTTCGCCGAAGCTTGGACCTTCATCAAAAGCCTGCGCGATAGCGAAGAGGCGGAGCAGCGGGCGCGGGCTGATGAGGTCCGGCAATATGGATTGTCGCTGCTAGGCGGCGAAGCGATGGCGCAAACGCAGGCGGGGCTGTCCCCGACTGAACATCGCGCCATCATGGAAAATGAGCTGCTGGCGACGAAGCTGGCAGAGAAGCGCGGTGACCTGATCCACAAGGCTTCCGTTGAGGAAGCGCTGGGCGAACTGGTCGCATGGTTTCAGCAACAGGGTACGTCGCTATCAGCGCGGCTCGCAAAGAGGGGTGACTTCAGCCGCGACCAGCTGGCGATCATCGACGCGGTGATCGCGCAGGATCAGCGCGAGCTGGCGGACAGGATGGAACGGATCGGAAGAGCGACAGGCAATGCTGTATCGTCCGATCGAGATCCCGCCATTTGAAACTGGCTTCGATATCGTCCGGCGGCTCGCGTCGCTGATCCGGCCCAAAGAGGGACTGACTGTCTCGCAATGGGCAGAGCGTTATCTGCCCGAATATGATCCGCTGGCGCTGCCATACCTGGCCGAGATCATGGACGCATGCTCCGATCCGGAAACGTCCGAAGTCGGGGACATGGGGCCCGCGCAGGGTGGCAAGTCCAAGGTTGGTGAAGCTTTCATAGGCTGGTCGATCGAGCATAGCCCGGCACCGTTCATGGTGACGCAGCCGGACAAGGTGCTGATGCAGGACTTCGTTGTCCGCCGCATCGGAACAATGATCGACAAGTCCCCGGTGGTGAAGGCGCAGCTGCTGCCCACTGCCAGCGCGGACAATATCTTTCTGAAGCAGTTCCGTGGGATGCTGCTGACATCGACTTGGCCCGCCAACATGGGTCGCGCTCGACCCATCCAGCGCGGGTGGCTCGACGACTATGACCAGTTCCCGGCCGATATCGATGGCCAGGGCGACGGCGTGTCGCTGATGTTCGGGCGCATGACATCGTTTGAAGGTCGCGAGACCATCCTGGTATCGTCCTCGCCCGCATGGGAGCAGGGTTCGCGCAAGGCCAATATCGAGGCCTTTATCGTGGCTGGCACGAACGAACGACTGCATCCCGTCTGTCCGTCCTGCGGCGACCGGATCGAGCTGGATATCCGGCGCGATCTGCACTTCGACCGGGGCTCGATCGAACTGGCGGAGGAAACGGCGCATGTGGTTTGCCCAGCAAACGGCTGCGAGCTGCTGCCATCTGATCGGTCGCGGCTCATCGCCAGCACGGCGACGCTGCCAAATCGGGGCTTTGTCGCGCACAACAAGGCGGCAAGCCGCCGCCGACGCACGTTCCACCGTGACGGTCTGCTGGCCTTCACCTCATGGGGCAAGCTGGCCCGCCAGTGGCGGGAAGCTGAGCTGGCATGGGAGTTGCGCCAAGACGAAGCGCCGCTGAAGTCATTCTTTAACACGAAGGGCGGTTACAACTATCGCTCGATCCTTTCCGGCGAAAAGCCGGTAGAGACCGACGTGCTGAAGCAGCGCCGCGAGGCGGGTTGGAAGCTGGGCACCGTCCCGCGCGGCGTGAAGGTCGTCAACGTCGTGGTCGATGTGCAGCACGATCGGTTCGAGTGTGGCGCGGTCGGCTATGGCAAGGATCGCGAAAGCTGGCTCATTGACCGGTTCTCGATCGATGTCCTGGACGACGGGCTAACGCAGGTTTCGCCGTTCACGCATCCAGAGCACTGGAAAGTGTTGCTGGGGCTGTTCGATCGGCTCTACCCGCTGGCGGAGCTTGGCGAGGATGGGAAGCCGATCGGCCATGCGCCGGTGCTGTCGGTGCTGATCGACACGGGCGGTTCCGATCGCAAGGGCGACCAGGCTACAGCGGGTGCGAAATGGTTCTGGAATGCGGCGCGGGCGCTGGGCGTGCATCCGTCGCGGATCACGCTGGTGAAGGGTGGCTCGAACCCTAAGGGCAAGCTGATGCCGCCGGGCCAGTTTGCTGACCAGAAGGCGAAGGGCGGGGCGAAGCGCAACAGCGCCAAGCTGTGGATCCCGAACGTCCATGCTGTGAAGAATATGATTGATGCCCGCCTGCGACGATCGACGCCGGGGCCGGGTTACATCCATCTGCCGGAGGATCTCAGCGACGAACATGTCGAAGAGATCACGGCCGAGGAGCTGAAGGACGGCAAGTGGGAGAAGCGCCGGGCTCGAAACGAGACCTGGGATATCCTCGTCTATGGCGAGGTGGCTCTCCTGCGTCCGCCGTTCGCGCAGTCGCGCACTGACATGCTGTGGGTGCCCAAGGGCTTCCGCATCATTTGGCCGAAGCAGGGTGTCGCCATCCTGCCACGCCCCGCCGCCAACGATCCGGACCAGGGCGCTACTGTGCCGGAGCCGTTGGCGGCGATCACGTCACCTGCCGCCCCGCAACGCAAGGCGCGGAACCGGCCTGTCCCGCGCAAGCAGGGCTGGATGAACAGACTAGGAAACCGATAGCCGATGGCGAATTTGCTGACTGAGCCCCGGTCCACGATGCCTGCGGCGATCGTGGCGGGCGATAGCCTGCGCGTCGATCGCGCGGATCTGGCGGCGACCTATCCGGCTGCGGATGGCTATACTGCGTCATTCGTGTTCGTGCCCGTCGCGGGTGGAGATCCGGTGTCGATCGAGGCCACTGGTGGCGCGTCGGCCTGGTCGCTACTGCTCCCCGCTGACACCACTGAGGCATGGGGTGCAGGTGATTGGCGCTGGGCGGTGAAGATCGCGAAGGGTGCCGATCGCGCGACGGCTGAAAGCGGGCAGCTGCGCGTCAATCCTGATCCGGCCGCGAACATCGATACGCGCAGTCATGCGCGCAAGGTGCTCGCGAAGATCGAAGCCGCCATCGAGGGCAGGGCATCGCAAACCGACTTGGAATACACCTTTGCCGACGGCCGCCAGATCAAGCGGATGGCGCATCGCGAGCTGACCGAGCTGCGCAGCTACTATGCCAAGCTGGTCGCCGGTGAGGATCGCAAGGCGGGCCGCTCTGGCCCGGGCCGCGTGCTGGTGAGCCTGTAATATGCGGATTCTTGGCTTCGAAATCGGTCGCGGAAAGCGATCGTCGCAAACGCCAGCGATGCCAATGCGCCAGCGCATCATGCACGGCGGACATCGGCGCGGCTTTCAGGCGGGCGTAACTGACCGTCTGACCAGCAAATGGACGACCACCGACGAAACGGTGAACATGTCGCTTCTGCGCCACCTGCGGGCGATGCGAGCGCGCAGCCGAGATTTCGCCCGCAACAATGAATATGGGCGCAAATTCTTCTCGCTTGTGCGCACGCATGTCGTCGGCCCGGTCGGTTTCACGCTGAAGGTCGACTGCCGCCGCCCAGATGGCACCGTCGACAAAGCGGACAGTCAGTTGATCGGCGCGGCTTACCGGCGCTGGGGCAGACGCGGCAACTTCGATGTGACCGGGCGCTTGAGCGAAACGCAGTTCGATGCTCTCGCGCTGATCATGGTGGCGCGTGATGGTGAAGCTCTGGTGCGCGTCGTCGAGGGGCGCGATCGCGGGCCGCATCGCATCCAGCTGCAGTTGCTGCCCGGTCATCTGCTGGATGAGGATCACAACCGCGATCTGGCCAACGGCCACCGCATCCGTATGGGCGTGGAATTCGACGCGTTCATGAAGCCAGTGGCCTATCACCTGCGCGTCATGGACGGCAGCGCCGACATGCACGGCACCGCAAGCCAGCGCTATCAGCGGGTCGATGCGTCGGAGATCTTTCATCTCTTCATTCCCGAAGAGATCGATCAGTGGCGCGGCGTGCCATGGGCCTATGTGGCGCTGCGCGACGCGAAGCATCTGGACCAGTTCGATGAGGCGGCGCTGGTGGCGGCCAACGTCGGCGCGGCAAAGATGGGCTTTTTTCAGCAGAAAGATCCGGAAGCCGGTCCACCGATGCAGGTCGATGGCGAAGAGGGTGACGGTTACGCAAGCGATCGGGGTGACTTTGTCAGCTCGGCCGAGCCGGGCACGTTCGACATCATTCCCGATGGCTATGAGCTGAAGGAATATGATCCGACCTATCCCAATGAGGTCTATGATCCCTTTACCCGGAACGTTCTGCGGCGGCTGTCTACGGGGCTGCTGGTCGCCAATCATAGTCTGACTGGCGATCTCACGCAGGTAAACTTCAGTTCGATCCGCGCGGGCACGCTTGATGAGCGCGACATGTGGAAGACGATCCAGGGCTGGTATGCCGAAATCAAGGCGGAGATCTTCGAACGCTGGCTCGGCCGCGCGCTGATCCACGATGCCGAACTGAAGCGTCTGCCCTTCACCAAATTCGACAAGTTCAATGCGCCGGTATTCTTCGGCCGCCGTTGGGATTGGGTCGATCCGAGTAGCGATGCAGCTGCTGATCGCGAATCGGTCGCGCTGGGCGTCCGGAGCCGGGCCCAGATCATCCGCGAATCGGGACGGGATCCCGATGAGGTGTGGGCCGAGCTGCAGGTAGAGGCTGGAATGGGAATGGCGCAGCCACATGCGGGTGGCGGCGGCAGCAGCGGCGGAAGCGCTCCGGCTGAGACAACGGACTGATTTTCAGGAGGCAATGATGAGCAAGCTTGCCCCCGCCTTGCTGGCGGGAACAATGACGCACGCCCTAGCGAGCCGCGACAGCGAGATCGACCAGAGCCTGCGCCGTGACATGCAGATCGAGGTGCGTGCCGAAGCTTTCGACGAAGAGGCGCGCACTGTTGAACTCAGCTTCTCCAGCGAAGAGCCATATGAGCGCTGGTGGGGCACTGAAATTCTGGATCACGCCGACGTCGCTGTTCGCCTTGGCCGGTTGAACAACGGGGGCGCGCTCCTGATGGACCACAATGGCCGCGACCAGGTCGGCGTTGTGGAGCGTGCCTGGATCTCAGGCAGGAAAGGCCGCGCGGTCGTCCGGTTCGGCAGATCGGCACGAGCGCAGGAAGTCTTTCAGGATGTCGTCGACGGCATCCGCAAGCTGGTGAGCGTGGGATATCGCATCGTCGAAATGGTGCTGGCGCAGCGTGACGGCGACAATGCGACATACCGGGTGACCGATTGGGAGCCCTACGAGATCAGCCTGGTCTCGATCCCTGCAGACACGACCGTCGGGGTCGGCCGCGAAGGCGAGGCCGCGCCCTTTGATCCCAGAAGCCTTGTCAAAGAGGAAGAAGACATGACATTCGGTACCCGTAATGCCGGTGGCGGCGCTGCTGCGCCCGCTGCCGCCGTAGTCGCAGCTGCTGGTGCAGCAGCTGCTCCCGCCAACGAACAGCGCTCGGCCGTTCCTGCCGCGCCGGTTGATCATACCGCCGCGATCGCATCGGAACGCGAACGCGGCGCCACCATTCGTGCCATGGGCGCCCGCCTGAACTGCCGCGAGCTCGCCGACGCGGCGGTTGCCGACGGTCGCTCGGTCGAGCAGTTCGTGCGCGACTATGAAGCCCAGGCAGGTAACGCTGCGACCATCCGGACCGCTGAAACTCCGGTGATCGGCATGTCCGAGCGTGAAGTTCGCCGCTACAGCTTCGTGCGCCTGATGAACGCCATGGCCAATCCGCAGGATGCGGAAGCGCAGCGCGCTGCAGGCTTCGAAATGGAATGTTCCGCCGCTGCCCTCTCGCGGGGCCAGGCATCCGCCAAAGCTGGCTCCCTTCGCATCCCCCTGGATGTGCTGCGTTCCGACATCAACGGTGAGCATCGCGACCTCAGCGTCGGCACCGCAACTGCGGGCGGCCATACCGTCGCAACGGATCTGCTGGCGGGCAGCTTCATCGACCTGCTGCGCAATGCCATGGCGCTGACGGGTCTGGGCGTCCGCATCCTGGGCGACCTGAACGGCAACCTTGCCATTCCGCGCCAGACTGGCGGGGCCACGGCCTATTGGGTCGGTGAAGGCGCCGCGCCTACCGAGAGTCAGCAGGCGTTCGATCAGGTCGCGCTGACCCCCAAGACGGTGGCGGCGTTTACCGACATGTCGCGCCAGCTGCTGCTGCAGTCGTCGATCGACGTTGAGGCTTTCGTCCGCATGGATCTGGCGGCAACCCTGGCGCTTGCCCTCGATCTGGCTGGCGTGAGTGGCTCCGGCTCCTCGAACCAGCCTCGCGGCGTTCTCAACACCAGCGGCATCGGTTCGGTGATCGGCGGGACCAACGGCGCGGCGCCCAGCTGGGATAACATTGTCGGGCTGGAAACGGCCGTCGCCAACGTCAATGCGGCGATGGGAAGCCTCGGCTATCTCACCAACACCAAGGTGCGTGGCAAGCTGAAGCTGACGCAGAAGTTCAGCGGCACCAACGGTGACCCGATCTGGGAGAAGGGCAACGAAATGAACGGCTATAATGCCGCCGTTTCGAACCAGGTGAGCTCGACCCTCACCAAGGGCACGGCCTCCGGCGTCTGCTCGGCAATCATCTTCGGCAATTGGGCGGACATGCTGATCGGCCTCTGGGGCGGCCTGGATGTGCTGGTTAACCCCTACATCCTTTCGGGCACTGGCTCGGTTCGGATCGAGGCCTTCCAGTCGGCTGATATCGCTGTCCGCCACCCGGAAAGCTTCGCGGCGATGGTGGATGCTCTCACCGCATAAGCCATCCTCGTGAGGGCGGCTGATGTCCTCGGCCGCCCTGCTTTTCAATATTCGGGAGTATCATCATGACCGATAAAACGGCGCAGAAGCTTTACGCGCAGCGCGATCTCGCCATCGACGGCAAACACTTCAAGAGCGGCCAGGAAGTGAAGGGTGTGAGCACCGAACAGCTCGCGCTGTCCGAGCGGCAGGGCTTTGTCGCGGCGACCAAGCCCAACGCCAAACCCGTTGCCGATGATGCCGACCAAGAAGGTGGCGAGGGCGGCGAAGGTGAAGGCGCGGGCGAATCCGCAAAAAACTGAGCGGCGGTCTGAGCACCGTTTCTGCCGGGGCGTTGGTGGCGATCGCTGCCAGCGCCCTTTTGCATTCCAGCCAAAGGACCTGACATGGCCCGTTCCATCATTCTTCACGCTGCCGCGCTCGATCGGAGCGGCGGCTATCGCGACGCGGGGGCCACGCTCACCGTCGGCGCCGATGACGACACGCAAACCGATATCGGCGAGACCGCAGCAGGCGAACTGGTCGCCGCCGATCGCGCGATCTGGGCCCCGGAGCCGGGGCAGCGCAAGGCGAAGGCCTGATCGATGCGCCCGGAAGAGGAAGCCGCGCTGGCCGACATTCACGCGGCCTTTTCCGGGTCCGTCGCTTACACCGGCGCCGGGCTGATCGGCGCTGCGATCGCCGCTGTGCGGATGGAGGATACGGCCCCTCCGTTTCAAGGCGCTGGAGCGACGCTGCGCAAGGTCTGGTATGAAATCATGCAGGATGTTCTCCCGTCCGAGCCGCGCAAGGGCGATCAGATCGTCGACGGCGGGGCGGAGCGCAAGGTCATCGACGTAACGCGACGCGATGATCTCGCCGCCTGGTGGGTAGTGGTGCAGAAGTGACAAACCTGCGCGAAGCGATCTTCGCGGCGATCGAAAGCCGCCTCACCGCAATTCCGTCCATTGGCCGGGTGGAACGCATGCCTGCAGGCGACCCGGACCTGTTTCCGGCGCTTAGCATCTTCGACGGCGTGCAGGAGCCGATCGAGCGCGGTGCCAGCCATACGCGGCACGAGCTCACGATCACGATTGAGGGCTTTGTCGAGCAGGCTGACGGCGTCGAGGCGCACGCTGGCCTGAATGACCTCTATGCCCAAACGGTCGCTGCTCTGCTCACAGAGCCGCCGCTGGGCGGCCTGATCGACGAAATCAACGAAGGCGGGATGCGCGTGAGTGTCGCGCAGCTCGCCTCGGAAAGCCGTCTCGGCTTCGGCCTGGACTTCACCATTCAGTTTTCAACTGCCCGCGAGAACCCGGCGCTGCCGGCCTGACAATAAGGAGCTTTTACCATGCCAGATCCGGTTATTCGGCCGCGCAACGGCGTCCTGCTGATTGCGCTGCAGTCGGCCGAAGGGACGGCGGCGACGCCCTCTGCTGCAACCGACGCTGTCCCTTTTGAGGATGGCAGCGTCAGCTTCAATTCGCCCTATCAGACAGAGCAGTCGGCGGAAGCCAGCGGTTCGCTGGTCTCGGCCGCGCCGCTCGTGGTCGGTCAGCCTGCTACGATCAGCTTTCGCAGCCGCATCAAGGGCGCCGGGGCGGGCGCCACCTATTCTTCGTCGGTCAAGCCGCCGCTGCACGCAGCCCTGCAGGCTTCCGGCATGCGCGGCCAGTTTACCGCCGCGATCGCCGCTGCTGCCCTGACGGCCGGTACCACCACGAGCGGCACGCTCGGCACCGGTTTCAACACCACGGCGCAGGCCTATCGCGGCATGCCCTTGATCCTGTCCGGCGGCCCTGGTGCAGGCCGGATGCCGCTTATCACCGACTACAGCGCCGCAAAGGTGGCTGTTCTAAGCGATCTTTATGGCTCGGTGCTGACAACTGCCACGCTCGCGGCGCTGCCTGCCAACTGGACCTATGCGGGAACCTCTCCGGCCGACAACAGCGCTCGCGCCACCGATCATCCTTGCGCGACCATCTACTGGTATGAGGATGGCAATCTCTATCAGTGGGTGGACTGCCGTGCGACGGTCGATTTCGACGGCAATTCGGCCCGGCCGGGCATGGCGGCTTTCTCCTTCACCGGCGTGTTTGTCGGCCGCTCGGCCGCTGCGGTACCGGCGGCGACGATCGCAAGCCATTCGGCTCCGCTGCTGGTGCAGGGCTCCGGCCTGCCGCCCGCAATGCAGGTGAACCGCAAGGGCCTCGCGATCAGCCGCTGGTCGCTGTCCAACGGCGGCAATATCGAAAGCCCAGAGGATCCGAACACCAGCTTTGGCTATGGCGCGGGCCAGATCGGCGGGCGCACCCCTGTTTTCGAAGCGGATCCGCTCGCTACGCTGGTGAGCACCCGCGACGTGCTCGCGGAGATCGCCGCCTTTAGCCAATATCCGATTGCGCTGCAGTTCGGTTCGGTCGCTGGCAATCGGGCCTCGCTGCTCTTGCCGGTGGCGCAGCCGATCGAGGCTTCGCCGACCGATCGCGGTTCCTTCCGTGCGGAAACCACGCGCTGGCAGGGCACGTCGCCGGGCAAGGATGCCTATGGCCGCGACGGTGATCGCATCCTCTGTTTCTCGTGAGGCGCTGATGATCCCGACAGATACCAAGACGGGGCACGACTATGTGCCCAGCTGGCGAAAGAGCGAAGCCGCGCCGCCCCGATATTTTTTCAGGGCGGCGTCGGTTATCGAGCGCGCTCAAATGGAGGCGGAGCTTTCCGGTGAGCAGGCGGCGGGCCGGGTTTTCCCGTTCGAGCTGATTGCCGCCTTCCGCAACGGCCTTCATGCGCTCCTAAGCGGAGATCCGGGAATCGATACGCTGCTCGAACTGATCGAAACCGAAGCGCGGGGCGAGATCCTCACCGGCGACGATCGGCAGGCGCTGATCCAGGCACGCGGCGTGCTGGCGCAGCACTGGCCAGAATATCGCGAGCTGGTCGCGCAGCAGGAGCGGCGGAAGGAGATCGCGCCGATCGTCGTGTTCCGTCGCTTCTGCATTGGCTGGGACAATGTCGATGTAACCTGGTCGCTCGGCAAGGATCGGCAGATCCCCGAAGCCGTGCTGGCGCAAATCGATCCGATGGAGATGATCGGGGCCGGGAACTTCGGCTATGGTCTGCTCTATGGCGCGACGGACGACCGGACTTTTCAGCAGCCCTCGCAGTCCGACGCCGACCCCTCGACTTCGTCGAGCGACATGTCGAGGGCGGATGGGACATCGGCGGCGAGCGATGGCCCGGCAACCCCCGCGTCGAGCTCCCCGGATGGATCTGGGGAATCGTCGATCTCTGGTTCCTGACCCAGCGCTACGCAGGGCCGTTCGGGGGAGCGGCTCTGCCGTGCGCGGGCGGTCCCGGCGATCAGCCCGCCGCTTTGATGGACGCCTTTGCCTCCCTAGACAGACTTTCGAAGGACAAGGATGGCTGACAGCATAGCGTTCGGGATCGACACCGGGGCGATTAGGGCGGCGCGCGATGATGCCGCGCGCCGGTTCCTGCGCGCCGGGACCGAAGCTATAAGGGTGACCACGCGTGAGCTTGAGCAGGATCTGGAGCAGCTCGTGCGCAGTGCCGTCCCAGGCGGTCTGTGGCGAGCGCTGAAATCCAGCGTCTATCCTCGATCGGGAATCGCCCGGAACCCTGCAGGCGAAATCTACATCAACGGCGGGGCGAGGACGCAGGGCGCGTTTTCCTTCTTCACGACGCCCGGTCGGGTGGCGGGGAAGGATGGCTTTTTCCTGGCTATCCCGCTGCCCGCTGCGGGGTCTCGGGGGCGGAACCGGAATCTGACGCCCGGGGAGTGGGAGCGTCGGACTGGCATCCGTCTGCGGTTCGTCTACCGTCCCGGGCGCGCGTCGCTGCTAGTGGCTGATGAGGGTGTGCTGAATGGCCGGACAGGGACGTTCCGGCCGATCACGCGCAAGCGTACGCAGGCAGATGAGCGCCGGGGGTTCCTGCGCGGCGCGACGACTACACCGATCTTTGTGCTGATCCCTTCGGTCGCCCATGCGAACAGGGTGGCGCTTCGGCCGGTAATTGACGCGGCCGGGGCGAAGCTGTCAATGAACGTGAGGCGAAGGCTAGGGGATGATTGATGCGCTGGGCAATTTTAGCAGTCTTGATGGCCAGCGCGTGCACGCCAGCTGAAGATCCTGAAATCGAAAGCGCGAAGCGTTTGGTGGCCCGCAACCTTCGCGATCCAGGCAGCGCGCAGTTCCGCGATGTAACCAAATGTGCGGGCAAGCCGGGCATGGTTACCGGGGAGGTGAACGCTAAGAATGGCTTCGGCGCTTATGGCGGATTCGAGCTGTTCTTCGTCCATTCGGGCTCGGCGTGGATGTTGAGCGCGTACCCGTTCGACGCAGCTAATGAAAAAGATGTCAGCTACTTCAAAAAGCTGGTGGATGTTTGTTACGAGGGCGGAAATCCGGATTTTGGTGCCTTCTATAATCTGTCCGGAGGTTGATCAGTTGAGAGGCTGATCCGCCTCGGTTTTATAAAAATTGATGGTTCAAGCAGGCTGTCGGGGATCTCCGGCGGCCTTTTTGTCGTGAGGTTCTTGTGGGAAATCGTTCATCCGATATCGTCGCGCGCCTGGCGCTAAACGCGGAAGCTTTCTCGGCAGAGAATGCGCGGGTATTTGGTGAAATGGAGCAGCGAGCGGCAAGTTCGGCCGCGCGGCTGAAGTCAGCTTTTGACAGCAACTTTTCCCAGATTCAAAGTTTGGCGAAGAAGGCGCTCACTTTACCGCGAACCGACACAGGCGCGCTTAATCTGGACCCTTCCGCAGCCCGTGCGGCGGCAGCGGCGGCGGAGAGCGAGGCTGTTGCCCTGCGTGAAATTGCCACCGCCGCGCGGCAAGCTGCCATCAACACGGGCGATACGACCCAAGCTACCCGTCTTTATGTGCAGGCCGCCGCCGCTGCTGCCGTGGAGGCAGAAGGTAATGCCCGTGAGCTCGGGCAGCAGGCGATTGCGCTCGAGCGGCTGCAGGCGGAGCTCGGCCGAACGAACGTCCTGATGGCCGACAATGACAATATGGGCAGGAAGGTCACTGCGTCCGCTGGTGCGCAGCGTGCTGGGATGCAGCAGCTGGGCATGCAGCTGGGTGACATGGCCACGATGTGGTCAATGAACGCGCCTCCCATGCAGATTTTTACCAGTCAGGCCTCCCAAGTCGTGGGATCGCTGTCGCTGATGACAAACAGCACGAAGGGCTTCCTTGGCTTTATCGGTGGGCCATGGGGCCAGGTCATTACGACCGGCGCCATCGTGTTGACTGTCCTGGCAGACAAGATGTGGAACACGGGCGAGGCTGCGGACAGTACCAGTGGCAAGCTCGCCGGTCAGGTCGGCGTAGTGAACCGCTTGACGGCGGCTTATGACGGCCTTGCCCAAGCGATGAACAAGGCGGGTGCAAAAGCGGTGGAGGCGCAGGGCCTCGCCATGGTGAAGCTGCGCCAGGACGAAGCGTCGGTTGAGCGGCTGCGAACGGCTGCAGCCCAGGCGGAGGCGCGATTGCAGGCGTCCAAGCGTGTGGACCCAAAGGGCCGGGGATCGGCCCCGCTGCTTCGCGACGTTGAGCAGGCCAAGAGCGATCTGCGGTTTGCCGAGCAGCAGCTCGCCACCAGCAAAAATCTGACCGTTGAGTTCGAAAAGCGCAGGAAGATTGCCGAGCAAGCTGCGAGGGAGGTGGATAAGCCGAGTGCTGGCAAACCGCGCTCCACCCGCGCGGCCGAAGCACGAGAGGTGCGTGAAGCCCTGAAGCTCGAGACGAGTTTGCTCGGTGCTCGAGCCGGGGCGCAGGGGAACGTGCAGAAACTCGCTGCTGAGGCGATGGAGCGGCAGCAGGAGTGGGGCAAAGATCAGATCACCGTGGGTGAGACCCTGATTGATCAGGCCCGCGATCTTGAAAGCCTGGATGAGGCTCGTGCCGAAGGTGCGCGACAGATCCTAGAATATAATCTGCGGCAGCTTGACGCCATGCAGCGTATGGGCGGAGCAGCTGGCACGGTGGCCGGTATCGTGGCAGGCATCACGGATGGCGGGAACTTCCTTGGTGTTCCTGGTTCCCTAGGCAAGGCGCTCAACCTTATCTCTCCGACCGTCGGGCAGGATGGCTGGAAAGCGATTGAGGAAAAGCTGGATGAGATATTTGGCGGAAGCGGCACCTTCGCCAATACGATGAAGGACCTCCTGCAGGGCATGGCGCTCGGGCAGGTAGGTTCGTCCATCGTGGGCGGCGGCGGCCGTGCGGGTTCGCTACTTGGGGGATTGGGCGGCGTGCTCGGCAAGGAACTGCTGGGCGGTACGCTAAGCAAGGGGCTCGGCTCGCTCGCCAGCGGCGCTCTGGGCAAGACGCTCGGCGCATTGGGTGGCCCTTTGGGCGGCATCATCGGCGGGGCGCTTGGGGGTATCGTTGGCGGCCTGTTCAAGCCTGCTCCGAAGTACGGCACTGCCAGGCTGCAGATGAACCAGTATGGCGAGCTGGAAGGCGGCTCTGCGTCTGGCAATGATGGTGCGTCCAAGCGCGCCGCCTCTGGCCTCGCCAGCAGCGTTGCCGACGGCCTTATGGGCATTGCGGACCAGCTGGGCGCGAAGATCACCAATGTTCCGACCAACATCGTGCTGGGCACCTTTGACGGCAAGTATCGCGTCAACACAGAAGGGCGCGGCGGCAAGATGGACTTCAAGGGGAACAGCGCCAAGGGGCTCCACAACTTCGGTGATGATCAGCAGGCCGCGATCGAGTTTGCTATCCAGAAATCGATCGAAGGTTCGGTTATCACCGGCATCAGCAAGGCGACGGAAAATATCCTGAAATCGGGGCAGGATCTCGATCGCGCAATGCAGAAAGCGCTTATGATCGAAAGCATTCCCAAGGAACTGCAGCGCCGCCTGGATCCAGTGGGCTACGCGATCGACGAAGTGAACCGAAAATGGGAGCGCACGGTGGATGCCTTGCGCGAGGGTGGCGCCACGGCCGAGCAGATGGCCGATGCGCAGAAGCTCTACAACATGGAAATGGCGGAGGCGAAGGAGAATGCGGGCGAAGCGTCGCAGAGCCTGAAGGACTTCATCAAGTCTATGAATATGGGCTCATCTTCACCCCTGTCGCTCCGCGATCAGGAGGAAAACGCCCGCAAGGTGCTGGATCCGTATCTGGGCCAGATCGCCCGTGGCGAGACGATCGACCAGGACAAGTACCTGTCGGCAGCGCAGACGTTCCTGGATATCGAGCGGCAGCTCTATGGATCGACCGCCAAATATTTCGAGGCGTTCGACATGATCCAGGGGGCGACCGGCAGCGCCATTTCAAAGATCGACAATGCGGCGCCGATCCGCACCACGTCCGACCCGTTCAACGAAACGACGGCGCAAGCCAGCCAAGCGACGGCGGCGAATACCAGCAACATGAGCGCGAAGCAGGACATCACCAACGATCTGCTGCGGCAGGTTCTCGACAAGCTTGAAAAGAACGGCGCGACCTGGACCGGTTCGCTTCGGAACTACGCCTGATGCCAGCGCTACCGTCGGATATCGCCGCAGCTTTGCGGCAGCAGATGGTCGTGTCCTCGCAAGATGCGACCATCAAGACCCGCTTTCCCTCTGCCCGAGACGGCATCGACGCTCCGGCGGAAGGCTTCTTCGACAGCGCGGCGGACGCGGCGACGGCGTTGGCGCAGCGTGTGGCGCTGCTGGGAACGGTTCGCCGCCGCTTCGTGGTCAGGGTCGCGGACCTCGTGGATGTGACGCCCGGCACGGTGCCAACGCACCGCGTGATCGATGCGGAGCAAGGCCTGGATGCCGTGATGCTGGTGTCGCGGATCGAGGTCGATCTGGAAAATGAACAAAGCAAGGTGGAGTATTTCGGGTGAGCAACGCGCTGGTCGTCAAGCCGCTGCCGATGGCGTCTATCAGCGCCAGCTCCACCGTGTCTGGCTATGATGCGTCCTATGTCGCCAATGATCATATGGGGGTTGTGTGGAAGAGTGCGGCCGGTGCTGCGTCGCGCACGATCACGGTCGACATGGGCGCCGATGTCGTCATCGACACTGCGCTGCTGCTGGGCTGCACAGGCGCGGATGCGAGCTGGACGCTGAAGGTCGAGGCAGCGACGGCGGCTCAGGGTAGCGCCTTCCCGGCCGGATCCTGGGCTGGCGCGGTGCAGACGTTCCTGGCGGGAACTGCCATGCCGGTTTCCGGCCGGGGGCGGGCGCTGTGGCTGGCCCCTGCTTCCCCGCCGCCTGCATCGCGTTACTGGCGCTTCACGATCGGCGGGCTCGGCACTGGCGCAGCAACGGTCGGGCGCCTGGTGCTCGGACGCAAGATCCAGCTGGAGCGCAACTTTCAGTTCGGTGCTGCCTTTGGCGTGCGCGATCTCGGCGTCACTGACTTTTCCGTCAACGGCGTGCTCCTGCGGCGCAGAGGGAAGAAGTTGCGCTCGATCGGCATCAGCTTCGGCGCTGTGAAACGTGATGAAGTCGAAGCGAAGGTAAGCCCGCTGATCGAGGATGTGGGTGTCAGCGAGCCGATTGCCATCATCCTGGATCCCGACACCCATGAGCAGCGGCAGAACCGGATCTGGTTCGGCCCTCTGGTTGGTGACCTTGGCACCACCTGGGCGAAGCCGGGCGGATTTGAATGGCGCGCTAGCCTGGTGAGCCTCGACTGATGCGAAGCTATCTGATCCAGATCGATGGCTGGAACGGTGCGACGGCAACGCCTGTGCGCCTCGCCAGTCATGACGACGATCGCCTTTGCCACCACAATGGGCAGGTGTGGTGGCCCGCGATCGCGTCGCTGCCGACACTGCGCTATGACTTTTTCGATGGCGCGTTCGATGCCCGATCGATCACGTCGCCCACTGGTTCTTTCACGGCAGCGATAGGCGCGATTCCGAACCTGCCTGCGCTCGCGCTACATGATGCGCGGGTGCGCATTTGGCGCGGCGAGCTGGGCGACGTCTGGGCGGCCTTCACGCTGATCTTCGACGGCCGTGTCAAAGAGCAGCCTGCGATTGCTGATGGCATTGCGACCATCAACATCGGCACCGATGACAGTTGGCTGGATCAGCCGCTGCTTGCGACCTACGCGGGAACGGGCGGGGCTGAGGGCTCAACCGACCTTCAGGGGCAGGTGAAGCCGCTGGCGCTGGGTGCGCCTCGCTTCGCGCCTGCCGTGCTGGTCGATGCTGTCGATAATATCTATCAGATTTCCGCCTATGGCGCGATCAACGCCGTCACGGTGGCTTTCGACCGTCTGACCCGCTTTGGCGCTGTGCAGGCCAATCATGCGAGTTTTGCCGCACTGGATGCGGCGACGGTCACGCGGGGCCGGTGGGCCACCTCGCTCGCGGGTGGATACGTTAGGCTGGGCGCGCCTGCTGATGGGCAGGTGGCTTTCCATGTAGAGGGTGACGCAGTCGGCGGATGGTCACGGCTTCCAGGCGCGCTCATCGCTCGGATTGCGGCGATCGCAGGCGGTACTGCCAAGGTAGCGTCGGCCGACGTCACGGCGTTGAACAGCGCCCGGCCGTGGAACCTGTCGCTGATGGTGTCTGCGCAGACAACAGCCCGCGAGCTTATCCAGCGCATCGCGGCCAGCGTCAATGCGGTGGCCTATGTCGATTGGCTGGGCATGCTGCGGGTGGCGCCGGTCGGCATTGGTGCGGCCACCCTCACCATGGCGGCCGATGGCAGCGCTCTGCCGCCCGTTGCGAGCGTCGAGCAGGTCGCGATCGCAGCGCCCTACTGGCGACTTGCGCAAGGCGCGGTGCCGACATGGCAGGTGCATGCGCCCGGCGACATCGCCTATAATCTCAATCAGCCCCAGGGTGAGTATCAGGCCGGGACGGCCTACCGACAGGGCGACATCGTGTCGCTGCCCAACGGCTCGCAATGGCTTTTCATCGGCGCGACGCCAGTGGCCGGATCTGCGCCTGCAACCGGCAATGCCAATTGGCAGCAGATCGCCGGACCCATCGTACCGGTGGCGAACGACGGCACCTCGCTTGAGCAGCTGCTGGGCGACATCAGCACCACACTCGACAGCAAGCGAACCATCTTCGTGCAACAGACGGCTCCCACGGCGGCGGAGAGCCAGGAAAACGACTGGTGGAACCAGACCGATGCCTCTGGCGCGGTCATTGCCACCTATCGGCGCGTGGCGGGCACTGGGCGGCTGTCGATCGGCGGTAACGCGATCACCTTGGGCGGTTCATACATCACCCTGCCTTGGGTGCGTGTCGATGATCAGCGCATCACCAACGCGCTGGCAGCGGCGACGGCAGCGTCGAACCTTGCTGACAGCAAGGCTGTCGTCTTCACCATGTTCGCCAGCAGTGATCCGGTACCGGTCGCCACGGACGTGGGCGATCTGCTGGTGCGGGCCTACCTCAACCCGACGCAGATCGACCGCTGGGACGGGTCGGCATGGCAACCCGCTGCGACGTTCGGGGCGACGGCGGCACAGCTGGCGACGCTCGCCAGCGCTCTGGAGGCGGCCGAGAACGCACAGGCCACGGCTGATGGCAAGATCGACACATTCTATTCCGACTTCCCGCCTAGCGGGGCTTCGTTGGGCGATCTCTGGTTCGAAACCGACAACGGCAACGCCCTCTATCGTCACAATGGCAGCGGATGGCTTCAGGTCAGAGACAGCGGCATTGCCCAAGCGATCACGGCGGCCGCTGGTGCGCAGGCGACAGCGGACGGCAAGGTCACCACCTTTACCGGCGAGGGCACGCCCACCGCCTCTGGCATTGGCGACCTTTGGTACAAGCCAAGCGACAAGACGATGCGCCGGTGGAACGGCAGCAGCTGGGCGGTCGCATCGCCGTCGAACGTGGCGGACGGCGCCACGGTCGGTGCTCCTTCCGGGACGAACGTGGGCAGCACTCCCGCGACGACTGTTGAGGCTGGCGGCAATGCTGCCAATGGCGGGCTGAACGGGGACGGGTCAGTCAAAACGGACAAGGTATCGACAGGATCGATCCAGAACGAAGCTGTCACAAAGAGTTATTTCGCCTCGCTAGCATCGGCAGTCGTGTCGATGCCGGTGAATGTGATGACTGAGCTGCTCGTCATCACCCTGCCCGGCGTGGCCGCGGGCGAGGTTCTCCGCATAACAGGGAAACTGCGGCTGCTGTGCCCGGACGATCTGGAGGGCGACGTCTACCTTGCCTACGACATCAACGGCGCGTCGGGCATGGGAATATCGAACGACGCCTACAAATTCGACAGCGATGGTGGTGCATCAACGAAGCTAGCTGTCCCCATATCCGCAGCGCTGGTTGCTCCCTCTGCGGGTCAATACCGCGTGTTCCTCTACTACTACAACCGCAAGTCCGGGTCCGATGCGGGCACCGGAACCAATCTCGACGTCATGAGGCAAAGACGATGACCATAGCATTCGCGGTGTACCGTGACGGCGCGATCCACCGCGTCGCTAACGTGCCCGACTATCCAACGATGTTGGCCAGCACAGGGCCCGGTGAAGTCTCTTATGAGATCCCCGCCGCATCCGCGATCTTCTTTCCCATCGACCTCGCCAAGGTCCGTGCCTTCTACCACGCCCGTATCGACGCTGCAGCCGGTGAAGAACGGTCGAAGTACATCACCGACGTTCCCGGCCAGGCGCAGACCTATCAGCGCAAGGAAGATGAGGCCCGGCGCTGGACCGAAGGAGACGAAGCGGCGCACCCCGAGCTCTACCCCTTCATGATCGCGGAGGCGGAGATGCGGGCAGTGCCAATAGATCAGGTGCGCGATGAGATACTTGCGCAGGTCAATGCCCTCGCACCGCTGGCGGCCATGATCGAGGCGAAGCGCATCTGCGCGAAGCGGGCCGTGGATGCGGCTGAGGATATTCCGGGCATCGCTGGTGCGGCTGCCGTTGATTGGGAGGCCGCATAATGGCTGATACGAACTGGCAGGATTTTCCGGACGGCGCGCCTCAAGCGGCTGATATCTATGTCGCCATGCGCGGCGCGGGTGGCGTTAACTCGACCATGGCGCAGATGGCGGCGTTTGCCGCTGCGAACGCTGGCGACGGGGCTGTCGCGGCGCCCGGCATGGCGTTTGCATCTGATCCTGACACGGGCATTTATAGGCAAGCCCCAAATGTTATGGGATTTGTCGCTGGCGGGACTGAGCGCCTTAGAGTTGGAAGCTATGGCGCATCCATCCAATCGGGAAGTTTTGGCATAGGAATTGTGCCAAACGCAAGACTTCACGTTTACAACGCTGGCTTTGTATCGGCCATAATTGAAGGTGATGGCACGTCTCAAACGCAACTTATTTTCAAAGGTAACACTGCCACAAATATATTTAATCAAGACTCAACACCAATTCTGTTTACCAACCCGTCTGGCGAAATAATGCGACTTTCTGCTGACAGAAATGTTGGCATTGGAACAGGCTCACCCGGCGATAAATTGCATGTCCATAAATCGAACGCGGACCACTTTCTTAAAGTTTCAACCAATGCAGCCACATATGCTTGCCAAGTAAATATTGACAGAGGATCAACAAACCAGACGTATATTGGCGCTAGCGCTGGATCTACGGGAATTGGGATATTTAGTAATGAGAATCTGCCCATTGCCTTCAGCAACAATGGTTTTCAAACGCGCCTAGTTATTGAAAGCGGTGGCCATACTCGCCCTGGGGGTGATAATCTATATGCGCTCGGCGGCCCTTCATTTCGATGGACCGGAGTTCATGCAGCAACCGGATCAATTAACACATCGGACGAGCTCGCCAAGCGGGAAATCGGATCGATCCCCGAGGAATGGCTCGACGCATGGGGTGCGGTCGATTGGGTCCGCTACAAGTTCCGGGACGCTGTTGAGGCGAAAGGCGACGGCGCGCGATGGCATGTCGGCCTGATCGCCCAGAGGGTTCGCGACGCCTTTGCCGAAGCAGGGCTTGATGCGCTGGCTATCGGCCTCCTCTGCTATGACAAGTGGGAGGAGCAGCGCGAGCCCGTTTATGAGGAGCAAGTTGTCGACACGGCGACGGTAGTCGTAGGACAGGCGGGCACAGGCATTGTTGGCCCCGACGGTGCGGAAATCATGCGCGATGTCACGGAAGAGCAGGACGTGCGTGGGCGAGTCCAGGTCGGCGAGCGCGTCACATTGGAAGCAGGGGATCGCTGGGGCCTGCGCTATGACGAATGCCAGGCCATGGAAGCGGCATGGCAGCGTCGCGAGCTGGCGCGCAAGGATGCGCTGATCGCTGATCTCGCCAACCGCCTAGCGGCATTGGAGGCAGCATAATGGCTGATGCTGGTTCGGCTGCCAGTGAAGCTGGAGGATATATCGCTGGGGTCGTCGCCTTACTCTACGCGTTCGGCAGAGGGACGGCCTGGCTGCTCAACTGGAAAGACGCGCGGGCGAAGACGCGGGCTGCGAAGCTGCAGGCTTGGCATGAAGAGCTCCAGCAACGGGAGGAAAAGCAGGATGAGCGGGACAGGGTCTATCAGCGGCATATCGAGACGCAGCTGCGGCGGCAGGCGGTGGAGATCCGCGTGTTGAGGCGGGCGTTCGAGCTGGTGGCGGATCCGCTGCGGCGGCTGGAGCCCGACAATCCGAGTCTCGCGCAGGCGCAGGCCATGCTCGATCGCGCCTTTCCGCTCGATCCTGCCACGCCGGAGGATCTGGGATCATTGTTGGCGATGATCGATCGACCAGCACCGGAGGTGGAAGTCCTCTGAATCAGCATCATTGCTGACAATGGCGGGGCGCTTCGGTGCCCCTTTTTCATGGGGGTAAGTCATGAACTCTACTGACCCCGCGTGGCTGATGGCTGCGCGGCAACTGCTCAACACGCGCGAGGCGGCCGGGGCTGCGAACAATCCCAGCATATTGAGTTGGGCCAAGCTGCTGGGCATCAAAATTCTAGGCATCGTCTACAATGCGGACAGTACGCCCTGGTGCGGCCTGTTCGTGGCGCATTGCCTGCGCGTCGGAGGCGTCAACTTGCTGGCCATGAAGGTCGGCGTCCGTGCCAAGGCGTGGGCGACTTGGGGGCTGGCAATTGCGGCCGATCGGCTCGCGCCTGGTACAATCCTCGTATTCGACCGCGCAGGCGGTGGGCACGTCGCCTTCTATGTTGGGGAAGATTCCACGCACTATCATGTGCTGGGCGGCAACCAGGGTGACCGGGTGAGCGTCATGCGGCTGGAGAAGAGCCGCTGCATCGCGCGTCGGTGGCCCGCGCTTGTGCCTGTCGTCGGCGGGCCAGTGAAGCTCACGGCCGCTGGCGTGCCCGTGTCGAGGAATGAGGCATGAGCGCGCTGCATTGGCTTCGATCACGCCTGCAGGAGCGATCGACGTTCGTCGGCATCGGTACCGCCATCGGCGCGGCTTCGGTGCTTCCGGCCCCTTGGAGTTGGCTTAGCCTCGCTGTGGGCACGCTGGCCGCGCTGATTCCCGACAAGAATTATGGGGGTGAGTGATGGGGGCGCTCTTCTCTCGCATCTGGCCGCACTTGCTGGCGATCGCTGCGATCGTGGGCGTCGTCTGGTACCTCGATCATCGGGGCTATCAGCGCGCGGTAACGGACGCTCGCCTGGAGCGCGCTGAAGCTGCGGCTGCGTTCAACATCCTTTTGCGTCGAAGTGAAGGCCGCCTGTCGGCGATCGTCACATCGAATGATCGAGCGCTGGCCGACAAGGTTGCGGCGCTGCGGGCCTATCACAGCACAATCCTCCAGCCTTCATTTGAAAAGGAGATCGCCAATGATCCGCTTCTCGCCCGTGCTAATGCTCGCCTGTCTGACGGCCTGCTTGGGCAACTCAACGCCGCCCGCACCGGCAGCGCCTGTGCCCGCCGAGCTGACGGCGGAATTGAGTGCACCTTGCCCGCCGCTGTTACTGATCTGGGATCCGCTGGTGGCGACACTGGCGCGGGTCAGCCTGGGGGACGCCCGGACCTATGAGGAATGCCGTCTGCGTCATGCAGGCGTGGTAAATGCCTATGTGGAGAGCCGGGCCGAGATCATCCGGCACAATGAGGGGCGATCGCCTCCCGCGCCCGGGCGCGCCGATATCATCGATCCTCCCTGAACTGGAGGGGCTAGTCGGATGCCATTAGCCTCTAAACCGATTGACGACCCGCTTCCATTCCCGCTCGTCGGGGAGGGTTAGCGTGATTTGCGGGGGCGCAGCGACCAGTTCGATCCCCTTCGGCCGAATGCGCTTGCCGAGTCGGCGGGCGCATTCCCGGCACCAGAATTTCTCGCGGGCGGCCCCGAAATTGTCGTCCCATCCTCGGCGGTGGAAATGCCACCAGACGCCATGAGGGTGGAACAGGCCGAAGTGACCGCACCCGCAGATGACCTTCACCGTGCGGTGCCAGGCTGCCGCCTCGAACAGACAGGTGGCGACCTTCAGGCCGTCTCGATACCGCGCCACGTCATTTCGTCATGGCGGCCAGTTCATCAAGGCTGGCGTAGCGGATCGCCACGAGCCTCTCCAACCGGGCCGCGATGACCTTCAGGTCGCGGCCGGTGAGGCCGCCATCGTCCACCGTTTCATCGTCCCGCCAGCGTTCGGCAAACTGCCGAAAGCGGGCCTTCAGTTCATCGTCCATTTGGTTCTCCTGTCGGTGAGCCAGTGAGTTCCCCGCCTCGGCGGGGGATGAGGCGCGCCAACGCCTCAAGCCGACGGTCTCGACCCGTCATGTCCCCGGCTGGCCTGCCGGTTTCATCCCGCCTCCCGGCGCTCGGGAGGGGTGAACAGATATGGAACAAACATGATGGAGTCGAGTCCACTTTTTGACGAATTTGTCGCGCCTGTGTCGCCTGTGGCGGCCTACATCGGGGGCAAGCGACGGCTATGGAAGCGTGTCACGCGCGCGATCGACCTGGTGCCGCACCAGTCGTATGGTGAGGTCTTCATGGGCATGGGTGGCGTCTTCCTGCGCCGTGGCAAGCGGCCGCGCGCAGAATATATCAATGACTGGTCTGAGGATGTGGCTACCTTCTTCCGCATCCTGCAGCGGCATTACATCGCCTTCCTCGACATGCTTCGATACCAGCTGACGACCAGGAGCAATTTTGAGCGGCTGATGCGGGTCGATCCTTCGACGCAGACCGATCTGGAGCGAGCCGCCCGGTTCCTCTATCTCCAGCGGCTGGCGTTCGGGGGTAAAGTAGCTGGTCGCAACTTTGGCGTCGATTCCGCGAACTCAGGTGCGTTCGATGTGACGAAGCTGCAGCCCATGCTGGAGCAAGTGCACGAGCGGCTTGTCGGCGTGACGATCGAGCGACTGCCCTGGTCAGATTTCGTGCGCCGCTATGACCGCCCCGATATGCTCTTCTACCTCGACCCGCCTTACCATGGAAGCGAGGGCGACTATGGAGCCGGGATGTTCGATCGGGGCCAGTTCGCCGAGATGGCCGAGCAGCTGCGCGCGATCGACGGGCAGTTCCTGATGAGCATCAATGACGTGCCGGAGATCCGCGAGGCATTTGCTGGCTTCGCCATGGCGACCGTCGATCTGCAATATACGGTTGGCAACGGGTCGCCAGTCGCGGCGCGCGAACTCATCATCACGAACAGCCGCGAGGTGTCGATCGAGCGCCTGGTGCCATAAAGCCCTCTGCATCGCTGCCCTTGTTTCGCAGGCGGCATAGACCGATATTCCCGCCCAGCAGCGGGAGCACGGCGAATGACGACAGAAGCGGAAATGCAGTCGATATATAACGACCTGGAGGCGAGGGGTTTTCTCCGGGAGGGTGGTCCCATCGCCGTCACTCTCGTGGCTGCCGCCGCCTCCGGGATCCCGATCTTCGGCGGCCCGATTGCGCACCTGCTTGAAAAGTTCTCGGAGCGTAATCTGGAGCCCGACCTTGCCGCTCATCTCGCAACTGTGGCTCGCAAGATCGAGCAGCTTGCGCCGGAGGTCGCTGGGATCGCGTCGTTGCAAGGTCGGATCGTGCATCTGGAGGAGGCCGCTAAGCGCATGGAGCCTCTCGCGCAGCTGTTGGCTGAATTCGTGGCAAGCGGGGCTGAGCGGGTCGCTCCAGTTGAATTCACCAACTTGGGCGGCCGGCAGTCCATTGAGGATGTGATCGTTCGCGGGCGTCCCGTTAAGTTCGAGGCAAGCGGTGGGGCTCATACGACCGTGGAAAACATGAAGCAGTCTGGCGGCTTAGCGCAACATATCACCGGGCCTGGTTCGACGCAGATCATCCGTGGTTCGACATATGAGTTGACCGACGGGCGGGCGCATACTTCCAGCTACTTGGGCAATGCCATCCTCGGGCATGGATCCGTCGAAATGAACGTGCGCGAGCCAGGAGCGGTGCTCGGCATGCGGGTGACGCGGATCATTGGACCGAACGATCTTGGCGGAGCTGCCATGACCAGTATTGGAGGTGTGTCTGGGCCTCCGGGAACGCCCAAGAAGTAGGCGATCGAAGTTGGAGAAGGGCATGGTGGAAGAATTACGCTAACATCAAGCGCGGTTCGGCGAACTCATCGCAGTAATGGTTGGCGATCGCGCGCGACCACCACCCGCCTTCGCCCGTCAGCGGAAGGACCGGCAGCTGTACCAGTTGAAACCGGTCGATCATCAGGTCGAACAGGCGGATTTCGTCGGCGTGCACGACGTCTTCCGCATCGTGGAGAACAATCGCCTTGAACTTCGTGCCTGTGCGCTCTTCCTCTTCCAGCATGGTCCGCCACAGGACGTTGAGGCAATCCGCCTTCGTCGTCGGGCCGGGGCGTTCATTGACGCATATGACCAGCCGGTCATCCTGATCCGCTATCGGGTTGACTGCTGCAAGGGTAGCCAGGTCGTTGGGATAGACGCCAACGAAGATGCGATAGCGTCCGATCGACCATTGGCTGAGCGCATTGCGCAGCATAGGCCCGATCACGTCCGCTTCGCCCCAGGCAGGGACGAAGACGGCGATGGTCCCGGGCCTTGACGAGGCTGGCAGCGTGGCGGTCGTCATGCGTGGATGACGCGAATACACCGCGATGTTCCTCCACCAGCGGCGCGCGAGAAACATGATATCGACCAGAAAATCGTCGATGCCGCCAATGGTCAGCCCGACAACCGCAAACAGCAAAATCTCCTGGTAGATGACCACTAAAACCGTGGCCAGCGATTGCGCCATGATGAGAAACCCCCGAGTTGGCGCAGGGGATTGGCAAAATAGCGTTACATTTCATAGACCTTTGTCAACATTTTTTCAGAAAGGCTGAAAGAGTGGCGCCATTCCCTTGAACGAGCATCGTTCGTGTGTTTTCCGCCAAGCTGCTCCAAGGATGCGTTGGATGGAATCGTCGCATAGCTCGGGGGATGCTATCGTCCTAACTGCCGGAAAGACGACTCGACAAGAGTTGCGGCACCCCAGCCAGTCTCGTGAGCGATAGGTAGGAGGGCGTGAATGACCGGAGAGATGGATGTCAACTACCTGCTGCACAGGCAGCAGGTGTCACTGATACGCGCGCAGATGAGCCGGTCCAAAAAGGGCCGGGCGGCGTATGAAGGCCTGGCTCGTGGCTATGGCGACCAGATCGACGCATATCGCGAAGAGAATGCGCGCTTGGTTAACCCCGCGCATTGACTGGTGTGGTAGGCTTATCGCCGTCGGATCAATCGCTCCAGCGCTTGGTGGTGCGCGGCGTCGGGTCCGCATTCCTTCTCAAGCGCGGTCTTGATCCGCTCAAGGTCAGCTTCGGTCAGATGTTCGATGCCGATGAAGTCGTTGCGCGCGTCCGTGACTGCGCGGATGAGTTCGTCCAGCTTTGCCTGAATGGCTGATCCATCCCTGTTTTGGGCGTTTTGAATCAGGAACACCATCAGAAAGGTCACGATCGTCGTGCTCGTGTTGATTATGAGCTGCCACGTGTCGGAATAGTGGAAGAATGGGCCCGTCACTATCCAGCCGATGATGACCGCGGATGCCAGGATGAAAGCGAGGGGTTGGCCGGACCAGCTGGCGATTCGATGCGCGAAGATTCCGAAAATCCTGTCCATGAATGGCTACCCCGTTTCGATCTATTTACCCTGTGTTCAGGCAGTGATTGCCATGAAGTAGCGATGACGGCCATATCGCTCCGCGCCTTTGCGCTCACCTTGCCCGCAGCGGCTCTGTTCTTGTCCTCTTGCGCGACGGTATCGCCCGAATCGAAAGTGCGGGCGGGGCTGATCGAAGCGGGGCTTTCCCCAAGGATGGCCAGCTGCATGGCAGAGCGGATGGTGGATCGGTTGAGCTTGGTGCAACTGCGGCGGGTCCAGTCGCTTGCCTCGATCCGCAATTCGCACATTGGCGATCTGACGGTCGATCGGTTCCTTTACAAGCTGCGCGCGCTGGAGGATCCGGAGATATTCGCGGTGACCAGCAAGGCTGCGGTCGCCTGTGCCCTGCTCGACTGATCCTCCTGCCGGGATTATATCGGTTCAGCAGCTTTGCAATTTTGCAAAGTGGTTTTGCGAAATGATGCTGGAGTGACAGGGCTCCATGTGCTTTAGCCCCTCCAATAGCTTTTCAGGCGAAAGGACGGGCCGAGCCCATGAACATTCACGAATATCAGGCGAAGGAATTGCTGGCGAAATATGGCGCGCCGATCGCGCAGGGTTTCGCGGCATTCTCGGTCGATGAGGCCGTCGAAGCTGCCAAGAAGCTGCCTGGGCCGCTTTATGTCGTGAAGTCGCAGATCCACGCTGGTGGCCGCGGCAAGGGCAAGTTCAAGGAACTGGCCCCTGAAGCGAAGGGCGGCGTCCGTCTGGCGTTCAACCTGGATGAAGTGAAGGCCCATTCGACCGACATGCTCGGCAATACGCTGGTTACCATTCAGACAGGCGAAGCGGGCAAGCAGGTCAACCGTCTTTACATTACCGACGGTGCCGACATTGCGAAGGAATTCTACCTCGCCCTGCTGGTCGATCGCGCTACCAGCCGCATCGCTTTTGTCGTTTCGACCGAAGGTGGCATGGACATTGAAGAGGTCGCTCATTCGACCCCGGAGAAGATCCACACCTTCACCGTCGACCCTGCAACCGGTTTCCAGCCGCACCATGGCCGCTCGGTCGCGGCCGCTCTGGGCCTGACCGGCGATCAGGCGAAGCAGGCCGCCAAGGTCGCCTCGTCGCTCTACGCCGCGTTTCTCGACACCGACGCCGAGCAGATCGAAGTCAATCCGCTGGCGCTGACCGAGCAGGGCAACCTGCTGGTGCTGGACGCCAAGGTCGGCTTCGACGGCAACGCCATGTTCCGCCACAAGGACATTGCCGAACTGCGCGACCTGACCGAGGAAGATCCAGCCGAAGTTGAAGCTTCGGAATATGACCTTGCCTACATCAAGCTGGACGGCAATATCGGCTGCATGGTGAACGGCGCTGGCCTGGCCATGGCGACGATGGACATCATCAAGCTGAACGGCGAATTCCCCGCCAACTTCCTGGACGTCGGTGGCGGCGCTTCCAAGGAGAAGGTGACCGCGGCCTTCAAGATCATCCTGAAGGACCCGGCGGTGAAGGGCATTCTCGTCAACATCTTCGGTGGCATCATGAAGTGCGACATCATTGCCGAGGGCATTGTTGCCGCCGCCAAGGAAGTTGACCTCTCGGTCCCGCTGGTCGTGCGCCTCGAAGGCACCAACGTCCAGCAGGGCAAGGACATTCTGGCCTCGTCGGGCCTGGCGATCGTCCCTGCGGACGACCTGGGCGACGCAGCCAAGAAGATCGTGGCGGAAGTGAGGAAGGCAGCCTGAGGCACTTTCCAGCCATTTGAACAAACACCATGGGGCGCAGGCGGTCTTTTTAAGGGCCGCCTGCGTCCTTGTCCGCATATGCGGGCTGTGGCGTGAAACGAAAGGATGTTGCGATGAAGATCCTTGTGCCCGTGAAGCGGGTCATTGACTATAATGTGAAGCCGCGGGTGAAGGCGGA
>NZ_JALKHS010000020.1:0-58185 GCF_023051225.1 Sphingobium agri | reverse complement strand
TCTCAATGTGTGCAGCACATGCGTCGATGATGCCGGCATCAATCTTTACCGCCAGTATCGCTTGCGAGACATGTTGAACCGGGCCGATTTGCTGCTGACGCCGAGCCTTTTTTTCCACAACATCTACAGCGCCAACGCCTTCTCCTCAGAACGTCTCGGCTTAAACCGGAACGGTGTCGCACGCCGCACCGACTTCCAGCGCTCGCCATCCACCAAATTGCGGTTCGGCTTTGTTGGCGGCAATGCGGCGGTGAAGGGGGCGCATCTCATTCAAAAGCTGTTCACGACACTGGAACGATCGGATTACGAACTGGTCGTCATCGACAATCTTCTGAGCCTAGGCTTTTCTTCGATTGCATCCGACCAGTGGCCTATTACCGGCGACCTCAAAATATTGCCTGCCTATGATCAGGACAATATGGATGACTTCTATTCACAGATCGACGTTTTGCTGTTCCCGACGCAGTGGAAGGAGAGTTTCGGCCTGACCGTGCGCGAGGCCCTGATCCGCGACATCTGGGTCATCACGACCGATGCGGGCGGCGTCGTGGAGGATGTTGTCGATGGCGAGAATGGCGACATCATTCCGCTGCTGGACGACGGATCGGCGCTCAAGGCGGCTGTCGAGCGTGCCCTGGACCGGTCCGCGGACCTGATGCGCCACCATAATCCCTACAAGGCGAAGATCGTCGATCATGAGCAGCAGGCTGAGGAGCTGTATCAGCATCTGAGCCGTGTCGCCCGCAGCCGGCCTTATCCGCGTCTGCTCAAGACATTCTCGAACCAGACGAAATCATCTGTCAGCCCGGAACATGCGGAGAATAAACCGCTTAGAGCATGATCCTGGAGGCAGTCCTTGCTGCGGGCGCTGTCAAATCGGTAGCGCCTCCTCTCAGGCTGACATGCTCCGCGCGGCGATGAGGCCTTGATAGATATTGTGGAGCGCATCGGCCTGATCGGCCATGCTGCGGGGCGTCCCGGTCCGTGCAGGTAGGGACGTCCTGTAGCGCGCCGGGTCGGCGTCCAGTTTCGACAGCACCTGGCTCAGATCCCGGCTGGTCGTCGTATCGATGACATAGCCGTTGCGATCCTCCTCAATATCCTGGCCAATAGCGCCTAGGTTCGATGCCACCACCCACAGGCCGCTGCCCAGTGCCTCCCGCGTCACCAGCCCGAAGCTTTCAGGCCAGGTCGAGGGCGCCAGCAGCACGTCGAGCTGACTATAAAGTCGGCCCATCTCTGCCTGGGGAAATGGCGCGGTCAGCGTCACCGGGGTCGTGCCCCATAATGTGTCGATCGACTGGCCTGGCGATAAAGTCCCGTCAACCATCGTCAGGTGCAGATTGTCATAATTCCCCCGGCCAAGCGCCGCTTCGATGAGCGACGCGCCCTTATGCGGGGAACGCCCGCCTACATGGCCGAGCGCGACACGGCAATCCGCACGGGGCGAACGCACGACTTCGCTGAGCGCCGGTGTGCCATTTTCGACCACCTGAAGCCCGGTGATGCCGGCCTTTGCGTAGATGTCGGCAAAGGGCGCCGACACGCTGAGATTGGCTTGCGCATTCTGAAGCAGCGAGGTCAGCCGCTGCCGTCTGGCGATTGACTGGAGCCGATCGCGCCCGGCACCGCAATCCGCCAGGACATCGGTGCCGGGCAAGTGCAACAGGCCGTCCTCATCCACGAGGAACTGATGGTCCGATATCCACCAGGCGTCATGCAGTGTCACGACATAGGGAATGTTCCGGCGCAGCGCGACATCGACGATCGTTGCGGTCAGCCGCTGGATGCAATGGAAATGAACGAGATCGGGCTGGAAATGATCGAGAACCCGTTCGAACGGCGCAGCATGCGCTTCGTTGAACGCCCGCCAATCCATGTCGACCTCCTGCAGGGTCGACAGGCTGTAGACGGGGACGCCCTTTTCCGACCCCATGCTGAGACGACCGGGAGGCGAAAACCCCTCGGCCGAGCAGAATATGCCGATATCCAGATCGGGATGGCGCTCTTGGAAGGTCCAGACATTATCCTCGACCACCCGCGTTGCGCCGCCATAGCTTTGCGGCGCGAAGAAGACATTGCACACAAGTACCCGGGGGCGCTTGGGTTGGCTGGGAACAGTCTTTTGAACGGAGCTGTCGAAAGCAGACCAGAGTGTCCGCGCCGCCACTGCGATATCATAGTCCCGCAAGGCCTTAGCGCGCGCCTTCGCCCCGATCTCCTCGCGCAAAGTGGGATCAGCGATCAGCGTTTCCAGCCTGTCATACCATTGGGTCGGGGATCGCGCGATATAGCCGTCAACGCCATCCTCGATGACATCCTCATAGGTCCTGGTGGCGCTGACGATCGAGGGTATCTGTAGCACGGCTGCTTCCAGCCATTTAATCTCGCTCTTGCAGTCGGCAACGATGCTGGACTCCAACACCGCAAGATTGATGTCGCAACTGGCAAGCACCGACCAATAAGCGGTAACGTCCGAAATGAACGAATAGGCGATGATCCGATCACCCATCGCGCTCAATTCCGGCTTTAGCTTGAGATAGCCGACGATCACCAGATCGACATGCGGATAACGCTCCATAAGATCCAGAAGAGCCGGCGCAACCAGTCGGTTGAAGTCGGCATTATGAGCTTTCGTGCCCGATCCGTAGAAGATGCGCACCCGCCCGCTTGAATGTCGGATCGGGTGGGCGCCCATGGTGACGGCCGCATTGTTGCGTTCATCAAGGCCGTTGCGGATGACGATGTTAGCATCGGTAGCCGTCACTGCCTGCATCCGCTCGGCCAGAGCGGGGGTCGAGGCAATGCTGCCCTTGCACATCGACATGGCGTAACGGAACAGCGGGACACCAAATTGCAGCCCCGCATATTCAATGGCCGAGACCTGACCTTCAAAGGAAGGGAAAGGATCAGGGTAACAGCTGGAGTCGAAAATCAGATCGTCGACTTCATAATAGGTATCCAGCCCCATGCTGTTCGTATGCAGAATGGCCCGTAGAACCGGCGGAAGAGCGGCAACCCGGTAAAAGATCGCGGCTCTCGCCCCGACCAGGCTGTCGACAAATTCCTGAACGTCGGAATGGGAAAAGATCTTGACCGGTATGCCGGCGCTTTCGAACTGCAAGGCCTTTTGCTCGATGCGATAATGGGTACATTGCCGCAGATCGTCATTGGCGAGGATGGCTACATAGCCTTCCAGGTTTCCTCCTATGGGAACAGGAAGGCTCTCCAGTTCCAGGTACAGTGCCCGGATTTCATCCAATGTTTGCGTGAGAAGCGCATCGACGGCTTTTCGGTGAACAAGGCCGGTTTCCTCTATCGTCTCCCGATAGAGCGCATGCGCTCGCGCACTCTGATGGTCAAAATAGAGCTGAACCACCTCATGAAGCTTTCGCCCAAACTCCACCTTCTGTCGCCAGAGAGGATGCGCTTTGCGCAGAATGTCGAATGCTTCAGGAAACTCCTTGCGATCAGCATATATCGAGGTGGTATGGAGAAAGGCCCATATGGGAGCGCGGCCCGTATCCATCGCGCCCATATAAGCTTCGAGAGCCTCCTCAACAGCGTCCAGTTCCCTGTACGCATCTCCCAGGAAGCATAGCGTTTCCGCGCTAGGGTTGATCGCAGTCGATTGCTTGAACAGGGAGACTGCCTTGCGCGGTTCACCATGCGTGAGGGCGCGACGGGCAATACAGCCAAGCAGCCAAGCAGCGTCATCTCCCATAAGGTCGATACTACGAATGACCTTGCGCGCCGGTTCGTTGAATAGAGCGATCAGGGCTTGGCTTCGGGTAGTCCTAGGGGACAATCCCGACCTTTGGACAAACGCCTGCCAATTGAAAGAGAGCGGAAACGGCAGCCCCCCGAGATAGGAGACGAGAAAAACGCATTCGTTAGGCGCAGCGCCCGCCGGAAAACCTTCCGTCAGCCAAGCCCTGTAGAGATCGGCGTCGGACTTATGGCTATGCTCCGGCAAAATGCTGTTATCGCGCAGAAATTGGACGTCAAAGGCATATTCGAAATTGATCGGCCAAAGTTTTTCGATGCCTTGCGTGCAGAAAATCTCAAGCGCGTCCTCCCGTGATGTCGGAAGATCATCCCCTAGTTCATCCCCGCACCACGCAAGGAATTCGGAAGTGGAAAATATAGATTTCCACTTTTCCTCTTCCCGAAGCTGATTATCGGGGTCTGCATCCTCCGCGAAACGAGAGATTCTTCCTTCCTTGCGGCCATGGCGCACATAGTGTTGGAAAAATTCCTCATCGGTTTCAAATCTGGAGACCAAGTCCTTGTTATAAAATTTATAAGCAGAAACATCGAACTCATCACGAATATCGCTATTCTCTAACCAAGCGTTCTGAAGATATATATCTTCATTGATAAATCTTCCTTCAGTTTTACCTACCTTCAAGTAATGCGCTAAAGCCTGCCTCTTGCTTTTTATATTTTTAAGATCTTGATAGTGAGATAAATAAAAATTGGCATCAAAGCCTTTAGCTCTGCTCGCAACCATCATTTTGTAGATGAATTTCTTTGCCAATTTCACGTAACAATCCCTGAAATTTGATATGCCTTTAACCCTTCGCTACAATGAGCTTCAACGGCACAGCCGTTTTAGCAGTCGGCGCCGGAGAGAGGGTCGCCGAACAGGAGCCTGGGTAGGCGTAGCGTGCTTCTCCACCTGCTCGCCCAAATAGCTGTTCGGTCGAGGTTGTCCGTCACTGATCGCCACCAAGTCGCGCAGATGCAATCGTCCCACCACTTCGTCGGAAAACGCCGGCGTGTAATAGATGCAGTCGTCGAAATAATAATGTGTCACTTGTGACCAGCGCGTCAGACAGGGGTCGGATTGACGGCTGCCGCCGTGTAGCAGGTTCGCGCACCAGATCAGCGCCTGCCCTTTTCGCGCCAGAAACGTCTCCTCCTGCGCCCCATGAGCTTCGCATAGCGCGCACCAAGCCCTACTATATGGGTCCTGCGCCGAGCTCAGGTCACCCCCATAACCCCGCCGCCCGATCAGCGCGTTCGACATGATGGGCCAACGATGTGATCCGGGATAGTAAAATAGCGGACCGGCCTCGGAGCTAATGTCCTCCATCGCCAGCCATACCCCGCACATGAACCGTTCGGGCAGGCTTGAAAAATGGACAGAGTCCGAATGGGCGTCCTGTTGAGTACCCACCGGGAAATTCAGCGTCTGAAACGGAAATGCGCGGCGGCCATAAAGCCTGCTCAGTAGACCCAACACCGCCTCGTTGGAAGCGATCGCACGGACGTCCTCGTCAAAACTCCAGGCGTCTTGAATGCGCCGCTCGCCCAGGGTCTTGTTGCTTTGCGAATCCTCAAAATCAATGCCATAGCGAGGGCCGAGATTATGCTTGATCCGTTCAATTCGGGTATCAAGGTCCGCATCTGGGAAACTGAACACCGCATAGCCTTTTTCATGAAGGTCGGTGGCGATCTGCTCCTCCTGCGGGGTCAGCCCCAACGATCCCTTGAGCTTTGGAAAAAGCGGAGATTCGATGAGCGGCAAGCCGGGAAAAATATTGGTCAAAGCAGACTTCACCCTTGTCCTAGCCCCTGCGCACTCTCACGCGATCAAATATCATTTTGACCATGCGCCGGAAGCCGCCGGATCCACGTCCTACGTCCTTCAGGATGCTGGCAAAATCATGTTTCACGGTCGTTTTGTCGTCCAGATCCCGATAAATTCGCCAGAAGGCATCAACCCCGATCCCACAGGGCATATGCCAGACGCCGTGGTAGCCAAAACTCTGTCCCAGGCTCCCGCTCCGTTCAGTGGCGAACAAGTCTGCCAGCGCCCGAGGTGCAAAGCGCACCCCCCGGCCCTCCAACCAGCTGCGATTTGCCCGGCCGATCGCAATATCCTCGGGATGAAAAGGCACGAACTGGCCGTCCCTACAGGCCTCCATCAATCGCCGGCTACGCAGGGAAAAGCCGCCATTGCCGACATCATGCCCGTCATCAAATTGCGGCCAGCTTGCCCCGATATAGTCATAGTCGAGAAATTCGGCACGCCACCGATCCGCGTTGATCACATGGCCATCCCACTGCACCACCAGGCAATGTGATGTCTTCACATGGTCAACCAGTTGCGAGAGCATGAAATCCGAATAGGCGGCCGCAGAGTTGAGCCGTGGGATGGGGATGACGGAAATATCCTTATGCACGTTGTGCACAGGCGCATCCGTGAAGAGTTTACAGGTCGCGAAGTCGACCTGCGCCAAGCTCGCCTCCAGCGCGCGCAGTGTCGCCTTCACATTGACCGACGTCGCGGCGCACAAGGTCACTTGTGGCAGCGCTAGGCGGGCAACTTCCTGCCTGGGTCGGTCTGTCACGCTTCCAGCCTCACCACAAAGCGCTCGCTTGCGCGGCTCAGCTCAGGATGATGGAAAGGATCGACGACCTCCTCCGTCCCCCATAGCCGTTTCAGCGCGTCCAACTCGCCGGCCAGCCTCGCGGCGCCCTCAGGGTCCCGGTCAAAGCCACGGGAAACGGACTCATGATGTATGAGCGTTGCGCGCGGTTCGTAGAGCGATTGCCACCCCCGCTGGTTCAACCGCAGGCACAGATCCACATCGTTGAAAGCAACCGAGAAATTACGCTCATCAAGGCCGCCGACGGCATTAAAACGATCGCGCGTCACGACCAGACAGGCAGCGGTCACCGCCGAGACGAATTGCGGCAGCGCATGACGTTGGAAATAGCCCTCCTCATCGGGCTGAAGGAAGCGGTGCGCGTGCCCCGCCGCGTTCCCCATACCGATGACGACCCCGGCATGCTGGATACGCCCATCGGGATAGAGCAGCCGCGCGCCAACCGCGCCGACATCGTCACGCATGGCTTGGGCCGCCATGGTTGCCAGCCAATTCGGCTCTATCACCTCGATATCATTATTCAGCAGGCACAGCAGACGGCCGCGCGCTTCTTCCACGGCACGATTGTTGATGGCGGAGTAATTGAACGCCCCCGCATGCCGCAAAACGCGATGACGCGCAGGATCAAGGCCAGCGAGAAACTCAAGCGTCTGCGGATCGTCGCTGTCATTATCGACGATGATGACTTCCATGTCACGATAGTCGGTGGCCGCGAGGCCGTTCAGACAGGTTTTCAGCAGATCCACGCGATTGCGCGTCGGTATGACGACGCTGATCGACGGCAGGGGACTTGCTGGACTGGCGGGAGCAGCCGGTAATTGAGGGCGGGGGCGCTGTTGGCGATGATGCAGGATCTTGCTGATATGCAGCGGGGTCCCCTCTCCTAATGCCCGTTCCACCAATCGGCGGGGCCAATCAGGAGTCCTGGAAAGCGCTTCGAGATCATTGCGCGAGGCCCGAAGAATGCAGGACCCCGACAGATAATCGAAATGCGGGAATAATTCGCTGTTCCAGTCAGGCTTGAAGTGCGGCGCGGTGCGTCGGCCATCCTTGCTGATCAGGTCGTCATCCGCATAGATGATCCCGGCCTTCGCCCCGGCGATTGCAGCGCGGTAAGCACTTGCCGCCTCCCGCGCGAGCCTGTCGCCGGCTACGATCGGCATCAACCAGGGCGCGGCGCTCCAATCAATCTGTCGTGCTGCCGTCGCCAGATCCGGCACGTCCGCCGTGCCAATCAACAACGCTGGCAAGCCTTCCGCTTCCAGATTTTCCAGGGTCTCCTCTACCCGCCCTGCTTTCACATCAATCAAGGCCAGGATCGGCGGCTTTTCGCCGCTGCTGTTTGCAGTAGAAATGACGTGATCCCGCAACATCAGCCACATGTCATAGGCTCTTGGCGACGTCCCCAGGAGCCGCGCCATCTGGCCACGCGACCGCAGCCTCTTGCGGCGTATGCGCCACCACATGGCCGTCAGATAAGCCCAGGGATCCGCACGGAAAGCATCAAAATGGATAGCCAGGGTCAGCCCGGCGCTGGCCTTTTCCAAAGGATAGGGTTCTGTCCGGCTCGGCTGCATGCGGCGCCGCGATAGCGGATTGGGCAAAAGGAACAAAGGAAAAGCGTCCAGCCTGATTAGTTCGAATTATCCGGTAGCTACTCGATAGCTATCCATTGACCTGATAGCCACCAGATAGCTAGATGGTATCCGAAAAGGGGGACGCTCATGCCTACAGTCGTATTTGTCAGTCCGAAGGGCGGCGTCGGCAAGACAACGGCCGCGCTTTTGCTTGCATCGGAAGTGGCGCGTGGCGCTAAGGTGACGGTGATCGATGCGGATCCCAATCATCCGATCCAGGCCTGGAGCAAAGGGGCCGATCTTTCGGAAAACCTCTCCATCATCGCCGATGTGGACGAGGACAATATCCTCGACCAGATCGAGGAGGCTGCAGCGCAGACCCCATTCGTCATCGTTGATCTGGAGGGCACCGCCGCCAAGATTGTGTTGCTCGCCGTCAGCCAGGCCGATCTGGTAGTGATCCCGATGCAAGGATCGCAGCTTGATGCCGAGCAGGCGGGGCGGGCCATCAAGGTGCTCAAGCAGCATGAGAGGATGACGGGACGCGCCGTGCCCTTCGGCGTGCTCCTCACCCGCACTAGTCCGATCATTCGCACGCGTACCATGGGGCATATTCAGAGTGGCCTCAACGATGCCGGGGTGCCGGTGTTCACGACGCAGTTGCATGAGCGAGAGGCGTTTAGGGCGATCTTTTCCTTCCGGAAGACGCTGGAGGATCTGGACGAGAAAGACGTGCCCAATCTCGACAAGGCGATCGTCAATGCCGAGCAGTTCGCTGTCGAGGTGATCGAGCGGCTGAGGGACAGCCGGAATGCGACTGCAAACAAGACGGAGATGGCATGATGAGCAGGGCAAACCCTTTTGGCGACCTTGATGATTTCGCGCCAGAAAGTCCTTCCCGCCCTGTCGCGGCGGAAGCGATCGACCAGCTTGCGCAGGCGAGCGGGTTTCCAAGCCGGAAAGCTCAGGCCGCGCCCTCCCCTGCCCCGGCGCGTCAGCCCCGGCGTCACACCACTGGACGCAACCGCCAGATCAACATCAAGGCGACCGAGGAGACGATCACAGCCCTTTATGCCATCGCTGATGATATGGGTCTTCCGCTGGGCGCGGTGCTGGAACAGGCTCTCGCAGCCTTAGCCGAGAAGCAGAAAAGCGGCGCCTGAATATCTGAATAGCTATCGGATACCTAATCGATATCCGATAGCTATTCAGATGAGTTCACAGGTTAGGAGAGACGCCATGAGGGCATAGCTCCTCGGGGGCTCATGCGGCGGCAGCTGGCGCATGATCGATGTCAGCCAGAATATCGCTTCCCCACAGAAAGACGGACATACTCCGGTGATATACCGGACGCGAGCTGCTCGGCCTCGTTCGCTGGTAGTGGGTCGTGGAGCCGGGATGGATCGCCAAGCTTTAAGCGTCACCGATATTCGCGACATGATAGAAAAGCTGCAAAGCGTCTATAAGACGCCGACCAGCCTCGAGCCCACCAGCCAGTTCGAAGCCGACGAGCCCGCCCTGGCCACCCGTCAGATAGCGATCCGCAACTCCCGTCCCCGCAACCGCCGCCATCTTCATCCTCAAAAATGAGGATAAGACATGGAATACGGGCATCAATTTTTCAGAAGGACGCCCTGACCGATGGCAAGGCGATCGCCCTTTCCTCCGAAGGCGTCGGCGGCCCTCACTGAGACCATCAACGACTTTTCCGGCGATGTGGTGACGCGGTTCCGCTGCCTTGCCAAGCATTATTTCGGTCTGGTCGACATGCTGCGATTCCGCGTGGCGAGCCGCACCGAGTCCGAGCGGCTAATTAGAAAGGCCGTCAGCGCCTCAAAGAGGCGGGTAGACTTATCAGTCGAGACAACCAAGCTTCACGAATAACGTCTCAGGTGTGATTGTAATGGATATCGTAAACATCTGAGACTTCCTCCTCCCACTGCACCTTCGCGGGTCCGATCTTTTCGACGAGGCACCCGGACATAAGGTAGCTCGGGTTGATATCCATCCCCTGCAAGTCGCCGCCGCTGGCAAAATTGGGCACTGTGTAGGCCGCAAGGCTTTGGCTCTGCCGCACCATGCGAAAGCCCGTGTGGACGTTGAATATCCCTGACCACGATTCCTGCGAGAACCTGAAAAAGTCCCACGGCTCCTCGTGAAGCGGCCATATGCCATGCGAGATAATCAGAGCTTGGGCGCCGTCGTTCATCACCTTGTTCATCTCAAGCGCCACTTTCCACGGCATGAGAAGATGCTCGAAAACAGCGATCGACAGGATGTGGTCGAATTTGCCCTGGACGCACCGGCTTAGATGATGCGCATCGCCAACCACATCGACGTTGGGGCCATCACAAACATCCATGCCGGTGTATTCGCAACTCGGATGGAATTTGTCCCGGTAGGAATTCCCACTTCTTGCGCGGGAGCCGATCTCAAGGCCCCTTCCCCCTCTTGCAGTGCCTTGGACGAATATTTCCTCCATCCCATTCCACTCGGCGTTGACCCGATGGAAATGGATCACATTTGCCACGGCTCCGTTCGGGAAATAGAGCGCGATGTCGTCGTGCGCTGCATCGAGTCCGCAAAATGCCGAAATGTGGTATCCGTTAACTTTACTGGTCGCGACTACCGTTTGCGGAACGGCCACACCTCTATAGCGCACTTCCGGCGCTCCCACTTCCGACGTTCCGATCGCGGTGACGGTGCCGCGGAACACCGAACAAGTCTCGATCTCAGGCCAATTCATAATGCATCCTTGTTTTCAGATAGCTGTTTGTGCGCGATGCTGCCGCAAGTTCGCCGCAAGGGCAAATAAGTTTGGCGCGCAGCGGAATTGCTCCATAGATAGCACAATCGATCACGGTGGAAGGCGTCTCCTCCGTTTCGCCTGCAACTATCATCGCCCTTCTTCGGAAGCTGTCGAGCGGCAAGCCGATAGGGTTCTTTGCGCAGATCCATACCTTCCTGATGTCAGGAGATTTGATCTCGGGCGGAGAAGGCAACGAGTTCTATCGGTCAAGCTGGAGCCTGGCGCGGGCCGACAGTTTCGATCTTGCAAAGACAGCGGCTTAAACAGGCAGGCGTTGAATGCTAGGCCAAAAGGCTATCCAGAAGATAGCTATCCGATACCATGATGGAAGCCCAAGGCTAGCCATTCCGCCTTATGCCCACGAGGAAGGGAATTCTGTCCCCTGTTTCGCCCGCATATGGTGGCGCGCATGCTTTCCGGATTGCGGTTTCCAAAGGTAGCGCTGGTTACTGACCATCGAATCTGCGCTTCCTCATTAAAAGCTGTCCTCCAGCGCCTCGACGGGTTTTGCATACACCATAACCGTTTGCTCCCGTTGGGGAGCATTCGCACCGCGCAGCGGTGCGTTCAGGCTTTGCCGGATTGTGGTGTTGTGGGAGGTTGGGGTGAGGGTGAAGCTGGGTTTTATATGTAATGACGTTGTTGGCCGCTAAGGCCAACTCCGCTGATCTCTTTTATAAATGAATCTAGTAGCGGTTGAGGTTCTTTTTGAGACTCACGCTCCTGGCGCTCTAGCGCGGTGTCGAGCCGGGCAAGGACCTTGGCCAGGGGGCCTTTAAGCGCGGCTTTGGCCTGCTCATGGGCTGGCAGTCGGGCGTGCATATGCTCGAGTTCCTCGATCCGGTCGGCTTCGCGCTGCAACTCGTCGTCAGGGATAGGGGCCGGGCGCATCCAGCGGGGCAGATAGGCTTGGACGATCTTAGGCAGGAATGCGCGATAGGCGTTGGAAGTCTGCTCATAACGGGGGCCGGGGCCGTCGCCTTCAACACGCTTGAAACGGCGCTGGCGGACGAGGAAGCCGATCCCCTCTAGAATTCTTAGGGCCCGCGCGACGGTGGCGCGGCCTAGACTGGTTGCCTGCGTGAGATGATCATAGCTCGGGAAGACACGGCCCTTGTTGAGGCGAGCAAGGGTCAGGATCTCTTCGAAAACCCGCACGCTGGCTGCGGTAAGTGACGTCAGCAGCCGTTCTGCCGGAGTCAGTTCACGGCCGTCGCGTCGGGCTTCGCTGCGCAGCTGGCGGCCCGCGTCCAGGATGCGGCGGGCGGCGCGCAGCAAACGGTCGGTCTCGCCCTTGGCTGGGGCGACGAAGAAGACATGTTCGAAGGTCCCTGCTTCCACACTGTCGCGCAGCACCGGCGCGCCTGTCGGGTGCGGCGCACCGGATCGCGCCCGTGCGTATCCTGTTTGGCGCGGCGTCTTCACAGCGCCAAGCGCGGACACCATCGCCTCGCCAAAGCCAAGCGTTCCCATTCGTCCCTCCATGCGGAAGGCCGTCACCAGACAAAAAGATACCGTGGCGCGAAGTGCGCATCCTTGAAACGGCGTTCAATCTGGCGTAGGGAGAAGGGACTGTTTGAGACCCGGTCGACGTTTGGCGACGTCGCTCCACTACCCAAATGGATGCCCGGCCTTCGTGCCGGGCTTTCTATTATGTGGTCACAGCCACCCCTTCAGTCATCTCAGCTCAGCCCCCATGGCCAGCTGCAACATATTCGCAGTAATATCCGTGTGGTGGAAGGCTTTACGGTTCGTGCTTTCGAGTAGGAAAGCGAAAATTCACCCCGTTTGATTCGTGCTTTCGAGTAGGAATTGCCTCTCGATTCGTGCTTTCGAGTAGAATTAGGACGTCCCCATTCGTGCTTTCGAGTAGAAATTAGCCCGCCAAAACACGCAGGCGCGAATCAGGCAGGGCTTGGCAGAGCCCTTTGCAGGTCAGCGGTAGGAAAGGGGGCTATCAGGCCTCTTCGACCTGATCCTCGATCATCAGTTCAGGGACCGGCTGCGGCCGACGGGAGAGGATGACCCGCGCCTTGGCAGGCCTGCGTCCCACCTTGCGGGGGCCGTCCTCTGCCGGTGCGTCCTCGATCAGGCTGATGTCATAGTCGGGAATGGCATTGGCCGCCGCGATCTGGCGCATAGCGATACGGAAGTTGGAAAGCGGGTTCTGAAAGCCGATCTGAAGTTTCAGCGTCTGGAGGTCCATCTCCAGCGGTTCACCATCGACGCAGGTAGAGCGCGCCACCTCGTAGATGCGGCGCTCAATGGGGCCCAGCTGGAAATAAGTCGACGCATAATCAAGCACTTGCCGGTCGCGCAGGATGGCACGGAACAGCCAGTCGCACAGCCGCACCTTGACCGCCTTCAGCCGCTTTTCGCCCTTGCCCGAGCGCGCATATTGCAGCCGCGCTTCGGACAACCAGGAGAAGAAACCGTCCTCGCCTTCGCCTCCAGCCTCGATATTCGTCTTGATCTGCGTGCCCTGCAGCCGCTCCAGCGCGTCGGCCAGGCGCGAGTAGGAACGGGCGCTGTGATTAGAGCCGGTGACGCTGAACAGGTCGTGGGCAGTGAAGGTGAAATCCTGAGAAACCGCTGCGCCTTCGTCGATCTTCGAGGCCATGAGGCTGGCGATATAGAGGACGATTTCCTTGTCGTAGATGGTGGCAACACCCCGCGCGCTCGGCCGCACCTCGATCGAAACGGTGGGTGTCGCGTAGGCGAGGGGCTTCATCCAGGCGTTTTTGCTGAGCGCAAAGAAGGGAAAGGCCATCAGCGACCGCTCGCCGCGGATCTCGCCGACAAGGGGGCTGTCGAGCTTGAACAGTTCGCCTTGCGGGGTGCCCATTATGATCGTTCCCTTGCCCATTATGCCGCTCTGGCAATTTCTACTCGAAAGCACGAATTTGGCTTTCGCGCACCCTCTTTATAAAGGCTCGCTGGGTTGCCCCGCCGCCGCCGTAAAAGGGTTTATGATCTGCAAGCGCCCCTCGACCAGCAAGCCATGCTGCATATCCTCCGAATGAAGCACATCGCATTTTGCCTTTAGCGCTGCCGACAGGATCAGGGCGTCATAGAAGGATAGCTTATAGCGCTGGGCCAGGTCGAGGGCGCCCGCGTGCGTATCGAGGTCCACAGGATGGATCGTCCGGGCAAGCACGCGGATAGCTTGCAATGCGTCCTCAACCTGCCTCCAGTCCAAGCCAAGCTTGCGGCGTGCGACATTGGTGAATTCATTTAGAACCTGCACGCTCATATCCGCCCCCCGCGCCAGCAGCGCCTCTGCAAGGTCCGATCGAGGATCATCAGTGAAGGCATAAATGACGATATTGGTGTCCAGGAAGATTTTCGGCATCAGCGCCGCTCATTCGCTTCCTGTCGATCGAAGCTCCAGCCCAGGGGGAGGGGACGGCGCAATCTGCGGATGCTCTCCAGCGCCGCCATGCGGCTTTGGTCACGGTCGATGATGAAGGTGCGATCGCCGGAAATGCGGACCTCGATATCGTCGCCTTCCTTAAGCGACAGGGCTTCGACGACGGCCGCAGGCAGACGGATCGCAAGACTATTGCCCCAGCGCGTAATCTGCATGGCATGGCTCCTTGGATATACTTTTTAAAAGTATATCCAAGAATTATCTCTGGTCAATCAAACAATATGATATCTTTTGGATACCTAGATGATAGCTATCCGATAGCTATCTCTTGATCTTGGGCTTGGCGCGATCCAAGGCTAACGCAGCAAGCCTGTCACTCTGTCCAGCCACGGAACTCAGCCGCGGCACCAAATAATAGGCGCGGTAGCGACCGAACGCCTTTTCCTCACGTACATCATAGGCGGTGCGGAAGGCGAGAGCCCAAGCGCTAAAGCCCGGGCCGACGAGGATCCACCCAGGGCGTTGATAGGCGGCTGCTCCACGTTGGATATAGTCAACGATCATCGCGCCAGGCAGCGGCTCGAAATTGGCGACATTATTGACGCTGGTCCATGCCGTGCCAGAGAAATTCCGGGGAATGACCCGGTAATCATCGAACAGCATGACCATGCCAGCATTACGATCGCGCAGATAGTCGAGGCCCGCCACCGCATCGTGGGGCAGGATGGAAAGGCCCCCGCTTCGCGTCGGCGTCCACCGGGAAATCATGCGCGCTGGCCCCAGATTTAGGCCGACCCGCTCCAGCCCCTCTTGCCAAGGCGCGAAATTGAAGGTCGCAATGAAGGCCACCATCGCTGCCAACATCGTATGAACGAACGCTTTGATAAAGCCCCGCGCTGATGCTCCAACGTGGTCCACGCCTGCTAGTATCGCCAGCAGCACGAGAACCAGAAGTGGAAATAGGTTCAGGATATTGTTGTCATGGCTACGGCTGAGATAATAGATGCTCGCCGCCACGAACCCTAGCAGACAGACATATGAGCGGCGCGCCGGAGGGGCTAGGCCCTGCTTCGCCAGTATAGCTATGGCCAGCATGATCGATGCCAAGCCGATCCAGATCGTCCCCGTTGGCTTGATCGGCACCATCCCGGGGGGATGGCTGATATAGGCGAGAAAATCCTGGAATGTGGCACTTCCGTTCGAAAGCAGTAATAAGATGACCGCCAAGCAGCAGATACTAGCTGCAAGGGCAACTGCCCCCCGCATTCCGCCACGCACCAGCATGAACAGCGCGGCACGGCCGTCTTGCGTGTCAGCGGCATCACGCAAAGCCAGGTAAGGCCACCAGATCGCTGTCCCGAAAAAGGCTGCCTCGGGCGACCAGCAAAGATCTACCAACCAGATTGCATGACCGATCCAATCACGCCGGAATTTTCTCTGCTCAGCGAGCAAGATATAAAACAGCAGCGCGGAGATGGACAGGAAGCGCAGTCCCGCCACTGCTGGCGTAATTGCAGGGCCAGCCAGCTGGATTGGAAATCCCGTCCAGATGAAGCAAGCGCAAAACAGCGCGACCAGCGCCAGGCAACGCACGCCACGCGTAGAGCGCTCCGTCAATATGATCGTGCAGCCAGCAAGCGTCGCGAAATACAGAGCGTTGGTGGCAATGGCCGTATAGAACATGCCACGCCAGCAATCGTCGCCGCAGCTCGCCATCAACAGCGTCGTCGGACCTAGCCCATATTGAATCGGGAAGTCACGATAGGGAATGCCGCCCCCGCGCCACGCCTCTACCGGCGCAAGAAGGGCGCTCCAATGATGCCACGCGGTATAGAGTGGATCGAGCGCCTCGAACGGCGTCGTGACAAGTCCAGCCCCCAGCCCGATGAGAAGGCAAAGCAGCACCCCCCATAGCAAGGGCGGGTTCCTGTCTCCAGTTACTACCAAAGCTTTCCAACGCGGCAGCAAACCGGCTGTCAGTCCAAGCAGGAAGAAGATAATCCCGGCAATGACACTGAGTTGGGGATAGTCTGTCCACCATGTGACTGTCGCGAACAGCAGGACAGCCGTGACGCCACCCAGAATTGCGCCAGTTCCGAGGCCAACAAGCGGAAGCAGGAGGGCGGTGCAGAGCAATGGCACCGCACCACCCCGCGCTACCGTCAGGATGGAGGCGCCGACCAGAAGTACTGCGCATAAAACCCCCCAGTTGGAGAAGCGGCAGCGTTTCTGGCGCAGGGCGGAACAGAGCGAGGCGTAGGGTGTCAGCAGCACCGTAACGAGCAACGCCGCATATGCAGCCAGAATTGCAGGGGATGAAGTCACGGGTGCTCCTGCCGATGAAGAGGCATATTCCAAGAGCGTCCCCAACAGTCAGTCGGCTGCGCGCTGCCCACCCTTTGCCTCGGATCAATCCTTATCGGGAAAGCATTCCGCGCTGCGAAATAGCTGTCATGCGCCACAGCAAAGCCTGTCTGGCGGTGCCATACCCCCGCCAGCGAGCAGCGCGGCGCAGGGGAGGGGGCAAGGCGGAAGGCGCGAGCGATCTCGGCCGTTCCCGTCACCGATCCCAAGGTGATGACGACAAGAAACCATGCCTTGCCGGACCGGCTCTCCACGCGATCGGCCCAGCGGGCGAAGGCGACGGCAACCAGCGCCAGCGGCATGATGGAGGCGCGCATCTGAAAATCATTACTCATGCCGATGGCCCAGAGCGGCATGAGCAGGAGGCAGAGGCCTGCAATCAGGGTCGTGGCATGATCGCTCGCCCCATCCTGATCGCGCAACAGCGGCCTAAAAAAGGGCGCGACCTCCAACAGCAACAGCAGGACGTAGGCAGAAGGGTTCATCGGGAACAATCCGCCCCCGACCGATGTGGCGCCAGCGGATAGATAGAGGAGCGCTGGCATCGCCAGCAGGACCGCAAGCCCGCAAATCAATATGTCGCGCCAGTTCCAGGCCCGGGTGAGCAGGGCGCGAACCCCGGCGAAGACGGCGAACGGTAGCGCCCCGAACAGGATAAGCGGCGACCAGAGTGCCGCCAGCGGCAGGCTGGCCGCGAACAGGCCGATCGGGGCTACCCCTTTGCGCCACAGCATATAGGTCAGCGCCGCCGTCCAGCCTGCAAACGCGTGCTGGGGCACCCAGAAAATCTGGGTGATGTGCGAGCTATATTGATAATTGGCCGCCCAGCGTTCGATATGGTCCCAATCCGCAGCGCCAGTGGCCGCATCGTTGATGAGGTTGCCGATGACATCCAGGCCGCTGAACATCACGAACACGATAAGCGCGATCCATTTGCCCCGCCGACCTTCGAACAGCGCCGAACCGATCGACAAGAGCAGTCCGAGCACCAGCATATTGTGCGCCAACAGCGCCCAGTCGCGGCCAATCTGGTTGGAGCCTCCCAGAAGCGCTGGAACCAGATACATGCCGACAGGCGCGCGCAGCAGCTTCGACGAGCCGTCGAGCCAATAATCGAAGGGCCAGTGATGATTGCCCATGTCGGCCAGCACGGCGTCGCGGATCTGCCAGTCGGCGGTGGCATAGAATAGCCGTCCTTCGCCGCCCAATATCAGCAGGATGACGGTGACGGCGAAGCAGATGAGGATGGTCGGAACGCCTATCCGACGCTCGCCGGGTACGGATTTCCAGACAAGGCAGGCAAGGGCGAAAGGCAGAATGGCGGCAAGCGCCGCCACCAGCAGCGGAGGCCACCCCAAGAAACCCAGCAGTAGCACATTGTCGAGCGCGAACGACGCGATGAGCACCGCCAAGAGCCCCCGCAGGGGGGCAGAAGCACGGGCCATGTGTCGATCGTGGACTAAGGCAGTCGGGGCTAGAGCCCTCGTCACGCCGCCTCCGACGTCAATTTCCGCTGGAGTGCGTGGGCGGGGTTCTCCGCCTCATCTTTGCCCATGTTAATCCGCTCGCGCTCAACGACCAAGGGCCGCTTGCGCACCTGCGCGTGGATGGAGGTCACATATTCCCCTAATATTCCCATGAAGGCGAGTTGCAGGCCCGACAGGAAAAAGAGCGCGACGATCAGCGTCATCGTACCGCGCGGGGCGAGGTCTGGCCGCGCGATGTAGACGCCAACCGACACGACCGCATAAAGGATGCAGAGCGCCGCCATCGTCGCTCCCGCAAAGGTGCATAACCGCATGGGCGCGTTGGTGAAGCTGAAAATGCCGTTCAGCGCCTGGTCGATTAAGCGCGGCAGATTGTTCTTCGAAATGCCCGAACGCCTTGCCGCCCAGGTATAGGGCACGATCGCGCGGCGGAAGCCGACAGAAGCGATGATACCGCGAATATAGGGATAATGATCGTCATGGCTGACTACCGCTTCCCATACCTTGCGGTCGAGCAGCTGGAATTCGCCGACATTCAGCGGAATATCGATGTCGCTAAGGCTCCGCACCGTGCGGTAGAAAATCGCGCGGCAGCTGCGCAGCGCCAGGCTCTCCTGTCGGTTGACGCGGGCGCCTGCGACCACTTCTACCCCGCTTTCCCATAGCTTTACGAATTCCGGGATCATCTCTGCCGGGTCCTGAAGGTCGGCGGGCAGGAACACCACCACCGCATCGCCGGTAGCCGCACGCAAGGCATTGAAGTTGGAACGAAAAGGTCCGTAATTGCGCGCGTTCAGGATCACCTTCATTGAGGGGTCGCTGGCAGCCAGCTTGCGAAGGATGTCCTGCGTGCCGTCACTGCTGTCATTGTCAGCAAAGATATGCTCGCGTCCATAGCCTTCCAGCGGCGCGCCGGGGGCGAAGAGCGAGGCGACCGCATCGCGGCAGGCCTCGACATTGTCCGCCTCGTTGAAGCAGGGCGTCACGATGGAGATGGTCTTCATGATGTCTGCTCCGGCGAGGCCACGAACACGAAGCGGCGCATGGCTAGGAAGGTGAGGGTGAAGAATGGCAGGATGGCCGCCTGCGCGAGCAGGGGGCCAAGCCCTGCGCGCATGACGAGGTCGAGCAGCACCATATTGAAGCCGAGCATGACCGCATAGACGGCCAGAAAGCGCGGCAGTCGGCGAATATCACGCGACTTGAAGACGGCGCTGGCCGTCAGGAAGTTGAACAGCACCCCCGCCACGGTGCTGACGATCAGAGCGACATGCGGCAGCACGCCCAGCAGCACCAAGCCGCCGAACACGCCGTAGCCGAATAGCGTATTGATCCCACCCGCGAGAAGAAAGCCGATGAAACGACGATCAAGGGCAGGCGCGATCATGCCGCCAGCCTCAGCGCATCGACCACGGTGACAAGCCCATCCTCAATGGCGATAGTCGGGCTCCAGCCTGTCGCCGCGGTCAGGCGGCTGCAATCCCCCTCCAGATGCATGATCTGGTTAGGGCCGAACGGGATGTCGCCAAAGCGCAGTTCAAGCCCCGGACAGGCAAGGTCGCGGATACGCTCGACGATGGAGCGCACGGTAACGGCGCGACCGCTCGACAGGTTGAAGACGCCCTGTGCGCTGTCGGTGAGCGCAGCGGCCAGTACGCCTCGCGCGGTATCGACGATGTGCAGATAATCCCACTTCTGGGTGCCAAGGCTGGTGCGCGGCGCTTGGCCCACAAGGATTTGCGCAGCAACCGAGGGGATCAGCCAATTGGGATTGTCGCCAGGACCATAGGGCGAAAAGAGCCGCAGCCAGGCAAAGCCGATCCCCGCTTCCATGGCGCGCTGGCGCGTCAGATGGCAGGCGGAGAGCTTGGCAGCGCCATAGAGAAGAAAAGGTTCGGTCGCTGCGCTTTCGTCGATGCGGCGGTCATGCCGGCCATATTCGGCCTGGCTTCCGATGCCGATGAAGCGGCGCGCACCCGCAGCGATGCCAGCGTCGAGCAGCGCGACGGTGGTGCGGATATTGTCGAGTTGGATGTCGCCTGCGCGGGCAGCACCGCCCACGCCTTCCCAAGCCGAATGAATGATGATGTCGGGGCGGGCCTCCGCAATAGCCGCTTGCACCGCCTCGTTATCAGCGAGATCGGCTATCACGACAGCGCATCTTCCTGCCAATGCGACGACGCGCGGCGAAGCCGCATTGCGCACCAGTACCGTCACCACATGCCCCTCGCGCGCGGCGAGATCAGCAACGGCAGCGCCGACAAAGCCGCCAGCACCGGTGACGAAGATGCGGCTCACGCCGGCACCATGGCGAGGAAATCCTCTGCTTGGCTGTAAGTCGTGGCGCGCTTGTCATCGGCACGATACCAGTCGGCGGTGAGCTTCAGCGCCCGATCCAGCGACAGGCGGGGACACCAGTTCAACGCCTCAGCTGCGGCCGAAGAGTCGAGCGTCAGCATAGCCGCTTCATGCGGATGCTCGCCGGGCTGCTTTGCCCAGGGCTGCGTCACGCCCCAATGGCCTGCCAGCAGATCGATGACATCGCGCACGCTCGCCATGTCCGCTGGCGCAGGCCCGAAATTCCAGCCTCTGCCAAAGCGCGCCGGATCAGTGGCGAGCGCCTCTGCCAGCAGCAGATAGCCGGTCAGCGGCTCCAGCACATGCTGCCAAGGGCGGACGGCGTCCGGATTGCGGATTTCCAGCGCGCGGCCTGCGGAAAAGGCGCGGATCGCGTCGGGGACCAGGCGATCGGCCGACCAATCGCCGCCGCCGATGACATTGCCCGCGCGCGCCGTCGCAAGCCCGACGCCATGCTCTGCCAAGAAGCTGTCACGCCAGCAGGCGCTCACCAGCTCGGCGCAGGCCTTGCTGTTGGAATAGGGGTCATGGCCGCCAAGCGGCGCATCCTCGCGATAGCCCTCGCTGCGGCCATCATTGGCATAGCATTTGTCGGTGGTGACCGAGACGATGGTGCGAACGCTCGCCGTCTTGCGGCAGGCGTCGAGCACATGCGCCGTGCCCATGACATTGGTGCGATAGGTGCCCAGCGGATCGGCGTAAGAGGCGCGCACCAGCGGCTGCGCTGCCAGATGCAGGACGATCTCCGGCTCAGCGCGGGTGACGATCGCCTCGACCGCCGCGGCATCGCCAATGTCGGCGAGATGATGGTCGCAGAGCGCCGCCCCGCCTACACAATCGAACATCGACGGCACCGTGTCAGGCGCCAGCGCCAGGCCTGTGACTTTCGCTCCCAGTGTGTCGAGCAGCACCAGCAACCAGCTGCCCTTAAAGCCCGTATGCCCGGTCAGCAGCACGCGCCGCCCCGCCCAGAAGGCGAGATCGGGCGCTACCGCCCGTGCAGCGTGGCGCTTTAGTGCCAGGTTTTCCATGGGGCCTCTTGTCGCTCCCACATGCCTTCGAGCATCTGGCGGTCGCGCAGCGTGTCCATCGGCTGCCAGAAACCGTCATGGAAGAAGGAGCGCAGTTCGCCATCGGCTGCAAGGCCCTCCAGCGGCTCGCGTTCCCAAACGCAGGCATCGCTGTTGCTCAGGTAGTTGCCGATCGAGCGGTTGAGGACGAAGAAGCCGCCATTGATCCAGCCCCCTTCATCAAGCGGCTTTTCGGCGAACGCGGAGACGCGGTCGCCTTCGAGGTCAAGCTGGCCATAGCGGCTCGCGGGACGCACCGCCGTCACAGTCGCCTTGCGCCCATGCGAGCGGTGGAAATCTATCGCCGCGCCGACATTTAGGTCGCTAACCCCATCGCCATAGGTGAGGCAAAAATCCTCGTCATTACCGAGATACTGCATTGCCTGGCGCAGGCGGCCGCCGGTCATCGTCTCCGCGCCCGTGTCGATCAGTGAGATTTTCCAGTCCTCGCAGGCGTTGCGATGCACGTCGGTAGTGCCGCGCCGCAGGTCGATCGTCACATCCGACATGTGGAGCGCGTAGTTGAAGAAATATTCCTTGATCATGTAGCCCTTGTAGCCAAGGCACACGATGAACTCGTCCACGCCATGCTGGGCGTATATCTTCATGATATGCCACAGGATCGGCTTGCCGCCGATTTCCACCATGGGCTTGGGCCGGACCGAGGTTTCCTCGGCGAGGCGGGTGCCGAGGCCCCCTGCAAGGATGATCGCTTTCATGGAGATTATCCTATGAACAGGCGTGGTAAAGAAGCTGTTAAAGGGTGAGACCCCCGATGCGGTTGAGCGTGGCTTGCCCTGCCACCATATCGCAAATCTCCGGTGACAGCGCGATTGGCTCGATCCTTGCGGCAGCGGGCGTTCCCGCCACGCTCTCGGTCAGCCAGGAGCCAAAGCCACCATCGGCAAGATGATCCTCCAGCGTCGTCACCCGACCATGCCGCGCCAGTTGGGCAGGCTGGCCAGCCTTGGCTGCCATGCCCCAGAGCGGCAGCGACCAGACAGCGCGGCCTTCTGCGCGGTCAATCGCCGCGCCCAGCGCCGCCCCCGTGGACAGCATAACATCATCACCACTGCCATCACGCACGGGAACCCAGCGGCCAGGTGCCACATCGGGGATGCTCTCGTGAAAGCGCGGCTCGCCCGCCTTGCCAAGGCGCAGATAGGAAGGCCCTGGGTTGGCCACCAGCCAGCGCAGGCAGGCCCGCGTTTCCAGCGGATCGCCAGGAGCGGCAATGGTCATGTGGGGCATCGCCCGCATCAGCGCATAATCCTGCACCGCATGATGGGAATAGCCGAGCGCGCCATAGGATACGCCACCACCCACCGCGACCACGGTCACGGGCAGACGGTGATGATCGACATCGTTCCTGATCTGCTCGGCGCACCGAAAGGTCGGGAAATTGGCGATGGAGTAGGTGAAGACATGATAGCCCTCGCTCGCCATTCCAGCGGCGAGGCCCGTCATATTCTGCTCGGCCACCCCGGCATTGATGAAGCGGTCGGGAAAGCGCTCCGCAAATTCCTCGATCACGCTGTAGCCAAGGTCACCGACGACCAGCGCGATATTGTCATGGAGTTCGGCGAGCGCCGTCAGTTCCTCGATAAAGGCGTTACGCATCGGCCGTCTCCCCCTCGATCTCGGCCAGAGCTTGCTCGAGCAATTCTGGGGTGGGATTGCGATAGTGCCACTCGACCTTATTCTCCATGAAGCTGACGCCCTTGCCCTTGATGGTGTGGGCGATCAGCATCATCGGCTTGCCGGCTTTCCAGGGCGCGCCTTCCAGCGCTTCGGTCAGGGCGTCATGATCGTGCCCATCGACTTCGCGCACCGCCCAGCCAAAGGCCTCGAACTTGGAGTGCAGCGGCTCGAGCCGTAGCGTCTCGTCCACCGTCCTAAGGCTCTGCAGCTTGTTATAGTCAAGAATGCAAATGAGGTTATCGAGCCCATGATGCGCCGCGAACAGCGCCGCCTCCCAATTGCTGCCCTCGCCCCATTCCCCATCGCTCGTCAGCACCACCGTGCGCCAGGCTTGGCCCTTCCGCTTCGCCGCCAGTGCCTTGCCGGTGCCGAAGGGCAAGCCATGACCGAGCGCCCCGGTGGAAAATTCCGCACCCGGCACCTTGTGGCTGATGTGCGCCATCAGCATCGACCCATCCGCGCCATAGGTTTCCAGCAGCGCCTGGTCGAAAAAGCCTGTTTCCGCGAGCGCTGCATAGACGGCTACGCAGGCGTGGCCCTTTGAAAGGATGAAACGGTCCCGCTCGCTATGTTTGGAAGCGGCGGGGCTTACCCGCAAAGCGCGCCCGTAAAGTACAGCCATGATGTCGGCGATCGACAGAGCCGATCCGATATGCGATGCCTTCGCCCGCGTCACCATGCGCAGGGCCTGGCCGCGGATGCGGCGCGCCAGCGGTTCTGTTGCTTGCGGCATGGCCGCGATAAGGGACGCTTCTTTCATGCCCCAAAATCCCCCAACATGGTTAACATTTGCTCAATAAAGAGGGGTTAGTCCAGCGATATGAAGAATGAACCTGGCCTCTCTCCGCGTGCCTGCGCCATGCGATAGTCCGCTGTTGGGGATGCGACCTGGCCTATGCCGATCGCCCGCCAAGCGTGGCGTCGCTCGCCGCCAGCTATCATGCGGCCGACTATGACAGCGCGGAGGAAGCCGCCGACGCCCATGCTCGCAAGATCGGATACTCCTATGCCTGAAGTCTCGCAGGTCGAACTTTTTCAACCGATTCCTATACGGGTAGATTCGTCGCTGCCATCCAGGATTGCGTTCAAGATCCGTTGTCTTGCCGATCTTCAATTGGGAACGATCTGGACTTTTCTTGGCCCGAGGCTTGCGGGTTTGCGCGGTGATCTTCTGGATGTCGGATGTGGGGAAATGCCGTACCGCAGCTTCTGCCTGAGGCCGTACGATACACCGGGATCGACGTGCCGCAGGCGAGCGCCTTCGCCATGCAGGGAAATGACGAAGTCATTCCCTTTGATGGATTTTCTATCCCGTTCCCGGATGCCAGCTTCGACACAGTGCTTTGCACCGAGGTGCTGGAACATTCCCCTCAACCGATGACCTTGATCGCGGAAATCGAGCGCGTGCTGAAACCAGGCGGAACGCTGATCGCCACTGTGCCCTTTTCAGCACGCGTTCATTATGCGCCCTATGATTTTCATCGCTTCACGAAATATGCGCTGAACCGCATGTTCGATGCCTTCACCGATGTGCAGATCGAAGAGCGTGGTAACGACATTGCCGTCATCGCCAACAAGCTGATTGTTGTTGCGTTACGCTTGAGCAAGCCCACGCGGCATTGGCCCCTGCAATTATTATTGTTGCTGCCACTCGCTCTGCTTTTCCTCCTGCTAGCACATTTGACCATGGCTATGGGTGGAGGGTCGAAAGACGATAGTCTCGGCTATGCCCTGGTCGCCGTTAAGCGGCGCTCCTCCATGGTACCACCTAATTCCAAGAGTCCGGTGGCACGAGCACATACTAAATAGATATCCTATGGATACTATTTAGATATCTTTTCTCTAAGCGATTAGGCAGAGGCATTTTCAGCCTCGGGCTGTGGCTGCCTTTCATTAGATTAGGAGCAGGGTGAATACCGCTTGCGCCAACAGGGCAGCCCGCGATGGGCGCACTTCCGTAGTCGCGATCGCGCGCGCATTTCTGAGCTGGAACGTGATCTGATCGGGGGCCGTCAGGGCCGCGATCGCCTGACTCTATACGCCGAAATTTGCGATGCGCTCGATCTGGTGCCCCTCTTGGTGCCAGGGCCTCAAGCCAGCGCCATTCGCGATCAGGTTGAAGGCACGCGGGGTATCGACTTCAATCAGCCGGTGCGCTCGACGTTCGACGAGTTGTTCGTCGATCTTGGTGAGGACGAAGAGGAGGATCGCTAGATGGCGAAAACCGCCCGCGATCCTTGGCGTTCACCTGCTCGATGCAAAGCTTGGGCAAGTGAAGATCGGGACGCTTGCGCGCGATAACACGCTGACCTTGGTTCAAGAAGTGCAAGGTTCGGCTAAAACCTGACTAGACCGACGGCCAAATGATCATGTCGGGTGCATTCGACAGCTACACACCTTGTCGCCGATCCCCGGCGGCAGCCTCATCAATCGTGAAACAACCAGCGTCGCAGCGACTTGCCGATGAAGGCGAAAGCTGTCGGGACTGGAAACCGGATTCAGACTGGAGCGGGTAGCGGGGATCGAACCCGCATCACAAGCTTGGAAGGCTAGTGCTCTACCATTGAGCTATACCCGCCCGTCAGGCCAGCGCCCTGCCATCTTTTCCGGGGCTCTGCAATAGGTCATAAGTCGGCCAGGCCGAACGCCCCATGGCCGTCATGATGCGGGCTCAATGTTAATAGTTGAGGCAATCGCCTCCCGATCTCATCATCGCCAGAGGAGCGAACCTGTTCACGTAAGCGGCTGTTTACTGCTTCACGATAAGCCGGTTCGATGTCTTTTCGAAAGCCTTTCCAAGCAGTTCTCATCAGGCCATCGCCGCAATATATGCGAAAGCGCCGCGCGCAGCAGCGCATGAACGGGTGGAGCATTCTGATATTTGGAGGCTTGCTGGGAATTTTGGTTGGCGTGGGGAGCATAGCTGCCACGGCAGACGGACGGACCCGGCTTGTAGAGCTTATGAAGCCCGTTGGCGTTAGCCTCGGGTTTATGCGAGCGAGGGCGCCTCAGGCCGGTGACTATTGGCCGGGATGTAATTCCGCACGAGCAGCCGGGACCGCGCCTATCTATGATGGTGAGCCGGGTTATCGTGAAGAAATGGATGGCGATGGTGACGGCATAGCTTGCGAGCCGCATCATGGCATTTGATCGTTGGGTTTTCTGCCGCTTGATCAAAGCGGTCATCCGTTCCGCTGATCGATGCGGTGAATCAATGGACCGGCACTGAGTCAGACAAGTCGTAAGACGGGTAGGGCGCTTACGCCTATCCTGTGGCGATGGAGCACGCATTTCCTTCCCGCCTGATCCACCTGCGCGCCCTGGACCCGGCCCATAACATCGCGCGCGACTATAGCATCTGGATGAGCATCGACCTGTTCGGCGACTATGTGGTCGAAACCTGCTGGGGACGGATCGGCGCCAAGGGACAGCGGCAAAGGCGCAGCTTTCCGGACGCGTCCTCCGCGCGGCACCATGTGCGGGCGATAGTCAGGAAGCGGCGCGGCGCGCGACAACGGATCGGGGTGGAGTACCGACTATGGCCGTTGCAACAGTAGGGGGCTTGCCCTTGCTACAGGTGCAAGCGGCGGACGTTGATGGCCCGCGCGCGGGCTTCCACGCTGATCTCGAAATGGTCGGTCTGCATGACATTCGTGACCTGGGGCGGAATGAAGGCCACCATGTTGGTGCCGCCTCGACGCCGCACGCTGTCAAAGATGATGCCTGCTTTTCCTTCGGATCGGACCTGTTCGCCAAAGCGCTGCCCGGCGGCATAGCTGTCGGGACGGTAGAGATCGGGATGATCGCCTTTCAGCCCTCTTATGTCGCGATAATCCTCACCCACCAGCTTTGCCGAATAAGCCCTGTAGGTTCGGCTCATGCCCGGCACATCGCGGGCGATGGCTTCGCGGCGAAGATGGTGCCCGACCTCAGCGGCAGCCGTTTCGATTTCCTTTGAAGCATACCATGCGCCCAGTTCCGGCCCGTTGAAGCGCATGCCGTCGGCCGCGGTATGTAAAAATGCCGCCATGATGACGCTGCTATTGGGCCGACCATAGACCCAATGGTATTCCGGTAGCCGGTGCAGTCGATCAGCGACAAGACGGTCGTTGGTCCAACCGGCAAGCTCCATGACAGCCTGCGCATCCGCTGCCGTCGCAACCGTGTCGAACAGCCCGATCGGCGGAAAGCGCGAGGGGATGAGCCGATAGCTTGGGCAGGGCGCGGCGGCGAATATCTCCGTCACTGAAAGAGGATCTCATCATCCTCATAGGGCGCGAAATCGGCCTCTGCCGCAGTGGGGGGCATATAAAGGCCACCTCGCGCCGCATCCAAGAAGCGGCGAACCGTCATCAAGCCATCCTGCGTCCCATTAGCGGCTAGCGTGAGCGGCGACCTGCTCCCGAAAACGCAGGCATCATGCGGCTGACGGAGCCAGGCAACGCCGTCACGCTCTTCGCTGAAAAGCATGGCAAGCGCCTGATGAATGCCAAGCACAGCGGAGATTCGAGTAAGCGCATCGACATCGAGCGTAATGGACCCATGCTCCCGCGCCTGCTTACACCAATTATGGAAGGTAGAGCGCGACGGATAGCCCAGCATCAGCCGTCGCTGTTCTTCGTTCAACCCCCATAGATCGGCGATTGCGAGAAAGGTGCGCAGGGCAGGGGCGCTGAGGCGGCGGCGGTTCGACGGCTCGAAACGGGAAAGGTCCAGAACAGGCGCAGAGACGCCAATACTATGGGTCGGCTGAGGCATATACACTCCAGATCTGAATATAATCCAATTCTGGACAATGTCATGTAATTTGTCACTGATATCGCCAGGCCTGCGAGGCCAGCTTCATACCCTCTTTAAGATCGCCGGATCATGCAATGCAGTGGATAGGGCGCCGGACTCCGGATCATTTATCCTTTCCCAAGGATAATCGAACAACCACCACGCACCCACCTTCGTAAGCAAGTCACGTGTCACGATCGAGGCCGGAATGATGACGGCGGCAACGATCAGGGGATATATCATTCCCAACCAGAAGCTTCCCACCAATTGCGATACGGCCCCAGATTGCAGAGCGATCAAGGTCATCTCCAGCCACAGGAAGTGGATGAGGTAAATCCCTAGCGTTCGGTTGCCTAACCATGAAGCAACACTGGCCAAAGCCTTCGCCTTCTGGACCGCGATGGCAGCCAAAGTGATCCCTAAAGCCACGGCGAGCATATCCACGATCAGGAAAAATGTGCCCAAAGACGCACAGATCAAAGCTCCCGGTAAATACAAGCTGAGCAGTGTTAACGCCCGCCGAACTGTCGCACTGCTCGCATAGGCAAGGACCAATGACTTCATCCTGACACCCGCCACGAAGAAGATGGCACACCTCAAAATCTTATGTTGATGCCCTGCAAGCGAAGTTTCGTAGAACGCCGCGAGTGCGGACAGGACAGCGCAGCCTCCCAAAACCAACCAAAGTGGCAGGCCTAAAGTCAGACGTGTGAATATGTAATACACCGCCAGCGCGACCATATACCAAGCGGCAACAGCGACCAGCAGGATCGCCAGTAAGCTGTTGTCCTCCGACCAGTTAAAGAAGGTCTGCTCTGGCAGCACTGGTATCAGCGCCTGCAGGATCACTCCCCAGACCACATACAGGTAGAGGGGGCGCAGCAGTCGCTTTCGCTCAGTGTCAGCTCTCGGCTCCAGGATCGAGGATGAAGCGAGAAGGCCCGACACAAGAAAAAACATGGGCATTCGCAGCGGGCGGATCGTCTCATTGAGCATGTGCCACTGCTCAAATATCCAGCCACCTTCGATCCATTTGGCTTGCAGGAAGTGATTTTCGCAATGCATGACTACAACGAGAACGATGCACACGGCCTTGGCTAGGTTCACCCACGCCAGCTGCTGATTTTCAGTGTTCGTGTGCCCCATAAGCCCCGCCTTATCTCTGTCAGGCGATATCTTGGGTTATTTAACAAACACTTGATGGCCATCTAGCCCTTGGAACTATTCAGACCAAGGCTACTGATACGAACTCAGGTTGCGTTTGCCAGAACGAATGATCTTCACCTTGGCGCCGATTGTCTCGGCGACTGAGGCCCACTGTCGGTCTGCCGTCCAAGCTGGCAGACTGTCACGAATAGCCAAGGCCAGACAGAAGCGATCGCCGAGCGACAATCCTGCTTCGGACGTTGCGGCGCGCAGATGGCCTGCGATTTTCGCGAGCTCCGCATCCGCCTCCACCCAAGTGACGGGCAGGGGCCGCAACATCGCGTCCGCTTCCTGGGGCGGCATGCCGTTATGCACAAAGTGGCTAATCACCTCGGCAAGATTTACAGTGCACATGCGTGAGCCAATGAGTGCACCCGCCACCTTGTCACCGCCCGGCTCATCGCGCAGCATGGCGAGCAAGGCCGAGGCGTCCAGAACGATCGCCGTCATTCGCCGCTTTCCGCGCGGCGGTTAGCAAGAAAGCTATCGACCGAAGCTTCCGGCTTGTCTGCAGTATATTTGCGGGCCAGCGCACGCGCATGGGCGACGGATTGGGCAACAGTGCGCAGAATGACGCCATCAGGCGTTTCCTCCACGATCAGTACCCCGCCGCCTGTAAGGCCCAAACGTTTCCTAACATCAGCTGGAAGGCTCATGCGGCCATTTGCGGTAACATTCACCTGTAAGGTCATATTCTATACCCAAGCCCCTTGATTGTCGGATTTTACCATCTTTTCCATTTATGCCACATTTAGTTTTTATGTCATGATTTTGATTAAAAAACACATTTTGCGAGTTTGTGTGCAGCTGTACATCATCCTTTGATAATGTCCTTTATCAAAGGATGATGGATAGTTAGGCTCCGCTGCCATGAAACCCTTCGCCAAGCGCCTCTGATGACCGGCCTCATCTCTCTTTCCTCCGCGCCGGTGATCATAGCCGAGGCTTCACAAGCCACGCGGATGCGCTTCCTTGAATTTTTCGCGGCGAACATCCGAAACCTGAACACGCGGCGCGCTTATGCGCGAGCTGCGGGCGACTTCCTCAACTGGTGCTTCGGCCATGGCGTACGTGACCTGGGCGACATTGCGCCCCTCCATGTCGCGGGCTGGGTTGAGGAGTTGGGCCAGTCGCTATCTGCGCCTACCGTCAAGCTGCGCCTCGCAGCGGTGCGCAACCTGTTCGACTGGCTGGTCGTCGGCCAGATCATCCCCTTCAACCCAGCGTCAAGCGTGCGCGGCCCCGCCCATAGCGCGCGCACCGGACGCACGCCCGTACTGGAGGCCGAGGAGGCTCGCGCCCTGCTCGACGCAATCGACATCTCCACGGAAGCGGGCCTGCGCGATCGGGCGCTGATCGGCCTCATGGTCTACAGTTTCGCGCGCGTCGGCGCAGCGCTCGCCATGAAGCGGGAGGATGTGTTCGTGCAAGGCCGCCGCCACTGGCTGCGCCTGCATGAAAAGGGCGGCAAGCGGCACGAAATGCCCTGCCACCATCAACTGGAGGAATATCTCCTCGCCTATATCGAAACCTGCAAGTTGGTCGAACCCAAGGCGCCCCTGTTCCGCACCATCAGCCGCGAGACGAAACGTCTAAGCGAAACCCCGCTATCCCAGCCCGACGCCCACGCCATGGTCCGCCGCCGCGCGAAGGCCGCGGGCATCGCAACCCGCATCGGCAACCACAGCTTCCGCGCGACCGGCATCACCACTTATCTCAAGAATGGCGGCACGCTGGAAAACGCTGCCGCTATGGCCAATCACAGCTCGACCCGGACGACGCAGATTTACGACCGGAGAAGGGACGAGATTAGCCTTGCCGAGGTGGAACGGGTGCGGATTTGAAGCTCCACGCCCGACTGCTCCAGACGCCCAACCGGGAGCGGCGTGAACTGGCGCAGGGTTGCGCGACCGCCTCAGCACCACAGGGATTGACATACGTACATACAAATGCCATTCTCTGGCATGGATAGCAAAAATGTCGCTGGCTTCGATTGGGATGAAGGCAACCAGGCGAAATGCCAGAAACATGGTGTCACGCTGGCAGAAATTGAAAGCGTGTTCGCCGGTACGCCGTCCATAGGACCGGATGTCGCACATTCGACGGTGGAGACGCGCTTTCTGGCGATCGGCCGCGCCAGCAGTGGCCGTCATGTGTTTCTGGCCTTCACCTGGCGCGAACGGGATGGGGCCAGATTTATCCGTCCGATCAGCGCCCGTTACATGCATGCCAAGGAGGTGCGGCACTATGAGCAAGGATAAACCCCTTCCGCTGTTGTCCAGCGATGAGGAGGCCGAGGATTTCGTCGGTTCCGCTGATCTTACCGGCTATGATCTTTCTGCGCTTACACCCACGCGGTTTGAGTTCAGCAGCAAGGACGCGCGGGTCAACATGCGTTTGCCCGCCGAGTTGCTGGAGCAGGTCAAGGCGACAGCCGCCAGCAAGGGCATGCCGTATCAGCGGTTCATTCGCCAGGCGCTGGAGCAGGCGCTGCACCGTTAAGGCTGTCGAACATCATGGATGACAGCGAGGATCCGGTGATGGCGGTGCTGGCGGCCGTTTAGAATCTGGCGGAGACCGGGACGGGTGTTCGCGCCCAGCAAGGTGCGAAGCGGTGACAAGGCCGCGGTGGCGCATGCGTGTTGAGCAGCAGCTTCGACCCAGATTCCAACTGCCAAGTTCTTCATGGGGCAGCGGCTCGTCGAAGCGTGTCCAATGCCATGGCCCCGCCGCCGCGCGAAGGCTGCTGGCATCGCAACCCGCATTGGCAATCACAGCTTTCGCGCGAGCGGGATCACCACTTATCTGAAGAATGGCGGCACGCTGGAAAACGCCGCCGCCATGGCCAATCACAGTTCGACCCGGACGACGCAGATCTACGACCGGCGGAGGGACGAGATCAGCCTTGCCGAGGTCGAGTGGGTGCGGATTTAATGAGAGGCGATCAGGCTTTGATGTCAGGGCTGCCTTCTATTAATCATTTTTGGGGATATTATGATCGATAGAAATGTGTTTCATCGATCATGCTCTGGAATGGCAACTGTTCGACTGGCCCCAGCTTCGACCAGGTTTCTTGCCCTTCACCTGGATCATGCCATAAACCCGCGCAAATCAGGAATAGATCGCTCCGGCAAAGGCTGCGGCCCGTCAGGAAGGAAAAAGGATCGCGCTATAATCCTGGGCCCCGTGCAGAATGTGGAGTATGACCACTTTCTCCGCCTTGACCCGATAGAAGATCAGATAATTGCCGTGCCCGCGATGCCGCACGCTCGATGCTTCATATCGCGGCACAAGCGGGAAACGCTCAGGCAGGTCCGCCAAGCCAAGGCATTTTTCGCGCAACTCGCGCAGAAAGCTGATTGCCCGTAGTGGATTATCCCGGGCGATATAGTCACCGATCGTCTCAAGATCCTGCTCGGCCTCGGCCGAAAGATGGACGATCATTATGAGCCGGCATCCATAGCGCGATATTTAGACTCAAGGCGATCAAACACCTCGTCCGCAGGTGTCGTATTGCCTGCATCGGCATCGGCAATCCCACGCGCGATCGACGCATCAAGAGCCGCCAGGCGCGTTTCCCGATCCTGAATCAACCGCACCCCTTCGCGCAGAACTTCGCTTTTCGAGTTGTAGCGGCCTTTAGCCACCAGGCTGGCCACGAAGGTTTCAAGCTGCTGCCCGAGATCCGCACTAATCATAGGGAACTCCTTTGAGATATCCATAGCGTTTTATCAACAGTTGATAAAGCCAAATGGATTGCACATCGAACACCAGCCTCGAGTCAGATGCCACCGCCAAGTTACTCATCCGGCAGCGGCTTGATCGCCTTCATACCTTGCAAATTTCAACCTAACATTGAATATTGCAAGGATGATTGAGCGTCATATCAAAACACAGTTGGTCGATCGCCTTGCCCATAGCCCTGCAGTGGCGCTGCTTGGCCCAAGGCAGGTCGGCAAGACAACGCTGGCGCAAGAAGTCGGTGAAGCCCGGCCATCGCTCTATCTCGACCTGGAGTCTGAGGCTGACAGGGCGAAATTGACCGAACCGGAACTCTACCTTTCCGCCCATGAGGGCAAGCTCGTCATCCTTGATGAGGTGCATAGGGTGCCCGAGCTTTTCCGGCTTTTGCGCGGCCTTATCGACCGCGGGCGACGCAAGGGATTACGAGCGGGGCGATTCCTGCTCCTGGGGTCGGCATCCATGGACCTTCTTGCTCAGTCGAGTGAAAGTTTGGCCGGACGGATCAGCTATCTGGAAATGGGGCCGGTGGACGCTCTGGAAATAGCGGGGCCGGATGTCGAACGGCTCTGGATCAGAGGCGGGTTTCCCGACAGCTATCTGGCGGGATCGGACCGATCGAGCCAACGATGGCGGCAGGATTTCATACGGACCTATCTCGAACGGGACATTCCGACGATGGGTCCGCGAATCCCGGCAGAAACATTGCGCCGCTTCTGGACAATGCTGGCTCATCATCAATCCGGCCTGCTCAATGCTTCGGAATTCGCCCGCAGCCTCGGGGTTACATCCCAGACGGTCGCCAATTATCTCGACCTGCTTGTCGATCTGTTGCTCGTCCGCCGACTTGCTCCCTGGCACAGCAACGGTGCTAAGCGCCTGGTGAAGTCACCCCGTGTCTATGTCCGGGACAGCGGGCTTGTTCATACTTTGCTCGGCCTGACGGATCGGGAAGCAGTCCTTGGCCATCCCGTTGCAGGCGCCAGTTGGGAAGGCTTTGTGATTGAAAGCCTGGTGGCCGCGGCGCCGGAGGGGACGGAAGCCTATTTTTACCGCACATCCGCCGGCGCGGAGATCGACCTGCTCCTTCGGCACCCCGATGGCCGCCTATGGGTGTTCGAAGTCAAGCGCAGCCTCTCGCCCAAGGTCGAACGCGGCTTCCATTCGGCCTGCGAAGATCTGAGTCCCGACCGCCGTATCCTGATTTATCCCGGATCCGAGACTTTCCCGCTGGGAAATGGCATCGAGGTGATGTCGCTGTCGGCGGCCGCACATGCTCTTGGGCAGGGGAATGATCGGTAGGAGATCTACTCGCCCTTCACCTCGATCGTGCAGTGCACGGCCTTCTCCGCCTTGGCGGCGGCTTTGCGGCACCTCTCGATCACTTCGCGATTGTCACGGACGAGATTGGCGGCGTCGGCAATGGCATCCCAGCTCGGCTGCGAGGCACTGGCCATGAGATGCTGGCCTGCATTCCAGATTGTGTCTTTGCCTAGCACCCGCGTCGCCATGCGCTCGGGCCAGTGCCAGCTTGCGGGCATCAACTGCGCGATCGGCCCCGCCAGCGCGGCATAGAGCAGCAGGCCCAATGCCAGGCCACCGCCACCGGATATGAGCAGCCAGCGCCTCTGCTCCTCTGCATAGCGCACCGATCCTGCCAGCCTGCGCAGATCGCTGACTGCGCCGTCCAGCGCTGCTTTTGACGCCTGCGCCTCGCCCCGCACAGCATTCACCGCTTCCTTGACGGAGGCGTTCAGCCGGCTCCCCACCGTCTCCGGCGTCAGCGCCATGGCGGGACTTTTGCGCACGGCATCAACCTGCGTCGCTAATATCCCCAGCACCTTCTCCGTGCGCGCGAGCGTTGGCTCATAATCGGGAATGTCGATGGACTCGCGCGCGGCCGTCAACCCTTCCACCGCCCGGCGCAGCAGCGTCACCTCGCCGCGCAGCTGCTCGAACGCCGCGACCGGGTCGTCCTGCTCGACCTCGCGATACTGGTCCATTCTTCCTCCTATCGTTCGAGACCGCGGTCCCGGTCCAGCCCCAATCCCTGGGTCAGCTGGCGGCCAAGTTCACGCCCACGGTCCATGCCCATTTCGAGCCCCAATTCGCGCGCCCGCCCGCGCAGCACTGCGTCCATTTGCGGGTCGCGCTCCAGGCTTTTCGCCATGCCGGCCATAGCCTCGCCGGCCCTTTCGCGGCCCGCCTTGTCGCCAGTGCGATACTCTGCCTGAAGCCCCTGCCAGCGTTCCACGAACTGTGCGGCGCGCAGATGCGGATCGGCCCGCAAGCGCGCCTCGTGCGCCATGGCGGCGAGCATCGGACCGCTGCGCCCCGATGCCACCTCGCGGGCAAGGCCCGGATTGCGCTCGATCGCCACGCTCATGTCGCGCGACGCATTGGGCTGGACCTGATCGAGCGCAGTGCGCGCCTGTTCAAGCGCGACTTTCTGATGCTCCAACACGGGGGCGCCCTTCTCCTGCGCCTGAGATATGGCCCCTGTGGCCCGTGCCACGCGCTCCACCGCCCGAACCAGCGTCCGGTCAGCGGCCGCTGGCTCCGTCGTCGGTGAGGCAGCGCGCGACAGCCGCAAGCCGTCGAACATACCATTCCGCTTGGGCCGCGCTTCGGGCAAGCGGATCTCGCCCGACAGCCCGCGCAGGCCAGCAAGGGCGCGGCGCGGCCCGTCGGCATCTCGGGCATAATCCGACGCCATATCCTTGGCCCGCTCACGGCCGAGCGTGCGCACAAGCTGGCGCTGGTCGGCAAAATCCTCACGGCCATAATGAAGCTGCACTCCATCACGATGCCGCGATAGCGCCACATAGGCCGAATGGCGGTCCATGCCGGGGGTCGCCAGCACATGGGTGCGATCGACCGTCACACCCTGGGATTTGTGGATGGTGGCGGCATAGCCATGGTCGACATGGGCATAGTCTTTGAGGTCGAACGCCAGCCTGCGCCCGTCGTCGAGCCGCACCGCCATGCGTTCCGGCGACACCGTTTCGACGCATCCCAGCGTGCCATTCTTCACGCCCAGCCCGCGCTCATTCTTCAGGAACATGACGCGGTCGCCGCTGGCGAAATCGCGCGCACCTCGCTCGGCCGTCACGCTCACATCCGCGCCCAATTCGCCGGTATCGCGCAGCCGCTCGCGGGCGGCGAGATTGAGGTCGCGCACCTCGGCATTGGTGTGGGTCAGGATGATGCGGCTCTGGTTGGGATCGGCGCGCCGCTGTGCATCCCAGCGGTCGATCAGCTCAGCCCTCGCCTGCTCACGCGTTTCCGCCGCATGGACCATGCCGCCCTGCTCATAGGCATGGACTGCCTCGCCCGTCCGGCCCGTCGCCAGCGCCTTGGTCGCGTCCCGTTGCCACTCCTCACGCTGCCGGCGTATCTCGCCAATTTCGGCCCAGCCATGACGCTCGGCCAGACTGCGGAATGCCGCGCCTGCCTCGATCGCCTGCAACTGCTCGGGGTCGCCGACTAGCACCACCTTCGCCCCGGCGTCGGCGGCATGGGACAGCACCCGCTCCATTTGGCGCGTACCGATCATGCCCGCCTCATCGATCACCAGCACGTCACGCGGCGAAAGCTGCTCGCGCCCCTGTTCCCACTGATATTCCATGCTCGCGATCGTGCGGGAAGCGATGCCCGAACCGCTCTCCAGATTTTCCGCCGCAATGCCCGAAAGCGCCACGCCGTGGACCTGATAGCCCGCACCCTCCCAAGTTTCGCGTGCCACGCCCAGCATCGCCGATTTGCCCGTCCCGGCATAGCCGACGACAGACGCCAGACCTTCCCTGCCGGTGATATGCTCCAGTGCTCCGCGCTGCTCCGTGGAGAGGACAAGCCCCCGTGCTTCAGCGGCCACCAATGCGTCGTTGCGATGCCGATCGGCAAGGCCATGCTGTGCCTGGCGTCCGAGCCGATCGGCCGCCCCTTCCAACCGCTGCTCAGCCGCCATCATGTCGCGGGACGTGAAGCGGTCATTCCCCTTCCCGTCGATCCCCAATGCCACCAGTTCGGGGCTGGACCGCACCGCCCTCAGAGCCTCATCGAACTGCGCCTTCCCGTCACTGTGCCGGTGCACGAACATGGCAAGATCGCGGGTCGTGAAGGTGGCTTGGTTAGCCGTGATCGCGTCCAAGGCGATGGAGGGATTGGCGATGATTTTCTCGCCATTCTCCCGCGCGATCCGGACATGATCTTCCGCCCGTTCGGCGCCCTCGCCACGTTCAAGCCGCCGCGATCCGGCAGGGCCGATCTTGTGCTGCGGCTCAAGGTCGATCCCCTGCGCCGCCAACGTCCGATGATCGATCCGCGCATCAATATCCAGTTCGGCTAGGCGCTCGTTAACATGGGCTTCCCACGCCTCCCGCCATTCCTTCAGCAGCTCCGTGCCGTTCCACTCGCGCACCTTCTTGCCGAATCCATCGGGCCCCACTTCGCGCATCGACAGCATCACATGGGCGTGGGGCTTGGGCTGCCCATCCTTGCCCTTGTCCCAATGCACATTGAGGTCGGCCACCATGCCACGTTTCACAAACTGCTTTTCGACGAAATCACGGGCGAGCTGAACGCCCTGCGCCTGGTCCATTTCGCGGGGGATGGCGAACTCCACTTCGCGCGCCAGCTGCGCGTCCTTGCGCTTCTCCCCTGTCTCGACTTCGTTCCACAAGGTTGCGCGATCAGTCAGGCGCTCCGGTGCTCCTTTGGGCAGCAGCACTTCGGAATGAACCACCCCCGCTTTGTTTGAGAAATCATGGGCACGACCAAGCCGCTCATCCTGCAATTCGGATGCTGAACGATAGGCGGCCGAAGCCACCGCGCTCGACCCATTGGCGCGGCTGATCACTTTGGCTGAGAAATGGTAGATCGCCATTACTCAATGATTCTCGCAGCTTAGCAGCACGTCGGCAACGACGTATAAGCGCGCACTCAAACTCTCTGCCGTTCGCTTGAGTGACTTCATCGCATTTTCAGGTTCCGTCGATTCCTTCCAAGCGAGGTGCTGATAGTCTAATGCTTTCAATTGGTTAGGGGAAGAGCAATGCGCAAGGTGCGCGACTATGATGCGGAGCTAAAGGCGCTGAATGACAAGGCCCGCTCCTTGAAGGCGAAAAAGGTCGAGCAGCTTGGCCAGCTTGTGACTGTAACCGGGGCCGATATGCTTGATCTTGATGTGCTCGCCGGCGCCCTCATCGCGGCGGTAGAAGCGCCCGATGCAGAAACAAGGGAGGCGTGGCGCGCGAGGGGCGAAGCTTTCTTTCAACAGCGGCGGAAGAAGGCTCGCGCATGAGATTGCGGCAACCGACAAGACAATGGTGCGAACGCAGCGCGCCATTCGCCGGGCTGAAGCCGGCCAGCGCCGCACTGATACGCGGGAGTGGGTGATGCAGCGGAGGGAGCGCACGCGCCACCTGATTGAACTGGGCGGGCTTGTTCAGAAAGCGGGACTTGTCGATCTCGCTGATGATGACCGGGCGACGCTTTATGGCGCGCTGCTCGATCTTGCCGCCAAAGCGCGGGAGGATGGAAACATTTTGGCGCTCTGGAAGCGCCGCGGCCACCGCGCATTCGATGCGGAAGCAGAACTGAGCGCACCATGCTGATGGCCCCTCTGCTCAACGGTTGAAGGAGAAGAAATGATGGCGGGGCCGCTGGTCGGGGGTGAACGGGGTATCAGCGGCGGCTTTGCGGTCGTCGGCGGCATTATTGTCCTGATCGGCACGCAATGGCTGCTCGGCAAGCTGCTCCCGGAATCCATCGCCAGCACCATTGCCTGGGCTGCGCTGGTCGCCTTCGGGATCGCGGTCTGGAGGTTCAACCAGGGGATGCGCCGCAACGATCTGCTCGGCTCCGCTTCCTTCGGATCGCGGGCCGATATGCACACGCTTGAAACTAACGGCGGCGATCTGCTCATCGGGCGATCGGCGAAATCCGGCAAGCTGCTGCGCTATAATGGTCCGGCCCATCTGCTGACCATGGCCCCGACACGCAGCGGCAAGGGCGTTGGCACCATCATCCCCAATCTGCTCACCCTCGTCCGCTCGGTGATCTGTATCGACCCCAAGGGCGAGAATGCCCGCGTCACCGCTAAGGTGCGTGCCAGTAAAGGCGAGGTCTGGTGCCTCGACCCATTCGAGGTTTCCGGGCAACCCCCTGCCCGCTACAATCCGCTCGACCGGCTCGACCCCGCCAGCCTCGATCTGGCCGAAGATGCGATGACGCTGGCCGACGCCCTGGTCCACGATCCGGCGGGGCAAGGCGGCGAGGCTCATTGGAACGAGGAAGCCAAGGCGCTGATCACCGGGCTGATCCTCTATGCGGTCGTCCATGAAGAGCGTGAACACCGCACCCTGGCGACCGTGCGCGACTATCTGACCCTCGCCCCCAAGGCGTTCGCCGATCTACTCGCCCTCATGCAGGACAGCCGCGGTGCCGGTGGCCTGATCGCCCGCGCCGCCAACCGCCAACTCGGCAAGTCCGATCGCGAGGCCGCAGGGGTATTGTCCTCAGCCCAGCGGCACACCCATTTTCTCGACAGCCCCCGGATCGTCGCCAGCACATCGGCATCGGACTTCACCTTCGCAGGGTTGAAAGAAGGGGTTTCCACGGTGTTTCTGTGCCTCCCCCCTAACCGGCTCGACGCCTATTCGCGCTGGTTGCGCCTACTGGTCGCCCAGGCGCTTACCGACATGGCCCGCTCACCCGTCAAACCGGCGCGGCCCGTCCTGGTCCTGCTCGATGAGTTCGCTGCTCTAGGTAGACTGGAGCCTGTCGAGCGCGCCATGGGGCTGATGGCCGGATACGGGTTGCAGCTCTGGCCGATCTTGCAGGACATGCACCAGTTGCGCGCTCTCTATGGTGAGCGCGCGGGCACCTTCCTGTCAAACGCCGGGGTGTTTCAGGCGTTCGGGGTGAACGACCTCGCCACGGCCGAACTGCTGTCGAAGACGCTGGGACAGGAAACCCTCGAATATCAGACGGCGGGCTATTCCCAGGCCAGTATGTTTGACGGCGGCAAGCTCACCCGGTCGGCCAGCACGCAGATCAGCGCCCGCAACCTCATGAACCCCGACGAAATCATGCGGATGCGCTCTACCGACCAACTGCTGATGCTCCAGGGCCAAGCTCCCCTGATTGTGGAGAAAATTCGATATTACGATCAGAGTGAGTTTGTTGGACTGGCAGATCCCAGCTAAGGCCGGATCCGATCTGCTTGTAGCACCCTATCCGCTTGCCTCTCTTAAACGCCACTTTGTTGATCCTACGATATTTCTCAGAGTCATTAGGAGCTTTTCCTATAGCCACTGAATTTTCACAAAGCGCGCCGCCAAAGATCAACGCGAAGCCGCTTGATCTGCGGCCTTCATCCGATAGATTTGACCGAATCTGCGAAATGGTAGGGCACCGGACATAATGAATGATGCATGTAACCCGCTTGATTGCCTGCTTTGCCGTAGAAACAGCGCCCCGAGATGATGATAGACCACGGTTCAGCCCCTGATTACCAAGCTTTGAAATCGCAAATGCGATCGTGTTGGCGCTCTCAGAGTTATCGCTTGCGATTTTAATTTGTGATCCGATCGGGTTTCGGCGAAATATCCTCTCGCATCGCATCGATCATGAAGCGCCAGACATTCGCCGCATCGCCCTGATAGGCTAACTGCGATTCTTCTGGCCCAACATATCGAATGACTGCGGCCCCCGCCTCCGTCATACGCAGGCTAGGCTCATGAATAGCTTCCAGCACGGCCTGCACCTGTGGCAGATAGCTGCGCCACAAGGGCTTTCCTTCGCGCTCATCATCTTCGGCGTGGCCATCGAGTTTGCACAGGGCGCGAGCTGCGCGTTCTATCGGCGTCATGCCCAGAAGGTCGCAGCGGCGAGCGCCTTGGTCAAGAGCCGCAGCTCCGATACGCTTTCTGAAATTATATCACACCACTGGGTAGCTCTTCAGACCTCGGTCAATATACCTTGCAGATAGCGGCCATAATCAGACTTGCCGAGCTTGGCGATCGCCTGCTCCAGCTCAGCCGCACCGATAAAACCTTGCCGGAACGCGATTTCCTCCGGGCTGGCGATCTTAAACCCTTGCCGTTTCTCCAGAACGCGGACGAATTCCGCCGCATCAAGCAGGCTATCAGGCGTGCCCGTGTCTAACCAAGCAAACCCGCGGCCCATGATCTCTACATTGAGCTGCCCGCGTTCCAGATAGACGCGATTGACGTCGGTGATCTCCAGTTCGCCGCGAGGGGACGGCTCTAGGTTGGCAGCAATGTCCACCACCTGCTCGTCGTAGAAATAGAGGCCTGTAACGGCGCAGTTGGATTTGGGAAGCGTCGGCTTCTCCTCAATGTTGATGGCTTTTTTGGCTTCATCAAAGCTCACCACGCCATACCGTTCGGGGTCGTGGACATGATAGGCAAAGACGCTTGCCCCCTGCTTACGCGACGAGGCGCTGGCAAGCAGTTCCGGCAGACCGTGGCCATGATAGATATTGTCCCCCAGGATCAGCGCCGACTGTTGGCCGGCAACGAAATCCGCGCCAATGATATAGGCCTGCGCCAAGCCATCAGGGCTCGGCTGCTCGGCAAATTCAAAGCGCATGCCCCATTGTGATCCATCGCCCAGCAGCGCCTGAAAGGCGGGCAAGTCACGCGGCGTGGAGATGATCAGCACTTCGCGAATACCCGCCAGCATCAGCGTACTCAGCGGATAATAGATCATCGGCTTGTCATAGACCGGCATGAGCTGCTTCGATATCGACAGCGTCATCGGATAAAGGCGGGTGCCGCTGCCACCGGCGAGGATAATGCCCTTCATGTGTCGTCGTTTCCTTTAGGTGGTCAGTTCAGGCTGCTGCGGAATGCAGGCGGGCAATCACGCGGTCCAGTGATTGGTGCCAGTCCGACAGAGCCACGCCATGGACTTTCGCGATCAGGCTGCAGTCGAGCCGTGAATTGGCTGGCCGCTTGGCAGGGGTCGGATAGTCGGCGGTGGTTATCCGCTTCACCTGCGCCGTAGGTCCGCCATGCGCGGCGGAAGCCGCAAAGATTGCTTCCGCAAAATCCGCCCAGCTGGCTTCACCCTTAGCCGTCATGTGGAAGACGCCGCGCAACTCCGGATAGCTATTGGCTACCATATTGGTAGCAACCCGAAGAATGCCATCAGCGATATCTAGCGCGCTGGTCGGATTGCCGAGCTGGTCGGCGACGACGGACACCTCGTCCCGGTCACCCGCGAGGCGCAGCATCGTTTTCGCGAAATTCGAGCCAAAGGGACTATAGACCCAAGCCACGCGTAGCACCGCGCTATTGTCGCCATGGGCAGCCAGCACTGCCTGCTCTCCCGCCAGCTTGGATGCGCCATAGGCGCCAGTCGGCCTGGTGGGGTCAGTCTCTAGATAAGGCCGGTCCAGCGTGCCCTCGAAAACATAATCGGTCGAAACATGGACCAGCGGTACGCCCAGCGCCTTTGCCGCCTCTGCCACCGCGCCAGCGCCCGTCCCGTTCACCGCATGGGCCAGCGCGCTCTCGCTCTCGGCCTTGTCGACAGCAGTATAAGCGGCGGCCGAGACAATGACGTCGGGCGCCGCAGCCTCCAGCGCGCGCAGGACCGAAGCCGGATCGACCAAGTTCAGTTCGGGCCGGCCCAGCGCGATCACTTCATGTCCTGCGGCAGCGCCACGCTCGATCAGGCTAGTGACGACCTGCCCAGTCTTGCCGGTGACGGCAATCCTCACGCAGCCACTCCGGCAGGCGCAGGCGCGGCGTTCAGCCCAAGCCTCTGGCCGTCATAACGATCGCGAAGCGGTCGCCACCACCAATCATTCTCAAGATACCAACGCACCGTCTTCTCGATGCCGCTGTCGAAATTCTCCTGCGCGCGCCAGCCCAGCTCTGTCTCCAGCCTGGTCGCATCGATAGCGTAACGAGCATCATGGCCGGGGCGATCGGTGACGAACTCGATTAGCCCTTCGCGCGGCGCATCGGCAGGAACCAGCTCGTCCAGTACCGCGCAGATCCTGCGCACCACGTCGATATTGCGCCGTTCGTTACGGCCGCCGACATTATAGGTTTCGCCGGGCACCCCCCGCTCGATGATGAGGTCGAGCGCGCGGGCGTGATCGTCGACATAGAGCCAATCGCGCACATTCTCGCCCTTGCCATAAACCGGCAGCGCGCGACCCGCGAGGGCGTTCAGGATGGTGAGCGGGATCAGCTTTTCGGGGAAGTGATAGGGGCCGTAATTGTTCGAGCAATTCGACACGACCACCGGCAGCCCATAGGTGCGCTGCCAGGCCTTGGCGAGATGGTCGGACGCCGCTTTGGACGCCGAATAGGGCGAACTTGGGTCGTAGGGCGTGCTTTCCTCGAACAGCCCCTCATCACCCAGCGAGCCATAGACCTCGTCGGTCGAGACGTGGAGGAATCGGAAAGCGTTCTTGGCTTCTCCGGCAAGCGCGTTCCAATAACCGCGCGCCGCCTCCAGAAGAGTGAAGGTGCCTACGACATTGGTCTGGATGAAGTCGGCCGCGCCGGTGATTGAGCGGTCAACATGGCTTTCCGCCGCCAGATGCATGATGCGGTGGGGTCGGAATCCAGCGATTGCCTCGTCCATCGCCGTGCGGTCGCAGATGTCGGCTTTGAGGAAACGGTGACTGGCCTTGCCCTCGACCACCTTCAGCGAAGCCTCGCACCCCGCATAGGTCAGGGCGTCTATGGTCAGGACTTCATAGCCTTTATCCAGCACCAGGTAGCGAACAAGGGCCGAGCCGATGAAGCCGGCGCCGCCAGTGACAATTACGCGCATGAGGTTATTCGCTCCAGGTGAAATAGGCGGGCAGTTCGGCGAGCAATGGCTGCTGCCGGTCTTTGGGCGAGAGGGTTTCAGGATCGACGACGTCGGGCCATTTGACCCCAATCGCCGGATCGTCCCAGCGCAGCCCCTTGTCGCATTCGGCGCTGTAATACGCAGTCACCTTATAACAGATGACCGTATCAGGCTCGAGGGAGCAGAAACCATGGGCAAAGCCCGGCGGAACCCAGAGTTGCTTACCATTGTCTGGGGTCAGCGTCTCGCCGATCCATTGCCCGAAAGTCGGCGACCCCTGGCGAATATCCACGGCCACATCGAACAGCGCCCCGGCAGTGCAACGAACCAGCTTGCCCTGGGCGTGCGGCTCGCTCTGAAAATGCAGCCCGCGAATAGTACCCGGGCGGACGCTGCGGGATTCATTGTCCTGAATAAACGTCCAATTTCCGCAATGCTGGGCGAACAGATCAGCGCGAAAGGTTTCCGCGAAATAGCCGCGCTCATCCCCGATATGGTGGGGTGTCAAGAGCGTGAGGCCAGAGACATCGAAGGATTTGATCTCCATCTTCCACTTCCTATGAAGGCCGGGTGTAATTTTCACCCGCTTCAGCCTGTTGCTATTTTACCGCCTGCACTGCGGCAGTAACGGTCAGGATTGGAGAAAAGAGTTGACTGATCAGCTGGATGAGCTTGCTGGGCTGGTTGGCCGCTGCGTTTCCGAAGTAGAGCACGTCCTTATCCCGCATGGCAAAGCGCTGCGCTAGGAAAAAGGAACCGGTTCTCATCATATTGATGTGATAGACCATCGGCACCTCCTTACCTTGCTCATCGCGAACATAGCGAAACACGAAGATTGCGGCCGGATTACCAACGCCCGGATTAACACCGCCTGCTGTGGCAATCGCTTCGGCGAGGGAAACTGACGAACGACGAAACGGAACCTGCTCAACTCGACCAGACGCGCCCAATATGGAAAAAGTGCGGGGATCATCGATCAGCATCAGCCGATCGCCAGGATATGCTCGTATGTCCAGCTTAGGATTTTCAACAAGGTCATTGATACGGACGTCTGCGCTTTGTTCGCCTCGCACAATTCGCAGCAGCAAATCCTTTGCTTCCCTGCGATAACCACCTGCAAGGGCGATCACATCGGACAACTTCTCCCGGTTTGTCTGCAACACGAGCCGGCCCGGCCTTGCCACTTCTCCCCCGACGATGATTGAATTAGTGATAGCTTCGCTTAGCGTCACGATCACTTGCGGATTCTGCGACATGCGGGCGAGGGCATTTCGGATCATTGCCTCGACCTCACCAGTCGTGATCCCCGCCACGTGAAGCGTACCGGCATAGGGAATGGTAATATCGCCCAGATCGTCAACCCGTGTCGGCGGCAGCTTCTGCACCTGCACGCCGGGATTGGCTGTAATCTGGCTCACCCCTCCGCCGCCAACGCCCGAGAATAAAGTGACCCCCGCTTCGTAAATGTTAATATCCAACACGTCGCCTGGGCCGATCATATCGGTTGGAGGAGGTGCTAATTCAGGCAGCACGGCCGTCGCCACCACATCTGTTCCCGGCACATCCGCAATCGTGCGGACCAGCACAATCTGGATCGGCGCAGACCCATCCTTCGGGGCAGCAGCTGTTTTTGCGATCTGCCCGCCCGTTGGGCCACTTGAGGGGAGCGTTGCGCACCCTGCGAGGCCGGCGAGCAGGATTAGGTAAACGATATTCTTGACTTGCATCGCTGATGTTCTCGAAGGCTTGCGGCATTTTTGGGTGCCACGCCTTAGCATCGCGGTCCGAGAATAAACAATAGTTCCTCTTGTGTTTGCGTCAAAAGGACGCTGCTTAGCCTTGCGCGTTGCCCGATGTTGGCCTAGCGGCAGGGGCGGCTTAGTACCCTTGAGGCGCCGAAGATCTTATGAACGTAAACCCCTCATTCCCTATCGAGGCCGAAAGCTCATCCCGCCGATCCGCGCTAGCGGTATGGGTACGCAAACGGCGCTGGTTTCTTTTCTGCGTCATGTTGCCCACATTGCTGGCAGCAGTCTATTATGGCCTGATCGCTTCCGACATCTATATCTCGGAATCGCGCTTCGTCATCAAAAGCCCGGACCAAAAGAAGTCGCAGACCTCGACGCTTGCCAATCTCGTCCAGACGACCGGCATATCGGGCGGACAGGAGCAGACAAACGAGGTGCTGACCTTCGTACGTTCGCGCGATGCCCTGAAGGCCTTGGAAAAAATGCCTGGCATTCGTGACAAATATAATGCGCACGAAGCTGATTATTTCTCACGCTTCCCCGGCCCCTTGTCCGACAGCAGCTTCGAGAGCCTGTTCAAATATTATGGTAAGATGGTCGATGCCCGCTTCGAAACCGAAGAGGGCACCGCCGTCATCAAGACCCGCGCCTTCACGCCGCAGGACGCCTACGCCATCAATGCGCGGCTGCTGGATCTGAGCGAAGGGCTGGTCAACCGCCTCAACGCCCGCGCACAGAGCAAGGGCATCGTCGAGGCGCAGCGGCAGGTCGATCTTGCGACTGAGCGCGCTAAGGCGGCGCGCGTGGCGCTTACCCAATATCGCAACACACAGGCGCTGATCGATCCCAAGCAGCAGGCTGTGGGCGTATTGGAGATTTCCAATAATTTGATCGCGCAGCGCGCAGCGCTCCAGGCGCAACTCGACCTCATGCAGCGGGTCGCCCCCAATAACCCTTCGATTCCGTCGCTCCGCAGTCGGATTGGCGCCATGGCGGTGCAGATCGCCTCGCAGGACAGCCGTGTGGTCGGCACCGGCAGCGGCATCGCGTCGAAACTGGGCGGTTATGAGAACCTCCTGGTCGAACAGGAGTTCGCGACCCAGAGCATGACTGCGGCCAACACCGCCCTCGTCCAGGCCCGCGCCGAGGCGCAGCGCCAGCAATTCTATCTCGAGCGCGTTGTCGATCCCAACGTGCCGGATAGCCCACTGCTGCCTAAGCGGTTCTTGAATGTGCTGATCGTGTTCGCGGCATCCTTATGCCTCTATTTCATTGCTTGGATGTTTATGGTTGGCGTCGTCGAACACGCATCGGAAGACTGATCGATGTCTAGAGTCACTTTGCGCAAATTGCAGAATGGCTGGTCGGTCCAACTTCGCGTGATTCACGCTCTTATGATCCGCGAACTGACGACGCGCTTCGGACGAGAAAATATTGGCTTCCTGTGGATCATGGTCGAACCATTGCTGTTCGCGGGCCTGGTCGGCCTGATGTGGAGCCTGACGAAGGGGCCGACGCAACATGGGTTGGGGATCATCGCCTTTGTCGCGACAGGCTATATTCCAATCACCTTATTCCGTCATGGCGTGTCCCGCAGCGTGGCTGCTTTCACAGCAAATTCAAGCCTGCTTTACCATCGCCAAGTCAAGATCGTTGATTTCATCCTAGTGAGATTTATTATTGAAATTCTAGGCGGGATGATGGCCTATCTATTCATAGGTATAGTTCTAGTCATCATGAAGGAAATGCCTGTTCCTTCAGATATCGGCCTTTTTATAGCAGGGTGGTTTTTATACGCTCTGTTCTGCTTCTCTCTATGCCTTGTCATAGCGCCACTTTCTGAAGTTTCCGAGGTAATGGAAAAATTTATTCCAGTGACGACATATGTCATGATTCCTTTTTCAGGCTTATTTTATATGCTTTCTTGGATGACGCCCGAGGTCAGGGAATATCTTCTCCTTTCGCCATTCGTGAATGGCATGGAAATGATGCGCAAGGGCATATGGGGCGATCAAGTCACGGCCTATTATAATATCTGGAACCCAATTGTCTGTTCACTGGTTGCCATAATGATAGGCCTGATATTATGTCGCCGAGTCCGCCGGACATTGGCGGTCGAATGATCACCTGCCTCAACGTCTGCAAGTCGTACAAACACGGCTCGAGACACAAGCGCGTACTCGACAATGTCAACCTCGTGGTGGAGCGGGGTGAACGCGTAGCGCTGCTTGGGCGCAACGGGGCAGGCAAGAGTACGCTTATTAAATTGATCGGCGGCGTGGAAATGCCAACCTCCGGCAAAATCAGGCACCAAATGTCAGTGTCATGGCCGCTAGGCTTTGCTGGCGGCTTTCAGGGCAGCCTGACCGGTTACGACAATGCCCGCTTCGTCGCGCGCATCTATCAGCGAGACTACGCCGATATTCGCAGCTTCGTCGAAGATTTCACCGAACTGGGCGCCCAATTGAAGATGCCGGTGAAAACCTACTCATCGGGCATGCGTGCACGCCTTGCCTTTGCCATGTCGCTTGCTATCGAGTTCGACTGCTATCTGATCGACGAGATCATCATGGTAGGCGATCAAAATTTTCAACGAAAATGTTTATATGAGCTGTTCGAGAAACGCAGCGACAGAGCCATGATATTGGCATCCCATAGCACAGAATTGGTCAATGAATTATGCAACAGAGCGGTGATAATTCATAAAGGCCGCGCAGACGTTTATGACAACGTAGGAAATGCTGTTAACGTGTACAGCAATTTGTAACATACAATTGACATTTAATGTTTTCGAATATGCGCGGATTTTTCTTGATTAATTTTTTCAAATTTTTCAAGCCATTATGCGGGTACACCTGCCGATTCGAGGCGCGAACTTAAGGTGAGAAACTCGATAATGTCGCAAAAATCTGCCTTGATCCACGATGAGGGGGGCGATGCCCGCCAGAACCGGGCGCAACATCTGTCCGATAACAATCAATGGGGCGCGCTTCTTCAGGTCACTGACTATGCACAGAATGCGGACCTTGATTCACAAGTGATCGAAGAGGGATTAACATTCCAGCGCAGCCAAGCGTCGAGTCTGCGCGAATACATCGACCAATATAAACGCCGTAGCGAACAACTTCAGCGTGCGCTCCATGCGGTGAATGACGTACAGGCGGAATTGGACAAGAAATTGGCGCAGCTCCAACCTCTTGCCGAAAATGCGGGGCTTCTCGAAAGTCAGCTGCGGCAGCGCGAAGAGGAAGTTCACCAGGCCTATGCCGAACTAAAGCGCCGGCAGGAAGATGCAGAGCAGCAAAAGCTCGATGCGGCAGCGCTGGAGGGCGAAATTGAAAGGCTGCGCGCCAAGCTGATCAACGCCGATAAATGGATCTTCCGCCTTGCCGGCGAACGCCGCGGCAACGAGCATGCGTTGGCCGCGCTGCAAGCCAAAGTGGCCTATGCCGAGAAAATCGCGGCGGCCGAACATGGCCAGGCCCAGCGCCATGCCGATGCGCTGGTGCAGCGTGATCAGAAGCTGACCGAGCAGCGCCATGAAATAGACCGTTTAAGCAAGGCGCTCGACACCGCTCGGAGCAAGCTCGAGGCCGTACCGCGCCATGGTGAGGGCCAGCAGGGCAGCTATGCGACGGACATCTATCCGCTGAGCCTCGAGATACGGCGCCTTGCCGATGAAAAGAGGCTCGCCGAACATAAATGCTGGAGTGCCGAACAGGAAGCGCAGCGGCTTGTCCAGGAAGTGAGCCTGCTGACACGCCTTCTCTATGCGACACGGGAAGAGGCCGAAAAATCGAAGGTCGAACGATCCTCCCTTTTGGCTGAAAGCGCAAAAGTCGCCGCGCTATCGAGAGAATTGCAGGCGTCGCATGAAACGCGAGAAAAGTTCGTAGGCTTGCTGGCAGAACTTCAGGCTTATGGAGATGAGTTAGAGAGAAAATCGGTAGAGGACAAAAAGGAGCGAGAGGCCGTCGAGGCAAGATTCGAGCAAGAGGCCGCCGCACGCCTTTGGATGGTCCGTCTTTCAGAAGCCTTGATACGGCAGCGCCCCTTTTGGTGGCATTTGGCGCCGAAGGGATGGCGATCCAGATGGTCTTATGCGTCGCTTCGGCGACGCGGTATCTTCGACGCCGACAAATATTGTGACATGTATCCCGATGTTCCTGCCGCCGGCATGGACCCGCTCGAACATTATGTGAAACATGGGATGCAAGAGGGCCGGTTCTGCCCCCTATAATCGACACTGTGACGAAGACGAAAAATTTCAGGGTCTGGGCTTAATATGTTTGTCGATTTCGACGAAAATGACGTTAATGTTCTTCGAGAAAGCGGTCTTTTCGACATTGATTGGTATCTCAATCGTTACCCCGATGTCGCGGAATTGGGTATCGACCCGATCGTTCACTATCTTGAACTTGGCGCGGCTCTCGGACGCGATCCGTCGCCCAAGCTGAGCTCGACCGGATATCTAAAGGCCAATCCCGACGTGGCCGCCGCCGGAATCAATCCCCTCGTCCATTATGCCATTAGCGGTCGCTATGAAGTTCGCCAGGTGCCCCCGGCGGACGGCGCGGCGGCTATATGGTCGCCGCCGCAGGTTGAGTTCGTTCCGCAAAAACATTTCGATCCTCTGCCGGTCAAACAGGCGCGGCTCATCGCCTTTTATCTCCCGCAATTCCATCCCATCCCGGAAAATGACAAATGGTGGGGCAAAGGCTTTACCGAATGGACCAACGTCCGTCCGGCCAGCTCGCAATTTGTTGGCCATTATCAGCCCCATGTCCCTCACCCCGACATCGGCTATTACAGCCTCAACGATACCCAAACGCAGCGCAAGCAGATAGAGCTGGCCAAAATCTACGGGATAGAGGCGTTCTGTTTCTATTATTACTGGTTCGCTGGCAAGCGTTTGCTCGAATCTCCATTGGAAGCTTGGCTCAACGATCCCACGCTCGATCACCCCTTCTGTGTCTGCTGGGCCAATGAGAACTGGTCGCGGCGCTGGGACGGGTCGGACGCCGAAATCCTGATGGCGCAGGAACATTCGCCGACGGACGACATCAATTGTATCGCCGATATCGCGCGCTATCTGCGTGATCCGCGCTATCTGCGCATCGACGGCAAGCCGCTGCTGCTGATCTATCGCCCAGCTATCCTGCCTTTCCCCAAGGAAACCGCCGAACGCTGGCGTCAGTGGTGCCGGGACAATGGCATCGGAGAAATTTTTCTCGCCTGTACGCAATCTTTTGGACAGACCGACCTCGACGCCTTCGGCCTCGACGCCGCGGTCGAATTTCCGCCCAATAATTCCAGTCCTACGGACATCACGGGCAATGTCCTGCCCCTTCGCGGCGATTTCGAAGGGCGGGTCTACGACTGGACCGATTTCGTCCGGCGCAGCGAAGCCTATCCCGAGCCGAGCTACAGGCTGTTCCGGTCCGTATGTCCGGGATGGGACAATACGGCGCGGCGCAAGACGCGCGGGGCCATATTCGTCAATAATACGCCCGCTCTCTATGAGCGGTGGCTCGAAAATGCCGTCGCCGACACAATCAGGACCAATCCGAACCCGCAGGAACGGCTGGTATTCGTCAATGCATGGAACGAGTGGGCGGAAGGCGCGCATCTCGAACCCGACATGGAAACGGGCTTCGCCTATCTCGAGGCGACGCGCCGCGCCATCGCCGGCTGGCAGCCGGGACAGGCCGCGCCACATGGGAAAATCGCCCTCGTGTGCCACGATGCCTATCATCATGGCGCGCAATACCTCTCCCTCAACATCGCGCGTTCCCTGTCGAAAAGCGGGTATGAGGTGCATACCTTCCTGCTGGACGACGGGCCGCTGAAAGATGCCTTCCGAGAAGTCGGCTATCTACACGACCTGTCGGGTCATGATCCCCACGGCCCCTATGCGCGTAGACTGGTAAGAGAGTTGCGCGATTTGGGCGCGCAAAGCGTCATCTGCAATACACTGGTCTCAGCGATAATCTTGCCCCTGTTCAAGGAGCAGGATTATCGCATCATCTCGCTGATCCATGAGATGCCCGACGTGATCCGCCAACATGGGCTGGAAAACAGCGCCAGGTCGGTGGTCAAGCTCGCCGACAAGGTCATATTCGCGTCGCAGCCGGTCGCCGACGCCTTTGCGGAATTCGCGCCTTTGTCGCCGGAAAATCATTTGATACGGCCGCAGGGCCTTTACAAGATCAACGGCTATCGGCGGCAGAAGGACGGCATCGCCTCGGCGCGCAGAGCCTTGCGCCAACATCTGGAGATCGCGCCGGATGCGCCCGTCATTCTGGGCGTCGGCTATGCCGATGCGCGGAAGGGGGTCGACCTGTTTGTCGAGGCGGGGCTGGAAATCCTGAAACAGCTACCCAGCGCGATTTTCATCTGGATCGGCCATGACGCGCAAGAGTGGACCGAAAAGGTCCACAAGGCTGTCGAGGACTCAGGCAAATCGGCGCATTTCCTGTTTCCGGGCCTCGTGCAGGAAACTAACCTCTATTATGCTGGCGCGGATATTTTCGCGCTGACCTCGCGCGAGGATCCCTTCCCTTCGGTCGTGCTCGAGGCGATGGATTGCGGCCTGCCGGTCGTCGCCTTTGCGCAGGCCACGGGCATGGATGCACTGATAACGGCATGCGATGGCCTTCTCGTGCCGCGCTTCGACACGCGCGCCTATGCCAAGGCGATAATCGCCCTGCTCGCCAGCGATGAACACCGGCAGGCCTGCGAACAAAAATCCATGTCGCTGATCGACCGGGATTTCGTCTTCGACACATATGTCCAAGATCTGCTGATCTATCTCGGCGAGAAAAGGCCGACGGTCTCCGTCATTGTTCCCAACTATAATTATGAAAATTATATCAGGGACAGACTGCAAACGATCGTCGATCAAGACTATACCATCTATGAGATTATTGTCCTCGATGACAAGTCAACCGACAATAGTGTCGAGGTCATCAGGGAATTTCTCTCCGGCTGCAACATATCGGCCAGACTGGTCGTAAACCGAGAGAATTCCGGTTCCGTCTTCAGGCAGTGGCAGCGCGGCCTGGAATTGGCAAAGGGCGATCTTGTCTGGATCGCCGAAGCCGACGACCTGGCGCATCCTTCCTTCCTGACCGAGACGGTCGCAGCGTTCGAAGATCCCGCTGTCGTCATAAGCTATTGCCAGTCGCGGCAGATCGACGCTCACGGCATCGTCACGGCGAACGACTATCTCGATTATGTCTCGGACCTCGACGCCGCGCGCTGGACCCGCCCCTATAAGGCGACAGGGCGGGAAGAAATTGCCTCAGCCCTGTTCATGAAGAACACGATCCCCAATGCCAGCGGCGCCGTCTTCCGCCGTTCGGTGCTTCAGGATGTCCTCACCCAGCATGGCGAGGAGATCATCTCCTATCGCAATGCCGGTGACTGGGTGGCCTATCTGCGCCTGCTGGAACGCGGCAGCATCGCCTTTACGCCAAAGGCATTGAACGATCATCGCCGCCATGCCGACAGCGTGACGATCGGCAATGCAAACCAGCGCCATTACGACGAGATCGTGGCCGTTCAATCCAATACCATTGAACGGCATAATTTAGGACAAGAGGCGACGACGCGAGCGACCAAATATGCCGCACATATAGCGGATTATTTTAATTTAATCTAAAGGGCTGTGTTGCACTCCCTCGGAATCATCGAAGCTCATCACTCACCATTACGTCAGCGTTCCAACAGCCTCTCAGAGAGGCATGATGCAGCGCATACGCTTGTAAAATCCGCCCCGAAGTGAATATGGCGCAATATGTTTCCTCGCAGCTTGTTAGAAACGCTTGCACCAGCGCAGTGCCTAAGACTACTCAAAACATGAAGACGCGTAGGCTAAAGCCTACCTTAGATGCCTGATGGAGAAACCATTGTCTGAATACGGCAAAAGCACAGAAACGATTTCTGTGGATTTTGACTTTCTCGCTATTGAGGAGCCAAAGGATCCACCGCTTTTCAAGAGTCAAGATGCAAGCCTTAAGTCCGTCATCGTTTCGTCCATGAGGAACGAGGGGCTACTCATCACCGAATGGGTAGCGCATTACAAGGTCTTAGGCTTCGACAGGATCATCATATATTCGAACAGCAACGATGATCTGTCTGGACAGATGCTGGATATTCTGCACGACGCTGGAATCGTCGAGCATATTCACAATGAGGTAGCCCCAGGGCTTTCGCCTCAGATGAAGGCATTCAGGCATGCGTTCTACCACAACCGGACTGTAGCTGCAGCCGAGTGGTGCACCTTTCTGGATGCGGACGAATTCCTCATCCCAGTCGTTGAGAACAAGATCGTCGGAATTTCAGACTTTATCGACGTCATTTCACAGACATATGGTGCGGATGGAGTTGCCCTGAACTGGCGATGGTTCGGAGGTGACACGTCGTTCAACTTGGGTGATGGTCTGGTCATGGAGCGCTTCAGGACCGCCTCGTGGAACGACCATGTAAAGACCCTATTCCGGTTGCGGGCCGCGAATTCAATTGCCATTCATACACCAATTTACTCCCAGGACGCGAAGGTTATAGGGGCGGACGGAGAAGCACGGGCACTGCCTTCGGCTTCACAAAGCCAGCAGGGCTCCTTGCTAGGCCAAGTCAACCACTACTGGAACCGGACCTTTGTCGAATTTTATGTGAAACGTCAGCGTGGCCGTGGCGCCGTTGGTGATGGATCCAAGCGGGATTGGGCGGACTTCTTCAAATGGGGCGTGGGTTCGAATGGCGTCGATCCTTGGCCGGATCAGGACCATCTGGGCAAAGTGAAGGCGGAGATGAGCAGGATCAGGAAAATCGACGGCTATGCTGAGGCTGAAGCCGAGATGATCGACCTGTTCCAGAGCCTAACTCAGAAAGAGGAGATTCGTAGGCTCTATGACGAGCACAGGCCCGTCATGCTGGAAGACTAAGCTGGCGTGTTTCACGGGCCTCTCCGGCGCAATCGTTCAGACCTGCATTGTCCACCTGCTCAGGAACTCGATGGATTTCGTATCCTAGAAGTACCGCAAAGGCTTGGCGACAGCGCTAAAGGTGCCCAGATGCCCGACTAACAGCCCTAGCCTTGCTAAGCCCCCAGAACTGGCGTTAAGTCCGTCTTACCGCAATGTGATCGTTCAAAAGTCTGCGAAGGGGAGTCCTGCCATGCCGATCCTAGATATCTTTCGTTCCAAGAAGACCATGGAACGACCATCGGCGGCTTTCGCCCCTGAGCCTGTGGAATCGATCGCCGACTCCGTGGCCGAGCCTGTTCCTGCCCAGCCCGCCAATATTCTGGTTCAGCCGCTTCCTCGAGACCTGTTCAACAGCAGAAGATATCTGGAGAACAACCCTGACTTGCTGCATGCGGCATCACATTCTGACAATTTCGACGCCTATGAACATTATGTTCTGACCGGACATGGCGAGGAGCTTGCCGGTATTCGCCCTCGCAGCGTACCTTCCCAATCGCCTCCGCTTGGTCTTCGTTATCATGCGGACGAGAATCTGCTTGAACGCATCATAGATTTGGAGATTGAAAAACGCGCGCTGCTTTCCGCTTGGGACAGCCGCCTCCAAGACATAGGCGCCATCACGTTCGACATGCTGGCCGAGGATGTGGACGACACCACTGCGCCGCCTCTCGATCGCGCGACATGTGATGAAAGCAGGCTCACTCCCGATCAGAAATTCTGGCGCGACAATGGCTACCTCATCAAGGAAAACTTCATTCCGCACGACTTGATTGATCGCTATTGCGAGATCAGGGCGCGTCACCCGTCCAAATTTGGATGGGATTGTCCCGTACCCTATATGTATATCGAAGAAATGCGGGACGTGAGCCTGTACCCGCCCATGATGAAACTTATGGAGAGCCTGATCGGCGAGGAGATGGGTCTGCATCTTAACCTGACCGGCTGGGTCAGCACCGAGCGCAACTGGCATCAGGACGATTATCTCAATCCGCCCTATATCAACAGCTGGTACGCCGCGTCCTGGATCGCGCTCGACGATATTTCCGCCGACAGCGGGCCGTTCGAGTTCGTGCCCGGCTCTCACAAATGGCCGCTGCTCAAGAGCCACAAGGTTCGCATGTTCCTAACGCCCGAAGAGCGTAGCCACACCAACTGGTCCAAGATTTCCGAGCGGTTCGTCAACGCCATCGCGGATGAGGAGATCAGCCGCCGCGGCATCGCGCCGAAGCAGTTTCTGGCGAAGAAGGGAGATTTGCTGATTTGGCACGGCCGCCTGATGCACCGCGGCAGTGTCGCGCGGGTGCAGGACATGCCGCGCAAGACGCTGATCGGCCATTATAGCGGCCTTTCGCATCGGATCGATATGCCGATCGTTCAGCGCACGCCGGAAGGCAGTGCCTATTTCCACATCGACATGCCGCTCGGCTTCAATCCCTATGAGGCCGCCGCATAGACGTACCCCGTCGTGCGACGCCGCGCCGCCGGGATCGCATACAACCCGGCGCGCGGCGGCGATGACCCTCTCCCGATAGTTGAGGGAGCAGCCGTCCGAGGGCCCCATCAGAACACATGGCCGTGAGGCTAAACTTGCGCCTGCCGTGCTTTCCTCTTAATCGAAAATAGTTATATTTGGGGCACGGCGGGTTATGGTTCGATTAGGTCAAGTTTTTCAGAATCTTATTAAATCACCTAAAAAAGCCCGGCCGTCTCAGATTCCTGCCGATCAGATTGAGGACGTTCGGCAATCCGGCCTTTTCGACCGGCGTTGGTATCTGAATGAATATCCCGACATTGCTGCTGCGGGCGTCGACCCCCTGCTGCACTATATGGAACATGGCTGGCGCGAGGCGAGAAATCCCAACAGCCTATTCGATACGGCCTGGTATCTCGACCAGTATCCAGATGTCGGCGATGCAGACTATAATCCGCTGCTCCATTATATCCGCCATGGCGCCGGCGAGCGCCGCGACACCAGCATGCGCTTTCGGCCGAGCATATTTCAGGATCCACGCACGCCGCGCGGCCCCTTTCATCTTGCAGCTGCTCTGACCTATCTCCGAAAAATCGGAGAGTCCGCGAGCAATCGCAATCTGCCGCGCTTTGCTACCAAACGCATCCTGATCATCGCCGAGCTCAGCATCCCGCAATGCCGCAAATATCGCGTCGATCAGAAATGCGAGCTTTTCAAGCGTCTCGGCTTTGACACTACTGTCATCAACTGGCATGAGGCGAGCCGGTGCGAGGCGGCTCTTACCACCCATTCCATGGTTATCTTTTACCGGGTGCCTGCCGCGCATAGCGTGTTGCAGTGCATCGCCAAGGCGAAAGCACTGGGCCTGACCACCTTCTGGGAAGTCGATGATCTCATCTTCGATCCCAACGCCTATATGGCCAATGCCAGCCTGAAGGCCGTTCCCCCAACCATACAAAGGGCAGTCCTGACTGGTGTCCCGAACTATCGGGAAGCCATGCTCGCATGCGATGAGGGCATCGCATCGACGCGGGCCCTGGCACAGGCCATGCGCGAGGCGGGTGTGCCGCGGGTCCATGTCGTGGAAAACGCTCTCGATGCCGAAAGCCTGACGGCGGCGAAGGCGGCCATGGCCCGCAAGCGGGCGACGGACACTGTCATACGGATCGTCTATGGCTCAGGCACCAATACCCATGACGAGGATTTTCTGGAAGCGGCCGAAGCGATCCGGACCTGCCTCAAGAACCACCCTGAAGTAAGGTTGCGCATCATCGGGGAGCTTAACCTGCCGGCTGACTTTTCCCGTTTCGGTAAACGAATCGAGCGCTTCAGCGGCACCACTTATCCCAAATATCTTCAGCTCATGGCCGATTGCGACATTGCGATCGCTCCGTTGGAGCCGACGCTCTTCAACGACGCCAAGAGTAATATCAAATATATCGAGGCCAGCATCGTCGGACTGCCATCGGTATGTTCGACCAGGGCCGAATTCACCGGCATCATCGACCATGGCCGGAACGGGATGCTAGCAAGCGATCCTCGATCCTGGCTGGAAGGTCTGGAAGCCCTGATCGCAAGCCGCGAATTGCGCCTCGACGTCGCTGCTAGCGCCAGGAAGGCTGTATTGGCACGGTACAGCCAAGACAGCATCGCGCGCACCCAACTGTCCTCCATCGTCGAGCGGCTGGAGACGCCCCGCAAGCCCCTTCGGGTTCTGGCGGCAAATGTATTTTTCGAGCCGCGCAGTTTCGGTGGGGCCACCATCGTCGCCGAGCAGATGGCCCATCGGCTCCATCAGCGCGACGACACGGAAATGGCGATATTCACGACAGCCCCGCCAGGCGCGGCGGAGCCCTATCAGATCCTCAAATATCATGCCCGCGACATTCCCGTTTTCGCGATCTGCGTGCCGGATACGCATGATCCCACTTTGACGTTCGACTCCGAATATACCACGCACGGCTTTCGCGAAGTCCTGCGCTTCACCAAGCCAGATGTAGTGCATTTCCATTCGATCCAAGGCCTGGGCGCTCCGCTTCTCAAGATATGCGAGGAGGAAGGCGTGCCGTCGGTGGTCACGCTGCACGATGCCTGGTGGATCTGCGGCCGGCAGTTTATGATCAAGGGGGACGGAAGCTATTGTTTCCAGACCAAGATTGATCTCAATGTGTGCAGCACATGCGTCGATGATGCCGGCATCAATCTTTACCGCCAGTATCGCTTGCGAGACATGTTGAACCGGGCCGATTTGCTGCTGACGCCGAGCCTTTTTTT
>NZ_JALKHS010000002.1:0-73321 GCF_023051225.1 Sphingobium agri | reverse complement strand
TCCGCCTTCACCCGCGGCTTCACATTATAGTCAATGACCCGCTTCACGGGCACAAGGATCTTCATGCGCCTCTCCATAAGTATGCATGCTTATCATGTCATATCGCCTCCGGCAGGCCGCGTAAAGGCGAAGGTAGGAAATAAGATACTTGCGTAACATATGCAGGCGAACTAAATGAGCCTTTGGCTGAACATGACCGCCGCGTTTCAAAGCGGTGAGCGGCCCTGGGTGCCGCGTCCTTGAACAGGTGAGGTGAATGACTCAACTCGGCATTTCGCGCTACGGCGCCTATGTTCCCCGGCTCAGGCTGGATCGATCCTTGATAGCTGAAGCGCATCGCTGGATGGCCCCCGGCCTCCTGGGTCAGGCGAAGGGCAGCAGGGCGTTCACCAGCTGGGATGAGGACGCGATCACAATGGGCGTCGAAGCCGCCCGCGACGCTTTGGGGCATGCCAGCCTTGATGCCATAAGGGCTGTCCGACTGGCATCGACAAGCCTGCCATATGCTGACCTGCAAAATGCGGCGATCCTGGCGCGGGCGATCGGCGCTCCGGCCAAAGTCGCTACATCCGACGCTGCAGGATCGCAGCGGGCAGGCACATCTGCCCTGCTACAGGCGCTCAAGGGGACGGAGCCCTCCCTTGTGGTGGCATCCGACAATCCTTTCGCAAAGCCAGCCAGCGCGCAGGAAATGAGCTTTGGCGCGGGCGCGGCGGCCTTTTTGGTGTCAGACCAGGATGTGGTGGCGCGCTTGATTGGGTCGGCGTCGTTCACCGAAGTCTTCGTCGATCATTTCCGTTCGGCGGATGCCCAGAGCGATTATGGCTGGGAAGAGCGGTGGGTCCGCGACGAAGGCTATGCGAAGATCGTGCCGCAGGCCGTCAGGGCCGCGCTGGCACAGGCGCAGCTTTCCATCAGCGACATCCAGTATTTCGTCATGCCCTCTTATCTCAAAGGGGCAGCGGAAATGGTCGCCAAGGCTCTGAAATTCGGCGGTACGGTCGCCGGAACGTTGGACGATGGCGTCGGCTATGCAGGTGCGGCTCATGCGTTGCTGATGTTCTCGGCGACTTTGGAAAAAGCGCAACCCGGCGATCGGATTGTGCTGGTCGGCTTTGGCCAGGGCGCCGATGTTCTGATATTCCAGGCCACTGAGGCGATCGCGTCGGTCCGCCCCGTGCGCGGCGTCGCTGGCTCCATCGCGGACGCCTTGCCGACCGACAGCTATCTGCGGATGCTGTCATTCTATGGCGGGATCGAAAATGAATGGGGCATGCGTTCCGAAAAAAGCGCCAAGACGGCGCTGACCGAACAATATCGCTCCGCCGCGCAGATCGAAGGTTTCAATGCAGGCAAGTGTGGCAATTGCGGCGCGGTCCAGTTTCCGCAGATGCAATATTGCGTACAATGTCACGCGCCGGGTGAAAAATTCACCGATGTTCCGCTGCGCGACAAGACTGCGGAAGTCCTCACATCGACCGCTGACTGGCTGTCCTATCATCCTTCTCCGCCGCTTTGGGTTGGCTTCGTGAAGTTCGACAATGGCGCGCGCGTGCTGATGGAGATGGTGGATATCGGCCCGGACGGGATCGACACGGGAGACCAGGTCCGCATGGTCTTCCGCATCAAGGAAAAGGACCGTCAGCGGGGATATAACCGCTACTTCTGGAAATCGACGCCGCTGAGCGCGGCCTGAGGAGTTCGCGATATGGCGACGGGTATCAAGGACAAGGTGGCCCTGCTAGGCATGGGCTGCTCCAAATTCGGCGAGCGATGGGACATGGGGTCGCCTGACCTCATGAAAGAGGCGTTCGAGGAAGCGCTCGCCGACGCGGGGATCGAGCGAAATCAGATCGAGGCGGCATGGTTCGGTTGCTGGGGCGATAGCGTCAATGTCGGCAACAGCTCCATTCCCGCCGCGATGGCCCTCCGCCTCGAGGGCATTCCCGTGAGCCGAGTGGAAAATATGTGCGCGACCGGGACGGAAGCGTTGCGTGGGGCGGCCTATGCGGTCGCCTCGGGGGCTGTGGATATCGCGCTCGCGATCGGTTCGGAAAAGTTGAAGGATACGGGCTTTGGCGGCCTGCCCCCGGCCTTCAAGGGGACATTCAATGACCTTTGGATGCCCCTGAGCTCCGCGCCGGCCGGCTTTGCTCAACTGGCGCCCTATTACCGGGCGAAATATGGGACGAGCAAGGAAGACTTGAAGCGCGCCATCAGCCATGTGTCGTGGAAAAGCCACCAGAATGGCGTGCACAGCCCCAAGGCGCATTTCCAGAAGGCGGTGCCGATGGAAACCATCATCAACGCGCCGATGATTTCCGATCCCCTGGGCCTGTTCGATTGTTCGGGCGTGTCGGACGGTGCCGCCTGCGCGATCGTGACCACGCCGGAAATCGCGCGAGCTTTGGGCAAGACAGACCTTGTCACGATCAAGGCGTTGCAACTTTCCGCCAGTTCAGGCCGGGAAACCCAGACCAATGACTGGGACGGCAGCTATGTCGCGAACACGCGCAACGCCGCCACACGGGCTTATAGGGAAGCGGGGATCACCAATCCCAAGGCTCAGGTGAACCTCAGCGAAGTGCATGACTGCTTTTCGATTACCGAATTGGTGACGATGGAAGACCTGGGCTTTTCCGACGATGGCCGCGCCGTGTTCGACATTCTCGACGGCCGCTATGATCGGGATGGCGCGATACCCTGCCAAATCGACGGTGGTTTGAAATGCTTCGGTCACCCGATCGGCGCGTCGGGCCTGCGAATGGCCTATGAAGTCTACAACCAACTGTTGGGCCGGGCAGGGGAGCGGCAGCTGTCGAACCCCTCTGTTGGACTGACGCACAATCTGGGCGGTGTTCCTTATCAGGGCATTGCCGCCATCTCTATCCTGGGACTTGCGTGATGCCTGGAGTCTGGTTTGACGAGCTTGAAGTCGGCATGGTCTTTGACCATCCTATTCGGCGTACCATCACTGAAACAGACAATGTTCTGTTTTCCTGCATGACTCACAATCCGGCGCTGCTGCACCTGGATGAGGAGTATATGAAGGGCACGCCTTTTGGCCAGCGCCTGGTCAATTCGGCCTTCACGCTTGGCCTGATGGTCGGCATTTCGGTCGGCGACACGACGCTGGGCACCGCAGTAGCCAACCTTGGCTGGGACGAGGTGCGCTTCCCCAACCCGCTGTTTCATGGCGACACCATCCATGTCACGAGCGAGGTCATTGATCTGCGCGAGTCAAAGTCGCGGCCTGAAGCCGGGATCGTCACATTCCTTCACAAGGCCTATAATCAGAAGGATGAACTGGTGGCGTCATGCAAGCGATCGGGCCTCCAGCTCAAGAGGCCTGTATCATGAGCCTGCCGATCCGATCCTTCCTCTTCATCCCTGGCGATAGCGAGAAGAAGCTGGGCAAGGTCGATGGCGTCGCTGCCGACGCCTTCATCCTTGACCTGGAAGACGCCGTTGCCGTCGCGCGCAAGCCAGTAGCGCGGGAGATGGTGCCGGCCTTTATCAAGGAGCGTCCGCGTGCTGGCCGGAAATCCCAATTGTGGGTGCGCGTCAATCCGCTGGACACGCCCTGGACTCTGGAAGACCTCGCCGCGATCGTGCCCGTCGCGCCCGACGGCATCATGCTGCCCAAGGTCAACGGACCAGAGGATGTGGCTCAGGTCAGCCATTATCTGAGCGCGCTGGAAGCGGCATCGGGTGTCGAGCAAGGGTCGATCCGCATTCTGCCGGTGGCGACCGAAACGGCCGTTTCGCCATTCCGCCTGGGTGATTATGCGGCGGCGGGCCTGACCCGGCTGTACGGGCTGACGTGGGGTGCGGAGGATTTGAGCTCTGCGATCGGAGCGAGCGGCAATACCGATGCGAACGGAGAATGGACGCACACCTATAAGATGGTGCGTTCGCTCTGCCTGCTCGGTGCGCACGCTGCCGGAAGCGAGGCGGTGGACACGCTCTATGTCGATTTCCGTGATCCGGAAGGCCTGCGCGCCTCCTGCAAGGCCGCACGGGCCGAGGGCTTTTCTGGCCGCGTCGCGATCCACCCCGCGCAGGTCGACATCATCAATGAGAGCTTTTCGCCATCAGCCGATGAGGTCGATTTCGCCCGGCGGGTGATCAACCTGTTCGCGGCCAATCCGGATGCCGGAACCCTGGGGCTTGACGGCAAGATGTTGGACATCCCCCACCTGAAGCAGGCGGAAAGGACTTTGGCGATGCATGAGGCGCGCCGTGGTTGAGGCGCGCTTCAGCAACGAAGGCGGACGTGGCATCTTTTCCGCCGAGCATGAGCAGTTCCGCGAAACGGTCGCCCGGTTCGTAGATGAGGAACTGGCGCCCAACCATCATCAATGGGAAAAGGACGAAGTTGTCCCCCGCGAAATCTGGAAGCGGGCCGGCGAAGTCGGCATATTGTGCCCCAATATCCCGGAGGAATATGGCGGCTTCGGCGCAGATTGGCTCTACAATGTCGTTGTCATCGAGGAACTGGCGAAGAAGGGGATCACAGGTCCCGGCTTCATGGTGCATTCGGAAATGGTCGCGCCCTACATATTGGCAGCAGGCACCGAGGAACTGAAGCGCGACGTGCTGCCCCGCATGGTCGCGGGCGAGTGTATCGGGGCGCTGGGCCTGACCGAACCGGGCGCTGGTTCCGACGTCAAGGAAGTCCGCACCCGCGCCGTGCGCGATGGCGACGATTATGTGCTGAACGGGCAGAAGGTATATATTTCAAACGGGCAGCTCGCGGACATCATGGTCTGCGCGTGCAAGACCGATCCGGCGGCGGGCGCTAAGGGGGTCAGCCTGATCGCGATCGACACGCACCAGCCAGGCTTCAAACGCGGCCGCAATCTTGAGAAGATCGGCCTGAAAGCGCAGGATACGTCGGAGATTTTCCTGGAAGATGCGCGCGCGGAGTCCTGGCGTCTGCTCGGCCGGGAGGGCGGCGGCTTCGGGATCATGATGGGCAAGCTCGCGCAGGAAAGGCTGACCCAGGCGGTGCGCAGCATCTGCGTCGCGGAAGCCGCGCTGGAATGGACGGTGGCCTACACGGCCGAGCGCAAGATGTTCGGCCAGACCCTCTCTGATTTCCAAAACACGCAGTTCGTCCTCGCGGAGCTGTCGGCTGAGATATTATCGGCCCGGGCTTTTACCGACTGGTGCATCAAGCGCTTCCTGGCGGGCGAGCTAACCGGCGTCGAAGCGGCAAAGGTGAAGCTTGTGGTCACCAATCTTCACGTCAAAGTCGTCGATCAATGCCTGCAATTTTTTGGCGGCTATGGCTATATGACCGAATACCCGATCGCACGCGCCTATATCGACGCGCGCATCGTGCGCATCGCGGGCGGGGCGGCGGAGGTGATGAAGCAGATCATCGGCCGCGACCTGTTCGGCAAATGAAGGCGGTTGCCAGATCATCGTTGGTCGGAATAGAGAGGCTTCGAGATATCATACGCCTGCTGATAATCGGGTTCGCTATCATATGCTATTGCAAGACGGGCGGATTACAGATCATCGGAACAGGATGATGCATTGAAATCGCCTTTGACTGGATGGTGAGAATGACGAAAACGCTGAAAACTGCCGTGCGGAAAAAGAAGGCGCCTGAACGGCCCTCTGCGCAACAATTCACCTTCGGCTACCTGGTCCACGACGTATCGCGTATCCGGCGCACGGTGATGGACTTGCTGATGCGGCCCTACGGCATCACCCGGTCGCAATGGTCCGTCCTCAGCACTCTGTCGCGCGCAGGGAACGACGGGATGATGCAGGTCGATCTGGCCCGGCTGATGGAAGTGGGCAAGGTGACGGTCGGCGGGTTGATCGATCGGCTTGAAGCATCGGGTCATGTCGAACGCAGGGCCGATGCCAATGACCGCAGGGCCAAGCGTGTTTTCATTACCGAAAAGGGCTTTGAGGTGATCGGCCTCATGATCGAACTGGCGGCGACGATGAACCGTCGCATCCTGGAAGGTGTGTCAGATGCGGACCGGGAAGTGTGCGAGGACGTGCTACTGCGGGTGAAGCAGAATTTGAAAGATGTCCTTCGTGAACAGGGCGGTTTGAGCCTGATCGAGGGCGAAGACTGAAGCAGCGCCAGGAGGCTCAAATCTGATGTTCTTTATCATTCTGGCCGCCGACAAGCCTGGAGCTCTACCCCTTCGGCTGCAGCACCGGCAGCGGCATCTGGATTACTGGCTGGAAAAGGGTGCTGCGGTGAAGGTCGCGGGCGCGATGCTGGATGGGGACAAGCCGGCCTCGGATCCTCAAGGCAGTTCCTTCCTGTTGGAGGCCGAGGACGAGAGCGCTGTTCGCGCATTGCTGACTGGAGACCCGTTCATGACCGAAGGGGTATTTACGGGCGATTTCGTCATTCAGCCTGTGCGTCCCGCGATTGGGGAGTGGCGGCGCGATTGAGCGCGAGCACACACACCGAAGCCGTTAATCCTCCCCGATATATACCAGCATCTTGGGTGCGTTGCTGTCTGCGAACAACGCTTCCAACGCGCCGCTGACGCGGTCGATACCCGGCATGATGTGGTCGTGAAACTTGAGTTCTCCGTTCAGTACCATGTCGGTCAGCTTTTCCACTGCTTCGGGGAAGCGGGCGACATGATCGAAGATCACGAAGCCCCCACAAAGAAGAGCGCGCAGCAATATCTCGCGCTCGTTGCGCAGGCCCGTCGGTGGGGGTGACCAACTCGGGGTCGCTGCGGTACCACAATGCACGATGCGGCCATGCCTGGCCATCGCCCGGATAGCCATGTCCAGGATTGGGCCGCCCGTGTTGTCGAAATAGATGTCGAAGCCGCCTGGTCGAACCTCTGCAAGGGTAGCTGCCAGATCGACGGACTTGTAATTATAGGCAACGTCATAGCCATAGTCGCTGACGCAGCTTTTCACCTTGTCATCACTGCCAGTCAGGCCGACGACAAATGCGCCCGCGCGGCGGCCGATCTGGCCGACGACACTGCCCACCGTCCCTGCCGCCGTTGAGACAAGCATGGCCGCGCGCTCATAGGGCGGCGCGATGTCGTGCAAGGCGAGCCAGGCCGTTACGCCCGGCATGCCAAGCACGCCGGCATAGGCGGAAATCGGCGTGCGCGGATTGGGTATGTGCGACAACAAGTCATTGCGTGTCGCGACCTTATAGTCCTGCCACCCGAAAAATCCGTAGACGACGTCCCCAGATCGGATGCTCTTGTCCCGGCTTTCCAGCACCACACCAACCGCGAGCGCGCGCATTGGTTGGCCAAGAGGGGTCAGGGCCTCGTTAGCTGCCCACCCCCGCTGCACCGGATCGGCAGCAAGATAGAGGTTGCGAACCAGGAACTGGCCTTCGCCCGGCAATTCGATGCTGGCATCTTTCCGCGCGAAATCAGCAGCGACAGGGCTGGCCACTGGGCGGCGGGAGAGGATGACCTGCCGGTTCGTGAGGCGGGTGCTGAACGGGGGGATGAAATCCGGCACGCGAGCTCCTTATCTGGCGGCGGCGATCAGTACGCGTGCAATCTATATTCTCTTGCCGCAAAGCTTGTCAAATAAGACATATGGCGTATGGTAATAAGGCGCACCATATAAGGCCGCGGAAGCTTTTGGGGTGGTTAGTTACCCGCCATGGGAGGATGACGCTTGGACGTTGAGAAAATCAGGAACCTGACGATCGAGCCGATCGTCCAATCTTATGACAAACGGGACACCATCCTGCATGCGCTGGGGCTGGGCTATGGCCTGGACCCGCTTGATGAGGCCGAGTTGCCGTTCGTCTATGAAAAGGACCTGCGCTGCTTGCCCTGTTTCGCCAACATACTGTGTCATCCTGGTTTCTGGGCGCAGCGTCCGGAATTCGGTATCGACTGGGTCAAGATATTGCATGCAGAGCAGGATCTGACGATGCACAAGCCTTTGCCTCCGACGGGTGCGATCAGGGGCGAATATCGTGTGGCGGGGATCGAGGACAAAGGCGAAGGACGCGGCGCACTGCTCCATCAGGAAAAGGCGCTGTACGACACGGCGACGGGCGATCATCTGGCGACGGTGCGATCCACCTTGTTCCTGCGCGGCAATGGTGGAGAGGGCGGGTTCGGCGATCCCGTCCCGGCGGCTGACCCCGTGCCTGAAGGAACACCCGATGCCGTGGTGGAGATTACCACCCGGCCCGGTCAGGCTTTGATCTACCGGTTGAGCGGCGACTGGAACCCGCTGCATGCGGAACCAGCAATTGCGCGAAAGGCGGGCTTTGATCGGCCGATCCTGCATGGCCTGTGCACGAAGGGCTTAGCCAATCGTGCCGTGCTGGCGCGTTATTGCAGCAATGACGTGGCCCGCTTCAAAGGCATGTTCGTCCGCTTCAGCAAGCCGGTCATGCCGGGTGAGACGATCCGCTTTGAATTTTACGAGCAAGGCGGCGGACGACTGCGTTTCCGTGCGGTGGCTGCCGAACGCGATGCGGTTGTGCTCGATCGTTGTTCGGCGGAAGTAGGCGAAGCTTGAAAGGGGGCGTCGGTGCGCAAGGACATGCGCGCCGACGCCCAGCTTATTCCCCGCTCAGGAATTGCTTGCGGACAAGTCCGCGCTGAACCTTCCCGGACGCCGTGCGGGGCAGCTTCACGCCAAGTTCGATACGGCGCGGGATTTTGTAGGCGGCGAGCGACTGTCGCGCGAAGGCAATCAACTCTCCGGCGTCCAGCGTATGACCGGCGCGCACTTCGATTGCTGCGGTTACCCCTTCGCCCCATTTGGGATGCGGGAGGCCGAATACGGCGCAGTCCATCACCGCCGGGTGGTCGCGCAGCACGGCTTCGACCTCGGCAGGATAGACATTCTCTCCGCCGGACACGATCATGTCCTTGATTCGGTCGGTCAGGAAGAGATAGCCGTTCCTGTCCAGACGTCCGCCGTCGCCCGAGCGATACCAGCCGTCGATCAATGCTTCGGACGTTGCCTCGGGATTGTTCCAATATTCGATCAGCAGGGTGGGCGACTTGACCCAGATCTCGCCAGGCTGGTCCACGGGCAGAAGCTCGCCTCGGGCGCCGCGAATGGCGATACTGAAGCCGGGCAGCGGCCGTCCCACTGACCGAAGAAGATGTGCACGACGGACGTCATGTTCCTTTGGCCCCAGGATCGACATCGTCCCCGTAATCTCGGTCATGCCATAATATTGCAGGAAGTTGCAGGAGAAGCGATCCACCGACCGTTCCAGCAGGCTGGGGTCCATCGACGCGGCGCCATAATGGATACCGCGCAGCGTCGGCACGCGAACATTGCGCGCGTCCATCTCCGCGATCAGCCCGCGCACCAGCGTCGGCACGATGAAGGTGCGCGTGACGCCGAATTCTAGGCAGGCGTCGAGGATGGTGGCAGGCGCGGTGTCCGCGATGATGTGGACGGTCGCACCGCGCACCAGAGCCGTGCACACCCAAGACATGCCGCCGATGTGAAAGGTAGGAAGGGGGGAAAGCAAAACCTCGTCATCGCCCCAATCGTCGAAATAGCCGGACAGCTTTTCGACAAGGCGATGGATGCCGAACGCATATTGCGATGTGACGACGCCCTTGGGCCGCCCGGTCGTGCCGCTGGTATAGAGTTGCAGGCACGGCGCGTGCGGGTCCAGGGGCGCGGGAGCCGCCGGCTCTGCCGCCGCGATCCGGCTGCGCAGACCCTGCGCCCCCTCTTCATCAACCACCAGCGTCGGAAGGCCGCGCCGATCCGCTTCCTTGAGAAGCGGAAGGAATTCGGCATCGGCAATGACCAGGCTGGCTTCGCTGTCTTCCAGCACATAGGCCGTTTCGGGCGCCGTATTGCGCCAGTTGACTGGAACGAGCACTGCTCCGGCGCGAATGGCTCCGATCAGGATGAGGAAGAACAAGTCGTTATTCTTGCCGAGATAGGCCAGCCTGCCGCCGCGCCCGACGCCATATTCCGCCAGTAACGAGATCACCGCATTACAGCCCCGGTCAAGCTCAGCATAGGTCCAGCTATGGTCGCCGAAGATGATCGCTGCTTTGTCGGGCGAGATCGCCGCGCCGACACTTGGATAATCGGACGGCAGAATAAGGCCGCTATCGTCGAGGGCTGGCCCCTCCGCCAGCGCCAGGCCCTGTGCCAGCAGTCCGCCGATCACTCCGTCGTCAGAATGCGACATCGTCTCCACCCTTTGTCTGCATCAGGGCGCGGGCTTCGTCCGGCGTGGCCACGGTCAGGCTGAGTTCTTCCAGCACGCGGCGGATTTTCGCCACCTGTTCGGCATTGGATGTCGCGAGCTTGCCCCTGCCGGCATAGAGGCTGTCCTCCAGACCCACGCGCACCGATCCGCCCAGCAGCGCGGACAAGGTGACAAGCCGCATCTGGTGCTTTCCTGCAGCGAGCGCGGAGAAGATGAAATCTTCGCCAAACAGCCTGTCCGCCGTCGACTTCATATGCATGACATTTTCTGGATCGGGGCCGATGCCGCCCAATATGCCGAACACGCCCTGGATGAAAAAGGGTGGCTCGACCATCTTGCGATCGACGAAATGCGCGAGGTTGTAGAGATGCGCGACGTCATAGCATTCGAACTCGAACCGGGTGCCCTGGTCCGACAATTGCGTCATCGCCTGCTCGATCTGAGCGAAGGTGTTCGAAAGGATAAAATCCTTGGTCATTTCCAGATAGGGAAGTTCCCAATCGAACTGCCAGTCGGCAATTTTCGCTCCCGCGCCCGAGATGTTGAAGTTCACCGATCCCATATTCATCGAACATACTTCCGGCCTGAACGTCTTTGCCGGAGCGAGGCGGTCAGCAAGGCTCATGCCCAGGCCGCCGCCCGTGGTGATGTTGACGATGACGTCGGTGGACTGCTTGATGCGCGGAAGGAACTGCCGGAAGAGTTCGGGATCCTGCGATGGCTGCCCGGTCTCCGGGTTCCGCGCGTGCAGATGAACCATGGCGGCCCCAGCCTCTGCCGCTGCGATCGCCTCGGCCGCAATCTGGTCGGCCGTGATCGGCAGATGAGGGGTCATGCTCGGCGTATGGATCGAACCGGTGACGGCGCAGGTGATGATGACCTTGTCGGTGCGTTTCATATGATTATCGGCTTTGCGCCGCCTCTCCAGGAATGACTGTTCTTATCAGGAAATTGTCAGATAATCTCGCCGAGCACAGTGCCCACGGGGTAAGTTTCGCCGGTTTCCTTGAAAATCTTCAGCGTACCGGATGCGGGTGCTTCCACCTCCTGGGTGGACTTGTCGCTTTCCAACGCGAACAGCGGTTCGCCAGCGGTCACGGTCCCCCCGTCGGCTACGAGCCATTCGGACAGCAGCCCTTCGTTCATCGAAAAGCCGAGCTTGGGCAGCAGGATTTCAGTCGACATGATATTTCTCCTTTGGCGGCGCTACCTGACGCCGAAGATGGTCAATGGGGCATGGAAGCGAATGAGCGATGTTCGCTCCATGCATGATCTTTGTCTGTCAGACGCAGCAGCCCGAAGCACTGAAGGCAGGATAGTCGGTGTACCCTCTTTCCTCGCCGACATAAGCGTAATCGAAATTTGCCTCGGCAAGCGGAAGGCTGCGCCTCAACCGGGTGACGAGGTCGGGATTGGCAATATAGGGTCGGCCAAAGGAAATGGCGTCGGCCTGACCCTTGGCGATGGCCTCGCCCGCGGCAGGGCCGTCGAAGCTGCCATTTTGAATGATCGTGCCTGAAAAGACGGACCTCAACCGGTCGATGACGGGATAATCGGGCTTTTCCATGAAGCCGGACGCGATGGGCTCGATCAGGTGGATATAGGCAAGCCCGCTTTGCTGTGCGAGGCGGCCGATCGCCTCTGTCAGGGCGGCTGGATTCGAATCCCCCATGCCCTTGCGCTCGCTGGTAGGGCTGACGCGAAGACCGACGCGAGCGGGATCAACCTCCGCCGTCACCGCATCAATGATTTCCTGCAGCAGCCTGACACGGTTTTCCACGCTGCCGCCATAGCGATCCTGCCGATGATTGCTTTTCGATTGTAGGAACTGGTCGATAATATAGCCGTTCGCGCCGTGGACTTCCACACCGTCGAAGCCTGCCCGCATTGCATTTCGTGCGCCCTGGCCATAGGCGGCAACGAGCTGGCCGATGTCTCCCTCAGTCATCTCGCGCGGTACGACATAGGGCTTCATCGGCAGGAAGCCGCCCTGATAGTCGTCTGGCGGCGGCGCCATGGTTTCGCCTTCACCGGCAATGGGGGAGGGGGCGATCGGTCGCTGGCCGCCTATATAGTCCGGCAGCACTAGCCTGCCCATGTGCCAAAGCTGGCAATAGATACGCCCGCCGACGGCATGAACATGATCAGTGACGGCTTTCCAGGCCGTGGTCATTTCATCAGACCAGATGCCCGGCGCACGATACCATCCCATGCCCAGCGGATCGACGGCGGTCGCTTCGGAAATGATGAGTCCCGCATCCGCCCGCTGCGCGTAATATTCGCCTTGAAGAGGCGTCGGCACATGCCGTTCGTCGGCACGGGCGCGGGTCAACGGGGCCATGATCACCCTGTTCGGGATTTCCAGCGACCCGATCGTCAGCGGTTCAAACAAGGCGTCCAAAGACATTGCGATATTCCTGCAAGCTTAGTCATCGATGAAGGCGGCGGACGTTCCAAGGCCCACCGCCACTTCGTCAGCGCCTGTTATCAGGGATCCAACCATTCACCCGGGTTGATCCCCGCATTGGAACGCGCGAATTTCAGGATCTTCGAGACGCGCTCGCCGAGCACCGTCGGGTCCTTCGACGCTTCGCAGCCGGGTCCATGCTGCCAGCTTTCCGCCACCGTGATCCCATAACCCCAGACTTCGAAGACGCGGCCGCTCACATGGCTGGCCTCAGGACTGGCGAGCCAGGCGACGAAGCCTGCGATCCATTCAGGATCACGACGTTCCAACTGCTCGGGCGTCCATTCGCGAAGCCCGGCTGTCATGCGGGTTTCCGCGCGCGGCGCTATGGCATTCACTGTGACGCCGATCCTCTGCAATTCGCGAGCGGCAACCTGGCTGAAGCTGGCGATACCACCTTTGGCCGCGGCATAGTTCGCCTGGCCGATATTCGCGAATAGAGCAGAGTGCGAGGTTGTGTTAATCACGCGCGCGTCCGGCTGGCGCCCCGCCTTGCTTTCGGTGCGCCAGTAATTGGCGGCATGATGCGTGGGGGCGAAGGTGCCCTTCAGGTGCACCTTGACGACGATGTCCCACTCCTCCTCGGTCATGTTAACCAGCATGCGGTCACGCAAGATGCCCGCATTGTTGATGAGGATGTCAAGACGGCCGAAGGTTTCTACGGCCTGATTGACCATGTCGCGGGCATTGTCCCAGTTGGAAACGTCGCCGCCATTGACGACGGCTTCGCCGCCCAGCGCCTTGATTTCGTTCACAACCTCCTGCGCGGGTGTCAGGTCTTCGCCACCCACACCCGCTGCGTCCCCGCCCAGATCGTTCACCACCACCTTCGCCCCATGCTGCGCAAGCTTGAGCGCATAGGTGCGGCCGACACCACGCCCGCCGCCAGTCACGATCGCCACTCTGCCTTCTAGAAAACTCATGCCCTCTTCCTTGCTTACCTGGGAATCAGTCGTTGGGGGCTGCCGGACAGACCATCACTCGGGCCTCATCCGGTCTTAGCCTCTTTACGGATCTAATCCGTATGCGTACTATACGCTTTAGATCGTTTATGCAACATCTGTCGGTGTCATGACAATGTGTCAGCAACGAAAATGACAGATGTCTCTTAAAATCTGCAGGAGAGGCAGCAATGGCAAGGTTGGAGCGAAAGGTCATCATCATCACCGGTGCCGGTTCGGGTCTTGGCCGCGCAGCGTCCATCCACTGCGCTCAAGAGGGTGCAAGGCTGGCTCTGGTCGATGTGAACGTCCCCCGCCTGGAAGAAACGAAGGCGGCAGTCTTGGAGCTTTGCCCGGAGGCGGAGATACTTCTGACGCAAGCCGATGTCTCGCAGGAGGATCAGGTCAGCGCCTATGTGGAGACGACCAAGACCCGGTTCGGGGCGGTCGATGGCTTCTTCAATAATGCCGGCATCGAAGACCGGCAGGTAATGACAGAGGACGTCGATACCGAATTTTTCGATCATATCATGACGGTCAATGCCAAAGGCGTCCTGCTGGGCCTCAAATATGTCCTGAAGGTGATGGCGGGGCAAGGCCATGGCCGAATCGTCAATACCGCGTCTGCGCTCGGCATTCGTGGTGCAGGGCGGCAGGCGGGTTACACGGCCAGCAAGCATGCTATCGTGGGACTGACCCGCAATGCGGCTCTGGAATATGGTGCGCTGGGCATCGGCATCAACGCGGTGGCTCCCGGCGCAATCCTGACGCCCTTGGTCGAGGCATCGCTGCGGCAGGTAAATCCGAATGACTGGGAAGAAGCGGCCGAGCAGTTCGTCGCGCATAATCCGGCGCGCCGCATGGGGACTCCAGAGGAAGTGGCAGCGGTGGTCGCCTTCCTCCTGTCCCCCGACTCATCTTTCGTAAACGGTGCTGTCATCCCGATCGATGGCGGGCAATCGGCGCAATATTGATGGGTGACGAGAAACAGCGGGGCAAGTCCAAGAATAAGGAGGGCGCCATGTCCGCAGAAGAATCGGCTGTCGAGGAAATCCGTAATTTGAAAGCCCGATATTTCAGGATCATCGATACAAAATGCTTCGAGGAACTGAACAGCATCCTGAGCGAAGACGCATATTTCGACCTGGATGGCATCGTCAATCGCGGTTCGGATGGAAGCATTCTGGCACCCGTGCAACTGGCCGCGCTATTTCAGGGCCATCAGGCCGCCGTGGTGCGCGGCCGCGCCGCCATGGTCGCCTTCATCACACAGGCGCTCAGCCCGGTCATCAGCATTCACCACGGATTTACGGCGGAAATCGAGGTGGACGGCGACAGCGCAAAGGCGATTTGGCCCATGGAAGACATCTTCTTCGGCCTCACGCCGCCGCATGGCCTCATCCGGCAGGCATATGGCCATTATGCAGACATCTATCGCAAGGAAGGAGGCATGTGGCGCATTGCGGGCCAGTCCTTGTCCTTCCTGCATCAGCGCTGGTTTGAAAAGGAAGGGCAAGCCTCATGAATATCAATGGCAAGGTCGCGCTCGTCACGGGCGCGGGGCAGGGCGTCGGGCGCGGCATCGCGCTGGCTTTGGCGGCAGGCGGAGCGCTGGTGATATTGGTGGGCCGCACGACAGCCAAGCTGCAGGCCGTGCGGGCCGAGATAGAGGCCGCAGGCGGCGAAGCGGATGTGGCTCACCCGGCCGATGTCAGGCATGCGGCCGACATCGATGCCCTCATAACCTATGCCGCCGATCGTTACGGGGGCATCGATATTCTAGTCAACAGCGCGCAACAGGCAGTGCTCGCACCATTGCTCGACATTGACGATGAAGGGTTGCTGCTGACCTTCGAGAGCGGCCCATTCGCCGCCTTCCGCATGATGAAGGCGGCGCATCCCTATATTAAGCAGCGCGGGGGCGGGGCGATCATCAACATCGTCTCTTCCACCGCAATCAACTGGGATACGAGCGGCACCGCCGCCTACTCTGCCGCCAAGCAGGCGATCGGCGCGATTACGCGCGCGGCGGCATCCGAATGGGGGCCAGACGGCATCCGCGTCAACAACATCGCACCGCTGGCAGGATCACCGGCCATGCTGGCCTGGCTGGACGCCAAGCCTGAAGGACCGGACGCCTATCTTTCCACCATTCCGATGCGGCGGATCGGTGATCCCCAGGCGGATATCGGGCGCGCCGTCCTCTTCCTCGCGAGCGACGAGGCCGCCTACATCACCGGCGCCACGATACCAGTGGATGGCGGACAGGCGAATTGGAACTGAGGCTGTGACTAAGGGGAAAAGCAATGGGGATGAACGGTCAAGCGGCACCGTGCGGGCATTGCTTTTGGTCGGTGGCAATTTCCACGACTTCGACATGGTGCGCCGCCGCCTGCTGGAGGCGCTTGGAGCGGATGAACGGATCAGGACGACGTGTACCAACGGCTTCCACGATCTGGACGCATTGAAGGCCGCTGATTTTCTGCTGACCTACACCACCAATATCTTCCCCGAAGGCGAAGCTCTGGCGGAACTGGAACGGTTCCTGGCGCGCGGCGGACGCTGGCTCGCCATCCATGGCAGCGCCGCCTATATTGAGTTTTCCGGCCCGGAGGTGGAGATTGGCGGCATCAAGCTGCCGGGCCTTACCGACACGCCGGATCGCCATCCCGCCTATATGGATTTGCTGGGCTGCCGCTTCATATCGCATCTCGCGCTCCAGCCCTTTACCGTGCGTTCGGTGTCCGATCATCCGATCGTGGCGGGCCTGCCGCCGTTCGAGGTAGTGGACGAACCCTATATCCTGGAATTGCGCGGGGAGAGCGAGATCCTGCTTGAATCTCGCTATACCGGCGACGCGCCCGGTTACGTGAAAGGGCCCTGGCTGGAAGACCTGCCGCGTCCGCAGGCGGTGCTCCATCGTCATGGCGCAGGCGAGGCACTGTTTCTGGCTCCGGGCCACAGCTGTGGACGATATGACCTGCAGCCATTTATCGCGGAGATCGAACCGCAAGTGGGGCCTTGGGGCAACCATGTCTTTCTGGAAATCATCCGCCGGGCGATCCGCTGGGGGGGGCGCATTCCATCGGACGCGTCATGACCGATGCCGCTTCTGTCGAAGCAGTGCTGAGAGCCGCATATGTGCTCGATGAAGCGGTCGATGCTAAAGATTGGCTGCGCGTAAGACATAGTTTCATGCCCATGGTCACGGTCAGAATCGGCGTGCTTGTCGGTGATGAGGCTGCGCTGGTGCCGGTGGACGAACTGGTGGCAGGCATAGCCTCGCTCAATCCCCCGGCGAAGCTGTCCTGCCACACGCTGCTTAACCCGATCGTCACGGTGACGGCCGACCATGCGAGCTTGCGAGCGAAGCGCCATGGCTGGGCCAGTTGCGCGGAGCTGGCACCGTCGCTTCATGAACTATGGGGCTTGGTATCTTATGGTTTCAAGCTGTCGGAAGGCGCGTGGCTGATCGAGGAAATGGGGCTGGTCACGCTGCGCGAAGCGGGCAATCAGGATGTTGCCCTGTTTCGCGGTGTAGGCCGCCCTGCTGATTAGCGACTTTCTACCTCGTCCGTCGCACGGGCGAAGCGCGCAAGGTGCATGTCGGCGTCGCCAAACTGGCGCGCGATGACGAAGAGACGGCGATAATGGTGGCTGATGTTCAGTTCTTCGGTCACGCCGATGCCACCATGAAGCTGGATGGCCTGCTGGCCGACGAACAGCCCTGCGTTCGACGCCTGAACCTTGGCAGCTGACACGGCGGCGGTCCTGACCGCCTCCTCCTGCTGCATGGCGCCCAAAGCGTTGAAGAGAGCGGATCGGGTCATCTCCACCTCGATCAACATGTCCGCCATGCGATGCTGAAGAGCCTGGAAATTGCTGAGCGTCGTGCCGAACTGCTTGCGGACCTTGAGATAATCCCGCGTCGTCCAGAGCGCGGTGTCCATGATGCCGAGCGCCTCGCCGCATAGCGCGATGATGGCATGATCCGCGGCCAAGGCGATCGCGCGTTCGGCGTCCTCGCCTTCCATGAGCAACTCCGCCGATGCGTCATTCAGATGAAGGTCGCAGACCCGGCGATTGTCGAGCGTACGATAGGGACGAAGTTCCAGACCAACCTGTCTTTGGCTGACGAGGTAAATGCCGATTCGATCGTCCTGCCGAGCGGTCACAAGGAACATGTCCGCCTGCCTCGCGGCCTCGACCAGAGATTTGACGCCCGTAAGGAGCCGCGACGAGCCCGAACCTTCCGCGCGCACTTCGACAATCCGCCAATCGCCGCGCCCAACCGGCTCCTGCAATGCCGCGGCGGCCCGCTGCTCGCCCATGATCAGGTTTGTCAGAAGGGTGCTGGCGCTGTCCGATCCGACGGCGGCCAGCAACTGGCTGGCGAGAACATGCCCGATAAAGGGTTCGGTCACCAGGCCGCGCCCCAATTCTTCGGCTATCAGCGCATTTTCTATCGGGCCTCCGCCAAATCCGCCTGCCTCTTCCGCAAGGCCCGCGCCCAACCAGCCCAATTCGGCGAAGGCGCCCCAATGATCCGGCGCGACGCCATCCGCTGACCGGATGATAGCGAACCGCTTGTCCCAGTCATATTCCCGTTCGACGAAGCGCTTGACGCTGTCGCGCAGAGCGTCCTGCTCAGCTGTATAGTTGAAATCCATGATGTCACAGCTCCAGGACGGTCTTGGCGATCAGGGTGCGCTGAATTTCGTTTGCCCCGCCATAGATAGTGGTGGCGCGGCGGAACATCGCCTTGGCCGCGACGCCGATGCCATGCTCGGGGATGGGACTGCCACTCTCGTCCTTATCGGAAAGGCGATGTTCGGCATTGCCATCGGTGCTGACGGCCATGCCATAGTCACCCAGGGCTTCGGCGGCGAGATCAGCGACGCGCTGTCGCAGTTCCGATCCGCGAACCTTGACCAGCGACGCGACGGACGCGCTGCCGTGATTGTCGGAGGTGAGGGCACGCAACACCGCATATTCCAGCGACTTCGTGTCGACTTCGATACGCGCCAGTTTCGCGCGAAACACCGGATCTTCGATCAGTGGGCGGCCATTCTTCGTTTCGATCCGGGCGATCTCGCGCAACTGGGCGATGTCTCGCCGAGTGTGCGGGACCTCTGCGCTGTTGGTGCGTTCGTTCCCCAGCAGGAACTTGGCGTGAGTCCAGCCCTGGCCCTCCTCTCCGATCAGGTTTTCCACCGGAACGCGCACATCGTCGAAGAAGAATTCGTTGACCGTCAGCCCCTCGTCCAATGTCCAGATCGGGCGGCGGGTGATGCCGGGCGTCTTCAGGTCCACGACCAGCGACGATATACCTGCCTGGGGCTTCACGTCGGGGTTGGACCGCACGAGCATGAACATCATGTCGGCATGGTGCCCTTCGGTGGTCCAGGTCTTTTGTCCATTGACGATATAATGGTCACCGTCTCTCACGGCGCGCGTGCGCAGCGAGGATAGGTCCGAGCCAGCGCCTGGTTCGGAAAATCCCTGCGCCCAGAATGTCTCGCCCAGCCTTATGGCTGGCAGATAGGTTTGCCGCTGTTCTTCCGAACCGAATGTGTAGATAACCGGCGCGACCAGTTCGGCGCCGATGCGGTCGGCCGTGGGGGCGTAAGCCCTGCGCATCTCATCCTCGAAGATGAAGCGCTGAACCGCGCTCCACCCAGGCCCGCCGTGTGCTGCGGGCCAGTGCGGCATAGACCATCCCCGCTCGGCGAGAATACGAGTCCATGCCGCCTGATCTTCGCGGTGGGGATGAAAGTCGTGGCGGCCGCGCCGGGCGAGGTCTGCTGGAAGGCTGGCTTCTACAAACTCCCGGATTTCGGCTCTGAACGCCTTATCCTCTTCACTGTAGGCGGGATCCATCGGTTTAAACCCAATGCTGTTTAGTATGTAATAATATGGTATGCATACATACCTAATGGGCGGGAGCGCAAGATGCAAATCACAGTCAGCGTTACTCAGCGGCCGGTGAAGGATGGGTGCCGCTTTTCGCGGATGGCGTTCAATGCTTCGCCGAAATCAGCGGTATAGGTCGCCAGTCCTTCATAAGCGACGCCGGCTTCAAACACCGAACTGAACAATTGCCGCAGGGCGATGTTGGTCACCGACTTGGTGTAGCGTATCGCTGATTGCGCGCCGCGGGCAAGGCGAGTCGCATATTCCGCGACATACTCATCGAGTTCGTCGGTGGGGACGGCGAAACTGATTAGGTTGCATCGTTCCGCTTCCACCGCACCGATAGCCTCGCCGGTCAGCAGATAATGTTTTGCCTTGCCGAAACCGATAAGTTGCGGCCAGATCAGGGCGCCCCCGTCGCCTGCAACCAGCCCCAGCTTGACATGAGGATCGGCGAACCGGACGTGGTCGGCGGCGATGACGATGTCGCACAGCAGCGCAATCGACGCGCCAAAGCCGATCGCGTCTCCGTTCACTTTGGCAATCACGGGCTTGGGGCAGTCGAGTAGGCCCATGACGATGCGCCGCATGCTTTTCGCCTCATTGACGAAGGGCTCCCGACGCCCCGCTGCCTGGTCTTCAAGCCATCCGAGGTCTCCCCCGGCCGAAAAAGCGCTCCCGGAGCCAGTCAGAATGATGATATCGCTGTCGGCATCGTCCGCAGCGTCGAAGAAGACGCGCGCCATTTCCTCATGAAGGGCGGGACTGACGGCATTCAGCACGTCCGGGCGGTTCATCCTTATGGTAAGAATGCGCCCTTCGCGTTCGAACGCCAGGGCTTCATAATGTTCGAACTTCATGTCTTCTCCCATTGATGCTCGGGCTGTCCGGCTTCGACAGCCAATTGCAGAATCTAGAACGCTAGCATACTAACGTGTGGCCATCATGTGAATGGTCCGGTGGCTACCCTACTCCAACATGCCCGCACTTTCCGCATCGGCTGAAAAGCTACCCGACAAGAGTCGATTGGATTCCCCCAGAAGGTTCGTCAGCATGGCGATGCGTTCTGACCCCAGCTTCCGCAAGAGCAGTTCGTCCTGTTCAATCGCTCCGCTCTTCAATGGCTGATGCAATGTCTGGCCTTTTGCAGTCAGGTGCACCATGACCAGTCGCCGGTCGGCCGCAACCCGACGCCGCTCGATTATGCCGGCTTTCTCCAGCCTTTGAAGTGTCTGGCCGATGGTGGCCTTCCCGATCTCCAGCCTGCGGGACAGTTCGACCTGCGAAAGAGGTTCTTCCAGCCACAATTCGCCAAGGACATAGGCCTGGGCCGGCGCAATGCCGGTCATCCTGATCCGTTCAAGATAATCGGCCTGCGTGATGCGCGCCAGCAATTGCGCCTGATATGCCAACGTCCTTTTGAACATCGGGAATGAACGTTCTTCGGTCGCCCCAACGGTCTGCGCTGGCTCGCTCATCTTGTTGGCGGCTCTCGCCATTCTCATCCTCCCCTGCGTCGCGCGGTGCAGCCGCGAATCATTGATAGTCGCGGCGGCCTTGCATCGCCACCTTGCACAGAGGCTCGCCTGCATCAATAAATGACATTTGTATGTTTATGCGCCATGTTGTAGTGACGGTTGTCAATAATGGTCGGCAGGAACCTCAAGTGCCGCCGGCGGCATCAGGAGAGAATCACGTGACAGGAAATGTAGACACGCAGTGGCCCGGTGATGGCATCGCATTGATCACCGTGGGCGATGGCGGCGTATCGGGAAAGCTCACCACCTGCGCGACGGTAAGCCTGCTTGCGGATGCATTGGAGGCTGCAATTGAACAGAAGGCGCGCGTCATCGTGCTTGCATCCTCGATGGAAGGGCACTGGCTCGAACATGCCTATCTGGCGGATATCGTGAACCTGGTTGAAGGAAAGCCAGCGACTGGCGATCCGGCGGGTTGGTTCCGCTCGCTCCAGCTCCTCAATCGCGGGCCAGCGGTCACGATCGCGGCGATCAATGGTGACACGTCAGGTGGCGGATGCGAGCTGGGCTGGGGCTGCGATCTGCGCGTCGCGGAAGAGCAAGCGCGCTTTAGCCAGCCGGAAGTCGCCATCGGCGCTGGAACGGGGATCGGCGGAACGTCGCGCCTGATGCGGCTGATCGGGCGGACAGTCACGGCCGAAGTCGTCCTGACAGGACGTCCACTGACCGCGCAGCGACTTTATGAACTCGGCGGTGTCAATCGCGTGGTGCCCAAGGGCAAAGCTGTAGAGGAAGCACTGGCGCTTGCCCAGCATATCGCATCGCTGCCGCCGCAATCGGTCGCTGGGATGAAGAAGATGCTGGGCGAGGCGGAAGACCTGAACCAGAGCCAGGGTATCGAGAATGATCAGCAGATCAGTCAGGGCTTGTTCGCGCATCCTGACAGCCTCGCCAGCATGAAGGCGATACAAGCGCGTTTTGACGAAGGCGAGAGCATGGACCAGCTCTATTGGAAAAATGACTGATGTCATCTATTGAAAATAGTATGCTAGCATAGTAACGATGGTGGCGAACAGCGGTCGGCCGTACGGCCTCGCCAATCATATCTAAAAAATGGGAGAGAGTTCATGGATCTGGGCTTGTCAGGATTGAAGGTCATCATGGGCGGCGCGACGCGCGGGATCAGCCGCGCTGCCGCAGAACTGTTCGCTGCGGAAGGTGCACAGCTGGGCCTCTTCTCCCGCAACGGAGAGGCGCTGGAAGAATTTAACAGCGAGTTGGGCGGCAAGGCCGCCACGCGGGAATTCACGCTGGAAGATCGCGAAGGTTATAAGGCGATGCTCACGGGCCTAGCCGACGAACTGGGCGGATGCGACATCTTCATCCATTCGATCAGTTCTTCGGGCGCGCAGGGCGCCATGGACTGGGACGAAAGCTACCGCATCGACATGCTGGGCGCGGTGGATGCGTGCGAAGCACTCGAACCCTATCTCGAAAAGTCGCACGCTGGGTCCGTCATCTTCATGTCGAGCACGGCGGCCATCGAGACATTCCTGATGCCGCAGGCGTTCAATGCGATCAAGGCAGCGTTGATCACCTATGGCAAGCAGCTGTCGCAGGCTTGGGCTGCCAAGGGCGTGCGCGTGAACATGGTCACTCCCGGCCCGATCAGCTATCCGGGTGGGAATTGGGAAGGCGCAAAGGCGCTGATGCCAGACCTCTATAACGGTATCGTCGCCCAGATCCCCATGGGGCGCCTAGGATCGCCCGAAGAAGTGGCGAAGTCGATCGCATTCCTGGCAAGCCCGGCCGCCAGCTATGTGACTGGCGCCAATCTCGTCATTGATGGTGGCTTTACCAAACGCGTCCAGTTCTGATCCGGGGTTAGTCAGGAGTAGGGTGAATGGCGGCGAATGTTCGCTACGCAGAAATCCGGTTCAACGATCGTCCTATAAAGGAACAGTTGTCCGATCCAGAAAGCTTCATCCTGGAGCCGGGAGAAGTCACCGCAGACTATGAGAAGAAGTCGCCGTGGCGGCTGGAAGACCTCCATCCCAACATCGCGAATTATCGAACCGTGAAGACAAGCAGGTCGATCGACCCGGCGGTCATGGCCGCCGAGGAAGAGCGACTGTGGAGCAAGGTCTGGCTGCTCGCGGGAATTTCTAGCGATATTCCCGATGTAGGCGACTGGTTCCGCTTCGACCTTGGCAAGCAGTCGATGATCGTGGTTCGCAACAAGGACGGTGTCGCCGCATTCTACAATGTCTGCAAACATCGCGGCAACGAACTTGTGCAGGATGATTTCGGCCATGGCGCCACGTCCTTCACTTGCATCGTGCACAGCTGGCGGTTCAACCTCAATGGCAAGAATGTCCGCGTGACGGATCGGGAGACTTTCCGGGAAGAAGCGCTATGCCAGAATCTGGACCTGACGCCGGTACATGTAAGGGAATGGGGCGGCCTGATTTTCGTCAGCATGAATCCCGATCCCATGCCGTTTGAGGAATATTATGCTGACCTTCTTCCCATGTTGGCCTCTTACAAGATTCAGGATATGTTCGTTGTCAAGCATTTGACGATCGATGTTCCAGCCAACTGGAAGACGATGTATTCGGCATTCAACGAGACCTATCATGCTCATGCGACACATCCTCAGATAAAGCCCTATGTCGATGATCATTATGTCCAGTACGACTTCTATCGGAACGGCCATAACCGGAACCTGTTTTCGGTAGGTTCCGTCAGCCCGCGCTGGCCGGACAATCGCTTCGTCAATGTGGGGCTTGCCTATTTCCTGCAGGAAGCGGGCATCAAGATGTCGGCGCTGAAGGGCGACGCGCGTCACGTTCGCAGAGCATTGCAGCAGGCCAAGCGCAAGGAGGACAACCCTTTCGGCGTGGACTATTCGGGCTACACGGACAATCAACTGACCGACGACTGGAACCCGTCGCTGTTCCCCAATGTGACGATGAACATGCACCCGGAAGGCATATTGCTACAGCGGTTCAGGCCTCATCCGACCGACCCCGAACGGGGCTATCAGGATGTGTTGGTGCTGTCCGCCAAGCTAGCCGAAGGCCGCCGCCCGCCCGCTTACATGGGTGTAGAGGATGATGTCGATGTCTCGGGGAAGATCCGTCCTCCAATCCGTCGCTCGACCCATGAAAACCCGCAGGCCGGAGAGGTTGTCGAGCAAGACATTGCCAACATGGTGACGATGCAGCGTGGCATGCGGTCGAAAGGACTTAACGGAACCATCGTTTTTTCCGAACAGGAGCGTCGAATTCAGCACTTCTACGCTGAGCTCGACCTCTATCTGGAAGGAAGGAAAGGGGGCTAAGCCAGATCAATAAACTGAAATGGCTTAGCAAATCGCCGGGGGCTGCATATCAATGATATGCGGCCCCCTTTTTTCGCCCCTGGATCAGCCCGACGTGGGAGAGAAAGCGGCCCCGCTTTCCAGTTCCTGAGCCAGACGTGTAAGGAAGTCGCCGGCGGGCGCCCCATCGATAATCCGGTGATCGACAGTCAACGACAGACCCATGACAGGCCTGATCACGAGGGTTTCGCCATCTTCCGCGACCCATGGTCTGGCGGTCATCCGGCCCAAACCGATGATCGCCTGTTGCGGGTAGCTGAGGATCGGCGTGAAATGTTCGACCCGCGTAAGACCCAGATTGGTCACGGTAACGGTTGCGCCCGTCAATTCAGCGATTGTGAGCTTGTTCACCTTGGCCCTCGCAACCAGGTCGGCCCGCCGCTGGGCGATGTCGGCCAAGGACAGGCTGCCCACGTCGAAAATGGCGGGCGCAACCAATGCACCGGGTAGCGCGATCGCGCAGCCGACGTGGAACTGGTCCTGCGGTTCGGCTCCCCGTTCCGTCTCGACCGCGTTGAACAGGGGGAAGTCGCGCAACGCCGATGTCAGTGCGGCGATGATCAGATCTTCATAGCCCAGTTTCAACCCGCTCGCTTTCCATCGGTTGCGTGCCTCGACCAGCGCGGATGCGTCAATGTCGCAGAAAAAGCTCAGCTGCGCCGTTTTCTGAAGGCTCTCGCTCATCTTTTGGGCGATGATGCCCCTGATGCCGGTCAGGGGAAGTATGTTGTCAGACGCCATGATGTGACCTCGATATCAGTGAGTTGATTTGCAGGCTCTGCCGCGCATGCCGTCAGCCACGAATGGTGCGGAAGCAGTCCCGAATTTCGCGCACGAAAATGCTGGGCTGTTCCCAGGCTGCGAAATGACCACCTTTTTCGACATTTTCCCAATGGATGATGTTGTCGAAATAACGCTCAGCCCATGCGCGCGCGGGCCAGATGATCTCGCGCGGGAAATGGCTGTAGCCCAAGGGCAGCTTGACATGCCGGGGACGGAAACCGTGCATGCTTTCCCAATATAGCCGCGCGGAGGACGCGCCGCTGTTCGTCAGCCAGTACAGGGTGATGTTGTCCAGCATCTCATCCGGGGAGAAGACGCTTTCCGGTACGCCGTCGCAATCCGACCAGCGCTGAAGCTTCTCGTAGATCCAGGCCGCCTGGCCGATAGGAGAATCCGCCAGCGCAAAGCCGATGGTCTGCGGCTTCGTCGCCTGAAGCCTCGCATAGGCGGATTCCACTTCGCTGAACTGTCGCATGGAATCGAGCGCTACTTGCTCCTCGGGAGCAAGGGTTTCCGGCAGATCGGGCGGCACGATGGAAAGCATGTTGAAGTGTACGGCGGCCAGTTCGGCAGGCGCGTCGACGGCAAGGCACATCGTCACCAACGAACCCCAATCGCCGCCCTGCGCGACATAGCGGTCATAGCCCAATCGCCGAATCAATTCGGCCCAGGCTTTTGCGATCCGTTCCACCCCCCACCCGGTGGTCGGAGGCTTACCGGACAATCCATAGCCCGGCAGCGAGGGGATAACGAGGTGGAAGGCGTCGGACGCCTCGCCGCCATGGGCGCACGGGTCTGTCAGAGGACCGACGACGTTGCGGAACTCCAGCACCGAACCGGGCCAGCCGTGCGTCAGCAGCAGCGGTATAGCGTCCGGCTCTGGCGAGCGAATGTGGAGGAAATGAATGTCGATGCCGTCAATGCGCGTGCGGAACTGGCCAAGGCCGTTCAGCAGCGCCTCGCATTTCCGCCAGTCGTAATCGGTGCGCCAATAATTGGCCAAGGCGCGTAATCGCTCTGAAGGCACCCCCTGTTCCCAACCTGAGACCGGTTCCTCGTCGGCCCAGCGCGTCCGCTCCAGCCGATTGCGCAGATCGTCAAGCTGCACCTGTGGAACGTCGAGCGTGAAACCTTCAATGAGCGACATTAGGGGCGCTCCAGCACGGATTGCAGCACTACGGCAATGCGATGCATCAGCCGCTGGGTGAAATGCGCCCCGGCGCTTGCGACCAATATGTCGTTGCTCAGCCCTTTTTCAAAAGTGTCCCGGCCGCCCTTCAGCACCAGGTTCATGAGCCTTAGTCCGCCTCGTAGCGCGAAATAGTCGATCTGCCGCTGTGGAATGTCCAGTCCGCCGGCAGAGCGATAGGCGGCCATGAAGCTTTCCCAATCTGCTGCGGCAATCACGATGGGGTAACAATAGCCGAGATCCTCGCCCGGATGACCGATCGCCGCTTGCTCCCAGTCGAGGACTGCCGTGATGTTGCCATCCTGCGCCAATATATTGTGAAAAATCATGTCATTATGCACGATCGACTGCTGGCCTTCGATGCAGTCGACATTGGCGCGCAGCCATGAAATCACCGCCGACATGGTGATTGATGGCCACCGGGCGAGGCTGTGCCATTCCTGGGCCATCTCCTCCAATTCCTTCTTCCAGCTTTCACTGTCGAACGCATTGCGCGAAGGGCGCAGGCCCTGTCCCACTTCGCCAATCGGCTGCCTGTGCAGGACTGCCATCTGCCGTGCCAGATCGAGTACGACATTGCCGTCGGCGACCGGGAGCCAATAGTCCGGTTGCACGGTCGCGCCGGGTGCATGCTCCACCAGCATGAAGGGGGCATCCAGCCATACGGGATCCGTTTCGACCAGAACAGGCGCCGGGACGCGCATGCCTGCACTATGCAACCGGCCCAGCAGATTGAATTGTGTCAGCTCATCCAGAAAGCTGTCATTGGTCGCCAGATTGGGAATGCCGCGCTGGATGACCAGCCTGGCGGGCAGATCGCCCATATCTGCCAAGCCGATCAGCGCCGTCTGGCGCGATCTGCCGCCCACGACCAGTTTGAACGAATCGATGCGCAGAGCATCGCGTGCCATTCGCTGCCGCAGATAGGCTTCCAACCTCTTGGGATCGATGGCGTCGCTGTCGGCATCCGCCTGCTGGGGCTGAGCGCGTTCGACATCGTCCATGCGGGCAACCGCTGACTCAAGCAGGCTGCGTTCGCCCGCTATCGCATCGAGAAATCCGGTGATGTGCTCACCCCTGTCGAGACATTGCGCCACTTCGGCAATGGCCCCGCCAGTCGTCCGGTAGGCCGCCGCATTTTCGGCAGGGCCTCCCAGGCGATCCGTGTCAGCGAGTTCCGATATATTCGGCGAACCCGGGAACTCCGATGGTCCCCGTTCGAGCCCGTTCGCCGTCGCGGTGAGGACCCGGATGCCGCTGTCGAGCGTGGCGAGGGCGCCATTGTCGGTAACGAACGGGCGAACTTCGCGCTGCAATGCTTCGGCGACGGCCCAAAGATGACGTGCGTTTGTCATAGCTTCCTCTTTTGGGAAAGAAGCATATGGTACGATAGCGAATTAATCAACTGAACGAGGTACGGAGGATGAAAATTCCTTCCGATCCCTGATCTTTCCCATTGGTAACGGGTTCAGAAGCGTACGGACCACATTGTTTTTGGCTGCAGGGCGCCGCGCTGCTTGACATAGGGAACGCAGCATATAGTAATATCGCGTACCAATGTAGGGCGCACCTGAATCAGCAGGCTTGACGCAAAGAGAGCGATGCAGTGGATATAAGCTTATCAGAGGAACAGGAAGCCATCCGCGACAGCGTACGCAAGGTATGCGACCAGTTCGGGGACGAATATTGGTCCCGCTGCGAAGATGAGAAGATCTTCCCATCCGAATTTCACAGGGCGATGGCCGATGCCGGCTGGCTTGGCATCACCATGCCGGAGGAGTTTGGCGGCGCCAATCTGGGCGTGACCGAAGCCGCGATCATGATGCACGAGGTTTCAGCGAGCGCGGGAGGTTATTCTGCAGCGAGCACGATCCACCTCAACATCTTCGGCCCCCATGCGGTGGTCGTTCACGGCACGGACGAGCAGAAGAGGCGAATGCTTGGACCGTTGATCGCGGGCGCGGACCGTGCCTGCTTCGGAGTGACGGAGCCGGATGCCGGACTCGATACGACGAGTATCAAGACCTTCGCCACGAAGGTGCCTGGCGGATACCGGGTGACTGGCCGCAAGATTTGGACATCGTCCGGCCAGGTCGCAAACAAAATCCTGCTGCTGACCCGCACCACGCCCAAGGAACAATGCAAGAAACCTACGGATGGGATGACGCTATTCTATACCGACCTCGACAAGAGTCAGGTGGAGGTGCGTCGCATTCCAAAGATGGGACGCAACGCGGTCGATTCCAACGCGACCTTCATCGACGATTATTTCGTGCCGGATGAGGACAGGATCGGGGAAGAGGGCAAGGGGTTCCACTATATTCTCCACAGCCTTAATCCCGAACGCATACTCGTCGGCATCGAGGCCGTGGGATTGGGCCGGGGCGCTCTGGCACGTGCCGCCAAATATGCGTCCGAGCGCAAGGTCTTTGGCCGCTATATAGGCCAGAATCAGGGTATTCAGCATCCGCTGGCGGAAAATTGGACCTATTTGGAATCGGCCTATTGGATGATCATGCGGGCCGCAAACCTCTACGACACCGGCAAGCCCTGCGGAGCGGAGGCAAATGCCGGTAAGTTCCTGGGCGGCCGCGCAGCCTTCGACGCCTGCACCCGTGCGGTGATGACGCATGGCGGCATGGGCTATTCGACCGAATATCAGGTGGAAAGGCTGTTCCGCGAATCCATCCTGATGCGTATCGCGCCAATCACCGAACAACTGATCCTCAGCTTCATCGCCGAAAAAGTGCTGGATCTGCCGAAGTCTTACTAAAAACTCAGCTGGAGTGGATGACATGTCCAATTGGCCAAAACCAGATGCGGCAACGCTCCTGGAAATCTATCGCAAGGCAACGCTCATCAAGCAGAACGACGAGCATGTCATCAAGCAGATGATGGCGGGCAAGCTGGTGATGCCCTATTACAGCCCGCGCGGGCAGGAAATCATCCCCTCGGCGATATCCGTCAGCCTGGACGATGACGATTATATCTGCACCATCTATCGCGGCATCCACGACATGCTCGCCAAAGGCTTTCCGCTAGATGAGCTGTGGGCGGAACTTGCAGGCAAGGTCACCGGCACGTGCAAGGGCAAGGGCGGCCCGATGCACCTGACTTGCCCGGAAAAGGGCATGATGGTGACGACCGGGATCGTCGGATCGTCCATGCCGATCGCGACCGGACTCGGCTGGGCCGCGAAGCTCGACGGCCGCAACCGTGTTTCGGTGGCGAATTTCGGGGACGGGGCGACGAACATCGGCGCTTTTCACGAATCGATGAACATGGCGGCCGTATGGAAGCTGCCCGTCATTTTCCTGTGTCAGAATAATCATTATGCCGAACATACGGCCCCTGAATATTCCCGCGCGATCGACCGCATTTCGGACCGCGCAGCGGCTTATGGAATGCCTGGCGTCACCGTCGACGGCAACGATCCGGACGAGATGTATGGCGCCGCCAAGGTCGCGATCGAACGCGCCCGGGCGGGCGAGGGGCCGACGCTGATCGAAGCCATGACCTTCCGCTTCAACGGCCACATACTGGGCGAGGCTGGTCACTATATGGACAAGGACATCTACGCGAATGCGCAGGCCAAGGACCCGATGCCGGTCCTGCGCGCGCGCCTGCTGTCCGAAGGGATCGCCACGGAGGCGGACCTCGCCGAGATCGAACAGGATGCCGACAGCCGGATCGTGGCGGCGATCGAAGCCGCCATGGCTGCAGACTTTCCGGACGTCGCCGAACTGAAGCGTGACGTGTTCGCTGAAGAAATCGCTTGAGGTAATGGCAATGACCGACACAATCACTGCACCCGCCACGTCGCAGGACAGCACCGCAAAGAAGATGACGATGGTGGAGGCCATCAACCTGGCGCTTCATGATTCCATGGAGGCCGATTCCAAGGTGATCGTTCTTGGTGAGGATGTCGCCGATCCGCAGGATGGCGGCGTCATGGGCGTGACCAAGGGGCTGTCCACCCGTTTTGGCGAAGAGCGGGTCAAGTCCACGCCCATTTCCGAACAGGTGATCATCGGCGCCGCGATCGGCGCAGCCGTGGGCGGCTACAAGCCCGTGGCCGAGATCATGCTGATGAATTTCATCGCGGTCCCGATGGACATGATCTTCAACCATGCCGCGAAGCTGCGCTTCATGTCGGGCGGGCAGACTGGCGTGCCCATGGTCATCCGCACCATGACCGGCTCGGGCTTTTCCACAGGCGGTCAGCACAGCGACTATCTGGAAGCATGGTTTGCCCATACCGCAGGCATAAAGGTGGTCGCACCCTCGACCCCCGACGACGCCTATGGCCTGATGCGCGCGGCAATCGATGATCCCGATCCCGTGCTGTTCATCGAAAACATGCCAAGCTACTGGACCCCAGCGCCGGTCACCAAGCAGGTAATTCCCATCGGCAAGGCACGGGTTGCCCGGAAAGGCACCGACGTCACGATCATAGCGCATTCGCTGATGGTGACGCTAAGCCTCGCAGTCGCCGAAGCATTGGAAGCAGAGGGCAAGTCAGTCGAGGTCATCGACCTGCGCACCATTTCGCCTTGGGATCGGGAAACCGTTCTTGCCTCCGTGCGCAAGACCGGCCGGGCGGTCGTCGTCCACGAAGCGGTGAAGCAGTTCGGCATCGGCGCGGAAATTGCGTCGACCATCTCCGAGGAATTATGGGGCACGCTCAAAGGCCCGGTCGAGCGGGTAGGCGCAGCCTATTGCGCCGTGCCTTTTTCCAAACCGCTGGAGCAAGCCTTCGCACCCAATGCCGATACGATCCAGGCCGCCGTTCGCAAGGCGCTCGGTTGACCAGCCGCGAAGGGACAGCGGCGATGCTCCAGTCTGCGCCTGACGAAAGCTATCTGGTCGACACGCAGGATGGCGTCCTGCGCCTGTCGTTCAATCGGCCGCAACAGGGCAATGCCATCCCCAAGGCCATGGTGCCGCTGCTGACTGATCTTTTCCGCGCCGCGCAAGCGGACCGGACCGTCCGATGCATCCTCGTTCGCGGAGAGGGAAAGGTGTTCTCGGCTGGCGGTGATGTCGCGGGCTTTGCAGACTCGATCAAGCAAGACGTGGCGGTCCGGCAGTCGGATTTCGCTCGCCGCCTGCCACTGGCGCGGGCTCTTGTGGAAGCCATCGTCGCGTTCGACCGGCCGATCGTCGTGTCCGTGCGGGGGGCGGCGGCCGGTGCAGGGCTCTTCTACCCTCTGATCGCCGACTATGCGATCGGCGATGATAGTGCCACCTTCGTCTTCGCGCATCAGCGCGTGGGGCTCAGTCCGGACGGCGGGGTTACTGCCGTGCTGCCGCAAGTTGTGGGTACGCGCATGGCCCGCATGCTGCTGATTACAGGGGCCAAGGTCGATTCCGTGGAAGCGCTCCGGTTGGGCATGCTTCACAAGATCGTCCGGGCGGACGCGTTGGACGAGGAAGCAATGAAGATCGCCCGCCGCCTTGCTCAAGCGCCGCAGCTGGCCGTCGTCCAGGCGAAGAGGCTCGTCAACGATGCGGCTGCGCGGAGCCTGGCACAGATCCTTGATGCCGAAACGGACGGCATCGTCGCGTGTGTTGGCGACGCCGACTTCGAAGAGGGCGTTACGGCCTTCCTGGAAAAGCGCGCGCCCGCATTTCCTTCTGCCCGCTAAAGGCGCGGGCGCTCGCCGCGCGTTGGAGAAGATCATGCATATTCCGCTACAGGAAACACCGTGGGAAGGGGATTTCCCCGACATAGAGAATTGGAGCGAGAATTTCTGCCTCGCCGGGTTCGATCCACAGTCGGGTGTAGGCTTATGGCTGCATATCGGTCGATGGCATCATGACCTCACTTTGTTCCGGGAGGTCGTCATCATCCGCTTGCCTGACGGCACGGTAATCGCGCATCGGGCGATCGGCGATGCCCACGCCGCTCAGGATGGGCCGGGCGGCCCGCATCTCGCCGTGCGCATCGTGGAGGCTGGGCGCAAGCTCACTTACCGCTTCAGCGGCGGCGTGATGCGCGTACCCGCCGCGCAGATGCTTCAGGGCTTGGTGGGTGATGGGCGACGCACGCCCGCTTCCTTCGACCTGACCTTCACATCGACTGCGAACATCTGGGATCTGCACAAAGTAGGCGGGCTTCAGGAATTTCTCCCAGCAGGTCATATCGAACAGCCTGGCCTGCTTTCCGGATCGATCCGCGTGGGCAGCGAGCAATTCAGCTTCAACGCAATGGCGAACCGGGATCACAGCCTGGGCGGCCGGGACAATCGCAATCTGCACAGCCATCAATGGTTTCAGGGTTATTTCGAAAACGGCTTGGCCTTCTTGCTGTTCGATGCGGAGATCGACCAGGGCGAAGTGGTTTTCTCAGAGGCGGTTGTCTATGAAGATGGCCAGAGCTTCGACGCCAAGATCGACCAGATCGAACGATGCGGCCATGTGAATGACGATCAAAAGCTGATCAGGACAGTGCTGAGTTATGAAAAGGGCACGCTCGTCATCGATACGGCCGCATTCCACGGCAGCTCCTATCTGTCGCTTGCCTCTCCGAACGACACCTATGTCGGCGTCTATCCTACCGATCCGGGTCCGACGCGCGTGGTTGACGAGCAGTCCGTCAGCCTCCTTCTAAATGGCGCGGTGAAGGGTTATGGCTGTTATGAACGGACGATCCCCGGCGCCCATATCCGGGAGGCGTGAGAGGGGCCGCCATCCGGCAAGCTGTGAGCCGGATGGCATGCTGGCGCTTCAGGCATCCTTCAATGTGCCGATTTCGACATTGGCGAGACCCTCTTCCCCCGTTTCTTCGCACCGCACTCGGCACATATTCTCGACATTGTAATAGACTTTCGCGCCGGGCTTTTGCGAATGTAGAGGCAAGCGGGCAAAGGCATTGCCGACGTCGGCGGTGAGGGTGAAGGTCTCACCGCCCAGCGTGACGGTGTGGAATATGACCTTGTCGGGCATGCCTTCCGGCCCTTCACCGACATTCTCGATTCTGAGTGTTTTGATGACCTCATTGCCCTCCGGCCGCGCGATATAGCCTTCTGCCGTCATATTTTCAGGACGGACGATGTTGCGCACCGTGAAAAGATGAAAGCCCATGGTCGGGAAGTTGAAGAATGACCAGTTGTGATCCTTCACGATCTGGTCATTGCGCATGCCCCAACTGTGGTCGCGATAGCCTGACCCGTCCACGTCCACCGACAGGCCTGCGAGTTCCCCGGTCTTGAACGTCACCACCCCGGTTGCATTCATGCATTGGCCTTGATGGCGAAAGCCAAATCGATCGAGGGCGGTATTTTCGGAAATGGAGAACTGGTCCGGATTGACGTCCGCGCAAGCGAGAAAGTCGAACAGATGCATCCGGCGCGTGAAATGGAGAGAAGCCGCTACCGTGTCATCCTCATATTCAACGAGAAATTTTTCCTGCGGCTTCAGGAAATGAATCCTCTGGTTCCCGTAACGCAGCAGCTTCTGATGCTCGAAGGGCTGAGGTAGAGGAACCTCGCCGCTGTGGCTGACCTTCACACCCTTATGCAGGACGGTGAAGGAGGCGAACGCCCGGTCAAAAGTCGGCTCCGCCGTGCTATGGGCCAGGCAGCACAGGTCACGATCGGGGTCCATGAAGACCCAGAAGTAATTTTCCTTCCAACGAAGCCAAGCCCGTGCCGGGACCGTATGGGGGTAATCTTCGTGCAGCAGCATAGGGCCTCCAAAGGGCGGCAAAAGGGCGCGAGGGCGCCCTGTGGACCATAGACATGGCTGGCCAGGTTCATGACCCGCGTCGATTGAATTCGGCGCGGGTCACATTCTGTTTTTCAGCAACCACGCAGGCGACCATGATCAGAGATCGAAACGGACCTCGACCCCATATGTCCGCGGATCTCCAACACCGCCCAAGTCACCGGCCGGCGTATTGGTCTGCGGAATCTCGTTGTTGAAATATTTCTCGTTCGTAAGGTTGGCGCCCCACAAGCGGAAGGTCAGCTTATTGTTGAATTCCGGCTTGAACGAGATGCTGCCATTGAACAGCGTCAGCTTGGGTTCCGTAAGGATGTTGTCCGGGTCCCACTTCAAGCTGGAACGATAGGACATTTGCCCGGCGAAGCTGAACTGACCGACAGCGGTCGGCAGTTCATAGTTGAAGCCCGCATTGACCTTCCATTTGGGCGTCTGGGAAAGCCGGTTGCCGCCAACGTCGCCAACGGCCAGGGTGACGCCCCAAGGCGGCGTGAAGATGGGAACGTTGATCGGCGCACTGTCGAAGCTGATAAATTTCGCCCAGAGATACTGCCCCGCCAGGTCAAGCCTCAGTCGCTCGGTCACCTGGAAGGATGTATCGAATTCGAAACCCTTGGTGCGCGCTTTGTCAGCGTTCGCGAATGCGACGAACGGCGTCGGCCCAGCAGGGGTGTCCACTAGCTGAACGAGCTGGACCTGCGGGTCCTTGATGTCGTTGCGGAACACTGCGACGTTTGCGCGTACCCTCCGATCGAACAGGGTCATCTTCAGGCCTGCTTCATAGGAGGTCACCGTTTCCGGATTGGTCGGCGGAGCGCTCAGCGGAATGGTATTGAACGTACCCGACTTGTAGCCGCGGCTCCATGTCGCATAAGCCATTATGTCATCGGTGAAATTATGATCGACCGAGACCTTGTAGGTCCACTTGTCGAAGCTTGCCACTTGATGATAATCCGGCGCTGCGGGTATGTCGGCTCCAACCAGCGGGGTCAGCGACACTTGGCCGTCCCCCTGAACGCGATCTTTCGTATAACGTAGGCCAATCGTGACATTGGTCTTGTCATCGACGACAGGGAAAGTGGCCTGTGCGAAGGGGGCGAGGGATTCGATCTTCTGTCGGCTGTGGATATTCTGGCTGGCGAGCCCGTTCAAAGTGAGAGCATCACCATTGATGCGGACATTTACGTTCGTGCGCGAATTCATATAGAAGAAACCGAGAATCCAGCTGATCTTCGAGGAAGGCAGTGATTTCAACTGGAGTTCTTGCGTTATCTGCCGGTCTCCGATCCTGATCGGGAAGGCTAGCCAGTTCAACTCGGTGTGATCGCCCTCATAATTCAGAAGTTCCTTTGCCTTCCGATAGGAGGTGATGCTTGTGAAATCGGCGAAGCCAAGTTCCTGATCGATCTTGATCGACCCTCCCCAACCACGCAACCGGTGGAAAATCTCGGTGTTGGCGTAGATATCGTAAAAGCCTGGAGGATCGAAATATTGCGTGCCCTGAAGGGGAGATCCCAAAGGATAGCCACGGGTCGTGCCTGGATAGATACTGACGGCGTTGCCCTGGTTCTGCCGCTGATAAGTGTAGAAGCCGCTCAACCGGATCTTGGTCGTATCGCTGGGTTCAAAGACAAGCTTGGAGCGAATATTATAGAATTTGCGCTTGTACGTGTCCTTGTCCAGGAATTCGTTTCTTCCCCATCCGTTGCGCTGATCCAGCCCGACAACGGAGATACCGGCGGCGACGCCATCTCCCAATGGTGTGGCGGCATACAACTTTCCGCTGATCGTGTCGTAATTGGCATAGCCCAGCGTTGCCGAGAGATCCGTGCTGTCACCAGGATCGCGGGTGAAGACTTGCATCAAGCCGCCGGTCGAATTCCGGCCGAACAATGTACCCTGCGGACCTTTCAGCACTTCGACACGTTCGATGTTCGCTAGTTCAAGATAGGCGCTGGCAAGACGGGAATAATAAACGTCATCGATATAGACCGGAACGCTTGCCTCGTTCCCGGGGGTAGACGCCCCGGGATTTCCGACGCCGCGCAGGAATGGGATGACGACACCGGACATCTGTGACACGAACAGCGAGGAGTCAGCCTGCTGCAGGTCTGCCACACGGGCAATGCCCTTCGTTTCGAGAGCTTCCCCAGTAAACGCCGTGACGGCAACAGGAACGTCCTGCAGATTCTGGCTGCGGCGCTGGGCCGTGACGATGATATCGGTGAGGCCTGTTGGCGAGGACTGGGGCGCTGCATCATTTTGCGCGGCCGCATCAGTCTGGGCAAGCAGCGGCGCCGGTGCCACGCTCGCCAACAACAAGCCTACGACAGAAAATGCCTTTTTCCTCATGATCTTCCCCTAAGCTAACGATTATGATTATCAGCTAATCGAACGAAAACGGGTAAGGCGGACATTGCAATGTCCTTTTCGTGCCCCTTCAAGACGTCGCACCATCTTCGGTCGCTTCGCAGTTCGTGCGACACATCGCACACCTATCAGGCGATCGCACTTCAGCACCATTCACGACGATTGTCAACTAAGTAAACATGCGAACGGTAAATAGGTGTATCGCATTGTGAGCTGCTATCGACGGTTCGTCCTGACCGCAGCTTCGCGCCCGGCGATGTGGCCGAAGACCAGGGCCGGGCCGATCGTCCCGCCTGCGCCTGGATAGGCCATGCCCGTGATACCCGCCGCGGCGTTGCCCGCTGCATAAAGGCCGGGAATGTGGCCCCCACGCAAATTCTGCACTTCGGCTCTGACACTGATTTTCGGACCTCCCTTCGTTCCCAGGACGCCGGGATAGACGCGGCAGGCATAGAAGGGCGGCTGATCGAGGGGGCCGACGGTTTGAAAGGGGCCCTTCAGAGCCCAGTCGCCATGGTAGCGATCATATTGGCTCTCACCGCGATGGAATTGGGGATCAGCGCCCTCTCGCGCCGTTTCGTTGAACTGCTGAACCGTCCGCTCAAGGCCATCGGCATCGACGCCGATCTGGTCGGCCAGTTCGCGCAGCGTCGCCGCCTGCACCATCCAGCTCGGAACCGGATCACCGGGATAGCGCGTCAGCACCGGATATTTGTCCAGATAGGCGTGGTGAAAGATGATCCAAGCTTCCCGATTGGGATATTCGAACGTCTGCGGATCGAACTGGAAAAAGGAGCGGCCGAGGTCGTTGTAGTTGCAGGCTTCGTTGACGAACCGCTGCCCCATGCGGTTCACCATGATCGATCCGGGCTTTGTGAGTTCCGTCACTGCGAAACGGATCGCTGGATTGCCCTCATATTCCTCGCCGGGGATTTTCATGATCGGCATCCACCATGCCTCATCCGTGTTGGCGAGGGCGGCTCCAGCCTCCGCCGCCATCAGTAAGCCATCGCCCTCATTATCGGATGGACTTGCCGCCCCCTCATGTGGGCCGCGCAGCAGGTCCTTCACCAGACCGGCATTCCATTCAAAGCCGCCGCTCGCAATGATGACACCCCTGCGCGCACGCATCTGAAATGGCTCGCCATTCTGGCTGCCTGTAACGCCCGCGGCTGCGCCGTCCTGCATGATGAGACCTTGCGCCCGCATGCCGAACAGGACGTGGACGCCCTTTTCGACCAGACTGGCCGCCAGCCCTGCCACTAGGGCATTGCCGACACCCACCAAACCCTTTTCCAGCCGTTCGCCGATGATCGCGGGGTCGAAGATGTCAACGCCGTCCTCCAGGTCGTTGCTGGAGACGGGAATTGGAAAGGTCAGGCTACCCCTCAGCCTGGGCCGTAACGCCCCCAGCTTCTCACCGGGAAACAATCCAGCCGACAGCGACCGGCCATATGTCCCACCGGGCAGTTCGGGATGATAATCGGGCCATTTGAGTGCCCGAAAGCGAATGTCCGTCTGCGCCTCGATGAATTTGATGACGTCTGAACCCTGATCGACATAGGTTTCGATCATATCGTCGTCCATGCGGCCCAGTGACTGGCGGCGCAAATAGGTAAGCGCTGCCTCGCGGCTGTCGCTGGACCCGACCTCATGCATATGGTGGTTGCATGGGATCCAGGGCACGCCACCGGACATCGCCGTGGTCCCGCCAAGCTTTTCCGAACGTTCCAAAATGACGACATCCGCTCCGGCATGGCGTGCGCTCAGGGCCGCTGCCAGCCCGGCCGCGCCCGAGCCGATCACGATGACGTCGGTTTCTTCAATTCGATCCTGCGCTGACACCTTATCCTCCCGAAACATCTATGAGCACTGCAGCGGCGCCTCCTCGCGGGAGGCGCCGCCGCCGCAGATCAGGCATCTTCCCGTGCCAGTGCGAATTGGCGGGCGACGGCGTCGAAAGACCGCTTCGCCGCTTCTTCCGGTTCAAGCGCGCGGAATTCGTGCGACAGCATCTCGACCCCGTAACAGCCATCATATCCGGTCGCCGCGATCGCACGCAGAAATGCCGGCACGTCGAAGCTACCTTCGCCTGGCAGAAGGCGATTGTCCGTCGAATCGTCGAAAATGCCGCCAACGACTTCAGCGGCCGCATCGTCCAGTTCGACATGCTTGATATAGCTGGCGGGCAGGGCGGCTACTTCATCATAGGGAATCCCCGGACGCGTCATGTGCCAAATGTCGATTAACAGCCCGCCATTGTCCGAACCCGCCATTTCAATGAGTTGCCGCCCCGACTTGAGATCGCGAATATTCGCCAGCGGGAAGACCTCGATCGAAACATAGGCACCCACCTCGGCAGCCTGCTCGCTCAGCAGCCGGAAGTCTGCGGCCATCGTTTCCATCGAGACACCGCTGTCGCTGATGTCGCCGACGATCTTGATATGCTTGGTCCCGATCTCCATGGCGGTATCCAGCCATAGGCGCCGCATCTTGTCGGAAGCAGCGCGCGCCTCGCCCTGTGCGAACCAGTCGGTCAGGCATTCGACTTCCAGGAACTGAACTCCGGCATCGTTCAGGATGCGGCGGATGCCAGCCGTGCCGTGGAGCGCGACGTTTGCGGCCAGATCATCCCCTGACAGCCCCATCCCATAATATCCTGCCGCCACCGCTGCGGCGGCACGCCGCTCCAACGGGAAAGGACTAGCGACCGGCGCGCCTGGATAGGCATCGCCTGCGATCGTGTAATAAGTCGCGACAATTTTTGGATCATTCATGATGAAATTCCTTCGTCAGCATCGCAGGAAGGGGCAGGCCGCTTCCGCTGGACAGGGGTTTTCAGAAGCGGTTGGAGCCGCGCGCGGCTTCGCGCCCGGCGATATGGCCAAAGGTCAGCGCCGGGCCCAGCGTCGCTCCACCGCCCGGATAGGCCATGCCCATGATGCTCGCCATGGCGTTACCCGCCGCGTAAAGGCCGGGGACGATGCCGCCGGACAGGCTCATTACTTCGGCGCGCTCGTTGGTGCGCGGACCACCCTTCGTGCCGATTGTCCCGATCTTGGTTTCTACGGCATAATAAGGTCCGCGCTCGAGCGGCCCCAGCGTCCTTGCAGGGCCTTCGGCGGCAGGATCGCCCCAATAATGTTCATAGACGCTTTCTCCGCGGTGGAAGTCCGGGTCGACGCCTTTGCGTGCATTATCGTTGAAGCGCGCGACCTCTGCCTCCAACCCGGCAGGATCGACGCCGATCTTCGCTGCCAGTTCAGCAAGCGTGTCCGCGTTTGCCATCCAGGACGGGACCGGATCGCCCGGGTAGCGCGTCAGGAACGGGAAGCGGTCCATATAATCCTGGCTGACGATGTGCCAGGCAGGCAGGTTGGGATAGTCGAAATTGACCGGATCGAACGCTTGAAACACGCGCCCAATGTCATTGTAATTGCACGCTTCATTGACGAACCGGCGACCCATCCGGTTGACGATGATCGATCCGGGGCCGCACCGTTCGATGCCGGTCAGCCGGACCAGAGGGCGGCCGTCATATTCTTCGCCAGGTATCGTCACTGATGGCTGCCACCAGGCTTCCGACATATTGCCAAGCTCTGCGCCCGCCTGAATCGCCATCTTCAACCCGTCGCCTTCGTTCCAGGGCGGGCTGTGCGGGCCATGCAAGGGCCCGCGCAGAAACTGGCGGGTCATTTCCTTGTTCCACTCATATCCGCCGCAGGCCAGGATCACTCCCTTGCGCGCGCCGATGCGCAGCGGTTCTCCATCTTTGTCGGCTTCGACGCCGATGACGACATCGCCATCCTGTACGACCCGCAGCACGCGTATATTGCGCCTGATCCGGACACCGTGATCGATCGCACCCTTGATCAGCCCCGCCATCAGCGCGCCGCCCATTCCGACCATGTCCTCGTTGAGGCGACCACCGATGACCTCGGAATCCAGCACGTTGATGCCGTCTTCCACATCGGCGATGGAAATCGGGATGGGGAAATGTGCGCTCGATCGCAGGGCGGGCCGTAATTCGCCCAGCTGCCCGGCCGGAAAAATGCCAGCCGTCACTGAACGGCCGATATTTCCGCCCGGAAATTCAGGATGATAATCGGGCATCTGAAGAGCGCGGAAGCGAAGATCGGTCTCCTGTTCGAGGAACAGCAGCACCTGTGGTGCGGTGTCCACGAAGGTCTCGATCATGACATCGTCCATCTTGCCCAGCGAAATGCGGCGAAGATAGGTGAGGGCCTGCTCGCGGGAATCACTGCGCCCGATCTCATGCATATGATGATTGTTGGGAATCCAAGGTACGCCGCCCGAAACCGCACTCGTACCACCCAGCTTGTCCGTACGTTCAAGCAGCAGCACCTCTGCGCCCGCTGTCCTGGCGGCCAGCGCCGCGGAGCAGCCCGCAGCGCCGGAGCCTATCACCAGAACGTCTGTTTCCTCATCCCATTGGGTCACGATTATCTCTCCTGCATTTTTCAGACGATCGCCTGGCTGCATGCCCTTTATGGGTCTTGCGCGCGGCCGCCCCGTTTGCGCCTAGCGCGCGTCTTCAAGGATCAGCGATGATGCATGCCACGCCATCGCCATCGCCGGTGCATTGGTATTGCCCGAAGTCAGGTTGGGCATGATCGAACAATCGACCACGCGCAGGCCTTCCACGCCGCGAACGCGCGTGCGGGGGTCCACCACGGACTCGTCATCGCTGCCCATCCGGCATGTTGCGACGGCATGGGTGCCGCAACTCAAATGGCGGCGCACGGCAGTCAATATCTGTTCGTCGCTGTCGTTGCCGCTCAAACCCGGCGCAACTTCGCGTGTGACGAATGGAGCAATGGCAGGCTGCGCCATCAACTTGCGCACGAACCGCACCATGGCGATCGCCGTCTCGCAATCCTCCTGCGTCGTCAGCCAATTGGGATTGATCCGCAAAGGATCGTCCGAGTGAGGCGAGGTGATTGTCAGGGTGCCTTCACTGGTGGCCCGCAGCATCGCAGTTGCGATCATCATGCCGGGTGTCTTGTTGACGCCGTTGGTCGGGACCGCGACATCCGCCTCTCCCTGCGCCAGAGTCACGCCGCCGACGAAACACTGAAGGTCCGGCCGCGTGACGCTTGGACGGCTGCGCGCAAAGATGCCGATCTCCTGCGGCACCGTCGCCATCGGGCCGCCCTTGAACAGGAAATATTCTGCAAGGCTGCGCGCAAGGCCCAAGCCACGATAGCGGTGATTGAGGCCCTTTTCGCCCTGCAAATCATAGTTGATACCGTAAATCGGGTGTTCCTGCATCCGCCGCCCGACATCGGGGCTGTTGACAAGAACATCGACGCCTGCAGCTTTCAAATCTTCTGCAGGCCCGATCCCCGAAAGCTGGAGCAGCTTGGGAGAAGCGATCGCGCCTGCCGATACGATGACTTCACCCCTGCAGCGGAACTCCGTCTTCTGTCCGCCGATCCTGCACATGACGCCCTTCGCCCTGCGCTCTTCGATGATGATCCGGTCTACCTGCACGCCTGTTCGGATCACCAGGTTGGGTCGATGGCGTATTGGGTCCAGAAAGGCGACCGCCGCGCTCTGCCTGCGGCCATTCTTGATATTATGATGATAGTAGCCAACGCCCTCCCGGCTTCCGGCATTGAAATCGTCGTTGCGCGGCAGCCCCATCTGTCCGCCTGCTTCGATCATCCGGTCGGCAAGGGGGTAATGGAACTTCGACGTCGATACATGCACCGGGCCGCCGACCCCATGTTCTTTCGACGCCCCCAATTCATGATCCTCGATGGCGTTAAAGGCGCGGAGCATGGTGTTCCAGCCCCAACCTTTGGCGCCGCGCTCCTCCCATTGTTCGAAATCTTCGGGTTGGCCACGGATATAAATCATGCCGTTGATGGCGGACGAGCCGCCAAGCCCTCTACCTCGCAACCATATCTCGCTCGCGTCCAACCCGTCTTCGCGCGGCTGTTGAACCGGAAAATACTGGGCGAACTTAGGGTCGCCGACCAGTTTCGCCACGCCTTTCGGCATGCGAACGAAGATATGCTTGTTTTCGCCACCAGCTTCCAGAAGCAGCACCCGATTCGACGGATTTTCAGAAAGCTTGTTCGCAAGCACGCAACCGGCGCTGCCTGCTCCGACGATGATATAGTCGAACTCGTCAGCCATGTCCTCTCCAGAAATTAAATGACATCCGTCTTATATAAGCTTCTATGACACGGCGGATTGGCAGATACAATGGACTTTGCGTTCTCTATGTTCGGCCGCGTATCAAGCGCATATGCCAGAGCTATTGACAGTTTGTACGACATTAGTCACGTAATGAGGGAAGATAAAGCGGTCCGTTAGGGATGGCCGGTCTGCCGAGTGTCGGCTCACTGCTGGGAGAGGTTGAGATGGGTGTATTGGACGGCAAGGTCGCCTTGGTGACCGGCGCCTCAGGTGGCATCGGGCGACAGGTTGCCATTGCCTTGGCGCAAAATGGCGCGCGGATCGTTGCGCACTATTCTTCCCGCCGTGAAGGTGCTGAACGGACGGCAGCCGACGTGCGCCAGGCAGGCGGGGACGCCGTGATCGTCCAGGCGGATCTCAGCCATGCGGACGGGGTCGCTCATCTGTACGAGCAGTTCGATCAGCAGGCTGGGGGACGGCTGGATATTCTGATCAACAATGCTGGCGCCGGACGAAGCTCGCCGATCACCACGATCGATGAAGAAGAAATCGACAGCATGTATCGCGTCAATTTCAAGTCGCCGATACTCGTCACGCAGCAAGCGTTGAACCGCTTCAACGACGGCGGCGCGATCGTCAATATCTCATCGATGAGCGGACTGATGGCCCAGCCCCCCGGCTTTGCCTATGCCATGAGCAAAGCTGCCGTTAATTCATTCACGGTTTCGATGGCCGTCGAGCTCGCGCCGCGCAAAATCCGCGTCAACGCCGTCGCTCCCGGGCCAGTGGATACGGACCTTATCAACGGCTACCGCGAGAGCGACGAGGCGATGCAGATGTTCAGGAGCATGGCGGCGCTCGGCCGCATCGGCACTCCTGACGACATTGCCCAGATCGTGCTTTTCCTAGCGTCGCCCGCGTCAGGGTGGCTGACGGGCCAGGTGATCCAAGCGAGCGGCGGCATGAGGCTTTGAGCCTCATCTTGCACGAGCGCGCGTCACTGCACTTAGGAGAATGAGATGTCTGTAACCTATGACTTCAAGGAAGGCGCGGTCGTCATATTCGGCGGCAGCGGCGGCGCAGGTGGTCACCTCACACGCGCCTTTGCAAAGGCGGGGTGCACGGTCGCCTTCACCTATTTCGGTGGAAAGGGGCGGGCGGACGATCTGGAAAAGGAACTGCGCGACGCGGGATGCACTGTCGCTGCCTACCAGGCCGACATAAAGCAGCCGGAACGGCCGCAGGAAATCATAGACGAGGTCGCCTACAAATACGGGCCAGTGCATACGGTTGTCTATGCGGCCGGTCCAGTGATCGAGGTTTGCCCGATCGTCGAAAATGGACCGGAACGGTTCAAGCTGCAGGTGGATTCGGAGCTGCTAGGCTTTTTCCACATCGTGCGCGGCGCCATCGGTCATCTGCGGGAGAACCGCGGTACCTTGATCGCGTGCACATCCTTCGCCAATTACAAGGTTCTCATCAATGACGGCTTGTCCGCTTCGGCAAAGGCAGGCATCGAGAGCTTGGTTCGACAAATAGCGGTGGAGGAAGGCCGCTATGGCGTGCGCGCCAATTCCATCGGGCTTGGCTGGTTCGACATCGGCCAGGGCGCGATCGCACCGATTGACCAGTCCACGACGCAGAGCGACATCGGCAAGGACATGGTCAAGCTGATGAGCAGCATGATCCCGCTCGGCAATCGTCCCGGCCGCGGGGAGGAGTTGGCAAACACGGTGCTATTCTTCGCATCCGAGCAGGCGTCCTACATCACCGGGCAGACGCTGCTGGTGGATGGGGGTATTTCGCTGTGATGACACTTCGCGCCTGAGGATGGGACCGCGAGGAGCGATGCTCATGAGGACGACGGAGATGAATGAGGGCGCCTTCTCTGGCTGGCGCATGGCCGCGCTCCTGTTCGTGGTGTTGAACATCGTCCTTGGCATCAATTTTGGCAGCTACGGCGCGCTGGTGGACGCCATTCAAAAGGCGTTCGGCACCACCCGGGCGCTGGCATCGGCAGGGTCGAGCGTGCTGACGCTGGCGATGGGGCTATTGTCGCCGCTGGCAGGCGCACTGATGCTGCGCTTCCCTATCAGGTTGCTGATGATGGCCGGTGCCCTGTTCAGCGCCGCGGGCTATCTGCTGATGGCCCATGTTCAATCCATTTATGCAATGCTGGCCTGCTATGCGCTGCTGATCGGGCCGGGTTTTTGCTTGATTGGCGTTATCCCCTGCACCCATGTCGTCAGCAACTGGTTCATATCGGAGCGTGGCAAGGCCATCGGCCTCGTCAATATGCCCATCGGCAATATGATCATGCCGGTGGTCGCCGCGATGATGCTCCAATCCATAGGATTGCGCAGCGTCTTCCTGTGCTTTGGCGTGATGATGGCGGCGCTTGTCCCCTTGCTGTTCCTGCTGATCGATCATCCCGCGCGCGTTGGGCAACTTGGAAGGAGCGCGGGCATCGGCGCGGTTCCGGAGGCGCAAGCCGCCCGTGGCACCCCCGTACGATTGCTGCGCGAGCCAGCCTTTTGGGTTATGACCATCGGCGTAGGCGTGCTCAGTGCGGCGGGCCTCGTCATGATTACGCATCTTGCTGCGCTCGCGATTAGCCGCGGGCTTGACCTTGGATCTGCCTCGCTGTTGCTGGCTGTGCAGGGGATGGCAGGGGTCGCGGGCGCCCCGCTGTTCGGCTGGATCGCCGACCGCATCGGTGGAGCGAAGGCTTTCGCCATCCTCTCACTTGCCCAGATCCCGCCATGGCTCGGCCTAGTCCTGGCGGGCGCGAATTTCCCGGTCCTCCTTGCCTTGTCCATCCCGGTCGGTCTGTGTTGCAACGGGATATTGACGCTGTTCGGCACATTGACCGCCGAATGGCTAGGACGTGATCGTGTCGGCATTGGGATGGGCATGTCCTACCTCTTTCAAGTGCCGCTGATCTTCGCTGCAGCGCCGATGGCTGGTATAATCTTCGACATGAGCGGCTCTTATGACGGGGCCATCTATATTCACACCGCCTCCTTTGTAATGATCGGCCTTTTGTTCCTGATCTACAGGCCCGTCACCGCTAGTGACCCAGCGGGGGCTGCGAGAGGGTGATGGACCGGACGAATATAATGATATCGGACCAGAATGGCCGGAAGGATTGAGATGATGACATCGATGCAGGGCGAGCCGCAGGTTTCCATCGGCGATGCCGACAGCTTCCAGTGGGATGATACGGCTGACGTTGTCATTGTCGGCTATGGCGGAGCGGGTATCTGCGCCGCGTTGGAATTGGTCGAAAACGGCGCAAGCGTCATTGCGATCGACCGCTTCAATGGTGGGGGCGCTACGGCATTCAGCGGCGGCGTGGTCTATGCCGCCGGAACGGACATCCAACGACAGAACGGCGTTGTCGACGATCCTGACAACATGATGAAATATCTGAGACTCGAAGTCGGCGATGTCGTCAAGCCGGAGACGCTGAAGCGCTTTTGCGATCAAAGCGCGGGCAATCTGCAATGGTTGCAGGCCCATGGCGTTGTGTTCGGGACAAAGCTTTATACAGGCAAGACGACCTATCCGCCCGAGGGCTATTTCCTGCAATATTCAGGCAATGAAAAGGTGGAAGCGTATTGCCGCGAGGCCAAGCCCGCGCCGCGAGGGCATAGGACACTTGGACGCGGATTCACGGGTAACAAGCTGTATCGCGCGCTGCGGGAGACCGCTGATCGATCGGCCATTCGCACGAGGCTGCATACGATCGTTCAAAGCTTGGTCGTCGATGGCAACGGGCGAGTCGTCGGCGTCGCCGCGCTCGAGCTGCCAGCGGCGAAACATGCCGAGCATCAGAAATATTACGACAAGTTCCCGCCTACCGCTCCATTCAAGGAGAGCAAGGCCGAAGCCGCGAACAAGGCGGCGCGGGCTGTGGAGCAGGAGCATGGCCAGTTGCGCTATATCAGGGCGAAGACCGGCGTCATCCTTTCGACGGGCGGTTTTGTCTTCAATCTGGACATGCTCAACCAGCATGCTCCGACGCTCGCCAGGCATTACAAGACCATGATGCGCTTGGGCACGCTGGGCGACGACGGAACGGCAGTGAAGCTCGGCACGGCGCTCGGCGCGGATACCGTGGGGATGGATGCCATGTTCGTAGGTCGGGTCCAATCTCCGCCCGCGGCGCTGCTGGATGGCATCCTCGTCAACCAGGCGGGCGACCGGTTCGCCAACGAAGCCGTTTATGTCGGCACTCTCGGCCGAGCTATCGCCGCCCAACCCGAGGGCAAAGCATGGCTGATCATGTCCACCAAGGACATTCGAAAGGCGATGCGGCAGGTGGCCACGGACGGCGTGGACGCATTCATGCGCTTTGGTGCTCCAGCCATGCTCAATCTTCTGCTTGGCGGCACGAAGCGAGCTAGGGATCTCGACGTGCTTGCCGAAAAATGCGGCATCAACCCCAATCGCCTGCGCCAGACCGTGCGCCGCTATGAAGACTTGGTCCGCAACCGGCATGACGATGATTTTTCAAAGCTGAAGGATCATTTGAAATCGCTCGGCAACGGCCCCTATGTGGCGATGAATGTGTCCCTGGCCAACCGCTACAGTTTCATCACTTTCCATACCTTGGGAGGATTGGCGCTAGATGAAGCGACGGGTGCGGTCCGACGCGCCGACGGCAGCACGATCCCAGGTCTCTATGCAGCGGGCCGGGCAACAGGAAGCATTCCATCGCGCACCTACATTAGCGGTCTTTCCCTGGCGGACTGTGTCTTCACGGGCCGCAGAGCTGCCCAATCCTGCTTGCAAGAGGCGAAGCAGGACGCGCTCGCTCCGGCCTGAGAGGCAACAGATGCATCCGACGTCAGATCGGCGTTGCGAGCAGTTTTTGACAAATGTCATTTATTCCGAGATAAACCGAGTGCCTAACTGCAAGTTGACGCCCGCAGGGCTATTATTTTGGAGAGAGATTCATGTTTTCCCATATCGTGCTTGGCAGCAATGACATCGAAAGGTCTAAGCGCTTCTATGACGCAACGATAGGAGCGCTCGGGGGCCCGTCGGCATTCATTGATGATAATGGGCGGCTGATCTACATGCATAATGGCCTCTCGCTGCTGATTACCAAACCGATCGATGGCCAGTCAGCGACCCATGCCAATGGTGGTACGGTCGGCTTCGCCGTTCAAGATCCAGCGCAGGCCGATGCGTGGCATGCGGCAGGGGTAGCCAATGGCGGCGTGTCCATTGAGGATGCTCCGGGCGTGCGCGAAGGGCCGATGGGAGCCCTCTATCTTGCCTATCTCCGTGATCCGGACGGTAACAAGCTTTGCGCGTTGCACCAGCTTCCGCAGTAAGTTCATCAATCCATGGCTGAGGCGCGACGCAGCCGGCTTTCGCCTGCTTCTTTGCAGGAAAGAGGCGGTAAGGCTTCAAGCGGTTGCGCCTCTCTTCCTTCCATGGGATAATGGCGGCGGGAGTGACTGCATCGATAAGTTGATGGAGAGGTGCCCATGACGAAGCTAGGCGACGCCCGCCCTGGTGCATTTGCCGCGCGTGGTCGACCGACGGTTTCCGACAACCGCGAAGTATCGAACGAGTTGCTCCATGCGATGGAGCATGGCTTGCGAAACAAGAGTCATTTGGACCTGACGACGCGGGAGATCGCGTCCGCCGCGGGCACCAACGCGGGCATGATCCACTATTACTATCACGGCAAGAATGGCTTGATCGACGCGGCGCTGGACAATCTGAGCAGCGACATCGCGCAGACTCTCAATGACCTGAACAGCTTGTTCCTGACCGACTGCCAGGACGCCACCCGCAAGATCGTCAGCGGCTGGATGAATGTGCTCGAAATCCACCGCGGTACGGCTAGCGTGGTCCTGATTGAAAGTTTCCGCCCCTATTCGACGGTATGGCATTCCTACCGGCAGAAAAAGTCGCAGGGCAGCTTCAATCGGATGCAGGAACTGATCCGGACCTTGGTACGGCAAGGCTATTATCGGGCGGATACCGACCCTCAAGTCGCAGCTTTTTCAATCATCTCCATTGTTCTTTCGCCTCTCCTGGTAGGACAGATAATGTCGGAGATCGGTCACAAGATCAGTCACATAATGGATGACTGGGAAAATGAGGCCGTCAAGCTGATCGATGAGCGCTACCGTCAAGTTGACGCAGGGCGCGGTCGCGCCGCGTGGCAAAAGGGAAGGGGAGCTTTGACAGGAGCCGCTGATCGGGGAAGATCACAGCATTGAGCGGCCCGTCGGAGCGTATTGATCCCGCTCCCCTTCATGAAATGTGCGCATCTCGTTAGGCCGCGCACATCATCCCGGCGCCTGCTTCCGCAATGGCTTCGTCGAATTGCTCCCGAACACCCCAGCGGGCGAGCCTCCGCATGATCTCCATCGCGTCATGAGGATAACCAAGTCCCTCATAGGCAATGCAGCCGAGCGGTGAGAGCCGCTGCGCCCCGCGCAACATGCACCGGTCAGCGATCTCCGCCTGCGTCGCATCGGGATAGATGCCGATCGTCTGCGTATGGATGGTCACGGCGGCAACTGCGGCATCGAGATCGGGGACGGGGATGATGTTGATGACGCGCCCGCCGATCCGGTCGCTGAATTCGACAGCCTCGGCTTGTTGCGACACGATCACGCCGCCCTCATTCGCCTTGACGCCGAACACCCTGTAATCTTCGGAGTAGCGGATGCCTTCTATTTCGTCGCGCAGCACCGGGTCGAAAGCGGGATGGGGCGAGCTATAAGCGGCGGGCAGCGCCTGCAACGCCTCATGGACCAGTCGGCCAAAGTGGTTCAGCCGGTCGAGCGAAGGCCCATCACTGCCGCATACGACATAGGCGAGACGGCTATTGCCGCAGCCTTCCTGATTGAAATAGCCGAAGTCCTTGGCCAGTTGCTGTGCAACCCAGCGCATCTTTTCCTCTGATTCCAACGCTTCCGCGCCAATGATCGAGGCGCTGACCTTCGGATCAAGCGCGATCAGGTCGAGGCCCGAGGTCAAGTGCTGACGGATGTGATTCATCGACGCCGGGCCGCCCCAGGCGACGATCTTGTCGATATTGCGTGTGTCATATAGCTTCTTCTCGAAGCCAAGGTCGCCGCCCTTCCAATAAGCAACTGTCATATGGCGGGTGATCGGATGGTCGGGGTCCATCGCGATCATCGTCTTTGCGATGGCGACGGCGGTGAAGGGATCGTTAGAGGGGCTCTTGACGATATTGTCACAGCGCAGCACGGACCCGTTGATCACCGCGTGCAACGCCACATTGGGTGCGTTGCCAGCGTTCAGGTGAACGATGCGCGACCCAAAAGCGCGCACCATCGCGTCCCGGTCATGCAGCGGCCTTGGCTTCCAGCCTTCCAGATAGTCGCGGCCGATATTTTGATCGACGGCTTCCTCGACGATTGTCCGCCGCAGGTTCGCGGCGAAGGAAACATAGGCGGTGCGCAGTATATCGGGTGACTGGCCCGACGACTGCATGTTCATTTCCAGCGCCAGGCGAATGTCGGGATTTATGTCCGGGTGCAGCCTGCGGCCCAATTCCTCAAGGAAGTCGAGAATATTATCCAGGCTGACGGAATAATAATCCTGCAGGTCAGCGCCATTGCGCAGGACGATCTGGTCCAGATATTTGTTCACGTCGGGGGTGAGGAAAGCGATTTCTCCCCGACGCCCTTCATAACGGACCAGATTATCCTCTATGATGCGGCCCCGGATGATGAGCGGGATAGTATATTCTTTCATCTTCAGATACTCCGAGACAGATTGGGTCAGGACGCCTTGGCCAGGAAATCTTCTAGGCTCTGGAATGCCTGCGGTGTGCGGGCACATACGATTTTGTCGTCGCCGCCATTCAGCTCCGAAATGCGGGTGATGTCATTATCCATGAACGGACCCTTGCGCCCGCATGCGCATCCGCCGTCGAAATGTACCGTCACCTGATCGCCAGTGATGACTCCGGCCCAGAAGGTGGTCGGCATGGGGTCGAACACGACCATGCGTCCTGTCTGTGTGCCTGTGCGCGGCAGCGATTGGCCGGTTGCCGGGTCCATCAGGTGAGTGATGCCCCAAGGCAGGGGATGCAGTTTGTCATGGGGGCAGCAGACCGCAGTCGAGCTGGATTCGGTCATGCCATAGACTTCTTTGACGCGCCCCGGCACATGATGTGGGAACCGTTCCGCGACGACATCGCGCCACCCTTCAGGGAAGCTGAACCCCTTGGCTCCGCCGCCGGTCATGATCATGGAATCGGGATGCCATTCAACGAAGATGTCCATCTTCCGGCAGGCCTCAGCCATGAGGTAGAGGTTCATGAGCGCTCCGTAGAACATGACCTTCTGGCCTTTCAGGCCAATCACGGCATTTTCGATGAAGCGGGTCCACCGTTCATCCGCATTGGACGCGCGGGTTGCGAGCGCCTTGGCGATTGCCTGCTCGGCAGGGCTCAGCTCCAGTTCCTCGCCAAGCGCCTGTGCCCGTTGCAGTCGTCCGTTCAGCCACATTTCGTCAGCGGTCAGCGTGCCATCGTCCAGCGTGATGAACATGTCTTCCCGGCCGCCGTAGCAATTTTCCTTCAAGACACGCATGATGAGGGGGATGTTATGGCGGCCGTAGCGGGAAGGCCACGGACAGACGAAAACATATTCACCGCTCTTCGCGTAAATACCCGGCTCGTCATGATATGGCTCGACGATATAGGTGTTCTTGTCGATGAAAAGTTTTTCTTCGACCGTACTGAGCGGGAATAGCGAAATTTTTCCGCTCGTTCCTGATGAAGTGACAGGACGCAGCGGCGTCGAACGCTCGACTTCCAGCAACCATTGTTCGATCGACTCGCAGTGTTCGGCATGAGCGCTCGACAGATCGTGCGTAGTAAGCGCCTGAAGCCAGCGAGTCAGCTTGTCGAACCGTGCTTTCTGCACGTCCAGCGCGGAATAGGATTTGAACATTGTGTGCGGCATCGCTAGACGCGTGAGGTCATCGAACCCGCTGATTTCTTCTAATCCGACTTCCTCGGCCAGGCGCTGGAGAGCGCGTAATTTGGGTTTCAAATCCCGGAACCGCCGCTGGAAGAGGGCGAGCTGAATCTTTTCGACCTCAGTATAATCCAGGTCGAACAATTCTTCCTGGCTCAGTTTCAGGAAACGCCAGGGATCTTCTTCCAATCTATCGTAGAGATTGGCCGTTGGGTTGGATGTCATGAATTGCTCCTGAAATGATAGGCGTATGTTTGGAGACGGCCGATCGCTGTCGCGTTATCGGGCGGCGTCGGCTGGAAATTCCGGGCGCTCCGAGCCGGGATCGAGAGCGAGGCGGACGGGTTCAGCGGCGGCAGCCTTGCCTGCCCTGCGCCCGAAAAAGGTCGCGCCGCCGATCAACAGACCGCTCGCGTAGCCCCAGCCTTCGACCGAAAGGTTGGGGGCAACCTGACCGACTGCGTAAAGGCCGGGGACAGGCGTGCCATCGGCCTTCAATGCCCGACCGTCAACGTCAGTATCGATGCCGCCCAAGCTAATGCAGCAGAAATAGGCCGATCCTACTGAACAATCGATTGCCGCGAAGGGTATTTCCGAAATGGGCGCGAGCCATTTGGGGTTCTTGCGGAATTCCTCGTCATATCCGGTTGTGGCATAGCGATTGTAATTGCCGATCGTCTCCACCAGCGCGCCCTCAGGCATTCCAAGATCGGCCTCCATTTCCGGGATATTGTCCCAAGCATCGACGACCTCATGCTTGCGCTCGGATCGGATGTCGCCAAGCTCTGGCCGCCCGAAATTGACATTGTCGCAGATAAGATAGGCTTTGCCGTCGGGCTGGTTCAAAATCGCGTCTGTGGACCAAGCGTGATAGACATCCTCGGCTACGAACCGGCGGCCCAGACTGTTCACCAATATACCTTTTACCAGGCTGGCTGGCGGATAGAAGGGCGACGTCACCATGCTCTGGTCGAGCGCCATGGTTGCCGCACCCATGCTCTGGCCTAGGGCGATGCCTGACCCGTCGGCGGTAGGGACGCCCAGAGGTGAGATGCCGTCGCGCACGCCCTTCGATCCATGGGCAAGGCCAAGCTCCCGGTTCCATTCGCTGCCGCCGGTGGCGAGCACCACGCCCTTGCGCGCCGCCACTGCGACGTTTCGGCCTTCCTGTCGATACTGGATGCCGACGACCGCGCCCGCATCGTCACGGACGAGCGCGTTAACTGCCGCATCGTAGATCACGCGTACCTTGAGTTCATTGAGGCGCTGAAGCAACCGGTCGAACAGAAGATGCCCAACAAATCCGCCACCCGGCTTGTGCCCCCGAGGCATAGGCTCAGCCGCTTCAGACAGAGGCCAGCAGGCTTCGCTGCCAGTCCACACCAGCGTTTCATCGCTATGGGGATGGAAATGCTTGCCGTCGAAATAGCGTTCGTTGAACGTGACGCCCAGCGACATAAGCCAGTCATAATGGCCGACGCTGCCCTTACAATAAGCCTCGATCTTGTCTGCTGCGGCCTTCGGTTGCGTGGCCCTCAGGAACCGGGCCATATTCTCTGGCGTGTCGGCGAAGCCATTGGCCTTTTGCGGAGGCGTGCCGCCGCCCAGGTAGATGAAGCCGCCCGACATGGCGGTAGACCCCCCTCCGCCGGACGTCCTTTCTATGACCAGAACGTCGGCTCCCGCTTCGGCGGCGGCAATCGCTGCAGAGGCGCCAGCACCTCCCAGCCCAGCGACTACAACGTCCACCGCCGTCGCGAATGTGACCTCGTCCAGCGTCTTGGCTGCCTCTGTCTTCACTGTGGTGCTCCCATTTCCAAGTCCCCGCCATTCTTGAGCTTCAGCATGCGGATGGGATCGGTTCCGTCCCAGTTTCGTGCGGCTTCGGCCACGTCACGGAACAGGTTGATCAACACTGGCTCTGCAGGCACCAATTCCAGCATGCAACCTAGCTCGCTGCGGGTGTCGGCATAGGCAACCTTCGCTCCGCCGACCGAGCGGAACTCGCTTGCCATCTCTATGCCTCGCGCTCGCAAACGCTCGATTTCTTCTTCGACGCTTTGAACTATCCGGCACATGTGATGAAAGCCGCTCTGACCTTCAGGAACCATGTCGCGATAGGCGGATGCACCTTTGCTGGTCTGTTGGATCAATTCAATTTGAACCGGACCGGCTTGGGCCAGCGCAGCCTTGAAGGCGAGCGGCTCTGGTTTTCCACGATAAAGGGCTTCGGGATAATCGGCATCGCGCCGAAAAAATGGCCCCACCCCCATTGATAGCCACTGCTCCATCGCAGCATCCAAGTCGGGTACAACCCAGCAATTCTGGAGCAGCGCCATCTTGTCACTGCCGTGAAAGAAATCGTGGGCCGCCATCAGAAGTCTGCCGCCAGGGATGCGCCCCACGTCCGGCCTACCGACGGGATCGCAAAGTCAATGAAGGATCCGATGGTGTTGCTGGACGTGAACCCGTCATAAATGGTGTTGTTTGTCACATTCTTGACGAAACCGGTCAGCGTCATCTTTAACTTGTCATGCACCGGGAACTCGTAGCGCATGGCAAGGTCGATTTTTGTCACCGGGGGAATGGACCCGCGTGGATCATTGAGTACACTCGTTTCATAGCGCGAGGTGTAGTAGAGTGCGGCATTAAGTCCCGCTCGGCCGGCTCCAAGGTCAAACGCATAGTCGGATATCAGCCCAGCGGTCCATTTGGGGGTCCGGCGAAGCTTGAGGCCGGAGAGGTCGGCAAGACCCTGTCCGGCAAGATTTCCGACGAAGCTAAGATATTTCGCGTCCAGGTAACCGGCCGATCCCGTGATTGTCCATCCGGAAATGGGTACGATCGCGAGTTCAGCCTCCACGCCCTTGTACCGCGCCTTCGCGGCATTCACGGTCGCGGTCACAACGGCTCCCCCAGGCGCAATTGTGAGGACATCTTCCTGCTTGTCCTTCAGCGTGTTGTGGAACGCGGCGACGTTGAGGCGGACGCGGTGGTTAAACCACTCGCTCTTGAAACCGACCTCATAGGCATCCATGATTTCGGGGCGATAGGGAATGACGGCGTTAACGATGCTTCCTGCTCGGCCGTTAAACCCGCCAGCATTATAGCCGCGGCTCCAGTTGGCGTAGACGAGGAGGTCGGGCTTTACATCATATTGCAATCCGATGCGCGGCGTCAGTTGGTCGAACTTGACCGAAGCGTTCACCGGGCCTTGTTGCGGGCCGAGCACGAACTGGTCGCGGATCGGCTGAAGGATGCGTCCCCAGAGCGTGAAGTTAGTCTGTTTGCGATCCCACGTCTGCCGTGCGCCTGCCGTCAGGCGCAGCTTATCAGTGATGTCCCAATCGCCCTGAAAGAACAACGCGAAGGAACGGCTCTTCTGATGGATGCGGTAGGCGTTGAGCGAGTTGTAGAAGGCTGTGCCCGGCGGGGTCGTCGCCGACAATCCGGCTAGATCGACGGAAGGGAATTGCCGCGCGGTGAATGCATATTCGATGAAGAATGCGCCCGCCACGAAGTTGATCGGACCGTCGAACTGCGTTTCCGCGCGTAACTCCTGGGAAAACTGCCAAGAGCTTTCCCGCTTGTCGTTCCGCTGGATTGCAAAGCGGGTCGCGTCGAAATCGCCAAGCTGGTCTTCTTCGTCTTCACGATAGCCTGAAAGGCTGACCAGCTTGACGCCATCCAGTTCGTGAGCGACTTCCAATGTCATCGCGCTCAGATTGTAATAAGCCGGGAACTGCGATGTCTCTACGTCATTGCGCTTTTTGCTAAGCGGCCTGCATACGATTGAGGTTGCGGGATTGAGGCACTGGATATTGCGCCCTGAAACGTAAGTTGGGTAACCCAGCGTGCCCAAGCCATTGGGCGTGAGCAGCTTGGGACCGGTCAGCGGAATAAGATCCGGAGTGAGGAGAGGGACGTAGGGCGGCACCTCACTGTCATCTTCCATCCGTTCTAGTGACAGATAGATGCTGGTCCGGTCGGACGGAGTTGCCACTAGCGACAGCATATAATCCCGCATATCGCGTTTGCCTTCGCGATCGCCCGTGATGCTGTTGCGGAACTCACCCTTATGCTTCTTGATCGCGATCGCGCCCTTTACCGCCAACAGGCCGGGAATGATCGGCGCCATCACGACGCCTTCAAAATCCGTTCGTCCGAAACTGCCCACCGTCGCGCGCAGTTTGCCGCTGACGGGCGCGTCTGGATCAGGGCGAGAACGAATGACGTTCACCGTCCCGCCCGTCGTATTGCGACCGAACAGAAGGCCCTGTGGGCCACGCAAGATTTCCAAACGTTCGATATCGAAGGCATCAAGCAGCGTGCCGCGCTGAAACGCCAGCGGAATACCGTCGATCGTAAAGCCGATGCCGGATTCGACGGCGCGGTTCGGGTCCTGGAGTGAGATGCCGCGAAGGCTGATCTGGGGCGTGTTGAGGGCTGCGCCGGATCGTGAAATCGTCATGCCGGGCACCATGCCGCGCAGGCCGGTCAGGGCATCAAGGTTGGACGCCCGCATCGTCTCGCCAGTGAAAGCCGTCACTGCGACCGGCACATCCTGCAATGGCACTGCTCGCTTCTGAGCAGTGACGATGATGTCCGCCAGTTCTGCGGCGGAAGACTGCGCCGCACCGCCTGAAGATTGCGCCAGAGCATTACCAGTCCCAATCGCGCTCAAACTGAGCGCCAACAGCGAAGAGCCTGTAAAGGTCCGCATGCTATCCCCTCCATTGTCGCGTCCTTTGCCGCGCGACTAATCTGATTACCGGTGGCTCATCCTTGGACGGCCACAGATGCATGAGAACGCAATCCGGTGATTATGGAAAGTTCGATAATAGGCCACAGGACCAAGCTAGCAATCGCCGGACCGAATTGGCACCTTTCGGGCATCAGAAAACTAGGACAATGGGCGCGCGAGCTTAGAGTACTCGCCTGTTGCGTCAGCATATGATCGCTGGTTCAGTGCGGCTCCCGGACGGATTCCGCTCTAAATGGTGGGTTGACGTGGGTGGCAGACGACTCGTCAGCGACAGCCATTCCCAGTGCCATTCTCGCCCGTTGAGTAGTTTCGCCGACTGCGGTCAACCAGAGAAACGGCACTTGCGCTGTGTCGATGCCGTTCCGGTCAAACTTTCTTGCGGCGCTTTGGCGCGGGCTTCGCTGCCAATTTTGTTACCGTAGACGCCAGCAATTCGATCTGAGCCGTTGCCATTTCGAGCATAGCGGGGTCGTCATGTGCGGCCAGGGTTCTCGCGGCCGCCATTATCCTGTCTTCCTGCCTGCTTTCCGTGGCCGTGGCTTCTTCCGGCGCTGCGCCGTAACGCGCCTCGGCACGCGCCAAGAAATCCAGCGCGACTTCTGTCGCCTGCTTCACCGCTAGATCCGTGATCTTACCATGCTGCTGTATACTGGCTTCGAAAATTGCCGACTGGATGATCACCAGTGTCCGAAACGGGTCTTCTTCCGACAGTGGTTCGATCGACCATCCCGTGTGCCACAAAGTGTGGTAGGGCAGAGCTGCAACCTTGTCGAAATCACGCACCAGATGACGCGATTCAAATGGAATGTGACGCGCCAGTGCGCCCGGCTTCGCTGGATTGGGCTGGTTGAAATAGTTCTGGATGCCCTTGATCATCAACGTGACCAGTTGTTCCAGGCTCTGCGGCTTGCGTCGCCGCACATAGCGCTCCACTTCAACGCCCGTCTGCTGGACGAACCGAATTGCAATCTGGCCCAATATCTCATCAACGCTGGCGAAGTGGGAGTAGATTGATGTGCGGGTGATACCGCCGTGGTCGGCGATCATCGCAATGGAGATGTCGGCCGGCTTATGCTCTTTGAGCAACTCTATCGTTGCCTCAATGATCCGGTCGACACGGGCTCTGCCGGGCGCGCGCTGCCCCAGCTTCTCCCGTTCGGAAAGCAATTCACTTTGAAGGGTTTGAAGGGTGTTTGGCTCCGAATCCGTTCTCAAACTATGCGGTTTGATCTTCGTCGCATTTTTTTCCGCTTTGGCTTTACGCGGCGCCAGTCCCTGTTTTGTCATCGCTCAACCATAGCATAGAGGGGTGAAGTTTCAAGTAAGCGCAGTCCCGCCAAACCTGCCAATTGTCACGTGGCAAAAAATAGTATCCTAGCGCACGATATCGCTTTACAGGCCATGGCTGCGGCGATAGATGATGGTATGTGACATTTGTCTGTCTTTGAACAATGTGAGCTGGATTCCGGCCGCACGGAAACAAGCTATGAGGAGAGGTGCGTTGGCACAAGCGCCAAGGGTAGGCCATAGCTGCGGACGATCTCGCCGTCGTCGTGCTTACGGCATCAGCTCTGCTATGTCGGCCGAAGGATGTCGCTCATATCGCTGTTCCTGCCATCTTAACGGCGTCATATGGCTCATGCCAAAAATTGGTGGTTGATGGAGGCTTGATCATAGCATGAACGCCGATTTCCTTCCGGTCGCGGCGGCGGCCGACCTGCCGAACAACAGCAGCAAGCCGATCAGCGTGAACGGCTTGGACCTTCTGCTGTGTAATGCGGATGGAGAGTTTTTTTGCGTGCAGAATGAATGCACGCATCGTGCCTTTTCTCTGGCCACTGGGCGCATCAGACGCTGCATGGTGCTATGTCCTGAACACGGCATGCCCTTCGATCTGCGAACCGGCAATCCCAAGGGGCAGCTTACGGACAAGCCGCTGCGAACGTTCCAAACACGTGTCGTGGATGGCCAAGTCGAGGTTGCGGTGCCAGCGGAGGTGGGTTGAGATATTTGCGAAGGCGGCCATTGCGCCACGTGACAGCAGTCGCATAAACAGGTGCAGGATGCCGAAGGGTGCCGATAGATAACAGGTGCGGACTACGCGCCTAGCGGGAGTAGGATTGTTGCAGGGTCTTTTGCGTTCAGGCCAACGCGCGCCGGTGAGCCATTGCAGCGGGAATCCCGTTCCCGACGGTCGGGTCTTGATGGTGGAGTGTGGGCATTGAACGCGGATTATATTATTGTGGGCGCTGGGGCGGCAGGCTGCGCGCTTGCCCACCGCCTGTCGGAAGACAGTCGGCGCAAGGTCATCCTGCTGGAGGCGGGTGGTGCTGACCGTGACCCCTTCATCCACGCTCCCGGCGGGCTGATGCCGCTCCTGATGTCGGGAAAGCATAGCTGGAATTATACAAGTGCGCCCCAGACGGAATTGAACGACCGTATATTGTTCTTGCCTCGGGGCAAGGTTCTCGGCGGGGGCAGCTCCATCAACGGAATGATCTACGATCGCGGCACGCCGAGTGATTATGACCGGTGGGCTGCACTGGGCAACAGCGGTTGGTCCTATGCGGATGTGCTGCCCTATTTCAAGCGGGCTGAAAATTACGAACCCGGCGGAGACGCTCTGTTGCACGGTCATTCCGGGCCGGTCAGGATCAGCCGTCCGGGTGTTCACAACCCGCTCGCCAAGGCGTTTCTGCAAGCCTGCGAACAGGCCGGCTATCCCTATAATGACGACACGAACGGGGCGGCTCGCGAGGGTGCGGGTCCCGTCGATATGTTCGTCAGCGCAGGACGTCGGTGGAGCGCGGCGACGGCCTACATAAAGCCGTTCCGGTCGCGCTCAAACCTGGACGTGCGGTTGGGCGCGCATGTGCTCAAAATACTGGTCGAGAACGGCCGCGCCGTGGGTGTCCGCGTCCGGGAAAAAGGTCAGGATTTGGATCTTCGGGCAGATGGTGAGGTGATCCTCTGCGGCGGCGGCATCAATTCGCCCCAGCTCCTGATGCTGTCTGGCATCGGTGACGCTTCGACATTGTCGCAGCTTGGCATAAACCCAGTGTCCAATCTGCCAGGCGTGGGTCAGAACCTTCAGGACCATCTTTCCCTTTATGTGAAGCAGGCGGTCACGCAGTCTGTGTCCCATTATCAATATGTCAGCCCGCTCAAAGGCGCGCTAGCACTTGGCCAATATCTGGTTCTGCGCAAGGGGCCGCTCGCCAGCACGGGTATGGAGGCGGTTGCCTATATTCGGTCGCAGCCCAACGTCACTGAACCGGACATAAAGCTCTCGCTTGTGCTCGCCCTGATGAACGACGAATTGACCGGCCTGATGCCCCGGCATGGCTTCATGGCGCATGTCTGTGTGGTTCGGCCCCACAGTCGCGGGCAGGTAACGCTCGCGTCACCCGACCCGCAGGCGGCTCCGGTTGTGGATCACCGTTACCTGAGCGACGCTCGCGACATGGTCGATTTCCGCAACGGCATCAAAATGTGCCGCCGGATTTTCGGCCAGGCCGCTTTCGATCCCTATCGTGGCGATGAACTGTCACCTGGCCCGTCGGTGCAGACTGACAATGAGATCGATGCCTTCATCCGCGCCAATGCGAACGCGGATTACCACACCGCCGGCACCTGCAAGATGGGATCGGACGATGACAGCGTCGTTGATGCTCGTCTGCGTGTCAGGGGCATTGGCGGCCTCAGGGTTGCCGACACGTCGGTGATGCCGACGCTGGTGGGCGGAAACACGAACATGCCCGCCATAATGATCGGCGAAAAGGCCGCGGACCTGATCCGGGAACGCAGCCATGCGTAACACATATGAACGACAAAGGACGCGGCGCGGACCGCGAACGACTGGAGAGCTATAATGGCTGCATGGGATGAGGTTTTCGACGTGGTGGTCATGGGTTCCGGCGCGGCGGGCGTGTCGGCGGCGATCGCTGCGCAGCATCGCGGCTGTCAGACCCTGGTGCTGGAGCGCAGCGACAAACTGGGTGGGACGAGCGCCGTGTCGGGCGGGGTGCCGTGGATTCCCAACAATCACCATATGCATGAAGTGGGGACCACAGATTCGCGCGAGCAGGCTCTTACCTATCTGCGCAGCCTTTCGCTCGGCAAAATGGACGTCGAACTCGCCGAAACCTATGTCGATGAAGCGCCGGGTGTGCTGCGTTTCCTTGAGGAGGAGACGCAGCTGGCGTTCCGGGCTCTGAAGACTCCAGACTATCACCCTGAACATCCCGGCGGCACCTTCGGCCGCTCCGTAAGTCCCGGCCTGTTCCCTGCGGGAGAATTGGGGGAACTGCGCGCTCACCTACGTTCGGCGCCTTGTTTCCCGCTGCCCGTCGCGATGACTGATATCGATGACGGAACCAATATGCTGGATCCGGAGGTGATCGGCGACCGGCTTGCCAAGGGCATGGTAGGGACCGGCATGGCGCTGATGGCTGGGCTCATCAAGGGCGCAGTAGACAAGGGTGTCGAGTTTCGCCGGAACGCGCGTGGCCGCCGCCTCGTGATCGAGGATGGCGCGATCGTGGGGATCGAGGTCGAGCAGGATGGCCGCATGGTCAGGATCGGCGCGCGCCGTGCCGTCATCCTCGCGAGTGGTGGCTTTGAGTGGAACAAGGACATGGCGACCGATCTCATGGCCGGTTCTATCGAAGGTCCGCTCAGCCCGCCTTACAACGAAGGCGACGGCCTTATCATGGCAGCGGAAGCCCAGGCGAGCATGGCCAACACCCATGAAGCCTGGTGGATGCCGATGATCCGCATTCCCGGGGATGAATATGAAGGGCAGCAGCTCAACCGCATGGTTGTCGGCGAAAGGGCTTCCCCCGGTTCGATCATGGTTAACCGCGCGGGAAAGCGCTTCGTCAATGAAGCCCATAATTATAACGATGTGGGCCGCGCCTTCCGCAATTTCGATCCCGTGGCGTTCGATTATCCAAACCTCCCCGCCTGGATCATCCTCGATGGGAGCTTCCTCGACAAATATCCCTTCGGCACGCGCTATCCCGGGGATCCCATTCCCGCGTGGCTTGAATCCGCACCATCGCTGCGCCAATTGGCGGAGAAAATCGGCGTCGATCCTGATGGCCTTGAAGACACGGTCACGCGTTTCAACGCGAATGTGGCGCGTGGGGAGGACCCCGATTTCCACCGGGGGCAGAGCAAATATGATCGTCATTATGGCGACCCGTCCCGCGAAGGGGCGCTCCAGTCATTGGGCCCGGTCGATCAGGCTCCTTTCTACGCCTGCCGTGTCTATTCCGGGGTCCTCGGCACCAAGGGGGGGCCGAAGATCAACGCCAGATCCGAGGTTGTGAATGTCAGGGGCGGTCGGATTCCCGGCCTATATGCAGCGGGCAATGTTTCCGGAGGGTTCACCGGCATGGCCTATCCAGGCGCCGGGGCGACGATCGGACCGGGCCTCGTCTTCGGCCACATCGCGGGGCGCGAGGCAGCGTCCAGCGTCAACAGATTCTGAAGAGGAGGCGAGATTGCCTGAAGTCGAACATACTACAACGGTCGCCGCCTCCCTGCCTCAGGTCTGGAATTTCGTGGAGGACATGGACAATTGGGCGCCATTTCTGACAGGCTATCAGCGGCATGAGAAGATCAACCGCGACGAGTCCATCTGGGTGGTGAAGGGCGAGCTGGGCGGTTTGACCCGCAGCGCGGAATTCAAGGTACAGGTCACGGAATGGAACGAGCCTAGCCGGGTTACTTTCGTCATGGAGGGCTTGCAGGAGCCTGTCACAGGTTCGGGTGAATTTCTCGCGACCGACCTCGGCGGCGGCGTGCCCGATGCCGCGCCAGCTTCCACCGGCTCTGCGACGCCTCCATCGAGCGGCTGGCTGAGCCTTTTGTGGGAGCGACTATCCCGCTGGTTGCTGCGGCGTGTGACGAACAGTGCCGACGTGCAGACGGTGAAGCCGGTGGCGGAGGCGGGCAGTTCGAATACACAGATCACCTTCAGGCTGAACGTCCAGGCGGGCGGCGCCACCGGTCCAGTCCTAAACCTGTTGCTGGGTCCGATGCTGAAACCAGTTGCTGAAGATCTGGCGATGAAGATTGCCCAGGCGGTGGACAAACCGTCAGCAAGTTGAAGGAGGGGTCTGCGTCAGCGGGACGTAGGCCCCGGCCGATACAATTACTCTACTATTGACGGACAATTGTCCGTTATGCATGATCGTCTGGGATCGGGCCGCCCATCACCTTAAGAGTGTGATGCGGGTCGCCAGATATGACTGGACGATTGGAAACAGGATCAGCGCGCCGGGATGCGCCTGGATTGAATCGACAGGAGATGGATATGACGGAAAATCTGGTCGCCGAGGCGGGAGCCGGGCGTTCTTCAAAACTTCAGGGTTGGCGCTATTTCGACCGCGATTTCGCGGCGCGGGAATGGGATGCGGTCTGGACCAAGAGCTGGCTCGTGGTTTGCCGTGAAGATCAGATCCCTGAGCCGGGCGACTTCCTGGTGGAAGAGGTCGGCGCGGAGTCGATCCTGGTGGTGCGCCAGGAAGACGGCGGCATCAAAGCCTTCTACAATGTCTGCCAGCATCGTGGGAACAAGCTGGTGTCGGTGGCGGAAGGGTCGATGCCGTCCTTCACCTGCGCTTATCACAGCTGGAAATGGTCGCTGGAAGGCGAGTGCCTGAGCGCGCAAGACCCCGAGGATTTCAGCGCCGGATCGCCGTGCGGGCGCAAGCGGCTCGCTGAACTGAACAGCGAGACCTTTGCCAGCTTCGTCTGGGTAAACATGGATGCCAACCCAATGCCTCTCAAAGAGTATCTGGGTGAACTCTACGAGCCCTTAGCGCGCTATCCCTTCGAACTGATGCACTGCACACAGGCCATTTCTGTGCGGATGCCCTGTAACTGGAAGATCATTTCAGACAATTTCCGCGAAACATACCACATCCCGACGGCCCATCCTGAAGGGCTGTATGTGAACGAACCCTATTATGTGACCGCGATCATCGAAACGTTGAAGAACGGTCATGCGCGCCTTGTAACGCCGGGCAGCCAGCCCTCGCGCTATCTGCCGGACGGCAAGCTGGCGATCGACGACTATCTGATTCAGGACCTCAAGACCTGGGAGTTGAATCCAGAGGATTTTAGAGACAAGCCGCTGGCGATCCGTGAGGCGATCATCGCGCAGAAGCGCAAACTGGGCGTTGAGCGCGGCCATAGCCATTACGACCGGATGGAAGATGCGCAACTGACCGACACCTTCCTTTATTCGATCTTCCCCAATCTGACGCTGACCTGTTTTTCGGACGGTATGCTGTTCCTGCGCGCCTGGCCGCACCCGACGGACCCGGAAAAATGCACCTTCGACACGTGGTTCTATGCGACGGGCACGGAGGATTTCTTCACCAAGATGCTGACGTCGGCGGGTGGCGTGGCCGACACCGCGCGCGCGCCTGTAGAACGCGAATGGCGTAACTTCGGCGAGGGGAGCCTTGGCATCACACTAGATGGTGATGCGGGCATCATGGAGGCGCAACAGCGCGGCATGCATTCGCGCGGATGGAACGGCGCCGAATTGGCCGGGCAGGAAAAGCGGATCGCCCACTATCACGATCGCATCGATCAACTGATCGCCGAAAATGAAATGTCTATTGCCGCCGAATGACGAATGGTCTGCGGGCGCCCGCGCCCGCAGCGCCTATGGCGTGACGGATTTCGTGGGTAGCTGGCGAAAAGCAGCGTGCGTCGCCCCTCTAGCGGCGAACCAACGATTGCCGATTTGAAAACAAGGAGAGGCTCGATGTTCCTGGACCCTGTTTCAGGCCAACTCAAGAAGGTGCGGCAGATCGCATTCGTTGTACCGGACGCGATCGAATGGGCGCAACGGCATATGGCCCGCTTCGGGTCCGGCCCCTTCTTTGTGCTCGCGCATCTTCCCCATGACCTGCAAACCTATCGGGGCAAGGAGATCGATCTCGATACGACAGGTGTCGTCGGCCAATGGGGCGACGTGATGGTCGAATTGGTGGAGCAGCATTGTGACACGCCGTCGGCCTACCGGGAACTTTATCCCACGGGCGGGCCCGGCGTGCACCATATGACGGTGTTCGTCGATGACATCCACGGGGCGATCAAGGATTATGAAACTAAGGGCTTTGATAACATCCTCTATTCCGTCGTGTCACCGCTCGGAGACTCCAAGCCCAGCCCTTATGCGATGATGGACACCCGCAAGGAGTTCGGCATGCTGACCGAATTTTATGAAGAAGCTGTTGTCAGCGACTTTTACAAAATGGTGAGGGATGCCGCCGAAGGGTGGGACGGCTCAGATCCCATCCGGTACATATACGGCCAACCTTGAAAGGGGATATTCTCGACATGGAAAAGCGCAATCTCGGGAAATCCGACCTGAAGGTCTCTGTTGCCGGTCTTGGCTGCAACAATTTCGGCTGGTTCCTGGACAAGGAAAAATCCCTCGAAGTGATCTCTGCTGCGCTCAACGCCGGAATCAATTTCTTCGACACGGCGAACAACTACGGCTTCCCGCCGGGGGAATCGGAACGCATCCTGGCCGAAGCATTCAAGGGCCGCCGGGATTCCGTGATCATCGCTACCAAGGTGGGCGACAAGGTTGGCGACGGCGACGATAAGCAGGGCGCCGCTCCTGCCTATGTGCGACAGGCATTGGAAGAGAGCCTGGCCAACCTGGGCACCGATTATGTCGATCTCTACCAGCTGCATTATCCCGATCCGGCTGTTCCGATCGGGGAAACGCTGGGCGCATTCGATCAGCTCATTCAGGAGGGAAAGGTGCGCTATGTCGGCTGCGCGAACCACAGCGCCGCGCAACTGGCTGAAGCACTGGAAGCTGCCGGCACCAGGCATCGTGCAGCGTTTATTTCCTGCCAATCGGAATATAGTTTGCTGGCGCGTGACATTGAACAGGAGCTCGCGCCCTTGATGATCGACCATGGAGTCGGGTTTTTACCTTACTTCCCCCTCGCCAACGGGCTTCTGACTGGCAAATATCTCGGCGGTGACGACAGTTCGGGTCGTCTGGAAACGCTCAAGAAGATACCCTTCTTCGACAAGTTCCTGACGCCCGAAAGGTTCGAGAAGGTTAGTCGCCTCGCAGAAATCTCTCGCAAATCAAACGTCCCGATGACGAAGCTGGCGCTCGGCTGGCTCGCTGCCAAGCCCTTCGTTTCATCGGTAATCGCTGGAGCGACGAAGCCCGAACAGGTTCATGCCAATGCGCAAGCCTGCATGACAGTCCTGCCGCAAGATATAATGGCGGAACTGGATCAGCTGTAAGCAGCGGCTATGCTTTATCGCTGCCGGGGCGCAGAATCGTGATAAAGGCGGGAAGCGTTAAGCCTCCCGCCTTTCATTTCTGCTCAATGTGCTGGGGAATAGGGGGCCGCATCGGCGAAGATCAACGTCTCCTTCGCGCCGCTGCGGCAGATTTCCTGATATATTTTGCCACCTTCAGGTGCGCTCGCCATCGCTTGTATTCCGGCATCGAATGCGTTCATGTCCGGCAATTTCCAAAGATGGATCACAGTATTGGCCCGACCGATCTTGGTAACTAGCCCAGCAATCATCTCCCATCCCGTGCCTTCGGCAATACGCTTCATCTCGGGAACTATATTCAAGAAGACTGGAAGCGTCTCATAATCGAGTTCCAACGTTGCCTGAAGATAAACGCTCATCTGGTTTCCACTCCTTACGATCTTGGCCGCGATATTCTGCCACCGCACGATACGACAATAAATGACGACCGTCCGATATACAAGCGCCGACGTGATGCATCGAAAACGAACAGCCGAGTCGCCGTGGCGCGCGCAAGGTCCGGCAAAAATATCGCGTTTCCTACTATTCCTGGCTCTGAAACCGAAAAGTAGCCGTCACTTGTCATATAAAAACGCGGCTACGGCTCGTTGCGGGCGCTTGCCTGTTGACCGTCCGCTCAAAAGCAGTTAGCTAGCACACTTGTGTAGCGACAAGAGTATCCGGCAAGGATCGCCGCCACATGTGATCAAGAAACAGCGTTGGATGGGGAGGACATGATGCGAGGCTTGGCATTTTCGTCGGCGATAGCGATGGCAGCTGCGATGGGAAGCGGTCAGGCGGCATGGGCCGCAGAACCGCAGCAAACACCGGATGCCACCGCTGCTAATCAGCAGCAATCTGGCGGGCTCTCCGATATCATCGTGACGGCGCAAAAGCGCGCCGAACCCCTGCAAAATGTGCCTGTTTCCGTTTCGGCATTCAGCAATGACACGCTTCAAAAGGCCCGCGTCGATGGCCTGACGGGACTGCGCGGCCTGGTGCCGGGCATGACCGTCACACGTTCGGGCGCAGCCGTTGACGTTCCGCAGATCAGCTTGCGTGGCATTTCCATTCAGGACGTCCTGCCCAGCGTTGAACCAGGCATCGGAATTACCCTGGACGGCATTCCCATCGCCTTTCAGCGTGGCGCCTTGATAGATGCCTTCGATGTGCAGCGGGTGGAAGTGCTGCGCGGTCCGCAAGGCGTTTTGAACGGCAAGAATACGACAGGCGGTTCCATCAATGTCATACGCCTGCGTCCGGACCCCTCCGCGGATACGACTGGAAAGGCGCGCTTCACGATCGGCAGCTTTGGCCAGAATGATTATGAAGGCTATATCATGGCGCCAGTCGTCAGGGATATACTTGCGGTCAAGGCCGCCATATCCGTGCGCAAGGACAATGGTCAGTTCCGTAACATCGTGGATGGCGGACGCGAAGGTGATCGCGACGTGCGTCAATATACGCTGGCCGCGGTCGCAACGCCGACAGATCGGCTCAATATATATGTATCGTTCGACCGGTTGGAAAATGACAGCGCCATTCCGCCTTACGTCGCCACGCCTGTTCCTGATCTGATCGCCTATTCCGTTCCAGGCTATTTAGGCGGGATGAATTCTACCTGTCTCAACCCGGCGACGCAAATCGTCTGCCGCCCGTTGAGTGATTTCGACAAGGGGAAGAATGAAGTTGAAACCACTCAGTTGCCCGCTTCTTTGCGCCTGACTGCCGGTACTGGCGAAATCTCCTATGACCTGACCGACGAAGTGAAGTTCACTTCGCTCACGGGATATCGGGAATTCCACGAACGTCAGACCAGTGATTTTGATGCGACGCGTTTCGCCCTGTTCCGCGATAAGGCGTCAGTCGACGCGAAGCAGTTCTCGCAGGAAGCGCGCTTTGCGACGTCTTTCTCAGGCCCGTTCAACATCGTGGCGGGCGCATTCTATATGAACTACCGGTACATCGAAAAGCAAAACCCATCGCTGGATGCGGCAGTCTTGCCGGACACGGATGTCGACGGGAACGTCATCCTAACCAACGGTATGCCGACATTCTCGACGCCGCCCGGCGTGGCGTTCCTCAACTCCTTGAATCGTTATCGCACTTTCCAGACCAACAAGACCTTCGCGCTGTTCTTCCAGGCTGATTACGATATCACCGATCAGTTGCGCCTGACCGTCGGCGGGCGTCAGACCTGGGACAGGAAGACGACGGATTACAGCCTTTGGGCGCCGGTCTTCTCAACCACGCGTGACAATGACGCGATCGGTCCTTTGGTCGGCCAGGTCACAGGCCGGGCGAAGTTCAAGAAATTCACGCCGAAGGTCAATCTGCAATATAAGTTCACGCCCGATATCCTTGCCTATGCGCAGTATAGCAAGGGCTACAACACCGGCGGCTTCAATGGACGTCCCGGCAATCTTGTTACCGCTGTTCAGGCTTATGAGCCGGAAACGATGCAGGCTTATGAGGTCGGCCTGAAGACCGAACTCTTCAACAAGCGTGTTCGGCTCAATCTTTCGGCCTTCCACAATACGCTGGATGACAAGCAGGAAAATGTCCTCCAGGTTGTGGGTACGACTAATGTCGCTACGACCCTGAACGTGGCCGAGGCGCAGTATAAGGGCTTTGAAGCAGAGCTGGTCGTGGCGCCGATGCGCGGTTGGACGATCACGGGGTCGCTTGGATATTTGGACGCAAAATATAAGGACTTCGTGGGCGACCTGGGTCAAGGGACGAGAGACTTGAGCGGCCTCAAGCTGCGGCGTGTTCCGAAATGGACGGCAGGCGCCATATCGGACTACAGCTTTGCCGCCGGGCCGGGCACTGTGGGGTTAAACGCGGCGATTTTCCACACCAGTCGCTATGAGACCGACGTGCTGAACGATCCCCGTGGTTCCATTCCGCCGGTTACGAAAATCGATCTTGGCATCCGTTATGAGCTGCCCATCACCGGCGCGACGACGATAGAAGTGGCTGGCTTCGTGAAGAACGTCACCAACAACACGACATATGATGGGTATACGTCCGGCGACGCGGTAGGCACTTTCATTGATTTCGCCAATCCGTCGATTGGCCGTCAGTGGGGCGCGTCGCTGACTGCTCGCTTCTGATCCAAAAGGGCAAGCTGCCACCAAGAATTGAAATGTAGGAGTTGTTCAGATGAGGCTTGAGGGAAAGGTGGCGCTCGTCGCCGGAGCGGCAGGACCTGCCAATATGGGTCAGAAAATCGCCGAACGCTTGGCGCAGGAGGGCTGCAAGGTCGTCGTGACGGGCCGGCACGAAGAGCCGATGCGTGCTATCGCAGAGCAGATCGGCGGCAACTACATATTGATGGACATCACCAGCAAGGCCGATGTAGATGCCGCCGCAGACTTCGCCGTCAAGACCTATGGCAAGCTGGACATCGGCGTCAATGCCACTGGCTGGGGCTTGATGAAGCCAACCCATGAAACGACCGAGACCGACCTCGACAAGATCATGGGCATCCAGTTCAAGGGACCCTTCTTCTTCATTCAGGCAATGTTGCGGGTGATGGGGCAGGGTGGATCGATCATCCAAATTTCTTCCGCCACCGCCACCATCATGCTCGAAAATCATGCGGCCTATATGGGCACGAAGGCCGGGATCGATCATGTAATCCGCACCGTGGCTAACGAATATGGCGCGCGCGGCATCCGGGCGAACTCCATTTCGCCCGGCCTGACTGAAACGCCGATGGCGGGCGACAGCTTCAGCGTGAAAGAGCTGATCGATGCATTCGCAAAAGAATATCCGCTTGGACGCCTGGGGACGCGCGAAGACATTGCGGCTGCCGTCGTGTGGCTTGCATCGGATGAATGTTTCATGACCGGCCAGAATCTTCAAGTGAATGGCGGGCTTACGCTCCGTCGTAACCCAATCCTGTCCGAACTCGGCGAGATCGCTGCGCGCGCGACGGCGCATTTGAGCAGTTGACGAGATAACGTAGCGTGGGGCGGAGCCCATGCTTTCGTCTGAAACAATACGGCAACAGGCAAGGGAGGGCGCATGAGCGACCCTCCCTTTTCGCTGCTGATTGCATGATAGCGGCGTGCGGATCTTTGGAAGCGCCTAACAGCAAGCCATGACTACAGCCCGACTGAGCCCATAGGCTGTCGGGCACAACGGATGCAGGTCTGACGGCGGCTTGCCTACATCTCCTTGGGCATGGAAAAGCCGCCCCGCCTTACATGCCGGGGCGGCTCCACATCAGCTTAGATGTCGGTGAACTGCATCCGGCGGATCGGATCCGTCCCATCAAAGCCTTCGGCGGATTTCTTCAAATGGTCGTAGAAGGGGCGAGTGCCTTCTTCCTCGTAAAGTTCGGTCATCACGCCAAGTTGCTTTGACGTGTCCATGATGGCGTAGCGGCCCAGCCGATTGGGGAAGGTTTCGCCATAAAGAGCAGCCTCGCAGCCCTCAGCCTCATATTGAGCGATCCGCTTGTCGAGATCGTCGACAAACATCGCGAAATGGTGGATGCGTGACTCGCCCTTCTTCACGAGATCGCGATAGGCGGACGGTTCGTCGTCATGCTGCTGCACGAATTCGGCCGTGATATTGCCCCACTGACCATAGACGGAGGTGACATCTATGACGCTTTCCTTGCCGCGATAGCGGTGCACGTGAAGCGGATAATGTTCGACTGCCCAGAACGGCCCTGACCCATAGCGGCGGGAATGAGCGCGGGCGGCTTCGATAGCGTCTGGCACCACGAAAGCGATCTGCGTGATGGCGAGGGCGGGTGTGAAGATAAAATCACTCATATCGTCGTTTCCTTAAAAGACATTTGTCAGTTCATTGATTCGATGTTGAGGGTGGTCGCGCGAGTGATCTGATCATGGCCGATGGCTTTGGATCGTGTCGGCTTCAACTGGCCCGGAAACATGTCGCAGGCGCGAAAACCTGCACCATTCCTTGCCCTGAAGTCAGCAGGGCTAAGGCTATGCAGCGCTTTCGGTGGCCTGTTGATGGTCATTCACCCTCTACCCGGAGCGGCTCATGCTCTGCTCCTCCGCCGTTACTTTTTAAGCAACCGACATTTGTCTGGTAAAGGATGTGCCCACATTCGTCAAATTCATAAATGCGTGGACCGCCCGGATGGGGCGGTGAGAATATCCATTCCGGGCTCCGGCTCACGCTTTGGTGATTGACTAAATGAACGACAATCGTCAGTTAAGCTCTCAGCACTCCGGGCGCTGACATGCGTATGTCGGCGATCGGGCAATTGCAGCCATATTATGGAGAGGAAGGAAATGAGCTACAATCTGACGGTACGTCGTGAAGGTGCCGTGTTCATCATCGGCGGAACCGGCGGCGCTGGCTCGGCAATCGTCCGTGCTTTCGCGAAGACTGGCGCCAGCATCGCTTTCACCTATAACAGTAACGAAACCAAGGCGAATGCGCTCGTGGATGAACTGGCAGGTGAAGGCGTGACAGCGGCGGCCAGCAAGCTGGACATTACCGACTTGCAGGCCGTGGAAAAATGCGTCGGCGAAGTAGTGGAACGCTTCGGGCATATCCACACGGTGATCTACGCGTCCGGTCCGATGTGGGACAATACATTGCAATTGGCTGACGTGAAGCCGGGCTTCATGGAATTCCTCGTCAAGACAGAGCTATTCGGCTTCTTCAACGTGATCAGCGCCACGAAGGAACAGATGCGTGCGCACAAGGGTGTGATCACCATTTGCACCAGCTTTGGCAACGCCCGCCGCTTCGATCGTGACGGCCAATCCGCAGTGCCCAAGGCAGGTCTGGAAAGCATGGCGCTCTATCTGGCGGCGGAAGAGGCGGTCTACGGCGTGCGCGCGAACGTCGTTCGCCTCGGCTGGTTCAACTTCGGCATGGGCGCGATCGACAAGACGGAAGCTGCGCTGGATGATCCAGGCCGCGCGATGACCGGCGGCGAAGCGGGTGCGGAAGCGCTGGAATGGATGACCAGCCGCATTCGTCTCGGCAATCGGCCTGGCCGGGGCGAGGAGCTTGCCAGCATGGTGCTCTATCTTTCGTCCGAGCAGGCGTCCTACGTCACGGGGCAGATCACCTGCGTGGACGGCGGCATCTCGCTTTGAGGATTGGGGGGCAGGCGCCGACCCTGCGATTGCGCCTGCCCTACGAGTGCCGCTCTGAAGGGGCTGATGTTATTAATAATTGACAAATGTCAGGTAAAAGGCATTATTAAATGCGGCCCCTGAGGCCAAAGGACAACCGCCTCCGCATTAGCCAAATATCAGTTGCGGTGAGCATTGCGATCTGACTGACGCAGAGAGAGGATCGATGGTAAAGATTTCCGTCCTGGCCAACCAGGTGGCTGGTGAGCATCGCACAGCCATCACTCCCTCGATCGTCGCGCGATACACAAAGCTTGGCCTATCGACAGTGGTCGAGAGCGGCGCAGGTTCTGCGGCAGGCTTTTTGGATGAAGCCTATGCTGCGCAGGGTGCCTCGATCGTGGATCGCAAGGAAGCGCTGGCGCAGGCTGATGTTCTGGTCACGGTACGCCCGCCAGTTCCAGCTGATCTTATGGGGGTCCGTAAGGGAACGAAGCTGATAGGCGGCTTGGCGCCTTTCGCTGATCCGGCGCGGATGGCGGCCTATGCCGAACTGGGGGTGGAGGCGATGGCGCTCGAACTGCTCCCGCGTACGACGCGCGCCCAGGCCATGGATATACTGTCCAGCCAAGCAAATCTTGCCGGGTATCATGCCGTTGCACGGGCCACGACCGAACTTAATCGCTGCCTGCCGATGATGACCACGGCAGCAGGCTCGATCGCCGCTGCCAAGGCGTTCGTCATGGGCGTGGGCGTCGCAGGTCTTCAGGCAATTGCCACGGCCCGCCGGCTGGGCGCGGTTGTCTCCGCCACCGACGTTCGCCCTGAAACGCGCGAGCAGATCATGTCTTTGGGCGCCAAACCCATATTTGAAGAAATCCAGGATGGCGACCAGCTTACCGCGGCGGTGGGCGGCTACGCCGGAGAAATGAGCGAAGCCTATCGGCAGCGGCAGGCCGCGCTGGTCAGCGGGCACATCGCGCAACAGGATATGGTCATCACGACCGCACTCATTCCCGGCAGGCCGGCCCCCCGTCTGATCAGCGATGCGCAGATTGCGAGCATGAAGCCCGGCAGCGTGGTCGTCGATCTGGCAGCCGAAAGCGGCGGGAATGTGGAGGGGGCCATCGCCGGGGAAATGGTGATGCGTCACGGGGTCAAGATCATCGGGCTTGTCGACGGGCCTTCGCAGGTCGCCGTGGACGCATCGAACCTGTTCGCTCGCAACTGCTACAATTTCATCGAAGCCTATTGGGACAAGTCGGAAAGAAGGTTGGCGATGCCCACCGATGACGCGCTGATCGAAGCGGTGACGCTGACCCGCCATGGCGAAATTGTTCACCCGCGCTTCGTTCAGGCAGCGGCTGCCTGACAACAGGGGGATAAGTCAGTGAACGCATTGAATGCAGATTATCTGTTCGTCTTCATTTTGGCGGCTTTTCTTGGTTTTCAGCTGATCAAGAAGGTGTCGCCGCTGCTGCACTCGCCGCTGATGTCGCTGACCAATGCGATCGCGGCGGTGGTGATTGTGGGGGCGATCACGATCACGGGTGAGGAAGGGGCGACGCCTCTTGCCAA
>NZ_JALKHS010000019.1:0-71511 GCF_023051225.1 Sphingobium agri | reverse complement strand
GGTGGCCACCCCGGCCCGGGCAATCCAGCATGGCCCAAACGGACCGCAATGTCATAAGACAAGCGGACTGACGCTCAGCAAACCGCATTCTTCGAGCAGCCGATCGGAATGGCCGGCTGAGGACCGCCAGGTGTGTCGCCTATCGAACTCAGGCGCGTGAGGCATGCTGATTGTCGTCCCCGCTAGACCCGGCCGACGTCCACCGCGAAATGGTCAGTACACTGAAACGGACGCGGTCGCTTGTGCCTCTAGCGGAGCTCGTCGCACGCCTTCCGGTCTCGTTGCAGGCTGCGGCACTTTCGATACCAGTCAGGCGCGGCGATCACGATCGCGTCGTCAGTGCCATTGAAACACCTCTCAAAATGGCGATGGAGTGGACATAATCCTACGATGTACTATCCATATTTTCGCGGCAAACAGTTCGAACTCATCACCATTCGGGAGACAGCGGGGGTGATGGCACAAGCGGGGTTTGTGCCGATCATCGAACCGGTCAAGGAGACCCTGAAGGGGCTTCACAGGGCCTTGCAAACTGTCTGCGAAGTGGGCGGCAAGGCGATCGTCATCGTCAACCCGTACGTCGGCGACCACCAGGACAACGGAATTGGCATCACCGGTCTCCTGGCCCAGGAGTTTGCAGATAACGCAGCAGTATCGGCTGGGATACTTCTTCGGGAGGATATGAACCTCGAAGATGCCTATGCGCTTTTCGAAGCGCACGCCGCGCACGATCCGGTGTTCGTCCATGCCGGGTTTGGGGACCAAAAGGCTCTGGCCGATCAGCTTGGCGCGGGTCTCAAGAACACCCGCCATGTCTTCATCGAGAAACATGCAAGCACGCTCTGCCGCCGCTGCCTTAGCAAGGTGATGCTCTGCTCTTTGTCTAAAATAGACATCGTTGCCGCTCTTCATGGATACCCTCGTTCAGAAGCGTCTCGCGCATTGAGAACAAGCGTCGCTTGGTTGGGATAAACTCATCAGGTGGACGCGACGCTAAGATGTGATCGCACGGCGATCTGTCACCCCTAGGCGCGATGGGCGCGCCTAGGGGCGCAGCCGCGGCGTGCTGCTGCCGCGTGAAAAGGGCTTTAGAAGACTTGGGTCGTTCGTCATATTCGACAAACATGATTGATGCCGATGGAAAGTCAAGCCTTAGGCCGTTCAATGCATGATGGAATTAATGTAGGGCAGCATGCTGGGAAATTTATTGTTGTCACGGAAAAAGCTTTGCCTCTTCAATGGAAGTCCACTTTGTAGATGTATCTGCTTTTCTGACAATTAAGTCTTGTGTACGGCTACTGTTGATCACAATCATGACGAGTTTCATTTTCAAGCGTGTCAAATTTGTTAATTGAAACGAAGGCGTTGCTTTTTTATTATGCCCAGTCCACCATGGCTCGCTACATTGCTGATTTAAACGGAGTTTGTCATGACTGAACGCCGACAGAAGGTTGAAACGCTTGCTGTTCATGCCGGATGGCGAGCTGATTCAACGACAGGGTCGGTGGCCGTTCCTATCCATCAGACAACATCCTACCAATTTCGCGATGCGGAGCATGCGGCCTCGCTTTTCGCATTGCAGGAACTCGGCAACATTTACACCCGGATCATGAATCCGACTACCGACGTGCTTGAGAAGCGCGTAGCCGCCCTCGAAGGGGGCGCTGCTGCCCTGGCAGTCGCCTCGGGACAAGCTGCATCTGCCTACGCGATACAGAATCTGGCGCGCTGTGGCGACAACTTCGTGAGCTCGACAGCGCTTTACGGCGGCACATATAACTTGTTTGCCAACACGCTTAAGGATCAAGGCATTGAGGTGCGTTTTGTCGATCCTTCCGATCCGGAAAATTTTCGGCGGGCAACAGACGAGCGGACACGAGCCTATTATGCGGAAACGCTGCCCAATCCGAAGCTTGAAGTCTTCCCCATTGCGGATGTTGCTGCAATAGGCCGGGAGGCTGGAATTCCCTTGATCATGGACAACACAGCCGCGCCCCTGCTGTGTCGACCCATCGAGCATGGCGCAGCGATCGTCGTATATTCAGCCACCAAATATTTGGGCGGTCATGGGACCTCAATCGGCGGATTGATCGTTGATGGCGGCAATTTTGATTGGGCCGCGACCCCGGAGAGACAGCCGCTTCTGAACGCGCCTGATTCCTCATATCACGGAGCCATCTGGACCGAGGCGGCAAAGCCACTTGGCCCAATCGCCTACATACTGCGTGCAAGAGTGGTTTTGTTGAGGGATTTGGGGGCAGCCTTGTCCCCGTTCAACGCGTTTCAGCTGATCCAGGGGATAGAGACAGTGTCACTGAGGATGGAGCGGCACTGTGCCAACGCCGCTATCGTTGCCGACCATCTTGCGCAGCATCCCGCAATAACGAGGGTCATCTATCCATCTAAGCAGAATGGCCTCATCAAGGAGCGGGCCGACCGATATCTGACTGGTGGCCAAGGGGGACTCGTGGGCTTTGAGCTTGCCGGCGGGGTGGAAGCTGGGCGGAAGTTTATCGATGCCTTGGAACTTTTTTACCACGTCGCCAACATCGGTGATGCGCGTAGCTTGGCTATACACCCTGCTTCCACCACTCATTCCCAGTTGAATGAGGCGGAGCAGCTTGCGTCAGGCGTTTCGCCCGGGTATGTGCGCCTCTCCATCGGGTTAGAACATATCAGCGATATTTTGGCCGATCTAGAAAATGCTCTGAAGGCAGCGGTCTAGACGGAGCGGTATTAGCGCGCCCGGCCCCTCACGCGGGTAACCCGAATATCCCATTTCATGTCGACAAAGAGAGAGAAGACATTGCCCCGTATCGACGAGAAACTCCTGCCGATATTCGAAGACGTGTTGAGGCGGAATGCCGGTGAAACCGAATTCCACCAGGCTGTCGAAGAAGTGCTGGAAAGCCTGGGGCTCGTCGTCGCCAAGCATCCTCAATATATGGACAACGCCCTCATCGAGCGCATCTGCGAGCCGGAACGCCAGATCATCTTCCGTGTGCCCTGGGTCGACGACAAGGGGCAGACCCACATCAACCGCGGTTTCCGCGTGCAGTTCAACTCGGCGCTCGGCCCCTATAAGGGCGGCCTGCGTTTCCACCCATCGGTCAATGTCGGCATCATCAAGTTCCTGGGCTTTGAACAGACCTTCAAGAACGCGCTGACCGGCCTTCCCATCGGGGGCGGCAAGGGTGGATCGGACTTCAATCCGCGCGACCGCTCGGATGGCGAAATCATGCGCTTCTGCCAGTCCTTCATGACAGAATTATATCGCCACCTTGGCGAATATACGGACGTTCCGGCCGGGGACATCGGCGTCGGCGCGCGAGAGATCGGCTATCTCTTCGGCCAATATAAACGCCTCACCAACCGCTATGAGGCGGGCGTGCTCACCGGCAAGGGCCTGATCTACGGCGGTTCCCGCGCGCGCACCGAAGCGACCGGCTATGGCGCCGTCTATTTCGTGGACCAGATGCTCAAGACCCGTGGCGAAAGCCTGGAAGGCAAGCGGGCGGTGGTGTCAGGCTCCGGCAATGTCGCCATCTTCGCGATCGAGAAGATCAAGGAATTCGGCGGCAAGGCGGTCGCCTGTTCGGACTCCTCCGGCTACATCGTTGACGACGAAGGCATCGACCTCGACTTGCTCAAGGAAATCAAGCTCGTCCGCCGCGAACGGATCTCCGAATATGCGCGGTTGAAAGGGGCAGGCGCCTATTTTGTCGAGCAAGGCGTCGTGTGGGACGTGCCGTGCGAAGTCGCGCTCCCGTCCGCGACGCAGAATGAACTCAATGGAAATGATGCCGCGACCCTGATCCGCAACGGCGTCGTCGCCGTAGGAGAGGGCGCGAACATGCCCTGCACCCCCGAAGCTGTCCGCCTGTTCCAGAATGCGAACATATTGTTCGGCCCTGCAAAGGCGGCCAACGCGGGCGGCGTCGCTACGTCCGCGCTGGAAATGCAGCAGAACGCGTCTCGCGACAGTTGGACCTTCGAGGAAACCGAGGCTCGCCTCGCCGCGATCATGCGGCGCATCCATGATAGCTGCGCAGAGACCGCCGAAGAATACGGCGCGCCCGGCAATTACGTCCTCGGCGCGAACATCACCGGCTTCGTCCGCGTCGCCGAAGCGATGGGAGCAATGGGGGTTATCTAGCAACGAAGGAGCGGGTGATCTCTAGCGCCTTTCGCCCGGCTCGTTAGTTTGGGCCCGGATGTGCTCTGGTTGTCTCGGTAGGTCGCACAGTTCCCGTGCCGTTAGTCTGAGCTTAAATGCTCCACGGCTTGCCTTTTGCTGCGCGGCGGGAAAGTCGCCTGCCATCGGCGATGATGAATGGTGGATCGCGACCAGGTAAGTGGCAGAAGCCGAGTATTGTGGCCATGCACACGACGATGGTCTCATCAGTGCAGTATCATAACCTACTTCTCACCTTCGTCGACTGGCGGGGAATACCCGCCGCCTTCGACCCGTTCGCGGTACAGTGCCGCCCGCGCTAGCAGCATGAAGGCGACCGGCGTGGTGACCGTCAGGAATAGGCCGATAAGGACTTCGTGGACGGAAGGGCGCGAGCGGAGCACGGAGGAGCAGATGATCGACGCCAACACGATCAAGGCCATGCCCAGTGTACTACCAAGCGTCGGCGGATGCACGCGTTCGTAAAAACTCTGCATGCGCAACAGGCCGATCGACCCGACCAGCGCCGCCAGCGCACCCGCGAGCAGCAGGAGCGCCACCAGCGCCGCCGCCCAGCCCGGCAGGTCTGGTGCCTGAATCATTCGATTACCTCCCCGCGCATCAGGAACTTCGACAGGCCGACCGTTCCTACAAAGCCCAGCAGGGCGATGACCAATGCTGCCTCGAAATACAACGTTCGTCCTGTCTGTATGCCGAAGCTCAGCAACAGCAGCATCGAATTGGTGTACAAAGTATCTAGCCCAAGCACCCTGTCCTGCGCGCGGGGCCCCCGGATCATGCGGTAGGCGGCGCACATCATCGCCAAGCCCAGCATGACTTGCGCCACTGTGATTGCCAAGGCCAGTAGCAGGGACGTCATTGGCCGAATATCTCCAGCAACAAACTTTCATACCTGAGCTTGATCAAGGCGATCCACTGATCCTCATCGACGAGGTCCAGGACATGGACCAACACCGCGCTGCGGCGTCGATCAAATTCGACCCACAAGCTGCCGGGCGTTGCCGTTATGATTACGGCTAAAGTCGCGAGCCCATAGGGATGGGTAATCTCCAGCGGTAGGTGGATGAACCCGGAAACCCGGCCGCGGCGTCGGAACAGCACCAGCGATGCGACGGCAAAGTTCGACCGGACGATATCTGCAACGACGATCGCCAGCAGCTTAGCCATGGCCGCAGGCTGCCGCAGCTTCACGGGTTCCGGCTTCAATGCTGCCATCGCTTGGGTGGCGAGAAACGCTACGATCGCGCCCAGCAGCATTTGACCTGGCGAGAAGGACTGAGTCAGCAACAGCCAAGTGACGAACAGCAGCAGCGCAAGCAAGGGGTGGGGAATGAAGCGCCTCACCGTCCAGCCCCCACGCGCTGCGCGCTCAGGACCGCGCCCACATAGCCCTCCCGATCGCCCAGGGACTGGCCGGTCCGTTCCATGTAGCGCATCGTCGGACCCGCGAAGATCATGAGACCGAGACACACCACCAGCAGTATCGCGACCGGTACTACTTCGGCAAGGCGAAGCACCGGCTGCGGCTTGTCCGACGGTGCCCAGATCAGATCGATGCCAGCGCGGGTCGTCGCGACCAGCACCGCCAGCCCTGATCCGATCAATAGTGCAATGAGGCCCCAGATCGACCCTGCGATCCTGTCCTGCAGTCCGAGCAATCCGTCGATCATCGCGAATTTGGCGATGAAGCCGGACAGCGGCGGGAGGCCGGCGATCAGCAGTACGCAGAACGCGAAGCCCATGCCCAATATGGCGATGGTGGCAGGGATGACGATGCCGATCTCTTCCTCCCCACCCTCGTTGAGCGCGCCGGTATATTCATCGTCGAACACAGGTTCGCTGACGCCCGCTGGCAGCGCTTCCTGCCGCTCGACGAGCTCGATTAGCAGGTAGAAGGCGCTGATCGCCAACGTCGAACTGACTAGGTAGAAGAGTGCGCCTGCTAGGACATCGCCTGCGCCCGCGCCGATTGCCGCGATCAGCGTGCCCGCCGAGATGATCAGCGAATAGCCCGCAACGCGCGACAATGTGCGGGCGGCGAGCACGCCGATTGTGCCGAACGCCATCGTTGCCATGCCGCCGAACAGCAGCCATTCCTCACCATAGTTGCCGGTCCAACCCAGATCGCCACCAAAGAGGAGCAGATAGACGCGTAGCACCGCGTAAATGCCTACCTTGCTCAATATCGTGAAGAGCGCGGCGACGGGGGGCGCCGCCGCCGCATAGGTACGCGGCAACCAGAAGCCGAGCGGCCACATGCCCGCCTTCACCAGGAAGGCGATGCCCAATATTGCCATCCCGCTTTGCACCAGCGCCACGTCGCTATTCGCAACGGCCGGTATGCGCACGACCAAGTCAGCCATGTTGAGCGTCCCGGTCACCCCGTAGATCAGCGACGCGCCGATCAGGAAGAGGAGCGATGTGGCGACATTAAGCGTCACATAGTGCAGCGCTGCCTTCACCCGCGCCTTGCTCGATCCGTGCAGCAAAAGACCGAATGACGCCGCCAGCAGCACTTCGAAGAAGACGAACAGGTTGAACAGGTCGCCGGTCAGAAATGCCCCGTTGAGACCCATCAGTTGAAGCAGGAAGAGCGCGTGGAAGCGCGGGCCGGCACGGTCCCATCGCGCCAACGCGTGGATGAGCGAGGTGAGGCCCAACGTCGCTGTCAGCACAAGCATCATCGCCGACAGCCAGTCCAACACAAGCACGATACCGTAAGGCGCCGCCCAATTGCCGACCAGATAGGCGCGGGTTGCGGGCGCGCCGCTGAAGCCCGCCGCTGCAACCCCGGCCAACAGGGTGATCGATGTGGCGAGCAGCGCTGTCACAGTAGAGAGCGCGATGATCCGCTTGGCCATCGTCCTGCGCTCGTTGAGCAGCAACATGGCTGCTGCACCGACCAGCGGCAGCAAGATCGGGAGAATGATCAGTTGATGAAGCACGCCCCCGGTCACTCGCCATCCTCTCCGTCGACATGATCAGTGCCGGTGAGGCCGCGCGAGGCAAGTAGCACCACGAGCAGCAGCGCCGTCATGGCAAAGGAAATGACGATGGCGGTCAGCACCAGCGCCTGCGGCAACGGGTCGTCGTACAGTGCAGGATCGGGCGTGCCCGAACCGACCAGCGGCGGCGCGTCGACGGCCAGCCTGCCCATCGCATAGATGAACAGGTTGACCGCGTAGGACAGCATCGACAGCCCCAATATGACCTGGAAGGTGCGCGGGCGCAGCAGTAGCCATACACCCGATGCCACCAATATGCCGATGCCGAGCGCAAGAATGATTTCCATCAGCCTTGCTCCCTCACTGGCAGAGGGGGCGGATTGGACTGGCGGCGCGCGGTGGTCCGGATGGACTGGTGCGCTATGGCGATCAGGATGAGGGCGGTCGTACCCACCACCAGCAGGAAGACGCCCAGGTCGAACAGCAATGCGCTGGCAACCGGCACCTTTCCAACCAGCGGCACGTCGAGATAGCGGAAGAAGGAGGTCAGGAAGGGATAGCCGAAGATCAGAGCGCCCAGCCCGGTCGCGACCGCTGTCATCAGTCCCACGCCCATCCAGTTCAGCGGCTTGATACGCAATCGCGCCTCGATGCTGCGCGTGCCTGCCGCCATATATTGGAGGATGAGGGCGATCGACATCGTCACTCCCGCGGCGAAACCGCCCCCAGGCAGGTCGTGTCCCCTTATTAGCAGATAAAGCGCCAGCACCGTTATGAAGGGGAAAAGCCATTCCATAATCACGCGTGGGACGAGCAGATAGTCAGCCAGTGTATCGCCCCGCGACCGGTCGTCCCGTTCCTCGTCAAACGCATCCTGCTGACGCTGCTGCAGCGGGCTGCGCACGCTTTCGCTCGCCGGTCGAAAACGCCGCAGCAGTGAAAATACAGTCAGCGCGACAATCGCTAGCACCGTGATCTCGCCCAGGGTGTCGAACGCACGGAAGTCAACGAGGATGACGTTGACGACATTCCTGCCGCCTGCTTCCGGATAAGACCGTTCGATGAAGAAGCGCGAGACCGTGTCAGGCAGAGATCGAGTCATGATGGCGTAGGACAGCAACCCCAGGCCGAGGCCCGCGCCTCCCGCGATTACAAGGTCGATCGCCCTGCGCGCGCGGACGCTGATCGGCGTGCCCGCTTCCGGCCAGACGTCGGGCAGCCGCTTTGGCAACCATCGCAGGCTCAGCAGCATCAGGATCGTAGTGACGGTCTCCACCAGCAGCTGCGTCAATGCCAGGTCGGGCGCCGACAGCCATACGAAGCTGATGCAGCTGACAAGCCCCGTGCCCGACACCAGCACGACGGCGGCCAACCGGTGATATTTCGCTTGCCATGCCGCGGCCAATGCGCAGCCTGCTCCCACCAGCCAGATCGCGCCGAAGCCAGGATCCAGCGGCGTGACGCCAAGCGTCCCGATCGCGTAGCCAGCTCGTAGGAACGGCAGAAGTCCCGCGATGCACCCGACCAGCACTAGCACGCGCAGCTGCGACTGGAGCCGCTCCGTCGCCACCACTTTCATCAGCTGTCGCGCCGCGCCGATCAGGATCGACAGCACCGTCTCGAACATACGCCGGCCCTTAAGCCGTCCCAGCAGCGGCACGGCGGATGCGGTATTCAACTGTCGTGCAAAGACGAAATATCCGGCCGCCCCAACCGCCAGCGCGACGATGCTGAGGAAAAGCGGGCGGGTGAAGCCATGCCAGATTGCGAGGCTATATGTGGGCATGTTCGGCCCCAGCACCGACCGGGCCGCGACCTCCAGCACCGGACCAATGGTCACCGCAGGAAATATGCCGACTACAAGACAGCCGACGACCAGCACTTCGATCGGCGCCCGCATCCAGCGTGGTGCTTCATGCGGCGTGCGCGGCAGGCTCGTCGGTCGCGGGCCGAAGAAGGTCTGGTGGATGAAGCGCAGTGAGTAAAGGACGCTGAAGGTCAGGCCCAGCGTCGCCAAATAGGGCAGGGCTTGGTCCAGCCACGTGTCGTTATAATCTGTCACGGCTTCGGCAAGCAGCATTTCCTTTGACAGGAAGCCATTCAGCAGCGGCACCCCTGCCATCGCCGCTGCAGCGACCATGGCCAGCGTCGCAGTGATCGGCATAAAGCGGTACAACCCGCTCAGCCGTCGCAGGTCGCGTGTGCCCGCTTCATGGTCGATGATTCCGGCCGCCATGAACAGCGAGGCTTTGAACGTCGCATGGTTGAGCGTGTGGAAGATAGCGGCGACCGCCGCAAGCGGGCTGCCGATGCCCAGCAGCAACGTGATGATGCCGAGGTGACTGATGGTGGAATATGCCAGTAGGCCTTTCAGATCCTGTTGGAAGATCGCGGCCCAGGCGCCAATCAGCAGTGTTAGCAGTCCCGCGCTTGTCACGATGTAGTACCAGGCCTCGCTCCCTGCGAGCACCGGCCACAACCGGATGAGTATGAATATGCCAGCCTTAACCATCGTGGCGGAATGGAGGTAGGCCGACACCGGCGTCGGCGCGGCCATCGCATGGGGCAGCCAGAAGTGAAACGGGAATTGCGCGCTCTTGGTGAAGGCGCCGATCAGGATCAGCAGCAGCGCAGGCAGGTACAGTTCACTCGACCTGATGGCGTCGCCCGATGCCAGCACCGCTTCCAGGTCGTAGCTTCCGACGATACGCCCTATCAGCAACAGGCCGATCAGCAGGGAAAGCCCACCCGCCGCCGTGACGATCAACGCCATGCGCGCGGCACTGCGCGCGGCTTCATTCTGGTGCCAATAGCCGATCAGCAGGAAGGAAGCGAGGCTCGTCAGCTCCCAGAAAAAGACAAGCTGAACCAGGTTGCCAGACATGACCAAGCCAAGCATCGATCCCATGAAGGCGAGCAGGAATGAAAAGAAGCGAGGAACAGGATCGTCCCGCGACATATAATAGCGTGCATACAGAACAACGAGAAACCCGATTGCCAAGACAAGCTGTGCAAAGATCCATGATAGGCCGTCGAGCCGAACCACTAAGTTCAGCCCCAGGGAGGGAAGCCATTCTATCTCGCTGCGAAGGACTGTTCCGTCGGCCACAGCCGGGTAAAGAAACGCGGTCAGCAGCGTGCCAGTAAGCGCGACCATGCCAGCGATGATCCCGGCAGTATCACGCGCCCTTGAGGACAGAAAGGCGGCGGCGAGGCTGCCCAAAAACGGGAGGAGCAGGATTAACCACAGCAAGCTGATATTTGGTGAGGTAATTATCGCTCTCCAAGCGGTTGGCGCTTCTATCCCTGCTAGCTGCCTCCTTGCCTCCGGTCAAAACTCAAATAGCCTAAGGCTCAGGGACATCGTCAGCCGTTGATGGTGAGATCATCCGCCGCTATTACGGGAACAATAAGCACGTCCTGTGTGGCATCCAGCAGCACCCCCTGGGCGACGCTTCCAAGCAGAAATCGCTCCAAGCCCTTCCGCTGGTTTGTCCCAAGCACGATCAGATCAGCTTCCTGCTCGATTGCGCAGGCGCTGATTGCAGCTGAGGCTGAGCCTTTGAGCGGACTAAGCATGAGCTGCGCGGAATCCAATCGGCATTTCGCGAGGAACGAGGTCAACTCAGACCGGGCCCGATCCTCCTGCTGGCTGACATAATGATCAATCGCGTCCTGTACCTCCATAGCTCTCTTCATCATCCCGATCGCCGGCGCATCGAAAAGGTGCAGTGCGATTATGTCGCCTGCTGCAGAGATATCGAGCTCGGACATGGCGTTTATCGCGACCTCAGACGCCTCGTCAAAATCCACCGCCACAAGGCTCCGCCGGCAGGGGCCCGATGGAACCGCATTGACCATGAGGATGGGATGTCGACTACGGCGGATTGTTCGCTCAGCCGTGGTACCGACAAATGTATCCAGAAATTGGCGACGATGGGGACCCACGATGATGAGCGCAGGATCGGCTTCTTCGGCCACCTGCAGTATGCCAGTGAAAGCATCTCCAGTTGTGATCAGCCATTCAGCCCGTATTTGATCCACATCTACCAAGGTGGAGACCGTTTGCTGCAAAATTTCGGCCGCAGCAGCTTTTTGTCGTTCGATTAAGTAGTTAGGTTGATCGTCATCGACGACATGAACAAGCGTCAGCTCCGCTCCGACCTGCCGAGCTGTCAACACAGCTCTCCGCAGCGCCCGATCAGATCTGGTCGAGAAATCTGTGGCAACCAAGATTTGTTTCATGGAATCACCTCCTAAGCTGGCGCGCTCGCGGCATCCGTTTCACTATGCATCAATAGCATCCCGAGAGTTCGATGTCGCTGAGCAGATCGCCATTAATTCAAGCGAAAGCCCACCATAGCAGGGCAACCGCTATCAGTATGGGAAAGGAGAGAACGGCGACCAATTCCTTCGTCGGCACACGATAGCTGTCGCCATGCTCCCGGCGGAAATTGTGCAGCTTTTCCGCATGATCCTTGCTGGACGATAGGATGGCTTCTTCAATTAACGATAGGTGAGCAACCAGCCCGCCAATTTCCGCAATCTCTTGCGTGTTAACTCCGGGGTAACGGGCAAGTAGAGCTTCAAGCTCCATAAACGAATTTGAGACCGGCCGCAGCCGGTTAAACGACGTCGACATTGAACTATCCTTCAGAGCTCGACAAATTTACAAGATGAGAGGTGGTCTCCCTGCTAAATGCAGGCGAAGAAAGCTGTCAGATTTTATGAAGTGCAGACCGCCTCGAGTAGTCACTTCCCGGACGCCAGGTGATCCACGATAGCGTCCGGCTAATTGTTGAATATTAGGCGCTGAGCCTCGCCACAAGAGAAAGAATGGTTCATCACCGATGACATAGTTATATCATATACGGAAACAAGGATGATATCGCCCTAGCCTGTATTTATAGCGTCATGATGAAGATGCATTCACCTATTATCGCTAGAAATCCGTAGATTATGCAGTTTCATCGCCACCATGCAACGCTCCACGGCTCGCTATGCCAAACGCCGGTAACTCTGCAACAAGAACCGCTTGAAGATTTCGATCGCCTGTCCATATTGATACTGCGGGCCGGGCCCCTCTGACGGTTGTTTCGAAAACGATCGTGATGTCGGACCGCATCGGGTTGGCTCGGTGCAGGTCAGTAATTTTCTCATTTCCTCCCAGCTGATCCGGTTAATCCATATCGAGTGGAGAGAGGCTTTGAATAGATTGTTATACAAATTGACCCGGTTGCACGCGAAGCTCGAAGAGGAAATCCGCGGCGAACTTAGGCGTCGTTTCCCCGATAATATGCGGTTGTTGCGGCTCAAGAAAGTGCGACTGCAGGTAAAAGATCGCCTGCACGGCCAGGGGCTTCGACGCGCAGAGAGTGAACTCGCTCGGTGATCTGAACCACCGCGTCGCGCTTGAACTCATCGCTGAAACTGGGCTTTCCCATCGCCGCCTCCTGTCCTAAAAATAAGATCGGAGGTGTCGAGAAATCTAGGAGCTACTCAGTCCCAACGCGTTGGGACTGAGCAGTCTGCGGCTCTGAGAGTTGCCTCAGGGTGCGTCGTCAGAGCCGGCAACACCACCTTCGCCTTCAAGCCTGGCTATCTGACGGGTGTCGGAACGCGTGAATTTTAGCCGTACACCGGCTCCCATTCCGCCTTCTTCTTCGACGAGGATCACCCCATAATGATCGAGTGCGCGCTGCGCGGCACATAGGTCCGCCTTCTCCGTGATCCATGCACTGCCAGCTCATTCGATGCGGCCCAGCGTATCGGTGGAAATGCCAGCGGCGCTTGCAAAGTCTGCCGCGCTCACGCCGACCAATGCCCGCGCGGCTGCGATCACGCGACCTGTTATGTGAACATGACCTGACATGAATGCTTCCTTCTCGCTCAAGGGTCCAACTCTATTTCGATCGGATTGTGCCGTCCACCTTGCGCTTGAGGATGCGGAGCTATGAGACTTGTGGCGATAGGCTAATTCTTTCATCTTCTTCGAAATAGGCGCGCGCAACCTCAAACGATCGGCTCGCTGCCCTTCACTTCGACGTGCCTGGTCCGGGCCTTTGCGCGATGATTTCGTGGCGATGGGCCACCGTCGTACAGCGGCCTGCCGATCAAACCATCTTCTAGAGGAGCGCGAGCCGCCAGTGCGCGGCGATGATCGGTACCCTTGGCGTGAGCACCAGCGAATAAGGTGACAAATGTTTAGGCCGGATCACCGAGATCGCCCGGACCTACAATTTTTTTGAAGTGCGCTCATATCGAGGCGCGGACCTTTTGCGCTGACCGAGGCAGCTTCGTGGTGCTTTCTGCCAAAGGTTGCGCATCTTGCGGGGTCAATACCACATATCATTTGAGTGAATTGGCGCGGATTACGCAGTGGACATCGGTACGCCATTCCTAGTTAAATCCGGTTCGCGCCTACGCTTGGGCGGTAGCATCTACCGCAAAAACGCGCACCATGCCGATGAAGGGTGCAATGCCATACCCTGGTAACGGTTCAGCGCTATGTACTTGTCGACATGGTCTAGGGGGCGAACATCGAACCATAGCTGTGGCTGCCGAGCAATATGAACGTCATGGCAGGTGCCAAAAGCAGAATGAGAAGATGAACGCTTACGCCTGATCCGGCAGCTGACATAACCTTGACGAGCGGCGAAGAGGGGAGCAGCTTCTCGTGGCACATAATTCGATCTTGCAGCCCGCATAGACATTCAATAATCATCTGTGCTCCTCGACAGACTTGACCATACGAGCGCTCGAAGGCGGTTGGAAGGTGGAGTGAGATGCCATTACTAAAACGTCGATCGAAGTTTCAAATCGCAAAGCTGCATCGACGCGACTTCATGGCGAGCGTTGCGATTGGGGCGGCTGCGCTCGCGTGTTTCCGGCATCCTGCGTATGCAAAGCCACGCATCGTGGAGGTGTCGATGGGCACCGCCCTTATGACATTCCTGCCGGCCACGGTGACTATCAAAGTCGGAGACACGGTGCGGTGGACCAATCCCGGCATCGTCAGCCATATCATCAATTTCGATCCTGCCCGTGCAAAGCAGGCAGGGTCAGTGAGCTTGCCTGCGGGAGTCGAGCCGTTCAATTCAGAAGAGATGGAGAAAGGCGATACCTTTTCCCACTTGTTCACAGTGCGCGGCACTTATCATTACACCTGCCGCTATCACGAGAATATGGGAATGACAGGAACGATCATCGTCCGCTGATGATACTGGCGGGACGCATCGCACAGCGAACTTCGTCGCGACATTGTTTCGCTTTTCACAAGCAGGTTATTTAGTTCGCGACGGAGCGTCTACCGCGCTGGGTAGCGTCGTTTCCGGAAACCAAGCAGCAAAGTCTTCTCGCTTTGCGATAAGATCCGCGATCGTATATTGGTCAAGCACCGCTAAAAACGCTCTCACAGCCTCTTTGAGAACACCGGTCATGCCGCACGCCGGCGCGATGATGCAACTCCCGCAGTCTACAAGTTCGAAGCCTTCTTCAGTGTGCCGAACGAGAGCGCCGACATTTATCGTGTCTGCCGGCTTGCCGAGGCGAATGCCGCCGCCTCGGCCGCGCACGCTCTCGATATAGCCCGCCTTCGCTAAGTCATTGACGACCTTCATGAGGTGGTTCTGCGAAATGTTATAGGCGCGCGCGACTTCGGCAATCGAGCACAGCCGCTCCGGGTGCGCGCCAAGGTAAAGCAGCACTCGCATCGAATAATCAGTGAACAGCGTGAGCTTCATGGCCATCCCAGACGGCATAAGACAAACCAAATATATGCATTCTGATTGCATCTTTCAATCGAATCGTATAGATGCATTGAGGATGCATGATTTGGAGTGGGTGTCGTGGAAGATGACCCGGCGACAGACGAAGCGCAGCTTGCAAGCTTTGTTCACGCTTTCTACTCCCGCGTGCGGGCGGACCAGCTACTCGGCCCCGTGTTCAACGACAGCGTACATGATTGGCCACGGTATCTGAAAACGTTCGAGGATATTTGGTCGTCCGTGAAGTTCAGGACCGGTCAATATACCGCTCACTCAATTCCTGAAGGCCTGAAGCACAAACAGAGCATCACAACCGAGCTTTTCCGAAGCTGGCTGACGTCATGGAGAGACACAGCTGAAGAACTGATGCGCCAAAGTGCTGCTGCAGTCCTTCAGTTCAAGGCTGCGCAAATGGCCGATCATCTGCAACTTGCTTCCTTCTTCAGAGCGGCCGATCTCTCTCGAATTGGAGGTCGGGGAAGCAAAGCATCGGGAAGGGGCGCCGTGGCTGAACTGCTCCCCTACAGGTCCACGCCAGTATTCGTTCAGGACACGTTGCCAAGCGCATTGCAAGCCTGGCATGATATAAAGTCTGGCGTTTCGAGTCTCACTACAGTGCTCGAAGGGCACCTGAAGAATCATATATCTCGATCCGCCATGCAGAGCAGTTCTCACGCCCACCCACGGGCTCGTTCTTTCTCAACAACCGCATTTTTCGACGCCTTTGGGCGACATGAAGATGCAAGTCGATTTCTACGATCAGAAACCGTTTTCAACGAAGTCTTGGCCAATCAATCAACGAAGGAGCTGTCATGTCGCAACCTCTGAGCGAACAGACCATCGCGCTCGTTAAAGCTACTGTTCCCGCGCTGGAGGCCCACGGGCTCGACATTGTGCGGGAAATGTACTCGCGCATGTTCCAAAATCCCGAGATACGCGACTTGTTTAATCAGTCGCATCACGGCGACACCGGATCTCAGCCGAAGGCACTAACGGGGGCGATCCTCGCATATGCGAGCAACATAGAAAATCTTGGTGCCCTGGCTCCAGCCGTAGAACGGATCGCACAAAAGCATGTCGGGCTGCAAATTCTGCCCGAGCATTATCCGCACGTGGGTGAGGCACTTCTCGGCGCTATCAAAGCTGTTCTGGGCGACGCCGCAACGGAAGACATCCTAGCAGCCTGGGGCGAAGCTTATTGGTTTCTCGCCAACATACTGATCGCTCGCGAACGGCGCATTTACACCGAACAGAAGGATATGAGTGGGGGCTGGAATGGCTGGCGGGAATTTCGAATCGATGATGTGGTACGCGAGAGCAGCGTCATCAACTCCTTCCTCCTGCGTCCCGTGGATGGCGAGCCGGTCATGACATATAAGGCCGGCCAATATTTAACTTTCTGGCTGGAAATTCCCGGCCATCCTCCCGTCAAGCGCAATTACTCAATTTCGGCTGCTCCCAACGGCGAAACTTATCGCATCTCCGTCAAGCGTGAGCCGCAGGGGCTCGCCTCGGGCTGGCTCCACGACGAAGCCAAACACGGTACGATCCTGAAGGTCGCCGCACCGGCCGGCGAGTTCTTCCTCGCTGAGCATATCGAACGACCGATCGTTCTACTTTCAGGAGGTGTAGGCTTAACCCCGATGGTAGCGATGCTTGAGGCACTAGTCGGCAACGGTGCCTCTGTTCCCGTGCAGTATATTCACGGCACCCACGACCGCGAAACGCATGCCATGCGGGATCATGTTCGCAGCGTCGCCGCGCTGGGGAACTCCGTCAAAATCATCGACTTTCATCAGACCCCCCTTGCCGACGAGGTTCTAGGTCGCGATTATGATGTTGCCGGCATCATCACCGACGAGTGGCTGGTGGCGAATACTCCTGTCGGAGATGCGGACTATTATATCTGTGGTCCTCGGCCCTTCCTGCGTCACGCTGTTTCCACGCTGTCGCTAGCGGGTGTCCCGTCGGACCGCATCCATTATGAATTTTTCGGCCCGGCTGACGAACTGCTGGCGGCGTGAGTCATTCGGCGGTGGATGGCATCAGCATAGCGCGCGTGATCCATGTCCTGGCAATCGTGTTGTGGATTGGAGGAGTGGCGTTTGTCACCCTGGTCGTGATGCCATCCATCGGCCGTGCCGCTCCTGGCGACAGTCGGATGGGTTTCTTTCGCCAGCTTGAGGGGCGTTTTGCCTTCCAGGCCAGGTTTTGGGTCCTGCTTGCAGGCATGAGCGGCCTCTGGATGGTTCAACGCGGGCATATGTGGGTTCGTTTCGCTGATCCTCGCTTCTGGTGGATGCATGCGATGTTGCTCACCTGGCTCATTTTTGCAGCCATGCTTTTCGTCATCGAGCCGATGTTTGTTCATCGCCGCACGGATAGGTCGGTTCATCCGGAAGCCGACTTTCGCGCCATGGAGCGGATGCATCGCGTGCTTCTCGCGCTCTCCGTTATAACAGTACTAGGCGCGGTTGGTGGCAGCCACGGCTTGATCTGAAGCAGCATCACGTTCTGCTCATGACGGCTTCTGCGTCGGGTTTCGGGTCACTTAGAATGCGCTGCTGTATGCAAAGGGCGGTTTCACCAATGCCACGGTGAAGGCTGCCTATGACGACGGCGTTAAACGCATCGAAATTGTTGTCTTATCCTCCAAAATCATTCGTTTGACCACGTCGCGCGCCTAGTCCAGCTATAGCGAGCAGGAACGAAAACCCCTTGTTCGAAGCTTGCGAGAGGATGCGACAATGCGCAATAATGGGCCGGAGACAGAGAGCTCGGCGTTGCGCTTCGGTGGCATTGCTCAAACGATCATCCTGTCTGCGGTTGCCGCTGCGATCTGCACCCTATTTAAGGTGCATGCGCTAACGGAAGCGCAGGCATCCATCGCGCTCGTCACGGCGCTGCCGACGGTCATGACGATACTTGTCCGACGCGACACGAAAGAGTGATGTCCAACTTAGAATGAAAACATTTGCACTAAACTATAAGTAATTTGATCTACGCGGAGGCGCAGAGTTGCGCTTATGAGGCGGACCGAAATGAGGCACGCGGCGGAGCATGATCTGCCGGCGGCTTCGGTCTAGTCACGGTTGCCTCGCAAATGTCGTCTGCAAAGTCATCGCTCTCCTGGCCTTCGGTCAGCTTGACCATTGACGCGCGCAAGCTGCTGTTCTCGCTGAGCAGTTTCCTTGCGGCGGCGATCACGCTGGCGATCGTGTTCTCGGCCAGCCTGCCACGTCCTTGGTGGGCGCTGTTGACGGTCTATGTGACGGCACAGCCCATGTCGGGCGCATTCCGGCCCAAGATGCTGTATCGCCTTGCCGGAATCGCGACCGGTGCCATCGTGACGATTGCGGTGGTTCCCAACCTCCAGAATGCACCGGAACTGCTGGTGCTGTGCATGGCGGCGTGGACGGGCTTTTGCATCTATCTTGCGGTGCTCGACAGGACGCCGCGCGCTTTCCTGTTCCAAATGGCAGCCTTCAGCTCGGCGGTAATCAGCTTTCCCTACATCGAAAATCCCGCCGATATATTCGACACCACTGCAGGGCGCGTTGCGGAAATGACCGTCGCGATCCTGAGCGTCTCGATGGTTCACGCGGTGCTGCAACCATGGAGCGCAACGCCCGTGATCCGCGATCGGGCTAAGTCCTTCTTACGACATGCGCGCCGTTGGTCGGTCGAAGTGCTGAGCGGCGACAATGGCGAGCAGGAAAACGCATACCGCCGTGCGCTGGCATCCGACGTCACCGAGTTGGGGATGATCGCAATCCACCTGCCATTCGATCAACGCGCCGCGCCCATCACGCAGCGCCGCGTTATTGCGCTCCAGCAGCAGCTTGCCAATACCATCCCGCTCGCGTCGGCTGCCGCCAACCGGCTCGACCTGATAGAACGCGAGCATGGTATCCTGCCCGAACTTAACGGATTGCTTGTCCGCACGATGGATTGGTTGGGATCGGCAGAAAGTCGGACGGCACAAGTTGGGGCACTGATTGACGAGTGCGAGCGGCTGGCGAGGCAGGCAGAGGATCGCGGCGACTGGCCTTCGCTGCTAGCCGCCAGCGCCTCAATTCGCCTTGCTCAGTTTCTGAATGCCTTCGCTAGCGCGCAGCGGCTTGCCAATCGCATCGGGTCGCCGGGTCGTCTGAAAATCAGTGACGGACATGAGCAGTCGTTCCGGCTTGCGCGCGATCACGGTGTGGCAGTGCTGGCGGGAGCGGCCACGGCGGCGGCGATCATCCTCTACTGTGCGGTGTGGATCCTGCTGGCCTGGCCCAGCGGCTCCGCCACGGCCGCCTTTGCGGCGCTCATCACCTGTTCCTTCGCGGCCCATGATGATCCATCGCCGATAATCGGCCGATATCTGAAGGCGACGTTGAAGACCTTCCCACTGGCCGCCTTCTACCTGTTCGTGGTCCTCCCTCGCGTCGACGGTTACGAAATGCTGATGATCACGCTGGCTCCGGCGCTCCTTTGGATGGGCTATATTCAGGCCGATCCGCGTCGTTCGCCCGAAGCGTTGCCAATGTTCTCCTGCTTCATCGTGGCTATGGGTTTCCTCGCCCGGTTCCAGGCCGATTTTTCCGCCTTCGTGAACACCGGCATTGCTCAGTTGGGCGGCATCGTCACGACGCTGGCCGTCACGCGTCTGTTTCGCACTGCAAGCGCGCGCTGGACTCTGCGTCGCGTGATGCGCGCCAACTGGACCGAGCTGGCCCTGCTGGCGGACATCCGCCGGCCGTTCCGTCCCGGAGATTGGACGGCGCGCTCCGTGGACCGGCTCGGCCAGATCGCGCAGCGCATCGTCGCGGCTCGTCCGGGCGATGACCTTCATGCTGCCGACAGCCTTGCTGATCTGCGGATTGGGCGGAATGTCATTCCGGTGCGTAAGGCCCTGTCCCATGTCCCACACGATCTGCGCCACGACCTTGGCCTAGTGCTGGCGGGCGTCGCCGATCACTATCGCGGCTGCACGCGGCTTTCCAAGATCGTACCAGCCGACGCGGCGCTACTGGTGCCGATCGACCGGTCGATCGACGGTCTGCTTGCCCAACTGCTCGACGAATACTGCAGGCAGGCGCTGCGTGCGCTCGTTGCGATGCGTTGCAACCTGTTCCCCGAAGCCGCTGCTCCGGTCCTAACCGCCGGCAAGACCGCCACCCTGCGGATGGTGCAAGGAGGTCGCGCATGATCGAGGAAATTCACTTTGGCGGTATCTACGTGCCCGCCGCTCTTGCAACGGCGGTCTTGTCGGGCGTGCTGGTATATGTCGTCCGCACGCCGATGCAGCGCATGACATTCTATCGACTCCTTTGGCAGCCCGCCCTGTTTGACCTCGCTGTCTTCATCCTCCTGTGGTGGGGATTAAGTGCGGGAGCAGATCTCACCTCTCACTTCTGGTTCATGTCATGACCATGCTTTCACGACACCATCTTGCGCGCTCGATCGCGACGCTTTTCGTCATTCTCGTCATTCTTGGCGGAATCTACGCGCTGTGGCAGCGCTATCAAGTCGATCCAGTGACGCGTGACGGCAAGGTCCGTGCCGACATGGTGCCCGTGTCTGCCGATGTCGCCGGACTCGTCACCGAAGTGCGGGTCGTAGATAACCAATCCGTACGCAAAGGCGACGTGCTGTTCGTCGTCGACCGGCCGCGTTACCAACTCGCCCTCGAACAAGCCGATGCAACCCTGATGAACAAGCGCGCTTCGCTCGCGCAGTCGGTTCGCGAGGATCGCCGCAACAGCGCGATCCGCGAGGTGATTGCCGCAGAGACCGTTGAACAGGGACGTACTCGGACCTATGAACTCAGAGCAGAGGTGGCGCAGGCTGTTGCTGCCCGAAACCTCGCCCGTTTCAACCTTGAACGCACGCTGGTCCGCGCGCCAGTTGACGGGGTCGTTACCAATACGACCTTACAGCCAGGAGTCTATGTCGTTGTCGGCAAGCCTGCTCTGGCCCTGGTTTATGGAAAGACCCTCCGAGTTGAGGGGTATTTCGAGGAGACCAAGCTGCCGGCTATCCAGGTCGGCGATCAGGCGAGCATCTACATCATGGGCGTCGCGGACGAAATTCATGGTCGCGTCCACAGCATCGCTGGCGGCATCGAAGACCGCGAGCGGGGCGGGACCGACGGTCAATACGCCGATGTGAATCCGAGTTTCGACTGGGTCCGGCTGCCCCAGCGCATTCCGGTCCGGATCGAGATCGAAAACAAGCCGGCGAATGTGCGGCTCATCCCCGGACAAACGGCAACGGTCGTGATTCATCCACGTGCCGACGCACGCAAGATCCAAAGGAGTCTGCCATGGTAAGGCAAGCGATGAGCCGCCTGACGCTCTGCGCCCTCGGTGCGGGGCTGCTGGCGGGCTGCACCACGGTTGGACCGGATTACAAAGGTCCAAACAGCGCGGTGCTCAAATCCCCTGCCGCCCAGGGCAAATTCGTCGGCGCTGCCGGCCTTCCCGTCGATGCCGACGCGCCTCCTCAGGATTGGTGGCGACTGTATGACGACCCGCTTCTCGACCGGCTTGTCGGAGAGGCCTTGGCCGCCAACACCGACCTTCGGGTCGCCGCTGCCAACCTGGAGCGTACCGAAGTCACAATCCACGAAGCCAAGGACGCATATGGCCCGGAGGTGGAGACTGAAGTCGCCTCAGAGCGCAGACAGTTTTCCACCCAGTCCTACCTGCGCGAGACACCTATCCCCCCGTTGACCGTCGGCAGCGTGGGAATCCGTGTCGCCTATCAGCTTGACCTGTTCGGCCAGTTAAAGCGCCTGGTCGAGGCTGCCGAGGCCGATGCGGAAGCCAGCCGCGCTGTTCGCGACGCTGTTCGCGTGACCGTGGTGGCCAATGTTGTGCGCGCCTATGTGGAAGCCTGCAGCGCCGGAGAGGAACTGGCCGCCACCCGTTCGGTCGTCAACATTCAGGAGAAAAGCGCGGGTGTCCTGCGTCGCCTCGGCCGTGCGGGGCGGATCGCGCGGACCGACGCCTTCCGGGCTGATGCCCGGACGGAAGAGGGGCGCGCCGCCCTGCCGGTGTTCGAAGCGCGACGGAAAACCGCCCTATATCGTCTCGCGGTGCTTACCGGCCGCCCGCCGGCGGAGTTCCCAATCGAAGTCGCCAATTGCGCCGAACCTCCTCACCTGACGCGCCCTGTGCCAGTCGGCGACGGGGCCAGCCTGTTGCAGCGGCGCCCCGACGTGCGCGAGGCGGAGCGCGATCTGGCCGCTGCCACGGCGCGGATCGGCGTAGCGATCGGGGAGCTCTATCCGCGCATCAGCCTGGGTGCGGGCCTAGGTTCAACCGGTATTCTATCTGATCTTGGCACAAGGCCTGCCAATCATTGGAGCCTAGGCCCCCTCATTTCCTGGTCGTTGCCCACCCCAGCTGTCAGATCTCGGATCCACCAAGCGAACGCAAAAGCGGACGCGTCCTTGGCGCAGTTTGACGGAATAGTGCTCAACGCGCTTCGTGAGGTTGAAACCAGCCTGACAAGCTATGGGCGCGACCTTGACCGCCACGCCCGCCTGGAATTGGCGCGAAACCTGTCCGTTAAAGCGCGGGACGATGCGCAGATTCTTTACAGGGCCGGCCGCACCCCACTGCTTGACCTGCTGGATGCCCAGCGAGCAGCTGCCGAAGCTGAAGCCGTGCTGGCGACGTCAAAGGCCCGGATCGCCGACGATCAGGTGTCCCTGTTCCTCGCCCTAGGCGGAGGCTGGGAGCAGGGCGAAAGTTGAACTTCGATGGACTTCGCTCTTCGTCAATTGAGGTGGGCAGAGAAGGGGGTTCCAGCCAGCGCCGATGCCCGGATGCCCTATCGTTCCACCCCCATGTTCGATGAGCAGACCTTGTCGGCGGCACTGCGCAAGCGGCCCGATATCGGGATGGGTCAGGGGGCTGATCCGGGTTCTAGAAGGCCATTCCGGCTGACGGACATCGAGCCGCCATCCGAATGTATCCTCGAACACAGTCGGCCCGGCATCTTCCGGCCGCGCGAAATGCATCTCGTGAGGCCGCTCGGGTCCATGAAGATGCAGGTGGATTTCTACAGGGAGCCGCCGCTCCTCTGAAGATACTCAGTTGTTTGCGGTCTGGTGGCCTAACAGTGTTGACTTATCATAACGTTAACCGTGCCGGTCATCTCGCCTGCGGTGCTGGGGTGAAACATTGCCGCCAGATGCGAGAAGCAGCTTAAAGTTCGGCACAGCGCGCTGTTCGAGAGTTTCGACGCCAGCAATGGGTAGGGTGGTCGATAGGAGGCGAAGATGGCGTCAGTCTTCATGTTGCGCGCAGGCACGACATTGACTGGTATAACGCACATGCATGCTCTTGCTATTTGCGCAAAAGTTTGTGTGACCCACAATAAAATAATTCATTTGTCACATACTGAAGTCGATCGCATGAAGCGCATACGGTCGTTCAATGAATACTGATTCAAAAATACTTTGTTATTGATCGGAGCTACGCAATGGCTTTTCATTCGAAAATAAATAGAAAAATGAATGTGCTGGTTTACTATGAAAAGCACTTCCCATGTAACTTGCGGGCGATATCCGGCTATGTCAGTTGGTGCGCATCTTCGCTTTCAACTGCTTGGGATCAGTGCAAGAAATCCCTCAGCCTTGTTGGTCGAACCAACGGCCTGAGGACTGTTCGTATATCTGGCGCCCTTGTTGTGACAATCGTTCCCGTAGGGACCATCGCGGCATCTCCTGCAGAAACGTACGAACAAATCTCGGTCCCAGGCAAAACGATCTTCGCCTATCGACCGCTCGCCCAGCGCAAGCGCGTCGTGGGCAAATGTCACCCCGAAGCGTCCAAGGCGATCGCCTGCGAACAGCAAGCCGCCATCGCACGCAAAGAAGCGCTAGGCGCCAAGCAGGCAGCTTCGCTTCGTAACGCCGGTCGGATCCATGAAGATTCAGGTGAACTCTTACAATAAGCTGCCGCTCGTCTGAGGTCACGCAGCCTTCCGCTGATTTCGGGACCTACGCTGTATGACCCCCTGCTGCGGAAATTCGCTGCCCGATCCGTTCCCGAGCTATGAGAGCAATTCGCGACGCGTTGCCACGCTTCACCCCAATAGAACGGGGTTGCCAGTGACACCGCCGACCTCGTTTGCAACTAGAACAAAGTCCCAGGCTTTGGATGAAGTCAGGTACCAGCGCGAGCGCTACAGATCGACTGAAGCACCCGGTTAGTCATCGCTGCGCAGTCTGCACCAGCGAATGGAAAACTGCCAGTTAAGGCGCTCTTGAGCTCTGGTGCAAGTCGTCGTTTTAGCATTCGCCTAGCTCGGAAGTCTCTCGACTTGACCGTCGCCGGCGGGATTTCTAATGAGTTAGCCACTTCCTCCACACTCATGCCCTCTATGTGTCGAAGGATGAAAACCGTTCGGAAATCATCCGATAGGCAAGCAACTGCGCTTTCCAGCACATGGCGGATCTGCTGCTGTGCAAGCGACCCGTCGGGCAGCAGTGACGTTGTGGACCCACGCATCAGCTTGTCCCGATATTCCTGGAGGATTACCACCGAATTCTCATCTAGTCTTGCTCGCTGCCTATGGAGCAACCGCTTCCGGGCTAATGCCTCATTTATTGCTATTCTCGTCAGCCAGGTCGAAAGCGAGGATCGGCCTTCAAATTCCGCCGCAGCTGAGAAAGCTTTCATGAAGGAAGACTGGACGACGTCTTCTGCTTCTGTACGATCACCGAGGATTGACCATGCGGCGCGGAAGAGGCGTTGATTGTGGCGCTGCGTAATCACGCGAACCGCCGCTGGTTCTCCAGTGGAGAAGCCTTTCGCAAGGGAGATATCGTCCGATTGGTTGTAATCCAGCGTTTCGTGCACTCGCATTGGATTGCCTCCTGACGCGGTATCGTTCACTTGAAAACGGACAGAGAGCCCGTCATCGTGGGGTGATAAACGCAGTAGAATGCATGACGTCCAGGCCCAGGCACAACGGTTTTTCCACGGCCGCCCGGGGGAAGGTCCACATGGAAAGTTTGGTCCTTGGCGGTCGCCGTATGCCGGATGATGTCCTTGTTGATCCAGACAATCGTATCGCCCGCCTTAAGGTGCGGGGGCATCGGCCCGAACTTCATATTCGCGATCACAACAACATGCCCACGCGGAGTTGCTCCCGCAGGCGCCGGTGCTAACAAGGCAGCGCTGGCAATGGCTGTCGCAAAAGACTGAAACGGACCCATGGCGCGCTCCTCACTTCAATTGGCTCAGTAGATGTTCGGCATGCGATTGGTGCGCTTGAAACAAAGCCAGTCCGTTCTCCAGAAGCGACTTGAGCTGGGCGTTGCGGGCGTTAGGAATCAACGTGGTGCTTAGAGCTTCATTGACTTGACGGTGAAACGCGACCTCGTTCCGAATATAGGCTTTGTCGAAGGATGGGCCAGTCAGGCTGCCCAACTGCGCGGCTGTACCCCGGGCCTGAGATGTGAGTTTCTCGCTTGTCGCACTCGCTTCGGGCTTCACACCCAACTTCTTCAAAAGCGCGATCGCCTGCTGGTTAACTGCTTTGTGATCGCGGATCATGGTCTGCGCGAATTGGCGCACCGCGGGGTCGGCCGCCTGACGCAGCGCCTGCTCTCCCGCTTGCACATCGAGAAGGCCCGCCGTGTATGCAATTTGCGCGATCTGCGGATCGGTGGGGCCCTCTGCGGCTAGAGTGGCCGGTGAAACGGACAGGAGGAGGGCGGATGCAGAAGCGAGCAAGGTTTTGGCGATCATCGTTCTTCTCCCATGAGTAGGTCGGTAAGCCTTTGATGCCGGATTTCTCGATCGGTTCCCGCTGATTTCGCCTGTCGACAAGCTCTATTCCGGAGGATAGATGACCCTATCGCTGGCTAGCGCGGCTCCAGAGGATAGCTTTGCAGGCTCAATACGGCCTTGTCCCATGAGGTGCAGCACCCTCCAGCCGTCTGCGAGCAGATAATCAGAAATTATACGTCGATGGCAGCGCCACCACACGGCCTCCGAACACATAAGAGCGCACAACACTTCTCGGGCGAGATGCTTCAGTTGGTCCATGCCGCCGCGAAATTGCGGCGAAAGTGCGTAATCGGCATAGTTGTGAAAGCTCTGGTTCTCCCAAAAGGCATTCAGTTGAGGCGCTACGTTCTTCTGACGAGAACGACGGCCGCCAAGCGACTCGATCAGTACGTAGCGCATTTGAAAGCGGCTGAGTGTCTCCGGTAGACTGTCAAAATTATATTGAGGATTAGTCCGTGATCGTGGAACCGCCCGCACATCAACAACGCACTGGACTTCGCCACCGCGCAGGATGTCAATGAATTCTTCAATGGTGCGGGTGGAATGGCCTATCGTGTAAATCGGGCGTCCGTCGGGTGATGCGCTCATCCTTACTGCTCCAGAACGTCTTGGACTTGCCTGCGAAGCTCCGGGAGCACCTCGAGTTCGAACCAAGGGTTGGCAGAGACCCACATGCGAGAGCGCCAGGAGGGGTGGGGTAGTGGGAAATACTTCGGCAGAAACTCGCGAAATTGACGCACGCGCTCAGTCATCCGTCCGGCGCCGAGGGCATTCTCCTGTGCATAGGTGCCGACCAGCAGAGTCAATTTGATGCGCGGCAATTGGGTGAGCAGGCTATTTCGCCACAGTCTGGCACATTCGGGACGCGGAGCGGCATCTCCGCTTTTAGCTCTGCCAGGATAGCAGAAGCCGACCGGTACGATAGCGACTCTGCTGGCGTCATAAAATGTCTTGGATGTCACCCCCATCCAGTCGCGCAACCTATCTCCCGAAGGATCTGAAAAGGGGATACCTGATGTGTGGACTTTGGAGCCGGGCGCTTGGCTCGCGATGAGCAGCCTCGCCTGAGGCGACACTTGAATGACTGGCCGTGGCTCGACGGGAAGCAGGTGGGCGCAGGCACGACAACCTCTTATCGACGCAACCAAATCCTCAAAAACAACCACACCAACCCCAATCCAAGCCGTCATGCGGAGACGAAGGAAGAACATCCAAATGCCACTGGATTATAAAGGCACGGGCCCGTGTTGAGGTTCCTTAGCGGCAGGTTTGTTGGAATCGGGAACCTAAGCGTGCTCTCGACATCTAATGGCATGGCGGAAAAGCGCCAAAGTATCTGCAGCTTCTCACCGCAGGAGGGATCGCTATGCACCATTCAAACCCGAAAAGTACCGCCAGCGTAGCTGGTCACCCGCTTCATCCTATGTTGATCCCATTTCCAATCGCCTTCTTCGTTGGTGGCCTTGCGGTGGACATCGCCTACCGTCAAAGTTTGGATCCATTTTGGCCTATGGCGGCGACCTATCTCCTCGGGGCTGGCTTGGCCATGGCGGCGCTGGCGGCGCTTGCCGGTCTCACCGATTTTCTTGGTGACCGGCGCATACGCAGCTTGCGGGCTGCTTGGTACCACCTGATTGGGAACGTCACGGTCGTGCTGATCGAGACTATAAATCTATGGAGGCGTTTGGAAGACGGGATAAGCTTCGTCCTTCCGACTGGGCTTGGCCTCTCCATTGTCGCCACGCTCATGCTGTTGTTCAACGGCTGGAAGGGGTGGGAAATGGTTTACCGGCACCGCGTGGGCATTGCACAGGAAGCGAAAGACCTCACATCCAGCTGAACAGAATGAAGCACTGTGTTGCTTTCCTACATGTCCGTCGGATGCAGCCAGCCGTTACTACTTTCCTGCAAATCTTTAGATTGCAAAAACTCTGCAAAACTAAAGGCAAACGGCGAAAGAATATAAGCAAGAACATTGTATTGAAGCGCAATTATATTAATTGGACTTTACCTAATAGGAGGAGCAAGTTCGCAGTCATAGGGAATGTGAACGGTCCCTAACATCACACGGCAGCAAAAGGACTGTTATATGCTGGTCGACGATGCGAACAGGCTACCGACCGATTGCGGAGCTCCAAACACCGCGTGCGACAGTGAGCAGTCGGGCAATATCGATCGCATACAGAATTCCGATGATATCCAGCGAATGCTTATTCTTGGCCAAATGAGTCGAGGGTTCGTGCACGACTTTAGGAACGTTCTTGGGGTGATTTCCGCAGCTGTACGTTTGGCTGAACGAAACGCTTCTGACCCTTCAGCGCTTGGCGGCTTTCTAACGGGAGCTCAGGAGGGGGTAGAACGCGGATTCCGGATGACAGCACGTCTGCTAAATTTTGCGAGCGGCCATGATTGCGACGTTCGCGCGCAGAATGTCAATGATGCTCTGGGGCGATTGCAATCGCTGTTGCAATATGCTGCTGGATCCGACATTCGAATTGTGATGCAGCTAGGTTCCGAATTACCCGATATTGATTTGGAACTTTCACAATTCAATGCAGCAATAATGAATCTTGTCGTCAACTCTCGAGATGCGACGCCTGATGGTGGTATTATCAAAATTAGCACTGCCTTGATCTTTCAATCTTTGTCACTCGATCACGAGCCCCAGCGCTATATACGCGTGCGAGTGAGAGATAACGGAACGGGCATGGATACGGACGTGAGTGGCAGAATTTTTGACCCATTCTTCACCACCAAGGCTGGAGCAGGTACCGGGCTGGGGGTCCCTCAAGTTGATGCTTTTATGAAGCAGGTCGGCGTCTCAATAAGGGTCGACACCGCATTGGGTGTCGGAACAACATTTGATCTCTTCTTTCCCGCTCCCGCCGCGGCTCGTGATGCCGACCATTCCATCTTGGCATCTAGATGAACCGGTAAAAAGGAAGACGGTGCCCGCAAAGGTTTGCCAACAGAATCAGCTGTCTCAGCCGGAGACGGGACAGTGGTATTCGAAAGACTGGCTTTTCGCAGCGTGGGAGCGCTAAAACTGCCCCAGCCACGGCTGGTGAGTGTCATAGCCGCCGTGACGACGTATGCCCGAAGTGAGCGAATGAGGCGACATTCCTACTTGCGGCCCAAGCAGGGTAAATTCATTAATGCCCAGATGAAAAGCTGGTGAATTGGATCGGCTTACCTACCATGCGTTATTGTAGTAACGTGCCAACTAAGTCATCGCTGACCCTATTATAATTTTATGGATTATGATGTCTTATACTTCCCGCCTAAAAAAGTTCAGAAGTAATTTTCCAGTGTCAAGTGTATCATCCGTCCACTAGAAAGTTCAAGAACAATGCTGCTACCCGGACGACGAAAACCTAATCGTTCGCCAGGTATCGGATAATTACGACTAATTGAGCGCCCGTCGACACTGACGACCGCATCATTGACGCGCAATCCTGCCTGCCATGCTGGACTTCCTTGTGCGACATGGGAGATAACCAGCTTCTTTTCTTCGCGGCTGCCAGAGATCCCGAGTCTGTCTCTCTGGATCTCGGAAGCCAGTATGTGTCGGTCCACCGTCGCTTGAAGTGACTTTCTACCTAAACTCAAAACCATGTGAAATGAGTGAAACAAGGGCCAGCCCAACGATATGGGCTCTGCTAGCTTCCAATTCTCCACTGCATGGACCGGAACATCATGTAGTTCGATCTCGCCGATTTGAACCGTGCGCAGTGAAAATGCGATATTGGTAAGGACGCCTTCTAGGCCGATAGATACGGCCGATGACTGAATCCTTTCATAAAGCAGCCCATGCTCCCGTGCATAATCCGCCGCGACGGTGATCGGCGTGTCGCTCCCTAAATCAAGTAGCGCTCTTACTCGTTGCCTTCCTTCCAGTATAAGATCGATCGACGGAAAGGCAGCGCGCTCACCCTGCAGGGGCAGTGTGAAATCGGCTCTAAAATCCGTATCTGGTTGCTTTTTGAGCCAACGGACGCGGTCCCCGATGAAATCTACCTCGACATCGATTATTCGAAGCACGTCGCGTCCAACGATCAAGGGAATGCGTTGACCGGACAGAGCGTCTAAGTCTGCCGCTCCATAGCTGTCGATGGGCAGATCGTGGACGATCGTGCCGGCGGCCTCGATAGTTTGCGCGCGATAGCTTAGCCCCGACACTCTACGGGTAAAGGATGTAGTTGAAGTTTCCCCAAGAGGTACAAGTCCCAATTCTCTCGCCAAGCTAGCGTTAATGATCGATCGAGAGGTGCCACTATCCACCAAAGCAGATACTGTCCGATCATTTAGCTTCACAGACGTGAAAATCATGCGTCGACGTCGAAGATCCATCGGCTCCCAAGGGTTGCCGATCTCCTCTGCAGCTCGAGTTCCAGCACAAATTTTCGAAGGTAATGACAGTTTGCCGAGCAGTCGTTTTAACAAGCGCGCCTCATCAGCTTTAGTGCCATCAAAAAGGATTTTTTCGGTGGGACAATTTCAAAGCGATGTAAAATAAGCGAATTATAAGCAAGACGAGAAAGAGAGTCTAATTGAATCAGTCAGAATTCGAGTATGATCAGAAATATGACCGAGATATATCCGAATATTATATTGAGGATTATCTTTATTAATTATCCTGATCATCGCCATCATCCTGATGAGCGTGCCACCTGCACTCAATTCGCTCACAAAGCATTCCCATTAGAAAATCTTGAGAAAGGCAATCGAAACAGTGTTATTCGAAATAGAGAAAGCAAAAGCAGTGAACTTCAATATGAGACGGGATACAGGGCGAGTTCAGCGATGAATTGATGGTCTTAAGTCCATGCTAGGTCTTCATTACGAGCGCTCGCCAGTGGATGTGTTTTGGAATTTGCATCAGCTACTTTACGGCTGAATAACCTCACTTACCTCGTCATGGACGGGGAACGCGGGCTCTGATGTCGCCGTTGCCGGAATTTGCTCGCTGATCAGAATGGCGAATTTAGCTCCAGCGTAGCAGGTCCCCGGCTGATGCCACGCACGTGTCACAACTAGGATCTTACCATTGAGTTCAACTCGCTCTCCCGGCGTGGGGGGGGCGCAAAAAATGGAAGCGGCCAGCGGGTATGGCATTCTTATGGTCGCGGCCATTGAAGACATCAATCAACATCTCATTTCATCTCCAGCAGATTGAAATAGGTAATGGACCGCGTATTTTTCGTCACAGCAAATCTCCAAACTTAGGAGAAGTGGACGTAGCGGACCAGCAGTCGAAAAATTGCAACGCGACTGGCCGGTTAGTGATCACGTGCGGCTCCGGCAAGGCGCGCGCTCAAAGCAGCGATGCAGAGCGCAATTGCATGATTTCTATGTCCGTCCGCCCACGTGCCGTCCGCGCCCAGTACGACCGTACTCGCGCCATTTTCTTCGATCCAAAAGCCTGGAGGGACGAGTGTTGCGGCAGCCGAGCGGGCTTCTGAATAGCGTAGGGCACGCACGCGTGTGCCGTCGGCTTGGATCCAGATGCCGGTGTCTGCATCCTGCAGTTCAATCAGGGATGGAAAAACAGCCAAGGCGATCTGTGCATCCAGCGCACGGCTCGGCGCCGTGGCTCGTCTGCATGCTGCGATGGCGGCAGCCAATGCTACGGTGCGGGTGTCGGTATCCGAATATGAGGAAGAACGAGGCATGCTCATCTCGCGTGCTTCACGTTGTCGTGTCGTGGCAGACCTTCGGCGTGTCGAGAGACCGGCTCGCACACAGTGCGCAACAATCCATCGCTGATTGCGTAGATCCATCCGTGCAGTGTCACGTCAGCTTGCGCTTCCCACGCGGCGCGCACGATACGGTTGCTTGTGAGGGCTTTTACCTGGGCGACAACGTTGCGTTCGCAGAGGGCGTCAGCGTCTGCTTGCGTGGGCGCGGCTTCGCAGGGATGCTGATGATGCACCGCCCTTACAGGAGCGAGCCAATCGCCGATTGCATCGTGGGTGTCAGGTGCCATGGCAGCCTGAATGCCGCCACAGCCGTAGTGACCCACTACTATGACGTGTCGAACGCGCAGCACATCGATGGCGAATTGTAATGCCGCCGCGAAATTGGGATCATCCTCGATCGCAAGATTGGCAACGTTGCGATGTACGAACATCTCGCCGGGATCGAGGTTTACAATTTCAGTCGCGGGCACGCGGCTGTCTGAACAGCCTATCCAAAAGTAGCTGGGCCTCTGCTGGTCGATAAGCCGACTGAAGAAGCTGGGATCAACCAAGGTCTTGGATTGAGCCCATGCTCGGTTGCGGGTGAATAGGGCAGTCAGGTCATCACTGTTGTCGCGCTTAGTGGCCGCGGGCATTGCGTCTGCCGGCTTTTCCCCAAGATCCATCATTGAGCAGCTTCCTCGAGGTCGACGACTCTCAAATATGGTTTCAAGGTTTTGTAGCCTTGTGGGAACAGGCGTGAGGCCTCTTCATTGGATAATTTGGGCGAGATCACCACAGGCTCGCCCGGCTTCCAGTTGACAGGTGTGGCGATGCTGCGCGCATCTGTAAGCTGAAGACTGTCAATTGCACGCAGGATTTCTGCGAAATTTCGCCCGGTCGATGGCGGATAGGTCAGGATGAGACGAACCTTGCGCGAGGGGTCTATGACAAACACCGAACGAACCGTGACAGTCGGATCGCTCTCAGGATGGATCATATCGTACAGCGTAGAAACTCGGGCGTCGGGATCTGCGATCATTGGGAAATAGAGCTTCGCGCCCTGTGTTTCCTCTATGTCGCTCTCCCATCGGCGATGTGCTTCTACCGGATCGACCGAAAGCCCGATTGGCTTGACGTTGCGCTTGTCCCATTCGGGCCGAAGCTTGGCAACCTCGCCCAGCTCAGTGGTGCACACTGGAGTGAAATTTTTGGGATGGCTGAATAATACGCCCCAGCTTGACCCAAGCCAGTCGTGGAACCGCAGGACGCCGTGTGTGCTGTTCTCTTCGAAATCGGGGGCAATCTGCCCAAGCTGGATGGTCATGGAGACTCCTCATGGTGGCCAGCCCATTGTGGAGTGAATAAAAACATCAAGCAAATGAATGATATTGATACTTTACCACAACAACCTTGGTATAACTTATCGTCCTGCTGAACTCACGACGGAATACCGCTAGCGCCGAGGCAAGCCCTAACTGTGTTCCTCTTCTGGTCGGACCACTTGTGAGCAGCACAGCAATAATGCGGTCGACAATATAGCTTCAGTCACCGTGAGCCCATTAGCAGGCTGTGGCGGGGAGATCCCGCTCTTCTCTTATTCTGAGCGAGTTCCATGGTCCCTCCGCGTCACCTCAGTCTGCTTCATCGCTGCCTCGGGCCCCTGATTGCCATCCTTGCAGATCGAAGGGTTTGATAGTTGGGAGTCTGGCGGCCAAACTGAGGCTATATCGAACGGAGGTAGGATTTCATTTGATCTTTCACGAGCAATGTCCAGCCTTGACCAATTAAAGAATCCCGTGGCGATGCCAACGCAAACGCCAGCGAAGAAGACAATCGCCATAATGCCGATTTCCGTGCTAGAAACTATTCGAGCTCGGAAATGCAACACGCCGATACCTGTGATCATCAGCAGAATTGGTAGTGTCCATATTGCTGCATACTGCTGGTGCCTTCTACGCGGGTGCTCGGGCCTGAATGATCTTGGATGTTTCATCTTGCATCCTGCTCGAACTGCGAAATTTTCAGCCTTAGACTGCATGTCCCTTGCGCGGGCAATATCGGTCAGTTAGGATATATGAAGCAAACGAATATTATTGCACTATAGGCATAAGGAGTTTGCTGGATGGATATCAGTGTCGCCCGCACCTTTTTGGAGGTGGTGAAAACCGGCAGCTTCGTAGGTGCGGCGGCCAATCTCCATTTAACCCAGACGGCGATTAGTGCTCGTATCCGCGTGTTGGAGGAGCAACTCGATGGGCCGCTGTTTGTCCGCAATAAGGCTGGCGCGAAACTAACCCCCGCCGGAGAGCAGTTCCTGCGATTTGCAACCACTTTGGTTCAGGTTTGGGCCCGGGCTCAACAAGCAGTGGCTTTGCCGCCGGGGCGGGAAACGGTGGTGACTGTGGGAGCCGAGCTTAGTTTATGGAGTCCCCTCTTGCGACACTGGCTTCTTTGGATGCGGCGCGAATGCCCGGGAATTGCTGTGCGTACGCATATCGACGGGTCTGAGCGCCTCGTGGAACAGGTTCAAGAAGGCTCGCTGGATGTTGCTGTGCTTTATGCGGCCCCGAGCCGGCCAGGAATCATTGCGGAACTCCTCTTTGAAGAGAAGCTGGTTTTAGTTCGCACGACACCTACCGATCTGCCTCTCGCGCGAGAGGATCATGTGCAGGTAGATTGGGGCGAGGAATTTGCCGCTAGCCACCAGGCGGCCTTTCCCGACGAACCGAATGCCGTAGTGTCGATCAGTTATGGTCCGTTGGCCCTCGATTATATCCTTGCTACTGGCGGGAGTGGCTACTTTCGCGAGGGCTTCATTCGCTCATATCTTGACGAGGGGCGACTTGCGCTCGTTCCGAACACCCCTGAGTTCTCCTACTCTGCCTATGTGGTTCATTCGACCAAAGCCGATCAAGAGGTGATGGACCGCATCCGAACGGGCCTCCGGGAGGCCGCTGCGATTTCAGTGTGACAGGTGATCCATGATACCAGACGAGCCGTCATCTCCAGTCTGCTATATGGCCGAGGCCGAAGACATGTATATGGGCTACATCGGTCGCGATGAACTTCTGGACGAGCTCAATGCGTTGCTCGAAGCCGAGCGAGCGGGCGCTAAGGTTGCGCTTGCCAGCAGCACTGTGTTGGCCCCGCGCGGCTACATCGAACTCATGCTCACGGTTCGCGACGATGAAGCACGTTGGTGCGCTATGCTGGCAAAGCAGATCTGCCGGCTTGGAGCGAGGCCATCGCGCAAAACCGGTGCATTTCGGGAAAAGGCGCTGGCTATCTCGGAAGCCTATGATCGGCTGGCATTCCTCAATCGTGGCCAGGCATGGGTCATCCGCAAGCTTGAAAAGTTGCTGCCGCGCGTTCGGGACGGGCATCTGCACCGTGCCCTCAAAGAGATGCTGGAAAGTCATAAAGACAATGTCCGGAAAGCCGCTGATCTCCTTGATCGTGAACATTCCGGCCATTGAAACCACCGGTCGCGTTGTTCCTCCATGTCAACGCCAAGCTGCCAAGGCGGTATGCCCCGCCATTTTTGAGAAGGTGCAGGGCTAACGCGGGCGCCACAAACCTGCGGTTCGTAGGACAAATTCCTTTCGCGGCCCCGAGATTATAAGGCATTCAGATCGCTGCTGCAGCGGCCTTGAGCGAGCGCAAATCCATCGCTATGGCCCCTCCAGATCACATATGAATACGCATTAAGCGTAAGGAAATCATTGCATGGACATCGCCATTGCGCGGACTTTTCTCGAGGTGGTGAAGACTGGCAGCTTTGTAGGTGCCGCCTCCAATCTCAATCTCACCCAAACCGCAGTCAGCGCCCGCATCCGGGTTTTAGAGGAGCAGCTCGATTGTGCGGTATTCATCCGCAACAAGGCTGGAGCCAAACTGACCCCTGCTGGCGAGCAGTTCCTTAGGTTCGCTACGACGCTTGTCCAAGTCTGGGCCCGCGCCCAACGCGCAGTCGCTCTGCCACCGGGTCGGGAGACCGTAGTCACGGTGGGAGTGGAGCTTAGCCTCTGGAACCCGCTTCTTCGCCACTGGCTGCTTTGGATGCGGCGCGAGTGTCCTGAGATTGCGGTTCGAACACAGATCGACGCAGCCGAGAACCTAATGGAACAGGTCCAAGATGGATCACTCGATGTCGCGATTCTCTACGCCGCGCCGCATCGGCCAGGCGTGGTCGCTGAGCTGCTGTTCGAAGAAAAGCTGGTGATGGTGAGAACTCCACCCACTGCTGCTCCACTATCGCCGCAGGACCATGTGCAGATTGATTGGGGCGACGAGTTTGCGGCGAGTTTCCAAGCAGCATTCCCTGATCATCCTAATGCTGTCGTTTCGATCAGCTATGGTCCTTTAGCGTTGGAATACATTTTAGCGGCAGGTGGCAGCGGATATTTCCGGAAAGGCTTCGTGCGGCCCTACCTCGAGGACAACCGTCTTGCTCTGGTCCAAAACAGTCCTGAATTTTCCTATTCGGCTTATGTTGTGCACTCCACCAAAGCCGATCCGGGGGTGATGGACCGTATTCGTGAGGGGCTTCATGTCGCCGCCAAGATCGCGGTCTGAACCGAGCCTTCATCGTTGGATATGGATCAAGCGTTCGTTGCACAAGCCACCGGTAGGAACGCGTGATATCCTGGGTTGTGTATCGTGAGGAGATCCGGCGGTTGCGCCTGCAGATCTTGAAGATTTCACCACATTTATCGATATCTTTACTTTGCAGAACGGGCCTGTGTACTGTTAGAGGGCGAGGTTCGCCGAGAGATCATTTTGGTCAAAGTCCTTCAGCCGTTCGTCTTGAAACGAACTCCGTGTTTGGCAAGGAATTTTCCCAGCACGACAGCCTGATTGATATGCCGATCTTGCGCACCGTATAGAAGCGTGGTGTTACGGGATTTGACGATGCCACAAAGCTGTTTGACCGGCTCGACGTTGTTCATCAGTTCGGCGCGATATTTTTCGGCAAATTCATCGAAACGGGCTGGCTCATGGTCGAACCACTCACGCAATTCCGCTGACGGTGCAATCTCCTTCAGCCATAGATCGAGAGCTGCCCTTGTCTTGGACACACCTCGTGGCCAAAGTCGATCCACCAAGACACGGAAGCCGTCAGTCGGAACCGCGGGGTCATATATGCGCTTGATGCGAAGCGTGCTCATCGCCTGCCTTCCGATGGTTTGCGTCCGATCCAGGCGGGTGGGTCACTAGCAGGAAAGGACTCGATCGACGCTTCATCAATAGCGTCGATGACGGATCCGCTTGCAAGCAGGAGCCGGACCTGGCGGCAGATCTCGATTACGCAGTCTCTGCGCTTTTCTTCGTTTAGCGTGACGCGAGTTCGAAAGCGGTCGTGCAAGACCTCTTCTGCTAAGATTTCCAGTGTGCCATCATCGATACGGTGGCGCAGCGCGATGTAACGGACCGCGTCTTCAAGCTGGCCAGGATCGATGGTATCGTCACCTTCACTGGGCATCGGACCGTTCCCGTTCTGCTAGGAGCAAGCCGATATCGGCCCCGACGCGCATGTCGTCCTCCGTGCCGAATGTATGCTTGCGCAGGCGGCCGCGGTGGTCGATCAGGACAAGTGTCGGCGTCCCCTGCATCCCATAGCCGGCCATGGTCTTCGGGATTGGACCCGCACCAGGAAGATCGACGCCCACAGGAAAGGTCAGCCGGAACTCGCGAATGAAGACAGCCAGTGCTTGGGGCGTCATTACCTCATTATGCTCAAACACGGTGTGGAAGCCGATGACGGCCAGATCGGCCGGATCGAAGGTCTGAGCGATGCGTTGCGCTTGCGGAAGGCTATTAATGACGCAGCCCGGACACAGCATCTGAAAGGCATGAAGAGCGACGACCTTGCCACGCAGGCTCTCAAGATCAAGTGGGCTTGAGCTATTGAACCATTCTGCCACATGCCAGTCCGGGGCGAGCGGGGCTGCAGCGCTTTTCATCATGATCACCTTCTATCACCATTTCGCTAGAGCTGAGCCAGATTGAACAAGGTCACCATCATGCCGATCGCGATGCCGAAGACCATCACCATCACCCCCGCGATACGCAGGAAAAGCCATTGAAAAGCCCACAATCACGAGGGTTATAGCGAAGAAATCGACTATGAATACATATATGGGCATCGTTGTTGATCCTTCATTCTCGTGCTTTTGAGGCTATTAGCCGCTGCAGGCTGCAAGGCCTTCATCAAGGCCGGCGAGTAGATCCCGTTCCGCCTCCAGACCAACGGAAAGCCGTAAGAGGCTGTCGGTGATGCCCGCGGTGGCACGCGCATCCTCGCCCATGTCAGCGTGCGTCATCGTAGCCGGATGAGCCACAAGGCTTTCAACGCCGCCGAGAGACTCCGCGAGTGTGAAGAACCGCACTGCGCTAAGGAACCGGCGCACGGAGAGAACGCCGCCGTGCAGCTCGAAACTCAGCATCGCGCCGAATCCGCGCTGCTGCCGCGAAGCGATCGCATGGCTTGGATGCGTTGGCAGGCCCGGGTAGTGAACCTTCGCCACAGCAGGATGGTTCTCGAGGAATTGGGCAACCGCCATCGCGTTGACCTGCTGCTGCTCCATGCGGGGAAAGAGCGTGCGCAGTCCACGCAACGTCAGCCATGAATCGAAGGGAGCGCCAGCGCAGCCGACAACATTCGCCCAATGCCGCAGTTGCTCTACCTGGGCTGGGTCGGCTGCGACAATTGCTCCCCCGATCACGTCTGAATGGCCATTCAGATATTTGGTCGTGGAGTGGATCACATAATCCGCACCGAGTTCGATAGGACGTTGGATCGCGGGTGACAGGAAAGTGTTGTCGACCGCGACCGTTGCGCCCGCTGACCGTGCTTTGCGCGAGAGGGCAGCAATATCGACGACTCGCATCAAGGGATTGCTTGGGGTCTCAATAAGGACGAGCGCGGGTACTTCCTCCAATGCGGTTTCGAATGCGCTCATTTCGGACTGGTTGACAAACCGGACGCTGCAGTGGCCAAGATCTGCACGTGCCTTGAGCAGCCGCATGGTGCCACCATAGCAGTCATGCGGGGCAAGGATCAGATCGTCGGGCCGTCTTCTGCCGACGAGGAGATCAAGCGCGGACATTCCGCTCGAAGTGATGACTGCTCCAGCTCCCCTTTCGAGTTTGGAAAGAGCGTCGCTCAGCAGCTCCCGATTAGGATTTCCTGCTCGACCATAATCGTAGACGCGGGGCTCATCGTAGCCGGCGAACTCATAGGTGCTCGACAGGTAGAGAGGGGGGGCGACGGCACCAAATGTGGGGTCGCTCGCCACGCCGTAGGCCGACGTGACAGTCTGGGGGCGCGGATTGTCGTCTGTGCGATCAGTCATTGAAAAAGCGCCCTTCCATGACTTCGCGCACGATGCCGACGCGAATGGTGAAATCTCCGAAATGCTCGCCGGGCAATCGCTCACGAGCATAGTGTGCGAGAGCGTCGGTCAGAACTTTCAGGATCGTTGCTTCCCCAACATTCTCTCGGACCATGCGGTTCAGGCGTTCGCCGTGGAAGCCGCCGCCAAAATAGAGATTATACCTCCCGGGCGCTCGCCCAGTCAGCCCAATTTCGGCAACATAGGCGCAGATTGCCGGAACCTGCGGCTGCATAAAATGCAGCAGGTTTTGTTTACTAGTTTGAAAGTTGCGTCCCCCAAATGGGAGGCGTGGCCGACTGTGTTGCCATTCCAAGATGAGGGATGATGAGTTTTGGGCTATGTTTTTGCAGGTAATGCTTTCACCCTTGTTCTGGTGCTTCCCGATTTTTCCACGCCATTTCCCAGGGCAGCTGTACACCGGTGGACCGGGCAATCAGAACGGACAAGATCCCGACTTGTTGCATCTGATGAACAAAGTGGCCTGACATAGCCGTTCGAACTGTCGGCGTCATGATCATGGCGTTCGGAGTTGCACTCGCGGAATGTTGGCGCTTTTTCACCTTAGTTAGAAATTGGGTTGGTTGAGCTTTGCTGTGCTGATTTGAAAACGAAACGTGATCGGCCAGTTTCCGCCTGCCTGTGGGCGCCGCGCGCTTTGAGCAGATCCTGGCGTGAGAGTATGCCGATCACGCGATGAGTGTCTCTCTCGACAATGGGTATGCGCCCAATCCCGCTGTCAATGATCATGTCCGCCACGACGCCCGAAGGAGTGTCGGCGAAGGCGACCGGTTGTGCTGCGTCTGAAATCGCTTCGCTGAGCGGAGTCTCCGCTTCGCGGGGATCAACCTGCCAGCGCAGAGCGTCGGTTCTTGAAACTAGACCAATGAGACGTTGCTCCTCATTTACTACGGGATAGCTGCGATGGCGGGCGTCGCCCGAGAAGAAGTTTAGCGCCTCCGACTTGGTCATGGATCCCGGCAAGGTATCGGGATTCTCCGTCATAAGCTGCCCCGCTTGCAGCAGGTCGAGAGCATCGACTGTATATTCCTGAAGTATGTGGCGACCGCGGCGGGCAATTTTTTCAGTCAGGATAGACCGCCTCATTAGGAGGACGCTAATACCATAAGCTGCCGCCGCAGACGTCATCGTAAGGGGTAGGGCACTGAAATGAGCAGTGAGCTCAGCGGCAAACATGGCGCCCGTTAGTGGGGCGCGCATCGCTCCGCTCATGATGCCCGCCATTCCTATCATAGCCCAGAAGCCCGCTTCCCCCGGGAGAAATTGGCCCATGAGAAAGCCTGCTGCACCACCCAGGATGAGGAGGGGAGCGAGCACACCGCCAGACGTTCCAGATCCCAGCGCGATCAGCCAGACCACAGCTTTGACGACAAGCAACGCCATCGCGACCCTGAGAGTAAGTGAGCCGTTCAGCAACGCATCGATGTTGCCGTAACCAGCTCCCAGAACGTGGGCGTCGATCAAACCTCCTACACCTACCGCAATCGCTCCGATCGCTGGCCACCACATCCAGTGCACGGGCAGCTTTTGAAAGAGATCCTCGATATAGTAGAGCGAGCTGGAAAGCAGTGCGGCCTGCAGACCGACTCCAATTCCCACAGCTGCCGCTGCTGCCAAATTCCAGTCCGTTTTTGGAAACAGGCCCGCCATGGGAAACATCGGGCCTGAGCCGAGCAGGTGAGGGCGCAAAGCGAACGCTACCATCGCAGCGACGACCACAGGCACGAAGCTGCGCGGCTTCCATTCGAAAAGCAAGACTTCGATGGCGAGCAGAATAGCGGCAAGCGGCGTTCCGAATATTGCCGTCATTCCCGCCGCTGCGCCAGCTACAAGTAAGGTTTTGCGTTCGGCGGCGCTCAGATGGAAGCATTGCGCGAACAGGGATCCGATAGCGCCGCCGGTCATGATAATCGGCCCCTCCGCACCAAATGGTCCTCCGCTACCGATCGAAATGGCCGATGATATTGGCTTGAGCAGAGCGACTTTGACGGAAAGGCGGCTTTCGCCGAAGAGGATCGTCTCGATCGCTTCGGGAATGCCATGTCCCCGTATCTTTTCAGAACCAAAACGTGCCATCAGCCCGACGATGAGACTTCCCAGAATAGGTATGGCGACCAACCACAAACCAAGGGAAGCATCCGTGATGTGTACATCGTCGATGGAAAAGCGCCCGAACCAGAAGAGATTGGTAGCAAAGGCAATGAGCTTAACAAGGATCCATGCACCCATGGCCCCGCCAGAGCCAACCACAATGGCCATGGCCGCGAGCAGCAGCATGCGTCGATCGACGCTATGATCGCCCAGTTTAAGATGTTCGACGGCGCGTGCAGGTGTAGGTGACATTAAAATAACTGGCCCTTCTCAGCGAGAGAGGGCATTTATATCGTAGTACGATCATATACAACCGCGGAGAATGATGTGCGTGCCAAAGCCGATCCACTTCAAGATTCGGACTATGCAGCATTGGCGAAGTTTCGGCACGCGATCCGCCATTTTCAGGCGTTCAGCGAGGTTCAGGCAGCCGAGGTCGGGCTTACGCCACAGCAGCACCAAGCGCTCTTAGCAATTCGGGCGGCCTCTCCCGACGAAGCCACGGTAGGGCATGTGGCCGAAAGATTGGTCTTGAAACCACATAGTGCGACTGGCCTTGTGGATCGCTTGGTAGCCTTGGGCCTTGTTGCACGCAAAGCAGCGAGCAATGATCGCCGGCGTGCGATGCTGCGCCTCACCGACAGAGCGTATGAGATCCTCGCCGATCTTTCGGCAGTCCATCGTGACGAAATACGGAGATTGAAGCCTCTGTTGCTCGATATTCTTAGCGAATTCGATGTTGTGTATGACCGCCAAGGGGCTGAATGAGGCGCATCAGCAGCGACAAACTGCTTGCGGACGACGAGAGGCAACCCTGTGACGCCCTTGCATTCTGTATCGTAAGACGATATAACTTAATGGTTGGCGTCTGGCAATTCGGTGGAGGAGCGCATGACCCTGCACGAGATCCTCGGCGGCTGGTTCGTTGACGTTGTCGGAAGCCTGATCGCTGCATTCCTGCTTTGTTATCTTGGCTGGAACGCCTTCAAACTCGTACACCACCCGGAAATTGGCGTCCCATTTCTGCTTTGCCTAGGTTGGATCGGCTTGCCTCATCATCTGACGGCGAGTACCTTTGTGCAAATGGTCGTCGTATATACATGCCTAGGTGCATTGATTTTATGGCCGGTTGGTCGAAAGTGGCATAGAGATCATAGTGCTTAAAATGAGAAAAGGAGAGGTAAATGGATCAATTGGATCAGGATTTTTCGGTTCATCCTGCACCTTACCCCGTTATCATTGGGTGCATCAGAGAGGGCCGCGAGCCGTCTATTGCAGAGATACTGCGTGTAGCCAAGCGCATCCGTCGGGAGGCGTATCCCGCGGCCAAAAAACTTAGTTCTAGGCACCGGCGTGGAATAGTTTTGAGCGCCCTGGCAGCTCTCGGGATCGAGCAGGAACGTTGAGGTCCCTGCTCGTGAGGAATATTTCTTTTACCATTTGGTGACGAAAGCCGCTCTTTCGCGAACATCAGGGTGTGCATCGGTCCATTAGCATCGACGACGAAAACCTGCCGCGCTTCTTAGGGCGCGGCAGAATACCCATTCACCCTTATTCTCACCTCAACCAGATGCTACTTCGTTCATGACCTATTTCTTTTCTCCTCTGGATCCAGTTGAGATATAATCGCTAGCTGCGCCGGTGTAGGCATGCAAGTTGTGGGGATTGGCGCAGAAGGGCGAGTAACTGAAAATCCCGTATTGTCCTGAACTTCGTCAAACGTGACGCCTGGGTGCAGTGATCTGATACGGATTGAGTGATGAGTTCCGCCAAAGTCGAGAACGCATAACTCTGTGACAATCAATCTGAGATCAAGCCCTTTGGGCATTTGTCCGCCTGGGTATCGATCCGGATTATATCCGGCCATGCAGACGAAGTCGACCTCCCCTTCAACAAAGACACGTTTGTTGTGCTTCGGGAAGAAGAAGCTATTCGGGTGGCAAATGGAATTGCCGGGAAAGCCTCTCACGCCAAGCATGGCAGTCCGAGGTTGCTTATGATCCCCGATAACGCTGATGTTTGCCTGGCCGTAGCGGTCGATCTGTACCGGCGTAACCATCGCATGGCGCTTTCCGCTCCAGAGTGTTGAAAACACGCGGTCGTAATTTGCCGGCCCTTCGTACACGGGTTGTTGATGACTTTGGCCTAGAGGAAGCGGTTCGGAGGTGTACCATGCCTCGCCATCCGTAATCTGGATTGCGGGACTGAAAGTACGCTTTGCCAGACCTGCTGCGATCCGCGGGATCGGGCCAATTCCGGTCACCATGATTTCACCTGCATCCCGCCAAGCTTCAGCGCAGGCAGTAATCATCAATTCCGAAAGGGGATGACTTGAGTTGATCATGTACAAAGACCTTTCAGTAAATCGGCTTTGGTAAGCTGGACACTTTAGACGGCCCGCCCACGGCAGATAGATACGACGCTTCATCTACATTGATGAAGTTAGATCTGTAGTCGTCCCATTGTTCGGCAGAGCTGGCACTTTTTGAGTACAGCCTGAGATGATCGAGATCGATCTCGTAATCAGGAGATCCGCTCGTTGGGTGAGCGCCGAACGGCGCTTCCGCCACGCCGCTTATGAGAGCCCGTTCAACGAGATTGAAGCGACTGTTAGTCTTCATATCCAGTGCTGCCGTTGATACTATTTTCTCGACCGTTACGTAGCTGCGCTCGGAAGCACGTACGAGCAGTTCGTCGAAAATGGGATCGACACTGAGGTTGAGTATATTTCCACGGTCGTCTGAACGATGAGCGTGGATGAGTGCCACATCAGGTGTGATAGGTGGCATTGCCACCAGTTCTTCCTCATCCTGGTAAGGGCTTGTAATCATTTTAAAGCCAGGCTGATTGATCACATCCGTTCCGATCCCGACGCGCGTCGGCAAAAATGGTAGTTTCATCGCCGCAGCACGCAAACCCCAGTGGAACATGCCCTCATCGACTTCCCAAACCTGGAATGCGCCTTTTTCTCTAGCCGCTCGGTAATGGGGATCCAGCGGAATATGGTCCAGGGTTACAAACGAGAAGATCAATTTTCTGATCTTCCCAGTAGCGGCAAGAAGTCCAACATCTGGGCCTCCATATCCTGCGATAACCGTAAGATCTTTCAGGGATGAGCGCGCTATTGCACGCACCAGCGCCATTGGCTTGCGTCGCGTAGCCCAGCCTCCCAGTCCAATGCTCATACCATCGCGTAGCTCGGCGATGATTTCGTCTACCGTCATTACCTTATTAATCATCTTTTACAGAACTCGGTCATGCGCGCAGCGTTCTTCACCTGCCCGACGGAGCAGGCAGAGTTGCGAGCTTTGTGGTGCAGAAGTGTCGAGGGTCGAGTTATGACCATTCTTGTTGAGGGCCAAAACTCTTGCGCTCGGTCATGGCAGAGGAAAGATCCGGCCAACAGCATGTGCTGAAAGTGGATCCATAGAGCCATAAACCCCGGTCCGAAGGCAGCACGCCTCCGGCCGGGGCTTAAATGCCTGCGACGATGCTGCCGGAGTTAAGTTCGCGAGAACGACGAGAGCAGAGACTGCGCATAAGACATTATCGCCTTGGCGGCGCTCGAAAGTCAAGCGTCGCTTGCAGCACCAAAATTCTCTGGAGCCTATAACGTTGAAGCCATCGGTCTATTTGCGAGTGTAAGCTGAAATTTTGTGAACCGCTTTCTGGAACGGGAGGATTGCGGCGCGGGGTAGCTGCATGCGTCTTCAGTATCAGTCTGGAAGTAGACTGATGTGCGGAGTTCTTTGCAGTTATGATGCCTCATTGGCGTCGGCTGGGACCTGCCACAGCTAGTCCTCTCCCCTTTGATTATCCTCGCGCAGTTTGGAGGGCAGACTGTAAACCGCGCGCAACACAATGAGCCGGATCCTCAGCGACAAGCACTGGCAGACCGAGCTCCTTCTGAAGCGACTCAACGAGACGGGGCGTCAAGGCGCCGCCACCTGTGAGCAAGGCGCCATGTTCATGCAGATCCTGGCTGAGCTCCGGTGGCGTTTGGTTCAGTACGTCCCGCACGGCTTCTACGATTTGCCTAACGTGCTTGTCGATCACTGGATCCAGTTCTGACGCGGAAATGCTTAGGGACGTCGGAGCCATGGACACAAGGCTCCGGCCGCGGACTTCGATCACCTTGTCCGAGGGGTAGCCGCCCTTCAAAGAAGAGCAGTTCCTTTTGATGCGTTCTGCCGTTGGCGCACCAACAAGAATCTTGTGCCGAAGGTGAAGATGATCGGCGATCACTTTGTTCAATGAGGCGCCTCCGATCCGAACGGAGCGAGTCAGGCAAATTCCGCCCAATGAAAGAACCGCCACCTCAGTGGTACCCGCGCCACATTCCAGCACCAGCACACCCGCTGGCTTGTTGATCTGGATTCCGGCACCAACTGCGGCGGCAAGTGGCTCATGAACTAAACGTACGGGAGCCAGTCCAGCATCATCAGCCGCGGTCAGGAGGGCTCGTCGTTCAGCTTGCGTGGCGTCGGCAGGAACCCCGATGAGCGCTCGGAGCCCTCTCACCTGTCTGCGGCCCAGAGCGTGGCGGATAGCATATCGCAACAGCTCGGCCGCAGTGCCGATATCTTGTAGAACGCCCCGCCGTAAGGGTCTTCTCACCTGCAGGCTTGGAGGTGTGCGATCGACCATTGCCTCTGCCGCACTGCCCGCCGCAAAGAGTTGGGGATTAGTTCGAAAATTGGCAAAGCAGCAAAGCGAGGGTTCGTCGAAAAGGATACCGCCATCGCGATGAATTACCCGCAAATTTGCAGTGCCAAAATCGATTGCGAGTTCCGGCCGCCTCAGAGATAAGGAAGAAAGCATCCGTCTGACATAGCGATCATTCCCGCCTTTGTCTCGCCTTTGCCTCGTCCGCGGATTTGTGTCTGGCTGCCCCACACCTGAAGCGCGGTCCTCATTGGCGGTGTTCCATTACGGGATGTTGTCGGTCAGGTTTGACATAAGCGGGCTACAACGGCATCATGGAAGAATGAAGGCCGGTCACTCTCATCATCGCTTTCGCCACCACGGGGGGCAGCTTCTCGCGGGCATGTAGCCCCGGGTTCCGGTGCTTGGTGCCCTGAACTCGGGGCTCGGATCGAAAACAAGCTTTGCCTCGCAACAGGGGCGTGAGCGCTCATCCGGAAAGCAAAGTGTATGACCAGCAAGAAGGGGCGTCGCCGCCCGCAAATCCATATGATCGATTCCGAAGCCGACGCGATCACTGATCTCGCAATCGCTGCTGAAAGACGGATCCCGCAGGTGAGCAAGCTTCTCCTGGAGGAAACTGCGCGGGCTCACATTTACTCGGCAGCGCGCATCCCTCAAGACGTTGTGACGATGAACGCCACTGTCGATTTCACCGACGAGACTGGAGAAAAGGCGCACAGCTACCAGCTGGTTTATCCGCGAGAAGCCGACATTTCATCCGGCCGAATATCTATTCTGACGCCGGTTGGTGCTGGTCTCATCGGCCTGAGGGAAGGGCAGTCAATATTGTGCCCAGATCGTGATGGACGCGAGCGAGAGCTTAAGATCGTCAGGGTGGTGCACGAAAGATAGTCTATCATTCATTCAAATTACGGGATGTTTTCGCGCAGCCAGATGTTTGAACACCGCTGGGGAGCGGGTAGGAGCACTGCGCCGACCTTTGTAGCACTGTTCAGGCGATAGTCTGACTTAGAGGAAATTTGGGCACGGAAACTTGCCGCTTCGAATGTCGTGGGAATGCATGCTTGCCTTTCCTGCTCTGCACTCTACATTAGACGGATGTTCGTTAGCAGGAAACACGAGAGACCGGCGCGCCGGTCTGGAAGCAGCGCGCTGTCGCGCGCCTAAGCCCTGACGCCGATCGCGTCGGGGCCGTTCCCTCCTTTCTGCCTCCACTGGGCGCCTTCAGCGCCAACGTCTGTGTACAAGATGAGATTCACAGGCGTGCGTGAGAAGTAATCTTCGCGACTGCGGCACATGGGTGGATATTTTCTAGCTAATTTTGTCTGAGAGGCCATCATGGGACCGAAGTTCATATGGGTTACTCGAACATCACCGTATAACATGCTTACCGCACATCGGCTGAAGGGGATTGGGCACAAGGCGCTCACAATTCCCCTTCTCACGATCAAGCCAAGGCCTCATGAGGCACTATCAACCCAACCTGATGCGCTCGCGTTTACCAGCATTCACGCTATCGAGCACCACCGCTTGGACTGCCGCTTTCGTGATCTGCCTGTTTTTACAGTTGGCGAGCGAACGGCGAAGCTGGCGCGCGATGCTGGCTATCGTCGGGTGCAATCGGCCGACGGAAATGCGCTTGATCTGGAGATACTGATCAAGGATCACATGCCTAAAGGCTCTGAAATCATCTACTATAGTGCTGCTGAGCCTGCAGTGGAACTCGCGCTATCGTTGAACGAGAGAGGTTATGCCGCTCGCCAGATCACCGTATATGAAAGTCTACGCTCTCCTTCGAACACAATTACTCCCGCATTGGCCGCCATGCCTTGGATGGACGGAGTTCTGATACACTCAGCGAAGGCGGGTAGGATTATCGCTCAGCTCATAGCCGATTGCGGAGAGCAGTGGCAGGGGACCGCCTATTGCATCTCCGAAGCTGCCGCCGATCCCCTGCGGCATCTTGCACATGGAAGAGTAAATGTTTCGGAAAAGCCTAATGAGCGGGCAATGCTTGATTTGCTAGGTGGAAGGGGCCCCCCGCCAAGTTTTTAGCTTCGATAAGCTTCGCATTAGCCAATCAACTAAGGCGATCTATTCCGTTCATTGTTGAGCCCTTGGCTCTTTTAAGGAAATGGCTCTGATCCCATGCCTCGTCGTTTCGAAAAATATGCATCGTCTTCAGCCAATCATGCAGATAAATGCTGCGTCAACGAGTTCGAGGTTAGTGCTGCAGCCTATCCTGATGGCCGAATTGCTGTGCTTCTTTCATATTATCCCAATCTTTCCCGAGAAGAACTGAAAGAGGTCATTGGGTTTGTCCGTTCAGCGCGAGACGATCAGATAAGGCGGCTAAGATCCACTCCGGGTAGTTCAAGAAAGCTCGACAAGTTCCTGCGGGACAACCGAGCACTAATGCCGAGTCTGCATGCGAAAACTAGTTCGATTGTCGCGGCTGTTGTCATTATGTCGATCCTACTGTGGATGTTGTGGGACAAGCGACCGCATCCTCTTGCGCCCGTGTCGCATCAGGCTGATGTAAGCCGACAGGCGGGCACATTTGAACGCAAATAGATCAGGAGACCGCAATGTGCGCCGTTTTTGTAAAACCGCGTCCGTTTGGGCGCCGCTCTTGCCGCTTCGTAGAACTACTCGATCGATATCCCGACGTCAGCGTCGGTCAGCTCGCTGAGATGATCGAGACATTTCCCCATCTGCCTGCGGCTGAAATCGCCATCATGTCGATATGTGAAAAATCACACAGAAAGCTGGACAAATTCATCATGGAGCAGTCGGAAGCTCTTAGTCGGCCATGGCTGAATAGTGGTTTGCTAATCATTATCGCCATCAGCTTTGTAGTTTTCCTGTACTGGCTTCATTGAAGAATGGCTTATAGTGGAAGAATTCACGCTTATGCGATCAAGGATATGCGGATAATTGAAGGCATATCGACTGGGCTACGCGATAAGATGCGCATCGGAGAGATCTAGTGAATAGAATTAGGCGATTAATCAACGAGTAGCGGCCCCGGGTTTGTGAGGGAGGAGCCCGGGGTTGATTTTGAATCTTGTAACGGCAGCGGAGTACGCTGGTCGGGAGTAGCCAATGATCAAGACAGCCGCATATGAACGAGAGTCACCGCTTGAACCTGCAGAAACGCAAGCGCCTGAACCGCGTGTGATCCCCTTTCCAAAACGCAATTCGCAGCCCGAGCCGACCCCTCCCACCGTGCCGGAACCTCCGGCTGCAGCATGATCATCAAATCAGCTGAGGAATAGGTAAGGATATGTCGATCGATGTTTCCGCGGAGTGCAGGACGTTCTTTGTCACCCTTATCAGAGGCGCTGCAGAGCGGGCAGAGGCGATCTTGGTACGGCCAGGTCAGGAGGTGCGCTTAAGAGCGATCCGAGATGATGGGTTTTCAGAATTAGCGCGGCTGGAGCTGTCGCCACTGCCGGAAGATCAATATCTCGCCGTTGCACTCCGCCTTTCGGGCGATGGGGACCGCAAGTCGGCCATATTCGCTGCACTGGCGGACCAATTTCGGTCGCCCCCTTTGAGCATCGCCGTGGAAGCTCAGCGCAAGCTTGTCCAAAGCCGTTCAAGCAAGAGTGGGCTGTCACTGAAGGCAGCCGGCGAGGCCGTTGACGCGATCAAGATAAACCTGAGTTCGGCCGGGGTCGATTATAGCCGCGCGCTAAGACTTCGAGCGGCCTTCTATTCAGATTTTTGGTGTGATCCGAGGATACCTGCCGCTCCGGGAACTCGCCGCGTTATGCTAACAATGTCCGAGATATTGAAAGCACAAGTCAATGTCGAACATGCTAATAGATTGCCAACCTGGAAGCGAACTTCTGTTACAAGGAGTGTTTGTGAATAGTATAGGATAATGTGTGAGTGAGAGTCTAATGTTGCAAACGAGATCGCTTATAATGAAAGCGGCCGGTTTGATGATCAAAGGGGAACAATGGAATCATCCGCGGTTTCGAGCCTCGTTGCCCTAGAATGGAGAGCGCGCGCTGTTCAACATCCGCGAAACTCGGCTACATTTCAGCAGCCTCTCGGATGTCGAGCGCTAAGAATTAAGTATTTTGATGTAAGCAAGTCGGATCAGTGAGGCTCCTATGTACATTTTGGAATTCGACGAACAAACGCGCGTGCTGTCCCAGAGGGCGAGCGGATTTTGGAACCTGGCAGAATTCGGGCGGTATCACGCAGAGTTCACCGCGCTTCTGAGCCGGATCCGCTCAGATGGACGACCCATTAAAATGCTGTTCGACAGCCGAGACATGCCGCCTCAATCGGCCGAGGTGGTAAACGCATTTTCCAAGATGACCAGCGCAGACGGCATGAATGCTGACGGACGGGTCGCGATCCTGGTTTCGGGCATGCTCTCCAAACTGCAGGCCCAGCGGATTTCCGATAATCCACTTGTGAAGAGTTTCAATGACGAGGCGGAAGCGCGGGCTTGGCTAGCGGAGCCGATTTTAAGTTGCTAGTAGAGGTAAGAACATCTAGTTGGAAAATTGCGCCATCCGCACCTGGCAGCGCTCCATCATGGCTCCAGCCTACTAAATTCAACGTGAAAGCGTACCGAACCTAGCGGCTCGACTCGGTGCAAGATGGTCGGCTCGACAATGCCGGGCAACGTCCCGCTGGACAATATAACTTCTGCCAGCGTTCTGCGCGGATCGGTCACGATATAGCGCAGTTCGCCTTCCTCCACGCGAATCAGACCCCAGGTGCCTTCCTTCGTCTGATGATCGTTCAGCAGACCTGCCGGTATAGTCTTCTCGGTGAAGGTCGGCGTGCGGTTATAGGGTCTGACCCCGTCAGGAAGGTGACCGATCATGCTTCATTCCTTTCTCGGTAGAATTGAACGCCAAGCTGCAGGCTTTCCGCGATCCGATCCGCCTTTTGCTGGAAGGCCGTTGCGGCGGCGGGTGAGAGCAGTTCGTCGCTGACCTCCCGCCACAGCGCCAACCATTTGGCGAAGTTGTCATCGGTCATGTGCTCGGCGTGCCGAACATGCGCCACCATCGGTTGCCCCTTGTATCGCCCCGACGTCAGCATGACCGAGGACCAGAAGTCCTGAAGCTTGCCGAGATGGTGGGGCCAATCGTCTATCGCACCATTGAAGATCGGTCCTAGGACCCGATCCTGCCGGACCCGCTCGTAAAAGGCAGGGACGAGGCGCGCGATATCTTCTTCCTTGATTTCAGTCGTCATGACGCTGCCTTCTGGCTCTGCAGGATCAGGTTCAGGGTTTGCATGAGTTCGTCTTCCAGCAGCGGCTTTTCAATGAGAATGGCGTTTAGTTCAGCGGCTGAAGCGCGAAGCGCGCGGGTGGGATTTGTCGCCAGCAGGATCGCAGGGGTGGCGCATTTCCTCCGAAGCTCGGCAAGTCGTTCAAGCCCCTGCGCGCAATCCAGGTCCACCACAAAGGCAACGGCAGCGGCCGGATCGGATAGGTCCGACCCTGCCGCTGCCTTGATCCCCACTACTGACAGGGCGAATTCGATCGAGGAGAGGAGCGCTGCATCATCGATGAACAGCAGGACCGGATTGTCCCTGGTCATCTTCGCTCTCCTCTCCCATTCAGGCCAGGTCAGGCCGCCTTCTTCCAGATGGGCTCCAGCGCGACGTGGGGCGGGCAGTGGGCGATCGCGCCCACAGGCAGGCCGCCAAGTTCATTGGCAAAGCCATGGTTGACGTCGCGGTGATGAGCTTCGTCCGCCCGGACAACCAGCACCACGTCGCGGAGCGTCGCTTCGTCCGGCAAATTCCAATAGCGTTTGGCGATTTCCGGCGCGGGCACATTGGGGCTGCGGCCTTCGTCGATCTCAGCAAGATAATGGGTGTAGCTGATCACTGCCTCTTCTTCGAAATAGCCGACCACGCGGTGAGCCGTCTTGGCGCTCACCAGATAGAGGGCGAAGAAGAACAGATAGAAGACCCACTGCACGCCCATGATCACCGCGCGTTCGAACCAGGTGGGCTTGGAAATCTCGATGAAGGTCATGAGGTGCATGCGCTCATTTTCCGCTTCGTCCATGAGCGTCTTGATCCAGCCCCTGTCATCGCAGATGCGCCGCAGGCAGGCGAGATGGGTGATGGTCGCCCCGACCATGCCGGGGACAGCCGCCACCGTTTCCAGTACCACGGCGCGATGGCCGTAGCGTGCAGCGAAGAAGGTGTCCGCGCACCAGCGCAACATCTTCGTGAAGCCAAAGGCGACCTGGTCCGACAGCCCTTTGGGCTTGTGATGGACGCCAAGATCGATGAACGGTGCGGTCATGAAACTATCTCCAGATGCGAGCCTGTTTGCTATGACGCTCATCTATGCCGCGGGGCGTCGGGGAGAAATTCGGATGTTGTCCCTACCGCAAGTCCCCTAAGGGCTTTACCGGAGGTGGGAGAATGCGCCGATCCGATGAGGAGAATGTGAACAAAGCGGCAGTGTCATTTCGGCACATGAGCCTGCTCGCGCCGCCAATTCTGGTGACGCTGGCGCTTGCCGCCATCGCTGTGGCGATTGGCGCGGGGGTGCGCATCGCCTTCGCCGCAGAGCTTGGCCAGCGCGCCACCTATATCTTCTTCGTTCCGGCGGTGGTGGTGGCAAGCGCCTTGTCAGGTCTGCGCGGCGGGGTCATCGCTTGCATAGCGGGAGCCGCATCAGGGCTACTTTGCGATAGGGCGATAGGTCCTCTGGAAGTCGGAAGCCTCATCGCGGCGGCGGCGTTCGTGGTGATCGGCCTTGCGGTTGCGCTTGGCGGCGAATGGTTCCAGCGAGCGCGGGCAGAGGCGGAACGCGGCACGGCGGCGCTGGCGAGGCGGGAGGCGCATCTGCGCTCGTTGCTCGACACCGTGCCTGACGCCATCATCGTGATCGACGAGGGGGGATTAATACGGGACTTCAGCCCGGCAGCGGAGCGGATGTTCGGTTGGAGCATGGAGGACGTACGCGGACGCAATGTCAGCATGTTGATGCCCGATCCATATCGATCGGCGCATGATGACTATCTGACCCGCTATTACACAACTGGGGAGAAGCGGATCATCGGCAAGGGCCGGGTGGTGGTGGGTCAGCGCAAGGACGGATCGACCTTTCCCCTGGAACTGGCCGTCGGAGAGATGCGCGTCGGCGGCAAACGGCATTTCACCGGCTTCATCCGCGATCTTACCGAACGGCAGCAGGCTGAGGCCCGGCTTCAGGAATTGCAGAACGAACTGGTTCATGTGTCGCGGCTAACGGCGCTCGGCGAAATGGCGTCCGCATTGGCGCATGAGTTGAACCAGCCTCTATCGGCGATTGCCAATTATCTTAAAGGCAGCCGCATGCTGCTGGCGCGCGAAGAGGTGCCGCTGGACCGCGTGGGTGAAGCGCTGGAACGGGCAGGGGCGGAAGCGCTGCGGGCGGGCGACATCATCCGCCGCCTGCGGGACTTTGTCGCGCGCGGGGAAACGGAGCGGTCGGTCGAAAGCCTGGCCAAGATGGTCGAGGAAGCCAGTGCCCTGGCACTGGTGGGCGCCAAGGAACATGAGATCCGGGTGCAGTATGAGTTCAGTCCCGAGATTGATCTGGTTCTGGCGGACAAGGTCCAGATCCAGCAGGTGGTGCTGAACCTCATCCGCAACGCCGTCGACGCAATGACCGATGTCGCGCTGCCCCGTCGCGAATTGCTGATCGGGATTGAGCCAGCGGGCGATAATATGGCGCAGGTTACCGTGGCAGACACAGGCCTTGGGATTGATCCCGAAGTTGCCGATCGCCTGTTTCAACCGTTCATCACGACCAAGCGAACCGGCATGGGCGTCGGCCTTTCCATTTCGCGCACCATTGTCGAGGCGCATGGCGGGCGGATCTGGGCGGAACCGCGGGAGGGCGGCGGCGCGTTGTTTTGCGTCACCCTGCCACGCGTGAGTGAGGAGGATCTGTATGACGGTGAGTGAAGCGATCGTTTACGTCATCGACGATGATGACGGCGCGCGTCTTTCGCTGGAGTTCCTGCTCGACTGCGCGGGGATACGGGTGCGCTCCTTTGCTTCTGCCGACACCTTCCTCGCCTCGTCCCCGCCGCTGTCGGGCGCCTGCATCGTCACGGACGTCCGGATGCCAGGCCGCAACGGCATTGAACTGGTGGAGGAACTGAGGCGGCGTGGTGCAAATGTGCCGGTCATCGTCATCACCGGCCATGCCGATGTGCCGCTCGCCATACAGGCGATGCACGCAGGGGTGGCGGACTTCATAGAAAAGCCTTTCGATGATGAAGTGATGCTGTCGTCGATCCGCAAGGCGCTTGCCCGGCAGGCCGGGGACGAACAAGCGCAGGTGGAGAAGCGGTCGATACTCGACCGCATTGCAAGCCTTAGCCCTCGCGAGCTGGAGGTGATGGACGGCCTGGTTGCGGGACACGCCAACAAGGCGATCGCCTTTGACCTGGAGATCAGCGCCAGGACGGTCGAGGTTTATCGAGCGAATGTGATGATGAAGATGCAGGTCAAGACCCTTTCGGAACTCGTCCGCATGGTGACGCTGGCAAGATTGGGCTAGAAAGTTGAGTCGCTGGAAAGGAAATAGAGACGGAAAGGCGATGGCGTCCGAACGGCATCATCCTGCTTGTCCCTGACCAGACATTCTCCTAGCGTCCACACTTTTCCGTTCAAGCAGTCTTGCGCTTCCTCCGAAAGCCGAAGTACGAGCGCCTTATCGTGCTGACCAAGCCTGGGACATTCGCGACTGTCGGCTTCGGAGCGATGCTGGTCGGATAGCAGCCGTGCTGGCTAACGGGTGATGTTAGTTGTTACCAGAATAGCTGGCTTCCGCTGGCAACGATCACTTTGTCGTGAGTATCGATTGTATACCCTAAATTTCTCCGCTCGATGTCATGGCCTCAAGCGCGGGTGCGACATGGCCGTCCCAATAGCGCAGGATCGGCGCCAGGGTCAGCATGTAGACCATCCAGCAAGCGATAATCGCCTCATCGGCGTAGAATTCACTCCAGGTGAGCTTGCCGTGGGCGAGCTCATTACGCAGTGCCGGCCCGGGGCGGAAATTGAGCAGACTGTCGATTTGCCACACGATGTTCTTGTCGAGAATGGCCTCGAGGTCAGCGCGATAGAAGGTCAGTAGCACATTGAGTGGCCTGTCGCCCTCGATGCCATCTTCTTCTATCTTTGACGCATCGCGCCCCGCCATCTGGAGGATATGTCGTAATGAATTCTCGATCTGCGGGATCAGCAGATGGGTGGCAGTCGCATAGTCGCCCTGCCAGAGCCGCGCGAAGCCGATCGAGAAGATGTGATGATGGCCAGCGGGAATGAAGCTGCTCAGCTGAACGATCGGCAACAGATGCTGCTCGTTCACCGAGTAGCGCTCGAGGACGGCTTGGCGGGCGGGTTCAATATTGCCATGAACGCGGTATCTCCGCGTGATACCAAGATGGCGAATACCATGTTCTTTGTACCAGGCTTCGCTCGGTTCCTCTTGAGAATCGAGCGACGGTCCTCGCGCCACTTCGCGTCCCTCATGGTCGGCATAGCTCGCGCCGAACATGTTGGAGAGCGGAAATTCCCGGCTCTGCTTGAGCACTGCGGCCTTCAGCTCCTCGACATCGTCGGGAATCGAAAAGCCCACCATCGCGCGCATGGCGTCTGAGAGGCTGAGCGCCTTGAACTCGTCGAAGGTCTTCACTCGCAACTCATCGATGCCATCGAGCGGCACGGCGAAGCTGCCGAACTCGTCAAGCGACATGTCCTGCAATTCGCGAAGCCGCCGGCGCATTTCGGTGACGCGCTCGGGAACGCCGCCCAAGGCGCGGAACTCGCGAAGCGTCTCTTTCACCCAATGGGCCTTGGCCGAGCTCTGAGACACCGAGTCCACCATGGCAAAGGTCTGCTCGATCGCCTTGATCGAGGCCTCGCGGCTCGCCTCCGCGTCACCAGCGCGATCATAGGCATCGGCGGCGAGCTGCCAGCATTCCTTGACCGCCAAGCAATAGTCGTTTGGCAACGCGCTGGCGGCAAGATCGGCAGCGGCGGCCGCCACCTCGTCCGCTGGTATCAGCCTAGCTTGGAGCACGCGTCGGCCGATCTGAGTTAGCGGAAAATAGGCCCGTGCATCGAGGGCGTGGGCGAAGGCAAAACGGACGGTCTCGGGCAAAGGCTCGACTAGCGTGCCACGCTTGGCGATGCGCGCATTGATCATGAAGCAGCGCTCGAGCGGCTTCACGCAGTCCATCGCGCGCGTTTCCATTTCGGGAAACTGCAGTTCGGCGCTGCCATCGGCGAAACGGCGCGCTACCTCGCAATAGGCCTCGATCGCAGTCCGCCCGGCCCGGCGAACGCCGGTCTCATAGGCAACATCGGCGAAGCGGGCGCGCAAGGTCGGATGGCCGATCGTGGGTGCAAGATCGGCCAGCACCTCGCTCTGATCGCCGCGGAAATCATGCGGCAGGGCTGTCCGGCGGGTCTCACTCTGCCACTGGAGGCCGAACGGATCGCCCTCGGCCTCGACCCGCAGGTGCAGGCCAATGAGGGACGAGACGAGGCGATAGACGCGCTCGGCGACTGCGTCGCCGGTATCTTGGGTGTCCTTGATTTTACCCCAGAAGAGATCGACCAACGAATGACGATCGAGCCGCCGCAGGTCGGCCGTGAGCGTGTCGAGGTCGACCGCGGCGAAATCCTCGCGCGAGACCGGATCGTAAAGCGGTTGTCCTCCGTTGACATTGTCTACCACCGGGTCGCCGTCATTATCATCGGTAGAGTCCATCGGGTCGTCGCTCATCTGAAGCCTTTCAATTTCTTTCGAATGATCGGCGCATGCCGCTGGCAGTTTGACGAGGCAGACTAGAAGCGATCGCCGTCGCGGAAGCTCTCGAGCAGGATGCGGGCCTTCTCCCGAAACACCGGGTCCTGCGCAGTCTCGGCCAGCTGGGTGATGCGCTCGCGCGCCGACTCGTAGTCGACCAGCGAAGCGATGTTCGACCGGCTCAGCGTTGCGATCTCGCGCTCAGCGGTTGCCGTCGCGGTGCGGACCCGGCCGCAGAGGTGCTGCAGCGTACCCACCAGCCCCTCGTCCGTATCGACCTCGGAGGCGAGAAGGTTGCGAGGGCCGTCCTCGTCGCCGCCCTGCTGCCAAGCGAAGAGCATGCTCAGCGGCTGGAGCTGGGCCTTAATGTCATCGAACGACATGCGCCTGTATCGGCCGAGCATCACCTCGGTCACTAGATCGAGCTCGTCCGATGCCAGCAGTCGGTCGGAATCCGGCCTATCGCCGTGGCGGCCGTGCGCGAACGTCTCGTGCCGAAAGAGCGACGTCAGCCATGAAACAGCCTGGCCCTCAGCGAACATGCGCCGGATGCCGGCCTCGCGAGCGTCGCCTAGCGTATCAAGCAGTGTCGGTAGCGAACGCATAGCCCTGCGCCATACGTCCGGACCGCCGAAGTCGTTCACGCTCCCTCCCGCCAGCTCGTCCATCACGTTGGCGTAGGCCAGGAGCAGATGCTCGGCCTCCGGCGCCGTCGGAGCCGCCAGGACCCTGGCAGCCAGCCGGTCCAGCATGACCTCGGCGCGCGTCACGCCGCTCGTCAGGCGCTGACCCTGCCACTTCCGCAGCAGGTCTGCGGCTTGTTCCGCCGATGCAGCAATCGCGGTCGCAAGGTCGTTGAAGTCGCTGGACCGCGGGGCGTTAGTCGGCTGCGCGAAGGCGAAATACAGCCGGTAGTGATCCGGGCTGGACAGGCGGCGCGCGCCAATCGCCCGGTCCATCTCCACCTGGTGCACTTCCTCGTAGATGCCGCCGTCGGGATCGCGGTGGTAGCTGGCGATGCCCGGAAGGTGGTCCGCCAGCCGGTCGCATACCTCCCCGAACGTCGTGCCGTCGCACTCAAGAGCGGCATCCAGGCTCTGGCGGGCCCTGACCCTCTGCTCCTCGGAGATGTTTGTCCGGCCCGACGCCCGGGCCGACATCTCAGCGAGATAGACGGTGATCCACTCGTATACCGGCATCTGCCGTGCCCGATGTGGTTAGCGGACTGTCCGTTGTTGGGGATGGAAAATCTATTGGTGAACGACCGCGAAGGGTCGGCCTACTCTGAAGCGTTCTACCTGTGGCCATCATGGCCTTAGGAGACGTGTCATGGGATTGTCAGAATTTGATCCCGCCGCTCGCGAGCGAGTATCTTGGAACGCCGGACGCAAGGTGGGGGCGAAGCGCGCGCTCAAACCCCGTCAGATCTGGGCCGTCCGTTTCTTCCTCGACCAGCATGGACGCATTCGGGATCGGGCCCTCTTTGATCTCGCCATCGATAGCAAGCTGCGCGGCTGCGACCTAGTGAAGATCAGAATCAGCGACATAGTTTGTGATAGGAAAATTCGAACGCGAGCCACCGTGGTTCAGCAAAAGACCGGAAGGCCAGTTCAGTTTGAGCTGATGGACGATGCTCGCGCCAGCCTCCTCAAGTGGCTCGAACTCCGGGGTGGATCCCTGGAGGACTACGCCTTCCCCAGCCGCACCGACCACGCGGCCCACATCAGCACACGGCAATATGCCCGCCTTGTCGATGAGTGGGTCAAAGGAATTGGCTTACCCAGTGAGGATTATGGCACCCACTCCCTGCGGCGGACCAAGGCATCGATCATCTACAAGGCGACCGGAAATCTCCGGGCCGTCCAGATCCTGCTCGGGCACACGAAGATTGAAAGCACAGTGAGATACCTGGGTGTGGATGTCGAGGACGCCCTCACGTTGGCAGAGGGCACAGAAATCTGAGATTGCCTGGCTCCTTGCCCTCGCGAGGAGCCAGGACCTATATCGCGTCGGCTCTGCGCCCCTTCTGACCCTTCAAGGAGAAAATGCCCGTTCCTGAAAGCGGACGTTACGAGTCACGCGTGCTTGTCAGTTCGCAGGGCCACCTGCATCTCGAACGACGCCCCTCGCCTTGGTCATGCGCAAGAGAAAACGACACGCTCAGTTGAATGGCATTCGACCTGTGTGAAGTATTCTACCTGCGCCGACGATGCATATAATCTCTCCCTTCGTCCTCAATCCCCGGCCAGGATCATGTCGGCGGCCTTTTCCGCGATCATGATGATCGTCGCGTTGGGATCGCCAGTGGTGATGCGCGGCATGACCGATCCATCGACGACCCGCAGCCCCTCCATCCCATGTACCTGCAGCCGCGCATCCACGACAGCAAGCGCATCTTGCCCCATGCGGCAGGTTCCGACCGCTTCATAATTGACGTTGCAGGTGCTGCGGAAAAAAGCGTCCAGATCAGCGTCGCTCACGCAGGCATCGCCGGGCGCATATTCCTGTCCCCGAAAACGGGCATAGGCGGGCTGCGCCAAAATCTCGCGCGCGATCCGGATGCCCCGGCGCAGTGCATCCCGATCCCGTTCCTCTGCAAGATAATTAGCATTTATGAGCGGCTGGTCCGTGGGATCCGCGGAGCGCAGTTTCAATTCGCCCCGGCTTTCCGGCCGGGTGAGGATCACCAGCTTGGTGAAGCCATGCTCGCGCACCGGCCTGCCGCCCGCGCCCAGCAGCATCGGCAGGAAATAATATTTGAGGTCGAGTTCATCATGCCCCGGCGCGCCCGAGCGCAGATAGGCAACCGCATCGGTGCCGCTGCTCGCCAGCGGGCCGCCGCGCGTAACCATGTAGCGCAAGGCTGCCGCCGCCATACGCACCGGACTGGTCGCGAATTTATAATCGGAGACGGGCTCAGGACAGCCGATCTGGACCTGCGTGCCGATATGGTCATGGAGATTCTGGCCGACGCCCTTGAGGTCGATGACGGTGTTGATCCCAAGCGATTTCAGATGATCGCCTTCGCCAATGCCGGACAGCATCAGCAACTGGGCGGACTGGAATGTGCCCCCGCTCACGATCACTTCGCGGGCGGCGTGGACCTGGCGGGTCTCCCCGCCCTGTCGATATTCGACGCCGACAGCGCGCTGGCCGCTCAAGAGCAGGCGGGTAACATGCGCTCTTGTGCAGACGGTGAGGTTTCGCCGCCCCCCCACCGGATGCAGATAGGCAACGGCGGTGCTCATCCGACGGCCGTTGCGGATGGTATGTTCAGAGGGCCCAAATCCTTCTGGCGCCGCGCCATTATGATCGTCGCTATAGGGATAGCCAGCCTGCTGCGCGGCTTCGATCCACGCCCGCTGGCCGGAGTTGCGGATCTCCGCGCGCGTCACCGGTAAGGGGCCGCTGCCGCCATGGAAATGGTCTTCGCCATGGGCACTGCACTCGGCGCGCGTGAAATAGGGGAGCACCTCTTCATAGGACCAGCCGCTGTTGCCGAGGCTCGCCCAATGGTCGAAAATCTCGGGACTGCCACGGCTATAGCACATGCCGTTGATGGAACTGCTGCCGCCGAGCACCTTGCCCCGCGCATCAGCCAAAATGCGATTGTCGAGATACCGCTGGGGCGTGGTCTGATAGTGCCAGCTTGCCATCCCACCTTGCAGCATCGGGAAGAAACCGGCTGGAATATGGATCAGGGGGTTGCGATCGCGCCCGCCCGCTTCGAGGAGGAGGACCCGAACGTGCGGATCGGCGGAAAGCCGGTTGGCAAGAACGCATCCCGCCGATCCCGCGCCCACGATAATATAGTCAAATTCCGTGCCTGATTGCATGTGGTCGCTCCAAGAGGAGAGGAATGGAAATGCGGGGGAAAGTGGGCGCTATAAGGCGTGTGGCAGCAGGGCGACGGCCTTGATCTCGACGATCGAGCCGGGATGGCCCAGCGCGCTGACGCCGATCGCAGTCCAGCAGGTGTTCTCGCCCTGCATGAACGCGGACTTCGCGGCTATGAAACCGTCCATGTGCGCGGGATAGCCGACATGGAAAGAGGTGAGATCCACGATATCGCCAGCACCGCATCCATGGCGGCGCAGAACCTCCCCCAGCGCGGTGAAGGCCAGCTCATACTGGCGGGACGGGTCGGGCGGCACGCTGCCGTCGACCTCTATGCCGATCTGGCCTGAGCAAAATAGGATGCGGCCAGCGATGCGAGCCTCGCAATAGCCATAGCTGGCGGCGGCATCGGTATCGGACATGTCTTCCCTCTCCTTTTTTCCGTGACCTGCGGGCGCCGGGCGCGATCAGCGACGGCAGCGCGATCGTATAGCTCGGGCACAAACACTACACAATGTCGTGTTTGTGCAGAAACTCTGTGTCAGCATGCAAAGAATCAGGAGTGATAAGCCGAACCGGCTACGCAAAGAGAGGGGAATGTCATGATGTTACGGCGTTTATCGCGCAATTTGTTGCTTTCTGGCGCGGCGTTGAGCGCGATTTGCGATACGGCTGGGGCGGCGGAAAAGCCGGTGCTCCAGGCCGATGCTCAGCTCGGCACCATTGTCGTGACTGCGCGGCGGACGCGCGAAAATCTTCAGGAAACACCGGTGGCCGTGACCGCCCTGACCGGCGAAATGCTAGACAAGCTTAATATCCGCGATGTGGTGGCGACGGCGCAATTCACCCCGAATCTTGGCATCAGCGCGCAGCCCGCGTCGATCACCGCCGCGTCGGTATTCATTCGCGGCATCGGCAACGCGTCGCCCAGTGCAGTGTCGGAACAGGGCGTCGGCATCTACCTCGACGGCGTCTATATCGCGCGATCGGCCGGGGCGATCTTTGACTTGGTCGATCTGGAGCGCATCGAAGTGCTGCGCGGCCCCCAGGGCACGCTGTTCGGACGCAACAGTGTGGGCGGCGCGATCCAGCTCGTCAGCCGCAAGCCCACCGACGATCCGGGCTTTGAGGGGAAAGCGGGTTATGGCACGTTCGACGACTGGTTCGCCCGCGCGCGGTTCGACACCGGCCTGATCGGCAACATGCCGATCAAAGCTACGGTCTCCTACATGCATCGGCAGAAAAACGGCTATTTCGACAATAGCCTGGCTCCGTCGAGCAAGGACCCCGGCGCCCTCAACAGCGATGCCGTCACCGCTGCTGTCCAGGGTGATTTCGGCAAGCTAACCGTCAATTACGGTTTCGATTATAATGTCCGTGAAGGCGCCCCGACCTTCTTCCAGGTCATCAATGCAACAGATGATGTTCGTACCTATTATGGAAGTTCCCAAGCTCTCGGCGGTTCAGCATTTCAGATCGGGCCAGAAGGACTGCGCCGGGGTGAACACCAACCGGCCATGGACCTCAATGGTAACCCAACCTTCAGCGTCAAGGCGCGGGTCTACGGCCATGCCCTGACGCTCAATCATCAGCTTATGCCCGCCCTCGCGATCAAATCGATCACGGCCTATCGCGCCTATCGCCAGGATGGCGCCAACGGCCTGTCGGGCAACGGACAGTTGCTTGGCTTCACCTTGAGCCCGCTGCTGTTCGTCGACGGCACCGTCCTGCCCACCGGAGTCCAGCCGGTGACGCCCTATGACGGCTACACTACGCAGCGTCAGCGTCAGTTTTCTCAGGAAGTGCAGTTGCTGGGCGAAGCCGGGGCGTTCAAATATGTCGGCGGCGCCTTCTATTTTCATGAAAAGTCATCCGAAGCCAATTATCAACAGTTGACCTTCGTGCTTCCCGGGGGCGATGCGGGTGTAAATCTTTCGCCACTCCAGGCATTTCATGGCAAGGCACGTTCGTATGCCGTTTTCGGCCAGCTCAGCTATTCGCCAAGCAGCGATCTGGAACTGACCGGCGGCGCTCGTTATACAAAGGACAGGAAATGGCTGACGCTTGCCGGTGATGTGCAGCCCAACCTCGACGGTCTGGTATCCTATAATAACTTCTCTTGGCTGATCTCCGCCAATTACAAGCTGCGTCAGGACTTGATGACCTATGCCCGCGTATCGAGCGGCTACCGCGCGGGCGGCATCAATCCGTCCGCTTCGGAGATCAACATCTTCGCGCCGGAAAAGGCCATATCGTATGAAGCCGGCGTGAAGGCCGAATGGTTTGATCGCCGCCTGCGCACCAATCTGTCGGCCTTCTATGTGGATTATAAAAATCTGCAGATCCCGCAATTTCTGGCGGGTACCGGCGGGGCAACATCGACCATCGCCAATGCAGGTCGCGTCGCCTATCGCGGGGTGGAAGCCGAACTCACCGCCGTCCCTGTCCCTGGCCTGACGATCGATGGTTCGGTTGGCTATACCTCACCCAAATATAAGAGCTATCTCTACCGCGATCCCATCACCGACGCGGTGATCAACGTCGCCTCCGAAGCACGCATGTCACAGACCGCCAAGTTAAACACCCATGTTGGCGCGCAATATGACCACGAATTCGGCATCGGCACCTTGTCGCTGCGTGCCGACTATTCCTATCGCAGCACCGTCTACTGGTTCACGCTGGACCGGATCAATCCCTTCAATCGCGATATCCGATCACGCCCGGACCATAATCTGCGCGCCCGTATCTCGCTGAGCGATATTGCGGTCGGCGGTGGCAGGCTGGACCTGGGCTTCTGGGGCGACAATCTGACCAACGACCGCAATATCGATTTCGGCATCGACTTCGGCAGTCTTGGCTATGGCAGCGCCTCCTTCAAGAAGAAGCGGACTTTCGGCGTGGACGCAAAGCTCAGCTATTGACGCTCTACCGGGACGGGGCGGCGCTCATCGCGGCCCCTCATGCTTCGCAACCGGCAATGAGCAGGTCGACAAGTTGGCGCACATAGGCATCGGACGGCTGGTCCTTGGCGATCACGATCAGGCCCGCGATCGAAGTGAACAGGGTCGTGATCACCATCAGCGTGTTCACTTCCGCACGGATCTTGCCCTCTTGCTTGGCGACATCGAGTGGGCCGACCATCTCTTCGGCGATCGCGCGCCACTGGCGCAGCGTTTCCTCATTCACGAAGCCGGAGCCAAGATGGGCGACCAAGCCGTTGATGGCGATTTCGTCGGGCCGCGCCGAAAAGTCGCGAAAGGCGATGGCAATGACCTGCAGATGCTCGCGCCAGTCGGCACGCGGTTTCACCCGAAACGTCGCATTATGCGCCGTCAGCGCTTCGACGATCAACGCTTCGCGCGTGGCCCAGCGGGCGTAAAGGGTCGAGCGCGCAATGCCCGCATGCTCCGCGACGTCCTGCATCGTGAACTCGGTCTCGCCGTTCTTGATGAACTGCAAGACGGTGGCGGCAACCGTCTGCCTGACCCTTTCCGTGCGCCCACCAGGGCGAATGCTGCCGCGTGTCATGCGCCCTCTTATCGAGCCGCGGCCAACAGACTCAAGAGCAAATCGCCCGATGCCACAGGCAATCGGAATGAAGGAAATACATGGTGAAGTACGGCAAAGGCAGTGTCCCCCTTGGCTCGGATCCGTGGGGGGTGATGGTGGTTCTGTCCGTCATCGGCTTCCTCCTGATTGGCGGCATGCTGACGTCGCTCACCGTCTATATGTCTGTGATGCAGCCCCTTTTCCGCTGGGATGAAGCCGAAATGGGCGCGGGGCCGGTAGCGCTGCTGCTCGGCATGAGCGCGGGCAATCTGTTCGTTGGCCGGGCGATGCGGGCAGTCGGCATCCGGCGGCTGTTTGCCTTTGGTGTTGGCATGGCGGTTTGCGGCTGGGTCGCGGCAGGCTTCACCGGGACTTTAACGTTCTTCATGGCGGCGATGGCGCTGGCGGGCCTTGGTGTCGGCATGGCCACGATCGTGCCGGGCATCGCGGTCATCGCGCAGAGCTTCCACCGGCACAGGGGGCTGGCCATTGCGCTCTTCATCGGCGGTTGCGCGCTTGCCAGTGCGACCATGCCGATGATCAGCGGGCGGCTGATCGCGGCATTGGGCTGGCGCGAGACATTCTGGACCATCGGCGCGGCGGCGGGCGTGATATGTGCAGGGCTGGTGTATGTACTTCCGTGCAGCCGATGCGGCGCCTCCGACGGAGATGGTGCGGAGAACCTCGGTCTGACAAGAGAACAAGCTCTGAGGAAGCCAGGCTACTGGTTGCTGGCCATCGTCCTCACGATCAGCCAATTGTCCTTGAATGCCGTTCTTTTCAACCTGATCGCCTATCTTCGGCACAGCGGCTTCGATCAGGCGGACGCGGTCACCGTCTACAGCGTCGCCAATTTCATGAGCCTACCGGGACTCCTGATCGGCGGACTGACCTCCGACCGGATCAGCGCCCGCATCCTCCTGCCCGTCATCCTCGCCTTGCAGGCAGGGGGTACGCTAGCCTTGCTGGGGGTCGGCGGCGACCCTCTGTGGCAGGGCCGGACGGCGATCGCGCTTTTCATCATGCTCTGGGGCAGCATGGCCGGTTTGCCAGCTCAGGCGGGATCCATGCTGCTGACAGAGATGATCGGCCAGCGCGCCTACCCCGCGATGTTGGGGATCATCTTCACCATTAACGGCTTTGTTGGCGCACTGGCGCCGGTCGCGGTCGGCTGGGCCTATGAGGCAAGCGGGGGCTATGCCCTGCCGGTCTTCTGCCTTGGCACCCTGACCCTGGTGGCGAGCATCGCCTCGCTTTTCTGCCGCAGTGCTCCGTTCGTGGCGGCCATGGCAGCGCGCGCGAACTGACAGAATTTCCCTGGAGATTGAGTAGATGCAGAACAAAGCCGTCTTCGAACGGGGCGAGATTCCGATATCCGCCAGTGGCTGGACCAAGCCGCAAGGTCTCGCGCCCAACTGGCCCGCGCTGACGGAAGCGGTTTCCACCGATGTCGCCGTCATCGGCGCTGGCCTTGCGGGGTCATCCCTCGCGCTGCATCTAGCAGAAGCGGGTATTTCAGTCACCGTGCTGGAGGCACGCCAGCCCGGCTGGGGAGCATCGGGCCGCAACGCCGGGCATGTCCTCCCGATCCTGCGGGACATGCGTGTGTTCCGTCGCTTTCCGGACGAGGGGCGGCGATTTCTGAAGCTGTTCCGCGAACATCACACCATCCCCTTCGATCTGGCTGGCCGCTATGCGATCGACTGCGATGCCGTCCGCTCCGGCTACATCAACGGGATGAAGACCCGGCGGGCCTTTAAAGGATTCCTGCGGGAATTTTCCTATCTGGAAGACCATGGCCTGCAAAAGCTGGTCCGCATGTCAGGGGATGACATGAAGGCCCGTACCGGATCGGCCGCCTATTCTTATGGCGTGCTGTTCGAAGATGGCGGCCGTATCAATCCCTATCTCTTCACCAATGGCATGGTCGCAGTGGCTGCCCGGCTCGGGGCGCGTATTCATGGCGATAGCGAGGCGCTGGCGCTGGAGCGGGCAGGTGAGTGCTGGCGCATCCGCACGCGGGCGGGCAGCGTGCTGGCGGATCGCATTGTGTTCTGCACCAATGCCTATCCGACAGGGATCGAACCCGCATTCCGGAAAGCCTTTTATCCGCTGACCGCCTATGCCCTCACCACCAGGCCGCTGCCAGCCGGGGCGCTGGACCATATTCTCCCTGGTGGCGGCACTTTTGCGCAGGCGCCGATCGATCTCAATCCGATGGTCCGCGATCGCCATGGCCGCCTCATCCTTTCATCGATCCCGCGGGTCGGCGGAGCCCATGACGCGTCATGGCATTTCCAGTCACAATTGCGCTGGCTGCATCGCATCTGGCCGGAAACGCGCGGCATGAGAATCGAGATGGAGGATTATTGGACGGGACGGGTTGCCTTGCGGAAGGCGCAGTTCCCCGGCGTGTTCGAGCTTGGCAAAGGCATTTTCGGGCTGATGTATTTCAACGCCTGGGGCAATGTCATGGCGCCCTTGATGGGCAAGATTCTTGCCGACGGACTGGCGCGCGACGACATGGCGAGCCTGCCCTTCCCGGTCGAGCGACCCGAGCCTGTGTCCTTCAGCCGCAAATATGAGGTGCTGATTCGCCACATTTTGATCCCGGCTGCGCGGACGGCGCAACGATGGGGTTTCCTCTAGCCGATCAGTCTCACGCTTATCTGACGCAGCCAACGGCGCAAAGCGCCCAAGGCAGCTGAAATACGGTCAACAGAAAGGATACGGAATATGATGGTTGATATTAGTCCCAAATTGGGGTCGCCCTCGACGGGCGTTGTAATAACCGGCGGAGCATCCGGCCTGGGCTTCGCATCGGCGCGGGCGCTGGCGGCGGTCGGCCGCCCTGTCGTGCTGTGGGACCTGAATGCCGAGCGTGCAGAACAGGCGGCGGCGGAGATCGCGGCGCAATTCGACGTAGAGACGCTGGGCCTGCGCTGCGACGTGCGCGATCTTAAGGCAATAACCGACTGTGCCGCGGAAACGCTGGCACAAATGCCCAACATCGGAGGGCTAGTTCATTGCGCAGGTGTGGTCGATCAAGAGGGACTGGATGGCCTGACTGAGGAAAGCTGGGACTGCGGTATCGCGGTCCATCTCCGCGCGCTGCCCTTCCTCATAAAGGCGTTCCTACCTGAGTTGGCAAGCCGGCCCGGGTCAGCCATTGTCGCGGCCGCATCGATCAACGCGACGCTCGGCAATGCGATCAACCCTGTCTACACGGCGGGGAAGGGTGGCGTGCTGTCGCTGGTCCGCTCTCTGGCGGACAGGCTGGCGCAGGATGGCATCCGCATTAATTCGCTTTCGCCTGGGCAAATTATTACGCCGATGACCCGCCCGGTCGTCGATGTGCTGGCACCCGGTCATTTTGAAAAGCGCATCCTCCTGGGCCGCCTGGGCGAGGCGGAGGAGATCGGGCGCGTGGTCCGTTTCTTGTTGTCGGACGAGGCGAGCTATATCACCGCCGCTCAGATCGTGGTGGACGGGGGAAATATCTCTTCCCAGCGTTGAGCGGGGGGGGGGAGCGAGTAGCGCGCACTTCCACTTGCGCGTCGTCTAACCCAGGCAGGGCGCGGCACGGCCGGGTCATCTGCCGGGGCATGGCATCCGTTCTGAAACTCTTGTTCCTAAGCCGATAGGCGGGAATCGGCCAGCCTTGGTCCCTAAGAGGAAAAAGCAGACCGACTGGACCTCGCGACAGAAAAATGGCGCCTGAGCGTCCAGGAAGGGTCGAAAATCAAAGGTGCGAGGTTAGGCATTGGCTTGCCGATTGGTTCATGCCGCGGCACCTCTCGCAGTGATCCCATGATGACGACGACTCGCTCCCTGCAATTCGGCTGCGGCACAGCTCGAAAGCTAGGATCATGTTGAGGTGCGCTACCGTGGGTCTGCCTTCCCTGGGAAATAAACAGGCGGGCTATCTACCGCGTGCAAGCTAAAGACGATCAATAGCTCACGCCTACAGCGCACAGAGTTCTCACCAGTAACGACCGGTGTTTAGGCACTGTTGCCACCGTCGCATGGCGCGCATCTTTCCTGTCGTGTCGGAGGAGAGAGCCGCGTCGGCCTGATATTTCTGCTGACACTCCACCTTTCGACTTGCGGGCGGGTTGGATGTGGAAGGCTTCGCAGTGGCAGTTCCCAGCAGCGCCTTCATCTCGGGTGAGGTGGCGAGTTGAGGCGCGGTCTGGCCATCCTTGTTGCGGATAGTTCGTTTGGCCCCTTGATCTAGTAGGATCTTGGCCAAAGCAACCCGATCCCGATCTGCGGCGTGATGAAGCAGCGTCCACCCATATTGGTCCTGATCGTCAACACCGACGCAGTCTTCGATCAATCCGGTCAGCTCGTCGGGATGATTGTACCAGATCGCATCCTTGGCCTTCAGAAATGGGCGCATGGCAGGGGACCGCCCGTCATTCACCTGTTCCGACCGAACCATAGCGCACATACCGTTTCCGGCAGGCTGTGTTGGCTGCGGGCGGCCGACGGCAGCGCCACCCGTCTGGCCAGCTGATCCAGCTGCGGTCGATGCTTTAACCATGGCCTTGCGAATTTCAGCCTGAACCATGGTTCCCAGAGCCATCTGATAAGGCGTGCTGCCCGAGCGTGATTTTAGGCTTGGATCGGCACCGCGAGCGAGGAGCGCCCTTACCATTTCGAGGTTCCCGGCATCCGCAGCATAGTGAAGAAGACTGAAGCCTTCCTCGGTTTGCATATTCACATCGAACTGACCGCTGTCCACAATCCTCAGAGCCTCAGCATTTTGCTTAACTCCCAGATAATAGCGTGCATCATCGAAGGGATCGCCTGCAATGGCGGCAGAAGACATAAAGAGGGCAGTTAACCCTATCAGCATATTACGGAACAAAGTTATCTACTCCCCCAAAAGTGGCATGTACTGCCTCTATATTGCCTCCACCGCCGAGGTGCAGCTTATGGGTGCGCACGCTCATGACTATTTCCTGCGCCGCCGTCGCACGGCGCGGGCGCAGAACTCGCTCAGTGCTGCAACCAAGAGCGCTAGAACGGTCGCTGCCAAGAGGACGAGAAGACCGATCAGCACCCATCCGGCGATCTCGGTTCCCCCGTCGATCCCGCAGCAGCGTATGCTCACAACTCCATAGGCGAGGGGTGCTAATAAGGCGATGGCACCGGCGAAAGCCAAGGCGGCGGAAATTTTCGCCGCCCAACTGATCTGCAACTTCAGTTTTGCACCCAGACCTTCATGTTCGCACCGCCAGCGGAGACGACGTTCGCTCCTCCTGCTGAGACAACATTGGCGCCGCCTGCGGAAACGACTCCTGCGCCACCCACAACAGGGTATTTTTGGCCGTTAAATTCCACAACCGCCGAACCGTCTTTGACGTGAACCTTGGCTCCTGCAGGCACGCGCAGATCGATCTGCTTCTTACGGTGGTAGGGGAATTGCGGACCGTTATTATTGTCCCACGGAGCGCAGCCCCAAACGAAGATGTTGACCACCCCATTGCATCCGGTGCCAGCTTCAGCCGGCACGGCGGTCATCCCGACTGTGACTAGACCCGCAGCAACGGCCACGGCCCGAACATGTGAACACATAGATCCCCCAATAGTCTCCCAAACAGCCGAGGCTGCTAAAAGGCTGATTTAGCTAAGTGAAGCGTCAAGGGAAAGTAAAAAGCACAGCATGATCCCACATGGATGTCATTCTCCTAAAATTCTCGAGATCGAGCTCATCGTCGATGAAACATCACCCATTCACTAAAATAGATCAATGATCTTAGTTGATGCGTTTTTCCGCCGTCGATCATTGATTATGCGAGATAGCTGGACTTCTCCGGCATGTGGAATAGGAAAACTGTAGATACGCCTCTGTGGTTTGATGCGGTTATACTTTCGGACACGCTTTTGTCCGGGCGAAGGCTAGAGCGGACGGTCCGCAGCTCGCGAGCGCAAATTGTCATCTTAGCGGCTTGAGGGTGTCGGGCTTGCAATCCCATGCTTCAACCCTATCGTCACGCAACAAAGGGGGGTGCGGGAATGACCGATGGAGAGGAAGCGGCGCTGATTTCGGCTATAACAGCCGACACCCGCTATGTGATGTTGGTAAGACGTCGTTCGCGGCTCAGCTGGTGGCTGTCGGCAATAATCTTCCTTACCTTCCTAGGATATTTGATGCTGATCGCGTTCGACAAGGCGCTGCTGGGAACGCCCATTGCGGGAGGCGTTACGTCTCTTGGTATTCCGGTCGGCCTTGGCGTTATCCTGCTCGCCGTAGCTCTGACTGCCACCTACGTCGTCTACGCCAATCGCCATTTTGACGCATCTATGGCGAAAATTCTGAAGGATCATGGTGCATGAAGGCTGCGTTGGTTGCCCTCACGTTTTCATTGATCTTTCTGTCGGCACCAGGTTTTGCTGCGGCGCTCGAGGGGGAAGCTCAGCGTCAGCCGATCAACTGGGTGGCGATTGCCATGTTCGTGGCCTTCGTCGGGCTGACACTTTGGATTACCAAAGCCGCCGCCGCGAGAACCCGCACTGCGTCGGATTTCTATACGGCTGGCGGTGGCATCACGGGCTTTCAGAACGGCTTGGCTATGGCTGGCGACTACATGTCGGCCGCCTCTTTTCTCGGCATCTCGGCACAGATTTTCAATGATGGCTATGACGGCCTCATCTACTCGACAGGCTTCCTAGTCGGTTGGCCGATCCTGCTCTTCCTGATGGCGGAACGGCTGCGGAACCTGGGCCGATATACCTTCGCTGATGTGGCGTCCTATCGCTTCGCCCAAGCGCCGGTTCGCAGTTTCGCCGCGATCAGCACGTTGCTGGTTGTCAGCTTCTACCTGATTGCGCAGATGGTCGGGGCCGGACAGCTCATCAAGCTCCTGTTCGGTCTCCCCTATACCGTTGCTGTGCTGATCGTGGGAACCCTCATGATGCTCTACGTGCTGTTCGGGGGTATGCGCGCCACGACGTGGGTCCAGATCATAAAGGCGGTGCTGCTGCTCGGCGGGGCGAGCTTCATGGCGTTCATGGTCATGGCGCATATGGGCTTTTCATTTGAGGCCCTCTTTGCTCGCGCTGTAGAGGTGAAAGCAGGCGCCGCGCTAGCAAAGGGGGTGGACGGAGCTGAAGCTGCGGCGCAGGGCCGCTCGATCATGGCGCCGGGCAACTTCATCAAGGATCCCGTTTCCGCCATTTCATTTGGCCTGGCGCTGATGTTGGGTACTGCGGGCCTGCCTCACATTCTCATGCGCTTCTTCACCGTTCCTGACGCCAAGGAAGCGCGCAAATCCGTGCTCTGGGCTACGGGCTGGATAGGCTATTTCTATATCCTCACCTTTATCATCGGCTTCGGCGCGATCGTGCTCGTCGGGACTGAGCCCAGTTATCTAGACGCAGAAGGAGCGCTGCGGGGCGGCGGCAATATGGCCGCCATCCATCTCGCGCACGCAATCGGCGGCAACGCCTTTCTTGGCTTCATTTCAGCGGTCGCCTTCGCAACTATCCTAGCTGTCGTGGCCGGGCTTACGCTGTCCGGAGCCTCGGCAGTGAGCCATGATCTTTATGCCACCGTATTTAGACACGGCAACGCTACGTCCGCAGACGAACTCCGCATGTCACGTCTGACCACCCTGGCGCTTGGCGCACTGGCGGTGCTGTTGGGCCTGGTGTTCGAAAAGCAAAATGTCGCTTTCATGGTCAGCCTGGCCTTCGCCCTAGCAGCTTCAGGGAATTTTCCGGTGCTTATTCTCTCACTGCTTT
>NZ_JALKHS010000018.1:0-266874 GCF_023051225.1 Sphingobium agri | reverse complement strand
GGTGGCCACCCCGGCCCGGGCAATCCAGCATGGCCCAAACGGACCGCAATGTCATAAGACAAGCGGTTCCCGCGCAACCTCTGTCCTCTTGCCGGGTTCTTGGGGCTTGGCAGGAGATCAGGACATGAAGCAGGAACCCAAGGCCGGCGACAAGGTCAGCTGGAAGAGCCATGGCGGCGAGGCGCATGGCAAGGTGGTGAAGAAGCAGACGAGCGCCACCCAGATCAAGGGGCACAAGGTTGCGGCTTCCAAGGACAATCCGCAGTTCATCGTCGAAACCGGGGACGGCAAGCGCGCCGCGCACAAGAAGGAGGCGCTGTCCAAGGATTGACGCGGGCAGGGCATCCATGATCATGTCCGGCGGCACCTGTGGATGGGATGAGTGATGAGCGACGCGTGGCTGTATGACGAGCATCCTGCGATGTTCCGGGCGCATCCCTTTCTGTTCGTTCTGCTGCTGATTTCCGTCGTGGGGCTGCTCGCGATCGGCGTCTGGTGGCTGCGGGCCAAGGGCGAGCGGCTGGCCCTGTCCGACCGCGAGGTGCTGATGGAGCGCGGGCTGCTGGCGAAGCAGCGGACGGAGATCGCACTGTCGAGCATCCGGAGCGTGCGCATCACGCAGACATTCGGGCAGCGCATATTCGACGTTGGCAATGTCGAGCTTTTCAGCGCGGGGGATATCGCGGAAATCGCCATCAAGTCGATGCCGCGGCCGGGGCGCATCCGCAACATCGCGGCATCGCGCAACCTGGATTTGCTGCCGCAGCGCTGACCTGCGTTCACGCCCCCTTGACCTGAGGCCAAATTATTTCAACCATATGTCCTAAGTGAAGGGACCTTGAAGAGCCTGCATCCGGGAAAGGACGCCACTGGGTAACGCTGCTTCGCAATGACGCGAGGAGCGGTTGCAAAGGGTTCGTCCATGGCCTTGCCGGTGATGCTTTCGCTGCCTGAATTGACTGAGACGCAGCGTGAGGACGTGAGGGAGGCATGCGGCTTTGCCTGCGTCCGGTGCGGCGTGACGATCTACCGCTATCTGGGCCTGCCCGACTCCCCGCAGACCACATTGCTCTGTCCCACATGCCATGCGCTGGTGGAGGAGGGGCGGCTGACCGCGGCGCAGGTGCAGGGCTTTCATACCAATCCGGTCGTCAGGCAGCGGCACTTCGCGCGGGACCGCATGCCATTTTCTTCGGAACTGCCGATGCTGATCGTGGGCGGTTCGCGATTGCTGCGCGATACGCCGATCCCGCTGATGCTGGATGGCGAGCCGATCCTGATGTTCGCGCCGCCGCGCCGCAGCCGGGGCGCGACGCGGATCAGCCTGCGCTTGGGAGACCTTGACGGCGATCCGGTGCAAGTGATCCAGGGCAATGAATGGCTGCCCACCGATGGCAGCTGGCGGTTCCTGCTGCGCGGCGACCGCTACAGCGTCATGGCGGCGCGCGGTGACGGGCTCGCCATCCTGCGGATCGTGGCGCGCAACCGGATCGCGGTGGAGCATCTGCGCACGACGATCCGCGGCAGGCGGCTGGAGGTGACGCCTGATTGGCTGGAGATCGATGGGAAGCGCCATGTGAACCGGATCGGCAGCGGCGCTCTTGTAGGACTGGAATGTTGAGGCAGGACGCCAAAAATGGCGGATTTCCGCCGAAGTTCACAGTGTATGCGCGCGCGAGGGCGGGCGCGCGTGGGCGCGAGGGAGTGATATGGGACGTTTCAAAGAAGAGCGCGGGGATAGGCTTGTTGCAGGAGAATAGGACAGGCGGGATTTTGGGTTGGTGCTCGAAATAGGATGGTTCTTGGAGGGGGTGTGGTTTTTGGGTGACAGGTGGTGGTTGCCTGGAGGTGAGGGCGTAAGCTGAACTCGCGTTGCGCTGGCCCACCCCCCAGCCCCCTCCCGCCTGCGGGAGGGGGAGTACAAGCCGCTATCCGCAGCGCGCTGACTTGATCACCATTTTCTCGTCGTAGCTGACAGTGACGCGATCGGGGCGGAAGTCCATGGTCATGGCCATGCCGGGCGCACCCCAGCGGAGGGCGCGGGCGCCGGATGCTTGCAGCAACTGGGTTCCGATGTCTTCGCTTGCGGTCTGTCCGACGAAGCGGTCGAGGCCGTCGTTGCGGCAGGGGCCTTCGGCGGTGGCGGGCATTGTGGCAGGGCCTTGGCCGTCAGCGGAGGTGCAGGCCGCAGCCAAAAGGGGGATCATCAGCGCCGCTGCCCGCATCATCTTGGTTCCTATTCCGTGCGTGTCATTTTCAGGCGGCCGCCCTTCACCGCGAAGGCCAGGCGTCCTTCGACAAGGTCAACGGCATCGCGGCCGAATTGTTCATAGCGCCAGCCTTCGAGGATCGGGAGGCCTTCGCGGACACCAGCGGCCAGCGCGTCCAGATCGTCGCTGCGCGCGAGGAGGCGAGCGGCGACGTTAATGTCGCGCGAGCGGATCTTGAGGAGGAGCTTGAGCAAGTCCGCGACCAGTGCGCCGTCCTTGCCAAGGCCGGGCCGCTTGGGATCGCGTTCGGGCATCTCATCCTTGTCGAGCGGCTTCTGGCTGCCGAGCGCCGCTATCAGACGCGCGCCGATGTCGTTGGTCTTCCAGGTGGCGGAGAGGCCGCGCACCTTGCCAAGGTCTTCTTGGGACCGGGGCGGATGGCTGGCGATATCGGCCAGCGTCTCATCCTTGACGATGCGGCCACGGGGGAGGTTCTTGTCCTGCGCTTCGATCTCGCGCCATGCGGCAAGCGCCTTCAGGCGGCCGAGCACATCTGCCTTGCGGCTGGCGATGCGAACGCGCTTCCAGGCATCGTGCGGTTCGTTCACATAGTTGGAGGGATCGCAGACGCGTTCCATTTCCTGATCCAGCCAATCGCCCCGGCCGGTCTTGCGCAGTTCCTCCAGCATCATCGGGAAAATTTGGATGAGGTAGGTGACGTCGCCGATCGCATAGTCGATCTGCCGCTTGTCGAGCGGGCGGCGCGCCCAATCGGTGAAGCGCGCGCCCTTGTCGAGCTGAACGCCGAGCCATGCGTCCACCAGGTTTCCATAGCCGATCTGCTCGCCGAGGCCGAGCGCCATGGCGGCAATCTGCGTGTCGAACAGGGGATGGGGGGTCTTGCCGGTCAGGTTGTAGATGATCTCAAGATCCTGCCCGCCCGCGTGGAAGACCTTCAGCACATCCTCATTGTCGACCAGCAGGTCGAGCAGCGGCGTGAGGTCGAGCCCCGGCGCCTTGGGGTCGATCGCGGCGGCTTCATTATCGTCCGCCACCTGCACGAGGCAGAGGTCGGGCCAATAGCTGTTTTCGCGCATGAACTCGGTATCGACCGCGATGTAGGGCGATTTGGCGATACGGGCGCAGAATTGCGCGAGTGTCTTGCTGTCGGTGATCAGCGGATGGATTTGCATATGGTCTTCGATCTTATTATGGGCTGGCCCGTCGCTCACGGGCTCGTCAATGCTTGACAAGACCGCCCATAGCGGGGCTGCGGCACTTTGTCATTTCCGTAAAACGAAGCTGAAAGATACAATCGCCATGCACGCCTATCGCACTCATACTTGCGGCGCTCTTACCTCGGCCGAAGTCGGCAATGAGGTGCGCGTGTCCGGATGGGTGCATCGCAAGCGCGATCATGGCGACCTGGTCTTCATCGACCTGCGCGATCATTATGGCATGGTGCAGATCGTCACCGAGGTCGATGGACCCGTCTTCAAGGTGATCGAATCGCTGCGCGCCGAAAGCGTCGTGACGGTGACCGGCAAGGTCGTGGCGCGTGCGCCCGAAGCGGTGAACCCGAACCTGCCGACGGGTGAGATCGAAATCCGCGCGCTGGATGCAGTGCTGCTGTCTGCTGCCGCTGATTTGCCCCTGCCGGTGGCTGGCGAGCAGGAATATCCCGAGGATATCCGCCTGCGCTACCGCTTCCTCGACCTGCGGCGCGAGACGCTGCACGGCAATATCGTCAAGCGGACCAAGATCATTTCCGACATGCGCCGCCGCATGGAAGGGGCGGGCTTCACCGAATATTCGACGCCGATCCTGACGGCGAGCAGCCCGGAAGGCGCGCGCGACTTTCTGGTGCCGAGCCGTATTCATCCGGGCAAATTCTACGCCCTGCCGCAGGCGCCGCAGCAATATAAGCAGCTGCTGATGGTCGCGGGCTTCGACCGCTATTTCCAGATCGCGCCCTGCTTCCGCGACGAAGACCCCCGCGCTGACCGCCTACCGGGCGAGTTCTACCAGCTTGATCTGGAAATGAGCTTCGTCACGCAGGAAGATGTGTGGAACACGATGGAGCCGGTGATCGCCCAGGTGTTCGAGCAGTTTGCCAAGGGCAAGCCGGTGACGCCCGCGGGCAGCTTCCCGCGCATCGCCTATGACGAAGCGATCCTGAAATATGGGTCGGACAAACCGGACCTGCGCAACCCCATCCTGATCCAGGACGTGACCGAGCATTTCGTGGGCTCCGGCTTTGGCATCTTCGCGTCGCTGGTGGAGAGCGGCAGCGTCATTCGCGCGATCCCGGCGCCGGGCGCTGGTGCGGGAAGCCGGAAGTTCTTCGACGACATGAACAATTGGGCGCGGGGCGAAGGCTATTCGGGCCTTGGCTATATCAACATCAAGGATGGCGTCCCCGGCGGCCCCATCGCCAAGAATCATGGCGAGGAGCGGACGGCCAAGCTGATCGAAGCGCTCGGCCTTGGCCCCAATGATGGCGTGTTCTTTGCCGCGGGCAAGGAAAGCCAGGCTGCCAAGCTCGCGGGCCTTGCCCGTATTCGCGTGGGCGAGCAGCTGGACCTCATCGACAAGGACCGGTTTGAACTGTGCTGGATCGTCGATTTCCCCTTCTACGAATATGACGAGGAATCGAAGTCGGTCGATTTTGCGCACAACCCCTTCTCCATGCCGCAGGGCGGGATGGACGCGCTGGAGCATCAGGACCCGCTGACGATCAAGGCCTATCAGTATGACATGGTCTGCAACGGTTATGAGATTGCTTCGGGATCGATCCGGAATCAGTCGCCGGAGCTGATGGTGAAGGCCTTCGAGAAGGTCGGCCTGTCGCAGCAGGATGTTGAGGAGCGCTTCGGCGGACTCTACCGCGCCTTCCAATATGGCGCGCCGCCGCATGGCGGCATGGCCGCTGGTGTCGATCGCATCGTGATGCTGCTGTGCGGGGCGCAGAATTTGCGCGAGGTGACGCTGTTCCCCATGAACCAGCGTGCCGAGGACCTGCTGATGGGCGCGCCCAGCGCAGCGGAGTTCAAGCAGCTGCGCGAATTGCATGTCCGGGTGGTTGAGCCGCAGGCGAAGGGTTAATCCCTACCGTCATCCCAGCGGAAGCTGGGATCTCGGTCGAGATCGCACTTCACCTCCTGAGATCCCAGCGTACGCTGGGATGACGGCGCATGGGCAGGGAGATTTGACTTTTCGCGGCCTGAGGCGTTGCTTCCTTCTGAGCGAAGGAGAAGCGCATGGCGATTGACCTTGCCGACTATGAGAAGGGCAAGCCGTTCAAGGGCGACTATGAGGCCGAACTCGACAAGCTGCAGGAGCGGCTGGCGAAGATTCAGGTTGCCCATGTGATCCATGATCGTCGGTCGGTCATTCTGTTCGAAGGATGGGACGCGGCGGGGAAGGGCGGCATCATCAAGCGCATGACCGCGCAATGGGACCCCCGCTATTATCGAGTGTGGCCGATCGCGGCTCCTACAGCGGAAGAATGCGACCATCATTTCCTGTGGCGCTTCTGGACGCGGCTGCCCGCAGGCCGGAACATCGCGGTGTTCGATCGCAGCTGGTATGGCCGGGTGCTGGTGGAGCGGGTGGAAGGCCTCTGTTCCAAAGGCGAATGGAAGCGCGCCTATGACGAGATCAACGCCTTTGAAAAGCAGCAGGCGGACGCGGGCACGAACATCATCAAGCTGTTCGTGCATATCACGCAGGAGACTCAGGACGAGCAGCTGGCGCAGCGGCTCGACACGCCGTGGAAGCGGTGGAAGACCGGCGCGGACGATTATCGCAACCGGGCGCGGCGTGGCGATTATCTCGATGCGATGCACGACATGTTCGAGAAGACCGACGGCAAATATGGGCGCTGGCAGATTATCGACAATAATGATCGCAAGGCGGGCCGCATCGACGCGCTCCGATATGTGGCGAAGACGCTGGAGAAGCTGGTGCCGATGGATTTTCCGGAAGCGGACCCGGAAGTGGTGCAGCTGGCAAGGCAGGCATTCGGGTACGAGCCTGGACGAAAATCCTAATAAAACAGTGACTTGTCATAAAACTGTCATCAAAACCTAACTGCTCATTTACTATTGGGAGGCTACCAGCGGCGCATGTACGCGCCCATGATGCTCGACCCTTCGCCAAGCCTGCCCCAGGGGCAGGGCCTGCCATTCGTCATGGCGAGCCCCTTCATCCGTCTGGGGCGGCCGCTGAGCGAGGCGGTGGAGCAGTTTCAGCAGAACCCGTCGCTGCGCCTCCTGCCTGTGCTAGATGACGCGGATCGGCCAAGGGGCGCGATCTATGAGCGGGACATGCGGCGCATATTGTTCAATCCGTTCGGCCATGCACTGCTGCGCAATCCGAGTTTTGGCGGGCGGCTCGACGATCATGTGCGGCCCTGCGCATCGGTGGAACGGAGCGCGACGATCGAGATGGTGATCGACCTGTATGCGGCGCAGGGGCAGAAGTGCGAAGGGCTGATCGTGGTGGAGGGCGGCTGCTATGCGGGCATGGTCGGCGGGCAATTGCTGCTGAAGCTTGCGGCGGAACGCGATGCGCGCGTAGCGGTGGCGCGGGCGGAGCGGCTGGAACGGGTGACGCGGGAAAGCGGCCGGTTCCGCGACGACATAGCGACGCTGATCGCGGATCTGGTGGCCATGGCGGATATGCTGTCCCGGCTGGCGAGCGATGCGGCGGAACGGGCGGCGGATAATGGGCAGGCGGCAGCGGGCATGGCGGTGGCGGCGGCACAGACCGCCGATAATCTGACCGGCATTGCTGGATCGGCCAATGACCTTGGCCTGCTGTTCCAATCGATCGAGGAGGAAGTGCGGCAGGCGGGCGCCGCGATCAGGGCTGCGGTCGAGCAGACGCGGCTGGGGTCGGCGCAGACCGAGCAACTGCGGGTGCAGGCTAATGGCATTGGCGAGGTGACGGCGCTGATCGACGCCGTGGCGCGGGCGACGGCCACGCTGGCGCTGAACGCAGGCATAGAAGCCGCGCGGGCTGGGGAGGCAGGGCAGGGCTTTGCCGTAGTCGCCCGTGAGGTGAAGCTGCTCGCGGGGCAGACGCGGGAAGCGGCGGCCGAAATCGCCAGCCGGATCGAGCATATCCGCTCAACCGTCGGTCATGTCGCGCAGGGGCATGGGCTGATGGGATCAGCGATCGAGAAAGCGGACCGGCTTTCCACATCTTTGTTCGACGCGGTCGCCCGCCATGGCGCCTTCAGCCGGGGCATTGCGGCGAGCATGGCCGAGGCGGGCGAATCCAGCGACCATGTGCGGGTGAGCGCCAGCCAGATCAGCAACAATGCGAGCGCGGCGGTCGACGGCGCGCGCGCCATGCGGGAGGCCGCGAGCCAACTCGCCGCGGAGGCGCAGCGGCTGGATGCCCGCGCCAGCCTGTTCATCGAGGCGATCCGCCCCGGCTGACGCATCAGGCTGAGGCGAAAATGGCTGGCGCATAGCGGAAATGCGGCTAACCTCTCCGTCCAACCAGAAGGAGAGGAAAGCCATGCTCGTGATGTTCGTGGGCGCCGACCGGACCGAAACCGCCATCAACGCCGCGCAGGTCACCTTCGTATCGTCCGTCACGGAAGGCACCCGCATCCGCTTTGGCGAAGGACGCAGCGTCACCGTGGTCGAACCGATCGCGCAGGTGATGGAGGATCTCAACCAGGCGTTGCGCCCGCACGAATAGCGTCACGCCGGACGCGCGGCCTCACCGATGTTTTGCGTCTGCCTGAGAACCTCCCTATACTGATGGCTTGATGCCAGGACTCAGGACAGCAATGAAATCCAATTTCTTCCGGGGCGCCGTTGCCCTTGGTGCGCTCGCGCTCATCCCCGCCACCACGGCCGCGCTCGCGGACGGGGAAGCGAGCAGCTACAAGGCGCTCGACGAGTTCATGGACGTCTTCCAGAAAGTCCGCAGCGACTATGTCGAGAAGGTGGATGACGAAAAGCTGATCAAGGGCGCGATCGACGGCATGCTTGCCAGCCTCGACCCGCATTCAAGTTTCCTTGACGCGCGCGATTTCCAGAATCTGCGCACCCAGACCGAGGGCAGCTATGGCGGCCTGGGCCTGTCGGTCACGCAGGAGGATGGCGCGGTCAAGGTGATCGCGCCGACGCAGGATACTCCCGCCTGGCGCGCGGGGATCAAGGCGGGCGATTATATCACCCATCTGGACGGGCAGCTCATCTATGGCGGCACGCTGGACGAAGCGGTCGACAAGATGCGCGGCGCACCGGGCACGTCGATCAAGCTGACCATCGTGCGCGCGGGCCGCGACAAACCGATCGACGTGACGCTGACCCGCGAGATCATTCAGCTGAAGCCGGTGAAGTGGGAGGTGAAGAACGGCATTGGCGTGATCAACATCGTCAGCTTCTCCGCCAACACCGGCGCCGATCTGCGGCAGGCGATCCGCAGCATCGACAAGAGCCTTGGCCATAAGCCGACCGGCTATATCCTCGACCTGCGCTCCAATCCCGGCGGACTGCTGGACGAAGCCGTGTCGGTGAGCGACGCATTCCTGGAACGCGGCGAGATCGTGTCGCAGCGTGGCCGCAACAAGGGCGATGTCGAGCGCTATTATGCCAAGCCCGGTGACGATGCGAAGGGATTGCCGATCATCGTCCTGGTCGATGCGGGCTCTGCTTCAGCGTCGGAGATCGTCGCTGGCGCGCTTCAGGACCAGCACCGTGCGCTGGTGATGGGCGAGCGCAGCTTCGGCAAGGGCAGCGTGCAGACGATGCTGCCGCTGACCAATACGACGGCGCTCAAGCTGACGACGGCGCGCTATTATACGCCGTCCGGGCGATCTGTGCAGGAAGGCGGGATCGAGCCTGATGTCCGCGTACCCCAGCTGTCCGACCCCGATTACAAGAACCGTCCGAAGTTCCGCGAAAGCGACCTGCGCCGTCACCTGATCAACGAGATCAAGACGGACAATGCCGCGCTGGAGGAAGACACGAAGGAAGACCCCCGCTTCGCCATGACGGCGGAGGAGCTGAAGAAGAAGGGGATCGAGGATTTCCAGCTGGACTATGCGCTGAAGACGATCGCACGGCTGGCGGCAAAGCCGGGCGCGGTGGTCGCGCAGGCGCAGCCGGTGGGGAAGAAGGTTGTGCGGTGAGGGGGCGGGCTGAGGACGGCTTTCGGTGACCCCCGGCGTTCCGCCCTTCGTCATGCCAGCGTAAGCTGGCATCTTTCTCGATTGGGCAGAAACTCTCCTGAGATCCCAGCTTTCGCTGGGATGACGGGAATGGGTGGTTTGAGGACGGTCTGCTTTGGAGAGCGTAGGTCAGGAAGCGGACATTCAAAAGAACCGGTCGTCCTGCTCATAGATGGCATCAGTCAGCGCGAACACCTGTTCAGCCAGAGGCGTCCCAATTACGTCGTTCCTATGCAACGCTGTGCTGGCGAGCGTTCCGTCTGCTATTGATCGATCATGCGCATCGATGACCATCAGGGCAGGAGTGCCGTTGGCCTGCTGTCGATGGATCAGGGCGACGGCGTAGCGGTCCGATGGGCCAGTGTCATCGCCCCAGGGACCGAGAATTAGATCAAGGTTGGCGCCCGTTTCGTCTATATGCACTTCCGTCCAATGCATCCAATACGCTGCAGTGGTCGCGCCGCCTCGATCGTGGATCAAGCCCCAGATCGACCGACTGTCCCGACCGCAGCAATCGCAATGACCCTGGCTCTCATTCATTTTCTCGATTGTAAAGCGAGGAGGGAGATCATTGGCCATCAACCGAGCATAGTGCCGTTCCGCTCAACTTCAATCGATCATAAGGTGATCGAATGGCGGATTGCAGGACCACTCGGCCGCCTTATTGGACGGCAAGAAGTGGTCGCTTACAGACCCTTCTAAGGGATCATATGACGGAACGGTCGTAGCGACGCTGGGGTCTCCGGGCTGATGTTCTACCTGTTGCATGAGATCCCGGCTTTCGCTGGGACGACAGGCATTTGGACGTGCTCACTCCGGGTAGCTGATCTCCATCACCTCATATTCCTTCTCCCCGGCAGGGAGCATGACGCGGCGCAGGTCGCCTATCGCCGCGTTGCGCAGGGCGCGGGCGATTGGGGAGTTCCAGCCGATCCGGCCTGCACTGGCGTCGGCTTCGTCATTGCCGACGATGGTGACGGTGCGGTGATTGTCGTCTTCGTCAGCGATCGTCACGGTCGCGCCGAAAAAGACGCGGGTCTTGTCGGGTTGTTGACGTGGGTCGATGACCTTGGCGTCCTTCATCTTCTTGGAAAGGCGGCGGAGTTGGCCGTCGATTTCGCGCATGCGCTTGCGGCCGTAGAGGTAGTCACCATTCTCGCTGCGATCGCCATTGCCTGCCGCCCAGCTGACGATCTCCACGATGCGGGGCCGCTCCTGCCCAAGCAGCTGATCATATTCGGCGCGCAGCTTCGCGAAGCCTTCGGGGCTGATATAGTTGGGATGAGCGGTCATGACGGGACATCTCTATCCATTCGGGTCGAGCTTGTCGAAGTCCCTCTGGATACGACAGGCTCAACCCGGCAGGAGAATGAGAAGCGTCAGCCCGGCGTCTGCTTGCCGAGATATTTGGACAGCGGCGTGTTCGAGCCCCGGAAACGTGCCCGTTCCGGGTTCATCGCTTCATACACCACCGCATTTTCGAGCACGCGCTGCACATAGTTGCGCGTTTCGAAAATCGGGATCTGCTCGATCCAGCGCAACATGTCGGCGCCCGGCAGGCGCGGATCGCCATTGGCTCTGATCCAGCGGTTCACATTGCCGGGCCCTGCATTATAGGCCGCAACCGCCAGCGGATAGCTGCCGCCATAATAGTCGAGCATCCGCTGGAAATAGGATGAGCCCAGCATGATGTTGTAGCTGGGATCGTTGAGGGAGCCGGGGTCGTAGCCAAGGCCAAGCTTGCCCGCCTGCTCGCGCGCGGTGCCGGGCATCAGCTGCATGAGGCCGCGTGCGCCCGCATGGCTGACGATCTGGCGGTCGAACTGGCTTTCCTGCCGGGCGATGGCGTGGACCATCGTCCAGTTGGACTGGGCGGTAGAGGGCACTGGCACACGGGGAAAAGCGCTCTCGCCATAGCCGGTGAGGCCGCTCGACACCGCGCGGCGGCCGACCATCACGCCCATGTCGGGCCTGCCGATGCTCTTGGCCAGTTCTGCGGCGAGATAATGGTCGCTGTCGCTGTCGGCATTATTGGCAATGGCGCGGGCGAATTTGCTCTGATCCTCCCAATAGCCCATTTGCCCGAGCGCCTTCACCGCACGGACCACGGAGCGATTGTTGAAGGCGGTGCGATCAGCGGCGGAGATTTCCACCGGGCGCTCGACGGCGGCGGGCGCAGGCACCGGTTTCCCGACGCGTTCCAGGGCGAGCTGACCATAAAACTGGTCGGAGAATACCGACGCCTGGGCAAAATAGCTGTTCGCGGTGCTTTTATCCCCTGCGGCCAGTGCTGCGCGTCCGGCCCAATAATAGCCCTTGGATTGGGTCTGGGGGGATTTGGCGGCCGTGGCGTAGCTGCGGAACATCACCGCTGCGTCGGATGGACGATTGAGATTGTAGAAGGCGGTCGAGCCCGCCAGCCAGGCAAGGCTGGTATAGTCATCACGCTCGCCGATCGGGCGGCTGGAAACGTCGGTGCCGGGCGCGTAGGCGTCGTCGAGCTTGCTGGCGATGCCATAGGCGAAGCTCCACTGGCTGTCGTTGGCGGCGGCGCGGGCCTGGCCCAGCAAGGTCTCATACCATTTTTCGGCATTGCCCGGACGGAAGGTCAGCTGCGGGCGATTGGCGAGATATTGACGGGCGGCGACCCAATTGCCGGTGTTCATCAGCCATGTGGCCTTGTCCGCCACGAAGCCCGCGTCGGAGACGCCGATGGCTTCTGCCGCCTGCATCCGGACAGCCGCGTCCGGCGCTTTCCGGCGGAATGCCATGCGTGCTTCATAGACCGGCCGCCGCGATGGCGTGACATAGGCGAGCATCCGCTGCGCACCGGCAATGTCATTGCCCCACAGCAGCATGTCGGCGCGCTGGTCATGATCCGCGCTCGTCCAGCCCGAACCGAACATCGAAAGCAATCTTGCTTCATCGTCCGGCGAAAGCGTTCCGCCGATCCAGGCGCTGCGGGCGGCGACGCGGGCTTCGGCCGCCCGGCCCATCTGCATCAGCGCCAGCGCATGTCGGGCATGGCCCGTGGCGGTCCGGGCCGGGAAGCGCGCGAAGAAAGCCGTCACCTGACGCGGATCATAGCTGTTGGGGTTGATGCCGGTTTCCGCCAGCCGCCGCATCCGGTCCTCCCCCGGCCAGCCGGGATTGGCGAGGATGAAGCTGGCATAGGAGGAGAAGCCCAGGCCATCGCTTTGCTGCAAGGCGCGCCACTGGCTGATCGTCGCGGAGATCGATGGATCGGAGGCAATGCCGATTCGGCTGCTGACCTGATTCCAGGGCGACGGCTGAGGCGAGGACTGAGTCTTGGCAGGTAGCTGCTGGACTATTGCGCCCGGCGGATAGGGCGATGCTGTTGGAGTTTCGGTCTGGGCGCTGGCGCCGGCGGTAAAAAGAAGAAGAGCGATCAAGGGCATGCGGACCATTGCTGTTTCGGGGCGGCGAGTTGACAGCCTACTGGACATCATCGCAATTCCATCCTTATCAGGCCCTGAATGACGCGCTATAGCGCCCCGTCGCCTTGAGGCGACAATGTGCCCCGGAATGCCGGTGAATTGAAGGAGTTTGTTGATGTTTTCCGGGTCGATTCCGGCACTGATCACCCCTTTCCGCGATGGAGCCGTGGATGAGGCGGCTTTTCGCGCGCTGGTGGACTGGCAGATCGAGGAGGGAAGCAGCGCGCTCGTACCGTGCGGCACCACCGGGGAAAGCGCGACCATGACGGTCGAGGAGCATAATCGCGTCGTCGCCATCTGCGTCGACCAGGCAGCGGGCCGGGTGCCGGTGATCGCGGGCTGCGGCTCCAACGACACGCGAATCGCGCTGGAGCATATGTTTGCAGCCCAAGCCGCAGGCGCTGACGCCGCGCTGGTGGTCGCGCCCTATTATAACAAGCCCAACCAGGAAGGCGTCTATCAGCATTTCGCCTATCTGGCCGAACGCTGCCAGCTGCCCATCGTCCTCTATAATGTGCCGAGCCGCACGATTACCGATATCGGTGTGCCGGTGATCCACCGCCTGTCCGAAGAATATCAGAGGATCGTGGGCATCAAGGACGCTACCGGGAATCTGGGGCGGGTCACCGCGCAGCGGCTCGCGTGCCGCGATGATTTCTGCCAGCTGTCCGGCAATGACGAAACCGCTTTGGGATTCAACGCCATGGGGGGCAGGGGCTGCATCTCCGTCACGGCCAATGTCGCGCCGCGCCTGTGCGCGCAGTTCCAGGCGGCGTGCGCGTCAGGCGATTGGACCGGTGCGCTGGCGCTGCAGGACCGGCTCTACCCGCTGCATGACGCGCTGTTCAGCGATTCTTCACCTGGGCCAGTCAAATATGCGCTTAATCGGGTGCGGCCCGACATGCCCGGCGAGCTTCGCCTGCCGATCACATGGCCTTCGGAACCGAGCCGAGCCGCCGTCGATCGCGCTTTGGAAATTGCGGGTCTCGTCTGAAAGGGGCTGCGGCCCTATATGGTGAAGTGAGTTAGTTAAGAGAGCCATGGCCCGCCCCCGTCCCGAACTGTTCGACAAGAAGAAGATCGTCGCCGAGAACCGGCGCGCGCGCTTCGAATATTTTCTGGAGGACGTGTTCGAAGCGGGCATCGCCCTGCAGGGGACGGAGGTGAAGTCGCTTCGCTTCGGCGAGGGCAACATCGCCGAAAGCTATGCCGAGGTGAAGGGCAATCAGGTGTGGCTGGTCAACAGCAACATCCCCGAATTCAGCCACGGCAACCGCTATAATCATGAACCCAAGCGGCCCCGCAAGCTGTTGCTGCACGAGCGGGAGATCGCCCGCATGCATGGCGCGGTGGAGCGCAAGGGGATGACGCTCGTCCCCTTGAGCGTCTATTTCAACAGCCGCGGCAAGGCAAAGGTCGAGCTGGCGCTGGCCAAGGGCAAGAAAACGCACGACAAGCGCGACACCATCAAGGAACGCGACTGGAAGCGCGATCAGCAGCGCATCATGAAGGCGCATCGCTGATGGGGCCCAAGGCGAGCATGGGCCGTCTGGCCCGCTGGTGGCACGCCAATGCTCCGACCCGGGAGTCGATGGAGGAAAATCGCTTCATCGCGCCAGTCGCGCACCGGGTGCTGGAACCGTCGCTGTGGCGCTTTACCCGGCGGTCGGTGCCGCGTGGCGTCGCGCTGGGGCTGCTCGTCGGCATCTTTCTGCTGATCCCCGGCGTGCAGATTGCGGGCGCGGCGCTGCTGGCGCTGCCGTTCCGGGCCAATATCCCGATCGCGGCGGCGATGACATTCCTGTCCAATCCCGCCACCACGCCGCTGTTCCTGATGGCGTCGGTCTATATCGGTAATTGGCTGCTCGGGCGCAGCGCCGATGCTTCGGGCTTCATGGCGTTGGTCGACAAGCATGCGTCGATCCGCGAATGGTGCGCCTGGCTCTTTTCCGAAGCTGCGCCCGCCATGCTGTTCGGCCTCGCCCTTATTTCCATCGCCTTCGCGGTCGTGGGTTATTTTCTGGCCGACTGGTTCTGGCGCCACAGGATGGGCCGGAAATGGCATGCGCGTAAATTGAGGATTGGCAAGGCACCCGAAAGCAGCGCATTGGAAGAAGTCGCCCGCGTCTGACGTCGGGTAGAATAGTCCAGGCGTTTTCAGGGGGAAGGCCGGCCGATGGCCTCGCGTATCAAAAGGGATGGGGAAGCGTGGACGGGCGAACGCCCTTCCCGGCTGGCCCTGCCGCTGCTGATACTGGCTGCGCTGCTGTCCGCGATCCTGGTCATTTTCGCGAGCGGCAATGCGGCGGTCGGCGCTGGTTTCGGCGCAATGATCCTGGCCGCCGCCGCGCTGCTCAGCTGGTATCGCCGCCTCTTTCCCGAAGAAGCCGCTGACCTTGACGCGGTGCCGGACTGGACGGTCGCGCGGGCCGCGGCGGACGCGTCGAGCATGGCGATCGCGGTTACTGATCGTGCCGGGCGGCTCGTTTGCGCGAGCGACCTGTTTGGCGAATGGTTTCCCGGATTTCCAACGCCCCCCAACATCACGGCCGAAACGGGGCTGGCCGAAAGCCTTGCCGATGCCGCGCGCGGAGCCTGGCGCGACGGCGAAGCGCGGGTGGAAGGCATTGCGCAGGGCGCGCTGCGGCTGGACGTCGATATCAGCCGCACGGGCCGGTCGGAAGACTATCTGCTGTGGCGCTTTACCCCTGTACGCCAGCCCAACGCGCTGGATGACGTGCATCGGCTGCTGACGGGCGATGCCGGGCGGCAGATGGGTGAGGCCGGGATCATGGCGGTCATGATCGGGGGGGAAGGGCGCATCCGCTCGGCCAATGGCGCTTTCCTGCTGCGCGCGGCGGGGCGGATCGACGCCAACATCACCGGGCGCGATTTTGCCGCCCATATGCGGGTCGATGACAAGGGACGGCTGTTCCTGGCGCGGGAAGAGTCGGGCGGGTTGCCGCTGCGCTTGTTGCAGGTGCCCTTGCGCCGCGCGACGCAGCCGGGCGGCTATCAGGGGAGCGGGCAGGGCGGAGGGCAGGACGGTCCGATGCTCCTGCTGCTGATCGACGAGCCTGCGGGCAGCGCGGGCGGCACGTCGGCGCTTTCCTATATCGAAACGCTGCTGTCGCTGCTGCCCTTTGGCCTGGCGATGGCGGATCGCGACGGGCGTATCCTGTTCCTGAACGGCGCCTTTTCCCGTGCCGTGGGGCTGAAGCGGAGCGAGAAGCCGAGCTATCCGGGCGACCTTGTCGTACGTGAGGATCAGGCGGCGGTCGCTGATGCCGTGCGCCGCTTTGCCGTGGGGCCGCAAATGTCCGGCGACATTGCGATCAGGCTGCGGAACGAACCGGAGGAGCCGACCGCGTTGAGCCTCGCGGGCGTCCGTGGATTGGGCGAGGCGGCGGTGCTGCTGAGCCTCAAGGACAATAGCGAGGAAAGCAAGCTCAAGCGGCAGGTCGCGCAAGCGACGAAGATGCAGGCGATCGGCCAGCTGGCTGGCGGGGTCGCGCATGACTTCAACAATATCCTGACCGCCATCATCGGCCATTGTGACCTGATGCTGATGCGCCATACGCCGGGCGACAGCGACTATGACGATATTCAGCAGATCAAGTCGAACAGCAATCGCGCAGCCGGGCTGACGCGCCAGCTGCTCGCTTTTTCGCGGCAGCAGACGTTGCGCCCGCAGGTGCTGCAACTGCCCGACATCGTTGCCGATGTCTCCAACCTTCTGAAGCGCCTGCTGGGCGAGAGCGTCAAGCTGGAGGTCAGCCATGGCCGCAACCTGGGGGCGGTGCGCGCGGACCCGGGCCAGTTGGAGCAGGTGATCGTGAACCTGGCGGTCAACGCGCGCGACGCGATGCCCGAAGGCGGCATCCTCAATATCCAGACCTATGCGGTTCCGGCGGGCAAGGTGCGCGAGATGCGGCAGGAAATATTGCCAGCCGCCGACTATACCGCGCTGCGCGTATCCGACACCGGGCTCGGCATTCCGCCCGACATTCTTTCCAAGATATTCGAACCCTTCTTCACGACCAAGGAATTGGGCAAGGGCACGGGGCTGGGCCTGTCGACGGTCTATGGCATCGTCAAACAATCGGGCGGCTACATCTTTGCCGAATCCGAACTCGGGCGGGGCGCGAGCTTCGTCATCTATCTGCCCGTCTATCAGGGCGCGGACATGGAGCAGGCGATCCCCTCAAAGGCGCCGATCAAGCGCAGCGAGACATGGGGCACCGGCACCGTGCTGCTGGTGGAGGATGAGGACATGGTCCGCGCCGTCGCCGAACGCGCGCTGTCGCGGCAGGGCTATAAGGTGCTGACCGCCAATGACGGCGAGCAGGGGCTGGAGGTGTTGGCAGGCGGCGAGCAGATCGACCTGCTGATTTCCGATGTGGTAATGCCCAATATGGATGGTCCGTCCATGGTTGCGCGCGCGCGGGATACGCATCCCGACCTTCCGGTCTTGTTCATGTCGGGCTATGCCGAGGAACAACTGCGCAAGTCGATCGACCTTGCCAATGTCGCCTTCCTGCCAAAACCCTTTTCCGTCAGCCAGTTGGCAGAGGCCGCGCGTGACGCCCTGGCGATGCGGCCCACGGCTGAATGAACTTCTTGAACGATCAAGCGTTTATGCTGGTCCGCGCGTCGATGATAAGATAGCGAGCGTGACGAAATAGGGGATCGCACATGTCGGACAGCAAGACCATCCTGGTGGTCGAAGATGAAGCAATGATCGGCATGATGCTGGAAGATTATCTCGAAACATTGGGATATCGCCTGCACGCGGTGGCCGTTTCGGTGGATGAGGCGTGCGATCAGGCGCGCAGGGGCGGCTTTGACGCGGCGCTGCTCGACTGCAATTTGCAGGGCGAGAAAAGCTGGCCCGTGGCCGACATATTGGCCGAGACGGGAATTCCCTTCATCTTTGCCACGGGCGGCATGGCTGATGATGTGCCATCAGGTCATGCGGATCGGCCGACGCTGGCGAAACCCTATACGATCGGCGCGGTCGAGCGGGCGCTGGCCAAGGTGCTCTCCGCCTAAATAGGAAATTTCCGTTCCCCTCTTGTTCTTTGAGAACAAAGCGGATACGTAGTGGCCAAGGCGCCACTTAATCGGCGCTTCCGCTTGACAGGGGATAGGCCGATGACAGCAATGCTCTCACTCATCGATTCCAAGAAGACAGGGACAATGGACAGACAGAAAGCATTGGAAGCGGCCCTTTCCCAGATCGACCGCGCCTTTGGCAAGGGTTCGGCGATGAAGCTGGGCAGCCGCGAGAAGATCGAGATCGAGGCGATTTCGACGGGATCGCTGGGGCTCGATATCGCGCTCGGCATTGGCGGCTTGCCGCGCGGGCGCATCATCGAAATCTATGGGCCGGAAAGCTCGGGCAAGACCACGCTGGCGCTGCATGCCATTGCAGAGGCGCAGAAGACAGGCGGCGTTGCGGCCTTTGTCGACGCGGAACATGCGCTGGACCCGGTCTATGCCAAGAAGCTGGGCGTCGATATCGACGAACTGATCGTGTCGCAGCCCGACACTGGCGAACAGGCGCTGGAGATCGTCGATACGCTGGTGCGGTCGAACGCGATCGACGTGCTGGTGGTGGACTCGGTGGCCGCGCTGGTGCCCCGCGCCGAAATCGAAGGCGAGATGGGCGACAGCCATGTCGGCCTTCAGGCGCGTTTGATGAGCCAGGCGCTGCGCAAGCTCACGGGATCGATTTCGCGGTCGAAATGCCTTGTCATCTTCATCAACCAAGTGCGCATGAAGATCGGCGTTATGTACGGCAATCCGGAAACGACGACGGGCGGCAACGCGCTTAAATTCTACGCGTCGGTCCGCCTCGACATCCGCCGCACCGGCCAGATCAAGGATCGCGACGATATCGTCGGCAATGCGACCCGCGTTAAGGTGGTGAAGAACAAGGTCGCCCCGCCGTTCAAGCAGGTCGAATTCGACATCATGTATGGCGAAGGCGTTTCCAAGATCGGGGAGATCCTCGATCTGGGCGTCAAGGCCGGCATCGTTGAAAAGTCGGGCGCGTGGTTCTCCTACGACTCCGTTCGAATCGGGCAGGGCCGGGAAAATGCCAAGACTTTCCTCAAGGAACATCCGGAGATGGCCGAACGCCTGGAACGCGCCATCCGCGGCAAGACCGAGGAAGTTGCTGAAGGCATGATGACAGGACCTGAACCGGATGATGACGGCGAATAAGGCGCGCTTGTAGCTGCGTTTTTTATGAATAGTGAAAGGCCCGTCTGCGCATGTCGCGGCGGGCCTTTCTTGATTCTCGCACGTTGGCGCTGAGAGTTCTGCCCGCTCCCTCAACGGCAATGCATCCCTGATTGACAGGGTTCGTCGGAGGATCGAAAAGAACATAAGAAGAACATTCTTATGGTCGAGTCGGTAAAAACCCTTGCAGCCCTCAGGCGGCATATCGCATCGCTGGAAGGCATTCCGGCTATGGAGGCTGGTGCGCCGGTGGCGACGGGACATGGTCTGTTCGATCAGGCCTTGCAAGGCGGTCTGGCACGCGGGCGGCTGCATGAGCTTTTCGGCGGTGACGAGGATGAAGGCGCGGCAGCGGGCCTGTCGTTGATCCTTGCTCATCTGGCGGCGGGCGATTTGCCGCTGTTCTGGCTGCGGCTTGCCAAGGGGGCAGGGGTGCAGCCCTATGGGCCGGGACTTGCGGAATTGGGCATTGATCCGGCGCGGCTGCTGATCGGTGCGATGAAAGACGAAGCGCTGCTGCTGCGCGCGGCGGTCGATGCATTGCGCTGCCCGGCGCTGGGTGCGCTCGTCATCGAGCTGCGCGGGGGCGCGCCGCTTATGGACTTGACGGCAAGCCGGCGCTTGGCGCTGGCGGCGGAAACGTCGGGGGTTACCGCCTTCATATTGCGGATCGGGGGCGATCCGGTGCCGAGCGCGGCGGAGACGCGGTGGCGGGTGGAGGCCGCGCCTTCCCTGCCTTTGCCCGGCAACGCGCCGGGCCTGAGCGCCTTCTCGCTCCACCTGCTGCGCCGCCGGTCGGGGCCGGACGGCATGACATGGCGGATGGTGTGGAATGCCGAGCGGGGAGATTTTGGAGAAGAGTGCGATGAACGCCATGAGCATGGATGGGCAAGCGGAGGACGCGCTGAAGAGGCGGCGCTACCTGGCGCTGTGGTTCCCCTTCCTGGCGGTCGATCGGCTGCGCATCGCGCGGCCTGATCTGTGGCAGGCGCAGGCCGGTGCCGGCCCGGTCGCCATCGTCGAGTCCATGCGCGGGGCGATGCGTCTTGTCACGCCGGATGCCGACGCGCTGGCGCTGGGCCTGAGCGCGGGCATGACGCTGGCTGATGCGCGGGCGCAGGAGCCCGACCTTGTCAGTTTCGAAGCCGATCACCACGCCGACCAGGATTGGCTGGAGCGGCTGTGCGATGGATGCGCGCGCTATACGCCGGCGGCGGCGATCGATCCGCCGCATGGGCTGATGCTGGACATCACCGGCTGCGCGCATCTGTGGGGCGGAGAGGAGGCCATGGCGCGTGAGGCGGTGGACCGGTTCGAGCGGCACGGCATGGAGGTGCGTCATGCGATAGCGGGCACTGCGGAGGGCGCCCATGCTCTGTGCCGCTTTTCCGCAGGGCCAGCGCCCGATGAAGAGGCTGCCTTGCGCCGCCTGCCGGTGGAGGCGCTGGAGTTGGAGCAGGAGAGCAGCGTGGCGTTGCGACGCGCGGGGCTGCGCACCATCGGCGACCTTGCCGCCAGACCAGCCGCAACTTTGGCGGCGCGTTTTGGTGAGGAGGCGGTGGATGCGCTGCATCGCTTGCTGGGTCTGGGGCATCGTCCGCTTAGCCCCCGCCGCCCACGCCCTGTGCTGCGGATCGAGCGCCGTTTCGCAGAACCGGTGGGCAGCACCGCCTATGCCCTGCAACGGGTCGAGGAGATGGCGGCTGAAGCGGGCGAACGGCTGGCGGAGCGGGGCGAGGGCGGGCGGCGGTTCGAGCTGTTGTTCTTCCGTACCGATGGCCTTGCCTTTCCGCTGCGGGTGGAAACCGGCCTGCCAGTGCGCGATGCGCCCGCGATCATGCGGCTGGTGCAGGAGCGGATCGACAGCCTGTCCGATCCGCTCGACCCCGGTTTCGGCTTCGACATGCTGCGCCTTACCGTGCCGCAGACCGAGCCGATGGCTGCGACCCAACTGGCGCTGGAAGGTGGTGAAGCGCGGCGCGAGGAAGCGGTCGCGGCGCTGGTCGACCGGCTGTCCGTGCGGGCCGGCCGCAATCGTATCCAGCGCCTGGAGCCGCGCGACAGCCATATTCCCGAGCAGGCGCAGCTCGCCTTGCCCGCGATCGAAAGCCGCACGCCATCCAGTTGGCCGCGCCAGGGCGAACCGGGCGACCCACCCATGCGCCCCATCCATTTGTTCGATCCGCCCCAGCCGATCGAGGTGGTGGCGGAAGTTCCGGATGGCCCACCCCATCATTTCCGTTGGCGGCGCAGCGTGCATGAAGTGACCCGCTATGAAGGGCCGGAGCGGATCGCGCCCGAATGGTGGAAGGCGAAGGACGGCGCGCTGGCGGGCGAAAGCGCAGGGATGACCCGTGACTATTACCGGATCGAGGATGCGCGCGGCCGCCGCTACTGGATTTTCCGCCACGGCCTTTACGGCACGGAGGCGCGGCATCCGGGATGGTATATCCACGGCCTGTTCGCATGAAACGCGGCAAGGGGCCTGATCCGTCCAAGCCTAAATCCCCTGACCGGCGGGAGCTGGACAGGATCGAGGCAAGGGAGAAGGATGGGAGGAAGCCTGCAATAGCGCCGCCCTTAAAGCAGGGTCCTGGTTTCGCCGAGCTGGGCGTTATGTCCAATTACAGCTTCCTGCACGGCGCTTCCCACCCTTCCGACCTTGTCGGCCGGGCGATTGAATTGGGGCTTCAGGCCATCGGCATTGCCGACAGGAACAGCGTGGCTGGCGTTGTGCGCGCCTATGTCGCGTTGCGTGACGCACCCGGCAAGGCACGTGATGCCATGATCAAAGCGAAGAAGGAGAGAGGTGAATCGGTCGAACTGACCGCCCAGGAAGAAGCGGCCTGTCATACCGATCTGCGCCTGGTAGTGGGCGCTCGCTTGGTCTTTGTCGATGGGACGCCTGATATTCTCGCCTATCCCAAAAGCCGCTTAGGCTGGGGACGGCTCACCCGCCTGCTGACCAAGGGCAATATGGAGGCGGTGAAGGGCGACTGTATTCTTACCTTCAGCGATCTGATCGATCACCTCGACGATCTTCTGCTGATCATCCTGCCGCTTTCCACGGCCCGCCCCCAAGAGGCGCATAAAGCTCCTCCGGCCTATCCGTCTGGTGATGAAGCGGTATCCATCTCTCACCTGAAACTGGTGCCGCCCGCGGCTCCACCCACATGGCAGGATGCACTGCGCCGGTTGCAGAACACAGCGCCGGGACGCGTGTGGCTCGGGCTGACCCTGCGCCATCATGGACGAGACCGCCGTCATGCCGCCGTCATTCAGAAGATTGCTGGAGAGGTGGGCGTGCCCGTTATAGCGACTAACGATGTGCTGTATGCCGAAGCATCATCGCGGCCATTGCAGGACGTGCTCAGCTGCGTTCGGGATGGCGTGACGTTGAAGCAGGCGGGACAGCGGCTGGAAGCGCATGCCGAACGGCATATCAAGCCTCCCCTCGAAATGGCCCGGCTTTATGCCGACTGTCCGCAAGCGCTTGCCGAAACGATCCGGTTCGTCGATCAGATCGACTTCGTCCTTACCGACTTAAAATATGAATATCCTCATGAGCCGGTTCCGCTCGGCTGGTCACCCGATGGCTGGCTGGAGAATTTGGTGCGCCGCCGAGCAAAAGGGCGTTACGGACGCAGATTGCCTCCTAAGGTAAGAGCACTGATCGGGCAGGAGCTGCGGCTCATCCGAAGACAAAATTATGCTTATTACTTCCTGACCGTCCACGATCTCGTCCGATTTGCGCGCGCTCAAAAACCTCCTATTCTCTGCCAAGGCCGGGGGTCTGCAGCCAATTCCATCGTCTGCTTTCTGTTGGGCGTCACTTCCGTCGATCCGATGAAGCACGACCTGCTCTTTTCCCGCTTCGTATCGGAAGAGCGGAACGAGCCGCCCGACATCGACGTCGATTTCGAACATGAGCGGCGCGAGGAGGTGATGCAATATATCTACCGTCGCTATGGGCGCGAACGGGCGGGGATCGCCGCGACCGTCATTCATTACCGGTCCCGAAGCGCTCTGCGTGAAGTGACAAAGGTTCTGGGACTAAGCGAAGATATAGCGGCGCGCCTGTCGAGCACCGTCTGGGGAAGTTACTCACGCGATCTGGGCAATAGACGTTTCATCGACGCGGGCTTTTCTCTCGACAACGTGGAGATCCTCCGATTGCGATCGCTGGTTGAGCAGTTGATCCGCGCGCCTTTCGCACGGCATTTGTCGCAGCATGTCGGCGGCTTCGTCCTGACCCAGAACCGGCTGGATGAAACGGTGCCCATTCACAATGCCGCGATGCCCGATCGCAGCTTCATCGAATGGGACAAGGACGATATCGATGCGCTTGGCTTGATGAAGGTCGATGTGCTGGCGCTCGGCATGTTGAGTTGCATCCGGAGAGCCTATGAGTTGATGCGGCGTCATGGACTGGGCGATTACGACCTCACCGTCGATCTCGATTCCGAAGACCCTGCTGTTTACGCCATGCTGCAAAAGGGGGACAGCATTGGCGTGTTCCAGGTGGAAAGCCGGGCGCAGATCAACATGCTGCCGCGCTTGAAGCCGGAAAATCTTTATGACCTGACGGTGCAGGTCGCGATTGTACGGCCTGGCCCGATCGAGGGTGACATGGTTCATCCTTATTTGCGGCGGCGGGCAGGACTCGAAAAAGCGGAATTTCCTTCGCCCAGTCCACCCCACAATCCCAACGAATTGCGGGAGTTGCTGAAGGATACCTACGGCGTCCCCCTGTTCCAGGAGCAGGCGATGAAGCTCGCTATTGTCGCGGCGGAATTTACGCCTTCGGAGGCCAATCAGCTGCGGCGGTCGATGGCGACTTTCCGGCAGGTGGGGGGCATGGACAAGTTCAAGGAGAAGATGATCGGCGGCATGGTGGGGCGTGGGTATGAGCGCGATTTTGCCGAGCGATGCTATAGCCAGATCGAGGGGTTTGGCAGCTACGGCTTTCCTGAAAGCCATGCTCTGTCCTTTGCCCGGCTGGTCTATGTGTCGGCCTGGATCAAGTGCCACCAGCCTGCCGTGTTCGCCTGCGCGTTGCTGAATTCGCAGCCCATGGGCTTTTATGCCCCGGCGCAGATCGTCCGGGATGCGCGGGAGCATGGCGTTGCCGTGCATGATGTGGATGTGAACATGAGCGGGTGGGATAATGCGCTGGAACCGCTGCTGCGATCGCGGAACAGGCGAAGGGGCGAGGGAGAGGGACGGGCGTTGGCGCTGCGGCTGGGCTTTCGCCAAGTCGATGGTTTTCGCGAGACCTGGGCTGCGCAGATGGTCGAGGCGCGGGCGCAGGGTCTGTTCACCAGCCTTGAAGATCTGGCGCGGCGGGCGGGATTGCCTGCGCGGGCGCTGCGCTTGCTGGCGGATGCGGACGCTTGCCGGTCGTTGGGGCAGGACAGGCGGGCCGCGCTGTGGGAAGCGCGGCGGACGCCGTCCAATGAATTGCCGCTGTTCGCCGCTGCCCGCAAACGGGACCAGAAAGCGGCGGGAGAATTGGGGCAGGAGCCGGATGCCATGCTGCCCGCCATGCCGCTCGCTGAACAGGTTGCGGCCGATTACCAGATGACGCGCCTGTCCCTAAAAGGCCATCCGATGCAGTTCCTGCGCCCGGTTTTTGCGGCCGAGGGCGTGCTGAGTTGCGCGCAGACATCGGCGGCGAAGAACGGGACGAAGGTGCGGACGGCAGGCGTGGTGCTGGTGCGGCAGCGGCCAGGCAAGGGCAACGCCGTCTTCATCACGATCGAGGATGAGACGGGGATCACCAACATTTTGCTGTGGGCGCGACTGTTCGAAATGCAGCGGCGGCCTGTCATGGCGTCGCGGCTGATGCTGGTCGAGGGGGAGGTGCAGCGGAGCAAGGAAGGCGTCGTCCACCTGATGGCGACCCGCGTGCATGATCGCACCGCCGAGATGTCGCGCCTGTCGGATACGCATAAGCCGCATATCGCCTTGTCGAGGGCGGATGAGTTCTTGCATCCCCAGCACCCGCGCACGTCCAGCCATCCGCGCAATGTGCGCATCTTGCCCAAATCGCGGGACTTCCATTGAGGGCGCGCGTGAATACTCCCCATCTTGCGATAGGAAGGATCAATTACGTCCGCTCTAGAGTTTCGCGCTTTAAATCAGCGCCACCTCTTAGCACCGTTCGCCCTGAGCTTGTCGAAGGGCTCTACCTTTTTAGGAAGGAGAGGGCTTCGACAAGCTCAGCCCGAACGGGCTAGGTGATACAGAGTAAACGCATTCCGCTCTAACAGGAGAAGCCCCATGCCTATCCCCGATTTCCCCATCGACGGTCATTGCCGGTGCGGCCGGGTGCGTTTCCAGTTGAGCGAAGCGCCGTGGGGTGAGGCGGCGTGCCATTGCACCGGGTGCCAGAAGATGACGGGCAGCGCTTTTTCCACCACGATCATCATGCCGTCGAGCGGCTTTGCACTGATCGCGGGTGATACCGTGATCGGCGGGATGCATGGCGAGGATGTGCACCATCATCATTGCGGCTGGTGCAAGAGCTGGGTCTTTACCAGGCCTGCCGCCGACATGGGCTTCGTCAATGTCCGCGCGACGATGCTGGACGATGCAAGCTGGTTCGCGCCCTGGATGGAAACGCAGACAGCGGAGAAGCTGCCCTGGGCGCAAACCGGGGCGGCGGTCAGCTTTGAGCGCTTCCCCGGCATGGATGAATATGATGGGCTGATCGCCCGCTACCGCGCGGAGCGGCTTCAATAATCCTTCGAATAGCGCAGATTTGCCGATGATCCGGCGTTGGTGCCAGTCTTCGACAGCAGGCTCAGCGTCTTTGACAGCGAGATTTCCAGCTGGGTGGCGGTGAAGCCCTTGGGATCGGTGATCACCTCCACATAGATGTTGTTGGAGATGCGCTGCCCGACTGCCAGCGACGTGCCGCGCCCGGTGGCATCGTCCCCGCCGACGATGCCGATGCGGTCGACACCCGACGCGTTCTGCAGCTTGCCCATCGGATTGAGGCCGCCACCGCCACCACGCAGGCCGTTGAGCGCGGCGGCAAGCTGGATTGCCTGCGTGGCGGACAGGTTCGCGACATTGTCGCCGAACAGGATGCGCGCCAATATCTCGTCCTGCGGCAGGGTGGGCGTCGAGATGAAGCTGATGTCGGGCCGCTGCGCCGTACCGCCCACTGCAATGCCTGCGGTCACCGTGTTGATCCGGGTTTCGGCGCGGATCGCCAGCACCGGGTTCATCATCGGCCCGTTGAAGGTAATGATCCCCTGTTCAAGGTCGAACTGATGCCCTGAGAAGCTGTAGCGGCCACGTATCACCTCGATCTTGCCGACGACGCGCGGGGCCTTTGTTGTGCCCGTCACCCGCATGTTGGTCTTCCATTCGGAATCGAGCCCCATGCCGGTCAAGTAGATCTCATTGTCGGCACGCACGCGGATGTCGAGCTTCCAGTCGGCGGGCTTTGCCGCCGCCTGCCGGGACGCGACGCGCTGGTCGAGAAGGTCGGTGCCTTCACCCTTCCGACGGACGCCCTGAAGCTGGCGGATTTCCGCGCCGCCCTGCCAGGCGATGCGGTAACGGGTTTCGGGGAGCCACAGGTCGCCCTTGATCAACCCGCCATTTGCCGTGCTATTCGTGACGTTGATGTTGCCGGTCACGACGCTGGTGATGGCTTCGCTGCGGGCGATGCGGGCGCGGTCCAGCTTGATGGCGATGTTCATGGGATAGCCGCTTTCGGCGGCGAGCCCCACCGAGCCGCTTGCCTGCACGGTGCCGTCGCCCGCCCGGCCGGAAAAGTCGCGTATCTCCAGCCGATCGTTGGTGAAGCGGCCATCAAGGCGCATCTGCGTCAGGCGCGTGCCGAACGTCTCATTTTCATAAGTGAGCGCGTTGGCGCGGACGAGGCCGTTGAGGCGCGGCGCGGTGAGGCGGCCGCTGAAGTCTGCGGCGACGGCGATCGGTCCGGTCAGTTGCTGATCTGCGAGACCGGCGAAGGAGAAGAGAACATCGGCCGGGCCGGCGTAGCGGATGCCGCCACCGAGGGGCGCCGATTGGAGTTGCTGCGTCCAGCTGGCTCCGGGGCCAGGAGGCGCGAGCGTGGCGATGAAGCGACCGAGCGGCGCATTGCCGCGCCGGATGAGGCCGCGCAGATCGCCGCCGCGCCCTGACAGGCGGCCCTCGATCGCCATGGATACGGGATCGGACACGGCGGACAGGCTTGAGCGGCGGAAATCATTGATCGCGATGCGGGTGGTGGCGGTGGGGAAGGCGTTGCCGCTCTGGTTGAAATCGATCGCGCCCGTTGCCTTGCCACTGATGCCGAGGCCGGGGCTGGCGATGTTCATGATGGCGAGGTCGAAATCCTTGAACCGGGCCTGGAGGGCGGTCTGCCCGCCGAACCGTCCGGCAAGATCAACCCTTCCTTGCGGCAAGACAAGCGTCGCGGGTTCGAGCCGGTAGCCCTGCGGTTCGATGCGGATGATCGCGGGTTGTGCGAAGCGGAAGGGGATGTTGCTCGCCTTGCCTTCCAGGGCAACGGCGTAGAGATTGGGGCGAAGCGCCGCATTCATGGCGATGGAGAAGGGCACGCCCGTCGATCCATCCGCAACCAGCTGCGCGCGTCCGCGTCCGCCCTGATAATTGATGCGCGCCCGCCCCTTGCGCACGACATAGTCGCCATAGGCCGCGTTCGCCATCTGCACATCGGCGGTGATGCGCGGCTGGTCAGTGAGCACGATGTCCGCAGCCACAATGGCGCGGCCGATCACCACATCGGCCTCGCCGGGCAGGCGAGCGTTGCTGGCGGTGGCGTTCACCGCGATGCCCTGTGCCTTGCCCACGGCCGCGAGCCGCGCCGTGCCGTTGATCCCCGAGCCATTCATGGCCAGCCGTCCGGCGAAAGGTCCGGCGGCGGTCTGCTGAAGGCGGCCATTCATGTCTACGCCCGCGAAACGCGCGCGTGTGATGTCGATCGTAAGCGGCCCACGCCCCGTGCGGATCAGCACATTGGCCAGGAAGGGGCCATAGGCGGAGCCGCCAGTCGCTTCCAGCCGATAGCCGCCTGTTTCGCCATTGAGTTTTGCAACGACGTCGGACAGCTGCACGCCGACATTGGGCCGGGCCGCGCGCAGGATTGCCTGCGGCCGTTCCATCGTGCCGCGAACAGTGAGCGCAAGCGGGCCATATTGGTTGGACGTCGCGGACGCGTCAAAAGTGATCGCGCCATTGGTGTCGTAGCTGCCTGACCCGGAATGGATGCGGAAATTGGGTGCCGCGCCTTTGAGGCCGGCAAGGGTGAACTTGCCTTCCGGCGTCATAGCGATGCGGCCCGACATGACGGCATTGCCGCCAAGGAAATCGCGCACCGACGCATTTTCCCACCGCGCGGTGCGGACGCCGAACTTGCCCGCAAGGCCCCAGCCGCCCTTGGGGCCCGGCACCAACTCCACATCGGTGTTGAGGTTCACGATGCCGACGCCGTCGATCTTGTAATCGTTCACCCGGCCCTTGAGTGCGCCTCGGTAGATGGCGTTGTCGAGGTCGGCAAGGACGATGGCGGTGGCGTCCACCCGATCGCTGTCGATCTTCAGATTGTCGCTGATCAGCTTGCCTGCGGAATAAGCGAAGTCGCCCTTTACCCGCAGATTCTGGAGCAACCCGCCTGCTGCTGCATTGAGGCCGGTGACGCGCCGCGCGGTCGCGTTTACCGGGATGCGGATGCGATCGGTATCGATCACTGCCCGGCCGCTGGCCTTCAGCCCTTCGATGCCGGTCTGGTCGAAGGCGAGCATCGCGGCGGTGAGATCATAGTTTATGAAGGGCGTCGCCATGGGGCCGTCTAGGATGATCGAAGCGCGCACATCCTTGCCGCGCACCTTTTCCATGATCGCGCCGGGCGTCAGCAGTGCGGCGTCGATCTTGAGCCCGCTGAACTGGCTTTTGCCGAGGTCGATGAGGCCCTGCGCCGTCGCGGCAAGCGCGTTCGAGCGGAGTGATCCCTTAAGGTTCACGCGCCGCTCGTTAAGTCCGGCGAAGAGATCGACATTAAGGGCTGGAGCGGTCAGCCGGTCAACGGTTCCGGCAAAGACGAGGCCGGGGCGCACCGGACCCTTGGCCGTGAAATTCCCGTCGCGCGCGGCGAGGGCGATGTTGGCAAGCTCGCCCTTGGGCGAGTTGGCGACGATCCGGCCGTTCCACGCCTGCCATGTCCCACGCCCGTCCAGCGTAGCGGTAAGGCCATCGGTGAGCCCACTCATCTTTGCGATCACGCCGCCCTTGGGCGCGGTCAGCGTGCCCTTCATGGCCAGGCGGTTCTGTTCGGGCACCGCGTCGAGCCATGCCTGGAGCCGATCGCCGCTATCGACCACGGCGTTGGCGCTAAGCTGCGCGCGGCCATCGGCAATGTGGGTGACGCCGTCGATGGCGATCTCGCGCTTCTGGCCGATCACCGGCTTCGCCAGCACGAATTTGGCGATCTTCAGCCGATCGACGTCAATGTCGAGGTCGGGAAGGATCGGGGCGTTTGGATCGCTTTGCGTGACGTTGAACTGTGGGCTGCGGGCCAGCACGACAAGCGGGCTTTCCAGCACGCGGACGGAGATATGGTTGTTGAGATAGCGGAAGGGGCTCCAAACGACATGAACGCGTGGCGATACGGCGAATGGCCCCTTGGGATCACGCAGGACGAGGTCGTGGATGACCATGTCACTATAGACCGATCCTTCGATACGGCCGACCTCGATCGCCATGCCGGATTCCAGCTTCAGCGCCGCGATCTGGCGGATCAGGAATTTCTTGCCCGGCTGCGTGTTGAGGAAGAGCAGCAACCCGGCGGCAAGGACGACCAGGCCAAGGATCAGACCGGCAATGCCGAGCACGATCTTCTGCCACAACGGTCGGCCTTCCCGGATGATCACGGTCTGGCTTTCGGGAGCGGGTGGAGGCGTGTCTTCGGCCATCAGAATGCCTGTCCAATGCCGATATAGAGAGTGAATTTGGATTCGCCGGGCTGCCGGTTGATCGGCATGGCTATGTCCGCCCGGAACGGGCCGAAGTCGGTATAGAAGCGGCCGCCCAGGCCTACGCCATAGCGAATGTCCGAGAATTTCGGGATGGCGCTTTCGTAGACCTGGCCCGCGTCAACGAAGGCGACGACGCCATAATTGCCGAAGCGATAGCGGCCCTCGACGGCGAACTCGTTGACGGACCGGCCGCCGATGGGATCGTCATTGACGTCCTTGGGCCCCAGTTCCTGATAGCCAAAGCCGCGCACTGATCCGCCGCCGCCTGCATAGACCCGGCGGGAGGGCGCGATCTGGTCGCGGGCAGCGCCGCTGATCGTGCCGAGCCGCGTCCGCGCCGCGATCACCAGCGCATCGGAAACGGGATAATAGCCGCTAAGGTCAAAGGTGCCGCGCACATAGGGTGACACATTGCCCTGCAGCGATGCCTCCGGTGAAATGCGCAGATTGGCGCGAAAACCCTTGGTCGGATTGAGCAGGTCGTTTGATCGATCATAGCCGACCTGCACCGGCAGCGAGCCGATGAAATAGGTCAGCCGCCGCTTTTCCGCCGTTGCCGGATCGATCGTCGTCTGTTCGTTCGACAGCAGGATTTCCGCGCCGTAGGTGTAGGTCCAGCGCTTCTGGAAAATCGGCGTCGATTGGCGCGACCAGCTGATGTTGAGACCTGCGGTGAAGGCTTCGTACGCGTCGTAATTCTGGTGGTTGAGCAGGACGCCAGCCTGGAAGGTCTTATCCCGCTTGCCCGCGTTCGAGCGGCGGAAGGTGCCCGAGACGCCCTGTTCCTGCGTGCCCGCGATGGCCTTGGCGATCAGCGCGCCTTCCGGTGGGAAGAGGTTGCGATGCGTCCATGTGCCCTCTGCGCGGAACCCTTGCCCCGTGCCATAGCCAAGCTCGCCCGCCAGGGTGCGCGGCGGTCCTGCTTCCTGATCGACATGCAGGTCGACATATTCGGTGCCGTCGGGGCCGGGCTCGTTCGTGCGCACCGGATCGACCGCGATGCTGGAGAAAAGGCCTGTCGCGACGAGGGCGCGGCGCAGGTCGTCGACCTTGCGGCTGTCATATAGCTCGCCGGGTTTGAAGCGGCTGATGACCTTCATATGGTCAGCGCCAAAGGCTTGCTTGGCGCCGGAGGTGGTGATGCCCCGGAACGACCCGCGTGGGCCGACCTCGACAGGCAATGTATAGTCGCCCGTGATCGTCGCCGGGTCGAGCAATATGTCCCGTTCGCCGACCTTGGCGAAGGGATAGCCATTTTCGGGGAGCCTCACGCCGACATTGGCTTCCGCGCTTTCCACATCGGCGGCAACGATATAGTCGCCGGTCTTGAGCGGCAGGCTGTCGCGGACGAGGCCGGGCGGCACGGTGGGCCCGGCGTTGATGACGATGTCGCCGATCTTGTACCGCTTGCCCGGCGTGACGGACAAGACCGCCTTCAGCGTGCCGTTGCCGGTCTGGTCGAGCGATGCGAGGGCGGTCGCGTCATAATAGCCTTCCGAATAGAGCAGCCGCACGGCGAGCGCTTCATCCTCATGCGCGCGGGCCTGCACCATGGCGGCGGTGTCGGCGCGTCCCTTCCCATCGATCAGCGCTGACTCGCCCCGGAACTCATCTTCAAGGCCGGTCCTGCCAAAGCCGTCAATCTCGACAGCATAGCGGATTTCCGGCGTTTTCTCATTGGGGCTGTCGCTTGCCAGCTGGGCGGGGACGGTGACGCTGTCGAGCGGTGGGAGGGGCTGGGCGAGCTCTGCTTCCGCTGCGGGTTCAGTAGCTGGGGGCAGTTCGACGGGCGCGCTGGCCTGCGGCATTTGCTGGTCGATCCAGCTGTCGATCGACGGGAGCGGAGCGGAGGGGTTGGCCGTGTCACTCTCACCAGCCTTGGGAAGGCGCGCCTCGAATTCCTCGTCGGGCAGGATCGGCGGCTCCTGTTCCGGCGCAACCGTGCCGGTGGAAGCGCCGCTGGAAGTCTGGGCCTGTAGCGGAAGAGGTGACGCCGCAATCATCAAAACGCCCAAGGCATGCCGGACGCGTTTCGCCTGCCCTGAACTCATGTAAACTTCGCCGCCCCTTTCGATCCGCCGCACCCGCGCGCGGCTTGGGAATACGCGCAGGACATCGATTCGGTTCCGCCGCTGTCCGCGAACCGCTTCCCTCAAGGGCTTGGCCGGTTTAGGGACTGATAAATGACTGTCGCGCTGAATGTATCCCGCTCCATCCTTGGACAACCGTGGCGCTGGCGGGGTGCGGGCGCGGATGCTCGCGAGCCCGGCTATCTGCCCGACGACCTCGTCACTCAGCTGTTGCTCGCCCGAGGCTGTCCGCGCGAGGCGGTGGATGCGCATCGCAATCCCACCATCCGTCATTTCATGCCTGACCCAAGCCTGTTCCGCGACATGGACAGCGCGGCCGAGCGGCTGGCGGATGCGGTGCAGAGCGGCGAGCATGTGCGGATTTTCGGCGACTATGACGTGGACGGCGCGACCAGCGCAGCCTTGCTGATCCGGCTGCTGCGTGATCTTGGCCTGTCCGCGCGGCCTTACATCCCGGATCGGTTGATGGAAGGCTATGGCCCGTCTGGCGAGGCGCTGGTGCGGCTGGCCGGGGAAGGGGCGACGTTGATCGTCACCGTCGATTGCGGCGCTCAGGCGTTCGAGGCGCTCGCCATGGCGAAGGCGGTAGGCGTCGATGTCGTGGTGGTGGATCACCATAAATGCGCCGCAGCGCTTCCCGAAGCGTTCGCGCTGGTGAACCCGAACCGGCTTGACGAGGTCGAGGAAGCGGCGGCTCATGGCCATTTGGCGGCGGTCGGCGTTGCCTTTCTCCTCGGCGCGGCGCTGATCCGCGTGCTGCGGCGGCGCGGCTGGTTCACGCACCGGGCCGAGCCTGCGCTGATGGAGTTGCTCGATATCGTGGCGCTCGGCACCGTGGCGGACGTGGCGCAGCTCAAGGGACTCAACCGCGCCTTTGTGGCGCAGGGCCTCAAGGTCATGGCCAAGCGCCGCAACATCGGCATCTCGGCACTGATCGACGCCAGCCGCCTCAGTCGGGCCCCGCTATGCCATGATCTTGGCTTCGCGCTCGGCCCACGCATCAATGCCGGCGGCCGGGTGGGTAAAGCCGATCTTGGCGTGCGGCTGCTGACGACCGAAGACCCGTTGGAAGCAGCGAGCATCGCGGCCGAGCTCGACCAGTTCAATGAAGAGCGGCGCGCGATCGAAGCGGCGGTGCAGGCCGAGGCCGAGGAATTGCTCGCCGCGCAGGGCAACCGAGCGGTTGCGGTGATCGCGGGGCCAGGTTGGCACCCCGGCGTGATCGGCATCGTTGCCGGACGCATCAAGGAAAAGGCCGGGCGGCCTGCGATCGTGGTTGCGATCGACGACGCGGGTACCGGCAAGGGATCCGGGCGGTCCATATCGGGCGTGGACCTGGGGGCGGCCGTGCTGGCAGCGAAGGACAGCGGGTTGCTGGTCGCCGGGGGCGGCCATGCCATGGCGGCGGGATTGACGGTCGCTTCGGACAAGGTGGACGCGCTGGCCGACTTCCTGGACGAAAGGCTTGGACCTGCCGTGGCCCGTGCGCGCGATGACCGCGCATTGCTCATAGATGCTGTGCTCGCGCCTGCGGGGGTCAATCCCGACTTTGTGGCCGCGATCGAGGCGGGTGGGCCCTATGGCGCTGGCTGGCCTGCCCCGCTGGTGGCGGCGGGGCCGATGCGGGTCATCAAGGCGGATGTGGTCGGCAACGGGCATTTGCGCGCCGTGATGGCTGGCGATGATGGCCGTTCGATCAAGACCATCGCGTTCCGCCAGGCCGAAAGCGAGCTGGGCCAAGCGATCCTGGGCGCACCGCGCGATCGCCGCCTGTGGGTCGCAGGGCGCGCCAAGATCGACGATTGGGGTAGCCGCCCGGCAGCCGAGCTGCATCTGGAAGACGCCGCCTGGGCCGATTGAAGAAGAGATGATTCTAGGCCCAAAAGGGGTTGACCGGCGCAAGCTCCCCCCCTAAAGCCGCCCTCGCTTCGCAGCACTGCCAGAGCAATTCTGCAGTGTGGCCCCTTCGTCTAGCGGTTAGGACGCGGCCCTTTCACGGCTGAAACACGGGTTCGATTCCCGTAGGGGTCACCACCCAGCATTTGCTGGGTTTGTTCATCTCCACCGAGATCAGTTCCCCTGAAGCTGGGGATCAGTTTCCCCATCATTCTTTTGCGCGAAAGCTGCTAAGGCATTTTGGGTCTGCGCAGGAGGGATCATGGCGAAGCATCGCATCTACTCGGTCAGCGTGGCGAGCGTTTACCCCCTCTACGTCAGCAAGGCCGAGAAGAAGGGCCGCACCAGAAGCGAGGTCGATCAGATCTTCCGCTGGTTGACCGGACACAGCCAGGAAACGCTTGAGGAGCAGCTGGCGGCCAATGTCAGTTTCGAACGTTTCTTTGCCGACGCGCCCGAACTGAACCCCGCACGGCGGCTTATCACCGGCGTGGTCTGCGGCGTCCGCGTCGAAGAGGTCGATGAGCCCCTCATGCAAGAAATCCGCTATCTGGACAAATTGATCGACGAACTCGCCAAGGGCAAGCCGATGGAGAAGATCCTGCGCGCCGATGCCAGTTGAGCGGCTTCGGCCAGTTCCTACCCTTCAACGCGCTTGAAGCACCATGTTGAATGGCCCTTCCGCCACTCTTTTAACCGACTGGAAGCCGCCGTTGGCGATGACTGCCGCCAGACGAGCTTCGCCTGCTTGCGCGCCCAGGCCTTCGCCGACCTCCTGGTCAAGCGACGTGGGCACGCAGATCATGGTGGACGCGTTGTAGTAGAGCCGCCCGACGGGATTGAGATTGTCTTCCGGCCTGTCGCCTGCAATCGGCTCGACGATCATCCAGCTGCCGCCCGGCGTCAGGATGCGGCGCATGTGTGCCGCGCATCCCTTGGGATCGCCCATATCGTGCAGACAGTCATACATGGTGATGAAGTCGAAGTCCTTCTCGGCAATGTCCTTGGCCGCCGCTACTTCGAACCGGACCCGATCGCTGAGGCCATGTTCTTGCGCATGACGCCGTGCGTCCTCGATCGAGGGCTCGTGGAAATCATAGCCGGTGAAGTGACTTTCAGGATAGGCCTGCGCCATCAACAAGGTCGAGAAGCCCACGCCGCAGCCGACATCCGCGACCTTCGCGCCGGACCGCAGCTTTGCCTCCATGCCATCCATCGCGGGTATCCAGCTTTGCACGATGTTGTTGACATAGCCGGGCCGGAAGAATGCGCCGGTCGCGCAGAACAGGCAGCCCGCATGGTCTCCCCATCTGACGCCCTTGCCGTTGCGGAAACATTCTTCGACCTTGGGCTCCGCCTCGATCATGGCGGCGACCATTTCGAACGCGCCTGCCAGATAGACGGGGCTGTCGGGGTTCACGAAAACCATCGCCTGCTCTGGCGAGACGCTGAACATGCCTGAGCCAGGGTCGAAGTCGATAAAGCCATTGGCGGCCTGGGCCATTGCCCATTCCCGGACATAACGCTCATGCAGGCCGCCTGCTCTTTGTGCGAGGTCCGCCGCCGTCGCTGGGCCCTGCGCGAGCGCGTCAAACAGGCCTAGCCTGAAGCCGACGCGCACCGTCGGCACGCTGATCGCGCCGCCGAGATCGTTCAGCATTTTTCCGACAAAATTGTGAAGTTTCGCTTCGTCGATCGACGTCTGCATCATGCCCTCCTCGAAACAGTTCGACTCTCGGCACTTCTCGTGGGCGACCTTATCAGATTAACGGACACGCGGCACGTGATGATTGACGCTGCCGCCCCTTGGCATAGACAGTGACCTGGACAATATTCGACAGGAGCGGCGGTTGATTACAGGCTCGGCTGAAGACATGCGGCCAACACGGTCGCCCGGCATGAAGCTGCTGTTCGCGGCGCTGGTTGCGCTGTCCCTCATCGTGCCGCTGATGCTGATCTATGCTCTGGTATGGGACCGGCAGAGCCAATCGCAGACGGCGCAGGACGCCATCAATGCTGGTTGGGGCGGGCCACAGATCATTGCGGGACCTGTCATTGTCGTTCCGTTCCGTACCACTCAGGTGCAGGAAGAGCAGGTTGACGGCCAGCGGGTGTCGCGCACTGTCGAGACCGAAAAGCTGCTCTATATTTCGCCGGTCGAGAATATAGTCACGACCACCGTCCGTCCGGAAGAGCGGCGCAAGTCGATCTACCGCAGTGTGCTCTACGACGCACGTATAAAGGGAACCGCGCAATTTGCTTTGCCGCAAGACCTGCCACGTTTCGGCATCACCGCCGATCGCCTTTTATGGGAGCGGGCGGAATTGCGGATGGGCGCATCGGATGCGCGGGGATTGACCAGCGGTGGGTCGCTGTCTGCCGGAGGCAAGGCTTTGGCCGTGCAGCCCGGCAAAGGTCCCGGCGCCACCGGAGGGCAGGGTTTCTTCGCCTTTCTCCCCTGGGCGGGCGAGGGCAGACTGACCGTGGCATATGATTTCGGCCTGCGCGGCAGCCGGTCGCTGAGCCTGGTGCCAAGGGGCGGCAAGACCTTCTGGCAGATCTCTTCGACATGGCCAAGCCCGAGCTTTGGAGGCGCCTTCCTGCCCGAGAAGCGGGAGATTTCGGATGGCGGCTTTTCGGCCCGTTACCAGATCGACAAGCTGGCGCTGGGCCAGCCTCCCGTCGCGATGCAGGAATTGGGGCCTCCGCTGCTGGATGGCAGCGCGGGCTATGCCATGGTGGCGGCTGCCGACACTACGGTTGCGGCGAGGCCAGCCGAAGTCATCGGCGGCAATTCCCGCGCGGTGACGGTCGGCCTGATCGAACCGGTCGATCTTTATTCCAAGGTGGACAGGTCGGTTAAATATGGCTTCCTGTTCATAGGCTTCACTTTCCTCGCCTTCCTGCTGTTCGACATTGTCGGCGGCGCGCGCGTGGCTGCGGCGGAATATCTGCTGACGGGGGCGGCGCTGGTGCTCTTCTTCGCCCTGTTGCTTGCCTTTGCAGAGGTCATCGGCTTCACCGCAGCCTATATTCTGGGGGCGGCGGCGATCATCGGCCTGTTGTCCGCCTATAGCGCCGCCGTGCTGGGAAGCTGGCGGCGCGGTCGGTTCATCGGGGCGCTGCTGATGGGGCTCTATGCCTTGCTGTTCGTGCTGCTCAACCTGGAGGCATGGTCGCTGCTCATCGGTTCGGTGCTGCTGCTGATCGCGCTGGCAAGCGTCATGTACGCCACGCGCAATGTTGAATGGAGCAATGTCGGGCAGCGGAAATCCCAGGAAGCGCAATCCCGCGCGTAGACCGGGTGGATGAGGCATGGCTGCTTCAAGGGTTGGCTCGCCATGCCTCCCTCGCGCGCCTGCGTCGGGATCAAAGCCTTGGCGCGACCGTTCTTCATGCCTCAGCAACGCGGCATGAAAGGCAGGGACATCCGTGGCGTCACTTCATTGGCCAAGCCAGCTCATCATCGTTCGTCATGGCCAGAGCGCCGGAAATGTCGCGCGCGATGAGGCGACGGAAGCGCAATCCGACCGCATAGCCTTGTCGGTGCGCGACGCGGATGTCCCTTTAAGTGAGCTGGGCCGCGAACAGGCGCAGGCGTTGGGCCACTGGTTTGCAAGCGAGGCGGAGGATCATCGGCCGGAGGTTCTGCTATCCTCTCCCTATCTGCGTGCATTTCAGACGGCGCAGGTCTTTCGTGAAGCAGGCGGAGCGCGGGCGGACGAGCCGATCTGCTTCGACGAGCGGCTGCGGGAAAAGGAATTCGGAATATTGGACGGGCTGACGACGTCCGGCATCCGTAAACTTGAAGCAGAGCAATATGAGTTTCGCCGGATGCTCGGCAAATTCTATCATCGGCCGCCCGGCGGGGAGAGTTGGTGCGACGTGATCCTGCGCCTCCGGTCGGTGATGGATACCATATCGCTGCATTATGCTGGGCGGCGGGTGATGATCTTCACACATCAGGTCGTGGTGCTGTGCCTGCGCTACATCATCGAAGGCCTTGATGAAGCGGAGATTTTGGCGATCGATCGGGCGGGAGACGTCGCCAATTGCGCGATCAGCGACTATGTCTATGACCCCTCGCATGGCCGCAATGGCGGGCTGGTGCTTTGCCGTTACAATGTGACCGCGCCGATGGAAGAAGAAGCGACGCCGGTCACGCGCGAACCCGATGCCATTGCAGGAGCGCGGGGATGATGCCGGAGACCCTGGATACCGCCTGGCTGAAGGCGAACCCGTTGCCGGTGGTCGACAGCGATTCAGACAAGAATGCGCGCGGCCGTGTGCTGGTGGTCGGTGGGGCGGAGTTCGTGCCTGGCGCCCTTCGGCTGACGGGCGAAGCCGCCCTGCGGGCGGGTGCAGGCAAGCTGCAGATGGCGACGGTGCGATCGGCCGCCATGTCGCTGGGCGTGCTGGTCCCCGAGGCGGCGATGATCGCCCTTCCGGCGCAGGAGGATGGCGAGATCGCAGTCGGCGCGGCCGCCGTGCTGAAGCCGCAGCTTGCCCGCTGCGATTCGCTGGTCCTGGGACCCGGCATGAATGTGAGTGCCGGGACGGATCAGCTGGTCGCCGATATTCTGGCTGCGACGGAGCCACCCGTGACCATCATCCTCGATGCGGCAGCAATGACATCGGCGCGCGATTTGCGGTCCACGATCGCAGCGCATGAGGGGCATATCATCCTGACGCCGCATCATGGGGAGATGGCGATCCTGACGGGCAAGAGCGCTGAAGCCATTACAGCCGACCCGGTTGGGGTCGCGTCGCAGGTCGCGCAGGATTTCCAGGCCGTGGTGATCCTGAAAGGGGACCGCAGCGTGATTGCGGCTCCGGATGGCGCCTGCCTACTGCATGAGGGCGGTTGCGTCGGGCTTGCCACAGGAGGATCCGGTGACGTGCTCGCAGGCATTGCTGGTGGTCTGGCAGCGCGTGGAGCCGACCCTTTCCGCGCCGCTGCCTGGGCAAGCTGGCTTCATGGACGGGCAGGGCGGGAACTGGCCCGCACTATGGGGCCGATCGGCTTCCTCGCCCGCGAACTGTTGCTCTTGATCCCCCGTTTGCTGGAGGAACCCGGCAGCAGCTAGCGATGTTCGTTGCGCATCCGAATTCATGTTCGTGCGTTTAGGCGAAATGAGAGACACATTTTCGGTCCTGCCGCATCTGGTTCCGATCGTGATTGCCTATTGTCTGGCGCTTCCGATCGGCTGGAACCGGGAGCGGGCGGAACGCAGCGCCGGGTTGCGGACCTTCCCCTTGGTGGCCGTGGCCAGCTGTGGCTTGGTCCAGACGGTCGAGGGCTTAATGTCGCAGGAAGTGGAGGCGCTGGCTCGCGTGCTGGAAGGCGTGATCGCAGGCATCGGATTCCTGGGTGGCGGCGCGATCCTTCAGCAAAGGCATGCCGTGAAGGGCACTGCAACCGCCGCAAGCCTATGGATCACGGGCGCGATCGGCGTTGCGGCGGGGCTTGGCACCTACGATGTGGCGGTGGTTCTCACCGGCTTCACGCTGCTGACATTCTGGGTCATGGCGCCGCTGAAGCCCGATGAGAATGAACGGGACGCGGAAGAGACCATCAGCGAGCCCCGCCCGCCACGCTAAGGCGAAGGCTCAACCGAGCGCCGCTTGCTTTTCGGCCGCTAACCTGTCGAGCTCAGCGCGGCCCTTCTTCTCGCTGGCGGATTTCAGCTGCCCGCAGGCGGCCATGATGTCCCGGCCCCGCGGCGTGCGCACCGGAGCGGAGATGCCGCCTTCGAACACGATGTCGGAAAAGCGCTTGATCCGCTCGGGCGTCGAACATTCATAGTCCGTGCCCGGCCAGGGATTGAACGGGATCAGGTTGACCTTGGCTGGGAGCTTGTAGTGACGCAGCAGCCGCACCAGTTCGCGCGCATCCTCGTCGCTGTCATTCTTGTCCTTGATCATCACATATTCGAAGGTGATGCGGCGGGCATTGTTGGCGCTGGGATAGTCGGCACAGGCCTGAAGCAGCTGTTCGATGCCGAACTTCTTGTTGAGCGGCACCAGTTCGTCGCGCACATCCTTGGTCACGGCGTGGAGCGACACGGCGAGGTTGACGCCGATCTCTTCACCAGCGCGCGCCATCATCGGCACCACGCCGGAGGTCGAGAGGGTGATGCGGCGCTTCGACAGCGCCAGGCCATCGCCGTCCATGACGACCTTTAGCGCGTCGCGGACATGGTCGAAATTGTAGAGCGGCTCGCCCATTCCCATCATCACGATGTTGGTCAGCATGCGGCCATCGGTCGTATATTGCGACGCGTCGTCGGCTTCGTCGTCATTGGCCGACGCCATGCTGCCCTTTGGCCATTCGCCCAGCGCGTCGCGGGCCAGCATCACCTGGCCGACGATTTCGCCCGGCGTCAGATTGCGCACCAGACGCATCGTGCCGGTATGGCAGAAACGGCAGTTGAGCGTGCAGCCCACCTGGCTGGAGACGCAGAGCGTTCCCCGATCGGCGTCGGGGATGAACACCATTTCATAATCCTGGCCATCGTCCGACCGGAGCAGCCATTTGCGGGTGCCGTCGCTCGACACCTGGGCTTCCACTACCTGAGGGCGGCCGACGACGAAGCGCTCGGCCATCCAGCCGCGCATGGGCTTGGCAAGATCGGTCATGGCGTCGAAATCGGTCTCGCCGCGATGATAGAGCCAGTGGAACAACTGCTTGGAGCGGAGCTTCGCCTGCTTGGCGTCGAGCCCTGCTTCCTCCAGCGCGCCTTTGATCTGCGGGCGCGACAGGCCCATGAGGTCAGTGCGTCCATCTTCACGCGGCGTCACCGCGCGCGGCACGGGCACAGGGTCAATAGCGCCGGGAATCGGCATCAGGGGGCTGGCGGATGAATGCATGGCAGCGCCCATAGCGGATTTTTGCGTATTTATAAAGGGAGCGTCTATCAGCGCAGCCGGGCGCACCCCAATGCCGCCGCGTCGATCGCCGTGGCAGCGCCGCGCAGCGTGTAGGTGTCGGCAAAGGCTCGCCCATTCGCGCCTTGGGTCTGCACGCTCATGCTGCCTGCCGAGCGCATGGCCGCAATGATGGCGGCGTCGGAGCGGGGATCGGGCGCCCACGCGTCAGCCTGGCCCGCGACCAGCGGGAAGCGCCGCTCACCGACATTCAGGATGACGGAAGCGCCATCGGCCCGCACCCGGCTCAGCCGGAAATGCACCTGTCCGCGCACGCGTTGGCGGGGCCAGTTGCCGACCGCTGCAAACCCGCTGCCTGCGCGGCTCACGGGTTTGGCTATGGCGTAGCAGCGCGGCGCTGCCGGATCGCGGAATGCCCCCCAGGCTTCGAACATTCCCAGAGAATCCCGCGCAGCCGCAGGCGTCGAGATCAGCAACGAGAGGAGCCAGAGGCGCTTCATGAAGCTGGCAAAGCCCATCATGTCCCCTTTTGCAACCCTTGCCGTCACGAAACGATCAGCAGGCGCTTGCCGCCGCCGCAACAGTGGTTATGAAGGATCATCCATCATTGTCGCCCGGATTCGACCGCATTCGGGCTTTGCGCAGAAAAGAAACGGACAAACAGGGACATGAAGGCCACAATCGAACGCGCCACGCTCCTCAAGAGCCTCAGCCACGTCCAGTCGGTGGTTGAACGGCGCAATACGATTCCGATCCTGTCCAACGTGCTGATCGAAGCGTCCGCCGACGGCGCGATCAAGCTGATGGCGACCGACCTCGATCTCCAGATCGTCGAGAGCGTTTCCGCGCAGGTGGAACAGCCCGGCGCGACCACCATCAGCGCCCACACGCTGTTCGACATCGCCCGCAAGCTGCCGGAAGGCAGCCAGGTTTCGCTGCACGCGGCCGAGGGCAAGATGCTGATCCAGGCGGGCCGCGCCCGTTTCAACCTGTCGACCCTGCCGCGCGACGATTTCCCCGTGATCGCGGAAGGCGATCTGCCCACCAGCTTCGAGCTGCCCGCAGAGACGTTGAAGCAGATCATCGACAAGACGCGCTTCGCCATCTCGACCGAAGAAACGCGCTATTATCTGAACGGCATTTATTTCCATGTGTCTGACGATGGCCAGCCGGTTCTGAAGGCTGCTGCGACCGACGGCCATCGCCTTGCCCGCGTTACCGTGCCCCGTCCCGACGGCGCCGATGGAATGCCGGGCATCATCATCCCCCGCAAGTGCATCGGCGAACTGCGCAAGCTTCTGGATGAGGTGGAAGGGTCGGTCCAGATCACCCTGTCCGCAAGCAAGATCCGCTTCGGCCTGGGCAGCGCGATCCTCACCAGCAAGCTGATCGACGGGACCTTCCCGGATTATAGCCGCGTCATTCCGACAGCCAATGACAAGCTGCTCAAGATCGATCCCCGCAGCTTCGAGGAAGGCGTGGACCGCGTCGCGACGATCGCGACGGAAAAGACCCGTGCAGTCAAGATGACGCTTGATCGGGACAAGATCACCCTGTCAGTGACCAGCCCGGAAAACGGCACGGCGGCGGAAGAAGTGCCGGGCGCATTCCAAGGCGAGGGTTTCGATATCGGTTTCAATGCCCGCTACCTGCTGGACATTCTGGGCCAGATCGACAGCGAGACGGTCGAGCTGCACCTGGCGGACGCGGCAGCCCCGACGCTCATCCGTGAAAATGACCGGAGCCCGGCGCTCTACGTGCTGATGCCCATGCGCGTCTGAACGTAGGCTAGGCTGAGTATAATGATCAAGGTTTGGAAAGATGCTGGCGATGTTCAGCATCTTTCTTTTTTCCGCTCCCATCGCTGGTTTTCGCGGCCGCGCGGAGCCATTATGCCTTTTGGCATAACCGGGTAAGTTTCTTTCAACATCTGTGCGTTACGCACGGGCCATGGCCCCTTCGCGCATCAGGCTGAATGATTCCCTGTCCCGGCCCGCTGATCTTGCGGTGGCGCTGGGCCTTGCCGAGGGCGGGACCGAGGCGTCGGCTTTCTGGATATCCGGCGCCTTTTCCCACATCGCGCGGCTTTGGCCGCTGATCCTGCTGGGCAAGCTGTGCACCGTCGCGCTGCTGCATGTGCCGCTTGGCAGCATCTACTCCATCCTGACATTGCTGTTCATGCTGCTGATCGACGGCGTGCTGATCGTCGGGCCGCGCGCCGAGCGGTTTCACAACCAAAGACCACATGTGCAGAAATGGTTGATGCTGCCCGCCGTCCTGTTGTCGAGCGTGACATTCAGCATGTTGCTGGGACCGGCGCGTTTTGCCGGACCCTTGTCATTTTCCCTCGCGGCCGAAGTCGCGATGGCGCTGATCGCCATATCCGTGTTCGGCGACCGGCGGTTATTGGGCGTCAGTTATTTTCTTGGAACGCTGATCGTGTCAGCCGTTCAAGGCGCAGGCTTTGCCCAGATCGGCATGTTGCTGAGCTGCATTGCCGTCATGCTGATCGCTGCTGTCCGCCAGGCGACCGTTGACCTTGAGCGTGCCGTTACCCGGCATCAGCAGGATTTGCGTGCCCAAAGATCCGACCGGCTGTTGCAGGAATATGAGCAATCGGGGCAAGGCTGGTTCTGGGAAACGGATCGGCAGGGCTGCCTGACCTATCTTTCAGAACCCTTGGCCCGGACGCTCAACGTCCCTGAGGATGACCTCGTAGGGCGGCCGATCACCGACATCGTATCGGCTGGTGATCATCAAAATGGCGGGGGTGAACGCACCCTGGGGTTCCATCTTTCAGCGCGGACCGGGTTTTCGGACGTTCACGTGCGGGCGGCCGCGACACGCGACGAGCGCTGGTGGTCGATCTCCGGCCAGCCGGTCTTCAATGAATATGGCCAGTTCCATGGCTTCCGGGGAAGCGGGACCGATCTTACGGAAATGCGCCGGAGCCAGGCCGAGGTGCAGCGGCTCGCCCAGTTCGATTCGCTCACCGGGCTCGCCAATCGCGTGCAGATGCTGCAGTCGTTGGAAGATGCCGTCGCTGGCGCGCGCGGACAACCGGGCGATTGCGCATTGCTCATGCTGGATCTGGATCGATTCAAGACGGTAAATGATACGCTTGGCCATCCAGCCGGTGACGCACTGCTGCGGCAGGTCAGCCAGAGGCTCCAGCGCGTGGTCGGTAATCGCGGGCTCGTCGGGCGGCAGGGGGGCGACGAGTTCAAGGTGCTGCTGCCGGGCGGACAGGATCGCGCGCTTCTGTCCCAACTTGCCAAGACGATCATCAGCACGCTTTCGCAGCCCTACACGATCGAAGGCAAAGTCGTCGTCATCGGCGTATCTGTTGGCATTTCCTGCTGTCCGCAGGATGGCGAGACGGCCGATGCGCTGATCCGCAATGCCGACCTGGCGCTCTATGCCGCCAAAGGTGACGGGCGGGGAGTTCATCGCTTCTATTCATCGGAAATGCATGCCGATGCAGAAGGACGGCGGCAGCTGGAGGAGGATCTGCGTCACGCCCTGGCTTCGGACGGGCTGCACCTTGTCTATCAACCCGTCGTGTCCTCCAAGACGGAGCGGGTTACCGGCTACGAGGCATTGCTGCGCTGGATCCATCCGGTGCGCGGGGAGATATCCCCGTCCATTTTCGTGCCGATCGCGGAAGATACCGGCCTTATTGGATCGCTGGGCGAGTGGGTGCTCCGCACCGCCTGCCATGATGCAGCCCAGTGGGAAGAGGATATTCGCGTCGCGGTCAATGTCTCGCCCATCCAGTTCGCCAATCCTGGCCTGCCTGCGACCGTCATGAACGCACTTGCCGCCGCGCAACTCGCGCCCCAGCGGCTGGAGTTGGAGATCACCGAAAGCGTCTTCCTGAACGATGATGAAGGCACCGATGCGATGTTTTCCCGGCTCAAAGGGATCGGCATCAGGCTGGCGCTGGATGATTTCGGGACCGGCTACTCCTCGCTCGGCTATCTGAAGAAAGCGCCGTTCGACAAGATCAAGATCGACCAGAGCTTCGTTCGCGGGGCGGTGATGACCGGCAGCCGGAACAGCGCAATCATCAAGGCCATCGTCAGCCTGGCCGAGGCGCTGGGCATGGACACGACCGCCGAGGGAGCGGAAACGCAGGACGAACTCGCGCTCATCCGCGATCTGGGCTGTAGCCATATACAGGGCTATGTCTATGGCCGCCCGCTCGGCGCGAGCGATGTGCTGGCCCGGCACCGCGTTCATGGCACGGTCGCGCTGGTGGAAGGCTTCCAATCCAGTCGTCCTGAGCGCAAGACCATGCTGCGCACGGTTGCGGTGCATGCCGACGGCCATGCCTATACGGGGCGCATCCGCAATATTTCGGCCACTGGCGCGATGATCGAAGGGCTTTGGAACGTGCCTTCAGGCATGGACCTGACTGTCGAGTTCAGCGACGTGCACAGCGTCGATGCGGTCGTCCGCTGGTCCCGCGACGATCGAATGGGCGTGGAGTTCGCCGGCGCCATCGATATTGCGGCGGCGTGCGCCCTGCCTCGATCGCTGGCATCCTGATCCCGCACAGCTTTGCGACCGCGCACAAAAAAAGGAGCCGCCGATCGCGGCTCCCTTATTGTGCTGAACTGATAACCGTTCAGGCGGCGATCGCTGTCCGCTCCGCCTGAACCATGCCGCGGGCCACGTCCCTGATCAGGGTAATGAACCGCCCGGCCTCGCGAGCGATCATGGCCTTGTTGAAGCAGGCGGCAGCGCCCCGGTCGAGCGCTTCGGCCATGATCGGCGCTCCGTCACGCATCAGGCTGGAGAGCATGATGACGGGGCAGGGATCGATCTCCATGATCTCATCGAGGATGCTGAGGCCATCCCGGCCCGGCATGGCGACATCCAGCGTCACCACATCGGGCTTTTCCCTGCGGATAAGGACGATCGCTTCTTCGCCATTGCGGGCGACGCCTACGACATCGAACCGGCAATCGCGCTCCAGCAGCGTTTCGATCATTGCGCGGATGGTGAGCGAATCGTCGACCACCATGATCCGTATCGGCTTTGCCATATATTCCTCCGACCCATGTTTTCATGGATCATAACGGACGGACAATGGAGTCATTTAGGCGAGGGTCAGAAGAAGAGCTTCCGGAAGGAAATGCTGATCGTCCGGCCCAGCGGATCAAGATAGCCTGGCTGATAACGCAGCGGCGTTCCTCCTGTGGCGTTGGTCACGTCGCGGCGGGTGTTGAAGATATTGTCGATGCCGATCGACACTCGCGATCCGCGTAGAAATGGGTGGTTCTTCACCAGCGAAGGCATTTGCCCAAGATTGGCGAACAGCCGCAGGTTCGCCGTCGCGAGGCTGCCGAAATCAAGCCGCGACGTGCCGCCCAACGCACCATCGACATGGGTGCCGCTTTCCCAATCGACGCTCAGCCGCGCGCCAAGCCCGTTGTTCGTGTAACCGACGCGAGCCTCCACCTCGTGCCTTGGCTGGCCGCCCGATGATCCTGTCGCGTCGCCATTCAACAGGTCGAGTTCCGGCACGCCCGGCGCGATCAGGATGCTCTCGGTAAAATGCCATGTGTGATAGAGGCTGAAGCTCAGTCGTCCGCCTCCAACACCGCGTCCGCCACCCGGCCCGCCAAAACCGCCGCCTGGACGTCCGCCGCCGCCAAAGCTGCCTTCGCCACGGGGGTGATCGCTGTCGTTTGGTGCAGGCGGAGGGGGTGCGCCATCCTGGCCTCTCTGCGCTCCGCGCCCGCCACGGTTGCCGAACAGCGCGCGCATGTCCTGCAATTCCTTCGGCCGGTCCTCCGGCTTCGCGCCAGCCGCCCGCCAGGCTTCGACCAGCTTCTGGATGCGGGACTTGAGCGGGAAGGATAGATCGAAACCCCAACGCAGCTGCTCGCTTTGCGACCGTAGATAGTTGATCGGCCGCGCATCGATTTCGGTGAGCGCGCCGTTCACGCGAGTGAAGCGACCATCGAAGGCGTCCTCGATCGCCGGGGTCGGTTCGGGGAAGGCCGCGATCGGATTGCTCGTCCGGCTGTTGAGATAGGTCGCAGTCAAAGTCAGGTTGGGCTTGTCGAACGGCTTCACCGTCGCGCTCAGCCGGAACTGATCCCGCACGCTTTCCTTCAATTGCGCGTTGCCCCCGGTCACCCGCGTCACGAAGACGGTCTGGCCGCTTTGATAGTCGAAGACCGGAATATTCTCCGTTCTGATCACAGGATCGCTGAGCTGGTTGCCCGTAGGTGCTGCCCGGTCCTGGTTGGCGGAAACCAGCAGTTGGACCGCTGGTATCGGCCGCCACCGCACACCATAGCCTAATGTGGAGAGCGTGCCGAAATCCGAAAGCTCCTGCGCAGCCGCATTCACATTGATGCCGATGTCGCCAACCGCGCTGAGGACGCCCCTCGCCTTGCTGGTGATCGGCAAGTCGAGCGTCACCTGTCCGCTGGCGATCTGCCGGTCATAGTCATTTCTGCGTTCGGTTCCGTTGCGGATCGACCAGGCTTCGAAGCCGTTGGCCGATGCGCCCACCCGGACCGAGCTTTTCACGGCGCCTGCGGGCAGGTCGAACACAGGGCCCGACAGTAGCAGGTCGCCCGTCACGGCCCGCGACCGCGCGCTCGCCCGGTCGGTTGAACTCGATCGGTCGGTTCGCGTCCGGGTGTCCGACACATCGCCATTGCCGGTGAAGGACCATTGCCAGCCTTTGCCGAGCAGCCCGTTGAACGTCAGCCCCAAATGGCCGGTCGTTCCGCGAATCTGCTGATCGAGCCGGTTGTCGCGCAGGAATTCGGCATAGCGCGGTCCATCGCCGATCGGCGCGGCGAGTGCTGCCGCCGAAAGCCCCTGAAGCGAGTCATTGTCCGAAAGCTCGACGCGACCATTGACGGTCATCGACATGCCGCCGAGCGCGCGGGCATAGGTGGCGTTCGCGGATATGCTTTCGGTCGCGGGGCTGAGAGTGCGAAAGCGAGTGACGTCGATCAGCGCGGGGTTACTCACCGTTCGTTCGATCCCGCGCTGGCTCTCCAGCAAGGAAGCGGCTGCATTATATTTGACGTTCAATGTGAAGCGATTGTCGCCCCGGATACGTAGCAGGCCCGCCTCGGCCGATCCGCTTTCCCGTCCACCATCGGTGGTCGTAGCCGCTCGCAGATCGGCAAGCTCTGCACGGAAGCGCTGGCGAAGCACGATGTTCGCCACCTTCTGTGTCGGTGCATAGCCATAGGACAGGGCGACCTGTTCGGGCAGGATATCGACCCGGGCCACGGCCTCCGACGGGATGTCCTGAATCTCGGAAAAGCTGGATATGCGCTTGCCGTTCAGCAGAACAACCGGCGTTCCGTTGGTCTGTGCCGACAGCTCGGTGATCATTTCCGAAATGGATGTCACGCCCAAAGCGCGGATATCGGCGGAGGAAAGCTGCTGTTCTGGCTTGATATTGCCCAGCACAGCGCCACGCTGGGGCTGGCCGGTGACGACGATCTCTTCCCCTTCGTCGATCTGCACCGGCGGCTCCTGGGATGCGGTCTGCGCCATCAGCGCAGCGGGCGACGCGCCCAATAGGAAAAACAGCATCAGCGAAGCCGGTCGGCGCACGAACATACCCCTTTTGGAAAAAGCGAACCCTTGATGGTCCGTCACTAGGGGCGAACTGTCTCAAAATCTTGGCAAGGCCAAGGCTAATTTGTCGCAAATTGTAGCAGTTGCAGTCGTGCGCTGCGGATCATCTGTGTGGACAGGCTTATCCTGCCGCCTGTTCCCTTCGCTCATCAGCTCGCCTAGGCTTTGCTGATGCGCACCTTATACCCGGCAATCGACCCCCATGCTTCCGGCCATCTCGACGTTGGCGATGGCCATTTTATCTATTGGGAGCGTGCGGGCACGCCGGGCGCGAAGCCTGCGGTCTTTCTCCATGGCGGGCCGGGCGGCGGCATCTCGCCCGATCATCGCCGTCTGTTCGATCCGGAGCGCTATGATGTCCTGCTATTCGACCAGCGCGGTTGTGGCCGTTCGACGCCGCACGCGTCGCTGGAGGCGAACAGCACATGGCACCTTGTCGCAGATATCGAGCGGCTGCGGGAATGGGTGGGCGTGGATCAATGGCTGGTGTTCGGCGGAAGCTGGGGATCGGCGCTCGCCCTGGCCTATGCGCAGAGTCATCCCTCCCGCGTCAGTGAATTGATCCTGCGCGGGATTTTTACGCTCCGCCAACAGGAGATCGACTGGTATTATCAGGAGGGTGCGAGCCGCATCTACCCCGACAAATGGGAACGTTTCCTGGCTCCCATAGCGGAGGAGAATCGCGGCGACCTGCTTCATGCCTATCACCGCTTGCTGACGGGCGACGATCGTGCGGCACAGATCGCTGCAGCCAAGGCCTGGAGTGTCTGGGAAGGCGAAACCATCCGTCTGCTGCCCGATGCTGCCTTGTCAGCCACGCATGATGACGACGCCTTCGCTCTGGCCTTTGCGCGGATCGAGAATCATTATTTCGTTCATCGCGGTTGGCTGGAAGAGGGGCAGCTCATTCGCGATGCGGGTAAGCTAAGCGGCATTCCCGGCGTCATCGTTCAGGGTCGGTATGACATGGCCTGCCCTGCGGAAACAGCCTGGGCACTGCACAAAGCTTGGCCTGAAGCGCGGTTCGAGATGATCGAGGGCGCGGGGCACGCCTATAACGAGCCCGGCATTCTCGACGCCCTTGTCCGCGCCACGGATGGTTTTGCCGCTTGAGGCTCTTCCAGTGCGCAGGGAGAGCAGCCGTGGCGCGGCCGAGTACAAGAGCCTCAAGGTTCGCCCTTGGACTCCTGCATCCGCCGTTCCGCAAACCATTGCTCCAGCATCTTGGCGGTGCAGCCGGTGAAGCCGTTGCTGCCGATGGCCGAGCAGCTGCCGGGCAGATTCTGCCGCTGAACCTGCTCCATCGTCGCCACCTGACTGCCCCAGCCCGGCCCACCCGACGGCGCTGGCTTTTCGCGCAACTTCTTGGGGATGCGGTAGCGTTCGGACTCGGGTTTGCGCGCGCAGACGATGATCTCTTCGCCTTCCCCCTTGGGGCAGGGGTCGTCCCCATAAACGATGAGGTTGAACACGCGCTGAGGGGGCTCGGCACTGGCTGGCGTGAGCGACAGGAAGGGCGCCAGCGCCGCTAAGCCAAGCAAGGCATGTACAGGAAAGCGCATCGGTGAATATCCTCCATTCGCCCCTGTCCACCGGCGGACTGCCCAAATCCGCCCGTTTATTCAGACGCCGAGCGTCGCGCACGACCGTCAGGGTTGCGGGGGCGTGCCCGGCTGGGGAGCAGTCTGCTGCGGTTGTGCGGCTTGCGCCTTTTCCTCCGCCACGGCTCGCGCTTCGATCGCCTTGCTATCCTCATCGATGGTGGAAAGCCGCCGTGCCCGTTCGGCTTCGACCAGGTCCTTCCAGCTGGCATTGTCCGCCGCCTGCCGCTCTGCCTTGGCAAGCCGGGCCAACTGGTTGAAGCAGCCGGTGAACCCGCCGGGGCCGGTGGCCGAGCAGCTTTCCGTGCCGGTGCGGCCGACATATTCCATGGATCGCACGCGCTCACCCCATGCCTGATTGCTCGGCTTGTTCGGATCGCCGCGCAGGGGTTCGGGGATGCGATAGCGTTCTTCCTCGCCCTTGCGCGCGCATACGACGATGTCGCTGCCAGCGCTTTGCGGGCAGGGGTCCTCGCCATAGACGATGACTAAGTTCACTCGCTCTGATCCCGTCGTTCCGGCAGCGGCGGTGGGCGCCTGTTCCTGCACGGGTCCGGTCTGCTGCTGCGCCATGGCGGGCAAAACGCTCGCAGCCATCAGCAGCATGGCGGCTGTCGCGGTCTTCATCATCGTCCTTATCTCCTCAGATCCGCTTCGACAGCGCGATTGCAGCCCGGCACCCCAGGCGAATGACACCCGAAAGCAGCGGATAGGCGGGCGCCTGTTCCGCTCCACGGGCGATCGCGGTTTCGCGATGCTCGACCTCTTCCGCCTGAAAATCCGTGATGGTGGCGGCAAGTTCCGCATCATCATTCGCCAGCTCCGCCAATTGCTCTGCATAATGGCGATCGATCTCAGTTTCGACCGCGGCGGTGCAGGCCATGGCGGCGCGCGGGCCGATCGCGGCAGTGACTGCGCCCAGCGCGAAACCCGCGACGTTCCAGATCGGCTGCAAGGCGGTCGGACGCACGCCGCGCCGCGCGATCATCGCGTCAAATATCTTGCGGTGCCGCTCCTCCTGCGCCGCCATGCCCGCAATGACGCGGGCGTCGGGGTGGCGATCGCCAAGGACCGCAAGCTGCCCGGCATAGATGCGCGTCGCGCCGAACTCGCCAGCCTGATCCACGCGCAACATCTGCGCGCGATCATCTGCCGTCACCCGCCTGCCGGGGCGGGGGAAATCCCTGGGCGCGCTCATGCCTCTTTCCTCGACTTGATCAGCAGGGCCAAGATGGCGAGGGCGCTCGCTCCCGACAAGATGCCATTGAAGCCCGCCAGCGAAATGCCCAGCAAAGTCCAAGGCGCGACGTCGCAGCGCGTGATCGGGGTTGCCATGATCTGGTTCAATATGTCGGCTGGATTTCCCGCCGTTGGAGAGGTGGAGCAGGCCGTCAGCCCCTGCCACCAGCCATATTCGACACCCGCATGGAAAAGGCCGATTGCGCCACTGATCCCGATTGCCAGCCCCGCCAGCCCTGCGAACAACGCGCTGACGCAGGGGCGCCTTTTCGTGCCATAAGCGATCAAGGCCAACGGGACCGCCGCCATATGCGGGTAGCGTTGCCACCAGCACATTTCGCATGGGTGCAAGCCGCCCACATATTGCGAGGCGTAAGCGCCACCCAGCAGCAACAGCGGCACAACAAGGGCAAGGAAGCGGGCGAGGGGCAAGCTTTTCATTGTGCCCGCTTAAACGGCCTTGAACCTTTCGTCATGCTGAACTTGCGTCAGCGCCCGAACTTCCGCTGGGTCTTGCCGTAGCGCAGCTTGCGCGTGCCGGGCTTGCCTTCGGTGGCGCGGCCGCGCGGCGATGCCACCTGCTCGTCCATGGGCAGGCCAAGCTCGTCGGCCTCCAGCTTGCGGATTTCGTCGCGGATGCGGCCTGCTTCCTCGAATTCCAGGTCGGCGGCGGCGGCACGCATCTTCTTTTCCAGATCCTCGATATAGGCGCGCAGGTTATGGCCGACGAGGTGCGGGCGGTCCTCCAGACCCGTGTCGACCGTGACCTGATCCTTGCTCGCCACATGGGCGATGATGTCGCCGATGTTGCGCTTGATCGTTGTCGGCGTGATCCCGTGTTCGAGATTATAGGCCTCCTGCTTCTCGCGGCGGCGGCTGGTTTCGTTGAGGGCGCGCTCCATGCTGCCGGTGATGCGATCGGCATAGAGGATGACCCGCCCCTCGACATTGCGCGCGGCGCGGCCGATGGTCTGGATGAGCGAGGTTTCGGAGCGCAGAAAGCCTTCCTTGTCCGCGTCAAGGATCGCGACGAGCCCGCATTCGGGAATGTCGAGCCCTTCGCGCAGCAGGTTGATGCCGACCAGCACGTCATAAACGCCCAGGCGCAAGTCGCGGATCAGTTCGATACGCTCCAGCGTCTCGACGTCGCTGTGCATGTATCGGACCTTCAAGCCCGCCTCATGCATGAACTCGGTCAGGTCCTCGGCCATGCGCTTGGTGAGCGTGGTAACGAGCGTGCGATAACCCTTCTTCGCCGTCTCCCTGGCTTCATGGATCAGGTCGTCCACCTGATCCTCGACCGGCTTGATCTCCACTGGCGGGTCGATGAGGCCAGTGGGGCGGATGACCTGTTCGGAAAAGACGCCGCCGGTCTGCTCCATTTCCCATGAGCCGGGGGTTGCCGAAACGCTGACCGTCTGCGGCCGCATCGCATCCCATTCGTTGAAGCGCAGCGGGCGATTGTCGATGCAGCTTGGAAGACGGAAACCATATTCGGCGAGCGTGATCTTGCGCCGATGGTCGCCGCGCGCCATCGCCCCGATCTGGGGGATGGTCTGGTGGCTTTCGTCCACGAACAGCAGCGCGTTTTCGGGCAGATATTCGAAGAGAGTCGGCGGCGGTTCACCGGGCAGGCGGCCGGTCAGAAAGCGGGAATAATTCTCGATCCCGGCGCAGGAGCCTGTTGCGGCGATCATTTCGAGGTCGAAATTCGTCCGCTGCTCCAGTCGCTGCGCCTCCAGCAGCTTGCCCTCTGCGACGAGTTCCTTCAGCCGCTCGGCGAGTTCGAAGCGGATCGCCTCCATCGCCTGCTTCAGCGTCGGACCGGGCGTCACATGGTGCGAATTGGGGAAGACCTTCACATAGTCGAGGCTGGCGATCTTCTTGCCCGTGAGCGGATCGAACTCGACGATCTCTTCGATCTCATTGCCGAAGAAGCTGATGCGCCAGGCCGTGTCCTCATAGTGGGATGGGAAAACTTCCAGATTGTCGCCCTTCACCCGGAAGTTGCCGCGGGCAAAGGCGGCGTCGTTGCGCTTATATTGCAGCGCCACCAGCTTGCGGATGATCTCCCGCTGATCCTCCACTGCGCCCTTCTTCATCGGGAAGGTCATCGCCGAATAGGTTTCGACCGACCCGATGCCGTAAAGGCAGGAGACAGACGCGACGATCAGCACATCGTCCCGCTCGAGCAGAGCGCGGGTGGCGGAGTGGCGCATTCGGTCGATCGCCTCGTTCACGCTCGACTCCTTTTCGATATAGGTATCGGAGCGCGGCACATAGGCTTCGGGCTGGTAATAGTCGTAATAGCTGACGAAATATTCGACAGCATTTTCCGGGAAGAAGCTCTTGAACTCGCCATAGAGTTGCGCGGCGAGAATCTTGTTGGGCGCGAGGATCAGAGCGGGGCGTTGCATCGCCTCGATCACCTTCGCCATGGTGAACGTCTTGCCCGAACCAGTGACGCCCAACAGCACCTGGTCCTTTTCCCCCGCCCGCGCCTGTTCCACCAGTTCGGCGATCGCGGTGGGCTGGTCACCCGAGGGCTCATAGTCCGAAACCAGCTTGAACGGACGCCCGCCCTCGCTCTTTTCCGGGCGCGCGGGACGGTGGGGGACGAAGCCTTCGCCGGTCTGGGGCTCGTCCAGCGTTGTGCGAATCTGAATGGACATGCGGGCCAATATGGGCATGGTCCCGCACCACAGCAATGTGGGGCAGGCATCCCATGTAACGATAGCGGAGGACTCGATGCGCAAGGCCATTTTTCTGTTCACTTCGATGGCCATGTTGCAGGCATGCGCGACGACCACGGCCGGGACGGGATCGGCGCAGACGCCGCCATCGGTGATGCAAGGGACAAAGGCGCGCACCGCCAGCTATCTGGGCGGCGGCGCGCTGCCCGACGGCCTTATGCTGTCTCCGCCGCCTCCAGCGGCTGGATCAGCGGCCGAAGCGCGCGATAAGGAAGGGGCAGCCGCCGCTCTTGCCATGCGCGGCAGCGCGCGGTGGGATCTCGCCAAGGCGGATGCGGATCTGCGCCCAGCCCACGCCGCTGCCGCATTTTCCTGCTCCGCCGGCATTCTCATCGATCAGGCGCATACTCCTGCGCTTGTCCGCCTTCTGTCACGGGCCATGGGCGATCTCGGCGGCTCTACCGGCGAGGTGAAGAAGCGGTACATGCGGCAGCGTCCCTTCATGGTGAATGGGCAGCCGATGTGCACCCCGGACTGGGACAAGGTTCTGCGCCGTGACGGCTCCTATCCTTCCGGCCACAGCGCGATCGGCTATGGCTTTGGCCTTATCCTGGCCGAAGTCATGCCGGAGAGGGCGGCAAAGCTGGTCGCGCGTGGCCGCGCGATGGGGGACAGCCGCCGCATCTGCAATGTGCACTGGTTGAGCGATATCGAGGAGGGACGCGTCATCGCCTCGGCCACGGTGATGCGCCTCAATGCCGATCCCGCCTTCGCCGCCGATCTCGCCGCCGCCCGCAAGGAGGTCGCGGCGCAGCAGAGCAAATCCGCCGAGGCCGCGCCCGATTGCGCGCAGGAGGCGGCGGCGCTGGGTCAATAGCCGCAGGATCATTTTCCATCCCTCGTCTGTCCTGATATGCTGCCGATCAGAGAGGCCGGGCCATTCCGGCATCAACGGGGGAAAATCATGTTGAAAGCCTTGGCAGTCATTGTTCCTGCGGCGCTGTTGCTTGGCGGCTGCGGGGACAAGCCTTCGGGCGAACCGCAGAGCCGCGAGGAAGTGAGGGCAGAGGTGCAGAAGGTGCAGTTGAAGCCCGGCCAGTGGGAAGGAGCCTATACGCTCGAGGATATCGAGATGCCGAACGTGCAGGGCGGCGGCGATCAGATGAAAGAGCAGATGAAGAAGATGATGAGCCGCAGCTCGATCAAATATTGCGTCTCGCCTGAAGAAGCAGCGAACCCGAGCGGCAAGATGTTCTCTGGCCAGGAAAGCAAGGATTGCACCTACAAGGGCTTTGACGTCAGCGGCGGGTCGGTGAAAGGCGAGATCGCCTGCAAGTCGGAACATGGCACCATGAATGCCGTCATGTCCGGCAGCTACGCGCCCGAAAGCTATGAAATGCACATGGACATGAAGATGAGCGGTGCTCCCGGCGGCATGAACATGAGCATGAAGGCGAAGACGACGGGCAAGTGGGTCGGCGCGGACTGCGTCGCATCCTGATCTAATGGAAGGCGCGGAGGGCAGTTGCTGGCTTTGCGCGCGCCCGCTCGGAAAGCGTGTGGAATGGCATCATCCGGTGCCGAAGAGCCGGGGCGGGCGCGAGACGGTGCCCGTGCACCCGATTTGTCATCGCGCAATCCATGCGCAATTGAGCAATGTCGAGCTGGCCCGCACGCAAGGTGACGGCGCCGTTCTGCGCGCGCATCCTGGGATCGCCCGCTTCCTTGGCTGGGTCGCGAACAAACCGCCGGACTTTCACGCGCCCACCTACAGGAAGCGCTAGCGCCGCTTTTTCCCTTGCGCTTCGACGCGCGCCGAGCGAGCCTCTGACTGTTCCGCAAGAGAACAGGGGAAGAGGATATGCGAAAGACTATGATGGCGGCGCTGCCGCTCGCGATGACGCTTAGCTTGGCCGGATGCGGCAATGAGGCACCCAAAACGGAAGCGGTCGAGGCGCCGATCTTCATGAAGTCGGGTGAATGGACGATCACCCGCAAAACGACAGGCTACAACACTCCAACCGTGACGCCCGCCCAATATCAGGCGGCGCTCAAACAGGTTGATGAGGAAAAGCTGTGTATCGCCGTCGATGCAAAGGGAACGCCCGATGCGAATGCCCTGGCTGGGGATGAGGGCCAGGATTGCACCTACAAGGACAAGCTGCTGCGCAAGGGAAGGTTGATCGCTACCCTGTCCTGCAAGTCCGGCGCGGCCACCTCGGAAATCGCGCTGGAGGGCAATTACACTGCCGACACTCTGACGCTGGGCAGCACCATGACGAAGACGGCCGGGGGCAGCCCGGTCCTGCGCACGACCCATGACGTAACCGGCAAACGTACCGGCGAATGCAGCAAGGCCTGAAGCGGCCGTGATGAAAGGTCCTCCGCCGCCGCTCGGCGGAGGATCACCTGTCCGAAATCGCCAATGCCGAGAGCGGGCTTCTGTGCCATGTTCGCCCCGGCATTCATTGGAATGGCGGAGGGTTAAGACATGCTCTTTCATCTTTCGATCGCCGCGCATGATCCCAAGCATGTTGCAGAAGTCATCGCGGAAATGTGGCGCGGCGAGGCCTTTTACTTCCCGCCAGTCACGCCTGGTAGCTGGATCGCCTTTGCGGGCGACGACCGGGGCACCGCGATAGAGGTTTATCCGATCGATACGGTCCTGCGGGAGGAAGAAGGCGACGCCGATAGTTTTGGAGAGCGGACTGGTGAAAGCCGCTACACCGCCACCCATGCCGCGTTGGCCACCCCGCTATCCCGCGAAGAGATCATGGGGATCGCGCGGCGGGAAGGGTGGCCCGCCAAATATCGCAAGCGCGGCGGCGCCTTCGGTGTGATCGAACTGTGGATCGAAGGGCGGCAGATGATGGAGATGCTGACTGCCGAGATGCAGTCCGAATATCTGGCCGCGATGACGACGGACAATTGGCGCGCCATGTTGAAAGCAGGCGAGCCCGCCTGACCTATCGCAGCGCCCGGATGGCGCGCTGGTCGCATTTTTTCGGCCCTTGGCGCGCGGCCGTGTAGGCGGGGACCTGAATCGATTGGCCGATGCGCAGCGGCGCAAAGCGTTGGCGCCCTATGCCTTCGCATTTGAGGAACAGGTCCAGCATGCGGGGCGGCGTGTCCCATTTTTCATAAGATAGCCGGAATGTGCCCCAATGAATGGGGATGGCAGTCGATGCCTTTAGCTTTTCGAACACCTCGACCGCGCGCTGCGGCCCGATGTGCGAGTCCGCTTCCATCTGCCCCGGCCAGAAACGAAAGGCGCCGATAGGGATCATCGCGAGGCGGATCGGGCCTAGTCGCGCGGCTTCTACCGGCCATGCCATGTCGCCAGCGCCCGTGTCTCCCGCGAAGAAGATGTTGCCCGCACGGGTTTCGATCAGGAAGCTGGACCATAAAGCGCGGTTTCTGTCCGTGCCCCACCGGCTGCTCCAGTGATGATTGCGCAGCACATGGACACGATAGTCGGGACAATGTTCGTAATTTTCGCACTGGATGACTGTTTGCGTCCCCAGATTGTTCAGGGCGGCGCCGGACACGGACTGGCCCCAATCAAGCGCCATTGCGGGAATGCCCTTGTCTTTAAGGATGCGCTCATTCCCCAAGCTGACGATGATCTTGGGCCGGTCACGCTCCCATAATCTCCTGAGCGTGGGGATATCCATATGGTCGTAATGATTATGGCTGACGATGATGAGGTCGATTTTCGGCAGATCATCGAACCTGATGCCCGGCTGCGCCACGCGCTTCGGGCCCAGTGGCGGAAAAGGGCTCGCATAGTCGGACCAGATGGGGTCGGTAAGAATGTTGAGGCCCGCCGCCTGCACCAGCACTGTGGCGTGGCCGACCCAGGTCGCCCGCATGCCGCGCGGCGCTGCGAATGCCGGGGGGCGTGTGGGTTCTACAGCGACCGCCGTGGGCCATTCGGGGCGTTCATCCTGGCCCGTCAGCCAGCGGAGAAGAAATCCGCGCCGGTTCTTTCCCGGAGGACTGGAAAATTGGATTTCGCCATCAGGATTGAAGAAATGCTCGCCATCATAATGACGGCTGACTGGCCCGTCATAATAGATGCGGTCGAGGAAGGGCGGGATGATCGTGATCGCGAGACACAGCACGATAACGAGGAACAGCAGCGCGACGCCCGCTCCGCGAAAGACTTTCCCGATGATGCGGCCCATGCCGTCTCCTGCACTGATCACGATGCAGGGTCATAGCCTTGATATGGCGGGCGGCAAGAGCCGCTTCCGGCGTTCGGCCTCAATGACGCATGTGCCGCAGCCAGGGCAGCAATCGCTGTTGAAGGTCCTGCGCCCCGCTGTCCTCGCCTTCCAGGAAGGGAATGGCATAGGCTTCCAGATCGTCTTTCAACAGACTTTCGCTCCGGCTGTGGCGATGCAGGTCCACCACCGCGCCATCGGGAATATGCATGGCCAGTGCAGCCATGCCATCGCTGACGCTGGTATAAGGCCCATCGACCTCATAATCCTCCGCCAGCAGCAGATCGACCATCATGCCGGCAAGTTTAGGATCGTCTTCGACGACCAGAATACGGCCGTTTGATTGCGCCATCTTTGCCTACTCCAGGCCGAAATGGCTGCGGTAACGGTTGAAGCAGCGTTCGCCGCAGCTCAGGCGGATCAACGCGCCCTCTGCTATGGCGGTGGCGCGGCGGGGGTCTTCCGCGACCAGCGGCTTGATCGCCAGTTCGTTCCAGTCCCGGCTATGCTTGACGTCCAGCACCGCATGCAGATCGAAATATCGTCGCTCGGACTGGCTGAGCCCAATTCGTCGCAGTGCGCGAGCGGTGTGCGCCGATCGACCGGGCGCGGTTAGTTCGATCGCGCCCAGCGCGCCGACGCTGTGCCAGGCGTAGCAGCGCTGCGTCGCCATCGCGGTCATCGCGTTGGCGAGCGCCAGGCTTTCCCAGACCGTGGTCTCGATCGTCGGTGTCAGTTCGAGTGTCGTGACCAGCTGCGCGAGCATGGGGCCATGCATGCCCTTTTCCTGGCCGCGCCCCATTTCATCCCAATAATTGCGCGCGAGTTCCAACTTGGCGGAGTCTGGCAGCTTGACTTGCGTCGATGCGACGAGATCGTCAAAGCCAGCCTCGCCTGCCGCCTCCTGCGTCAGGAACCAGCGGATTTCGTCCCGGGACGCGTGGTCGGCGAGCCATGGGAACAGCGCATCATGCTGACCGGGGCCGGTTTGTTCGAGCGCTTCGAACCATTGGATGAAGCCTTCTGGATCAGTCGGGGCTTGTGCAGCACGATCACGGACCATGGCGCGCAGCTCTTCCATGAATCCATGTTCCAGGCGGAGCATGGCTTCGTCCTGGCGGAACCGGCTTTCCCAATCCTCCGGATAGGACGGCGCGAGCCGTTGCCGATTCCAATGGCTGAGGCGCTGCTGAAAACTTTGTTGAAGAAATTGCGACTCGCACTCGGGTGCGATGAAACGGGTAGCCACGGAAAATGCTCTCCTGATTGTACCCCTGTTCAATTCAGGGGAGGGCGTGGCGTTCCCTTTAAAATGCCTAATCGGGATCAGTATCCTGGCGTTTGCCCAATCAAATTGGCATCGACTCGCGGATTTGCGCGTTTGTCGCGGCAGGAGGATTTTCATGCTGCTGCTACCTCATCACGCGCTACGGCAGATGGTCCAGCACAATGTCGCCAAGGTCTTTGGGTCTGGCGGGGAAAGGATCAACCTCGACACGCCCCTTGGTGACCAGGGGCTGTTCGGGCAGCAATCCATGGCGTGGCGCGTGCATCAGGATTTCACGAGCATGATGACCGGCGGCATCGCCGCGCTCCTGCTTCAGATGCTTCATCCTGCTGCGCTTGCTGGAATATGGGACCATAGCCGCTTTCGAGAGGATCGTAGCGGGCGGTTGCGGCGGACGGCTCAGTTCATCGCGGGCACGACCTATGGCGCGACCGCCGAAGCCGAACGCCTGATCGCGCATGTCCGCGTCGTGCATGATCGGGTGGAGGGAGAACTGCCGGATGGAACCCATTATCGCGCGAGCGATCCACAGCTGTTGCGCTGGGTCCATGTCGCAGAGGTCTATTGCTTCCTGACAGCCTATCGCCGCTACCGATCCCCCATCGTAAGCCTGCGGGAGCAGAACCGCTATTATGGGGAAATGGCCGGTCTTGCCGAACGGCTGGGTGCTGCGCCCGTTCCTCGCACCGGTGCGCAAGTGCGGGAATATCTATCCGCCATGCGGCCGCAGCTTCGCAGCGATGAGCGGACGAGGGAGATTGTGTCCCTCCTGGCCGAACCCACGCCGGGCTTGCTCAACGCGCCCTTCAGCAAGGTTGCGATCGACGCGGCGATCGATCTGCTGCCGCCCTGGGCAGCGCGCATGCATGGCTTTGAGCTGGGGCCTGGCCGCCATGTGACACGGGCGCAGCTGGCGGGGATGGGGCTTCTTATGCGCTGGGCGCTGGACGGCGGGGCTGCGAGCCGGGCTGAGCGGCGGGTCAGTCAAGCCTAAGCAGCTGATTGATCTCGGCCGGGCGCAGTTCCGCTTGCAACTGGTCGCATGTGCATTGGCGCGGCGCTTTGTCGGGACGCCAGCGCAGGAGGCGGGTGCCGTGGCGAAAGCGCCCGCCGGTCACCTGATCGTAGATGACCTCCACCACCAATTCGGGACCCAGCGGCTCCCAGGCGCTCTCCTCGCCTTTGTTCCAGCGGCTCGGGCCACCCGGCGCCTTGCCGGTGAAGCCGGAGCCACCGGCTAGCGGCTCAAGGCGTTTTAGCAGATGGGCGCGCTCATCAGCCTTGAACGCGGAGGTGAAGCCGACATGGTTGAGTTTGCCTGCTTCATCATAGAGCCCCAGCAGCAGGGATGCAGCGCCGCCACCATCAGCCGTGCGGCGGAATCCGCCGACCACGCAATCGGCGCTGCGGTAATTTTTCATCTTCATCATGGCGCGTTCGCCGGAGCGATATGGCGCATCTAATGGCTTGGCGATAATGCCATCCAGCGCGCCGCCGCTTCCTTCCAGCCAGCGGTCGGCATCCTCGATCCGTTTACTTGCGGGCGACAGGAGCAGCGTTTTTGTCCCATTCTTTGCGTGAAAGCGCTCCAAGGCCGCGCGGCGTTCGTGCAAGGGAGAGTCCATCAGGTCGCTCCGCCCCAGCGACAGGCAATCGAACAGCATCAGCTGCGCCGGAGTTTCGCGGGACAGGCGCATAATTCTGCTTTCCGCTGGGTGCAGCCTTTGCTGCAAAGCATCGAAGGAAAGAACGCCTTCCACGGGCAGGATCAACTCGCCGTCCAGCACATAGCGGCTCTCGGCCGTTGCAAGCAGGGCATCCATGATCTCCGGAAAGAAGCGTGCCAGCGACTTGCCGGATTTAGACCGTATGTCAGCTTGCTCGCCGTCACGGCCGACGATAGCGCGGAAGCCGTCCCATTTGGGTTCATATTGCCATCCCGGAGACGCCGGCAGTTCGGACACGAGCCGCGCCTCCATCGGCAGCGGCAAGGCAAGCTCCATCGGGTCTTCCGCTCCGGTCATGGCTCCTCTCCGCTCATATCCAGCGTGATGACCACGGGCGCATGGTCGCTCGTCTTTTCCCAAGCGCGAGGCCGGGTGTCCACTTCGGCGGCCACCAGCTTGGCTGACGCCACCGGGTTCAGCAGCGCGTGATCGATCCGCAGACCAGCATTGCGCTCGAAGGAGCCACGCCAATATTTCCAGAAACTGTAGATCACCTCATCCGGATGCAACTGCCGGATCGCATCGCTCCATCCCTGATCGAGGAGGCGTCGGTAGGCAGCGCGCACCTCCGGGGCGAACAGGGCATCGTCGCGCCACCGATCGGGAACATAAACGTCAAGGTCAGTCGGCATCACATTATAATCGCCAGCGACGATCACCGGCGCGTCGACATCAACGAGCGAAGCCATATGGCTGTGCAGCCGATCGAACCAGCGCAGCTTGAAATCGAATTTGGGGCCAGGGCGAGGATTGCCGTTCGGAAGGTAGAGGCAGGCAATGAGGACCCCATTCACCGCTGCTTCGATGTAGCGGCTCTGCACATCATTCGGGTCGCCCGGCAATCCGCGCCGCGTTTCATGAATCGCGCCAACACGGCTAAGGATCGCGACGCCGTTCCACCGGCTCTGCCCGTGCCATATTGCATCATATCCCGCATCGCGGATCGCCCGCTCGGGAAAATTCTCCTGCGGAGCCTTCAGCTCCTGCAAGCACACAATGTCTGGCTCGGCCTGCTCCAGCCATCGCAGCAGCACGGGAAGACGTCCATTGACGCCGTTCACATTGTAAGTCGCGATCTTCATGTCTTTTCAGCAAGACGCTCCGCGGCTCGATTGGTTCGACGAGGGCAGGAACGACGCCGTCGCCAGCCCGTTCTTTCGCCAAGGCATCCAAGGAGCGAATGACGTGGACCACGACCAGAACAAATGCCCGACCAACGAAACCGAGATCGTCAAGAAGGCATCGCCCAAGCCGCAGCCGCCAACCGAGAAGGAGCGGAAGCAGATTGCCGACGCTCAAGAGAAGGCGCAGAAGGATCAGGAAGAACTGCGCTCGGCAGGATTTGGCGACCACAAGGGGACGGAAGGCTTCTGATAGCCGCCCAAGTCAAAAGGCCGCCCGGCTGGTTCCGGACGGCCTTTCCATTGTCAGCCGATTGGACGCGCTCAGAAGAGGCGGACCCCCGCGGCGGAGGTCAGGCTCTTCATTTCTGCCGTGATCGGCATAAGACAATGAGACATCAGACCACCTCCTTTCCGTTGTTGACGATGACCGCGATATGGGTGCCCGAACGGCGAGAACAAGGGGTCAGTTGCGTGCCATTACCGCGGCCTTCGGGGAGAGCGACCGGAAGGTGATCGACCAGCGGCGCGTGTCCATGCCCGCGATGCTATGCTCCCACGCATGCCGTGCTTCGCCTGAGAGATGATATATGGATCTGCGTGACACCGGTAGCGAGATGCGATCGAAGCCTTTTGCCGTCCGCCTGCGGAAGCGCAATGTGGTGGCTCTGCCCAAGGAAATGCCAACAACATGTTCGAAGACCGGACGGTCCCGGTGCCAGCCTATACCAGCGCCCGGATCGTAGCGGATCAACAAAGCCTGGACGAGGTCGGCATCCGCCAGCCCTGCGAAGGATGCTGCCCGCGCCTTGATCGGCCGGAGCCAGGGCGGGATCGGCTCGCTCGGGCCAAATCGGCCATTGTCGAAGTCATAGGTCCAGCCAAGCGACAGCGTCAGCCTTTTGCCGGTCCATCCCTGAAAGCGGAAGGGCGTCAGAGGCAGCTCATCGATTTTTGTGATGAGCATCGACTCTTCGTCAGGGTCCAGCATGTCGTCCCGGTAATCGAGCCCGGGAATGAGAGGCGTTTCGAACAGGTTGGTCTGCGTCATTTTCTACGCCGGGAAAGCCGCCGTTGATTGCGGGCCACCGCCTTGCGGTAATGGGCGATGGAGTTGCGCATGGCTGCGTCAGGATCAGTGCCAAGAGTGCCGGTGAGCGCTTTCCACTGCAGCGCGCCGACCGCTTCTATCTTCTCGGCAACCATAAGACGGGCCTCCCGCGCTGCAGCGGAATTGCCCGCTAGCAGCTTGGGTATTCGTAGGGCGATCACCATCCATGCCTCTACCCCCAGCTGCCAGCTGTCGATCATGAGGCTGAATGGATTGGCCTTCACCATAGTGGGTAAAGTCGTGCCCCGGCCGTGAGTTCCACGTCCGGGGCAAGGCTGTTCAACGGGCGAGGAAGTCCAGCAGATCGGCGTTCAGCCGGTCCGGCGCGGTCGCGAACAGGCCATGTGGTTCGCCATCATATTCGATCAGTTGCGCGCCCGGAATGGCAGCCGCCGCTGCTCGTCCGGTGGGATCGATCGGCACCGTTTTGTCGCTGGTTCCGTGGATAATGAGCGTCGGAATGTCGAACGCGGGAAGGTCCGGCCGGAAGTCGGTGCGGCCGAAGGCGTTGATGCAATCGACCGTCGCCTTGGGGCTCGCCATTATCGCGAGGGCAAAGGTCCAGTCGAGCAGCCCGTTGCTGACCGGCTTGGATACCAGGCCGATGCCGTAGAATGTCTTGGCGAAACTTTGCAGGAAAGCGAAACGGTCCTCCCGCACCTGTGCCTGCAATTGGTCGAACACGGAATCATCGACGCCGTCGGGGTTGCTGTCATCCTTCAGCATGTATGGAACGACCGAACTGACCAACGCGGCCCTGTCCACCTTCGCCGATCCATAGCGCGAGAGATAGCGAGCGATTTCGCCACCGCCCATGGAAAAGCCGACGAGCGACACCTTGGGTGCGCCCACCTTGTCGATGACGGCCGCAAGGTCGGCGGCGAAAACATCATAATTATAGCCGTCCGCAGGATGCCCCGACTGCCCGAAACCGCGACGGTCGTAGGTGATCACCCGATAGCCCGCTTCGAGCAGCGCCAGCGTCTGATATTCCCACATGTCGCCGGTCAGCGGCCAGCCGTGGATCAGGATCACCGGCTGGCCCGAACCCATGTCCTTCACATGGATGACATGACCTTCGGAGGTTTCGATATGCATGGAGCCACTCCTTCTACTAGGAAGTGACCGCAACCGGTGGCGCCGCGTATCGTTCCGTACGCTCCATCGACCCGCTCTGCGCGCCGTTGGGGAACCATGGCCCTCCATCCCGGTTGAACAGCATAGAGCGGCGGGCGCCATAATCGGCCTAACACACAGGCCAAGGAGATGTCATGGTGACGCTCACTCCGCTGGAAATCGGCTTGGGACTGGTCGTCCTTGTCCTGCTGGCCGGAATAGCCGTGTTGATCATGCGCAACAGGCAGCGCGCCAATCTGCGGTCGAAGTTCGGGTCTGAATATGCGCGCACCGTCGAGGAGACGGGAAGCTCACGCAGAGCCGAAGCAGAATTGCAGGAGAGGGAAAAGCGCGTTGCGAGCTTTTCGTTGCGCCGTCTTTCGCCGCAGCAGATCGACATGTTCAACGATGGCTGGATGAAGGTGCAGAACCAGTTCGTCGACGATCCGCAGGGCGCGGTTTCGCGCGCCGACGTGCTGCTGACGGAAGTCATGGAAGCGCGCGGCTATCCAATTGCCGACTTCGACCGGCGCTCGGCCGACCTGTCGGTCGATCATCCCGAAGTGGTGCAAAATTATCGTTCAGCGCACGACATCGCGATCCGTCACGCGCGTGGCGAGGCCGATACCGAAGATCTGCGCCAGGGGATGATCCATTATCGCGCCCTGTTTGAAGAGCTTGTGCACGAGCCTGGAGAGCCCAACGGCATGTCGCACATGACGCGGCCCAGCCGGTTCGGCGAGCCCGACTATGGCCGCCGCGATCTTCATTGATCCTTGACGGTAGGTTGCCGCCGCAGCTCCTCCTGGGAAGACTGCGGCGGCTTCATGCTCAGGCGGTGGCTGTCAGACCCGACCGGCGAAGGTCGAAGCGATCGGCATCCATCACCTTGACCCAGGCGTTGACGAAGTCATCGACGAACTTCCTGCCCGCATCGGCGCAAGCATAGGCTTCCGACAAGGCGCGCAGTTGCGAGTTCGATCCGAAAACCAGGTCGACGCGCGTGCCCGTCCACTTCTGCTCGCCAGAATTGCGGCAGGTGCCGATGAACACATCGCCCTTCTCGCTTTCCGCCTTCCACGCCGTGCCCATGTCGAGCAGGTTGACGAAAAAGTCGTTGGTAAGCTGCCCCTGCCGATCCGTGAACACGCCATGCTTCGATCCGCCATGGCTGACCCCAAGCACGCGCAGCCCGCCGACCAGTACCGTCATCTGCGGCGCGCTCAGCCGCAGCAGGTTCGCGCGATCGATCAGCAGTTCTTCCACCGGTACGCGATAGCTGACCGGCAGATAGTTGCGGAAGCCGTCCACTTTGGGTTCGAGTACGGCGAAGCCATCGACATCGGTCTGTTCCTGCGACGCGTCGGTGCGGCCCGGTGTGAACGGCACGGTCACATCATGCCCTGCGTCCTTCGCCGCCTGTTCGATGCCGACACTTCCACCCAGCACGATGAGGTCTGCGATGCTGACTTTCTTGCCACCGGATGCGGCGCCGTCGAACCCGGCCTTGATGCCTTCCAGCACGCCAAGCACGCGGGCCAGCTGATCGGGCTGGTTCACCTCCCAATCCTTTTGCGGCGCGAGGCGGATGCGGCCGCCATTGGCGCCGCCGCGCTTGTCCGATCCGCGGAAAGTGGATGCCGACGCCCACGCCGTCTGCACAAGTTCGGACACAGTCAGTCCGGAAGACGCGATCTCCTGCTTCAGCGCGGCGATATCGGCCTCCTCGATCTGCGCATAGTCGGCTGCCGGGATCGGGTCCTGCCAGATCAGGTCCTCGGCCGGAACGTCTGGGCCAAGATAGCGGCTCTTGGGCCCCATGTCGCGATGGCACAGCTTGAACCAAGCGCGCGCGAAGGCATCGGCGAATGCGTCCGGATCATTGCGGAAGCGTTCGGCGATCTTGCGATATTCCGGGTCTTCCCTGAACGCCATGTCGGCGGTGGTCATCATCGTCGGCAATCGCTTGTCGGGGCTATGCGCGCCCGGCGCCATGTCTTCGGGCTTCTGGTTGACGGGCTGCCACTGATGCGCGCCCGCGGGGCTCTTCACCAGTTCATAGTCATAGTCTAGCAGCATGTGAAAGAAGCTCATGTCCCACTGGATGGGCGTCGGCGTCCATGCGCCTTCGATCCCGCTGGTGATCGTGTGATCGCCAACGCCGCTTTCATGCCCACTCTGCCAGCCGAGCCCCTGCTGCGCTATGTCTGCGCCTTCCGGTTCTGCCCCGATCTTCGCAGCATCGCCTGCGCCATGCGCCTTGCCGAAGGTGTGACCGCCAGCGGTCAGCGCCAGTGTCTCTTCGTCATTCATGCCCATTCGTGCGAAGGTTTCGCGAATGTCGCGAGCCGATTGGAGCGGGTCGGGATTGCCGCCCGGTCCTTCAGGGTTGACGTAGATGAGGCCCATCTGGATCGCCGCGAGCGGTTCTTCCAGCGCCATTTCCTTGTCGGGCTGAATGCGGGTCTGGTTGTCTGCATGCCCGACCCACTGTTCTTCCGTGCCCCAGTAAATGTCCTTTTCCGGTTCCCACACATCTTCGCGTCCGCCGCCGAAGCCGAAGACGGGCCCGCCCATGGATTCAATCGCGACATTGCCCGTCAGGATCATCAGGTCCGCCCAGGACAGCTTGCGGCCATATTTCTGCTTGATGGGCCAGAGCAGGCGGCGCGCCTTGTCCAGATTGGCGTTGTCAGGCCAACTGTTGAGCGGCGCGAAACGCTGCCCGCCCGAAGACGCGCCGCCGCGCCCGTCACCGGTGCGATAAGTGCCTGCACTGTGCCACGCCATGCGGATGAAGAAGGGGCCATAATGCCCATAGTCAGCCGGCCACCATGGCTGGCTGTCGGTCATCAGCGCGTGGAGGTCCTTCTTGACCGCTTCCAGATCAAGACTGGCGAACTCCTTCGCATAATCGAAAGAGTCCCCCATCGGGTTGGCGTGTGCGCCATTTTGATGAAGGATTTCGAGAGATAATTGGTTCGGCCACCAGTCGCGGTTGGTGCGTCCGAGCAATGACCGGAGCGCGGCCGGTTCCTTCATTGGGCAGCTCAGCGGGCTTCCACCAGTTTTTGCGTCCATGATTGGCTCTCCTCTTGAATACAGGGAGTAGGCTAGGCTCGACACGATAGTTACGGAAGCGATTAAGATCGGTCAGAGCGATCGACAAAAGCGATCAGTGCCGCAGTGCGAACTGTGGCTGGCCAAGGTACGAAGCTGCTTTTTGGTTCCGCTTCGTTACGCTTTGGTGTAATCTGCTGCCATTGGCCATGAGGCGCTCCTCATGCCGAGACGATGCGCTGCGCAGGTCAACAGGCCGCCTCCGTCACCAGTCCCGACTGAGGGTAGGAAGCTTGAGCGTCCGTCATGGTGACTTCGCGAGGGAGAGCGAGCATGGCGATTACGCATTCGGCTGATGTTCCACGCGGCCGGGAAGATCATCAAATTCGCAGGATCGGCTTTGACGACCTGTGGATCGCGCTGCGGCAGGGCTGGGAAGATTTTCAGGCCAAGCGCGGCGACCTCATCTTCATTGGGCTGATCTATCCGGTGGTCGTGCTGTTCGCCATCCTGATCGCCAGCCGTGTATCGATCCTGCCGCTGCTGTTCCCGCTTCTTGCAGGGTCCGTCCTGTTCAGCCCTGCTTTGGCCAGCGGCTTCTATGAGCTTGCCCGACGCAGGGAGCATGGCCTCGACTCGCGCTGGCGGCATTTCCTGGATGTCGTCCGCGGACCGTCCGCGCCGTCGCTGTTCGACCTTACCAGCATCACCGCCCTGTTGTTCCTCGCATGGCTCGCTGCGGCGTGGTTCATCTATAATTCGACGGTGGGCAAGTTCGGTCCTGAGGCGATTTCATCGCTTGGCGCGTTCGTCAGAGCGGTGTTCGGGACGGCCGAAGGCTGGCAGATGATCATCATCGGCAATCTTGTCGGCCTGGCCTTTGCGATGGTGACGCTGGCGGTCAGCGTCGTGTCCTTCCCGATGATCGTCGACAGACAGGTAAGCTGGGGCAACGCGTTGTGGACATCGGTGCGCGTCACCAGGGAAAATCCGGTCACCGTGGCGACATGGGGACTGATAGTTGTCGCGTTGCTGATCCTGGGTGCGCTGCCGGGACTTGTCGGGCTTGCCGTCGTGCTGCCAGTGCTCGGATACGCTACCTGGCATCTCTATACCCGCGCGGTCGTCCGGTAAGGCGGCTCCTCACTGCCCGGCTTGTGGGGACGGCGCTGGCAGCGGCGGCCCTCCATTCCCGAGGCTGGCAAGATATTTGATGACGGCGGCGCGATCTTCGGGGCGACGCAGGCCTGCAAAGCTCATCTTGGTTCCCGGAATATCGCGCGCGGGGGAGGCGAGGAACTCGAACAGCTTGTCATAGGTCCAGCTTCCCCCATGGGCCTTCATCGCCGGAGAATAGGCAAAGCCTGCATGGCTTGCGACCGGCCGCCCGACCACGCCCCAGAGATTGGGTCCGATCCGGTTCGGGCCGCCTTGGCTGAAAGCATGGCAACTGGCGCAAAGATGCATCTTCGCCTTGCCCGCATTCGCGTCGGCACTCGCCAGCAAGGTGCCAAGATCCAAGGGTGCCGGGGCAGGCGCACCGCCTGCGCTGGAAGCGAGCGCGGGCGCCTTACCGCGCATGTCGCGATGATAGGCGATCAGTCGTCTGCCTTCGCCTGGATCGCCCAGGCTCGCGGGCCAATCGCGCTGGACCGAGGCCATGTCGACGCGAGGTGGCATGTCCTCGCCCGGTTTGTAGGCGAGGGTGCCCGCATCGCCATTGGGATATAGCTGTCCCGCGAACCAGTTGAGGCTCCAGAGCGCGCCTGCCGCGCCCGCGACACACAGTCCCGTTACCAGCCAGCGCATGCGGTTCATGGCTTCATCCTCCCCCGCCCATGAAGATCGCCCGCGTCCAAAAGGCGTAGTCGGCTTCGATCGTCATGATCCGCACCAGCACCAGCAATACCAGCGGCGGCACCAGGATTGCGTAGATCAGCGACAGCCTTTCCCTGGCGAGATGCATGAAGATCGACAGGATCAGCCCTGCCTTCAGCAGCATGAAGAGGATGATGAGCGTCCAGCGGACGATCCCTTGCACATGCATATAGTCCACCATGTAGGACATGGCGCTCAGCACGAACAGATAGCCCCAGACCTTCAGGTAAAGGCTGATGGGATGATGTTGCCCTTCATGGACTAGCGAGGCTTCGCTGCCTGGTATCTCATGTTTCATGGGCGTCACCACAGGTAGAAGAAGGCGAAGATGAAGACCCACACGAGGTCGACGAAGTGCCAGTAGAGCCCCGCTATCTCGACCGCGCTATAGTCACCGGCGCGGTCATAATGGCCGCGCGCGACCTTGGACGCGATGATCAGCAGCAGGATGACGCCGCAGGTCACGTGCAGGCCGTGAAAGCCGGTGATCATGAAGAAGCTCGCACCGAATTGCGGCGCGCCAATGGGGTTGCTCCACGGGCGCACGCCTTCGTGGATCAGTTTGGTCCATTCAAAAGCCTGCATGCCGACGAAGGCCGCGCCGAACAAAGCGGTGAGCAGCATCAATATGGCTGTTTTGCGCTTGTCTTTGCGATAACCGAAATTGACCGCCATCGCCATCGTGCCGCTGGAACTGATGAGGACAAAGGTCATGATCGCGATGAGGATGAGCGGAATGTCCTGACCACCGATCGTCAGGGCGAATACTTCGGCGGTATTGGGCCATGGCTCCACCGCTGACGCGCGCATCGTCATGTAGCCTGTGAGGAAGCAGGAGAAGATGAAGGTATCCGACAGCAGGAATATCCACATCATCGCCTTGCCCCAATGGGTATGGCGAAAGACTTCCTGATCGGCCGACCAGTCGGCGACGATTTCACGCAGCGCGGGCGTGATGATCTCCCTGTCTCTTCCGTCGGATACTGTGTGAGCCATGGATGGACCTCATGTGGAGACGAGCAGGGCGGCGATCAAAATCCAGATGAAGAGGAGGAAATGCCAATAGACGGCGCACAGCCGGACATTGTGCAGGTTGTGCGCCGCAAGTACCCAGGCGGCTGCAACGAACCCGCCCAGAATGTGCAGGCCATGGAGCGCCGTCAGCAGATAGAAGAAGGCGTTGGCGGGGTTGGACGAGAGATAATAGCCCTGCCCCAGATAATGATGCCACAGCAGCCATTGGCCAATCAGGAAGGCGAGGCCGAGTGCCGCGCCCGTAGCGGCTGCGCGCACTGTTCTTCCGTTGTCGAAGGAGCGGCGCGCGATCTCCCAGGCGATGCTGCTCGCGGCCAATATCCCGCTGTTGATCCAGAGCAGCGGCGGATCGGGCATGGCGACCCAATCGTCCGCGTGGCCCATGGATGCGTGCAGGCCCATGCGCATGACATAGGCCGCGCCGAGCAGGGAGAACATGACGAGAGCAACGGCGAAATAGACGCCGAGGCCTATCCCTCCGGCGGATGGGCGGGGACCGGACGATGCGGCGGGGTTCCGATCGCTGGCCGGTTCCCAGCTCTTTTCCGCAAGGCACGCAAGGATGGTCATGTGCGCGGTTCCGTCTGGGGGATGAAGTCGCGCGGCGCGCCCGGCACGCTGTAATCATAGGGCCAGCGATAGACGGTCGGCAGGGCTGGTCCCCAATTGCCATGTGCCGGCGGCGTCTGCGGCGTCTGCCATTCGAGGCTTGCTGCACCCCAGGGGTTCGGATCAGCGCGCGGTCCCCGGAAAAAGCTCCAGATCATGTTGAAGAAGAACAGGCCTTGCGCAGCGAAGACGATCAGTGCGGCGATGCTGATCCATTCATTGGCCAGATGGACCGAGGGCGGGATGAAGCCTGTTTCGCCCAAGGCATAATAGCGGCGCGGCACGCCGAGGATGCCGAGATAGTGCATCGGCAAGAAGATCGCATAGACGCCGAGGAAGGTGATCCAGAAGTGGAGCTTGCCCAATGTCTCGTTCCACATCCGCCCGAAGATCTTGGGATACCAGTGATAGATGGCGCCGAAGATCACCAATACAGGCGACACGCCCATCACCATGTGAAAATGCGCGACGACGAAGAAGGTATCGGACAGCGGAACGTCGACGCTGACATTGCCAAGGAACAATCCCGACAGCCCGCCGTGAATGAAGGTGAAGATGAAGGCGATGGCGAACAGCATCGGCACGCGCAGATGGATGTCGCCGCGCCAAAGCGTCAGCAGCCAGTTATAAACCTTGATCGCCGTGGGGATCGCGATGATCAGCGTCGATGTCGCGAAGAAAAACCCGAAATAGGGGTTCATGCCGCTGACATACATATGATGTGCCCACACGACGAAGCTGAGTGCGCCAATAATGGTGATTGCCCACACCATCATGCGGTAGCCGAAGATATTGCGGCGCGCATGGACGCTGATCAGGTCCGACACGATGCCAAAGGCCGGCAGCGCCACGATATAGACTTCGGGATGGCCGAAGAACCAGAAGAGATGCTGGAATAGCAGGGGGCTTCCACCCTCGGTCGGGGTGATCGCACCCATCGACTGCATGGTCGGCATGAAGAAGCTGGTGCCCGCGAAATGGTCGAACAACATCATGATCGCCGCGACGAACAGCGCGGGGAAGGCAAGCAGGCCCATGATGGACGCGGTGAAAATGCCCCAGACCGACAGGGGCATCCGCATCAGGGTCATGCCTTTGGTCCGCGCCTGAAGCACTGTCGTCACATAGTTGAGCCCGCCCATGGTGAAGGCGGCAACGAAGATGGCAAGGCTCACCAGCATGGTGGCGATGCCCCATTGGTGGCCGGGCGTTCCTTCGCTGATGGCCTGCGGTGGGTAAAGCGTCCAGCCCGCTCCCGTAGGCCCGCCCGGAACGAAAAAACCCGTGACGAGGACGATGACCGACAACAGGTAGAGCCAGTAGCTCAGCATGTTGACGAAGGGGAAGACCATGTCCCGCGCGCCGATCATCAACGGAATGAGATAGTTGCCAAAGCCGCCCAGCAGCAAAGCCGTCAGCAGATAGACGACCATGATCATGCCGTGCATCGACACGAACTGGAGGTAATTGTCCGGCTGGATGGCGGGGAAGACACCGGGGAAGCCGAGTTGCAGCCGCATCAGCGCGGACAGGACCAGCGCCACCAGTCCAATCGCGATGGCCGTGACGCTATATTGGATGGCGATGACCTTGTGATCCTGGCTCCAGACATATCTGGTGACCCAACTATGAGGATGATGCATCGGCCTCAGGTCGTCGGCCAGGGTGGTAGCCATCAACTCTTGCTCCAGGAAGCGGGGACTATGCAGGCATTTGCCTTGATCAGCAGGATCGACATGGCGTCAGGCGGCGTTTCGGCGAGGATCTGGCCAAAGCTTGTTTGCTGCGCCTGCCAGGCGGCGAAAGCCTTGGGCGGCTCCACCACGACGCGTCCGCGCATTTCATGATGGCCCGTGCCGCACAGTTCAGCACAGAGAATATCGAACGTGCCCGCCTTGGTCGGGGTCATCCAGAAATAGGTGACGATGCCGGGGACCAGATCCATCTTCGCCCGGAATTCGGGCACGTAGAAATCGTGCAGAACATCCTTGGAGCGCAGCACGATCTTGACCGGTTTATCCAGGGGAAGATGAAGATCGCCCGCCTCTACCAGCAGATCGTCGCGGCCGAACGGGTCCAGTGGATCGAGGCCCAGCGAATTGTCCGGTGTCACATATTTGACCGCTGCCGCGCCCAGCACGCCATCGGGTCCGGGATAGCGGAAGGACCATTGCCACTGCTGGCCAACCGCCTCGATGATCGTCGCGTCCTGGGGCACGGAAACATAGCGGCCCCATGCGGCGAGGCCTGGAGCCAGCATTCCAGCGATGCCGATAGCCGTCCAGATCGTCAGCCTTTTCTCCAAAGAGGCGTTTTCCGGCTCATAATGCGCCCGGTGCCCGGCGCGGTGGCGGTAACGCACCAGGACCCAGGCCATGAACAGGTTGAGGAGGATGAAGGCGGCAGCGCAAATCCAGAGGGTTACGTCCAGTGCGGAGTCGATGGAGCCCCAATTGGACGCGATCGGCGTACGCCACCAGGGACTGAACAGATGAAACAGGACCGAACCAAGCACCAGCATGGCGATGGCGACCGCAATCGGCACAGGCCCTCTCCCACCAATGCGGGCGCCTCATAGCCTCTGACCCGGCTTTTCTTGAGTCGCCTCGGAAAATAACCGCATTGGTAACTTATATAAAAAATGCGCGCTTTGGAAGTGGTTGGCCGTGGAGCGGCCTTCTGAAGCCAGCCGACGCGGCTTGGGACTCCGCACGAGCGGCCCGGTGCTGCGCCGCTTGCGTCACGCGATGCCCGAAGGGGTTAATCATTATTCCTGCCCTTTGCGCCCTAAGATTGTTTGATCGCTCCTTCCAAAAGCAGGAGGGTCGGCGGCCAATGGGGCAGAATGCCGTCGTGGAGGATCTATTCATGCTGTCGCAATCGGGAATGCTGAATGCGCCCCTTCTCGAAGCGAGGTCTGACGGCCCGATGGATGGCGGGTCCCGCCCTTCCAGCCTTTCGGCACGGCAGGTCATAAAGATCATCCGGCGGCATGAATTGCTGCTGGGCGCGATCGTCTTCTTCGCGGTGCTGATTGTCCTTGCGGTGCAGTTGACGAGCACGCCCGTCTATCAGGCGACGGCGACGGTCCAGGTCGAATTGAATGACGACAGCGGATCGCCGGACATGGCCGCCCGCAACCAGCAGCGTGTGGCGAACGAAGCGGGCATCTACCGGTCCCGATCGCTCGCCGAACGCGTCGTGCAGGACCTGAAGCTCGCTTCCGATCCGCGATTCGTCGAAAATCCGCTGCCCGCCAGCGCCATCCTCGACAACCGGCGCCTGTCGCGCCTCGCGGGCAGGCTGATGTACAGCACGTCGGTTTCGAGCCAGAAGGAATCCGACTTCATCGATATCACCGTGCGGTCCACGTCGCCTGATCTCGCATCCGAAATCGCCAATCAATATCCCGCCAGCCTTGCCGCTTACCGCGCCGTGTTGCGCGACGACCGACAGGGTAAGATCGCTGCCCAGCTGGATGATGAACGGGGCCGGCTTGCGACCGAGGCGCATAAGGCGGAGCAGGCGGTCGCCGATTTCCGCCGCCAGCACCAGATGCTGACCGGTGCCGGGGGCTCTGAAGATTATGCGCAGATCAACCGCATCGCTACGGAGGCCGCATCCGCCGCCGCCATGCGCGCGGCGCAAAGTGCGCGCGCGGCTGGCATCGCGAGCGCGGTGAACAATATCACGACGGCGGGCGCGACATCGCCATTGCTCGACCAGCAGCGGCGGCAATTGGACGATCTCACGCGCACGCGCAGCGAACTGGCGATGATGTATGGCGCCGAGCATCCCAAGATGCGTGGTTTGGAAGCGCAAATCGCCGAAACCACGGGCAGCATGCGCCAGGAGCAGGCCCGGGTGATCGCGGCCGCCACGACGCAGGCGCAAAATGCCGCCGCTCGCGAGGCTGGCCTAGCAAGAAGCGAGGCGGCCTCTGCAGCCTCGCGAGCGGGACAGTTGGAAGGAACGCTTCGTTCCATCACGGGCAAGGCCTTTGCAAACACGGCCGCGACGGTCGAACTGAACGCGCTGGAGCGGACCGCCGAAGCGGCGCGGAGCGCGTACGTCGCCATGAGTACGCGAGCTGAACAGGTGAAGACCAGCCTTGCCGCATCGGGCATCCATTCGCGCCTGATGTCGCCCGCCGCCGTTCCGCAGGACCCGATCTCACCACGGCCCAAGTCCGCGACCTTCGCCGCATTTGTCGGATCACTGATCCTGGGCCTGCTGATCGTCTTTGGAATTGAGCTGACCGACAACCGGCTGTGGAACGCCGAGCAGATCTATCACCAGTTCGGCCTTCGTACCTTCGCCATGCTGCCTGAACTGGACGGCGATGCGCTGATGTCGGCAAAGGCCAACCCGGTTTTGAAGGACCCCCAGTCATTGTTTGCGGAGGTGGCGCGTGGCCTGGGCAGCGAGGTGGCCGAACTGGCACAGCCAGGCAAGGCCCAGACCGTGCTGATCACGTCGCCCATCACGGGGGACGGCAAGTCCACGGTCACATTGACCCTGCTGGCCGCGGCCGTCGCAATGGGCCGCCGCGCCATAGTCATCGACCTTGATCTGCGGCGCCCCAGCGATGTCCTGCGCCCCACCGATGACGGGGGAGGAAAGCCGGACCTCATTGATTATCTGAGTGGTGCAGTCGATGCGCGCCACATGCTTCCTCCCCTTGCCCTGACGCAAAGGCAGGACCTGGAGCCGTCCGAAGTAACGACCTATGAACCTGTCGTCCTGAGCGCCCGGGAGCCCGCCCGCAATCCCGTCGCGCTGATGCGGCTGCGGAAAGTCAACGAATTGCTCGATCAGTTGCGGGAACATTATGACCTGCTGATCATCAATGCCCCGCCGACGCTCGCCACGCGGGACTCGCGGATGTTGATGGATGCCGCCGATCACACATTGATGGTCGTGCGCTGGGGCCGGACCACGATCGAACAGGTGCGCGCGGCGTTGCAGGTGCTGCAAAAGCCGGTGGACGGCGTGGTCATCAATCGGGTCGATTATGCGGAACATGCCCGTCGCGGCTATGGCGATCCCGTCCAGTTCTACATGGACTCGGCCGAATATTTCAGCGGCGAAATGCCGACCCGGCGCCGTTGGTACGAGCGTATGGCTCCGTCACGCTGGCGGGAGCGCGCCGAGCATATGGCGTGACGCACTGAAGGGGCTACGCGCATGCAATGGCGGACGATCTCGCGGCTCGGCATGGCATTGGCTGGTTTGAGCGCCTGCGCCCAGGCAGGCCCTTCCACGCCGGAGCAGAGGGACATCATCCTCGTCGGCGATTCCACTGTCTCTTCCACGACCGGCTGGGGTGATGCCTTTTGCCAATCCATGGTTGCCAAGGTGAAGAGTTGCGCGAATCTCGCCCGCGCGGGGCGAAGCTCCAGAAGCTTTCGCAAGGAGGGCAGCTGGAAATCCGTTCTTCAGAAAATCAAGGATGATGGCGCTTCACATGCACTGGTCCTGATCCAGTTCGGCCATAATGATGCCGGCAAGGACGAGAAGCGGAGAACCGATCCCGACGTGGATTTCACGGACATCATCAGCGAATATGTAGATGATGTCAGGAGCTTGAATGCCGAGCCAATCCTGATCACGCCCGTGGCGCGCCGCATCTATGTTGATGGAAAGATCAGGGACGGGCTGGAGCCCTATGCTGGTGCGGTCCGCCGGATCGCGGCGGCAAAGCGGACGTCCCTCATCGATCTGCACACCATGAGCGTCGTGGCCTTGGAAAAGATGAGTCCGGCGGAGGCGCGGGGGCTTGGTCCAAATGGAACGCAGCCAGACATCAATCATCTGGGCCCGAAGGGCGCGCGCTATTTCGCTGACATGGTCATCCGGCAACTGCGGCTTTGACCGGTTTCGCGACGTAACGCGGGCTGGCGATGTGCCAGGATGCAATGCGCTGCCTGATTGCCTGGGCGGCAAGCTGATGCCCCGCCTCATTCCAGTGCGGGTCCGTATCGCTCAAGTCGAAGCGCTTGCCGGTCTTCGCGTAGAAGCGCCTGAACGGTGCATCCAGGTCCAGCACCTCAAGCTGTTCGGCATTGGCCTGCTTCACCAATAGATCGATATTGGGACGGCTCATCTGCTTGCCGGAATAGATCGCCTTGGCGTTGGGTTGCAGCACCAAAAGGACATGCCCCCCATTGGCCCGCAAAGTGGTGAGATCATGCACGAACCTCTGGACCGCGCGCTGCTTCAGATTGGCTTCGGCCGGCGCTGGCATGTCCTTCTTCACCGCAGGGAAGGGATCAAGCGAGCGCGCGACATCCGAAGGGGAAAATTTGAGATTATATACAAGATAGCTGGCAAGGCGGCTGCGCCCTATGCTGTTCCGAAACGCGCTGGGCGAGCGGGATCGCACCTGCAACTCTGATCCATGGCCCTCATACCAGTAGCCGCGCAGCTTGGGCTGGATCGAGGATGAGAGATCCTCTTCATTGACGACGACGATGGCATTTCGCGCCTTCAGATGCTGCTCTGCCCACCGCGCCGCGACGACATAATCGGCAAAGTCCGCGCCCGCCACGCCAAGCGACACGACCGGCTTTGGCACAGCGCTGTTTTCAAGCAGATAGCCCACCCGTTTCTCCGGCCGGATGCTGAGCGCATCGACGAAGCTGTCGCCGATCAGCGCTATGCTCTGGTCGGTGGGGCTCACCTCCGGGCCGGAAAAGCCAAGGCTATTCATGCGGCCCGAGACAGCATCGCGCATCAGCCATCCGCTTGACGAGGTATATTGGGTGCGCGGCACATAATGAACCACTGGGTCCCTGGGCGATAGAGGCGGGCTGGCGAAGCCCGAACTCACCGGCAGCAACCACAGCGCAAGCTCCAACGATCCGATCGTGAGAGCCGCGCCAGCGAGAAATTGGGAGATGGGTTTCATCTTGCGCTCAAAAGTTGAAGTAGATGAAAGGCGACACGCCTTGCGATGAATGTATCGCCATGATGAAGCAGGTGAGGACCGCGCTTGCACCCATGAGCGACCAGCGGCGGGAAGAAATCAGTTCCTCCGCCTTTGCGACCAGCTGCTGCGAATTGGGCATTGCCCAGACGATCAGTCCACCGAGGCATATGAGGCTGACCGGCGCCAGCAACATCTCGTCATAGCCAAGCAGGCGGGACAGTTCTGCCGTCGCTGGCTGCCAGCCTGCAAAGCCGTTGAGGCCGAACATCCCGCCCAGCATCGTTGTACCTGACGCAAAGCTTTCGGCACGGAAAAACACCCATGCGATGATCACGCTGAAGAAGGTGAGCGCGGTCGACGCGATCACACCCGCAGCGCCCCAGGATGGCAGGGAGAGCCGCGCCGCCAAGGATCGCCACGCATGATTTATGATCAGATAGGATCCATGCAGCGCGCCCCAGAAGACGAACGTCCAGTTCGCGCCATGCCACAGTCCGCCCAAAAGCATGGTGAGCAGCAGATTGACATAGCGGCGGCCCGGACCCTTCCGGTTTCCGCCAAGCGCGATGTAGAGATATTCGCGCAGGAAAGCGGACAGTGTCATGTGCCAGCGGCGCCAGAAATCGACGATGCTCCGCGCTTTGTAGGGTGAATTGAAGTTGAACGGCAATTGTACGCCGAAAAATAGCGAGAGGCCGATCGCCATGTCGCAATAGCCGGAAAAATCGAAGTAGATCTGGAATGTATAGCAGAGCGCTCCGATCCAGGAGACCGCGAAGTCGGGTGCGAAGCCTTTCAGGGATGCGTTGAATATCGCGTCCGAATAGAGGGCGAAACCGTCAGCCAGGACCACCTTCTTGATGAGGCCGATGAGGAAGAAGACAGTCCCCAGCGCCGCCCCACGCGCGGTGGGACGGAAGATTGATTTGGATTCGAATTGCGGCATCATCGACTTGTGGTGGATGATCGGCCCCGCGATCAGATGGGGAAAGTAGCTGACGAACAGGACATAATTGGTGAAATTATATTCATTCGCTTCTCCGCGATAGGCATCGACCAGGAAGGCGATCTGCGTGAAGGTGTAGAAGGATATGCCGATGGGAAGGACAATATAGCCGACCGCGAAATCAAGCCCGGTCAGCGCATCGATATTGTTCGCGATGAAGGTCGCATATTTGAAATAGCCCAGCGCGCAGAGGTCGATGGCAATGCCCGCCTGCATGATGCGGAGAGCCGACTTGCGCGTACGCGCTTTCACGATCGCACGGCCGCAAAGATAGTTGAAGACGATCGAACCTGCGAGCAACCAGAGGAAATGCGCGTCCCACCAGATGTAGAAAAGCACCGAAGCCAGCGCCAGAAAGGCGCCGCGCCATTCCGGCTTGAACCGCCACAACAGCAGGAAGCCGCACATGGTGAGCGGGAAGAAGCCGAACAGAAATGCATATGAATTGAAAAGCATGCCTCCCCTTTCACCAAATGTGTGGATACGGACCGCTTCTCTCTGTCACCCGCGGGAACTGCATAATGTCATGGTAAAGCGCCCTATCCTGCGCAGAAATCGTCCTTTTGGGGACATATCTTTTTCCCCATGAGGATAGAGCATGACCCGGTCGGCTGGATCGGATCACGCTCCATCTACCTTTGGTGATCTGAATTTTCCGAAGCCAGCAGGATGCGATCTGCTTCGAAAATGCTCGATCCGGCTTCAGCTTTCCAGCGGCGGAAGGCGGCCGCGCATGCCGCGGCGTTGCCCAGGCGAAGGAAGGAAGCGCGGGTCTATCACCCCCTGTCCGACAAGCGACGGGCTGAGGGCAAGGAAAACGAAGAGGAACCAGCACCTCCCATAGACATGGGGCATCCCCATGACAGCGTTGGCGAAGGCCACCAATATCGTGACCGTGGTCAGGAGCACCAATTTTCCGTGCTTGCTCCGGTGCGCTGCAATGGCGGCGAGCAATGGAACGGCGAGCAATATCAGATAACCGAGCAGAGACAGTCCGCCGCCTTCGTTCAACAGGAGAAGATAGAGATTATGTACCGGCAGACCATATCGGCTTTCCTGCCGATACTGGTCAGCGCCCATACCAATGATGAGATTCTCATCGGCCTTTTCGAGCGCTTCCTTGTTCAGCTCCTGGCGGTCCGCGAACGTGCCGGCGCTCGAGAGGTCGCCGGAGTTCATCGCAGACAGCACGCGGGTCTGGAAGGTCTCGGGTAAATAATTCTGCCCAAAGGTCAACAGCGCGCTGCCAAGCAAGGCGATGACGATCAAGGTCTTGAAATTGCGCCTGCCACCGAAGAAGATGAGGGCGGCAGCGATCATGCTGTAGAGACCTGTGTTGGAACTGGTCAGGATTATGCCCGTGACGAGAAGGGCGATGCAAAGCAGTGAAACCCAGGTCCGCATCTTTTGCGATAGCAGAAGGAGCCAGACGAGCGGCAAAGCCATGACCGTCAGGACCGCCATGCCGTTGGGATTTCCGGCAAAGCCCTGCAACCGCCGGTTGCCTGTCACCACCGCCATCTGCTCTCTTTCGGCGCTGTAATGGCCGCTCAGATAGATGATGCCGCCGATAACGCACATCGTGACCATGCCCCAGATGCAGCATTTGATCAGGCGCACCGCTTCCTCTTCCGACCTGCGCAACAGCACGAGCGGCACGATCAGATAAGCGAAGGCATATTGCGCGATCAGCACCAGGCATCTGACGACGTCGCCCTTGAAGACGCTGCCTATGAACAGCCCGCCGCTCAGCATCAGAAGGCCCAGCACCCAGAGCCAGGTCAAGCTGGCAAAGGGGGTGGCCACCCGGCCCGACGCGACCCGCAGGAAAAAGGCGCCCGCGAACATGATGTCGCTCAAGGTGATGTAGACGCTGGGATGGCGGAACGCGATATAAGGCGCGAAAAATACCGCTCCCTGCAACAGCACGAATTCCCAACGGTGCAGTTCGTCCGTCCAGAACTGCGCCCGTTCCCGGGGAGGGCTGGCGCCATGACCGCTGGGCAAAGGATAGTTGCTTGCCTGATAGTGACTGGTCTGCACGCCTGGCGCTCCGGCTCGTAATTACTGCCTCGATCGGCGGCTAGGATGCAAATCCGATCTCGATTAGTCCATTGCACATAATACCTGCGCGACGTTCAAAAGGGGCAGGCGGCAATATCCAATCGGGTAAGGGGCAGAGCCACTAAAAACCGAAAATTTCGCGCGACTTAGGGGAATGCGGCAGCTTGGTCTCTGCCGCTTTTCAGACGTTGGCCGTATAGCCAGTGGCGGCGTTGCTCCCGCCCTTTGCAGCAAGGCCGGGATGATCGATCTTGGCGGAAGAGGTGGCGGTTTTGGGGAACGACGTATCGCCGCCAGCCATGCCGTGCAGCCCTTGGCTCGCGGCCCATATCGCCGCCTGGGTGCGGTTGGACACGCGCAGTTTGCGGAGTACCGCCTTCACATGGACCTTAACGGTGGCCTCGCTGATCGACAACTGGCGGGATATGACCTTGTTGGGCAATCCGGCGATCAGGCGCTGCAATATTTCCATCTCCCGCGCGGAAAGATTGGCGCCGTCGATCGACACGGCATCAGGAACCTCCTCGCAAGTCGTGGCTTGGTCGATCAGCTGCTGAGCCAGTTGTGACGGGAAAATCTTTTCTCCAAGCGCTATGAGATCGAGATATCCGCCCAGTCTTTCGCAAGATAGGTCGTTGATCAGATAGCCTTCCGCCCCGGCCCGGAAAGCGTCCAGCATCGTGTCGAAGTCGAATTTGTTGGCGAGAATGGCGATGCGGGCGGCAGGACATTGCTCGCGCACCTCGGCAAGGGCAGCGCCGCTCCATTCCCTGTCCTGATCCTCGATCAGCAGCAGCAGACATGCCGGGCAGCCCGTTTCCGAAAGGACGAACTCATCAAGCTTGGCGCCCGTGTAGAGGATATGGCGGTGCTGAGAGGACAACAGCCGCCGCAAACCTTCCCTGACGATCGAGCTTCCGCCCACAAGCACGACATCTGAAACTATTGTCATCGTTCGCCTCCCTCAACATCATCGGCAAGCCGTGATGGATTGAAATGCAAAAGCACTGCCTGAAGGCGACCCCAATCTTATCGAGCCGGAGAGTATCACAACTGCCGATCTGAACAATAGGCGTAACTTTCTGTAAAAACTTAACTTGTATAAAGAATGTTCAGGAGGCGAATTCGGTAAGGGACTGTCTTTTCACACATTTGGCAAAATGGTTGAAATCATGTGCCGCATTCCATTTTCGCTGCAACATGACCGGGCGGCATAGACCAAATGTCCGATTCGTTTGTGACAGCATCAAAGGACCACTGGCTTTATTCGGGCATCCTGGCGTTCGGAAGATCGCGGTGCCAACACCGCGTGGGCTGCTGTCAATTAGCCAAAAGATTTACTCCGACCTCATCCGGTAAATCATTCGGGCTGCCAGCGCCGGGAATTCTGCTCCTTCGGCCATCGCTGGCGCCCATTTTCTGCCACTAGGGATGATAGCTGTCTGGTTCATTGCGGGCGAAACCCAAGTCGTTACCGTTTGGCGGTGACTTGAACGATCACGCTCTGCATGCCGCGAAGATGTCTTCGACCTATGCGGTGCGCGATCGTCGAAGGTCTTTTCTTGAACCGCAAGGGTTTTGCTATGGATGCGAGCGCACCGCCCGCTGGATCTGACCCAATTCTCGACGACGGCGTGGACCTGCGGGAAAATGTGCCCGCAGGCGCGCCGGTTTGGGCGATATTGCTCCATGATCTGCTGACACGGCCGACCGGCTTCCCTGGTCCTGCGCGTTTTGCAGCGCTGATGCTGATCGATGCATCATTGATCCTGATCACCTTGCTTGCGGTGGTCATGACGATGCCGGGGACGGTTTCGACGGCCTTCCATGATCGCCCCAGCCTCATGTTCTTCTTCAGCCTGGTGGCGGTGTTCACCCTTTGCCTGACGGGCCTTTATTGGCGGAGCTGGCGCTTCCTCTCCTTTGGCGACGGCATCACCTTGTCGACGGCGGTGGCCGGAGGCGCGGCGGCCGCCTGGGGGATGTGCCTGATCCTCTCCGCCAAGATCAGGGCTGCCCCGCTGGAGGCGGTCGGCTTTGCTCTGCTGCATTCAGCCCTGCTGCTGGTCGCCATGATCGGCGTGCGAACGGTGCGCCGTGGCCTGCGCGAATTTGCGCTTGCCCATATCGTCCCGCCAGGCGGCAGCCACAATATCCTGCTGCTCGGCGAACTCGACTGGATCCGGTCGCTCATCGACATGTTGCGCGCCGAACGCACGAACCGGTTCAATGTCGTGGGTGCTCTCACCTTCGACAGCCGCGAGACGAGGCTGCAGATCGCGGGTGTCCCCGTGCTCGGGTCACCCGACAAGCTGCCCCAGATCGTCGAGACGCTGGCGACACGCGGGCTGAAGCCGGAAAGTCTGGTCATCCGCGGCGATAAGGCTATGCCGCGCCGCTCCTTTTCCCATCTGGTCAAGCTGGCGGACCAGTGCGACCTTACCGTCGCCCATGCCAACGACCTGCAGAAAACGAAGGATGGGGAACCGCGCATCGAGATAAAGCAGTTCGAGCTCGCCGACCTGCTTGGACGACCCGAAGTGTCCCTCCAACGCAATATCGTCGACCGGCTGATCCGTGGCCGTCGGATATTGGTCACTGGGGCAGGGGGCACGATCGGCGGCGAGCTGGTGCGCCAAATCGCAACCTTCCGCCCAGCGGAGATCGTGCTGCTCGACCATTCGGAGTTCAATCTCTACACGATCGAGATGCAGGTCCGGGACAAGTTTCCCGAGGTCATCTGCCGCCCTGAACTCTGCTCGATCCGTGATCGCGCGGCGCTCAATGACGTCTTCGAGCGCCATCAGCCGGAGGTCGTCTTCCATGCGGCCGCGCTCAAGCATGTGCCGATCGTCGAGGCCAACCCGTGCGAAGGCGCACACACCAATGTGCTTGGCACGCGCAACGTCGCCGATGCGGTCTGCGCCTATGGCGCGCTTGCGATGATCCAGGTGTCGACCGACAAGGCGGTCAATCCCGTCGGTGTCATGGGCACGACCAAGCGCCTGGGCGAACTTTATTGCCAGGCGCTCGACCTCATTGGTCAGTGCGATCCCGACAGCCCGCGCTTCATGACCGTCCGGTTCGGCAATGTGCTGGGTTCCAGCGGCTCGCTCGTGCCCCTGCTGCAACAGCAGATGGCCGCCGGAAAGCCGCTCACCATCACGCATCCTGACATCAAGCGCTATTTCATGACCGTCGGCGAAGCTGTGCAGCTCATCCTGCAGAGCAGTGCCCGCGCGATGGAAACGAATATCGACCGCGGCACGATCTTCGTCCTCGACATGGGTGAGCCGATCAAGATCGTCGATATCGCGCGCAGGATGATCCGCCTTGCGGGGCTGCGTCCGGACATCGACGTGCCCATCAAGTTCGTCGGCCTGCGCCCGGGCGAGAAGCTCTACGAGGAACTGTTCGACACGACCGAGGAACAGCTTCGCTCCACCATTCCCGGCGTGATCGAGGCCAGTCCTTGCCCCGTGCCGCTGGAAAAGCTGGTCAACGCGTTCACCGAATTGGCGAGCCTGATCCATGCCCATGATGAGGATGGGGTTCGCGACCTGATGAAGGAATTGCTGCGCGCGCCCGCCCAATCCACCTGGGCAAAGACGCTGCGCGAACTGACCCGCGAAATCGATCTTGTGGGCAAGGCTGCGAATGAATGACGGACTGCGCTCCAGACGCTCCGGCTGGCAGCCGTCCCAAAGATCAGCGTGAGGGCTGGAAGTCGATGAACCAGATTGTCCAAAATCGTGAAATCAGTGGCGCGACGCCTTTGGCTGCGCCGTTCCCGCCGCCCGAGCAGCGCTGGCCGCAATATGAGCAGGACGAGATCGACGCAGTCGTCCATGTATTGCAAAGCGGTCGGGTCAATTCGCTGGTGCATGGCGATGAGTGCCGCGCGTTCGAACGGGAGTTTGCCGACTATTGCGGCATGCCGCACGCCATATCGCTGGCGAACGGCACGCTCGCGCTGGAGCTCGCGTTTCGCGCTCTGGGCGTTGGGCCGGGCGACGAGGTGATCGTGCCTGCGCGCAGCTTCTTCGCGAGCGCTTCGGCAGTAGCTGCTGTCGGGGCGGTGCCGGTGTTTGCCGACATAGACCGGAATAGCCACACCATAGATCCCGCCGCCGTCATCCCGCTGATCAATGAGCGGACAAGGGCGATACTGTGCGTGCATCTGGCGGGCTGGCCATGCGACATGGACGGGCTGTTGGCCATTGCGGATCGACATGGCCTGTGGCTGGTCGAGGACTGTGCCCAGGCGCATGGCGCGGCGATCCGGGGAAAGATGGCGGGTTCCTTCGGCCATGCCTCCGCCTTTTCCTTCTGCACGGACAAGATCATGTCGACAGGTGGCGAGGGCGGCATGCTGCTGCTGAAGGATGAAGCCCATTGGGAACGAGCCTGGGCCTATAAGGACCATGGCAAGAATGTCGCGATGCTCAGCGCGCCTTCGGCTGGCAATGCCTTCCGCTATTTGCACGAAAGTTTCGGCACCAACTGGCGTTTGACGGAGATGCAGGCCGCGATCGGCCGGGCCCAGCTGCGCAAGCTGCCTTCCTGGCTGGCCCGCCGCCGCACCAACGCCGCCCTCCTGCGCGAAGGCTTGGGCGCGCACCCGCTGATCGCGCTTCCGCAGGTGCCCGACGGGGTCGAACATGCCTATTATAAATTCTATCTGCTGCTCGATCCAGCGGTGGCGCGATCCGAGGTGATCGCGGCGCTCGCGCGGCGCGGCATTCCGGCGGGGACGGGTTCCTGCCCGGACATGTCGCGCGAGTTGGCGGTGCGCAACAGCGCCTATCCCAATCTGCGGCCGCTCCCCGTCGCTGCCGAGATAGGCGAGCGCAGTCTCATGCTGCCGGTGGACCATCTTCTAGGAGAAGCGGCGATGCACTTCATGATCGAGACGTTGCTGGAAGCAGTTGGCGATGAAGGCGGGAAATTATCGTTACTGAACAAGCAACTATACAGCAGCAATTGACTTGAACTTATTTCTGTTCTGAAACTGAAACAAAATGGCCAGAGATGGTCAGAGATATGGGAGGTGGTCATGCGGATCGTCCAGTCTTTCGGCATTTCCCTCATGCTGGCCCTTTCGGCCTGTGCAGGCTCGGTCGGTGGCCTGCCCGCCGTTTCCACCGCTAACGCTGATCAGTACAGGTTAGGGCCGGGCGATGAGCTTCGCGTCATCATCCCCGGCCTGACGGAGATCGAAAACGGCACGGCTTTCGTTGTCAACGATCGCGGAGAACTGACGCTGCCGCTGATGGGCGGGATTCCGGTCAAGGGCTCGACGATACCCGAACTGGAGCAGCGGGTCGCTGCCCTGCTGGTGGAAAAGAGGCTGATGGTGTCGCCTGCCGTCAGCATTCAGCCTGTGAAGCTGCGTCCCATCTATATTCTTGGCGAAGTGCGCAGCCCGGGTGAATATCCTTATCGGCCGGGCATGACTGTCGTCACGGCTGTGTCGGTGGCCGGCGGCTACACCTTCCGCGCCAACAAGAACACTGTCGCCATCATCCGTCAGGTGGATGGGCAGGCATCCACCGCCAAGGCATCCGAAAATACGCCGATCCAACCGGGTGACACCATCAAAGTCGTGGAGAAATGGTTTTGACAGCAGCACGCCTCCTCCCATTCTGCTCCTGCATCATCCTTGCGGGGACCGCATTGCCAGCGGCCGCTCAGCAACTGGACAGGGCCACGCCGCTGCTGGAAACACCCGAAGAATATGAGGCAAAAGCAGTCCAGTTGGGGAGGATTTCGGCTTATCTCGGTGCGGATGTCCGGCTGGAATATGATTCCAACATCTACGCATTGCCTTCGGACAAGATCGATGACGAGCGCCTGACCATCTCACCCTGGCTTAACCTGCGACTGAGTGACGACAAGTTCCAGCTATCCGCACAGGCGCGGGGCGTCGTTCGGCGCTATTTCAAAAATGAGTCTGAAAACTCCGAAGGCATCAACGCAAGCCTCGGCGGTGTATACAATCTGTCGGGCAGCGACGCGATCAGCGCCAATGTTGGCTGGACACGGCTGGTCGAAGACCGGGGTGAACCTGAAGCACGGCTTGGAACCGGCACCCCGCCGCGCAAATATGACATATGGCAGGGCGACCTTGGCTATACGCATCGCGGCGCTCGCTTCACCGTCGGGGTGAAGGGGAGTGCGCTCAAGAATAATGCGCTTGCCTCGGTCGATGCCGAGCGCGACTATGATCAATATTCCGGCTCCGCCCGCATCGGCTATCGGCTCAGCGGAATGATGGACGTCTTTGGCGAGGCCTTTTACACCGCCAGAAACTTCCGGCTGGCTGTAGATGCGTCGGGTGTCGATCGCGACTCCAAGACTTATGGCGCGCGCGGCGGCATCTCCTTGGAACCGGGTGGGCTGATCCGCGGCGAGGCGGCGGTCGGCGTGTTCCGCTTCAATCCCGACGATCCCCGGTTCGACAGCCGGACCGGCCTTTCCGTGTCGGCGGGGCTCATCTACACGCCTGCGCCGCGCTGGGCGGTTACGCTCGACGGTTTCCGGGGCGATGTCGCCACGGTCCGGAACGGCGCGCAGTCGCGAACCGACACGCGCGTGCGGTTGGGAGTACAGAATGAAATATACCATAACATACGCTGGCAAGCTTCCGTTGTGTACCGCCGCAGCAACTTTATCGGCACCAGCCAGAAGGAGCGCACCATTGCGGGCGTGGCCGAAATCGAATATCTGCTGAACCGCAATATTTCCTTCGCCTTGACTGGCCGTATTGCAAACCGAGATAGCAGCAGAGCGTTCGACGATTTCGATCGCACTATCCTCGGCGCGGAAATCCGCCTGCAATATTGATGGGCAGAAGCGTCAGCGGATCTGCCGACCGGCCATGACCTCGCGATGGGCGAAATCGAGAAATTCGTCCAGGTTCAGCCATTTATCATGATCGGCATCCTGCCAAGCGTCGTTTTTCCTGGGATCCATGCCGTTGACCCGTTCCCAACTGTCCGCCATTCCGTCCTCGTCCAGGTCGGCATAGGGCATGCCCGGCGCGATCGCCGGTAAGGGGCGAGGGCCCGCCTGCATTGCAGGATCCTGCAGGATCGTGCCCTTGCGCTCGCGCACTTCGGACACGGTCCGCAGGTCCAATGCGTCGCGCGGAAAAGCCCCCGCGCCTCCCAAGGCCTGGGCATAGGCCTCATCAGCTGAGATCACCCGGACGCTCAAAGGACATGCCGGGCGCTTCACCAGGGCGATGTCGACATCCTTGGTGTTGAGCCGCGAAACACGGTCCAGCTTGTTACCCTCCAGGAAGACCTGAGATATACCCGGATTGTCATAAACCACGCGATCCACCGCAGCGATATCGTCCCTGCTATTGGGTCCTCTTTTGTAATAATTGCCAACGAGATTGACCGCTGAACCTCCAAAGCTCTCATGAACTTCGGTGAATTGGGATTGCGCATTGTAAAGAAGGTTGTTGACTATCTCTATACAGGAGCCGGGCATGAAATTCACGTCCGGATTACGGTCACCATTATGCGCGCAAATATTGCGGATGAAGCTGATCTTCTGTGGCTTTTCCGGATGAGAGGCGAGCAGTGCGCATTTGTCGTGCTTGGGAATGCCCTGGGTGAAGATCGAATTGGAAATGGTGATATTGTCGTTGAAGAGGAAGCCGGTCATGATCTGGTCCTGGGCCCAGGCGCCGCTGACATGATCGAATATCACATTGCGGCTGTTCTCGAAGGTGAAAGAACCATTGCTGCCGCGATGAACACCATTGAGGTCGGTACGAACACGAATGTGGCGGATGACAACATCATGGGTGTCCTTGGCCACAATAGGGGTAAAGCCGTCCTCTCCGCCGCCATGGGTGATGATTACTCCGCCCCCAGGCGCAGTCTGCCCTGCGATTGTGATGAATGGATTGCGGATCGTTGGGCGCTGGGTGGTGAAGCGGATCACGCCGCTTACCCGGAAAATGCAGGTTCGCGGTCCCTTGGCATCTATGCATTCGCGCAGGGACCCGGGGCCATGGTCCGCCAACGTCGTCACGGGCATGATCCTGCCGCCGCGTCCGCCGCGCGAACGGCGGCCGAAGCCCTCGGCTCCCGGAAAGGCTTCCGCGCCCGCCACTTCGGGCAGTACCGATGACCCATTCACATCGCTGTCAGCGCCTTGTCCGGTCTGAAGGCTGAACAAGTCGGGCGGCGCGACGAATGGCGTGATCAGCAAGGTGGCAATGCTGACGCCCAGAACCGCGGTCGCATTCTGGCTTACCACGACTTGTGCTTTCCCTGGCGTTCGTCCGCAAGCAGCGACCGGTAGATCGCGCTGATCTCGGTCACATGGCGATCAACCCCATATCGCTCGACGGCCTGGGCCGCTGCCGTCGCCGCTATCCTTGCAGCCTGCTCCGGCGAATCCAGCAGAGAGATGAGAGTCGACGCCATGGCATCAGGATCGTCGACCTTGGCGAGCAGCCCGTTCACTCCATCCTCGATCGCTTCCAGATTGCCGCCGGATGCAGCCGCCACGACTGGCGTGCGCAGCAACATGGCTTCGATCAAGGTTCTGCCGAAGGGTTCACCGACTGCCGTCACCGCATGAATGTCGCATCCCGCCATGAACCTTTCCGAAGGATAGCGAAAGCCCATCAAGCGCACCTGGGCGGCGACGCCTTGCGCTTCGATCCGCTGGCGCAATCGGGCTTCGATCCCATCGATCAGGGGAGAGCCGAACATGAGCCCTACCACGGGCAGATCGGGCCGCATCCTTGCAACGCATGCCATCATGTCGATGAACATGTCTGGCCGCTTGCTTCCCACCAGATTGCCGAAAAAGCCGATGAGCCGTGTCGCCGGGTCGAGCCCCAGTTCCGATGTCAGGCGATGATGCGCTTCTGCCCTGTCGATCGGTTCGCAGTGCGTATCGAACGGGCTATACACCACCGCCGTCTCCCGCGCGGCTGCGGTGATGCGGCGTACCTCGGACAGGGCGAAAGCCGACACGCCGACGATCCGGTTGGCGGCGAACGGCGCGATATACCGCACGCCTCGCGCCTTGGATGTTCCGCGATGGTGCCAGAGCAGCTTTGCCCCGGCGAGGCGCGCGGGCAGCGCCCAGGAAATATGCATCGGACCTTCATTGGTATGAACGATCCTGACGTCGTGGGACTTGAGGAAGCGGCATAGGCTCCATTGGTCCGTCAGGGCGCTCATGAGCGCACGCCCCCCTTCAAGTGGCGGCACACCCGAAGACTTGCCCAGGAAGCGGCGGGGCAGGGTGATGAATTCGAGCCCTTCCTTCCGGAGCAGTTCGGCGCATTGCCCCGCGCCATGATGCAGCACTATCAGCGGCGTGAATTGTGTCCGGTCGAGGCGCTGGATGAGCTTGAGCGTCGAGATATGGCTACCGCCCACCACGCCTCCGGCAAAGGGGAAGCAGATGCGGGCCGGACCAGCGCAGATATCGCGCGGTGCGGGTCTGGCGTCGGACGGGCTGGCGCTGAAGGCTGGCAGAACCTGATCCATCACATCACCTGCGCCGGGCCGATACCGGCCTGAAACAAATTTCGAGGGGTGCCGGCGCCGCCTGCGCTCCGGTAGAGATCGCTGTACATCCCGGCGATCCTGCTCATGGAAAATCTCTCCTTCACGCGAGCGCGCGCAGCGGCGCCGAGTTGACGGCGCCCGTCCGGCCCCATCCTGTCCAGGGTGACGATGCGGTCCGCCAGAGCCGCCGCATCGCGCGGGGGAACGATGATGCCGGTATCGCCCAGCACCCATCCGCTGTCGCCCACATCCGTCGCGATGCAGGCTATGCCGCAAGCCATCGCCTCGCCCAGAATGTTGGGAAAGCCTTCGCCCCATGCCGATGGAAGGACGAGGAGATCGAGGCCCTGTAACAGTTCCGCGAGTGAGCCATCATGGCCGCGCAGTGTCACGCGATCGGAAGGGAGCGCCTCCAGCAGCTCCGCCAGCCGCCCCGTCGGCCGATCCATCCCTTCGCCCGTCAGGATGAGGTGGGCATCGACACCCGACTGCCTGGCAATCAGCACTGCCTCCGCCAGGTTGGCGGCGTCCTTCATCGGATGATTGCGCGCCGCCATCCCGATGATCAGCGATCCGGGATCAATGCCGAGTTTGGCGGCGAGTTGCTCGCGCGCGCCTTCGCGAGGGCGGAAGAGATCGGGGTCGAAGCCGTTCGGGATCACCATTGCATGGCGCGCGTGGAAACCGAGCCGTTGATGCTGTCCGGCGGCGGCATGCGAATTGTAGATGATCGAGTGGGGCAGGTGGGATAGCAGGGCTGCCGTCCGCACGACCGCTCGCAGCGCGGGCTTTTCCTGACGGATATCGTCGATGCTATGGCGCACGTTCCAGATCAGGGGGATTTTTCGGGGCATCAGCCCGTTGGCCAGCGTGGCGGCGATGTGCGCGTGGTACATCCACGCCATGATCAGGTCGGGCTGTACCTGGCGGACGACCGCGCGCAGGCGGAACAGGCTGGGCAGCAGGGCGAGCGGGCCGGTCAGGCCGCAATCATGAACGGGCGTGCCGCTGGCCCTGATACGATCCGCGCCAGCGCCGGGCGGCATCAGTGACGCGACCGATGACTGGACGGCAAAGCCATGCATGCGCTCATGCTCGACCAGTTTGGCGAGCATGGTTTCCGCGCCCCCCACGTTCAGGGCGGTAATGACGTGGAGGACTTTCATACTTTCTCCCGCACCGGATAGTGTAGAAAAATCTACAATTTAGCGCTGGGGCAGAAAGTGGGCTCTTGGATATGAGGCCTGCCAATCGGGATTAGCCCGAAGTTGGCGGGCGTTCCACGATAATCGAGATGTTCCAAGGGGGTATATCCGGAAGGGCCGTGGATTCGGCTTTGCTGCGCCTTCATTGTGCCGGACGAATGATAACCAGTCGCGACGGACGTGCGCGCTGCTGACACCCGGACCTGAGGGAGATGCAAACAGCATGTGTGGCTTGATCGGCGGCTGGAGCCGCCAGCATTTCTCCCTCCTCAAAAACAGCCTGCCTGTCATGAACGACGCCATAAGGCATCGCGGCCCCGATGACGGGGGAAGCTGGCATGATGACGAAGCGGGCATCGCGATGGCGCATCGTCGGCTTGCCGTTGTCGACCTGTCGGCTGCGGGACATCAGCCGATGCAGTCGGCAGGCGGGCGCTGGGTGATCGTGTATAATGGCGAGATCTACAATCATGCCGACATCCGCCGGGAACTGGAGCGGGAAGGCCTTGCGCCCCAATGGCGGGGGCATTCCGATACGGAGACGCTGCTCGCCGCAGTCGAGGCCTGGGGGCTCGACAAGGCGCTGAGGCAGAGCACAGGCATGTTCGCTTTCGCTCTTTGGGATCGGGCGGAGCGATGCCTCTACCTGGCGCGCGACCGGTTCGGCGAGAAGCCGCTCTATCATGGGTGGCACAAGGGCGTTTTCCTGTTCGGGTCGGAGCTGAAGGCGCTGCGGCGCCTGCCCGGCTTCAACGCCCCGCTGAACCGGCGCGCGCTCGCGCTTTATTTGCGTCACAATGCCATTCCCGCGCCTTTCAGCGTCTATGAGGGCATCGGCAAGCTGCTGCCCGGCCATTGGCTCAAGATCAGCATGCAGGATCTGGAGAGGGGCGTGACGCCCGATCCGCAGCCCTATTGGCTCGCCGCCGACGCAGTCGCCCGCCAGCGCCAGATGCCGTTCGCCGGGGACGAAGCGGACGCCACCGATGCGCTCGAAGACCTGCTGCGCGGCGCGATCGGGCGGCAGATGGTTGCAGATGTCCCATTGGGCGCATTCCTGTCCGGTGGGGTCGATTCCTCCGTCATCGTTTCGTTGATGCAGGCTCAATCGTCGCAGCCCGTCCGGACCTTCTCGATCGGATTCCACGAGGCGGACTATAATGAGGCGGAACATGCCGCTGCGGTCGCCCGGCATTTGGGCACCGATCACACCGAACTCATGGTGTCTCCGGCCGACGCCATGGCCGTCATCCCCGATCTGCCCGCTATCTATGATGAGCCCTTTGCCGATCCTTCGCAAATTCCCACCACGCTGGTGACGCGGCTGGCGAGGCAGCAGGTTACCGTCGCCATGTCGGGCGACGGGGGTGATGAGCTATTCGGCGGCTATGCCCGCTATTTCATGGCTGCAGGGCTGTGGCGGCACACGGCGCGCATCCCCCGTATGGTGCGGCGCATGGCTGGCCAATTGGTGCAATCGGTTCCTGAACAGCAATGGGATCGGCTCTATGCCTTTGCCGAACCGCTGATGCCCGCGCACAAGCGATGGGCGCATCCCGGGGACAAGCTTCACAAGGGCGCGAACGTCATCGCAGCGCCCGACCAGAAAAGCTTCTGCCGCGAAATGACCAGCCTGTGGTCTCCATCGGATCTGATGGAAGGCATAGACGAGCCGCTGGAGTACGGCCCGCCCCGCGATGTCCCATCGGGCAACCTGATTGAATATCAGATGCTGGAGGATACTTGTCACTATATGTCCGACGATATTCTGGTGAAGGTCGACCGGGCAGCCATGGCTTGCAGCCTCGAAACGCGGGCGCCTTTTCTCGATCATCGCCTGTTCGAATTTGCCTGGACCCTTCCCTACAACTTCAAGGTACGGGGCGGCGTCGGCAAATATCTCCTTCGGCAGCTGCTTTACCGCCATGTTCCAAAGCAGCTGATCGACCGGCCGAAAATGGGCTTTGCCGTTCCGCTGGATGACTGGTTGCGGGGGCCCCTGCGTGAATGGGCGGGCGACCTGCTCGACCCTGCTCGATTGGCCGAAGAAGGATATTTCAATCCGAAGGTGGTGGACCGAAAATGGCGGGAGCATCAGTCGGGCGTCCGCAACTGGCACCATCATCTCTGGGGCATCCTGATGTTCCAGGCATGGCGGGACGCGGTGGACTAATCATTCGCGTGAAGAGCTTCGTCCGATATTCGCCGGAATGGCAATCCCGCGTTGGCCCCCGTCCATCGGGATATCATCCCCAATCGACATGGAATCTCGGCTGTGACGGCCCCACTGTGACCGCATGACAAAACCGGTTCACGGCAAGCCGCATATCGCCTTCGTCCTGCCTGCGCTCCGTGCGGGCGGATCGGAACATATCGTCAGCCTGCTCTGCAATCATTTCAGCCGGTCAGGCTGGTCGGTCAGCCTCTTTGCCTTCGAAGAACCGGGGACGCCGCCCTATTATGCCCATGATCCAGCGGTCAGCGTCATTCAGCTGGGTCATCCCGTCGGCCGCATGCCGGTGCTGCGATCCGCCCTTGCCGTGTTCGGTCGTATCGCCGCTCTCCGGCGGGCGCTGGCGGGCAGCCGCCCGGATCTCGTCATCAGCTTCCTCACCCGGACCAACGTCGTCAGCGTGCTTGCCGCCAGGCCGCTCGGCATCCCCGTCATCGTGTCGGAGCGCAACAATCCCGCCCTGCAATATCCTGGGGCGCTCTGGTCGGCCTTGCGCCGCTATGCCTATGCCCGCGCCCATGGGCTGGTGACGATGACGGAAGGCGCGATGCGCTATTTCCCCAAGGTCATGCGCCAGCGCCAGTGGGTCATCCCCAATCCCACCTATGCTCCGGTCCATCTCGATGGGTTGCGGCCAAATGGCAGGCGGATCGTCGCGGTCGGCCGCCTCGTACCGCAAAAGGGCTTCGACCTGTTGCTCGACGCCTTCGCCAGAGCTGCGCCGCATATCGCGGATTGGTCGCTTACCATCTGGGGGGAAGGCCCCGAACGCGCCCGGCTGGAAGCGCAAAGGAATGCGCTTGGCCTACAGGGCCGCGTAACATTGCCGGGCGTCACGCAGGAACATGGCGCATGGCTTCGCGATGCCGACATCTTCGTCCTTTCCTCCCGCTTCGAAGGCTGGGGCATCGTCGTCGGCGAAGCCATGGCGGCAGGCGTCCCGGTCATATCATTCGATTGCCGCTGGGGTCCTGGGGAGATGATTTCGGACGGCATCAGCGGCCTCCTCGTTCCCGACGGCGATATTGCCGCTCTTGGCGCTGCCATTGCGGCACTTTCCGCCGACCCGGATCAAAGGCAGCGCCTTTCTGAAGGCGCCCGGATCGCAGCCCAGCGCTTCACCATCGATCGCATCCTTGCTCAATGGGAACGGACCGCTCAGCAGGCGATCGCGCCGCGAGAAGCCGCCATCGGGACGATCAAGGCCGCCGCTATTTGAACGGAGCAGCCTGTTTTTGCCACATCTAGACGATGCTGTTCGGTTCCACTCGCAGGACAATTGGCTTCGGGGTAATCATAACCTCCAAGCGGAAGTGCTTGCTCTCAAAAGCATAATGTCAGCATCTTTGTTGATCCTGTGCCAACACTTGCCCCGCACATTGAGAACAATCCGCCTCCTGTGGGCATTTCAATCATACATTCATTTATATTAGCTACACCGCAAGTTAGATCAGCCTGGCGTCACTTGACAGCCGCCGGGCTTTTTGCGGGAGCGGGGAAATGGCGAAATTTACCGGTACGATTGGCAACGACCTCATCAGGGGAACGATCCTTGCCGACTTCATGTATGGCGGGGCGGGCCATGATCAATTGTGGGGCGGATCGGGCGACGACTATATCGAGGGGAATGACGGGAACGACGTGATCCACGGTGAAGCGGGTCTCGACTTCCTCAAGGGGGGATTGGGCGACGACCAGATCTGGGGAGAGGATGGCGACGACTTGATCGACGGCGGGGCGGGCAATGACCGTATCTACGGCGGCTCCGGCAAGAACACGATTGAAGGCGGCGACGGCAACGACCGGATCGAAACCGCCGATGGCCACGATCATATTCTGGGCGATGGCGGCAATGATACCATCTACAGCGGTGCTGGCCGCGATTATATCGACGCGGGGCCGGGCGACGATATCATCTATGCGGGCGCCGGCGATGATGGCTTCGCGAACGAGATCGATCCCGGCACTGGCCTGATGACGACCCAGGCCGTTTCCGGCGGAGCAGGCAATGACTGGATCTACGGGGAAGATGGCAACGACAAGCTGAAGGGCCAGTCGGGCGACGACCATGTCTATGGCGGGAACGGCGATGACAGGGTCGATGGCGGCGACGGCAACAACTATCTGTCCGGCGGGATCGGCAACGATATTCTCGACTCCGAAAATGGCATCGACCAGCTTTACGGTGGTGATGGTCGCGACAGTCTGGAAGCGGGCGCTGGCAACGATTTCCTCGACGGTGGCAGAGATGCGGATTCCATGAGCGGGGAGGCTGGCGACGACATCATGTATGGCGGCGATGGCGACGATATGATGATGGGCGGCGACGGCGCCGACCAGCTGCATGGCGATGCCGGGTTCGACAAGCTGATCGGCGACGCGGGCGCGGACAGGCTCTGGGGTGGCGCTGGCAATGACTGGTTCGTCTTCAAGGGCGCAGGAGCGTTGGGCGGCGGTGACCGTGTCGAGGATTTTCAGGACGGCATCGACCGTATCGTGCTCGAAAAGCTTGGCGTCACGAAATATGCGGCAGGCGGCGGGCTCGGAACTGTCTTCGCGCGCGACGGGGCGGGGGGTAACGTCTTCCTGGATGTCGTTACATCGACAGGGGCAAAGTTCAGCATCGACATCGCCGATCCTACGGCATCGCTGAGCGCCGCCAACTTCACGGCTGCGGATTTTCTTCTCGTCTAAGGCTGGTCGACAGTCTCTTCTTGTTGAACGGGATGGCGCCGCCTGCGGGGCAGCGCCATCCCGTTCCTTCTTTTCCAGCACAGGCTATTTAGGATTAAGACGACAGAGAAGCTGCGTCTTGCGTGCTTCAGCCCCATGCTAAGGCCGTGAAAACACGATCTAAGGTGGGCTGCCGATGAATGCCGGCGGAGTTCGATTAAGAATGAACCTGTCCTCGGTATCCCTGCGCGATGTCCTGGCTCATCGGCGCGTAAGGGCTGTTTTCCATCTTCTCACCGGAACGGCGGCGACGCTGGCGCTGACGCTTCTGTCCATCGCTTTGGTCGCCCGGCTTTTGACGCCAGCCCCCTATGGCGTCTTCGCCATGATCCTGACGCTCGGGCAGGCGTGCGAACGGCTGTTGAGCTTTCAATCTTGGCAACCGCTGATCCGCAGCGGCGCGACGATTGATCTTCAGAGGGACGAAGCCTCCTATTTCGCGTTGCTCAAATTCGGATGGCTCCTCGATATCGGCGGCAGCGTGGCGGCCTGGGCCATCGCGAGCGCATTGACGATCGCCGGACATTTCCTGTTCGGCATTTCGCTCGAGCATGTCGGCTATACACTGCTGTTCGTCACGTCGCTGCTGTTCAACTTCAATGGCGTGTCTACTGCGATCTTCAGGCTGGCGGGCCAATATCGGGCCGTCGCCCACATCCAGGTTGTGAATGCCCTCATCCGCCTCCTCTGCGTGGCGGGGGCCTATCTGGCCGGTGCGGGCATGGTTCATATCATCATCATATGGACGATCACCCAGATATTGGGATCGCTGCTCAATTTCGCCTGGGCGATGCGCCTGTTACCCAAGCCTGGGTTCCGGCAGCTGCTGAAGGCAAGCACCAAGGGTATCAACAGCCGTTTTCCCGACATCTGGCGCTTTGCGCTCGGTTCCAACATCTCGCTCACCCTCTGGTCGAGTGCTCAGGCAGTAGACACGCTGATCGTCGGATGGCTCGCCGATCCAGCCAGCGCAGGCCTCTTCCACATTGCCAAGCGCATCAGCCGCGTCGTCATGCAGGTCGGTGCGCAAGTGCAGGCCGTCGTCTATCCCGACCTCAGCCGCCTCGTCGCGGCGGGCAAGCGTCATGCCTTCGTTCGGGTGCTGCTTCAGACCGAAATGCTGCTCGCCGCCTTTGGCGTCTGCTGTTTCATAGGCATGTTGCTGGTCGGCGGACCGTTGATGCGGATCGCTGTCGGGCCTCACTTCGCCGGGGCCGTGCCATTGCTTACCGTCCAGATCCTGGCGGTGACGCTTACCATGAGCGGGTCGGCAAGCCGTGCAGGGCTGCTGGCGCTGGGCGACCAGCGCGCACTTCTGAAAACGACCATGGCGTGTACGCTCGCCTTCTACTGTGCCGTATTTCCGCTGGTCCCGCTGATCGGAGCAATGGGGGCGAATATCGCGCATCTGCTGTTCGGCGTGATCTGGCTCGGGGGCCTGGCCTTTTATCTGCGTCGCGCGATCAGCGCGGCTCGATGGGCGGACGCGAGCGAGAAGAGCGTAGAGCGTTAGAGCTCTTCCAGCGTCTCGATGAACCGGTCGGCTTTCACGCCCTCATGCGAGGCGAAGTGATGGATGCGTTCCGGCCGGGCAATCTGCACCGTCCGCCATCCGCGCTCTCGCGGCGCGGTGAAATCCTTGGACGGGTTATCCGCGACATAGGTCAGCGAAGCCCCGGAACATCCGAACAATTGTTCGACATGTTCAAAGGCGCGCGGGTTCGGCTTCCAGCACTCTCGTCCCCATCGGTCGGTGCAGATGCCCAGATGGATGCCGCGCCCATAAAGGCCGAGAGCCCTGATCTTGCGCCGCTGCGCGTCGAGAAAGCCGTCCGTGATCACCGCAAAGCCTGTCCTCTCGTCCCGGGCGGCAAGGAAATGGTCTGCATCCGGTGCCAGGCGGATATCCGGCCGGTGCTGGCGGTATGTTCCCAGCATGCGCGCGATCAGGGTGGGCGAGGGCGTCAGCCCCATCTCCTTCAAGCTTTCGTCGAAGATATGGGTGCGGAATCCCGCTTCGAACCGGGCCCGCATCATCTCGCCAAGGCCGTCGATCCCCAGCGCATTGCGGGCCCATCGGCCCACGGCCCCGAGCCCGCTCAGCACATAGTCGCGCTCCAGATAGAGGGTGTCATCCAGATCGAAGACGATGACGCGATCGAACCGAGTGGCTTCAGACGAAAACGGCATCATCGAAACGCAACATCATGACGTTGTCCTGCCAGCCATCATGGGCCGTGAGTGGCAGTCCCAGCCGTTCCTCAAGCAACCACTGCGCGAAGCGCGCGCCTGCCCGGTGCGCCAGCGGATAGCCGCCGCCAAAGCGTGCGTTGATCTCGAATATCGAGGCACACCCGGCCGCATCCATCCTGAGCTGGAAGCACAGCGCCCCCCGCGCGCCCTGAAGCGCTGCGCCCGATCGCCATGCAAGCTCTCCGATGATGGCGTTGCGGACGGTCACGCCCTTCTCAACCTCGCCAGCCCGCACCCGCAGTCGCTCATGCGGAACCGCGCACTGCATCCGTCCCTCCCCATCGAAGTAGAGGCTGACGGTGAACTCCCGCCCGTCGAGAAATTGCTGCAGGATATAGGGCTCGCTGTCGTCCAGCGCGGCCACTTCCTCGCGATCATAGACCATGCCGATGCCCCGGCTCGAACTGCCATGCCGCGGCTTGGCGAGCAGCGGCAGCGGCAAGTCCGCCGAGCCCGCCAGATAATCCTCAGCCGCGATCGTCGCGGGGGATGGCAAGCCTGCACCCGTCAGGAACTGCGCCGTCGCCAGCTTGTCCCGCGCCATCTCCACCACCGCCGCGTCGGAGACCGCGACATGGCAGTTGATCGCGGCGAACTGGTCGCGTGCGTGCGCATAAGCGATCAACTCGGTATCGATCGTCGGCACGATCAGCTCGATCTGCTCACGTCTGCATATATCCAGCATCGCCGGGATGAACCCTTCGCTCTCCGCAGGCGGCGCGGCAAAGCTTCTGTCGGCCTCGACGCAGGCAGGGCTCCAATCCGGCTTCAGGTCCGAAGCGAACATCATGAGGTCTATGCCGAGCGCTGCCCCCGCTTCGCGAAAGCTCCGCATCAGCCCGACCCGCCGCCCGGCGGAGCTCAGCATCATGCGCAGCGACCGGCCGCTGCGTTCTGCTCCTTCCCAATCCGTGCCCAAGCTTGCCGATGCTCCTCCATGGCGAGTCGCGGGTGCGTCCATGTCAGGCTACCTCTCTTATCAGGACAAAGGCTTCGGCGGCCCGTCGGCTGACGCAACTGCCCCGCACCTGCGCCAATGCGCGCAGGGTTTCGAAGGATCGTTCATTGGGAAAAGCACGGACCTGCGACTCAAAGCAGCCGAAGGCTTCGATCTTCCGCTCGAGATGCTCGCTGATGTCGACAAAGACATGCGGCTGAAAGGCAGGCGTCAGATAGGGCGCCGCCCAATTGGTTTCCGATACCGTTTCATAAGCCAGGATGCGCGCGGGATAATGCGTTCCCACCGGACGCGCCGCGACCATCGCCGCTTCAAATATCAGGCCGTGGTCAAAATGCAGATCGGCGGGGAAGGGGACGAACAGCGTGTCGGGGCGGCTTTCCGCCACGAGGGCGGCGATGCCCTCGTTCAACGCCGCGCGGGGAACGCGATCCAGCGCCGCCGCTTCGAAATCCAGCATGTGCGTCCGCGCGACGCCCAGCACCGCATGGGCCCTCTTGGCCTCGGCCTGCACCCGCTCCACCTGCGCCGCATCGAAGCGCGGCGGCTTGCCCCGTGTGGCGACGACCACCTCGACATGGCGGCCCATCGCGGCAAGCCGCGCGATCGTGCCGCCGCAGCCGAGCACTTCGTCGTCGGGATGAGGGGCGATCACCATCGCGCGCTGAATGGTCTCGATCATCGTCATGCCGCCTTTGCCCGCCCCAATATGGCGTGGTTGGGCAGGGGCGCTTCCCGCGCGGTCTGCCAGCGCAGCACATGCAATCCCTGATCATCCCCGCAGCGCACGATGAAGCCAGTGTCCAGTCGCTCCACGATCTGCCCCGGCATGGCGGCGGCATGATGGCGCAGCGGCACCAGCGCCGCCTCTTCGATAACGATCTTCTCGGCCGCATAGCTCGTCCATGCGCCCGGATAGGGATGACCGCAGGCCCTGACGCTACGCCAGATGGCCGATCCCGGCGCTGACCAGTCGATCAGCGCATCTTCGGGCCGCCTGCGCGCGGCATAAGTGGCGCATCGTTCATCCTGGATCGTGAGCGTCGGCGATCCGCTTGCAATATCCTCCAGCACGGGCGGCAGCATCGCCTCCAGCGCGGCCATATGCTTGGCGTAGAGCGTGGCCGCGGTCTCGTCGGGCGCCAGATGGAAATAGCGCTGGCCAAGCAGCGGCCCGCTATCGACGCCCGCGTCGATCAGGAACAACGACGAGGCGGAAATCGGTTCATCCAGCAGGATCGTCCAAGGGATGACGGCCCGTCCCCGAAGACGCGGCAGCGGCGCGGGGTGATAGCCGACCACGCCTCTTTTCGCGGTGGCCCGGAATTCTTCGCCGCAAATCTGCGACCAACCGATGACGAAGATGTAATCGGGCGCAAGATCGCGGATCGCCTGCAACGCGGCGTCGGAATTGATATTGGCGGTGCGCACCATGCGCGCGCCCGCCTTTTCTGCCTCTCCCGTAAGATCGACGAAATCCGAATGACGGTGGGACAGATCCGATGGCAGCGTGAAGACCGCTGCCAGATCCCATTGCCGGGATGCGCCCAGGCAAGTCACCGCGATCCGCGTACTTTCAACCGCGCCGACGACTATGGCCTTCATGCGCCCTCCTGATCGATGACGGGTTGAAGCGTTCGCCGCATATGGCCACGCCGGCTGTGCGAATGAGGATCATGACGTCGAGCCGCAAAGAGCGGTTCGCGATATACCAGAGGTCCAGCGCGAACTTGTCCTGCTCGCCGAGCAAGGCGTTGCCGTTGACCTGCGCCCAACCCGTGAGGCCAGGGGTGACTTCGCACCGTCGCCGCCCAGCTTCTCCGGCTTCCTCTATGGTCGCGGGCAGCAAGGGGCGGGGCCCGATCAGGCTCATGGCGCCGGTCAGGATATTCCAAAGCTGCGGCAATTCGTCCATGCGCGAACGGCGGAGAAAGCGGCCAAGCCGCGTGGTCCGCATCCTGTCGGGCAGCAAATGCCCTCGCGCATCGCGCGCGTCGGTCATCGTCCGGAACTTGATGAGTTCGAACCGCCGTCTTCCCTTCGTGACGCGGACCTGCCGGAACAGCACAGGATCGCCATCGGTCAGCTTTATGGCGGTGGCGATGACAGCCATGACGGGCAGTGCCAGCGGCAGGGCGGCGGCCGCCACCAGCATGTCGATCAGGCGCCTGACGGCCATCAGGATTCCCCGGCGAGCATCGGCGCGCTGGCCCTCGCCCTACGGGGCTGCTCGGCAGGGGGCTTGTTCATCTCCATTGTCGAAAGCAGCAGTGCATTCACCATCTCGACCGAATAACGCTCTTCGACCGTCTCGCGCGCGGCCGAGCCCAGTCTGCCTGCCAGATCGGGCTGGGCGCATATCCGCATCATTGCATCGGCGAGGGCGCCTGCATCGCGCGGTGCGACGGTGAAGCCGTTCAGCCGCTGCCTGATCGGCTCCCGGCATCCTGGCATGTCGGTCGTGATTACGCCGCGCCCCACCGCCATCGCTTCCAATATCGTGCGCGGCAAGCCCTCCCGATACCAGCTCGGCAGCACGAAGATGCTGGCTTGCTCCAGATAGGGGCGGACGTCGCGCGTTTCGCCCAGATATTCTATGACGCCTTCGTTCTGCCATTGCGCGACCGTTTCCCGCGAAACAGCGGCCGGATTTTCATCGAGCGGCCCCAGCAATTGCAGCCGCGCATCCGGGAAGCGCGCCCGCACGATCCTGGCCGCCTCGACATATTCGATCAGACCCTTGTTCCGCAGCAGCCGGGCGATCATCAGGAAGACGGGCGGCCCCGGCGGCACGGGAGCCTGTGCATAATGCGAAAGATCGACGCCCGACCCTGGCACCTGGATCACCCGGTTCGTCCCGCGCAGTATCTTGTGCCGCATCATCTCGCCGCGGTCGTCGCTGTTGAAGACGAACACCGCTTTCGACTTGGCCAGGGCCTGCCGGTAGAGGATCGAAACGATGCGGCGCACATAGGGCAGCAGGCGCGATTCGCCATCGCTGAAGACATGGCCAAGGCCGCTCACCATGGCGTAGAAGCGGATCGACGGGAAAAACCGGCTCGCGATGCCGCCATAGATGATCGGCTTTTGGGTATAGGCAAGCACCGCGTCCGGCCGGTTGTCCCGGAAGCAGCGGATCAGCCATGTCAACGTACCCAGATCGGCGAACGGGTTCATGCCCGCGCGCGCCATCGGCATGGGCAGATAGGTTGCGCCCATTGCCGCCAGCTTTTCCTCTATTTCAGGATCGCGGCCCGGTGCGCAGACGACGACCTCATGTCCGTTCCCGATCATCGCGGCGATCAGCCGTCCACGGAAGTTGATCAGCGAATAGGCGAGGCTGGCGATAACGATGATTTTCATGCGGTCCCGCATTAGCTCCCGAACGGCCGCGCTCCAGGCGGCGACGGCAGGCCTAACCATAGGATAAAGCTGCCAGAATGCGCCGCACCATTTCGCCACCTATACTTGAGGCCAGCTGGCCCGGCTCCACCCATCCTTTCGGGTGAGAAAAAGGGATCGGGAGCCGATTTCTGCCCAAAGGGATAGGGGACGCTAACCCTATTCGGATCGTACCGATGCTCTACTGCCTCGCGCCTGCAACCCGCCTATCTCAAGGTCATGACTGATCGACAGCCAAGCTTCGTCGTGATCGGCGCCATGAAGGGTGCAACCACATGGATCGCCCATCAGCTCCGCAATCACCCCCAATTATGGCTCCCCGGGGCGGAACCGCATTATTTCAGTTCGGAATATGATCGTGGCCCGGCATGGTATGCCTCGCTCTTCGACGCTGCTCCGGCGGACCGGATCATCGGGGAAAAGTCGGCGGATTATCTGGCACATCCATTAGCGGCGGAGCGCATGGCTGCCATGATCCCCAGCGCACGGCTGATCGTTCAGCTGCGCGACCCCGTGCAGCGGGCTTACTCCGACTATTGCATGTTGTTCCGCCGTGGCTGGGTCAGTGGCGATCCGGCGAAATATCTGAAGGGCGCCAATCCCGAACAATCCCGCTTTTTGTCGGGCGGCCTTTACGGCGCGCATCTGCGCCGCTTCCTGCAACATTACCAGCGCGATCAGATTCAGGTGATCCTCTACGAATCGGTGCGGGAGATGCCGGAGCAGGTCATAGCCGACGTGTGCACCCACATCGGCGTGCCGGTGCATATCGCACCCGAAGAGGTTGCCAGCCGGAAGAATGACAGCGCCAGCCCCATGTTGCCGCTGCCACTGCGCCGTGTCTTGCAGCCGATGCGCCCGATGCTCGATCCGCTTCGGGCCAACCGTCATTTGGCAAAACTGCGCGCGTCGCTGGCAGCGCCCGTGCGCTACCCGCCCTTGACCGACGAACTGCAGCAGATGCTCCGGGACTTTTACCGGGACGATATCCTGCTCCTGCAGGACATTCTTCAAATGGACTTGCGCCATTGGATGGCTGGGCGGCAGCCGTCGAAGGGCCCGCATGCCATGGCCGCGAGATGAGGCAGGCCGTGCAGGATATGACGGACGGAATAGTCCGGAAAAGTGTGCTGCTGGAGAATGACCTTGCCGTAACGTGTAACCGAAGTTGAAATGAGGTGCGCTGATGCCGGGTTTCAGGGTGGGCCGCCCTTGGCTGTTGAACCTCTATGTTCATCGGCTGCCACACTTCCGGGGGAAGTGGCGGCTTTTGTCGTTTTTTGCTGAGCTGCTGAACGGCACTCCGGTCCGGTCGAGCTACGGCGATGTTTGCCTGGCCTTCGATGGGCGGGATCGCACCCATCTGCTCGGCGTGACCGGACGCTACGGCGTGCGTGTGTCCAATGAGGTGGAACGTCTTCGACCGGGCGACTGCTTCATCGACGTGGGGGCCAATTGCGGTATCTTCACCCTGCTGGCGGCCAAGCGCGTGGGTCCGGACGGGCTCGTCGTCGCCTTCGAACCCTGTTTTTCCACCTTTGCCAAATTGGTGCGGAACATCGGGCTGAACGCCTTTGGCAATGTGCTGCCGCTCAACATGGCTCTGGCCGATCTCACCCGCCCTGACCTGCTCGACAATAGCGCCGTTGGCCATTCCGGCCGTTTCTCCATCGCGCATGAGCCGGTCGAAGCGGCCGAACGGGTCATGACATTGGCAATCAGCGACTTTCCGGGGCTGATGAAGCTGATCGGCGATCGATCCATCACCGTGAAGATCGATGTGGAGGGATTTGAATATGCCGTGCTGCAGGGATTGCAGCCGATCCTGGCCCTGCCGCAAACCTGCGGCGCGATCGTCGAGGTCGACGATCACAACCTCGGCCGCTACGGCAATGAAGCAAGCGATGTCTTCGGCCTGCTCGAGCGTCACGGCTTTACCCGCATCAACCCCGGCGACGGGGGCGGGCATTTCGATGCGGTATTCCGTCGCCCGAACGCGGTTGCATCGAAGCCCGGAGCTTCTGTGACGCCGCCATCATCGCGCCAGCCCGTTGCCGCGCCCAAACGCCGATTTAGCGCAAGCCGACTGGCGCGCGCTGCCGCTATCATGCTGGTCATTGGTGGCGGCTGGTTTTTCGTTGGAAAGGGCTTGCCGGTCGAGCGGGTCGAGGCGGAAGAATATTTCATACAGGAAGCTTTGCAGTCCCATGAAGTCGCGGAAATGCGGGCGGCCCTGCGCCGTTCACCGCCGACGGTGTTCAACGTCGGTGAAGTGGGATCATCCGCTCGGATCGCGTTGCCCGTGCTGCCTCATGGATGGCGCGTCACCGATGTGCAGCTTTTTCCCTCCGACAGCGGCCCCAGCCTCCAGATGACGATCAGCGACAAGGCCAGCCGTCCCGTCTCTCTCTTCGCCGTCCGAGACGATGATGTCGCGCCCGCCAAACCGGCGGTGCTGACCCGCGACGGCAAGACGGTCGCCTATTGGCAGGAGGGGGAACTGGCCTATGCCCTTGTTGCCCAGAAAAGGCAGCCGGCGGAACTCGACCGCCTGGCCGAAGACATTGCCGACAATGTCACCTCTTGAAGGTGGCGCGGGAGCCAAAAGCAGCGGCGCGCTAATGTAGGTTGGCGCTGCCCCTGCGACCTGTCATGCCGGGTCGACGTTCTTGCTGTTCCCTATTTTCTGGAGAGCAGCATGTCGTTTCGTCACGATCATTTGCCCTTTTCCCTGACTATATGCGCCGGGCTTTTCCTGTCCGCATGCAGCCCCGCCGCCCAGAATGAGAGCGGCCGCGTACCCGGCGGCACGGACCAGCAGGACGCGATCAACGCGGCGAACGATAGCGGCGCTTCGAACACTATGCCGGGCATCGGCGCGCCGGGCACGGGCGGGCAGGGGACGCAGCCATGATCCGCCCCGCATCGCTGTTGCTGGGGAGCGCGGCCCTTCTCCTCCTTGCCGCCTGCGACCAGACGAGCGGCGTCGCCGGAGACACCCAAGTCGCCAATGGCTCCGCCACCGTCGCCAAACAGTATGAGGGGCCTAAGCCCGAAGGGGTCTCCAGCCCCAATGACGCGGTGACCACCACCTTCTACATCCCACAAGCCGCGATCAGCGACATGTATGAGATCGAGGCCAGCGAAATGGCCCTCGTTCGCGCGAAGGCGCCGGAGGTGAAGGCCTTCGCCAGGATGATGATCGACGATCACAAGAAGACGAGCGCCGCGCTCAAGCAGTTCGTCGCCGATAATCCGGTCAATATCGCGATACCTGCCCATATGGATGCGCGCCGCCAGGCGATGCTGTCGAACCTGAAGGGCGCAAGCGACGCCGAGTTCGATGCCCAATATGTGGGCCAGCAATCCGCCGCGCATCAGGAAGCGTTCAACCTGCAGAGCAGCTACGCCAACCGCGGCGACTATCCCGCGCTCAAAAAACTGGCCCAATCGACCGTCAAACTGATCGAGCATCATCGCGAGCAGGTCACCGCTCTCGACAAGAAGTTCGGCACCGCTGCCGGAGCACCCTGACGGGAAACAGCGCGGTCCTTTCAGAACTCGGGCGTGACGGGCCGCGCCTCTTCCTGCGTCAGTGGTCCTTCAAGGCCGTTCCCGGTCCGCATCCGCGTGACGATGTTCCATGTCGCGATGAACAGCGCCGCGATCACCGGACCGATCACGATGCCGTTGAATCCGAACATGTCGATGCCGCCCAAGGTGGTGATCAGCACCACATAGTCCGGGATGCGCGTATCCCGCCCGACCAATATCGGCCGCAACAGATTATCAACCAGGCCGATGACGAACAGGCCGCAGGCGACGAGGATGATTGCCTTCGCCACGGCGCCGGTCGCCAGCAGGTATAGCGCGACCGGCACCCAGACGAGCCCCGTGCCCACCGCCGGGATCAGCGAGAAACAGCCCATCAGCACGCCCCACAGCAGCGGCCCCTGTATGCCCAGCATCCAGAACACGATACCGCCGATCATGCCCTGGACGATGGCCACGACGACGCTGCCCTTGATCGTCGCGCGAATGACGATCACGAATTGCTCCATCAACGCCCGCCTGTGCGTGGTGCGCAGCGGTGCCGCCCGATCGAGCCGCGCCGCCAGCGCGGACCCGTCACGCAACAGGAAGAAGGTGAGGTAAAGCGAGACGCTCAAGGCCACGAAAAAGCTGAACGCACTCTGCCCGATCTGGAAGACCTGAGCCGCGACGGACTGAAAGCTGTTGGCGATTCCTTCGCCCAACATGGTTCGCACGGTCGCGAAATTGGTGATGCCGACCCGCTCCAGCAGTGCCGATGCCCAGTCGGGCAGGCTGGCCTGAAACGCATTGAACATCGCGGGAATGTTGATCTGCCCGGACTGCACCTTGGCGTAGAAGAGCGTTGCTTCCTGCACCAGCGCCACGCCAAGGACGATCGCCGGCAGGATGACGACCGCGACGATCAGCAACAGGGTAAGACTGGCGGCGCTGTTCGGGCGACCCGGCATCTGCCGCAACAGGTTCTGGTTGATCGGCGCGAACAATATGGCCGCGATCACGCCCCACAGGATCGCCGCGAAAAATGGTTCGATCACCAGGGCGAACGCCACCGACACCAGCAGCACGAAGCCCAGGAAAACGCCATCTTCGATACGAACATTCTGCGGCTGGTCGATCATTCACCGGCTTTGGCAGAAATGGGGGGCAAAAGTCCATCGCTGGGCCGCGCGAGCCTCTGTTGCGCCGCCACAAACATCGGCTGTGTCAAAAAGGTCGCAGTGACGCCAATTTTGTCCAGGCGATTGAATCCGCGCCCATGAAGCTTAAGAGCCTTAAAGGACAACCATCGGAAAGCAGGACATGGCAAAACCCGAATCCTGGCGGCTGAGCCCGGAAGCATACAGCTTCATCACCAGCATGGACACGCGCTTCCAGGATATCGACACGATGGGCCACATCAACAATGTGGCTATCTCGGGTATCTTCGAAACCGCCCGCATCCGCTTCCACCATCATCTCGGCCGCCATCCGCAGGAGCAGGGCGTCCGCTGGCTGGTCGCCGCCGTGTCGCTGAACTTCGTCGAAGAATCGCACTTCCCTTATCCGTTCGAAGTCCATTGCGGCATCGGCCATATCGGCCGCACCAGCTGGACCGTCAGCTCCGCCGCATTCCAGAAGGGCGTCTGCGTCGCCACCTGCGACACCACCGTCGTCACCCATGGCTCCGAAGGCCGCCGCATCATCGACGCCAGCCTGCGCGAAGCCATGGAACGCAACTTCCTGCGCAAGCCCGACTGATCGGATTCTCGCCGACTCAGCGCAACCGGACCTCAACAGATAGCCGTCACCCCAGCGCAGGCTGGGGTCTCGTGATGCCAGGCCGCGCGTTCCCACCGTTCGCCCTGAGCCTGTCGAAGGGCTCTCTTCCTCTTAGAAGAAAAGGGCTTCGACAAGCTCAGCCCGAACGGGACTGGGATTTCCACATAAATAGGCGAGATGGTGAAGAGTGGAGGCCCGGATGGGTCCTGCTCCAACACAGGAATCCCGCATCTCCGCGTGAACAAACCAGCCCGGAACCCGGCGGGCGCTGATTTAACCAGCAAACCCATCCATCCGCCGCGCCCATTGAAACGCGATCACCGCTCCCTTGACCGGTTGGATCATTACTCCTGCCAGCACCATCGCCAGCCCCGGCCACAGCAGCGCCTGCATTCCCAGCGGAATGGCGAGCGCGCTATTCACCTCAATCATCAATGGCACCAATATGTGCCCCAGCAGCAGGATCACGATATAGGCCGGAAAGTCATCGGCCTGCGACACATTCCACGGCTGCCCGCACGCACTGCACGCCGCACTCGGCTTCAGGAACCGCGCGAACATCGCGCCTACGCCACAGGCAGGACAGCGCCCCTTCAGCCCCGACAGCACTGCGGATCTGAGCGGCCTCGCCGCCACATCGGTAGAAGGATGATCGCTCATGCACCGTCCCTATGGCTGACGGCCGGTCCACGCAACAAGGCTTTAAACATCCGCCACCCTTCCTCCCGGCCAAAAGGCTGTTAAGACGGCGCGGATGCGATTGCCGGGTTCTTCCGAAGCCTTTGTCCTGTTCGACGATGCGCGAGAGCGCAATCCCGCGCCTGCGCGCCTCTATCGCGACCCTGTGGAAGTCATTTGCGCGAACAGCCTAGAGGAAGTGCAGCCTGCGCTTGATCGCCTTGCAGAAGCGGCGGAACTGGGCATGCACGCGGCAGGCTATATGAGCTATGAGGCCGGCCTTGTCTTGGAGGACCGGCTGCTTGCCCTGGCTGCTGGGCAAGGGGATCGCAAACCGGGCATGCCGCTGCTCTGGTTCGGCCTGTTCGAAGGTCACCGCTTGATCGACCCGGCACTGATGCCGCACCTGCTTCCCGATCCTGCCACCGCCACGGTCGAAGCGCCCCGTCCCCTGCTGGACGAGAAGACCTACCACGCTGCCTTCGCCCGGGTTCAGGATTATATCCGCGCAGGCGACATCTATCAGGCCAATCTGACTTTCCCTTGCTCCACCCGCTTCACCGGCGACATCATGGCGCTTTACGCTGCTATCCGCCCGCGCCAGCGCGCCGGCTATGGCGGTATCATCCGCACCGGCGCGCATAATATCCTCTCCTTTTCGCCCGAACTCTTCTTCACCAATGTGCGCGGGCAGCTGACCGCGCGGCCCATGAAGGGCACCGCCCGCCGCGCGGTCGATCCGTTGGCCGACGCGGCGCTGGCGCGCGAATTGGAGCAGGATGCCAAGCAGCGCGCCGAAAATCTCATGATCGTCGACTTGCTACGCAATGATCTGTCCCGCGTGTCGCGCGCGGGCACGGTGACGGTGCCCGACCTCTTTCATGTCGAAACCTATCCGACCGTCCACCAGATGGTCTCGACCATCCGCGCCCGGATGCTGCCCGGCCTGTCACCGATCGACATATTGCGCGTCCTCTTCCCGTGCGGGTCGATCACCGGGGCGCCCAAGGTGCGGGCGATGGAGATCATTGACGCGGTGGAGGCCTATCCCCGCGACATCTACACAGGCACCATGGGCTGGATCGATCCCAATGGAGATGCCGCCTTCAATGTTGCCATTCGCACGATTTGGGTTGAAGAAGGCAGCAGGGAAGGGCGCCTGGGATTGGGTTCGGGCATCGTCGCGGACTCGGATGCGGTATCCGAGTGGGCGGAATGTCTGGCCAAGGGGCGCTTCCTCACGACCGCAGCACAATAGGGGGCTTGAATAGTTTCGATGTCATTGGCTGACGGACGGTTTGATCTGCTCGAAACCATGGCTTTCGATCCCGTCGAGGGCATCAGGCTGCTGGAGTTGCACTTGGAACGATTGAAGGAAAGCGCTGAGGCGCTTGATTTCAGCTTCGACCGCCATGAAGTCCGCAACGAATTGCAGGCCGCGACCTTTCGCCTGCGCGAACGCAGCCGCCTTCGCCTCCTTGTCTCGCGGCGCGGCTCGATCGCGATAGAGGTGCGCGAACATCGCACTTGGCCACAGGCCATCATGCATGTGGCTATCGTTCCCCGCCAGAGCTCCTCCAACGACCTGCGCCTGATCCACAAGACGACGGATCGCAGCGTCTACCGCGATGCGCTGAAGCGGGGGGGCACCTATGAAGTGCTGATGACGGACGAGGATGGCTTCCTTACCGAAGGCTGCTTCTCCTCGATCTTCGTCGAACGGGGCGACAAGCTGGTGACGCCGCCGCTTTCGCGCGGACTGCTCCCCGGCGTCCTGCGCCGTAGCCTCATCGAAATGGGCGAAGCGATCGAACACGACCTGCGCCCCAGCGACCTTGCCCACGGCTTCTTCATCGGCAACGCCGCCAGAGGCATGGTCGCCGCGTCGCTGGTCAAATAACGCCGTCATCTCAGCGAAAGCTGGGATCTCAGGTTAGGTTTACGGCCCCTCGCCAGATTCCAGCTTTCGCTGGTATGACGAAGAGGATGAAGCCACCCCATCCCAACTGGCGGTTGCCCACCGCGTGATAGCGCACTAAGGAGCCTCGCGTCCGCCCGGGCGGATTCACTATCCATCAGAAAGAGTGTCACGATGAGCCAGACTTCCGCTGCCCTCGGTCGCATCCAGCCCTCCGCCACCCTGGCGATGAGCGCGCGCGTGAATGCCCTTAAAGCCGATGGCGTCGATGTCATTGGTCTCTCGGCGGGCGAACCCGATTTCGACACGCCCGACTTCGTCAAGGAAGCGGGCATCGCCGCGATCCGCAAGAACCTGACCCGCTATACCGACGTCGACGGCACCGCCGACCTCAAGGACGCCGTCGCCTTCAAGTTCAAGCGCGACAACGGCCTGGACTATAAGCGCAGCCAGATCAGCGTGAATTCGGGCGGCAAGCACACTCTGTTCAACGCGCTGGTCGCGACCGTGGACGTGGGTGATGAAGTCATCATCCCCGCGCCCTATTGGGTCAGCTATCCCGACATCGTGAACTTCGCGGGCGGCACCCCGGTCTTCGTCGAAGGCCCCGCGAGCCAGGGCTACAAGATCACCGCCGCGCAGCTCGACGCCGCGATCACCCCGCGCACCAAGTGGCTGATCCTGAACTCGCCGTCCAACCCTTCGGGTGCGGCCTATTCGGCGAACGAGCTCAAAGAGCTGGGCGAGGTGCTGCGCCGTCACCCGCATGTCCTGATCATGACCGACGACATGTATGAGCATGTCTGGTACGCGCCGACCCCTTTCGCGACCATCGCGCAGGTCTGCCCGGACCTCTATGAGCGCACCCTGACGGTCAACGGCTGCTCCAAGGCCTTCTCGATGACCGGCTGGCGCATCGGGTTCGCCGGTGGTCCCGAATGGATCATCAAGGCTATGGGCAAGCTCCAGTCACAGTCCACGTCGAACCCCTGCTCGATCAGCCAGGCGGCCGCCGTCGCCGCGCTGACCGGCGATCAGGACTTCCTGGAAGAGCGCAACGCCGCCTTCAAGAAGCGCCGCGACATGGTCGTGTCGATGCTGAACGACGCGCCAGGCCTCGACTGCCCGACGCCCGAAGGCGCTTTCTACGTCTATCCCGACGCCAGCGGCGTGATCGGCAAGACGACGCCCAAGGGCCAACTGATCGACAGCGACGAAACGCTGATCGGCTACTTCCTCGACGAAGCCCGCGTGGCTGCGGTTCACGGCGCCGCCTTCGGCCTCTCCCCCGCCTTCCGCATCAGCTATGCGACGTCGGAAGAGGTGCTGGCCAAGGCATGCAAGCGCATCCAGGAAGCCTGCGCCGCACTCAAGTAAGCTGATCATCCCTCCCCATTCGAATATGGGGAGGGACCGCTCTTGTTGAAAAAAATCGGACCTGCGTCCGAAACAGCCCCTTGCAGCCAGAACCCGGCCGCCTATATCGCGTTTCAACTCGAAACTGATTGGTCGGCCTTGTTCACCAAAGGCTAACGCGCCTGCTGCTATCCCACTCCGCCCAGGCAAAGATAGAAAGGAAGAAAGCCATGCTGACATTCCTGAAGTCGGACCTCTTCCTGCGATTCCTTGGTGGTTTCGCGATCGGCTCCGCTGGCCTGTTCGCCTTTCACGTTGCCGAGCCTCCTGCGCTCACCACCCCCGCCATGGCCGCGCCCGAGAGCGCTCCGCAGGCGATCGAACATGCGGCGCGTTAACGCCTTTCTCCTCGCCTTCTCGGCGGCCATCGCCGTCGCCTCTCCCCTGCGCGCCGAGCGTCCCGTGCTTGCTCCCGTGCCCGCGATAGACGCTCCGGCGACGCGTAAGCTCGAAACCGCTGTCTTCGCTGGCGGCTGCTTCTGGGGCGTCGAGGGCGTCTTCTCCCACATCAAGGGAGTGCGCCTCGTCACGTCCGGGTTCGCCGGTGGCCCTGCCAAACTGAAGGTCGATTATGACCGCGTCAGCCAGGGCGACACGGGGTTCGCCGAAGCCGTCCGCGTGACCTATGATCCGCGCCAGGTGAGCTACGGCACCTTGCTGCGCGTTTTCTTCTCGGTCATCGCCGATCCCACCACGCTCAACTATCAGGGCCCCGATCGCGGCACCCAATATCGCAGCGCGCTCTTTCCGCTGACGCCCGGCCAGGACAAGGCGGCCCGCGCCTATCTCGCGCAATTGGGCAAGGCAGGCCTATGGCGCGACCCGATCGTGACGAAGGTGGAACGGTTCACCGGCTTCCAGTCCGCTGACGCCTATCACCAGGATTTCCTGACCCGCAACCCGCGGCATCCCTATATCAAGCGGTGGGACATGCCCAAGCTCGCCGCGTTCAAGGCGATGTACCCGAGCCTCTACAGCGCCCGCCCTTCAGCCTAAGAAAGGAAAGCGACATGACCGAGATCCAAGGCCTGAAACTCCTGTCGACCTTGGATGCGGATGGTCGCTTGATCGTGGAACTCGCCGAGGAGAGGCTCCCACCTCCGCAGGCGGACGAAGTGCTGGTCCGTGTCGAGGCCGCGCCCATCAACCCGTCCGACCTCGCGCTGCTCTTCGCGTCCGCCGACGTCGAGAACGCCGAATATAGCGAAGGCCGCATCGTTGCACGAATGCCCGACGCCGCGCGCCGCGCGCTTGCAGGGCGGGTCGGTCAGCCAATGACGATCGGCAATGAAGGCGCGGGCACGGTCATCGCCGCTGGTGAAGCGCCGGAAGCACAGGCGCTGCTGGGCAAGCGCGTCGCCCTGATCAGCGGCAGCATGTTCGCGCAATATCGCACCGTGAATGCCCGCGCCTGCATGGTCTTGCCCGACGACGTGACGGCGGAGCAGGGCGCGTCCGCCTTCGTCAATCCCATGACCGCGCTGGGCTTTGTCGAAACGATGAAGCGGGAAGTGCACACGGCGATCGTTCATACCGCCGCGGCCTCCAACCTTGGCCAGATGCTGGTGCGCATCGCCCAGGAAGATGGCATTCCGCTGGTGAACATCGTGCGCAACGATGCTCAAGTGGCTATCCTCAAGGATATCGGCGCCGAACATGTGCTCAACAGTTCGGAAGAAGGGTTCGCCGCTCAACTGGAAGCCGCCGTCGCCGCAACTGGCGCGACCATCGCCTTCGACGCGATCGGTGGCGGCCATCTCGTCAGCCAGATCCTGCACGCCATGGAACAGGTTGCCAGCAAGGACGCCCCGTACAGCCGCTATGGCTCTGACAGCCCCAAACAAGCCTATATTTACGGCGCACTCGACCTTTCGCCCACCATCCTGACGCGCAGCTTCGGCTTTGGCTGGTCTGTCGGAGGTTGGCTGCTCTTCCCCTTCCTGCAAAGCGCCGGGCCGGAAACGATCGAACGGATGAAGCAGCGCGTAATGGACAATATCACCACCACCTTCGCCAGCCACTATATGGGCCATATTTCACTGTCCGAAGCGCTCAGCCGCGACGCAGTGCTCACTTACAATGCCCGGCGCACCGGCGAAAAATATCTGGTCGTTCCAAACTGACCTGAAACGCGAAAATTCAGGAGCGCTACAGCCGCGCTCCTGAAGCCCCGATCTAACTCAACCCGCCATGTGGTGCAGCGCGCACAGCTTGTTGCCTGCCGGGTCGCGCAGATAGGCGAGGTATAATTTGACTACACCGCTGTCACGAACACCCGGGGGGTCTTCGCAAGTCGCACCGCCCGCCGCGATGCCCGCCGCATGCCATGCATCGGCCTGCTCGGGCGAAGAAACGGAAAAGCCGATGGTGCCCCCGTTTGCAGCACTTGCCGGTTCACCGTTCAGCGGCTTGGAAATCGCGAACACGCCGCTTTGCGTCATGTAGAAGACGCGGCCCTTGTCGTCGATGAAACCCGGGGGGATGCCCAGTGCGCCCAGCGTCGCGTCGTAAAATTGCTTGGATTCCTGAATGTCGTCGGCACCCACCATGATGTGGCTGAACATATTCACCCTCTCTGCCATTTCGAGCGGCCCGCACCAACCGGACTTGCCGGTCCGTCCGGAAAACGCTTCGCATAAAAGCTGAAACTCACCGAGCCGATGGGTCGGAAAAGCTTCACAAGACCACGGCTTATCTTTGCCGCGCCTCATGCATGAACCAGCCGAAGCCCGCTGTCGACCCTCATCGAACTCGCGCCCTGCAACTGCTTCACGCTCCGTGCTCCGGCGTCTCCATAACAAAATGGGCGGAGCCTGAACCCAGACCCCGCCCAATTGCATCTGCCAAAGCGGCAAGCCTTATTTCGGCGCCAGCACCATCAGCATCTGGCGGCCTTCCATGCGCGGATAGGCTTCGACCTTCGCGATCTCGCCGACATTTTCCGCCACGCGCTGGAGCAGCTGCATGCCGAGCTGCTGGTGCGACAATTCGCGGCCGCGAAAGCGCAGGGTGATCTTCACCTTGTCGCCGTCGCCGATGAAATCATGGACCTTCTTCATCTTCGTATCATAGTCATGATCGTCGATGTTCGGACGCATCTTGATCTCTTTGAGTTCCTGCGTCTTCTGGGTCTTGCGGGCGATGTTCGCCTTTTTCTGGGCCTCGTACTTGTACTTGCCGATGTCCAGGAACTTGCAAACCGGCGGATCGGCGGTCGGCGACACTTCGACCAGGTCCAGCCCGATCTCATAGGCGCGCTCGATAGCCTCCTGCGTATACATCACGCCCAGATTTTCGCCTTCGTCGTCGATCACGCGCACCTTGGGCACGGTGATGAACTCATTGTAACGGGGACCGGACTTAGGCGGCGGCGCCATCGGGCGGCGCATCATTGGGGGACGTATAGCGGCTTCTCCTATGGAAACTTCAAGAATCTGGCGGGGTCTTTAGCGCAAAGCCGAAAGGGGCGGCAAGTCCGCAGTTGCGGATTCACCGGCCCCATGTGGCATTGCCGCCTCACTGCATATCGGGAGCCAGCGCGTCCTTTGCAAGGCGCGCGATGACATCATCGACGGCAAGGACGCTTTGGCCTTCCTTGCCCAGCTCGCGCAACGCCACGGTGCCTTCATCGGCTTCGCGGCGGCCGACAACCAGCAAATTCGGGACTTTGGCAAGGCTATGCTCACGCACCTTATAGTTGATCTTCTCGTTGCGGACGTCGACTTCCGCGCGAATTCCCGCCGCACGAAGCTTCTCCACCACTTCGTTCGCATAGTCGTCCGCATCCGAAACGATGGTCGCGACCACCGCCTGCACCGGTGCGAGCCAGAGCGGGAATTTGCCCGCATAATGTTCGATCAATATGCCGATGAAGCGCTCATAGGACCCGAAAATCGCCCTATGGAGCATCACCGGCCGGTGCCGTTCGCCATCTTCGCCCACATAGGAAGCGTCGAGTCGCTCCGGCAGAACCCGGTCCGACTGGATCGTGCCCACCTGCCATGTCCGCCCGATCGCGTCGGTCAGATGCCATTCCAGCTTCGGCGCGTAGAAGGCGCCTTCGCCCGGCAACTCTTCCCACCCATATTCCGGCGTGTTGAGGCCAGCGGCGGCAACGGCGTTGCGCAGTTCCTCCTCGGCCTTGTCCCACATCTCTTCAGTGCCGAAGCGCTTGTCGGGGCGCAGCGCCAGCTTGATCGAGTAGGTGAAGCCGAAATCCTTGTAGATCCGGTCGGCCAGCTCACAAAATGCCTGCACCTCCGCGACGATCTGGTCCTCGCGGCAGAAGATATGCGCATCGTCCTGCGTGAATTGCCGCACGCGCATAAGCCCATGCAGCGCTCCATGCGGCTCGTTCCGATGGCAGCAACCATTCTCGTAAAAGCGCAGCGGCAGGTCGCGATAGCTCTTGATCCCCTGGCGGAATATCAGGACATGCGCCGGGCAGTTCATGGGCTTTAATGCCATCCAGTCGGCATCGTCCGACACCAGCGGCCCTTCATCCTCGACGTTCGGCACTTCGTCGGGGATGACGAACATATTTTCGCGATATTTGCCCCAATGGCCGGACTGCTCCCATTGGCGCGCGTCCATCACCTGCGGCGTCTTGACCTCGCGATAGCCACCTGCATCGATGGCACGGCGCATATAGGCTTCCAGCTCCCGCCAGATCAGATAGCCCTTGGGATGCCAAAAGACGGAGCCATGCGCTTCCTGCTGAAGGTGGAACAGGTCCATCTCCGCGCCCAGCTTGCGGTGGTCGCGCTTCGCGGCTTCTTCAAGCCGCGTCAGGTGCGCGTCGAGCTGCTTCTTGTTCAGCCAGCCGGTGCCGTATATGCGCGAGAGCATCGCATTCTTCTGATCGCCGCGCCAATAGGCGCCCGACACACGCGTCAGCTTGAAGGCGTTGGGATCGAGCTTGCCGGTCGAAGCCAGATGCGGCCCGCGGCACATGTCGAGCCAGTCGCCACCCGACCAGTAGACGGTCAGCTCCTCCCCCTCAGGAAGCTCGGCCGCCCATTCCGCCTTGAACGTCTCGCCTTCCGCCTTCCAGCGCGCGATCAGGTCTTCGCGCGTCCACACCTCGCGGCGAAGAGGCTTGTTGGCCGCGATCAACTCCCGCATCTTCGCTTCGATCGCAGGCAGGTCCTCTTCCGTGAAGGGCCGGTCCTTCGGTGCGAAATCATAGTAGAAGCCATCGTCCGTCGCCGGGCCGAAGGTGATCTGCGTCCCCGGGAACAGCGCCTGCACGGCCTCCGCCAAAAGATGCGCGAAGTCATGCCGCGCCAGTTCCAGTGCGTCAGCTTCGTCTTTGCTCGTCACCAAAGCGAGCTGCGAATCCTGCTCCAGCGGGCGCATGATATCGCGCAGTTCGCCATCCACCCGCGCCGCGATCGCCGCCTTGGCCAGACCAGGGCCGATCGCCGCCGCAATATCCGCCGGAGTAGTGCCGGGCGCGACTTCACGCACGGAACCATCGGGCAGGGTGATCTTGAGCATGGCGGACAAGGGACAGGTCTTTCTGTGAGTGGAGGCAAGCAGCGCAAAAAGCCGCCCTTTCCCCATAAATGGGCCGCCCCGTCTGTCAATAGAAGGGGCTTTGGTGAAAGCTCATGCAAAGAGCAGGCGGGCCTCGTCGCTGGTCTCCTGCAGGAAGGAGACGGGGCCGCCTGCTTCCACCTCCGGCGGGAGCATGTCTGCGGTCATGCCCGCCAGCATGAGGCCGCTCTGGCACGCGAGGATAGTCACGCCCAGCGCGGCGGCTTCGTCTATCAGCGTTCCAAGCAGTGGCAGGCCAGCCGCCGCATGTGCTGCGTCCCCGGCAGCTGTAATCGGGTGCCGCAGCAGCGCCACCGCATCCAATTGCAGGAATATGCTGGCCGCTCCCCCCAGCGCCGCCTGCGCGCTCGCCAGCACCAATGCGCCGCGCAGCCGCTCTGCGTCAGCGGTGGCGACGACGATCCTCAGTTCGCGCATAGCTCAGCGGCGCACGCCTTGCAGCCGGGGTCCTTGGCGACGCTGACCGTGCGGAACCGCATGGAAAGCAGGTCGGCGAGCAGCAGCTTGCCCGCCATGTCCGCGCCGAATGGAACGAGCGCGCGAATGACTTCCAGCGCGGCGAGGCTGCCCATCACGCCGGTGAGCGCGCCGATCACGCCGGTCTCGGAGCAGTTCCGCTCTGGCGCATCCTGCGGATCGCCGACCAGGCAGCGATAGCAGGGCTGGTCGCCTTCCCAGCCGCGATAGGTCGCAAGTTGCCCCTCGAACGGCCCGACCGCGGCCGACACGAGCGGAATGCGCAGTCGCTGCGCGCAATCCGCCACCGCTAACCGCGTCGCGAAGCTGTCGCATCCGTCCAGAACGACATCCGCATCGCGCAGCATGAGGGCGGCATTATCCGCATCGATCCGGGCGTTGATGGGGATCAGCTTTACGTCGGGATTGAGCTTGGCAACCGCCGCCATCGCGGCCTCAGCCTTCGGGGCGCCCACGTCGGAGGTGCCGAACAGCACCTGCCGCTGCAAATTGGAAAGGGCGACATGGTCGTCATCGATAACCCGGATCGTGCCCACACCCGCCGCCGCGAGATAGAGGATCGCGGGGCTACCGATGCCGCCCGCACCGATCACCGCGACATCGGCCGACAGCAGCCGCGCCTGACCCGCGCCACCAATCTCCTTAAGGACGATGTGGCGGGCATAGCGCTCCAACTGCTCGTCGGAAAAGGTCATGAGGAACTCACTCCCGTCGATCCGAAACCACCCGAACCCCTGACCGTCTCGTCCAGTTCCTCGACCTCGGCAAAGCGCGCCAGCTGCACCGGCGCCGCCACCAGTTGCGCGATCCGGTCACCCCGCGAGATGACGAAGGGCTCGGTGCCCAGGTTGATGAGGATGACCTTCAATTCGCCGCGATAATCCGCATCGATCGTGCCGGGCGTGTTGGGCAGGCTGATCCCATGCTTCAGCGCCAAGCCCGACCTTGGCCGCACCTGCACCTCATACCCATCGGGGATCGCCATCGCGAAGCCCGTCGCCACCGCATGCCGCCCACCTGGTACGATGATCACATCCTCGGCAGACATGACGTCCATGCCCGCCGCATGTTCGGTCGCATAGGCGGGCACCGGCAGCCCCTCGCCATGGGGCAGGCGCTTCAGGCGGATTTCAATGGGGGAGAGGGGGGAGGGCATGAGCGACCTTTTCCATGATGCGAGTGGCGACGGCATCCTTGGGCAGCTGTTCCCAACTTTCGATGCCGTCGGCCGTGACGATATGCACGCTGTTGCTGTCGCCGCCCATGACGTCACCCGATACGTCATTGGCGATGATCCAGTCCGCGCCCTTGCGCGCCAGCTTGGCCTGCGCATGTTCCGCGACCTTCTCGGTCTCGGCGGCGAAACCGATCAGCAGGGCAGGGCGCTGTGCATGCTTGCCCAAGGTGCCAAGAATGTCCGGATTCTCCACCAGCGCGAGCGGGGCAGGCTTGCCCGATCCATCCTTCTTGAGCTTTTGCCCGGACGCATCAGCCGTGCGCCAGTCGGCAACCGCCGCGACCATGATCGCCGCGTCGGCGGGCAGCGCGCCTTCGACCGCAGCCAGCATGTCTCGCGCTGTTTCCACATCGATGCGGTCCACGCCCGCAGGCGTCGGCAAATGCACCGGCCCCGCCACCAGCGTCACGCGCGCGCCAGCCCGCGCCGCCGCCGCCGCGATCGCAAAGCCCTGCTTCCCCGAAGAACGATTGGCGATGTAGCGCACCGGATCGATCGGCTCATGCGTCGGCCCGGCGGTAATCAGGATATGGCGTCCCTTGAGCGGCAGTTCGGCCCCTTCAAAATCCGGCTGCCCGGCAAGCGGGTCTTTCATCGCCGGACGTTCAAGCAGCCGCTCAACCTCCGCGACGATCGCTTCGGGCTCAGGCAGGCGCCCCTTGCCGAACTCACCGCAAGCCATCTCGCCGCTATCGGGTTCCATCAGGTGGACGCCATCGGCATGGAGGCGCGCCAGGTTCCGTTGCGTTGCCGGATGATGCCACATGCGCACATTCATTGCAGGCACCGCCAGCACCGGCTTGTCCGTCGCCAGCAGCAGCGTCGTTGCCAGATCGTCGGCAATGCCATTCGCCATCTTGGCAAGGATGTTCGCCGTCGCGGGCGCGACCACCACCAGATCCGCCTGTCGGCTGAGCTGGATATGCCCGATCTCCCGCTCTTCCTTCAGGTCGAACATGTCGCCATAGACATGATCCTCGGTCAGCACGCCCAGGGACAGCGGCGTCACGAAATTGGTCGCGCTGCCGGTCAGCACCGCGCGCACCGCGATGCCGCGCTTCCTGAGCAGCCGCACCAGCTCCAGCGACTTGTAGGCGGCAATGCCACCGGCAACGATCAGGAGAATGCGGCGCTGAGTCATAGCTGCAGATGTAGCAGGGCCGTAACGACCGCTCCAGTCACCGCGGCGATCCCCGCCACGGCGGCATAGCGCCAACCGCCGCCGATGCGGATCAGCCTGACTTCGGTCAGCGGCGGCGGCGGCGGCGCGCCGCCCTTCTCCGGGAATGCTTCCTCGATCCGGCGCACAAGGCCCGGCAATCGCTGAAGCGTCCGCCAATTTTCGATCAGCGCATCGGCGGCCTTGGCCTCCGGCCCCAGTTCCGCGCGCAACCACTCCTTCACATAAGGGCCGCTCGTTTCCCACAGGTTGATGTCGGGATCGAGCGCGGTCGCCACGCCTTCCACCATCACCATCGTCTTTTGAAGCAGCAGCAGGTGCGGCTGCGTCTGCATGTCGAAATCGCGGGTGATGGCGAACAGCCCGTCCAGCATGCCCCCGACCGAAAGCTCGCGCACCGGCTTGCCCCGCATCGGCTCGCCGACGGCGCGCAGGGCGGTAGCGAACTCCTCAACATTATGGTGGCCGGGCACATATTGCGCCTCGAAATGGATTTCGGCGACCCGCTTGTAGTTGCCGGTGATCAGGCCATAGAGAATCTCCGCCAGCCACATACGCGCGCGCCGGTCGATCCGCCCCATGATGCCGAAGTCGATCGCCACGATGTCGCCATTGCCGGTGACGAACAGGTTCCCCTGATGCATGTCGGCGTGGAAGAAACCTTCGGCGATCGCCTGCCGCAGGAAGGCGTTGACCAGCCGCGCAGCCAGTTCCTTCACGTCATGACCCGCCGCGATCAGGCCGTCGCGGTCGGAGATCTTGATCCCGTCGATCCACTCCATCGTCATGACCTTGCCGGTCGTGCGATCCCAATCGATAACCGGCACGCGATAGCCGGGCATCGCCTCCATCGCCTCGGCCAGCTCGGATGCCGATGCGGCCTCGCGGCGCAGGTCCAGCTCCCGTGCCGTCCACCGCTTGAGGTTCGCGATGACGAGGCGCGGCCGCAATCGCGCGGCTTCCCCGCCCAGCATCTCCATATGAGCAGCCGCCCACTCATAGGTCTGGATGTCGCGGTTGAACTGGTCCGTGACGCCGGGCCGGATCACCTTCACCGCCACATCGCGTCCATCGGTCGTGACGGCGCGGTGCACCTGCGCGATTGAAGCCGCGCCTACCGGTACTTCGTCGAAGCTGCGATAGATGCTCTCCAACGGACGCCCGAAACTCTGCTCGATCTGCGCGCGGATCGTAGCGAACGGTACGGGCGGCAGCGCGTCCTGCAACCGCAGAAGATCGTTCGCCGCTTCATCGCCGACCAGATCGGGGCGCGTCGCCAATGTCTGCCCCAGCTTGATTGCCGCTGGCCCGATGGCCTGAAACGCATCGGCATAGCGCGGCTGCCTGGGCACCCTGGCGCCGACCCGCGCCACCCGCACCAGACGCCGGACCGGCGCTGGCGTCAGCGGATCGCGCTCAATCCCTCGCAGAGCGCCATGCCGCGCCAGCGTCCGGCCCCATTTCAGCAGCCGCCAGATATGCGTGATGTGGGATGGCACTACTGGCTCCCCTCCCGCAGGCGGGAGGGGCAGGGGGTGGGCGCGAGCGAAGCGAGCTTCGGCACCATCAAATCTTCCACCCCGAATGGATCGCCACCAATCCGCCCAGGATCGGCTCGACCTTCGTCTGCACGAAACCCGCCTCGCGGATCATCCGCTCGAATTCAGGCATGGGCGGAAAGCGCCGGATCGATTCGATCAGATATCTGTAGCTGTCCTCGTCGTCCGCCAGCAGCTTGCCGAGCTTGGGCACCAGCCGATGGGAGTAGACGTCATATACATCGGAAAATCCCGGCCAGGTCGTCGTCGAAAATTCCAGGCAAAAGAACCGCCCGCCAAATTTCAGCACCCGGTGCGCTTCCCGCAGCGCCTTGTCGATATGCGTCACATTGCGGATGCCAAAGGCGATCGTATAGGCGTCGAAGCTGCGATCCTTGAAGGTCAGCTCCTCCGCATTCTGCTCCGACCAGATCAGCCCTTCCAGGCCCTTCTTCTTCGCGCGCTCGACGCCCACGGCCAGCATTTCCGGATTGATGTCGGACACGGTGACGCGCGCGCCATGCTTAGCCAAGCGGAAAGCGACGTCGCCCGTGCCGCCCGCCATGTCGAGGATCGCTTCCTCCTTGCGGGGCTTCACGCGACTGACGAACTGATCTTTCCACAGCCGGTGCGCGCCTGCCGACATGGCGTCGTTCATCAGGTCATATTTGGACGCGACATTGGAAAAGACCGCGCGGACCATCCCCTGTTTTTCAGAGGCATCCACGTCGCGATAGCCGAAAGAAGCGGTGTCGTTCATGGGCCAGCCTCCTAGAGCATTTGCATGTCCGGTGGAAACACCCCAGATCGGCGAAAATGTTCAGTGATTTGTCACTGCCTCCACAACAGCTTCCGGAACGATCTGAATGCCCGAATTGCCAGAAGTCGAAACCACGGTCGCGGGACTTCGATCGGTCCTGGAGGGCACGGTTCTCACCCGCGTCGAACCACGCCGGGCCGACCTGCGTTTCCCGATCCCCGTCGACCTGCGGCAGAGGCTGACCGGCGCGACCGTCACTTCGCTCGCCCGCCGCGCAAAATATGGGCTGATAGAGACGGATCGTGGCGACACGCTCATCTTTCATCTCGGCATGTCCGGGCGCTGGCGAATCGATCCGGCGGAGATCGGCGCGCATGACCATCTGCTGCTTGAGACCAGCGACGGCCATCTGCTCTCGCTGAACGATCCCCGCCGCTTCGGTTCGCTCGACCTTGTCCGCAGCGATGCGTGGCAGGCTTATGCCCCCTTTACCCGCATGGGTCCCGAACCGCTCGGCCCCGAATTTTCCGCCGCCTATCTGGCTCGCGCGCTCCAGGGCAAGTCGACATCGATCAAGGCGGCGCTGCTCGATCAGCGAATCGTCTCGGGCTTGGGCAACATCTATGTTTGCGAGGCGCTCAACATGGCTCGCATTTCTCCCACGCGGGAAGCCGGGCGGATCAGCCGGGCGCGGCTCGGCCTGTTGACCGACGCGATTCGCGAAGTGCTTACAGCCGCGATCGCGGCCGGAGGATCGACCTTGCGCGATTATGCCCGACCCGACGGGGAGCTTGGCTATTTCTCCAAACAGTGGCGCGTATATGGCCGGGAAGGGGAAAGCTGCGCCTGTGGCGGGGTGATCAGGCGCCGCGTGGATGGTGGCCGATCGACCTTCTACTGCCCGAAATGCCAGAAATAGCACGCGTCTTGCCGTTGACGCTCCGCCTTATCCCCTGTAAGGGGCGCACCTTCACGGGGCTGGTTGGCGATTCCGACGAGCCCTATTCACGCGATTTGACGAGACTGAGGACTTTAAATGGCCAATACGCCGCAAGCCAAGAAGCGCATCCGCCGCAACGCACGCCGCGCCGAAATCAACGGCGCCCGCATCAGCCGGATCCGCACCCTGGTGAAGAAGGTCGAAACCGCTCTCGCCGCTGGCGACAAGGCGGCTGCGGCCACGGCGCTTCAGTCCGTCCAGCCTGAACTGGCCCGTGGCGTTGCCCGCGGCGTCCTGCACAAGAATACCGCGGCTCGCAAGTTCGGCCGTCTCACGAAGCGAGTCAGCGCGCTCGCCTGAGCCGCTTCACTCGATCGTCAAATAAATTGAAAAGACCCGTCCCGCTCTGGGGCGGGTTTTTTCATATGTCCGTCACGCAGCCGTAACGGAGTCCCGCAGATTCCCGCGATTCCCCAACGATTCGAGCAAAAGTGCCCGAATCCGTATATTGATTAAGTCGTTGAAATATAAGGACATAAACAAGGATTTCCGGTTTTCCCCGGTTTTCCGAGTCAACGTCTTTATTTCACATTTTTGAATGGCCCTGCCCTTGATCAGGCGGAGAATGCCTGTCTATTTTCAACTCTCTGGTCGCCACTCGAATCGATTTCCGGCGATCGTCATTAGGTTTGTTGACGCAGATATGTTGGGAAAGTGCTGCTTTCCCAAAGGTCTTCTTGCGTCTGATTGTCCCTGCCAGCCAGGGGCACAGTTGATGGGGGTCGACTGTTTATGAAGGGTTTCACGGCAGTGGCGAATAGTTCGAGCGTTCAGGCATCGCATGACCATGCGCGTCTGGAATCGGCGTGGGATGCGATCCGCGCCGGGCTTCGCCGCGACATCGGCCCGCGCATGTTCGACCAGTGGCTGAAGGCTGCTCAGCTGGGTGACTATTGCCCGGAATCCCAGACGCTGGACCTGCTGTTCGCTTCCGATTTCACGGCCAATTTCGTCTCCGGTCATTTTGGTGATCGGCTGTGCATGGCGTGGCGCTGCGCTGGCGTGGGTGTCCGCGAGGTCAGGCTGCGCCGCGCGCCCAATGCGGTCGGCCCGCGCCTGCTCGAATCTGCTCCGGCGGAAGAACCGGTTGCTGCTGCCCCGATCCCCGTCGAGGGCGCGCCCGCCTGCAACTTCCAGCCGCGCCATAGCTTTGCCGATTTCGTCACGGGCGAATCCAACCATCTCGCCTTTTCCGCGGCTGAGGCCATTGCCGCAGAAGCGCAGCCGCGCTTCAGCCCGCTCTTCATCCATGGCAGCACGGGGCAGGGCAAGACCCACCTGCTCCACGCCATTGCCCAGCATTTCTCCAGCCACTCGCCCAGCGCGCCCGTCCTCTACATGTCGGCGGAGCGGTTCATGATGGAATTCGTAAACGCGATGCGCGCCAACGAAACCATGATGTTCAAGGCGCGTCTGCGCGCCGCCCGCCTGCTGCTGATCGACGACATCCAGTTCATCGCGGGCAAGGGTTCGACGCAGGAGGAATTCCTGCACACCATCAACGACCTCATCGACTCGGGCGCACGCATCGTCGTGACCGCCGATCGCGCGCCGCAGCTGCTCGATTCGATCGACCCTCGCATCCTCTCCCGGCTCGCGGGCGGCCTCGTCGCCGACATCCGCCCGGCGGACCTTGACCTGCGCCTGTCCATCCTGGAAGCCAAGCGCGCCATAGCGGGCGATCCGCCGGTCCCCGACGCCGTCGTCGATTTCCTCGCGCGCTCCATCCGCTCCAACATCCGCGAGCTGGAAGGCGCTTTCAACAAACTCATCGCCTACGGCCAACTCACCGGCCGCTCCGTCGATCTGGAATTTGCGCAAAGCATGCTCGCCGACGCCGTGCGCGCCAACGCGCGCCGCATCACGGTGGACGAGATCCAGAAGGTCTGCGCCGCGCATTACAAGATCGACGCCGCCGAAATGCGCTCCAAGCGTCGCGCCCGCGCCGTCGCGCGGCCCCGGCAGGTCGCCATGTACCTTGCCAAGAAGATGACGCCTCGCTCTCTTCCGGAAATCGGACGCATCTTCGGCGGCCGCGATCACAGCACCGTGATCCATGCCGTGCGCACGATCGAGGAACTGCGGCAGACTAATGCCGACATAGACGCCGACATTCGCACGCTGCAGCGGCAGCTGGAAAACTGACGCTGACAGATTATCGGAGAACGGCTAGGATCAGGCCATGATCCGCCACGCCGCTTTCCTGCTCGCCGCCTTGCTGTCCTTCGTCCCGGCCGCCGCTCAGGTCCCCGCTTCGCCGCCCGCGCAAGATGTTCAGGTCGCGCTCGACACCAACGCTGGCCGGATCATCATAGCGGTACATGTCGCCAAAGCGCCGGTCACCGCGCGCAACTTCCTGCGTTATGTCGATCAGAAGCGACTGGACGGAACCGGCTTCTACCGGGCTGTGGGAACGACGGACTATGGTTTCGTGCAGGGCGGAACGCAAAATGATCCCGCCCGCGTCCTGCCGCCCATCGCGCATGAGCCGACCACGAAAACCGGTCTCACCCATGATGACGGCGCGCTGTCCATGGCGCGTTATGCGCCCGGCAGCGCAACCGGCGACTTCTTCATCGTGCTTGGAAAGATGCCGAGCATGGACGCGCAGCCCGCCTCACCTGGCGACAATCAGGGCTTTGCTGTTTTCGCCCATGTCGTGGAAGGCATGGATGCCGTCCGCTCGATCCTGTCGACGCCCAAATCGCCCACGGCCGGCGAGGGCGTGATGAAAGGACAGATGCTGCAGCAACCCGTGCGGATCGTCACCGCGCGCCGTCTGCCCTGATCCTGACACCGCTCAAAACCCGCTCGCGGTTCCCTGGAAGATCAGCCCTTCCGTTCAGGTGGCAGGGTGATCTTTACATCTTCGCCATTCTGCCCCGGAAAGCCGGTGAACATGGCGTCGATCAGATTGGGCACAAGATAGGTCAGCTTGTTCGACAGCGACTGTGCGGACGCCTTGCCCTCGAAAAGGCGCCGGTTGTCCGCTGCCCGATCGATCTTCATGCTGAGGTCGCTCGTATAAACGGTATAGCTGCTGACATCGCTGTAACCGGGGCCGAACAGCCACGGGTCATAAAAGCCATAGCCCCACGGGCGTCCCCACCGGCCTCGCCAGCCCCAGCCGCCGTAGAAATAAGGATCAGCAGGTCCGAAGCCGGTCGAGCGCACCTTTTCCCGGCCATTGTCGACATGGTAGGCAACGCGGACGATCAGGTCGGCCCGCGCCGGGTCCGATGCGGGCGTGTATCCCGTCTGCGCCAGCCGCTGGCCGATCAGCCCTGCATATTGACCGAATTCCAGACCGCCAGCGAGCCGGGGATCGTCCGCCACCACGGTGAAGCTCTGCCCAGCCGGAGCGGGCAATTGCTGGAACCGGGCGACGTCCGCCTTGAAGGATGTCGCGCAGCCGGAAAGAGCGACCAATGCCAGAGCAGGGGCCGCGACCATGCCGATCTTCTTCTTATATTTCATCGTCTTGCGTCCCAATCTGGAAGGGCTCGGTGCAATCTTGCTCCCGGCCATAGCAGAATGCAACTGAACATCATTTGAACGCTCTGCCGGGGCAGGCCGCCGCAGGTCGCTCAGTGAAGCAGTTCCAGACTTCAGCGCATAAGCCCCGTCGCGTCATAAGCGGCGCGGAGCGTCGGCTCCGCTGCCGCTCGCGCCTGGGCCGCGCCCTTTTCCAGGATCGCGTCGAGAGCCGCGTCATCCGTGCGCAATTCCAGAAAGCGCGTCCGGATCGGCCGCAGCGTTTCGACCAGCAGTTCGCCCAGCGCAGGCTTGAACGCGCCAAACCCCTTGCCGGCAAATTCGGCGCAGATGGCGTCAGGCGAGCTTCCGGCCAAGGTCGCGTAGATGCCGACCAGATTGGCCGCTTCCGGCCTCCCCGCCAGGCCTTCGGCCGTTTCAGGCAGGGGCTCGGGGTCGGTCTTCGCCTTCTTCACCTTCTGCATGATCGCATCGTCGTCATCGGTAAGGTTGATGCGGCTCATGTCCGACGGGTCCGACTTGGACATCTTCGCCGTCCCGTCGCGCAGGGACATGATGCGCGCCGACTCCTTGGGAATGATCGGATCCGGCAGCGTGAAAAGCTCGACGCCGAAATCGGTGTTGAACTTGGTCGCGATGTCACGCGCCAGTTCAAGATGCTGCTTCTGGTCCTCGCCCACGGGCACATGGGTGGCGTTGTAAGCAAGGATATCGGCGGCCTGCAGCACGGGATAGACGAACAGGCCGATCGATGCGCCCTCGCGGTCCTTGCCCACCTTGTCCTTGAACTGCGTCATGCGATTGAGCCAGCCGATCCGCGCCGTGCCGTTCAGCAACCAGCACAGCTCTGCATGGGCGGGCACCCGTGCCTGGTTGAAAAGCACCGAACGATCGGGATCGATCCCGGCGGCGACCAGTGCCGCCGCCATGTCGCGCACGTTGCGGATGCGCTGCTCGCGTGCCTCATGCACAGTGATCGAATGCATGTCGGCGAGGAAGAAGAAGCACTGGCTGTCGCCGTCCATTTCATCCTGCATCCGCACCCAGTTGCGGATCGCGCCCAGATAATTGCCCAGGTGCAGATTACCGGTCGGCTGGATGCCGGAAAGGACGCGCATGTTTCTATCCGTTCTTCTAGGTTGCGGTTGAGCCCCTGCGGCGCATCAGCGCCTTCAGGTCGGACACCCGATAGGCGCCCGTCAGGAAACAGGCCACCCCGTAAAGCGCTATGCCCGCGCCGACAAGCAGGGCAAGGCCGATATAGCGCTGGATCATCGCGCCGCCGAGCCATGGGTCCAGCAGCTCTTCTCCCGCGAACAGCGCGCCGCCCATCACGACCGCCGCCACCGCCAGGCGTGGCAACCGCCTGCGCAACTGCGCATCCGCCGCAAAATGCCCGCGCTTCACCAATGTCGCATACAGCATGGCGACGTTGACTGTGGATGACAGCGCGGTCGCCAGCGGCGGCGCGACATGGCCAAGGCCCGCTCGTGCCATCAGCGGGATCAGCGTGATATTGCCGATGATGTTGATGAGGATCGACAGCATCGCGTAACGCACCGGCGTTTTCGTGTCGCCGCGCGCATAATAGCCGGGCGTCAGCACCTTCACGAGCACATAGGATGGCAAACCGATCGAAAAGGCTGACAAGGCCCATCCGCACCGCTGCGCATCTTCCGCCGTAAAGCGCCCATATTGAAACAGGCCGCGCACGATGGGCTCGGCTACGGTGATGAAGGCCACGGTGGCGGGCAGGGTCAGGAACAGCGCCAGTTCGATCCCACGGTTCTGGGTATCCATCGCTTGCTGTTCTTGCCCGGTCGACAGCATGCGCGAGATTGTCGGCAGCAAGATGGTGCCAAGGCCGATGCCGATCAGGCCGAGCGGCAACTGGTTCAGCCGGTCCGCATAATAGATGTAAGTGATCGATCCCGACGCGAGCAGCCATCCCGACAGGGCGGTGGAAATGAGCAGGTTGATCTGCGACGCGCCAGCGCCAGCGGCGGCGGGCACGATCAGGCGCAGCAACTCACGCACATCGGCATCCAGGCGCGGCCGCTTTAGCTTCATCGATACGCCAGCGCGGCGGCAGGCCCATATCAGCCACAACAGTTGAAGCGCGCCACCCACCGTTACGGATATGGCCTGGACCCGCGCGGTCTCATATTCGTCGGCGCCGTGGAACAGCCACAGACCCGCGATCATGGCGAGGTTCAGCAGGATCGGCGCGGCGGCATTGACCCAGAATTTGTCGAGCGAATTCAGGATGCCGCCGAGCAGCGAGGCAAGGCTGATCAGCGCAAGATAGGGCAGGGTGATGCGCGACAGGAGCACGGCGAAGGCGAACTGTTCCGGCGTCGGATTTTGCCGCGAAAAGCCGCCGGACAGCAGCCATGTTACAGGCCAAGCCGCAGCAACGAGCGCCACGGTGAAGAAGATCAGCACGGGCAGCAGAACGGCCAAGGCGCGCTCGGCGAAATGATAGCCCTCGGCAATGCCTCCGGGCCCTGCCGCCTTGCGGTTGAACATGGGGATGAAGGCGGCGGAAAAGGCGCCCTCGGCAAAGAGCGCGCGGAACATGTTGGGCAGGCGGAAGGCGACGCCGTTGAAGGCGTCCGACGCAAATCCCGCGCCCACATAGCGCGCCGCCAGCGAATCCCGCACCAGGGCGAGTATGCGGCTGGCAAGCGTCAACCCGCCGACCGAGCCAAGCGCCTTCACCAGTTTCATGGCAAAACCTCTATCGCCGTTCGCGCTGAGCCTGTCGAAGCCCTGTTCTTACCTGAAGAAAAGGACTGCCCTTCGACAAGCTCAGGGCGAACGGAAATGAAGGTCATTCCCAGGCTCAGGCGTGACCGGCCGGCTCGCCCGCCGTCTGCGCGATCGCCTGAGCCTGCTGCTCATACAGGCCGCCAAAGTCGATCGGGTCGAGCAGCAATGGCGGGAAGCCGCCGTCACGGATCGCATCGGCCAGAACGCGGCGGGCGAAGGGGAAGATCAGCCGCGGCGCTTCGGCCAGCATGAACGGCTGCAACTGGTCGTCCGGCACGTTGCGCATGCCGAAGAGGGCGGCATAGAGCAGTTCGACCGCGAAGGCCGTGCCCTGAGGAGCAGTCGCCTTCACTTCGATCTTCAGCGAAACCTCGACGACCTCGTCACCCACCTTGTCGGCGCCGATGTTGAACTGAACGTCGATCTGCGGCTGATCGGGCCACTGGTAGACGGCCGGCGAATTGGGGTTCTCGAACGAGAGGTCCTTCACATATTGGCTGATGAGCGCGATCTGCGGGCTCGTGTCCGCGCCGTTGCCCGCGCTGGTCTGGATCGTATCGGCTTCGTCGGCCATCTCTGTTCCCTGATTTTCCTGTTGGTCCGCTGGCGAAAAGCCTTGGGACAATGGCCCGTGCGCTTAGCAGGGGCGGCCGGGCAGGGCAATGCCGCCTGCCGAAAGGCGCCATTTGAATATGGGCGGAAACATGCCTATGTTGGCTGCGTTGTGGTTTCAGATCTAAACTAAAGGGTGCCTCGGCCCGTGTATGTAATCGTCATCCTCGCGCTCATCGCCGGTTTCCTGGCGCTGCGGCTCTATTCCGTGCTGGGAAAGCGGACAGGGCATGAGCAGGAGCCTGCGCTACGCCCGGCGGAGGAAAGAGCGAAGGTCACCGTGCTTCAGCCGCGTCCGGTATCGGACATGCCCGGCGATTCGGTTCGCCTGGCGGACGGCTTGATCGCGCCGGGCGGCGAAGCGGGCGTGCGCGCGCTGATCGCGGCGGACCGGACCTTCGACGTGCCGCAATTCGTGGATGGTGCGAAGGCGGCCTACAAGATGGTGCTCGAAGCCTTCTGGCGCGGCGACCGGTCGGAGCTGGAATGGCTGTGCGACACGGACGTGCTGACCTCGTTCGAAGAGGCGATCGCGCAGCGGGAGGCGGCGGGTCATGTGCTCGACAACCGGCTGGTGCGCATCGACAAGGCGCAGATCGTCGGCGCCCATGTGAACGGGCGCATCGCCGAAGTGTCGCTGCGGTTCGAAGCGGACATTGCGGCCGTGACCAGGGACAAGGACGGCAATGTCGTCGCAGGCTCGCTCACTGACGCGGTCAGCACCAACGATATCTGGACCTTCACGCGCGACCTGCGCAGCACCGATCCCAACTGGAAGCTCAGCGAAACCGACGAGGCTGCATGAGCTTCCGGCATGCGTGGGCGGCGGCCTTTGCGGCGCTGCTGCTGTCGGCGTGCGCGGGCGGTGTCATTCCGCCTGGCGCGTCAGGCCCGGCTCCATCCGGCCCGGTACGCGGATCGGACGTCGCGGCGCAGCCGGTCCCCGCGACCCCGCGCCCCACTCTGCCGACAGCCACGCCGACACCGCCCGCCGCAACCACGGAAAATGCTCTCGCCGCAGGCATAACGCGTGGGCCCGATGTCACCTCCCTGATCCAGCCCGGCGATCGTGCCCGCAAGGCGCTTGAGGCATTCCGGATTTCCTGCCCGTCGCTGATGAAGCGCACGGACCAGAGCGGCCTCACCCAGGGGTCAGACTGGAACAGCGCGTGCGCCGCCGCCTCCAGCTGGCCCGAAGCGAGCGCCAATGAATTTTTCTCCCGATATTTCGAAGCGGTGCAAGTCGGCCCCGGCACGGCCTTCGTCACCGGCTATTATGAGCCGGAAATCCCCGGATCGCGCGTCCGGCAGCCCGGCTATGAGGTGCCGATCTATCGCCGCCCGCCGGACCTGATCGACGTCAATCTCGGCCTGTTCAGCGACAGCCTGAAGGGCAAGACCATTCGCGGCAAGGTGCAGGGGACCAACTTCGTGCCCTTCGACGAGCGCGCGCAGATCGTGGCGGGCTCTCTGGCAGGCCGGGGTCTGGAACTTGCCTGGGCCGCCGATCCCGTCGAATTCTTCTTCCTCCAGGTGCAGGGAAGCGGACGGCTGCTGCTGCCCGGCGGCGGGATCATGCGGATCGGCTATGATGGGCAGAATGGCCGCGATTACACCGGGATCGGCAAGCTCATGAAGGATCGCGGGCTGATCCAGGCCGGGTCGATGCAGGATATCATGGCATGGCTGCGCGCCAATCCCGCGGAGGGTGCGCAGATCATGAACGAGAATAAAAGCTTCGTCTTCTTCCGGGAGTTGACGGGGGCCGGACCGCTGGGCGCGCTGGGCGTGCCGGTGACGGCAGAAGCGACGGTGGCCGCCGATCCCCGCTATGTTCCCCTTGGCGCGCCCGTGCTGCTGTCCCTTGATCGTGCGGAGCCCAATGGCATCTGGATCGCGCAGGATACCGGCGGCGCCATCAAGGGCGCCAACCGTTTCGACAGCTTTTGGGGAGCAGGCACGCGAGCCCGGGAAATAGCGGGCGGCATGTCGGCACGCGGCAGCGCATTAATCCTGTTGCCGATCGGATCGGCGGCACGCCTCGCACAGCAATAAGCGTGGCTGGCGATGGCCCGGCGGCATCTGTCTTCAGACGAACAGGCAATCTGGAACACCCTGACGCAGTCCGTGAGGCCGCTGCGTCCGCGCCCGCTACCTGAGGCCATTACCGAGCGGCCCGTTGCGATCTCCACTGGTCGAAGCGTGACCCCGCTGTCCCCCCGGCCAGTCGATGCCCCATCCACCCGCGCTCCGGCAGCCATGCTCGATACAAGCTGGGAACGCCGCATCCGCAGCGGTACGTTGATGCCGGACATGACGGTCGACCTGCACGGACACAGCCTGTCGAGCGCGCATGCCAGGCTCAATCAGGCGCTGTCATCGGCATTGGCGCGCGATCACCGGATTCTGCTGATCATCACTGGCAAGCCCCCGAAACTCTCGGCTTCCAGCCAGCAATCCCGGCGCGGCGCAATTCGCGGAGAGATCGGCCACTGGCTTGAAACAAGCGCCTATGCGGACCGTATCGCCAGTGTCCGCCAAGCCCATCCACGGCATGGCGGCACGGGCGCCATCTACATCATATTGCGGCGCAAAAAATAGCCGGTGCGACGCGCGCCAATGACCTTTTCTTAACCAGCATTGGCCATAACCAGCCCATCCGTGGCTCATTGTCGAGCTACGCTCTGGGCGGGAGGCACATGCAGGGCGTGACATTGAAAAGCCGCGCCACCGCCTTCGCCTGCGCCGCGGGGGCGCTGGTGTTCATCCTGTCGCTCGTGCTGGGGCAGGGGCAGGCGACCGACATCCTGGGCATAGGCCGATCGCTGATCGTAGCCATTTTGTGCGGCACGATGAGCTGGGCATCGGCCCGCCAGGCTGTCGTCGCGGCCGCCAGCGCGATCGACAGGGCGACGGAAAGACTGGTCGCTGCCGCCCATGGCGACCTGCAATCCCCCGTGCCGCCCGAAATCGTGGCGGAATTACCCGACCTGTCGGTTGCGATGACCAGCCTGTTCAGTCAGGTGCGCACCAATCTCGACCATGTGCAGACGCTCGCCCTGTTCGATCAGGTGACTGGCCTTGCGAACCGCACAAGCTTCTGCCGGCAAGTCGAGAGGCTGTTGGCGGAGCGCGACGAGGTGGCTTCGGCCGCCTTGTTCTTCATTGACCTCGATGGGTTCAAGGGCGTCAATGACACACTGGGCCATGCGGCGGGCGACCAGTTGCTTGCCCGTGTCGCGGGCCGCCTGCGCGAAGTCGTCATGGCCCAGGTCAGCGCCGGGATCAGCGATGCCGTCATCGGGCGCTTGGCAGGTGACGAATTCACGATGTTCTTCCCTCAACTGCCCGGCCGCGAATCGGCCATCCGCATCGCGCGCGCGATCCAGTTCGCGCTCAGCGAGCGTTTCGACCTTGGCAGCCAGCATATCGAACTGGGCGCATCGATCGGCATCGCCTGCTATCCCGACCATGGCGACACCCTGTCCGCATTGCTGCGCTCGGCGGACATCGCCATGTATCATGCCAAGCATGAAGGGCGGAACCGGGCAGAGATGTTCACCGCCGAACTGGCGCTGGAAGCCGCCGATCGCGCCGAGCTGGAAAGGGACTTGCTGCTGGCCTTGCAGCGGGATGAGTTCATTCTGGAGTTCCAGCCTCAGGTCGAGGCCACCAGCGGCCGGATCGTCACGGCGGAGGCGCTGATCCGCTGGGCCCATCCCGAACGCGACATGGTCATGGCGGGCTTCTTCGTGCCAGTCGCGGAGGAAAGCGGCGCGATCGTGGCGCTGGGTGACTGGGTCATGGGACGGGTGTGCGAGACCGCGGCACGCTGGTCTAAGGCCGACATCGGCCAGCGTATCGCGGTCAACATCTCCTCAAGGGAATTGTCGCAGGCGGATTTCTTCCTGCGCCTGCGGCACGCCATGGCCGCGCATCAAACGCCCCCGCAGATGCTGGAGCTGGAAATATCCGAGTCGCTGGCGATGGAGATGGACAGCCGCGTGCTTGGCCAGTTGAAGGCGTTGCGCGACGAAGGCGTGCGGATCGCCATCGACGATTTCGGAACCGGCTATTCGAACCTCTCGCGCCTGAAGGAACTCCCCGTCGATCGCGTCAAGATCGACCGCAGTCTGGTGCGCGACATCGCCATTTCGGCGGAAGCACGCACGATCTGCAGCGCCGTCGTCGGCCTCATCCAGGGGCTGGGGATGGAAGTCGTGGTCGAAGGCGTCGAATCCGAAGCGCAGATGGAAATGCTGCGCGTCATCGGCTGCACCCTGTTCCAGGGCTATCATTTCGCCCGTCCGATGAGCGAGCAGGACTATCTGTCCCGCTTCGCCGTATCGCCGCTAGGCCAGCGCCGCACCGTTTGACGATCAGGCCGCCAGTGCGCGGCGGATGACGAGGGCGTAAATCCGGGTCAGGTCCTCAAGGTCCTGCACCGCCACGGCCTCATCCAGCTTGTGCATCGTTGCATTGTTCAGCCCGAACTCCACCACCGGGCAAAGGCGGGAGAGGAAACGCGCGTCCGATGTGCCGCCGGTGGTGGAAAGCTCCGCCTCGACCCCCGTCACGTCCTTGATCGCGCCCGCCACAAGGCTGGATAGCGCGCCTGGTTCCGTCAAGAACGGCTCGCCGCTGATCTTCGCGCTAACGATACCGCCCTCGGTCGCCGCAATCGCGCTGATCCGCTCGATCAGTTGCGCGCCGCTATGCTGGTCGTTGAAGCGGATGGAAATGCGGGCATGGGCGGCCGCGGGAATGACATTGGTGGCGGGATTCCCCACCTCTAGATTCGTGATCTCGATATTGCTCGGCTGGAACCAGTCCGTGCCCTCATCCAGCACCACGGCATCGATCGCCGCGAGGATGCGGACGAGGCGCGGAACCGGATTGTCGGCCAGGTGCGGATAAGCGACATGCCCCTGCACGCCGTCCACCTTTATCCACATGTTGACCGAGCCGCGCCGCCCGACCTTGATGACGTCGCCCAGCCGCTGGGAGGAAGTCGGCTCGCCGACCAGGCAAAGGTCGGGCCGCAATCCGTGCGCTGCCATGCGGTCCATCAGCGCCAGCGTGCCGTAAACCGCCGGGCCTTCCTCATCGCCGGTGATGATGAGGCTGACGGTCCCCGGCACATCATCGGGAACGCTGGCAAGAGCAGCGACAAAGGCGGCGATCGACCCTTTCATGTCGACCGCGCCACGGCCATGGAGCAGGTCGCCGCGAATCTCCGGCGTAAAGGGATCGCTGGTCCAGCCGTCCCCCGGCGGCACCACGTCCAGATGCCCCGCGAAAGCGAAGTGCGGGCCCGCGCCCGTCGTCCGCCAGGCAAGCAGGTTTTCCACCGGCCCATCGGGCGCTTCTCCGGTGACAAAGCGATCGACGGTAAAGCCCATCGGCACCAGCATCGCTTCAAGGACCGCGAAGACTTCGCCCCGGGCGGGCGTCACCGAAGGGCAGGCAATCAGCTTGCGCGCTATGTCCACTACATCGGCATTGGTGCTGGTCATGCTCATGGCGCTGCGTTAGCGAAAGCCGAGCGCCTTTGCCAGCGGAGGAAAAGATCATGCCCAAGATCGATCTTGCAGCCATGGAACAGACCAACAGGACCGGCTATCCCGATCCCTATGCGCTTGTGGTGGAGGGGCGATGGGTGCGAAGACTGGGTCCGGGCTCCGGCCTTGCGGACTTCGGCGTCAGCCATGTGGTGCTGAAACCCGGCGCCGCTTCGTCGCAGCGTCACTGGCATGAAGATGAGGACGAATTCGTCGTCATGCTGAGCGGGCAAGCTGTGCTGATCGAGGATGAAGGCCGCTTCGCCATGCAGGCAGGCGACATGGCCGCCTTCCCCAAGGGCGAGCCCAATGGCCATCATCTCGTCAACGAAAGTGACGGCGATTGCGAATTCCTCGCCTTCGGGCGCGTGCCGAAGGGGGATGCGCACTATCCCGACATCGACCTTCGCTGGTCGGGGGGAGGCTATCAGCGCAAGGATGGGAGCGCCTTTTGAGCGGCTGTCCAGCGTTCGACCGTCGGATGATGCTGGCGGGCATGGGGGCTGCCTTGGTGGCAGCGAAAGCGCCCCCGCCTGAACACGTAAAGCCGCCGCGCTTGCGCCCTGGCGACATCGTCGGCCTTGTGGAACCGGCGGGCTTCACCGACGACCTGTTCGATCTGGATGTGGTGAAGGAAACGATCGTAGCGATGGGCCTCAAGCCCAAGCCCGCCCGGCACCTGCTCGAGCGCCACGGCTATCTCGCGGGCAAGGATGAAGACCGCGCCGCCGATCTGAACGCGATGTTCGCCGACCGCGAGGTAAAGGCCGTCTTCGCCGTCCGCGGCGGCTGGGGATGCGCGCGCATCCTGCCCTATCTCGATTTCACCACCATCCGCGCCAACCCAAAGCTGCTCATCGGCTTCAGCGACATCACCGCCTTGCACATGGCCTTCGCCGCACGCGCGGGCTTTACCACGATCCATGGCCCGAACGCCGCCAGCAGCTGGCCGCGCTTCAGCTGGGACGCGTTCCGGGCGATCGCCTTTGACGGCGCCACGCCCCTGTTGACCAACCCGCAGGCGAAAGAAGATCGGCTGGTCCCGCTGGGCGGCCGCATCCGCACATTCGGCAGCGGGCGGGCGAGCGGCCGGTTACTGGGCGGCAACCTCACCGTGCTGACGGCGCTCATGGGAACAGGCTGGCTCCCCGATTTCACAGGCGCCATCCTGTTCCTGGAGGATGTGGACGAAGCGCCATACCGGATCGACCGGATGCTGACCCAATTGTCGCTCGCGGGCGTGCTGCGCAAGCTGGCCGGGCTGGTGTTCGGCCAGTGCACCAGCTGCGGCGCGACAGGCCCCTCCTATGGCGGCTTCACCCTGTCGCAAGTGCTTGAGCAACATCTGCGGCCCCTCGGCATCCCCGCATTCCAGGGCGCCGCCATCGGCCATGTCGCCAACCAGTTCAGCCTGCCGCTTGGCGTGCGGGCCGAAATCGATGCCGATGCGGGCAGCATCCGCCTGCTCGAACCAGCCGTCAGCTAAAGGTCACTCTACCTCGTTCGTGGCGCGGGCATAAGCCCCGCGGCCGTCGGGCGGCACCAGTTCCTTGCCCCTGATCGTCAAGGTCAGCGTCTTGAAACCAGGCTGCGGCACATCCTTCGTCGGCTCCGCCTCAAGCCGCACCGTGCCATCCGCCTCCTGCCAGCGACCTTCGGCAAACAGATCAAGCGCGCCATAGACGAGATACCATTGAAAGCGCCCGTCCGGCCGAAGCATCAGCTCCGATCCGGTTTCCATCACCCCATGCAGATAATAGTGACCGGCCCGTTCCGCAGGCGCAGTCTCCGCTAGTGCCGGTGTCGCGAAGAAAGCCGCCAGGGGCATGAGGGGGGTGAGCAGCCGCATGCGAATAGCTTAGCAGATGTTCATCGCTCAGGCGCGGACGAAGGGGATCAGCTCTTCATAAACCGGCAAAGGCGGCTTTCCCTCCACCCGCGCACCCCGGCGCATCAGGAAGGCATGGCGCACGATCTCCGCCTGTTGCTCAAGCCCATAGCGCTCGAACGGCCGCCCCGGCACGATGTCGTAGCCATAGCGGCAAAAGGGGTGGCGCATCAGCGGCAGATACCATTTGCCGCCCCTTTGCGCCTGCCAGACATGGGTCATTTCGTGGATGAAATGCCCCTGCAGGTGAAGCGCCGACCCGCAAAAATCATCGCAAAACAGCCCGCTCCTGGGGTTGAACCAGATATCGCCATCGGGCGACATGGTGACTCGAGCAGGCTGGAAGGGCCACCATTTGCGATTATGCGCCCGCACCCGGTCATAGGCGATCGCGTCGCCGAACACCGATCGGGCGAGCGCCACCTCTCCCGGCGTCAGGCTCCGGCTGGTCAATGCTCGGCGGGCTCCCCGGCCTTCGGGGCGGGCGCTCCGGGCTTCTGGATCACGGCATCCACCAGCAGGCGGTCGCCATTGGCAAGGAGGAAGGTGAAGCTCATCTTGCCGCGGCTGACCGCCGTGTCGTTGATGCCCCAGATCATCAGATGCTTGCCGCCGGGCGCAAAGGCGACCTTCGACTTGGCGGGAATGTCGACGGCGTCGATCTTCTGCATCTTCATCGTGCCGCCATGATCCATGCTCTCATGCATCTCGACCTTGAGTGCATAATCGGTCAGCACGCCGCGCAACTGCGTCGCCGTATCGCCGCCATGGGCGACAAAATAACCGGCCGAAGGCGTGTCCTTGTTGGGGCTGAGCCGCACCCAGGCCTGATCGATATAGGTCGGGGCAGGATCGCCGCAGGCCGCAAGTGCAAAGGGAGTAGCCAAGGCAAAAAGGGACAAGGGTGCGCGCATCGGGGAACTTTCGTGACTGTCTCGTTTCCGGTCGGTTGTTACGGTAATCGTCCGCGCTTCTTGTGCCAAGGAAGATCGCGCCTATATCCCATCCGCAAACGGCCTTGCCTTGGCGCTTTCGTGAGGTATGGGGCCGTCAACCGCTGATGTGATTTGGGGTTTGAAGAGGACAAGATGGGAAAAGTAATCGGCATTGACCTTGGCACCACCAACAGCTGCGTGGCAGTGATGGACGGCGGCAAGCCCAAGGTGATCGAAAATGCGGAAGGCGCGCGCACCACGCCGTCGATCGTGGCCTTCACCAAGGATGGCGAGCGCCTGATCGGCCAGCCCGCCAAGCGTCAGGCCGTCACCAATCCTGACAATACGATTTTCGCGGTGAAGCGCCTGATCGGCCGCCGCTTCGACGATCCGACCACCAAGAAGGACATGGAGCTTGTCCCCTATCACATCGTGAAGGGCGGCAATGGCGACGCATGGGTCCAGGCGGGCGGCAAGGATTATTCGCCTTCGCAGATTTCCGCCTTCACGCTTCAGAAGATGAAGGAAACCGCCGAAAGCTATCTCGGCGAAACGGTTACGCAGGCGGTCATCACCGTCCCGGCCTATTTCAACGATGCCCAGCGTCAGGCGACCAAGGACGCCGGCCAGATCGCGGGCCTCGAAGTGCTGCGCATCATCAACGAGCCTACGGCGGCGGCGCTCGCCTATGGCCTTGAGAAGCAGGACGGCAAGACGATCGCGGTCTATGACCTTGGCGGCGGCACCTTCGACATCTCGATCCTCGAAATCGGCGATGGCGTGTTCGAAGTGAAGTCCACCAACGGCGACACCTTCCTGGGTGGCGAAGATTTCGACGCCAAGCTGGTCGAATATCTGGCCGAAGGCTTCAAGAAGGATGAGGGCATCGACCTCACCAAGGACAAGCTGGCGCTCCAGCGTCTGAAGGAAGCGGCTGAAAAGGCGAAGATCGAACTGTCCTCGGCTCAGTCGACCGAAGTCAACCTGCCCTTCATCACCGCTGACCAGAATGGCCCCAAGCATCTGGTGAAGAACATCACCCGCGCCGATCTGGAGCGTCTGGTGACTGACCTCATCAAGCGCACCATGGAGCCCTGCAAGAAGGCGATGGCGGACGCTGGCATCTCCGCCAGCGAAATCAGCGAAGTCGTCCTCGTCGGCGGCATGACCCGCATGCCCAAGGTGCGCGAGGCCGTGAAGGAGTTCTTTGGCAAGGAACCGCACACCGGCGTCAACCCGGACGAAGTCGTCGCCATGGGCGCGGCGATCCAGGCGGGCGTGCTTCAGGGCGACGTCAAGGACGTGCTGCTGCTCGACGTCACTCCGCTCTCCCTCGGCATCGAGACGCTGGGCGGCGTGTTCACCCGCATGATCGACCGCAACACGACGATCCCCGCCAAGAAGAGCCAGGTTTATTCGACCGCTGACGACAATCAGCAGGCGGTGACGATCCGTGTGTTCCAGGGCGAACGTGAAATGGCGGCGGACAACAAGCTGCTCGGCCAGTTCGACCTGGTCGGCATCCCGCCCGCGCCGCGTGGCGTGCCGCAGATCGAAGTCACCTTCGACATCGACGCCAACGGCCTCGTCAACGTCCATGCCAAGGACAAGGGTACGGGCAAGGAACAGCAGATCCGCATCCAGGCTTCGGGCGGCCTCAGCGACGCCGACATCGATCAGATGGTCAAGGATGCCGAACGCTTCGCCGAAGAGGACAAGAAGCGGCGTGAAGGCGCAGAGGCGAAGAACAACGCCGAAAGCCTGATCCACACCACCGAACAGCAGCTCAATGAGCATGGCGACAAGGTGGAGCCAAGCCTCAGGTCCGAAATCGAAACCGCGATCGCGGCGACGAAGTCGGCTGTCGAGGGTGGCGACGCTGAAGCGATGAAGGCCAAGGCGCAGGAACTCGCCCAGGTCGCGATGAAGCTTGGCCAGGCGATCTATGAAAAGGAGCAGGCCCAGGCTGCGTCTCCGGACGCCGAAGCGCCCAAGGCTGATGACGATGTCGTCGACGCTGAATTTTCGGAAGTCGACGACAACAAGGCGTAACAGACCCCCTCCCTCTCCCCTTCAGGGGAGAGGGCCGGGGAGAGGGGGTTAGAAGAGGTGGCGATGGCAACAGGATATCTAACGTTCCCCATTGCCCCTCTCCCAACCCTCTCCCCTGAAGGGGAGAGGGCTTTTTAATGAGTACCGAAGTGGATTATTACGAACTGCTCGAAGTCGAGCGCACAGCTGATGGGAACGCGATAAAGAGCGCCTATCGCAAGCTCGCGATGAAATATCATCCGGATCGCACTGGCGGGTGCACCGACAGCGAGGCCAAGTTCAAGGCGGTCTCCGAAGCCTATGAATGTCTGAAAGACCCGCAGAAGCGCGCCGCTTACGACCGTTATGGCCATGCGGCCTACACCAACGCCCAGAATGGCGGCGGTGGCGGCTTCAACGGACGCGGCGCGGGCGGCTTTTCCGATCTCGGCGATATATTCGAAACGATCTTCGGCCAGAGCGGCTTTGGTGGTGCAGGCCGCCAGACGCAACGGCGCGGCGCGGACTTGCGCTATGACATGGAGATCACGCTCGACGAAGCCTATCATGGCAAGAAGACCGAGATCGAGATCGAAGTCTCCGCCCCTTGCGAAAGCTGCGATGGATCGGGCGCGCAGCCCGGCACCGGCGTCAAGACCTGCGGCACGTGCGGCGGTCATGGCCAGGTGCGGGCGCAGCAGGGCTTCTTCGTGGTCGAGCGCACCTGTCCCGGCTGTCATGGCGCGGGCCAGGTCATCGAAAGCCCCTGCCGCACCTGTCGCGGCGAAGGCCGTGTCGACAAGCCCAAGACGCTGTCCGTCAACATCCCGGCGGGCGTCGATGAAGGCACCCGCATCCGCCTGTCCGGCGAAGGCGAGGCGGGCGCGCGCGGCGCTCCTGCTGGCGACCTCTACATCTTCCTGCATGTGAAGCGGCATTCCCTGTTCGAACGGGACGGCACGACCCTTTTCTGCCGCGCGCCCGTCAGCTTCACCACAGCGGCCCTTGGCGGCTGCATCGAAGTACCCGGCCTCGACGGCCAGCGGCATGAGATCAAGATCCCGAGCGGCATTCAATCCGGCAAGCAGATCCGCCAGCGTGGCGCGGGCATGCCGGTGCTGAACGGGCGGGGGCAGGGCGATCTCGTCATCCAGGTCGATGTCGAAACGCCCACTCGCCTGACCGCCAAGCAGAAGGAATTGCTGGAAGCCTTCCGGGAAACCGAAACCGGCGAGGAATGTCCGCAGTCCACCGGCTTCTTCAGCAAGCTCAAGGAGCTGTGGGGCGAATAAGGCGCTTCGCTGCTGCCAACGCATGAAGCCGGGTGCGGAAAGGCCGTCCCCGGCTTTCCTTTTGTCGAAGGGTGATTATCTCCGCAGGTTCTTCTGGAAAAAGTCCGTCATCACATCCAGCGCCTCCTGCGCCTCGGGCAGATTTTGGTTGGCGAAGAAACAATGGTCCAGCCCGTCCCAGACATGCAGGTCGGCCTTTACCTTCGCCTTGATCAATTCGCGATGGGTGTTGACCGCAGCGCTGACTTCGCCCGCGCGCGTTGAGGTCACCAATAAGGTGGCCGGGAAATAGCGCAGCGTATCGCTCGACATGATCGGCGACATGAGCGGGTCGAGCAGGTCGTGATTGCCATAATAGAAACGCTCGTCGAGCGTTGCGGGCGTGGTCAGTCCCTGCATCGGCTTGAACGTGTACCAGCTGTCGCCAGCCCATCGCGCATCCGCCGACGCGCAGAATATCCCCGCCGCGCCGGGCGCGGGCAGCTTCACATGCTGAAACCAGGCGATCGCCTGGGCCGTCAGCAAGCCACCGGCCGAACTGCCGAAAATGCCGATCTGCGAAGCCTTGCGCGTCTTGAGCAATTCCCGATAGACCGCCGCCACATCTTCGCTCGCCGCCGGGAAGACAGCCTCGGGCGCTTGCCGGTAGTCGATCGTCAGAACCTCAAATCCGGTCCGGCCCGCCAAGGGGATGGATTCCTGCAATCCGCCTGCCGCAGCGTTCGCCACGATGAATCCGCCGCCGGGAAGGTTGATCAGGATGTTGCCATTCTTGTTCCGGCCGCTCCGCTTGTCAGGCGTGATCAGATAGCCGTGGACGCCGCCAACCGTGACCTCGCGATAGTTGACCCGATATTCCTCTGCCAGCTTGCGGACCATCGAAGCCCCGCCGCGCGTCATCATCTCCCGGGTCGCGGGAACGCGCTTCTTTTCGATCAGCTGGGTCAGCATGTCGTTGGCATCCAGCGGACGCCGTGGAAGCGCCTTCTTCGCCTCCTCGCTCAGATAGACGGACGGGGGAAGGCGAAATGCGGGGACGTTCACCGTCCCATCAGTTTCGATCGGGTTCGGCTTGGCAGGCGGCGTCTGGGTGAAACCGGTCCCCTGTACAGCGCACAGCGCCAGCAGCCCCGCGAGCTTCTTTACATGACGCATCGCCATCTCCCCCGCCGACATATAATAGAACTGTACCGTACATTATATGTCGGGAAAGCGTTTTCTCGCTACTTCATTCTTTAAATCAATTTCAGCTTCACCCTCAAGCCGCCAGGAACATGTCCGGATCGATCGCCATCAAGCTTTCCGCCCCGCCCTCGATCTTGCGCCGCAACGCCCCGGCATCCGGCATGACACGTTCCGCAAAAAACCGCGCCGTCACCAGCTTCGCTTCCAGATAGCGCGCATCGCCTTCGCCCGCCTCCAGCAACTCAGCCGCCGCCTTCGCCATGCGCAGCCACATCAGGCCGGTCGAGACAATCCCCAATATGTGCATGTAATGCACCGCGCCAGCCCCGGCATTGTCGGGGTTCTGCATCGCGTTCTGCATCAGCCACATGGTCGCCGCGCCTAGCTGCCCGCTCGCTTTCTCCAGCGCTTCCGCCACGCCCGCCAGCCGCGCATTGCCTTTCGCTTCAGCTACCTCGTCAGCGACCATCTTCAGGAAAGCCTGCAACGCCCTGCCGCCGTTCATGGGCAGCTTGCGGCCGACAAGATCCATCGCCTGAACGCCGTTAGTGCCCTCGTAAATCTGGGCTATGCGAGCGTCGCGCACATATTGTTCGGCGCCATTCTCCCAGATGTAGCCGTGACCGCCGAAAACCTGCTGGCACATGACCGCAACGTCAAAGCCCTTGTCGGTGCCATAGCCTTTCAGCACGGGGGTCAACAGCTGGACCAGATCGTCAGCGGCCTGCCGCTCCTCATCCGTTGCGGCATGATGCGCCAGATCGACCTGAAGCGCACCCCAGAGCATCAGCGCGCGCAGTCCCTCCGTCAGTGCCTTGGCTTCCATCAGCATACGGCGCACGTCGGGATGGACGAAGAGAGTGTCGGCTTTCTCATCCTTGTCCTGCGGCCCGGTAAGCGCGCGGCCCTGCCGCCGGTCGCGAGCATAATGGACCGCGTTCTGGAAAGCGACCTCGGCCTGTCCCAGCCCCTGCATGCCGACCCACATCCGCGCGGCGTTCATCATGATGAACATGGCGGCAAGGCCCTTATTCTCCTCGCCCACGATCCAGCCTTTCGCTCCGTCATAATTCATGACGCAGGTCGCGTTGCCGTGGATGCCCATCTTATGTTCCAGTGACCCGCAGGAGACCGCATTACGCTCACCCAGCGAGCCGTCATCATTCACCAGAACCTTGGGAACGACGAAGAGCGAAATGCCCTTGCTGCCTTCCGGCGCATCGGGTGTCTTGGCGAGGACCAGGTGGATGATATTCTCCGTGAGGTCCTGCTCGCCCGATGAAATGAAGATTTTCGTGCCGGTGATCGAATAGCTGCCGTCATCTTGGCTCACCGCCTTGGTCTTGATCAGGCCCAGATCCGTGCCCGCATGCGGCTCGGTCAGGTTCATCGTGCCAGTCCATTTGCCCGACACCATGTTAGGGATATATTTCTGCTTCTGTTCTTCGCTGCCTTTCGCGAGCAATGCGGAGACAGCCCCGCTCGTCAGGCCGTGATACATTTCGAAACTGTGATTGGCCGAAAGCACATATTCCCCGACCGCGGATGCGACGACGTTGGGCAAGCCTTGTCCGCCATATTCCACAGGCGCATGCAGCGTGGTCCAGCCGCCCTCGACATAGGTGTCGAACGCCTCCTTGAAGCCGGAAGGCGTGGTCACGCTGCCATCGGGATGGCGGACGCAGCCTTCCTTGTCGCCGACCGCGTTGAGCGGGAAGAGCACCTCCTCCGCTATCTTGCCGCCTTCCGCCAGAATCGCGTCGACAAGATCCGGCGTCGCGCTCTCAAAGCCCGGCAGGTTTGCGTAGCGTTCAAGCCCTACCACATGGTCGAGGACGAAACGGGTTTCGCGGATGGGGGCTGAATAGCTGGGCATGATCTTCTCCGATGTTTCTTTTCTTGGCAGGGCGAAGTGTCACGGTCTGTCGAGAGCGGTTACGAAGTCCGACAGTTCCGCGATTGCGGCGTCGATATCGCTTTTCTGGCGGGTGAGCAGTTCGATACGCGCTTTGCACTTGGCAACTGTGACCCGCCGCTGCTCCTCATGTTCTTCATCCGCGTCGTAAAGGTCGATCATCTCGCGAATGTCGGCCAGGCTGAAGCCGACCCTCTTGCCGCGGAGGATCCAGGCGAGGCGGGCGCGGTCGCGGCGGGAATAGATGCGCGCCAAACCTTGGCGCTCGGGTGCGATCAGTCCTTCATCCTCATAGAAGCGGAGCGCGCGCGCGGTGACGCCGAACTCCTCGGACAGGTCGGTTATCGTGTAGCTTTGCCGTTCCTTGTGATCGGGCAGCTCAATGCCCGCGATGCTGCTGCGCTGGTCCATGGCGCCTTAGCTAGGAGAGCTTTACGTTAACGTCAAGTGTGATCTGGAACGATTTGGCCTGATGACAGGGTGGGCTGGGGGAGCTAAGCGGCTTCCGATGATGGGGGCGATCAGACGATCAGAACTTGCGCGGGGCCTTTTGGCTGCGTTGGGGCTGCTTGTCCTCGCGATCCAGCTCGTCACGCCTGCCGGTTTCATGCCGGTACGGACCTCGCACGGCGTGATGGTGACGCTCTGCACCGGTCAGGGCGCCGTCCGCGTCATGGTGGATCGCGAAGAGGCGCCCGGCAAGGTGCATCATTCGCCCGATGAGGGCGGCCCCATTCAGCAGCATTGCGCTTTCGCCGCATCAGTGCAGCCGATGGTGCCGCCTTTGCTATTGGCCGATCTGCCCCTGCCAGCCTGGCAGACGGTTTTCGGGCCCATTGCCTTCGCCCTCAAAACAGGGCTGATCGCCAGGCTTGCGGCGCCCCCGCCTCCATCATCCGGTCCCCCTCAATCCTCCTGACAATGCCGCTTATGCCGCGCTGAGCGCGGCACGATTTTTCATGAGGATGAATTCATGTCTGCACCTACCGCTTTGCGCAGCGTTTCGCTGTGCGCACTTGCCTGTTCTCTGATGTCCGTACCCGCCCTGGCTGATGAGGCGGGCGATCAAGGCCGCATCGTTGTTACGGCTGCCTCGACCCCTGAGGATGCCGCCGCCAATATCAGCCGTACCGCTGGCGGCGCCGATATCGTCACTGCCAAGGATTTCGAGGACAAGCTGGCCGTATCGCTGCGCGATGCGCTTGCCTTTTCGGCTGGCGTCTACACGCAGCCCCGCTTCGGGCAGGAGGTTCGGATTTCGATCCGCGGCTCTGGCCTTTCGCGAGGCTTCCATATGCGCGGCTTGACCCTGTTGCAGGATGGCATTCCCATCAACATGGCCGATGACAATGGGGACTTTCAGGAACTGGACCCGCAGGTTTTCCAGCATCTGGAGGTGTATCGCGGCGGCAATGCTCTGCGGCTTGGTGGATCGACGCTGGGCGGCGCGATCAACGCAGTGACGCCGACCGGGCGGACAGCGTCTGGGGCTGAACTGCGCGTCGATGGCGGTTCTTTTGATACGCTCCGGGCCAAGGCCGCCTATGGCTATGCGGATGACCGTGGAGATGCCTGGGTAGCAATTACCGCCGACCGGTCCGATGGTGACCGCGCTCATGGCGAGAGGCGTGCGTTGCGCTTCAACGGCAATGTCGGGATAAAGCTCAGCGAGCGTGTGGAAACCCGCTTCTACGTCAGCGCACAGTCGATAAGGCAAAAATTGTCGGGCGCATTGAACGAAATGGATGCTCTGAACGACCCGGCGCGCGGTAATTTCGCAGGGGATCAGGCGAGGAACATCGATTCGATCCGCTTTCAAAATCGGACCACGGTGCAGCTGGACGGCGGACAATTTGCATTTGGCGCCTATTTCAACGCCAAGGCGCTGGATCATCCCATCTACCAGGTGGTGGATCAGAAATCCGAAGACCGCGGGCTGTTCGCGAGCCTGGAACTGGCGGGCGACATACGAGGGCTTCCGGTTGGAATCACGCTCGGCACGCAGGCGCGCTTTGGTCATGGCGACTTCCGGCAGTTTGTGAACATCAATGGTAAGGCAGGTGTTCCCACCTCCATCCAGAAGGCGCGTGCTCGGACGATTAACAGCTATGCGGAAGCGAGGATAGCGCCCGTTCGAGGACTATGGCTGATCGCAGGCGGCGTCTACACGCATGGCGAACGGCGACTTGACAACCGCCTTGCCCCTGCACGTAGCGGGGAGGCGAAGTTTGATGGTTTCGCTCCAAAATTCGGGCTGTTGTTTGAACCATCTCAAGCGATGCAGTTCTACGCCAATTATAGCCGGTCGGTGGAACTCCCGGGCTTCATCGAATTGGGGCAAACAGCGGTCGGCTCTGGCGGATTGGCATTGCCTGGCTTCACGCCGCTTGACGCGCAACGGGCCTGGACGGCGGAAATCGGTACGCGCGGCAGCTTGGGTCCGGCGCGGTGGGATCTAAGCATCTACCGTGCGGACCTGAAGGGCGAATTGCTTCAATATAATGTTCAGCCAGGGGTTATCCCGGCTGCCACCTTCAACGCGGGCCGGACGCTGCATCAGGGTGTGGAGGTAGCGCTAGAGTTGAAGATCTCACCTTGGACGGCGTTGCGGCAGGTTTATCAATATAGCGATTTCCGATTCCGGGGCGACGCGCAGTTTGGCAACAATTGCCTCCCCGTCGTGCCGCGCCATTTCTATCGGGCCGAACTGAGGTTGGGGACGGATCGCGCCAGCGTCGCTCCGGCCGTCGAATGGGTCCCACAGGGCGCCTGGGTAGATTATGCCAACAGCAAGCGGGTCGATGGCTATGCCACGTTCAACCTCGGGGCGCAGGCGCAACTGACGAAAGCTGTCAGTTTCTTCATCGACGCCCGCAACCTGACGGGCAAGCGAGCGATCGGCGACATAGGAGCGCTCGTCAACTACAAGCGGGACAATCCGCTGACCCCGGCGAACGAAGCCAGTGCCGCCTTCTACCCCATTGAGCGACGTGCGATCTATGCCGGGCTGCGCGCGCGTCTCTGAAAAGGTGTCGGCCTATCCTCATGAGGGGGTGGAGCGGGGCGGCAAATGCGGCTAGAGGCGGCGCCATGTTGCGCCTCTCCGGCCTTAAGCTGCCCCTCGACCATCCGGCCGACGCGATGCTCGCCGCCATTTGTGCGCGGCTGGGGATAGAGGCATCGGAGCTTTTGCGTCACATGATCGTGCGCCGGGGCAATGACGCCCGGCGCAAGAATGCGATCCAGCTGGTCTATACCGTCGATGTCACGCTCGCCGATGAGGCGGAGGTGCTTGAGCGGCTCGCCCATGATCATGACGTGCGCCGACGGCCGGATACGGATTATCGTTTCGTCGCCCATGCGCCGCAAGGATGGTCGGGCAAGAGGCCGGTCGTGGTCGGTGCAGGCCCCTGCGGTCTCTTTGCCGGATTGATCCTGGCGCAGATGGGTTTCCGGCCCATCATCCTCGACCGCGGCAAGGTGGTGCGTGAGAGGACCAAGGATACCTGGGGTTTGTGGCGACGGGCCGAGCTGAACCCTGACAGCAACGTGCAATTCGGTGAAGGCGGCGCGGGCACCTTTTCTGACGGCAAACTCTACTGCCGGGTGAAGGACCCCCGGTTTCTCGGCCGCAAGGTGCTGGAAGAGTTTGTGGCGGCTGGCGCGCCTGAAGATATTCTGACTGAAGCGCATCCGCATATCGGGACATTTCGACTGGTCTCGATGGTCGAAAACATGCGCCGCCAGATTGAGGAGTTGGGCGGCGAGTATCGCTGGCAGCATAAGGTCGATGACCTGGAACTGGAGCGGCGATCCGACGGGACGCAGCGGCTGCGCGGGTTGCATCTATCCGACGGCAGCTTCATCGAGGCCGACCATGTTGTGCTTGCGGTAGGGCACAGCGCCCGTCCGACATTCGAAATGCTGCACCGACGCGGCGTGCATATCGAAGCGAAGCCATTTTCCATCGGCGTGCGGATCGAACATCCGCAAAGCTGGATTGATCGCGCGCGTTACGGCAATTGCGCGGGCCATCCGCTGTTGGGCGCGGCGGCCTATAGCTTGGCGCACCATTGCGAGAATGGCCGCACCGTCTACAGCTTTTGCATGTGCCCCGGCGGCCGCGTAGTTGCGGCAACATCCGAAGAAGGCCGCGTGGTCACCAATGGCATGAGCCAGTATAGCCGGGCCGAGTTCAATGCCAACTCCGGTTTAGTCGTCGGTATCGATCCCGCACGTGACTACCCCGGTAGTCCGCTGGCTGGTATCGATCTTCAGCGGCATTGGGAAAGCCAAGCGTTCATTGCGGGCGGCTCTTCGTACTGGGCGCCGGGACAGAAGGTGGGTGACTTCCTCGCGCGGCGGCCATCCACGGCGCTGGGGGAAGTTGTTCCTTCCTACAAGCCGGGCGTGAAGATGACGGACTTGTCATCCTGCCTCCCCGATTTCGTGACAGAGGCCTTTCGTGAGGCCTTGCCTATCTTTGGCCGACAGATCGCCAATTACGACCATCCCGACGCCGTTATGACAGGGGTGGAAACACGCACTTCCTCCCCAATCCGAGTTACGCGGGGGAAAGATCTTCAAAGCTTGAACGTCGCTGGACTCTACCCTGCGGGTGAAGGCGCTGGCTATGCGGGTGGGATATTGTCCGCTGCGATTGATGGCATCAAGGTCGGCGAAGCCATCGGGTTGGCAATCACCAATTAAATGCGCCCTTCAAAGTGATTCGCCATAGCCTTGCCGTAGGGGAAATCGCGAAAATCCAACCCTTATGCTGGCTTAGGCGCAGGTTTTCGTATCCGGACATAGATGCAGCAGTTAAGTTCGAATATGACGCGAACATGAAGGTCGTATGAAATAATCATAGGCCCATGACATCGCTGGCGTTAATTTATTACCCTACCGATCGGCCTTGCCATATAAGGCTGTTGCTGCTCTCGGCCGGTATGACGCTGCCGCAGTGGCTTTTCAGTAAAAATCGATAGATAAACAGAGGAGGCCTCTATGTATGCCAAGCCTGTAATGGCGGCGCTTTGCGTCTGCCTGGCTATGCCGATTGCCGCCGATGCGAAACAGGGTGGGCAACTCACCGTCGTTGCACCCGACAAGAGCGCGATAAGCTATGAAAAGTGGACGGACCGCACAGCGTCGAGATTGTCTCGGAGCATCCGTCAAGCAACATCTCTTTATCGGGATGCAGCATCGACCGGTTACTCCCGTGTCCAGTTTCGCCTTGGAGAACAGGGGCGGCCGGAAAATATCTCTCTAGCAGGCTCTTCCACATCGCGGAATGTCGATCGCATATCGATGCGGGCTATCCGCTCGATGGGATCGCTTTATCCTTTACCCCAGGAAGTGCGGCCAGGATCAAAGTTTGAAGCCTGGGTCATCGTCGCCAATGACGCGCGGGAAAGGGATACGATGCTGAACAGCCTGCGCGCCGAACATTTGGCTGACGCTTCAGGCGAGCGTCCAATTCTTCTGGCAGCGCGTTGATTGAAGAGGAGGTGGCGTCCGGAAGTGACGGCGCTCCTGCAACACTTCTCGAGTGATCCGTGAAACTTACCGGTGAGGGCGGCGTTCCCCTGCCATGCGCCGCCTTCACTTTGATCTTCACAATGGCACCGGCTTCACCAGCGACAAGGAGGGCCGCGAACTAGCTGATGAAGAGGATGCCCGTGATGTGGCTATAAGGAGTATCCGCTCCATCCTGAGCGAAGAAGTGCTGAGGGGCATGGTCGATCTTACCGGCTGGATCGATATAAGGAACGAAGCTGGTATAGAAATCGGGCGAGTGACCTTCAGCGAGGCCGTGTGTCTCCGGCTCGACCCAGGAGACCGCGATGATAGCGGCGCATCTCGCCAAACTTAGGTTCCGCCATCCGCTCTCCAGTGAGGAAGAGGCGGCGATCCGGGCCATCGTCCCACCAGGCAAGAGAGTGGCGCGCAACAGCACCATCGTTCACGAAGGGGAGCTTTTGGAAGCCAGCACCTTGCTCCTAGAAGGTGTCATGTGCCGCTTCAAGGACCTCGCCGACGGCAAGCGGCAGATCACGCAAATCCATATCGCCGGCGATTTTGTCGACCTGCACGGCTTTACATTGAAGCGCCTTGAACATGATGTGATGACGCTGACGGACTGTGCCGTGGCCCTGGTGCCTCATGAGCATATCCGCCAACTGATCGAACAATGGCCGCGATTGGGGCGATTATATTGGTTCAGCACCAATCTGGACGCCTCCATGAATCGCGAATGGGAACTGTCATTGGGACAAAGGTCCGCAGCTGGAAGGCTGGCGGCGCTGTTTTGCGAACTGCAGGTCCGGCTGCAGGTCGTTGGTCTTGAAAGTGCCCGCTTCAATCTCGGGATGAGCCAATCGCAACTCGCCGATAGCCTGGGTATGACGCCCGTTCATGTGAATCGCACGCTGCGTCATTTGCGGGAGCAGCGGCTTTTGAACTATCAGCGGGGGGAAGCGCAGATTGTGGATCTTGAGGGCTTGAAGTCCCTCGCCAGCTTTGACGAACGCTATCTGTACCTTGATCCTGACCCGCTATGATCCTGAATGGTTCAGGAAGTAGTTGATTTCACGCCAGATAAGGTGTGGACTTATGTGATGACGACATGTCGGATGTGAGGACAGATGTCAGGGACGCAAGAGCGCCAACAGCATTCTGGCACGGTAAAACCCCCTATCCCGGCGGATGAGGCTGACCGGCTGCAAGCGCTGGAGCATTATCGGCTGGGGGGCATCGGCCGGGAACAGCCCTTCGATCATATCACCCAGTTCGCCGCCGACCTGTTCGACGCGCCCATGTCGCTGGTGTCGATCGTGGGATCGGACGCGCAATGTTTTCGCGGCGCATGCGGGATTGATGAAACCCATACGCCGCGTGACGTTGCCTTCTGCGCCTTCGCGATCTTGCAGCCTGAGGTGATGGTAGTCCCGGATGCCGCAAAGGACCCCAGATTTCGCAGCAATCCGTTAGTTACCGGCGCGCCGCACATCCGCTTCTATGCGGGTGCGCCGTTGCGGGTGGCCAACGGGCAGCCGATCGGGACGCTCTGCATCATCGATCACGAGCCCCGCGATTTTGGGGAGCAGGAGCAAAAGCGCCTTGCGCAACTTGCGCGGACGGTGGTCGATCTCATCGAGTTCAGGGTGGAGGGTTTTGCGGCGGAGGAGCATCGGCGTAAGCTCGACGACGAACGCCAGTTGCTCAAGCTGACGGTCGAAAACGTCAGCGGTGGCGTCGCGGTGGTCGATCGGGATTTACGCTTGATGCTTTGGAATCAGGCTTTCGTCGATCTCTTCGATTATGCTCCCGATAGTGTCACGGGCGGCCGGGATGCGCGTGATCTCATCCGGCTCACGGCGCAGCGTGGCGAATTGGGTCCTGGCGATCCGGATCAGATCGTTACGGGCTTTGTGGAGTCCATCCGCACAAGCGATAGTCGGCGTCTGGAAATTCAGCGCCGGAACGGCCGTATCCTCGACATAAGGCGCGAATCGATCCGCGGCGGGCGCTTCATCATGACCGCACGGGATGTAACCCAGGAACGGCAGATCAGCCGGTTGAAGGACGAACTGGTATCGACGGTCAGTCATGAACTGCGCACGCCATTGACAGCTATCTCGGGGGCCTTGGGACTGATGGCGGGCGGGGCTGCGGGAGAGCTGCCCGACCGGGCCAAGCAACTGGTTGCGATCGGCAGCAAGAACGCCGAGCGGTTGATCCATCTGGTCAACGACCTGCTGGACATGGACAAGCTTCAATCAGGCAAACTGGTTTTCCATTTCGAGGGGCGGGAACTGGGCCTGCTGCTGACGGAAGCGATTGAGCAGATCGAACCCTATGCGGAGCGTTTCGGCGTCAGGCTCGCTTTCGAAAGGCCAACTGACGCCGTGGTGGCGAAGGTTGACAGCAACCGTCTGTGCCAAGTCATGACCAATCTCTTGTCGAACGCCTGCAAATTCTCGCCCTCCGGCGGCACGGTCCGCGTTTCGCTGCAGCGTGCGGGCGATAGTGCGCACATCAGCGTGGCTGATGAAGGGCCGGGTATTTCGCCGGAGTTCCGGGCCAGACTGTTCAAGCGTTTTGAACAGGAGGACGGCGCCCATCAACAAGGTCATGCAGGCACCGGCCTGGGTCTGGCGATCAGCAAGGCCATAGTAGAGGCGCATGGCGGCAGTATCACGCTCGACCCGGAGACGGAAAAGGGCGCGACCTTCCGTGTAGAACTGCCTGCCGTCACCGCGAGCTGAAGGAGAGGCCGGGTTGATCCGCATCCTGTATGTCGATGACGAAGCTGACTTGCGGGAAATAGCCGTCATGTCGCTTGAACTGGACCCGGAAATTGAGGTGCGCACGGCGGCGTCTGGCGCTGAAGCATTGGAACAGGCGAAGCAATGGCAGCCTGCGCTCATCCTTCTTGACGTGATGATGCCGGGCATGGATGGGCCGACGACCTTGGCGGCGTTGAGCGCCGATCCGGACACCAGCGAAATCCCCGCCGCATTCATAACGGCGAAGACGCATCCGCGGCATGTGACGGACTTGAAGGCGCTTGGTGCGCGTGCGGTATTGGCCAAGCCGTTCGATCCGATGAGTCTTGCTGGGAATGTGCGGACATTGCTTCAGCCATGAGCGGCATGGAACGGCAGATGCAGGAGATGCGGCAGCGTTTTCAGCAGCGGGCAGCGTCCGATCGCGCGGCGATCGAGGCGGCGTTGGCGGCGGGCGATTGCCCCCGGCTTCTGCAACTCGCGCATGGGTTGGCGGGGGTTGCCGGGATATTTGGTTATGGAGAGATCAGCAGCAGTGCGTCCGCGCTGGAAGAAGCGGTGGATGCAGATGCTGAAGATGAGAAGGTCAGGCTGTTGACTCAGGCGTTGATCGGGGCCCTGGACCGCGCCTGACGGGGAGTTGCTAGGCGCTCACGAAAAGGGCGGCATCCGAAGATACCGCCCCTTGTTCCAGCTGAGCTGGATCGGTGCCCCGCGCGAGGCGGAGCGATCCGATTACTTGAGTTCGACAGTCGCGCCGGCTTCTTCCAGCTGCTTCTTGAGCTTTTCGGCTTCTTCCTTGCCGACGCCTTCCTTGACAGCCTTCGGCGCGCCTTCGACCAGCGCCTTGGCTTCGGTCAGGCCCAGGCCGGTGATAGCGCGGACTTCCTTGATGACGTTGATCTTCTTGCCACCGTCGCCGGTCAGAACGACGTCGAATTCGTCCTTGGCTTCTTCAGCAGGCGCGCCACCAGCGGCGCCACCGGCAGGAGCAGCAACTGCAACAGCAGCAGCAGCCGAAACGCCCCACTTTTCTTCCAGGGCCTTCGAAAGCTCAGCGGCTTCGAGAACGGTCAGGGCCGACAGCTGATCGACCAGAGCATTGATATCTGCCATGTTAATTTCCCTTCTGGGCGGGGGATGAACCCCGCAAAATCAAGAGTTGAAAACGTGTATTGACGGTCGAGACGACGGCGATCAGGCCGCGTCCTTCTCCGCATAGGCGTTGAAGACCCGCGCGAGCTGGGCAGCCGGCGCCTGGGTGACGGTTGCGAGCTTGGTAGCAGGGGCGACCAGAAGGCCGACCAGCTTCGCACGCAGTTCATCCAGCGACGGCATCGAGGCGAGCGCTTTCACGCCCTCCGCGTTCAGCAGCACTTCGCCCATCGCGCCGCCAACGATCTCAAGACGATCGTTGGTCTTGGCGAATTCGACTGCAACCTTGGCGGCTGCAACCGGATCGGCCGAGGAGGCGAGGCCGACAGAGCCGGTCAGCAGGTCGCTGATGCCGGTATAGTCGGTGCCTTCAAGGGCGATCTTGGCGAGGCGATTCTTCGTAACCTTGTAGGTGCCACCGGCTTCGCGCATCTTCTGACGCAATTGGGTCGACTGAGCGACCGTCATGCCGAGGTTGCGGGTCACGACGACCACGCCAACTTCTGCCAGATGTGCGTTCAGCGCGGAAACGACCTCAGCTTTCTGATTACGATCCATGCCATTCTCCACTTCATGTCCACTGGCGAACCAGCGAACGGCTAAAACCCGCGACGGATCGCGGGGCACTAAAGTCCGAAGGGGAGAGATCGACTGGCCCGCATCCTCATGGGAGAACAGGCAGACCCGGACAGGCAGAGCCCGGCCGGTAGAGAACTTTTCCCCGTCTAGGCTGGAGATTAAGAAGGGCAAATTCCCTTCACCAACTGTCTCGGACGGAAGACTCCCGAAGGAGCCTGCTGCGCGGGCCTCTACAAAATAGGACGCCTTGTGTCACGCGGATTCTGACGCAGGCCGGGCAAATGGCGGAAAACCGCCGTTTCTGCACCGAAGTTCACACCATATGCGCGCGCGTGCGCGAGCGCGCGTAGGCGTGGTGGGAAGCGGTTCGACGTTTTCAAAGACCGCTGGGAGATAGGCAGGTTGGGGCTGTGTAGGACAGCGGGAATGGGAGGGTGTGGAGCGAAATAGGATGGTTTTTCGCAGATTGTGATTTTCGGGATACAGGTTCGGATTTGCGCGAGCATATTCTGAAGGATCGAGGTTGCGCTGGCCCACCCCCCAGCCCCCTCCCGCCTGCGGGAGGGGGAGGTCACGCCGCTTATACGCGGTCCGCCTGCACCACTATGTCGAGGGCCCGGAGTGCCGAGAGGATGCGGTTCAGGTGCTGGGCGTCGTTGACTTCCAGGTCGATGATGTCGGTGTGGAACGGCCCTTCGCGGTTCACCAGCTGAAGGTTCAGGATGTTCGCCTTGGTCGCGCCGAACACGTTCGCGACGGCGGCGAGGGCGCCGGGCTGGTTCTTGACGATAACCTGCAGGCGCGCGGTGCCGCCCTTGGACCTGCTGTCCCAGCTGAGATCAACCCAATCGTCATCCTGCCCGGCTTCGAGCGAACGGCAGTCGATAGTGTGCACTTCGATCGGTTCGCCCGTGCGGCGGACGCCGACGATGCGGTCGCCCGGCACGGGGTGGCAGCAATCGCCCAGATTATAGGCGATGCCGGGCGTGAGGCCACGGATCGAGACGGGGGCGTGTTGGCGCGGATGGGCTTCTTCGACGCCTTCGACGCTGGTGGAGCCGGGGACGAGCGCCTCCATCACCTCTGAGTCCAGCAGGCGGTGCGTGGCGATGGCGACCATCAAAGAGGCACGGTCCTCCAGCTTCAAGCGCTTCAACGCAGCCTTCAGCGCCTTGTCGCCCAGTTCGCTGGCCAGTTCGGGGGAGAAGCGGCCGATGATTTCCTCATAGAGCTTCTCACCCAGCGCCACTTCCTCGCCACGCTGCTTTTGGCGGATATAGCGGCGAATGGCGGCGCGCGCCTTGCCGGTAATGGCGAATGTCAGCCAGCCCGGTTGCGGTTCCTGCCCCTCGGATTTGAGGATTTCGACCTGGTCGCCATTTTCAAGGCTGGTGCGCAGCGGGACCACGCGGCCGTTGACCTTCGCGCCCACCGTCTGGTTACCGAGGGAGGTGTGCACCGCATAGGCGAAGTCGACCGGGGTGGAACCCTTGGGCAGCTGGTGCAGCTCGCCCTTGGGAGAGAAGGCGAATATCCGATCCTGGTACATCGCCATGCGGGTATGTTCGAGCAGTTCGTCCGCATCCTGGCTCTGTTCCAGAATTTCGACGAGGTCACGCAGCCATGCCGCATGATGATCGGCCGCGTCGCCCTTCTGCTTGTAGGCCCAGTGCGCCGCGAGGCCGAGTTCGGCGTCGTTGTGCATGTCGCGGCTGCGAATCTGCACCTCGATGCGCGCATTGTCCTGGTGGATGACGGTGGTGTGCAGCGACCGGTAGCCGTTGCGCTTGGGCGTGGAGATGTAATCCTTGAACCGGCCGGGGACCATTTTGTAGGTCTGGTGGATAAAGCCGAGCGCCCGGTAGCAGTCTTCCGTCGTGTCGGTGATCACGCGGAACGCCATGACGTCGGTCAGCTGTTCGAAGCTGATGTGTCGTTCCTGCATCTTCTTCCAGATGGAATAGGGGTGCTTTTCGCGGCCGGACACGGTGACGGACAGATTCTTGCCACCGAGCAGCAGTTGCAATTCCGCGCCGATACGGTCGACCTTGCCGTGGCCGCCTTCTTTCAGCTGTTCGAGGCGCTTGGTGATGCTGTCATAGGCCTCCGGTTCCAGCTCGCGGAAAGCGAGCAGCTGCATCTCGCGCATGAAATCATACATGCCGATCCGCTCGGCCAGCGGGGCATAGATGTCCATCGTTTCGCGGGCGATGCGGCGGCGCTTCTGCTCATTCTTGATGAAATGCAGCGTGCGCATATTGTGCAGCCGATCGGCGAGCTTGACCAGCAACACACGGATGTCGTCCGACATGGCGAGCAGGAACTTGCGGAGATTTTCCGCCGCCCGCTCATTTTCCGACATCGCCTCGATCTTCGACAGCTTCGTGACGCCGTCGACCATCCTGGCGACATCCTTGCCGAACGCGCTTTCGATCTCGTCATAGGTGACGAGCGTATCCTCGATCGTATCGTGCAGCAGCGCCGTCACGATCGTCTGATCGTCCAGGCTGAAGTCGGTCAGGATGCCTGCGACTTCAATGGGATGACTGAAATAGGGGTCGCCGCTGGCGCGCTTCTGGGACCCGTGTTTCTGGACGGAAAAGACATAGGCGCGGTTGATCATCGCTTCGTCCGCATCCGGATCGTAGCGCTTCACCCGCTCAACAAGTTCATATTGACGCAGCATCGTATTGCCGATTGTCCGGGAAGCATCTTGCTGTGCAACAAAAAAATCCCATCTTGGGGCAAATGGCTGCACTTTTGCATGGGCCGTGGCTTTGAGCTATCTAGGCGGACGATGAAGCATAATCTGGCGCAGGATCTGGAACAGTGCGCGCTGCCGAGCGCACTGGAGGCGATGGGTGAGCGCTGGTCGTTTCTCATCCTCCGCGGCGCCTTATCGGGCATCCGGCATTTCGAAGATTTCCAGTCATCGCTTGGCATAGCCCGCAACATCCTGGCGAACAGGCTTTCGCGCCTGGTTGAAAACGGGATCATGTTGCGCCAGCCGATGCAGTGCGATCGGCGGAAAATCGAATATCGGCTGACCGAGAAAGGGCAGGAGCTGGCCCCCGTCATGATCGCGCTGCGCCAATGGGGCGAGAAATGGGGATGCGGTCCGCTGTCCTGCCAGGTGCTGGCCGACAAGCGGGACGGCCAACCGATCCGCCGGGTGACCATACAGGCGCATGACGGCCGCCCGCTTGAGTTGAGGGACCTTGTCTGGCTTTGCCCTGACGAAGTCACGCCGATGGATCAGGAAGCTGCTACCGCGGCGTGATGCGGGTGGCTTCACCCTGGGCCTGAATTCGCCTAGGCTGGCGGCGATGTCTGTCCAACGTATTCAGCCTCAGCCCTTTTTCGCTGACAAGAACCGCGCCTTCTGGAATCTGCAATCGGTCGGGTGGGCCGGGGCCTTCCTGCTGCGTGGGTCGTCTACCATCGCGAATGGGCAGCCGCTTTCCAGCCTGATCCCGGTGATGATATCGACGGTGTCCGGCTATTCGGTAACGCTGCTCATCGCGGTCATCTTCCGCTTTTTGCAAAGGCAGCGGCCGATCATCACCTGGGGCGCTTCGATCGTGACGGTGGTGCTGGCCGCCGGTCTGGTCGCCTTCATCGACGCATGGGTATTTTCGACCCAGAACCGAGGGAGCGATACGGCTGGCGTGCAGCTGTTCCTGGGCGCTTTCTATCTCAGCATCACATTGCTCGGTGCCTGGTCGGCGCTGTATTACGCCATCAATTTCTATCTGCAGGTGGAGGAGCAGGCGGACCAGCTGCTGCTTCTGGAAAATCAGGCATCAAGCGCGCAACTGGCGATGCTTCGCTACCAGCTCAATCCGCATTTCCTGTTCAATACGCTGAACAGCATTTCGACCCTTGTGCTGCTCAAGCAGACCGATCGGGCAAATGCGATGCTGTCGCGCCTGTCGTCCTTCCTGCGCTACACGCTGATCAACGAGCCGACCGCGCAGGTGACGATCGAGCAGGAGGTAGAGACGCTCAAACTCTATCTTGAAATCGAGAAGATGCGGTTCGAGGACCGGTTGCGGCCGGTCTTCAACATCGACCCGGCGGTGGCGCAGTCGCGATTGCCGTCCCTGCTGCTGCAGCCGCTGGTCGAAAATGCCATCAAATATGCCGTCACACCCAAGGAAGAGGGAGCAGAAATCGCCATTACGGCGCAGCCTGCCGGTGAAAACGTCCGGATCGTCGTGTCCGATACGGGTCCGGGATTGAACGAAGGGTTCACGCGGCCGAACACTCCCATGAGCGAAGGGACAGGCGTTGGCCTGGCGAATATCCGCGACCGCCTGATCCAGGCGTTCGGGGAACGACAGAGCTTTGAAACGCGTTCCACGCCAGGCGGCTTTTCGGTCCATATCGAAATGCCGCTTAATCTGGATGAACCATCGAAAGTGGCCGCATGACCATTAGAACAATCCTCGTCGATGACGAAAGCCTGGCTATCCAAGGCCTCAAGCTCCGTCTGGAAGCGCATGAGGATGTCGAAATCGTAGAAACCTGCTCGAATGGCCGTGAAGCCATCCGCGCTATCAAGACGCATAAACCCGACCTTGTGTTCCTCGACATTCAGATGCCCGGATTTGACGGCTTTTCCGTTGTCCAGGGCCTGATGGAAGTCGAACCGCCGCTGTTCATCTTCTGCACCGCCTATAGCGATCACGCGATTCGGGCTTTTGAGGCGCAGGCTGTCGATTATCTGATGAAGCCGGTCGATGAAGGCCGCCTGGCCGACGCGCTCGACCGGGTGCGCCAGCGCCTTTCCGAAAAGAAGCAGGTGCAGGAAGCGGAGAAGCTGCGCGAAGTGCTGGCGGAGGTCGCGCCCGATGCGATGAACGAATTCAACGCCGATGAAGAGGCACCCTCGTCGAACCGTTTCGAAAAGCTCATCAACATCAAGGACCGGGGGCAGATCTTCCGGGTCGATGTGGATTCGATCGAGCGGATCGATGCCGCGGGCGACTATATGTGCATCTACACGGCGGATAATTCCCTCATCCTGCGCGAGACGATGAAGGACTTGGAAAAGCGGCTCGACCCGCGCAATTTCCAGCGGGTGCACCGATCGACCATCGTTAACTTAAGCCAGGTGCGGCAGGTGAAGCCGCACACCAATGGCGAATGCTTCCTGGTGCTGGAATCGGGCGCTCAGGTGAAGGTCAGCCGGTCCTACAGGGACGTGGTCGCTCGCTTCGTCCATTAAGGGGACGCTAACGGAATACCCACTGACGATTGAGGCCGAACACCACGGCTGGCGTTACGAACAGCATGGCCGGGATGGGCGACCATTCCGGCCATTGCATTTGGGTGACGCACAGGAAGACCCAGAGAGCGTTCAGCGCGTAGCTCAGCAGTGACACGGCCACGAACTTGACGCCGCGTGCGGCGTGGTTTCCATCGCTGCCCTGATCGCGGAAGGTGAAGAGGCTGTGCGTGACATAGCCGATCATCACCGCCGCGACATAGCCCGTGACATTGGCAAGCTGCGGGTGCCACCCCGCGAGGGCGGCGAGCGTCCAGTAGATCACCGCCTGGCAGGCTGTGATGAAGAGGCCGCTCAGCCCATAGCGCACGATCTGCCAGAACAGGGCCTGCCGCTCTGGCGTCAGGCGTGACAGCAATTTCATGAAGGCCCCGTTGCGATTTGATGCGAACGCTCTAATCCACCGGCCATGAACTTGCAAAGCGGCTTCACCGTGCGGGAAAGAATCCGGCGCGCCCTGGTCTGGATATCTGCCTGGGCGCAGGTGCACTGGAAATGGCTGACCTTCCTGATGTGGGTCGCGGCCGTCAGCTGGCTGCTCTATTCGCGCTGGCCAGCCATCCACTGGCTGACGCTCAATGATACCGACGACAATATGCGGTATTTGCAGGTCAAGGACTGGCTGGCGGGACAGGGCTGGTATGATCTGAGGCAATATCGTCTGGACCCGCCCGCCGGGTTCAACATCCACTGGTCCAGGCTGGTCGATCTGCCCCTCGCGGCGTTGATGCTGCTGTTCCGGGCGTTTCTGGAGCAGGGGCTGGCCGACCGGCTTGCCTGCGCCATCGCGCCGACGCTTCCCTTGTTGCCGCTCATGCTAGGACTGGGCTTCATCGCTCGTCGCCTGGCGGGAGGCAATGGCTGGATATTGGCGGTGCTGGCGCCGTTCGCAGCGCAGATGGGCATAGCCATGTTCCTGCCGATGCGGGTCGATCACCATGGCTGGCAACTGGCGCTGACGGTGCTGATGCTGGCGGGGCTTGTCGACCGCAACTGGCTGCGCGGCGGCGTCGTCGCGGGCGTGAGCAGCGCGCTTTCCATCACCATCGGCATGGAGATGATCGTCTATCTGGCGGCAGGCGGCGCGCTGATCGCGCTACGCTGGGTGTTCAAGGAAGGCGCGGCGAGGCGGATGCTGCCTTATGCGCTCAGCCTTGCCGGTTCGATTTCGGTGCTGTTCCTGCTCTTCGCCAGCTACGCGAACCGGCAGATGGTGTGTGACGCTATCTCGCCCATTTGGGTGGCGATATTCGGAGCCGTGGGCGCGGGGATGACGCTGCTGGCGGTGCTGCCGCTTCGAAGCTGGCAGGCGAGATTGGGCGCTGGCGTGGTGGTTGGCGCGGCCGTCGCCGCCTTTGCATGGCTCAACTGGCCGCAGTGCCTGACGGGCGCCTATCAGATTTCGCCGGAGCTGGAGCGGCTGTGGCTCGCCAATATTAGGGAGGCGAAGCCGATCACGGTTCAGGCGCGCAGCCTGATCGTGCCGCTCATGGCCATTCCGGTTGCGGGATTGTTCGGCCTGATCTGGGCGCTGTGGGAGTCGCGGCGTGATAGCGACCGGCTATGGGCCTGGGCCACCGTCGGGCTGATGATGTTGTTTTCAACCGCCCTGCTTTTCTGGCAGTTGCGGGCGGGGCCTGCCGCGCAGCTGCTCGCCATTCCGGCGGCGGCATGGGCGGCGCATCGTGTTCTTCAGATCATATTTTCCGGCAGGCCCGTTGCCCGCGCGTTCGGCATCGCCGGAGCCGCGCTGCTGGGCGTAGCCGCGTTCGCGACGCCGCTTTACCCGCAGATCAATCAATTATGGGCGGGCGTGACCGGCGAAAAGCCTAAGGTCCAGCGTCCGGCGGCGAAGAGCCGATTGCAGTCGATCAACAAGGCCAATGGGCGTTGCCGGTCGCTGCCAGCGCTGGAGGTGCTGAACCAGCTTCCGGCCGCCACCATATTCACTATGGTCGATCTGGGGCCGCGCCTGATCGCCACGACGCATCACAGCGCCGTTGCAGGGCCCTATCACCGGAACGGAGCAGTGATCCTGGACCTGCATCATGCCTTCGATGGCACCGCAGAGGCATTCCGGCCGATCGCTGCGCGGCATCATGCCACCTATCTGCTGATCTGTCCTGGGTTTCCGGAAGGAACAGTCTACCAGTCCCGCAGCCCGCGCGGCTTCTATGCGGGGTTGATACGCGGCGAGGTTCCCGGTTGGCTCAAACCCGTGACGCTCAAGAGCGGCTTTGCCTTGCCCTACACCCTTTATCGCATCGATTACTCAACGGCGGGCAGCGAAAAAGTCGCGCAGCAGCGTTGACGCCTCCGCTTCCCCGAGCCCGCCATAAACTTCGGGGCGGTGGAGGCATTGGGGTTGGGTGAAAAGCCTTGGGCCCTGTTCGATCGCGCCGCCTTTGGGGTCGGCAGCGCCATAATAGAGGCGGGCGATGCGCGCGTGGGATATCGCCCCCGCGCACATCGGGCAGGGTTCGAGCGTTACCCAAAGGTCGCAGCCGGTTAGGCGGAAATCGCCCAGCCGCTCCGCCGCGGCGCGCAGGGCAACTATTTCGGCATGGGCCGTGGGATCACGGTCGCGGCGGTTGCGGTTTTCCCCTTCGCCAAGGATATGCCCGTCGAGCGTGACGACCGCGCCGATCGGCACTTCGCCCGCCAACTCCGCAGCGCGCGCCAATTCAAGCGCGCGGCGCATCGGTCCGGGAAGGGGGAAGGGCGGTGCCATCGGCACGCCCTTACAGCATCCTCGTCCGTTCGAGAAATGGTCAGGGCTTCTTTACGTCCACTGTCGGCACCTCGACCGTTTCATTGCGCGTGCCCACTTCGACCTTGGCAACGTCGGCCTGGAATTTGGGGAGCTGACCGCCCTCGACGGCGATCCTGGGAAGGCTGCCTTCCTGGGTCTTTTGCAGATCGACAAAGCCGGTCGCGATGCCGGCGGCCAGCACCAGCAGAACAATCAGCAACAAGCCACCAATGAGTCGCATTGCGCCCTCCTTTCGTCTATCGGCTGCAAACGTCCGAGTGGCGGAAAGGGTTGCGCAAGCGGTCCGATCTCACCGGCTTGGCGGGTTGACGGCCATCCGGAATCCCGCTACTGGCGCCGCTTTCCGAACGAACATGAACTACAAGGTTGATTGACTATGTCGCGCATTTGCGAGCTGACCGGCAAGGGCCGCCAGGTGGGTCACAATGTTTCCCACGCCAATAACAAGACCAAGCGCGTGTTCCTGCCCAACCTGCAGAATGTGTCGCTGATTTCCGAAACGCTGGAAACCACCGTCAAGCTGCGCGTGTCGACCCATGGTCTGCGTTCGGTCGAACATAATGGCGGCCTGGACAACTGGCTGCTGAAGACCAGCGATGAAAAGCTGTCGCTGAAGGCGCGCCGCCTGAAGCGCGACATCGTCAAGAAGCAGGCTGCCGCAGCCGCCTGATTCGGTTCGATTCGTTTCGGCTTTAAGAAGCGGCCTGGCAACGGGCCGCTTTTTTGCGTCCACGAGGAATGAGCGAGGTGTCGTTCGGTTTAGGACGTCGTATTTCAGTCGGCATAGTTTCGAAAACCGTACGCCCTGAGCTTGTCGAAGGGTTCTACTGTTCTCCAGAAAGAAAAAACCCCTTCGACGGGCTCAGGGCAGGCTTCGACAAGCTCAGCCCGAACGGGTGTAGCGGGCGGAGCAAAGCTGCGCTTACGGCTCACGAAGAGCCGGGCGCTCCACGCAGGGCGAATTTCAGGAGCAAGGTACGCTGGAAGAATTCATGATTATCGTCTGACGCGATCCAGACGATCGTTTGTCCGTGCTCCCGCGTTACCGCCAGCCCTTCAAAATTGTCCGCCAACAGCGGCGGCGCGAGCCGGGCCAAGGTGCGAGCGATCAGCCGGTCGCCCGGCTTTGGGCGGTCGGGCAGCTCGATCAGGGCGAGCGTCGCCGTGAACAGGTCGCGCAATGTGACGCGGCGGTTCAAAACCAGAATGTGACGATCATCGAGAGCAACGGCATCCGTGGGGCGATAGCCGCGCGGGGCGACGTAGCGGAGGCGTGTGGGCCGTGGGGTGCTCTCTTCGGCGGGGTCGGCAGCAAAAAGCAGGCTGTCATGGCTGCCATCCGCCATCATCCCCATTTCCGCGATCACAAGGAAGCGGCCGTCCGGAAGACGCGCCATGGATTCGATCGACCCTGTTTCGGGCCACGCTTCGATTTCAGGCCAGGTGCGGCACGCCTCTACCCGCGAAAATCCCGGTGCATAGCGGCAGATGCGCTGGAGCATCTCGAAGCCGACCCAATATCTGCTGGTGACAGCGTCGTAGGCGATCGCCTCTGAATCCCACGCCCACCAAGGCTGGTCCTTATCCTGCGGGCGGACAGGCAGCGGCGCGATGAAAGAATGTCTGTTTTTGGGATTGGGCGTGAGAGCGAAACCCATGAGCGTGCCGGAATCGCTGAGCGCCAGCACCTGATCCTGTTCGTCGACTAGGAGCGAGGATATGCCGCCGAAGCCATGATGCGGGCTGCTCAGCTGCCAGCCTCCCAGATAGTCGAGCGCCCCTGCGCTCCTGTCCGCGGGATCTGCCGAGTTCAGGGACAGGGGACGGACCGTGACGAGCAGCGGGCCCGCTTTGAGCAGTTCAGGCTTGTTCTTGTGGGGCGCTGGCAAAAGCAGGATCGCGAGCAACAGGACGATCAGGATACGGCGCATCGCCTCGCCATAGGCAATCCATCGCACTCCACCAACGGCTGATTGCTCCCCTTGGCGACAGCCGAGCGCTTTTGGTGTAAGGTCGCCGGTCGGGACCGAGGCTTGGTGCGCCCGCATCACAGTGGAAGCGGATATTTTTTCTGAACGGCGGCTGACACGCCCATTCAGGCTCGGCTCAATGCGAATCGGTCAAAAGGGGTGCAATCGAAGGTGCGGCGTCAATGGCTCACCGGGTCGAGAGCAAGATTATTGAGGAGCACGCCATGAAGACCAAGTTTCTGATCAATATGGGGGCGGCGCTGGCAATGGGCGCTGCTTCCTTCGCCGTCACTGCAGCGCCTGCGCAGGCGCGGGATGGCTGGGGCCGTTACGAGCGCGGCGACTATTATCGTGGCGACCGGGGCTATCGCGGCTACCGTGGCGATTATTATCGCGGTGACTCTTATCGCGGCTACCGGGGTGACCGCTACTACCGCAACAATTATTACCGGGGCTATCGCGGTGGCTATCGCTGCCGGGACAATGGCACGGGCGGCACGATCATAGGTGCGATCGCCGGTGGCCTGCTGGGTAATGAGATTGGCAAGGGCAGTGGCCGCTATGGCCGCCGCGGCGATGGCACCACCGGTGCGATCGTGGGTGCGGGCGTAGGTGCGCTGGCCGGCCGGGCTATCGATCGCGACTGCTGATCAGCCACTTACCGTTGAACAAGGAGGGCCGCCCTGAAAAGGGTGGCCCTTTTCATGTCGTGTAGGCCGCGCAAAAGAAAAGGGCCGCTCCGTTGCCGGGCGGCCCTGTTTCCGAAAATCCCGAGGAGGGAAATTACATCGCGTTCGAAGCAGCGTTTTCAGCAGTGTTGCTGACGTTCGAAGCAGCATTGGCAGCGTTCGAAGCAGCGTTTTCGGCAGCGTTCATGGCGTTGTCAGCAGCATTCGAAGCGTTCTCAGCAGCGTTGGCCGAAGCGTTGGCGGCGTTTTCTTCGCCCTTCGAGCAAGCGGCGAGGCCGAGCGATGCGGCGAGAACGAGCGAAAGAGCAATCGACTTGGACATGGGCAAACCCCTCTCAGAGATAAAACGGTGCAGACCACTCTCGGAGAAAAGTTCACCCCCCTTTGCGCCTGCGGGGCCGATTCGTAATGCTTTGAACGACTCAAGGCAATCCCCATAGTGCGACTCGCGCATTTGCGGGAGTTGAACCAGCGATCGGCCCCGATCTTGCGTACGGCCATTGACGCATATAAAGATTTCTTTATATGGTAATGTCATGAGCGCCGCACTCGACATCTTTCGCGCCCTAGGCGACCCGACGCGGCTGCGCATCATCTATCTGCTGCGCGCGATGGAACTTGCGGTGGGCGAGATCGCCCAAGTTGTGGGCCAAAGCCAGCCGCGCGTCTCCCGCCATGTCCGCATTCTCGCTGAAGCGGGCTTGGTCGAGCGGCGCAAGGAAGGCAATTGGGTGTTTCTGCGATTGGTGAGGGGCGAGGTAATAGCGCCCTTCCTGGCGCTGTTCGATCAGCTGATACCGTCGGAAAGCGAGGAGCTATGGCAAAAGGCCGACCTCGCCCGGCTGGCAGCTGTCCGCGCCGACAGGTCGCGCGCGGCGGAAAGCTATTTTGCCGAACATGCCGACGAATGGGACGCGATCCGATCGCTTCACGTGCCGGATGTGGATGTCGAAGCTGTGATGACGGCGTTGCTCGGACCCGAAACGATCGGCCATCTGCTCGACATCGGCACCGGCACTGGCCGGATGATAGAGCTGTTCGGGCGTTCGGCCGATCAGGTGACGGCGCTGGATCGCAGCCCCGACATGCTGCGGCTGGCACGGGCCAAGCTGCCGGAAGATGCAGGCGATAAATATGCGCTGGTTCTGGGCGACTTCACGGCTTTGCCTTTGGAGCCGGGCAGCGTGGACACGGTGGTCCTGCACCAGGTTCTGCACTATGCGCAGGCGCCTGAAGCGGTGATCGCGGAGGCCGCGCGCGTCACGACGGGCGGCGGGCGTGTGCTGATCGCCGATTTCGCGGCGCATGAACGGGAAGAGCTTCGGCTGCGCGACCAGCATGCGCGGCTTGGCTTTTCCGATGAGCAGATCGAAAGCTGGTTCGCGGACGCGGGCCTGGAACTGGAACGGGTAGAAGTGCTGCCCAGCCAGGAATTGACGGTAGTATTATGGCTGGGCCGCCGCCGGGGCGCGCGCATCCTGCCCATCGAAGGACGACTTTCCCTATGACCCTAAGCATCCCCTCCAGCGAAGAGGCCGCGCGGGCTTGGCAAGCGCCGCTCTATGCGGATCTGGCAGGCGATCTGAATGTAAGCTTCGAATTCTTCCCGCCCAAGACGGAGAAGATGGAAGAGCAGCTTTGGTCGGCGATCGAGACGCTGACGCCGCTGGCGCCCAAGTTCGTGTCCGTGACCTATGGAGCGGGCGGCTCGACGCGGGAGCGGACGCATAACACGGTGGCGCGGATCGCAAAGGAAACGCCGCTGTCGGCCGCTGCGCATCTCACCTGCGTGGCGGCGAGCAAGGCCGAGATCGACGAGGTGGCCGACGCCTATTGGGACGCGGGCGTTCGGCATATCGTCGCGCTGCGTGGCGACCCGCCGGAAGCGGGCACGAAGTTCATGCCTCATCCGCAAGGATACCAGGGCGCGGCCGAGCTGGTCGAAGGCTTGCGCAAGCGCCATCCGTTCGAGATTTCGGTCGCGGCCTATCCCGAAACGCACCCCGATGCGGCGTGCGCGCAGAGCGACGTCGATAATCTGAAGCGCAAGCTGGATGCGGGTGCTACCCGGGCGATCACGCAATTCTTCTTCGAACCGGAAACCTTCTTCCGGTTCCGCGACACTGCTTCAGCGGCAGGGATTACGGCAGACATCATCCCGGGCATCATGCCGGTGAGCAACTTCGCCGCGGTTCAGCGCATGTCGGCGATGTGCAATACCGATGTGCCGGGCTGGATGGGCAAGCTGTTTCAAGGACTGGACGATCTGCCCGCCGCGCGGCAGCTGGTTTCCGCGACGCTGGCGGCGGAATTGTGCCGCAAGCTTTATGCGGGCGGGGTGCGCGACTTTCATTTCTATACGCTCAACCGGGCGGAGCTGAGCTATGCGATATGTCATCTGCTTGGTTTGCGGCCTGCGAACACGGAGAAGACGGCATGACCGCTGAGGAGCGCTTTCGAGCCGTTGCCGCTGAAAAGATCATGATTTTCGACGGTGGCTATGGCACGTCGATCCAGAAGCATGGACTGACCGAGGCGGATTATCGCGGATCGCTCGATCTGGCGAAGGATCAGAAGGGGAATAACGACCTTCTGTGCCTGACGCGGCCGGATATCGTCGAGGGCATTCACACCGCCTATCTGGATGCCGGTGCGGACATGATCGAGACGAACACCTTCTCATCCACCAAGATCGCGATGGCCGATTATGGAGCTGAGCATCTGGTGCGGGAGATCAACATCGCGGCTGCCCAGATCGCGCGCAAGGCATGTGAAGCCGCGACTGCGAAGGACGGCCGCCCGCGCTTCGTGGCGGGGTCGATCGGGCCGACCAACAAAACGCTGTCGATTTCGCCCGACGTCAATGATCCGGCCTATCGCGAGGTCGATTATGATACGCTGAAGGCGGACTATCGCGAGCAGTGCGATGCCTTGATCGAGGGCGGGGTGGACTTCCTGCTGGTGGAGACTTGCTTCGACACGCTGAACGCCAAGGCGGCGGGCATGGCTGCGCGCGAGGCGGAGGCGGCGGCGGGGCGGCCCGTGCCGCTGATGCTGAGCTTCACCATTACCGATATGTCGGGGCGGAACCTGTCCGGGCATACGATCAACGCCTTCTGGTATTCGCTGCGGCATCTGAAGCCGCTGACCATTGGGGTGAATTGCGCGTTCGGCGCGGATTTGCTGCGGCCCTATCTCTCCGAGCTGGCGAAGAATGCCGATACTCTGATCCTGGCTTATCCCAATGCCGGGCTGCCGAACGAGTTGGGCCAATATGATGAGTTGCCCGAGACGACGGCGACCCTGATCCGCCAGTGGGTGGATGAGGGCCTAGTTAATATGGTCGGCGGCTGCTGCGGCACGACCCCTGCGCATATAGGTGCGGTGGCAAAGGCGCTGGCGGGGCATAAGCCGCGGATCGTGCCGGAATTGCCGGTGGTTACGCGGCTTGCCGGACTGGAGCCCATGCACATCGCTGCGTAAATTGTTCCCCCTCCCGCAGGCGGGAGGGGGTTAGGGGGTGGGCCGGTCGAGGCGTCATCCCGAGAAAGCCCACCCCCGGCCCCTCCCGCTCGCGGGAGGGGGGAAGAGAATGACATGACCCAATCGACCGCCACTTTCGTCAACATCGGTGAGCGTACCAACGTCACCGGATCGGCCAAGTTCAAGAAACTGATCATGGCGGGCGACTATGCCGCCGCCATCGACATTGCCCGTGACCAGGTTGAGAATGGCGCGCAGATCGTCGACGTCAATATGGACGAGGGGTTGCTAGACGCCGTGGAGGCGATGACGACCTTCCTGAAGCTCATGACGTCCGAGCCGGACATCAGCCGGGTGCCGGTGATGATCGACAGCTCCAAATGGGAGGTGATCGAGGCCGGGCTGAAATGCGTTTCGGGCAAGCCGATCGTCAACTCGATCAGCATGAAGGAGGGTGAGGAAGCATTCCTCGACCACGCCCGCAAATGCATGGCCTATGGCGCGGCCGTGGTGGTGATGGCCTTCGACGAAACCGGTCAGGCGGACACCAAGGACCGCAAGGTCGAAATTTGCGAGCGCGCGTACAAGCTGCTGATGACCATCGGCTTTCCGCCCGAGGACATCATCTTCGATCCCAATATCTTCGCGGTGGCGACGGGCATCGAAGAGCACAATAATTACGGCGTCGATTTCATCGAGGCGTGCCGCGAGATCAAGGCACGCTGCCCGCATGTCCATATTTCAGGCGGGTTGTCGAACTTCAGCTTCTCCTTCCGTGGCAACGAGCCGGTGCGGCGGGCGATGCACTCGGTTTTCCTCTACCATGCCATCCCGGCGGGGCTGGACATGGCGATCGTCAATGCCGGGCAGCTGGACGTCTATGACGCCATCGACCCGGCGCTGCGCAAGGCGTGCGAGGATGTGCTGCTGAACAGCGATCCGGAAGCGGGCGACCGGCTGGTCGAACTGGCCGAAAGCTTCAAGGGCAAGGATGCCGCGTCCGAAAAGGCGGCCGAGGAATGGCGCGGCTGGCCCGTCGCCAAGCGGCTGGAACATGCACTGGTCAAGGGCATCGACAGCTGGGTGGTCGAGGATACGGAAGAAGCGCGCCTGGCCGCCGAAAAGCCGATCCATGTCATTGAAGGCCCGCTGATGGACGGCATGAACGTGGTCGGCGACCTGTTCGGCGCGGGCAAGATGTTCCTGCCCCAGGTGGTGAAATCGGCGCGCGTCATGAAGAAGGCGGTGGCACACCTCCTGCCCTTCATCGAGGCGGCCAAGGAGCCCGGCGCGAAGGGCAAGGGCAAGATCATCATGGCGACCGTCAAGGGCGACGTGCATGATATCGGCAAGAACATCGTCGGCGTCGTGCTTCAGTGCAACGGCTTTGAAGTGATCGACATGGGCGTGATGGTGCCGTGGCAGGACATCATCAAGGCAGCGAACGAGAATGACGCGGACATGATAGGCCTGTCCGGCCTCATCACCCCGTCGCTCGACGAGATGGTCACGGTGGCGGCGGAAATGCAGCGCGCCAACATGACGATGCCGCTGTTGATCGGAGGCGCAACCACTTCACGCGTGCATACCGCGCTGCGCATCGACCCAGCCTTTACTGGTCCGGTCGTGCATGTATTGGACGCCAGCCGCGCGGTCGGCGTCGCGACGGCTCTTGTGTCCGAGACGCAGAAGACCGACTTCGTCCAGAAGACAAAGGATGATTATGCCCATGTCCGCGCCGCGCGCGAGGGCAAGGGGCAGAGCCAGTTGCTCTCGATCGAGGACGCGCGCGCCAACGCGTTCGAGATGGATGAGGCGCTGAAGGCTCCCCGCCCGCTGCTGCCGGGTATTCATAGTTTCCCCGACTGGGATTTGAAGGACCTCATCAACTATATCGACTGGACGCCTTTCTTCCGGGCCTGGGAACTGGCGGGCAACTATCCGGCGATCCTGCAGGATGAGGTGGTTGGCGAAAGCGCGACGAGCCTCTTCAACGACGCGCAGAAGATGCTGGACCGGATCGTCAGCGAAAAGTGGCTGACGGCGCGCGGCGTGGTCGGGCTATGGCCCTGCCGCCGCGAAGGCGATGACATCATCGTCCATGTCGAAGACGAAAAGCATGTCCGCCTGCCCATGTTGCGGCAGCAGATCGCCAAGCGCGAAGGGCGGGCGAATATGTGTTTGGCCGACTTCATCAGCCCCAATGGCGACTGGATGGGCGGTTTTGCTGTCTCGATCCATGGTATCGAGCCGCATCTTGCGCGCTTCAAGGCGGCGATCGATGATTATTCGGACATCCTTTTAAAAGCCTTGGCCGATCGTCTGGCCGAAGCCTTTGCCGAGCGGCTGCATCATTATGTCCGTACCGCCCTGTGGGGTTACGCCGAGGGGGAACAGCTTACCAACGAGGCGCTGATCCGCGAGCAATATCGCGGCATCCGTCCCGCGCCCGGCTACCCGGCCTGTCCGGAGCATAGCCTCAAGCCGTTGCTGTTCGACATGCTCGATGCCCATCACGCGACGGGTGTGACGCTGACGGAGAGCTTCGCGATGCTGCCGACAGCGGCGGTCAGCGGCTTTTATTTCGGACATGCGCAGGCGGAATATTTCGGCGTGGCGCGGGTTGGGCGCGATCAGTTGGAGGATTATGCGCAGCGACGCGGGATCGATGTGGAGACCGCCGAGCGCTGGCTGCGGCCGAACCTGGATTGAGGAGCGACAAGCGCATGATCCGCTTTTTCCCCTACTGTGCGCTTCTGTCAGGGCTGATGACGGCAGGTTGTGCCCATGATCAGCGTGTGCGCCACGATGCGGCCATGCCGGTCGGCGCCGCTTATGTGGCAATGGGCAGTTCCTTTGCCGCAGGACCGGGGATTGCGCCTTCTGCCGGGAGCAAGCCGACCCTGTGCGCACGGTCGGCGAATAATTATGCTCAGCAACTGGCGAAGCGGCGGGGGCTGCAGCTTGACGATGTCAGTTGCAGCGGGGCGACGACGCGCGGTGTGCTTGATGGCTGGGCGGGGATTGCGCCGCAGATCGATGCGCTGACGTCGGAGACGCGGCTCGTCACGATCACCATCGGCGGTAATGATGTCGGCTACATCGGGGGGGTGATGGCGGCATCCTGTCAGAGGGCGAATGCGGCGAGCAGCGTCCGTTGTCCGCCCGCTGTCCCGGCGACTGAGGAGAAGTGGGCGGCGCTGGAAGCTGCGCTTCGCCGGATCGCGGACGAGGTGCGGCAGCGTTCGCCAAAGGCTCGGCTGATCTGGGTCGATTATCCTGCCGTCCTGCCCGAGCGGGGCGGTTGCGCGGCGGCGCCGCTTTCGCCGGAGCAGGCGGATGGAGCGCGTCAGGTAGCGAAACGGTTGGCGGCATTGACGGCGCGGGTGGCGCGGGAGACGGGCGGGGCGATCCTCGCTGCTTCGCGCCTGACCAAGGGGCATGATGTTTGCGCGCCAGATCCGTGGATGAACGGCTATCCTGTTCCAGGGAAGCCGGTGAGCGCGCCTTATCATCCCACGCTGCCCGGCATGACGGCGATCGCGGATGCGCTCGACCGGATGCTGGGCAAATAAGGCCGCGCCTACCGCTTCTCGTGGTTCGCGGCCACGGCCTTCGCGACTGCCTGCATCAGCTGCCAGCGGACCGGGATAGGCTCTGTCGTGCTGCCGATCATCACCGCCACGGCATAGCTGGTGCCGTCGGGCGCGGTCATGATGCCGATGTCGTTATAGCCGGTCGAGCGTGGAGCCAATTCCTGGCCCGTGCCGGTCTTGTGCAGATATTTCCAGCCGGGAGGCACGCCGCCCTTGATGCGCTGCGGGCCGGTCTTCGCCTCGCTCATGATCGACATGAGCAACTGGCTTGACGCGGGGGACAGCATCTCGCCTTCCTTGAGCTTTGCCAGCGCCTTGACGATCGAGGAGGGCGCAGCGCCGTCCGGCGGATTGGAGAGGTAATTGTCGAGCGCCTTGGTCCGTACCGACATGGGCAGGCGGGAACGGGCGGCGTAGAAGTTGCGGCCGATCGAATAATCCTGCCGCCAGTCAAGCCCGGCGGTGGCCGATTGCAGCAGCCGCTCACCGGGGCCGAAGCGGATATCCTTGATCGTCCGCCGCGCGAGGTAGGCGCGCACCGCTTCGGGGCCGCCGACCGCGCGCAGCAGCGTGTCGTTCGCGGTATTGTCGCTCTGCGTCATCGCACGGCGCATGAGGTCGGAATAGCTGGTCGTCCAGCCGCTGGTCCCGACGAGCGCGGCGGTCGGCTGGTGGAAGAGGGTGAGGTCCTTGCGCGTGATCGTGGTCGTGTCGGTCAGGCGGATCTTGCCCCGGTCGACCGCGTCGAGGAAGGTCATCGACACCCAGAGCTTCGATACGCTTTGCTGCGGGAAGAGTGAGGTTCCGTTCCACGCGACGGTCCAGTCGGCCCCGATGCGGCGGACGGCGATGCCGACCTTGCCATTGAAGCTCTGCCCGAGGTTGCGCACGACGCTGACGAGGGCAGGCGGCGGGGTCTGGCGTTGATCGACGTCGAGTTCGTCGAAAGTCTTGGGCGGGTTAGCGACGCGCTTGATCGGGAATGTGGCCGTCGTGGGCTGCACCTGCCGGGCGGCGCTGGCTTGCGGCTCCATGGGAGCGCTGACGCACGCGGAAAGTGCCGCAACCAACAGGATGAGGCGGAGCGATCCCCCGTCCGGACGCAGGCTGCGCCCCTTATTTCGCTTGTCCATGAATATCCCCGACTTCTCCTTCATTTAGGCCTGCGGCACCCTTCGGCTGACAAGGACGATGCGACGAATGATTCCACATTTGCGATGTAAGGAGCCTGAACGATATGGCCGAGCAGCGCTCACCCGCCGTTAAGCAGGGATGGGCAAGGAAGGGCGCATGGACGGATCGATCATCGACAGGCGGGCATTGCTGCGGATGGGCGCGGGCGCTTGCGCCGGGCTGATATTGCTGCGGCATCAGAGCGCGTCGGCCGCGCCCTTTGCATCGCGCCGGATCGCCGTGACGACGCGCGGGGCGGGACGCGACGTGATCCTGATCGCGGGGCTCGCCAGCGGGCCATCGCTGTGGAGCGGCATGATGGCGAAGCTGCCCGGCTATCGCTGGCACCTTGTCCATGTGCGCGGCTTTGCCGGGCTCGCAGCCGATGCCAATGCGAGCGGGCCGCTGGTGCAGCCGCTGGCTGATGAGATTGCGCGCTACATCAAGGCGGCCGGGCTGGTGCGGCCCGCGGTGGTCGGGCATTCGATGGGCGGCACGCTGGCGATGATGCTGGGCCTGAAGGGCGCAGCCGGGCGGATCATGGTCGTCGACATGCTGCCGGAAGGCGCGGCGATGGTCGGCGGCACGGCGCGGGGCATGGGCTATCTCGCCAACCAGCTGAGCCAGTATTTCACCGGCACCAAGGCGGGCCGGGCTTATCTGGCGCAGATCGTCGCGGATTCGCCGGGGGCCAAGGGGAGCGATCCTGATGTCATCGCCAATGCGCTTCGCGATCTCGCCAATGTCGATCTGGGGCCGCAGCTTGGACGGATCGCCGTGCCGATGGAGGTGGTCTATGCGGTCGGGGCTGACGCCGCGCAGTCGGCGCAAATCGCGCGCAATTTCCGCAGCGCCTATGCGGCCAAGAAGGACCTGAAGCTGACGCCGATCGGGCCGAGCGGCCATGTCATCATGGCGGACCAGCCCGCGCGGTTCAGCGCCGTGGTGAAGCGGTTCCTGTCGAGCTGAGCCGACCGCCATCAGGGCGCGAGTACCGTGTCGACCGCTTGCGGAAGCATGTCGGGATAGTCGAGCGTATAGTGCAGGCCCCGGCTTTCCTTGCGGCGGAGCGCCGAGCGGACGACGAGACGGGCGACCTCCAGAAGGTTACGTAACTCGATCAGGTCGGGCGTCACGCGGAAATGGCCGTAATATTCGTCCACTTCCTTGGCGAGCAGGTCGATGCGGTGCTGCGCGCGCTCAAGCCGCTTGGTGGTGCGGACGATGCCGACATAGTCCCACATGAAGCGGCGGATTTCCTTCCAGTTATGCTGGACGATGACCTCTTCGTCGCTGTTGGTGACGCGGCTTTCGTCCCATGGGTGGATCGCTGGGGGCGGCGGCAGTTCGCCCCAATGGGCGCGGATATGGCGGGCCGCCGCCTCGCCGAAGACGAAGCATTCGAGCAGCGAGTTGGACGCGAGGCGATTGGCCCCATGCAGGCCGCTTTCGGTGACTTCGCCAGCAGCATAGAGTCCCGGCAGGTCGGTACGGCCGTCCAGGTCGATGATGACCCCGCCGCAGGTATAATGCTGCGCCGGGACGACCGGGATCGGTTCCTTGGTGATGTCGATGTCGAGGTCGAGCAGCCGCGCGTAGATGGTGGGAAAGTGGGTGCGGACGAATTCGGGTTCCTTGTGACTGATGTCGAGATGAACATAGTCGAGCCCGAGCCGCTTTATCTCATGGTCCATGGCGCGTGCCACCACATCGCGGGGCGCAAGTTCGGCGCGGGGATCGAACCGGGGCATGAAACGCTCGCCGCCGCCGGGGACGCCGGTGGGGAGCTTCAGGTGACCGCCTTCGCCGCGTACCGCTTCGGTGATCAGGAAATTCTTGACCTCCAGATTGTAGAGGCAGGTCGGGTGGAACTGGTTCATCTCCATGTTGGAGACGCGGCAGCCGGCGCGCCAGGCCATGGCGATGCCGTCGCCGGTCGCGCCGCGCGGGGCGGTGGAGAAAAGGTAGGTGCGGCCCGCTCCGCCGGTGCAGAGGATCGTCGCACGGCCCAGCAGCGCGTCGACATGCTTGGTCCGCTTGTTGAAGGCGTAGACGCCCCAGACATGACCGTCGCCCGAATAGCGCTCGCCATGGCGGGAGGTGATGAGGTCGATGGCGACCATATCCTCCAGCAGGGTGATGTTGGGGTTGGCGCGCGCGGCCTTGAGCAAGGCGACCTGCACGGCATGGCCGGTGGCGTCGTCGACATGGACGATGCGGCGGTGGCTGTGCCCGCCTTCGCGCGTCAGGTGCCAGCGTTCTCCGAACTCTTCGCCGCCGTTGAAGGGGACTCCCAGTTCTGCCAGCCTTTCGATGGCGGCGGGGGCTTCGGAGACGACGAACTCCACCGTTTCCCGATTGTTGAGGCCTGCGCCTGCGACCATCGTGTCGTTGACATGGGCTTCGAAACTGTCGCCCGCGTCGAGGACGGCGGCGATGCCACCCTGCGCCCAGTTGGTCGAGCCGCTGTCGAGCGCTGCCTTGGCGAGGACGACCACCTTGCGATCCTGCGCCAGGTTGATGGCGGCGGTGAGGCCTGCCGCGCCGGAGCCGATGATGACGACGTCGTGGGTGGTGGTGGGCATTACTTCTACTGCTCCCCTCCCGCTTGCGGGAGGGGCCGGGGGTGGGCCTGCGCAAGGGTGGTCTGGATGTGCGTTATGACGCCTTCGAGGTTTTTCATCACATCGGCATTGGAAAAGCGCAAGATTTGATAGCCGAGGGAGCGGCAGTAATCTTCTCGGCGTGCATCATAGTCGACGCTTTGATCATGGCTGTCCCCGTCGACTTCGATGATGAAGTTTAGCTCGCGGCATAGGAAATCGGCAAAATAGGGGCCAATGGGCATCTGACGGCTGAACTTGAAGCCAAGTTTGCGAGCGCGTAGCGCTTGCCACAACAGCCGCTCGGCGGGCGGTGCCGCTCTTCTGAGCTGTTTGGCCCGAGCGGTGTTACGCGGTTGGAAAGGTTGCGCTGGCCCACCCCCTAACGCCCTCCCGCCAGCGGGAGGGGGAACTTTGAGGCCCTCTGTCACGCCGCCGCCGTCAGGTTGAGGAAAACATCCTCAAGATCCGGATCCCTCGTGACGACGTCCACGATCGAGAGGCCGCTTGCCTGAACGGCGCTCAGCACCTGCCCGGCATTGGCGCGGTCCTTCATGTAGGTGATGGTGAGCGTGCGCTGGTCCGACAGTTCGACCTTTTCGAAACAGGGCGCATCGGGCGGAGCGGTGATGTCGCGGTCGACAATTACCTGCACGACTTTCTCCTGCGCCATGGCGATGAGTTCGCGGGTAGGTTTATCCGTGATGACGCGGCCATGGTTGATGATGCCGATGCGGTCGCACAGTTCCTCGGCTTCTTCGAGATAATGGGTGGTGAGGACGATGGTCACGCCCTGCGCATTGAGTTCGCGCACATAGGCCCAGAGTTGCTGGCGTAGCTGGACGTCGACGCCTGCGGTGGGTTCGTCCAGCACCAGGATCGGCGGTGAGTGGACCATGGCCTTCGCCACCAGCAGGCGCCGTTTCATGCCGCCCGAGAGGGTGCGGGCATAGGCGTTGGCCTTGTCCTCCAGATGGACGGCGCGCAGGAGTTCGAGGGAGCGGCGGCGTTCCTTGGGCACGCCATAATAGCCCGCCTGGTTTTCCAGCGTTTCGAACGGCGTGAAGAAGGGGTCGAAGACGATTTCCTGCGGCACGATGCCGATGCTGTTCTTGGCATTGCGGGGGTTCTGGTCGATGTCGAAGCCCCAGATTTTTGCGGTGCCGCTGGTCTTGTTGACGAGGCCGGCGAGGATGTTGATCGTTGTCGACTTGCCAGCGCCATTGGGGCCGAGCAGGCCGTAGATCTGGCCGCGCGGGATGGTGAGGTTGATATTGTCGAGCGCGCGCTTTCCGCCTGCATAGACTTTGGTGAGGTTGGTGATTTCGATGGCGGCGGTTGGGCTGTGGGTCATGGCTGAACTCTATGGGGATCGTAGGCGGCTAAGGAAAGAGGCTGGGACGGCCGAAGTTCACAGTGTCGTTGGCTGATTTGGGCTGAAATCGCGGGGATCGCGACGAAAAGGCGGCGGGAACGCGACAGGTGGGCGACAGGATCAGGCGGGGGCGCGGGGGCGTGTTTCCAGCGCGAAGGGATCGGCCATGCGCGTCGCGTGAATCTTGAGCGCGTCGTTCCAGCAGCGGTCGAACGCGGTGCCGGTGAGGCGTTGGCGCAGGCGGTGGGCGCTGGACCGCGACATGCCGACCGACCGCGCGGCTTGGGAGACGTTGCCGGTTTCGATCAGCGCGGTGAGGAAGAGGCGCTGAAGGCCTGGGGTCCAGCGGCCATGGCTGGATGGCGGCGGTAGGTCGCGCGCGGAGGGCGGAGTGGGGAGAGGCTGTTCCATCCGGCAGGATAGATCAGGGGAAATCCTATTTTGGAAGGGGCGAGAGGCGCTCTCGTGTGACGAAGTCGGCGAGGGTGCGGGAGTAAAGCTGATGCTCGGCGATGAGGATGCGCGCGGCAAGGCTGTCGGCGGTGTCGCCGGGCAGGATCGCGACCTCCGTCTGCGCCAGCACCGGGCCGTCGTCCAGTTCGCTGGTGACGACATGGACGGAGCAGCCCGCATGGCTGTCGCCCGCGTCGAGCGCCTTCTGGTGCGTGTCTAGGCCCTTATATTTAGGGAGAAGGCTGGGGTGGATGTTGAGCATCCGACCTTCCCAGCCGCTGACGAATTCCGGGGAAAGCAGGCGCATGTAACCGGCCAGCGCAACATATTCCGCGCCTGCCGCGCGTAACTTCGCGTCGATGATCTGGTCGAATTCGGCGCGTTTCAGGCCTTTGTGGCTTTGGGCGAAGGTGGGGATGCCTTCAGCCTGGGCGAGGATGAGGCCAGCGGCGTCCGGGTCGTTGGCGGCGACCAGGACGAGTTCATAGGGGCAGGAGGGATGCTTGGCGGCGTACAGCAGCGCCGCCATGTTGGACCCGCGTCCGGAAATCAGAACGCCGACTTTTGCCTTTTGCATGGGGAACTTCCCTGCCGCTGCGGGAGGTGTCGGGGGTAGGCTTGCTCAAGCCGACCCTGTGACATGCCCTCCCCTAGCCCCTCCCGCCAGCGGGAGGGGGATTGGTTGATTAACCCAGATGCGTGGCGGTCCAGTCGGCCTTGGCGCTCCAGGTCTCCTGGCTGCCCTTGACGGTGCAACCCTTTTCGCCCGCTTCGACCAGCCCCACGCGGACGACTGTTTCGCCTGCGGCTTCGAGGTCGGCGGTTACGCTGTCGGCTGCATCAGCGTCCACGGCGAGCACCATGCCGACGCCGCAGTTGAAGGTGCGCGCCATTTCTTCCGGCTCGATATGGCCCTGCGCTTGCAGGAAGGCCATGAGGCGCGGCTGTTCCCATGCGTCGGCATCGACCACGGCATGGCAGCCTTCGGGCAGGACGCGGGGGATGTTTTCGAGAAGGCCGCCGCCGGTGATGTGGGCGAGCGCGTTGATCTTGCCGCCGCGTACCAGCGGAAGGAGCGGCTTCACATAGATGCGGGTCGGGGCCATCAGCGCGTCGATCAACAGCACTTCATTGTCGAAGATGGCCGGGCGGTCGAGCTTCCACCCCTTGTCGGCGGCGAGGCGGCGGACGAGGGAGAAGCCGTTGGAATGGACGCCCGAGGAGGTGAGGCCGAGGAGGACGTCGCCTGCCTTCACCTTGTTGCCGGTGAGCGCCTGGCTACGTTCCACCGCGCCGACGCAGAATCCGGCAAGGTCATAGTCTCCGGCGGCGTACATGCCCGGCATTTCTGCGGTTTCGCCGCCGATGAGGGCGCAGCCGGCCTGTTTGCAGCCTTCGGCGATGCCCGCGATCACGCGTTCGGCGACGCCGCTCTCCAGCTTGCCGGTGGCGTAATAGTCGAGGAAGAAGAGCGGCTCCGCGCCCTGCACGATGAGGTCGTTGGCGCACATGGCGACAAGGTCGATGCCGACGCCGTCATGGCGGTCATGGTCGATCGCGAGCTTGAGCTTCGTGCCGACGCCATCATTCGCCGCGACCAGCAGAGGGTCGTCATAGCCAGCGGCTTTGAGGTCGAAGAAACCGCCAAAGCCGCCCAGTTCGGCGTCCGCGCCGGGTCGGCGGGTCGCCTTGGCCAGGGGGGCGATGGCACGGACCAGCGCATTGCCTGCCGCGATGTCCACGCCAGCCTTGGCGTAGCTGTAGGATTCGGTGTCGCTCATGCCCGCGCCCACTATAGCAATGATGCGGAAAACGGAACGGCAAATGGGTTGCCGCTTGGCAGATGGGGGAAATCCCGCCAAAAGGGCGCGCGTGAGCCTGTCCACTGCCTTCCAAAGCCAGATTTTCCGGCCTTCTTCGCTGCTTCGCCGCTTGTCGCGGCCCGTCCAGATTCTGGGTGCGATCATGCTTGGCCTCGCGGCTGCGGCCCTGTTCGCGCAGATGGAGGGCGAACGCGGCGTGCCGCCGATCGCCAGTGGCGGCGATTATCAGGTGGGCGGCATCAAAGTCGACGTGATGGGCAAGGACGCCAGCAGCGCGCGGCAGGCGGGCTGGCGGCTGGCGCAGCGGCAGGGCTGGCGGATGCTGTGGACGCGCACCCATGGCGCGGCGGGCGTGCCGAACCTGTCCGATTCGCAGCTGGAAGCGATGATTTCCGGCATCGAGATCGAATATGAGCAGATCGGGCCGACGCGCTATGTCGCGACGCTGGGCATATTGTTCGACCGCGCGCGGACGGGGCAGCTGCTGGGCGTGTCCGGAAATGTCATGCGTTCGCCGCCGCTGCTGGTCATTCCGGTAATGTGGGACGGCGGGTCTGCGGTATCCTATGAGCGGATCAATGAATGGCAAAAGGCGTGGGCGCGGTTCCGCACCGGGGACAGCGCCATCGACTATGTGCGGGTGAGCGGTTCGATCGCCGACCCCATCCTGCTGAATGCGGGCCAGGTGGGGCGGCGTGGGCGGTTGTGGTGGCGCGTGCTGCTGGACCAATATGGCGCGGCCGACGTGGTGGTGCCGATCGCCCGATTGCAACGGGAATATCCGGGCGGCCCGGTAAGGGGCACGTTCACCGCGCGCTATGGGCCGGACGATACGCTTATCGGCAGCTTTTCGCTTCGCGCATCGGCCGAAAGCGCGCTGCCGCAGATGATGGATGAGGCCGCGCGGCGGATCGACCAGCTTTATACAGCCGCGCTCAATGACGGGCGTTTGCGGCCTGACCCCTCGCTGATCATCGAGGAGCCGGTCAATCCCGACGCGCTCGAGATCGAGAATGCGACCGAGCAGCCGCTGGAGACGCTGGAAACGCCAACGCCATCTGCGACCACCAGCAGCTTTTCGATCCAGTTCGATACGCCCGATGTCGGATCGGTGGCGCAGGGTGAGGCGGCGGTGCGCTCTATCCTGGGCGTCAGGTCGGCGGCGACGAGCAGCCTTGCGCTGGGGGGCACGTCGGTGATGCAGGTGAGCTTCGACGGCAGTGTCGAAGCGTTGCGCGCCGGGCTTCAGGCGCGAGGCTTCACCGTGACGGGTTCCGGCAATGCGCTGCGCATCCGCCGGGGCGGGGCGGCGGCACCTGCCGGAGCGGGAGCGGGGACGTCAGCGCCGCAATGAGCCAGATAAGCCTGCCGTTCGAATGGCCAGGGCAGGGGACGGACGATGACTTCCTGGTCAGCGACGCCAATCATGTCGCCGTTCGCCATCTGGAAAATTGGCGCGAATGGCCCTTGGCGATCAGCGTCCTGAGCGGTCCGGCCCGGTCGGGGCGGTCGATGCTGGGCCGCCGCTTCGCCGCGATGAGCGGGGGCATGGTGATCGACGATGCGCAAGGACAGGAGGACCGGCTGCTGTTCAACGCCTGGAACGATGCGCAGACGAGCGGCAAGCCGCTGCTGCTGATCGGGGACAGCGCGCCGACGCTGTGGGACGTGGCGCTGCCGGACCTGCGGTCGCGCCTTGCCGCCGCGCCGCATGTTGCGATCGAGCAGCCGGACGAGCCGCTCGCCCGCGCACTTATCGAACGGGCGCTGGGGGGCGCGGGGTCACGATATGGGCAGGATTTGCCCGACTGGCTGCTCCGCCGGATCGAGCGCAGCTATGCCGCTATCGCCGAGGTGACGCGCCTGCTTAACGAGGCGGCATTGTCATCGGGACGTAAGATTTCCGTCGCTATGGCCAAAGAGAGTCTGCAAGCGGCGGGTTTCTTGCCTATAGTGGCGGACGATCCGCACCCCTCATCATAGTGAGAGAGACGTGGCCGAAGCTGATCCGTCCGCCAGCCTGACACTACCCACCGACCGCTATTTCAACCGGGAGCTGTCCTGGCTGGCGTTCAACCAGCGCGTGCTGGAAGAGGCGATGAACCGCGCGCATCCGCTGCTGGAGCGGCTGCGGTTCCTGTCGATTTCCGGGGCGAACCTGGATGAATTTTTCAGCGTGCGCGTGGCCGGTCTAAAGGGCCAGCAGCTGCAGGATGTCGACATGCGGTCGGCCGATGGGCTAACTCCCGCGCAACAGCTTGCCGCGATCGCCGATGAGACCGCGCGCCTGATGACGGCGCAGCAGAAGGTCTGGGGCGCGCTGCATGGTGAACTGACGCAGGTCGGGATCGAGGTGATGGGGCCCGCCAGCGAGATCGATGCGGGCAGCGAGACATGGCTGCGGGAGCATTTCCTGAGCCAGGTCTTCCCGATCCTGACGCCACAGGCGCTGGACCCGGCGCATCCTTTCCCCTTCATCCCCAATCAGGGGCTGTCGATCGTCTTCGATCTGGAGCGGCTGTCGGACAAGCAGCCGATCCGCGAACTGGTGATGATCCCGTCCTCGCTGGCCCGCTTTGTCCGGGTGCCGGGCGCGCCGGCGCGCTACATGGCTTTGGAGGCGGTGATCCGCCGCTTTTCGGGCGACCTCTTCCCCGGCTATCGGGTGCGCAACAGCGGCGTGTTCCGCATCATCCGCGACTCCGATATCGAAATCGAGGAAGAGGCGGAGGATCTGGTCCGCTATTTCCGCAGCGCCATCAAGCGGCGGCGGCGGGGGCGCGTGATCCGCATGGAGATAGAGGAGCGCATTCCCGAACCGGTTGAGGAAATGTTGCAGGACATGCTCCAGGGGCATGAGGCGATCATTGCCGAGGTCGAGGGCTTTGTCGGCATCGGCGACCTGAGCGGCATTGTCGATGAGGATCGGCCCGACCTGAAGTTCGAACCCTATGCGCCGCGATTCCCTGAACGAATCCGCGAATATGGCGGGGATTGCTTTGCGGCGATCCGGGCGAAGGACATCGTCGTCCATCACCCATATGAAGCGTTCGATGTGGTCGTTTCGTTTCTGAAACAAGCGGCGTCCGACCCCGATGTAGTGGCGATCAAGCAGACGCTGTACCGCGCGGGCAAGCAGTCGGCGATCATCCGCGCGCTGATCGATGCGGCGGAGGCGGGCAAGTCGGTGACGGCGGTGGTGGAGCTGAAGGCGCGGTTCGACGAAGAGCAGAACCTGATGTGGGCCGACGCGCTGGAGCGCGCGGGCGTGCAGGTGGTCTATGGCTTCATCGACTGGAAGACGCATGCCAAGGTGTCGATGGTCGTCCGCCGCGAAGGCGAGGCGTTCCGCACCTACTGCCATTTCGGCACGGGCAATTATCACCCGGTCACGGCGCGCATCTACACTGACCTCAGCTTCTTCACCGCCGATCCCGCCTATGGCCGGGATGCCGCCGCGCTGTTCAATTACATCACCGGCTATGTCGAGCCGCAGAGCCTGGAAAAGCTGGTGATGAGCCCGCGCGACCTGCGCAATCGGCTTTGCCAGCTGATCGATGCGGAGATTGAGCATGTCCGTGCCGGGCGGCCGGGCAATATCTGGGCGAAGATGAACTCGCTGGTCGATCCGGCGATCATCGAAAAGCTCTATGCGGCGAGCAACGCGGGGGTGGAGATCGACCTGATCGTGCGCGGCATCTGCTGCCTGCGGCCGGGGGTGCCGGGCATGTCGGAGAATATCCGGGTGAAATCGGTGGTCGGGCGCTTTCTGGAGCATAGCCGCATCACCGCCTTCGGCAATGGCAAGGCGCTGCCCAATAATGGCGCGAAGGTGTTCATCAGCTCGGCGGACTGGATGCCGAGGAACTTTGACCGCCGCGTCGAATTTCTTGCCCCTGTGGAGAACCCGACCGTTCACGACCAGATATTGGACCAGGTGATGGTCGCCAACCTGATCGACACCGAACAGAGTTGGGAGCTGGACAGCGACGGCCATTATGCGCGCGTGGATTCGAGCGATCGGCCGTTCAACCTGCACCGATATTTCATGACAAACCCGTCGCTGTCGGGCCGGGGCGCGGCGATGGACAGCGGGACGGTGCCGACTTTGCGCCTGCGCGGCCGGGCCTGAAGCGCCATGAATTCGATGCTGAGCCAGGTGCGCGCCATCGCCGAAACGATGGTGACCTCCCCCGCCCATGCCAAGGCGCGCACGGCGATCATCGACATCGGGTCCAACAGCGTTCGCCTGGTCGTCTATGACGGGCCACGGCGCATTCCGTTCATCCTGTTCAATGAAAAGGTGATGGCGGGCCTGGGCGCGTCGCTCGGGAAGACGGGGCGGATCGAGCCGGAAGCGATGGAGCGCGGATTGCGGGCCGTGGGGCGCTTTGCCCATCTTTGCCGCGAGATGGAGGTGCGGGACGTGCGCTGCGTCGCCACCGCGGCCGTGCGCGACGCGGCCAATGGCGAGGAGTTTATCCTGCGCGCGCAGGAGATGGGGCTTGAGGTCGAACTGCTGTCGGGGAGGCAGGAAGCGGTCGCGGCGGCCTATGGCGTGCTGTCGGGCATTCCCGGCGCGGACGGCATCGTAGGGGACCTGGGCGGCGGCAGCCTGGAGCTGGCGCGAATTCGCGATGGCGCGGTGCATGAGACGATATCGCTACCGCTGGGCGTGCTGCGGCTGCCGCAAATCCGGGCGAAGGGGCCGGGCGCGCTGGAACGCTGCGTCAAGAAGATGCTGGCGAAGGCGGGCTGGAGCGCGGGGCCTGACCTGCCCTTTTATCTTGTGGGTGGATCGTGGCGCGCGCTGGCCCGGTTCGACATGCAGCTGACCCACTTTCCGCTGCCAGTGGTGCATCAATATGCGATGCCCGCTTCCCGCGCCGAGCAGCTGACGCGGATCGTGTCCCATGTCGGGCGCGCGCGGCTGAAGGACATTCCGGCAATCACCGGATCGCGCGTGCCGACCTTGCCCGATGCGGCGGCTTTGCTGTCGGTGGTCGTCCGGCAATTGCAGTCGAGCGAGCTGATCGTGTCCGCCTATGGCCTACGCGAGGGGCTGCTGTTCGAAGACCTGCCCGCCGAAATCCGGACGCATGATCCCTTGCTGGTCGCGGCGGAGGCGGAGGGCGAGGCGCAGGGGCGCTTTGCGGGCCATGGCGACATGATCGACCGGTGGATCGGGCCGCTGTTCCGTGATGACGAGCCGTCCTGGCGGCGGATTCGTCGCGCGGCGTGCCTGCTGGCCGATGTCGGCTGGCGCGCCAATCCGGACTTTCGCGCGGAGCGGGGGGTGGAGATTGCCCTGCACAGCAATTGGGTGGGCATCACTGCATGCGAGCGGGCGATGCTGGCGCAGGCGTTGCACAGCAATTTCGGAGGATCGTCCACGCCGCCTGCCGGGATTGCGGGGCTGGCTTCTGTCGCTGCGTTGAAGCGCGCGACCTTGTGGGGGCTGGCGATCCGGCTTGGCCAGCGGCTGTCCGGCGGGGTCGAGGGGCCTCTGCTCGCGTCGACGCTGGAGATGGATGGCGATACGCTGGAACTGCGGCTGAAAGGCGTGGATGTGGACCTGTTCGGCGAGGCGGTCGAGCGGCGGCAGCGGCATTTGGCGCAGGCGATGGGGGTGAAGTATCGGATGGCCTGGTGAGGGTGGATTGCTCGCCTTTATTCGCGATGATCGGCTTGGAAGCGGGACGCTGGATCGAGCTTGGGTTTCGGGACGAGGTGTTGAGCAACCGGCTCCCTCTCCCCTTTAGGGGAGAGGGTTGGGGAGAGGGAATTTACGCCAGGGTTTAGCATTCCCCTCTCCCGCCTTCGCTACGCTCGGCACCCTCTCCCCTGAAGGAGAGAGGGAACGGGTTCTCGCCATCGCTGCGCTCGGCACCTCGGCCAGAGTCACGTGCCTCCGGCCGACCCCTGAAGGGGAGAGGGGATTATAGTCCTTCTGCACCAACTTGCCCCCGCATCTATAAGGCCCTATTGCGCGCGCACATGAACAGCAAGCACGCCCCCGATCCCGCTCTCCTCGCCAAGGCCGAAACGCTTGTGGAGGCGCTGCCCTATATGCAGCGATATGCGGGGCAGACATTCGTCGTGAAATATGGCGGCCATGCGATGGGCGACCCCGAAGCGGCGCGCGATTTCGCCGAGGACGTGGTGCTGATGAAGGCGGTCGGCATCAATGTCGTCGTCGTCCATGGCGGCGGGCCGCAGATCGGCGCAATGCTCAAGAAGCTGGGCGTCGAATCGCATTTCGTGAACGGGCTGCGCGTCACCGACAAGGAAACCGCGCAGATCGCCGAAATGGTGCTGGCAGGCTCCATCAACAAGGAAATCGTCGGCTGGATTTCCGGCGCGGGCGGCAAGGCGGTCGGCATTTCGGGCAAGGATGGCGGGCTGGTCCTGTGCGAAAAGGTTGGCGATACGCGCGCGCCTGATCCCAATTCGGGCATCGAGCGCAATGTCGACCTCGGCTTCGTCGGTGATCCGGTGAAGGTCGACCGGTCGATCCTGGACACGCTGTCTCAAAGCGGCATCATTCCGGTCATCGCGCCGGTGGGCATCGGTGCGGATGGGCACACCTATAATGTGAATGCCGACACGATGGCGGGCGCGATCGCGGCGGAGCTTCAGGCTTCGCGCTTCTTCCTGCTGACCGATGTGGCGGGCGTGCTGGACAAGCAGGGGCAGTTGCTGACCGACCTTGATCCGGCCGCGATCAAGATATTGCAGGAGGATGGCACGATCAGCGGGGGCATGATCCCGAAGCTGGAGACCTGCGTGAAGGCGGTCGAGGGCGGCGTGGATGCTGCCGTCATCCTGGACGGGCGGGTGCCGCATGCCATGCTGCTGGAGATTTTCACCAAGCGCGGTGCGGGGACTTTAGTGCGCCGGTAATCGTCGTTTGCAATCCGTCCTTCCTTTGTCCGTCATCCCAGCGGAAGCTGGGATCTTGGGCGGCTTGGCGTATCCTCTCCTGAGATCCCAGCTTCCGCTGGGATGACGGAGTGGGGCGAGAGGGTGATGGCGAAAGGGACTCTTGTCGCGCCATGCCCCGCTCGGCTAGAGCATCGGCAATCAATTGGAGACCACATGGCCTACGCGCTCTATCAGATCATCGTCATCCTGCTCGATGTGCTGTGGTGGATCATCATCATACAGGCGATCATGAGCTGGTTGATCGCCTTCAATGTCATCAACACGTCCAGCGACATCGTGCGCACGATCATCGTGGCGCTCGACCGGATGACGGCGCCGATCTATAATCCCATTCGCCGGGTGATGCCTGACCTTGGCGCGCTCGACCTGTCGCCGATGGTCGTGCTGCTCGCCATCCTGATCATCCGCCAGGCCATTTTGCCGCCGATTTTCGGGCTGGTGTGAGCGTCTGGCGGCAGGACGGGACTGACCTGCTGCTTTCCGTCCGGTTGTCACCGGGCGCGGCGCGTGAGGATGTTGGCGGGTGCTGGACGGATGAGAAAGGCGCGCAGTGGCTCTGCGCGCGGGTTCGCGCCGTCCCGGAAAAGGGAAAGGCGAACGGGGCGCTCGTTGCATTGCTCGCCAAGGAGATGGATTGGCCACGCAGCGCGTTTTCGCTGGAATCGGGTGACAGCAACCGGCTAAAGCGGCTGCGTATCAAGGGCGGTGCCGACGCGTTGGCGCGGCTGTCCGCCATCATCAGGGAATGGGTTGAGGCAGCATGACCATCGGCAAGATCATCGACGGAAAGGCTTTCGCCGCCACGCTGCGCGCGAAGGTGGCTGATGGCGTATCCGCGTTCGTCGGGCGCGCCGGGCGCAAGCCGGGGCTGGCGGTCGTACTGGTGGGAGAGGACCCGGCCAGTTCCGTCTATGTCCGCAACAAGGGCAAGATGACGGTCGAGGCGGGCATGGAAAGCCTGGAATTCAAGCTGCCCGCGAGCATCGGCGAGGAAGAATTGCTCGACCTGGTCGAGGAGCTGAACGCGGATGACCGGGTGGACGGCATCCTGGTCCAGCTGCCGCTGCCCGGCCATATCGACGAGGCGGCGGTGATCGGGACGATCGATCCGGCCAAGGATGTGGACGGCTTCCATGTCGTCAATAGCGGGCGGCTAGCGGCGGGGCAGGAGGCGCTGGTGCCCTGCACGCCGCTCGGCTGCATCATGTTGCTGAAGGACGAGCTGGGCGACCTGTCGGGCATGGAGGCGGTGGTCGTCGGCCGATCCAACATCGTGGGCAAGCCGATGGCGCAGCTGCTGCTGGCGGAGAATTGCACGGTCACGATCGCGCATAGCCGCACGCGGGATCTGGCGTCGGTCGTGCATCGCGCCGATATCGTCGTGGCCGCCGTGGGACGCGCCGAGATGGTGAAGGGCGAGTGGATCAAGCCGGGCGCGACCGTGATCGACGTCGGCATCAATCGCGTGACGGACACGGAGGATGGCAAGAGCCGGATCGTCGGCGATGTCGCGACGGCCGAGGCGCTGGCGCATGTGCGGGCGATCACCCCGGTTCCGGGTGGCGTCGGGCCGATGACGATCGCGGTGCTGCTGCGCAATACGCTGGTAGCGGCCCATGCCCGCGCGGGGCTGGCAAAGCCGGAGGGCCTGTGACGGCAAGGCGGGCCGTCCTGATCGCGGCTTGCCTGACGGGGCTGGTCGCGGCGCGGCCGCCGATGCGGCATCAGCCTGATCCCAGTTCCGTCTTCGCCGCCGAAATCGCCTTCAACCGGCTGGCGCGGGACAAGGGGCAGTGGACCGCCTTTCGCGCGACCGCTGCCGATGATGCGGTGATGTTCGTGCCGCAACGGGTGCTGGCGAAACAATGGCTGAAGGGCCGGGCCGATCCGCCGCAGCCGGTGAGTTGGACGCCATCCGTCATCCATGTGTCGTGCGACGGCAACATGGCGGCGAGCACGGGCAATTGGCAGCGGCCGGATGGAACGGTCGGCTATTTCACGACGATCTGGCGGCGGGACAAGCAGGGCGCGTGGAAATGGGTGCTCGACCATGGGGATACGCTGGGCGCTCCCCGTCCTGCGCCGGAATTTCTGGTGGGCAAGGTCGCGACGTGCAAGCGCGGCAAAGCGCCTGACGGAGTGGTGCCCAAGGCGAAAGCTGCGGTTCCGCCTGCCGATGAAAGCCTGATCTGGAGCGCGGAGGTTGCGCCCGATGGCGGACGGCAGGTCATGGTGCGCGTCTGGAACGGCACGGATTATGAGGTGGTGATCGATGATCGGGTGAAGGCGCCGGGAGCATGATCGAACTGTTCATATCCGCCTTCGTCACCTTGTTCGTGGTCATCGATCCGCCGGGCTGCGCGCCCATCTATGCCAGCCTGACCAATGGCGCGAGCCATGCGCAGCGGCGGGCGATGGCGATCCGCGCGGTGGGGATTGCGGCGGTCATCCTGCTGATCTTCGCGCTGTGGGGAAAGCAGCTGCTGGGCGTGCTGGGCATTGCGCTCGACAGCTTCCGGATCGCGGGCGGGATCATGTTGTTCATCATCGCGATGGACATGGTGTTCGAAAAGCGCACGCAGCGGCGCGAGGACCGGGCGCACAAGATCGCGGAGACGCCTGAGGTCGAGGACGTGTCGGTATTCCCGATGGCGATGCCGATGATCGCCGGGCCGGGATCGATCGCGACGGTGATGCTGCTGATGTCGCAGGCCGACGGGATCAGCCAGCGGCTGGTGGTGATCGGTGCGGTGGTGGTGACGCTGGCGCTGATGCTGGGGGCATTGCTGGCGGCGGGGCCGATCATGGCGCGGCTGGGCAGCAAGATCGAGGCGGTGATTACGCGGCTTCTCGGAGTGCTGCTGGCCGCATTGGCTGCGCAGTTCGTGATCGATGGGTTGAAGGCGAGTTTTTGAGGTGCGGCACGCCGTCTGAGGTCCTTCTCCGTTCGGGCTGAGCCTGTCAAAGCTCTTTACTTCTTATGAAGAAAGAAGAGCCCTTCGACAGGCTCAGGTCGAACGGAGGAGAGGGTAAAGAAGCCGGGAGCGCTTGGGGCGCGTCCCGGCTTTTTTGGTCATGGCGGCAGGCTTTAGGCCCGGATGTCGCTTTCCGTAACCGGCGCGATCTTGATTTCCACGCGGCGGTTGCTGGCCTTGCCCTCGGCGGTGGCGTTGGAGGCGATGGGCTGGGTTTCGCCGAAGCCGCGCGTCGCGATGCGGGCCGACTGGACGCCGTGGCTGGTCAGATAGTCCGCGACCGATTGGGCGCGGCGTTCGGACAGGGTCTGGTTATAGGCGTCCGCGCCGTCGCTGTCGGTGTGGCCGTACACGTCGATATAGGTTTTGGGATATTGCGCCAACACGGACGACACTTCGTCCAGCGTCGGGCGGAACTGCGGCTGGACGGCGGCGCTGTCGGTGGTGAAGGTGATGCCGGACGGCATGCGCAGCACCAGATTGTCGCCGTCACGGATCACGTCGACGCCGCTGCCTGCGGTTTCCTCGCGCAGCTTGCGCTCCTGCGCGTCCATGTAAGCGCCGATGCCTGCGCCGGCGACCGCGCCAATGCCTGCGCCGAGGATCTTTTCCGTCCGGTCACGCTTGCCGCCGACCAGATCGCCCAGCAGATAGCCGCCGAGCGCGCCGCCGATGCCGCCGATCGCGGCCTTCGAAATCTGCCGCTGGCCGGTGTTGGGATCAGTCGTGCAGGCGGCGGTGGCGAGCATGGCGGCTAGTCCCGCCGTACCCAGGATGCGATGAGAAATCCGCATAGATTTGAGTTCCCTTATTTATCTTGCACCCGAAAGCGCGGATGCAGGCCCCAATCATCGAACCGCCGCTTTTGTTCCACCAGCGAACTGAACCCCAGATGATGCAACGGTTGTGAAATTGTAAGAAACAGGGTTATAGGGCGTAGCTGACCACCATGGCCACGATCCCCCCGCACGCTCCGACGCCCTTTCCCTGGGTAGATATCGTCATCATTCTGGCGCTCGTCGCGCTGAATGGCGTCTTCGCCATGTCGGAGCTGGCGATCGTATCCGCCCGCCGTCCGCGCTTGCAGGCGATGGAAAAGGCGGGGCGGCGCGGCGCGCACACGGCGCTGATGCTGGCGAGCGATCCCGGCAAGTTCCTGTCCACTGTCCAGATCGGCATCACCCTGATCGGCATTGTCGCGGGTGCCTATTCCGGGGCGAGCCTGGGTGGGCCGGTGGGTGAGCGGTTGCAGCTATTGGGCCTGTCGCCCAACGTTGCCGAAAATCTCGGCTTTGCGGTCGTGATCGGCCTGACGACCTACGCGTCGCTGATCATCGGTGAGCTGGTGCCCAAGCAGTTCGCCCTGCGCGCGCCCGAGCCGATCGCCGTTGTCATGGCGACGCCGATGCTGTGGCTGGCGAAGATCACCGCGCCCATCGTGTGGGTGCTGGACGGGTCGAGCGCGCTCATTTTCCGCCTGCTGCGCATGACGCGGGAGTCCGAACATCATGTGACGGCCGAGGAGCTGCACCTGATCGTGGCGGAAGCGAGCCGTTCCGGCGTGATCGAGGAAAGCGAGCGCGCCATCATTTCGGGCGTGGTGCGGCTGGCCGACCGCCCGGTGCGCGAGGTCATGACGCCGCGGATGGACGTCGATTGGATCGACATCAACGCGGACGATGAGACGGTCCGCGCAAGGCTGCTCCAGACCCCCCACACGCGGCTTCCGGTGGGACGCGGCACGGTGGAGGATATTATCGGCGTCGTGCAGGCGCGCGACATCATGACGGCGTTGTTCCGGGGCGAGCGGCTCGACGTCGGATCGTTGATGCGCCGGGTGGAGGTGGTGCCCGACCAGGTCGACGCCATGGACGCCCTGGAAGTGCTGCGCCGCGCGGACGTGCCGATGGTCATGGTGCATGACGAATATGGCCATTTCGAAGGCATCGCGACGCCTGCCGACTTGTTGTCGGCGATCGCGGGCCACTTCGCATCCGACCGCGACGTGCATGACGAGCCCGATGTCGTGGAACGGGACGATGGCAGCTTGCTGGTGTCGGGGCAGATGCCGGTGGACCTGCTGGCGGACCGGATCGGTATCGACCTGCCGGAGGACCGCGACTATGCGACGGTGGCGGGCCATGCGCTGTGGCTGCTCAAGCGCCTGCCGGAAGTGGGCGACTTCATCGAGGATCAGGGATGGCGGTTCGAGATCGTCGATATGGACGGGCGCAAGATCGACAAGCTGCTGGTGGCGGAGCGGTGAAGGAACAGCTCGGGTAAGCAGGAGCCGGAAAGCGATGCTTTCCGGCTCCATGCGTTTTTTAGATGGTGGCGTTGCGGGCCTGAGACGCGTTGTGGCCGCCGTTGCGGTAAAGCACCTCGCGGACGCGCCCGGCATCCAGTCCGGCGTCGGCAACCGTGACGAGCACGGCGCCATCCTTCAAACGGCCGCCATAATAGTCGGCGTCTTCCTTGCTGACCCCGTGCTTGGTCAGCGCCTCATTGAGGCTTCCGCCGATCGCTCCGACGACAGCGCCGATGCCGACGGCTTCGGGCACGGCCGAGGCAGCGATGGCGCCAGCGGCTGCGAGCGGCCCGACGCCGGGGATCGCCAGCGCCGCGACGCCCAGTCCTGCGCCCAGCGCGCCGCCACCCAGAATGCCCCGGAGAATGTTCCGATGGTGCTCGTCGGTGATCTCGCCGTCGCCGCTGGTGGTCGTGGTCGTGCCGCCATGGTGGGCGATGACGGACAGGTCACTGTCATTCACGCCGAGCGTGCGTAGTTCCGATACTGCCCTTTCGGCCTCTGCGTGTGAGTCGAAAATAGCTGATGCCTGTACCATGACCGGGTCCTTTCCTGGGCTTTGCTGCTGTGTTGCAGACGAGCCTGAACCCGAAGCGCATGCCGATGTTCCGTGGCGAGCGACGGGAAGAGGGTGGGCGAGCGGTAGGTGAGGTGACTGGATGGGCTTGATGATTGAAGCATGGGGTGAGCAGCGGTCGGAACCACACGAGCGTTGCGCAGGCCCACCCCCTAACCCCCTCCCGCCTGCGGGAGGGGGAGCAGGTGCGCGCTCCTGGCTTTGGTTCCGGATGGGCCGCTTACCCCCTAAACACAACGGGCGCGGCAATCGTGCCGCGCCCGTCAGTTCGTCAGAAGGGGCTAGCCCTTATTTGCCGGGGGCAGCGGGCCCGGTCGCGGGTGCGGCGTTGGCCGGGGCCTTGCCTTCGACGCTTTCGGCGGCGTTCGTGGCGTTGCCTGCGGCTTCAGCAGGGGTGGCGCTGGCGTCGGCGGGTGCCGCGTCGGCGGCGGGCAGCGGCAGGTTGGAGCCCTGCGTGTTCATCCAGGCGATGAGGTTCGCGCGGTCGGCCGGGTTGCCGAGGCCAGCGAAGGTCATCTTGGTGCCGGGCGCGAATTCGCGCGGGCTCTTCAGCCAATGGTCGAGATTTTCGAAAGTCCAGTTGCCGCCCTTGCTCTTGAGCGCGTCGGAGAAGGCGAAGCCGCCCTTGCCCTGGCCGATGGCTTCGCCCACGGTCGCAAAGAGGTTGGGGCCGATGCCGTTGGCTCCGCCCTGATTGATGGTGTGGCATGCGGCGCACTTGGCGAAGACCTTTTCACCGGCCGCGACATCGGCGCTGGCGAGCAGGGTGTTGAGGCCGGGGCCGCTGGCCGCGCCGCCTTCACCTTCGGCCTCGACGCCTTCGATCGCGTAGCCCATCTTTTCGGGACGTTCAGCATGGAAATATTTGGAGCTGACGATGCCGCCACCCAGCGCAATGATTCCCGCAAACAACGCCCAGCCTGCAACGGTGTTGAAACGATCACTCATTTCGCTTGGATTCCCTTGAATTTCTGTTCTGGCGGCTTGGTTTCCGCGCCCCCTCTAGCGCGCTGCCATAATGGCGCAAGAGCGAACGTGCAAGCATGGTTGAACGGCGGGGCGCCGGGGCGGTGCGCGGCCAAGCGCCCGTTCCGCTTGCGCGCGCGGGGAGGAGTGCCTAAGCGCGCTGCATCCATGGAAAACTATCCTGCCCCCGCCCGCGCGCTGGTCGCGGAACTCGCTGAAAAGGCCGCAGCCGACCCGTCGCGCGCCATCGCCTACCAGGGCGCGCCGGGCGCCAATTCGCACCTCGCGGCGCTTGGATATGCGCCCGATTGGGTGCCGCTGCCCTGCTTCGCCTTTGAAGATGCGATCGATGCCGTGCGCGGCGGAATCGCGGCGCGGGCGATCATTCCGATCGAAAACAGCCTGCACGGGCGCGTCGCAGACATGCATTTCCTGCTGCCCGAATCGGGGCTGCATATCGTCGATGAATATTTCCTGCGCATTCGCCACTGCCTAATGGCGGTGGACGACAGCCCGGTCAAAAGCGCGATCAGCCATCCGCAGGCGCTGGGGCAATGCCGCCATTATCTGCGCGAGCGGGGAATCCAGCCGGTCGCCTATGCGGATACGGCGGGCGCGGCGGCGCTGGTGGCTGAATCGCGCAAGCCCGGCGAAGGCGCCGTCGCCCCCTATCTGGCGGCAGAGCTTTATGGCCTTAAGATGGTGGCGGAGAATATCGAGGATAGCGACGACAATATGACGCGCTTCCTCGTGCTGTCGCGCGAGCCGCAGATGCCGCAGGCCGGCGACGCGCCGGTGATGACGACATTCCTGTTCGAGGTGAAGAATGTGCCCGCCGCGCTTTACAAGGCGATGGGCGGCTTTGCGACGAACGGCGTCAACATGACCAAGCTGGAAAGCTATCAGCGGGGCGCGAGCTTCGCGGCGACGGAGTTTTTCTGCGACATCGAGGGTATGCCGGGCAATCCCGCCGTGGACCGGGCGCTTGCCGAACTGGAATTCCACAGCAAGTGGGTGCGCATGCTGGGCAGCTACCGCCAGGCGCGTCCGCGGACCTGATGGAGGGACCTGAAGGGGTGACGGGCCGGGTGCTGCCGCTTATAGTCGACCCCATGCTGGCCGCGATCCTTCTTTCCGCTCTTGCCATGAGCGCGATCGTGGCGGTGCGCTACCTGATCACCAGCGGCGGCTTTGCCTTCGCGACCCGTGTCCGGCAACCGGGCCTCTATGCCGGGCTCGACCCGCAGATCCGGCGGGAGATCGCATGGTCGCTGGCGTCTGCGTTGATCTACGGCATCCCGGCGGGCGTGGTCGCCTGGGGATGGCAGGCGCAGGGCTGGACGCGCATCTATACGGATGTCGGCGCCTATCCGCTCTGGTATCTGCCGGTTTCGGTGCTGCTCTACCTCGCCGCGCATGACAGCTGGTTTTACTGGACGCATCGCTGGATGCATCGTCCGCGCCTGTTCCGCGCGGCCCATGCGGTGCACCATGCCAGCCGTCCGCCCACGGCCTGGGCGGCGATGAGCTTTCACCCGTGGGAGGCGTTGAGCGGCGCGATCGTCATTCCGGCGCTCGTCTTCCTGATCCCCATCCATGTGGCGGCGCTGGGCTGCGTGCTGACGATCATGACGGTGATGGGCGTGTCCAATCATATGGGTTGGGAGATGTTTCCGCGCTGGATGGTGCAAGGTCCGGCGGGCCGCTGGCTGATCACGGCCAGTCATCATCAGCGGCATCATGAACAATATAATTGCAATTACGGGCTCTATTTCCGTGTCTGGGACCGGCTGTGCGGGACGGATCGGGGATTGGGCGAGTTCAGGAAAGGGCGTCGATGAGGGGGAAGCTGCTGTTGCTGGCGGGGGCGCTGATGGCCGGTTCCGGCGCTGCCCCGGCGCCTGAGGCCCAGCCGCTCAGCATTGGAGTGCAGGGCCTGCGATCCATGAAGGGCGACCTGCTCATCTGCGTGGCGCGCTCGGCGGCCTATTTCCCGGATTGCAGCAAGGACCCGCAAAAGCGCCATCTGGTGGTGCCCGCCACGAGCGCGGCTATTCCCCTGGGCGACATGGCTCCGGGGACTTATGCCATCGCCATCATCCATGACGAAAATGGCAATGGGAAGCTGGATACCTTTGCCGGTATCCCGCGCGAGGGCGTGGGCTTTTCCCGGAACCCGGCGATCCGCTTTGGCGCGCCGAGCTTCCGATCCGCGCAATTCGCCATGACGGGATCGGCGGTGCGTCAGGACGTAAAGATCAAATATTTCCTCTGATTGAAGTTAATCGGAACCGTAATGGCAGCGAAACATTCTAGGCGCTGACCATATTCGTGGGAACAGGGGATTTATGAATCATCGCCAGATAGTGTTCGCGGGCCTGGCCTTTATTACGCTGGGTGCCGCCAATAGCGCTTATGCCCAAGTCAAGGAGGTTGAGGATAGCAATGCACTCACCGTCGGCATCGGGGCCGCCGTCATCCCGAGCTATGAAGGGTCGGACGATTATCGCGTGATCCCCGTTCCGCAGCTGCGCGGCAAGGTAAGCGACTTCGCCTTCTGGACCCGGGGCCCGAGCCTCTATTTCGATGTGATCCCGAACCGGGGTCAGGACATCGACCTTCAGCTGGGGCCTGTCGCGGGCGTCCGCTTCGACCGGTCGAGCCTCAAGAGTATCAAGGATGACGCGGTGCGGGCGCTGGGCGAGCGTGACGTGGCGGTGGAGCTGGGCGGCTTCGTCGGCGTCGGCAAGACGGGCATCATCACCAGCGATTATGACAATCTGTCGGTGCGCGTCGCCGTGACCAAGGATGTCGCGGGGGCGCATAGCAGCTATATCGTGACGCCCGCCATCGAATATTTCACGCCGCTTTCGACGCGCAGCTTCGTGGGCCTGGGCGTTTCGGCCGATTATGTGGGCAAGAAATATGGCCGCTATTATTATGACGTCGATGCCGCCGGGGCGCTGGCGTCTGGCCTGCCCGCCTATTCGCGCGCGGGCGAGGGGGCCGGTTTCAAGAAGATCGGCGTCAACCTGACGGGCGGCGTGTCCTTGTCGGGCGATATCCGCAAGGGTTGGGCCCTGTTCGCGCTGGGCGGATATTCGCGCATGCTGGGCGACTATGCGGACTCGCCCGTGGTCAGCATCGCCGGGTCCAGGAACCAGTGGATCGGCGCGGTCGGGGTCGGCTACACCTTCTGATCTTGTGCGGAAAGGGTGACGCCCCACATAAGGCGTTCTATGGAGGCGGCACCCAACCGCAACAAGGCAGGAGAAGACGGCAGTGGCGACCCTAGGAATGAGCGACACCGATAAGGCAGCGGTGGAGGCGTTCCGCCGCGACGTGGTGGACCCGTCGCGCACCAGCCTGGTCATCGTCGATTTCTGGGCGGAATGGTGCGGACCCTGCAAGCAGCTGACGCCGGTCATCGAAAAGGTGTGCGCCGAATATGCGCCCAAGGGCGTGAAGCTGGTCAAGATCAACGTCGATGAGAATAAGTTCATCGCCGCGCAATTCCGCGTCCAGTCGATCCCGACCGTCTATGCCGTGTTTCAGGGCCAGCCGGTCGCTGACCTCAGCCAGGCCCGCACCGAAGGGCAGCTGAAACAATATCTCGACCAGTTGCTGGCGCAGCTGCCGATCGAATCGGATGAAAAGGCGCAGCTTCAGGAAATCGCCCCGCTCATCGAAATGGGCGAGGAGATGCTGGCGGGCGGGGAGGCTGACCGCGCGCTTTCCGTGTTCGAGCAGATCGGCCAGATGGTGCCCGACAATGCGGAGGTCGCTTCCGGCCATGCGCGGGCGCTGGTGGCGCTTGGGCAGCTGGACGAGGCGGAGGCGGTGCTGGCCGCGCTGCCCGCCGATTTGGCGAAGGAGCAGGCGGTGGACCGCGCCCGCGCCGCCATTGCGCTGGCGCGGGATGCGAAGCCCGTTTCTGACCTTTCCGGCATTGAGGCGAAGGTTGCGGCCAACCCCGATGATCATGACGCGCGCTTTGAACTGGCCGGTGGGTTGATGGCCAATGGCGATCGGGACCGGGCTGCCGAGGAACTGCTGGAGATCGTCCGCCGCGACCGCGAATGGAATGAGGGCGCGGCCAAGGCGCAACTGCTCAAGCTGTTCGAGGCGACCGGCCTTGAGGACCCGTGGGTCGCGGGGCAGCGGCGCAAATTGTCGCAAATCCTCTTTTCCTGACGGCGCGGCCGGTGAACCGCGCGCGCGTCTCGATCTTTCCCTTGCCCGGAGCCTTGCTGCTGCCGGGCATGGACTTGCCATTGCATATATTCGAGCCGCGCTACCGGGCCATGATCCACGATGCGATGGCGCGCGACCGGCGCATCGGCATGATCCAGCCGCGCGGGGAAGGGGCGAAGCCTGCGCTCTACGATGTCGGCTGCCTCGGCCGGATCAGCGAGTTCGAGCTGCTGGACGATGGCCGCTTCAACATCATCCTGGAAGGGCTGGCCCGTTTTCGGGTGATCCGCGAGCTCGACGTCACCACCGCTTTTCGCCAGATCGAGGCGGACGTGGAAGAGGTGGGCGAGGATGAGGTGCTCCATGCCGTCGAGCGTGCCGCCTTGGAGCAGGAATCGCGGCGCTTTGCCGAAGCATTGGGCTATGTCGTCGATTGGACGGCGGTGTCACGGCTTGACGATACGTCGCTGGTGAACGGCATTGCCCAGATCGCGCCGTTCGATCCGGCCGCCAAGCAGACTTTGCTGGAAGCGGATACTTTAAGCGAGCGATGCGATCGGATCATCCAGTTGATGCAGATCGTCGGCCGGATGGAGCCCGATGGCGGGGCTACGATGCAGTGAGCAGCGGGCCTGATCCCTTTCTGTTGGCGAAGCTCGTCTGCCCGGTGACGCGGACGCCGCTCCGCTGGGATGGGGAGCGGAGCGAACTGGTGTCGGAGGCTGCGGGGCTTGCCTTTCCGGTGCGCGATGGCGTGCCGGTGCTGGTGGTGCGCGAGGCGCGTTCGCTTTAAAGTGCTGTCATCCCAGCGGAGGCTGGGATCTCAGGAGAAGTCGTGCAGTGGGGCCTGAGACCCCAGCTTTTGCTGGGGTGACGGTCAGAGGGAAAAGGCCGGCTCCCATTTTGGGAAACCGGCCTCCGTTCGCGACCCTGACGGGCTGTTTAGAATTTGAAGTCCAGGCGCGCGTAATAATAGCCGCCGGAGGTGCCATAGGGGCCGTGGCCGTAATAGGCGTTGTAAGTGCCCGTGCCATTGACATAGGGCGACACGCCCGCGCCGGGGGTGACGCCCTGCATGAGGGCGGGGATTTCCGGCCGCTTGTCGAAGAGGTTGTTCGCGCCGATCGCGAAGGTCACATTGTCGGTGAAGTCATAGCTTGCCTCCAGGTCAGTGATGGCCGCCGCTTTCACCACGCCGTTGAAGTAGAGCTGGTTGGCGTTGACCCCGCCCACCAAGGCGCCGTCCGCGATCAGGAAGCCGCCATCGGGAATGAATCCGCCCGCTGGCGTGAAGGCCGGGCGGACAAGGACGCTGGTCTTTCCATAGAAAGTTTCACGCAGGTTGAGGGTGAACCGCCCGCTCTTGAACAGGGCATTGGCGACGATCTTGTAGTCCGGGTTGGACCGTTCGATATTGCTTTCCGACGCTGCGTTGAAGATCGGGTAGCCGACCTTGTTGTCGGTGATCTTCGTCTTGTTGTAATTTGCGGTCAGTGACAGGTTGAGGGAGCCGAAATCCAGCGCGACCGGGTAGCTCGCCGAGAAATCGAGCCCCCAAGTCTTCGTGTCGATGCCGTTGGTGAAGCTCGACACGCCGATCGTGCCGCCGGTGAACAGGGCGCTGTCGAGCACGATCCCTGCTGCGCTCAGCGCGTTCAATATATCGCTCGCGCCCGGCTGCACGATCCCGTTCAGGACGGCATTGCGCGCCGCCGTTCCGGTGATGCGGTCCTTGATCTTGATGATGTAGCCATCGAGGGTGATTGCGAGTTTCGGCACTGGCCGCAACACGACACCGGCGGAGAAATTCTTCGACTTTTCGGGCTTCAGGGGTCCGAAGCCGAGCAACTGGGCTGCGGGCGTGCCCGCGGGCAGCTGAGCCACCGCGCTGGTCGGACCCACGCTGATCGTCGAATATTTCTGTTCCGCGAGCGTCGGCGCGCGGAAGCCGGTGCTGACGGTGCCGCGCAGCGCGAAGGCGGGCGAGACGTCGTAGCGGGTCGTCGCCTTCCAGATCGCGGTGTCGCCGAAGTCGGTATAATCCTCATAGCGCCCGGCAAGATCGACGCTCCAGCCGTCCAGTGGCTCGCCGATCAGGTTGGCGTAGACGGCTTTCGAACTGCGCTGATAATCGCCAGCGTCCGTTGCCTTGTAACCAGGGAAGGACTGAACGCCGGTCTTGTAGGTGGAGACGGCGTCGCCCTGAAGGATTTCATATTCATCCTTCCGATATTCGCCGCCGAATGCGAAGGTCAGCGGGCTGGCCATGCCCACTTCGAATTCCTTTCGGATGTCGGTGGTGATGGTCGTCTGCGCCAGCTTGAAACCCCCGTCATAGGCGCTGCTGGGCGTGATCGCCCGCGCTGCGCCGCCCGCGGCAAAGCTTTCCTGCCACAGTTCCCGGTGCGCCGACTGTTCGGTGTAGATGCTGTCCTTCTGGGCGCCATAGGTGCCGGAAATATCGTAGTTCCAGCCGCCGCCAAATTCACCCTTCGCGCCGATGGTGAAGCTATATTCGTCCTCCACCACATGCTGAAGCGGGACCATGCCGTAGATGCCGGTATCGCTGTAGCAGATGCCGGGATCATAGGGTGCGGGCGTCACGCTGCCGCCGAGGTTGCCGGGTTCGTAGCAGATGCGCTTGGGATGGCGGTAGCCTTGGCGAGCCCAGCCTTCGCGGCGGGCATAATCGCCGAAGCTGTAGAGTTCGACGCCGCCGAAATCATAGCCCATATTGTAGAAGCCGAGCGTCAGCTTCGTGCGTGGCTGGCCACCGTTGATGCCCGAAAGAGCGTCGCCAGCGAGGTTTGCCCATTGCGCGGGCGCATTGGTTTGCAGGGTCCCGTCGCGCTGCGTTACCTGAACCTGGCCTTCGCCGACCGTGGTGTAATCCTGCCGCCGGTGGAACAGCGTCAGGTTGAAGAAGCCGTCCTCGCCGAGCTTGAAACCCATATTGCCCGAGACGGAGAACAGCTCGCCCTCGCTGTCATAATGCTGGCCGCCGGTGACCTTGAAGCTGCCGCCTTCGTCCTGGTCCTTGAGGATGAAGTTGATGACGCCCGCGATCGCGTCGGTGCCGTAGACGGCGGCGGCACCTTCCTGGAACACTTCGACGCGGGCGACGGAGTCCGGCGGGATGAGGTCGATGCTGGGCGCGGCCGAGCCCTGAAACGCGCCGGAAATGACCTGGAGGATGCCGTTGCCATGACGACGCTTGCCGTTGACCAGCACCAGCGTGTGATTGGGGCTGAGGCCGCGAAGCCGGGCGGACAGGGAGAAGCTGGAAAGATCCGTGCCCTGCGTCTGCGCGGTGAAGCTGGGGACGATTTGCGTCAGCACCTGATTGAGGTTGGGCTGGCCGACATGGCTGATCGCCTCTTCGCTCAGCACCTGGATGGGCGCGGCGCTTTCGGCGGCCTGCATGCCCGTCGCGCGGGTGCCCGTGACGATGATTGCGCCGCCGTCGTCAGCCTGGGCTTCCTGCGGCGTTTCCTGTGCCATGGCGCAAGCAGACCATGAGGAAGCCAGAACAAGAGAAAGCCGGAATGCGGATAATCGTTTCATCTATTGCCCCCCGCTTATGCGTTATCGTGCAGTGGGAAAGACGAAGAGGTGGTGGTTAGCCGCTATTACAGCGCGCAATCATGCGATTGAGAAAGCTGCAACTTGCTTGCGCAATTTGCATGCAGGCTGGGTAGCGGAATTTCAGACGTGGTTCGTATTAGGATTGCTGACCTGGCCTTAGTCAGCATGTCGGGTGTGGAGAGGGCGAACGTCAGGATTTCAGCGCCGTCTCGATGAGGTCGCGTGCTTCCTTGCTGTTCCAGTCCATGGCTCCGACGACGCGCAGCATCTCCTTGCCCTGCCGGTCGTAGAGGACGGTCGTGGGGAGCATGCCGGTCGCATAGTGGAAGCCGAACTGATTTTCCGGATCGATGAAGCTTTTGAGGTGCGGCAGCCTGTGCTTGGCGAAGAAGGGCTTCACCACGCTTTCGCCCTGGCTGTCCTGCGAAATGGTGAGCACGGCGAGGCCCTTCGGCTCATAAGCCTTGGCCACGGCGTCGAGCGTGGGCATTTCCGCGACGCAGGGCGCGCACCATGTGGCCCAGAGGTTCACGAGCAACGGCTTGCCCGCGAAATCCTGCAAGGTCGCGTCCGCGCCGTCGGGGGCTGCGAAGGCAAAATCCGGGGCGGCTGCGCCTGCCTTCGAGCGGTCAAGCGTGTAGCTGAAATCGCCCTTGGCGCTTTGCGGCGCGCCCATTGCCTCGCCGCTTGTCGGCGGGACTTGCGCGCTGCTATTGGCTTGATCTTGCCCCGCGCCCGGCGATTGCCTATCGCACGCGCCGAGGCCAGCCAGCAGGAGCAGAGTCATTACGCAGGGCAAGAACGATCGGGGCGGGGAAGATCGCAACGGGAGCTCCAACAGCATGTGGGGCGGACGCTTCGCAGCGGGCCCGGCTTCGGTCATGCGCGAGATAAATGCCTCCATCCCGTTCGACAAGCGATTGTGGAAGCAGGACATCGCAGGGTCGAAGGCGCATGTCGCGATGCTGGCCAAGCAAGGCATCGTTTCGGCCGACGACGCGGCGGCGATCGCCCAGGGGCTCGACACCATTGCGGCTGAATATGAAGCCAATGGCGTGCCGGTGAACCTGGACCTTGAAGATATTCACATGGTGACCGAGTCTCGCCTCGCCGAACTGATCGGCCCGGCGGCGGGGCGGCTGCATACGGCGCGGTCACGCAATGATCAGGTGGCGACGGATTTCCGCCTGTGGGTGCGCGACGCTATCGATGAGGTCGAGGCGGGGCTGGATGCGTTGCAGCAGGCGCTGCTGGCGCGCGCGGAGGAGCATGCCGATGCGGTGATGCCGGGCTTCACGCACCTTCAATCCGCGCAGCCGGTGACGCTGGGTCATCATCTGATGGCCTATTATGAGATGATCCGCCGCGACCGCAGCCGCTTTGCCGATGCGCGCTCGCGGGCGAATGAATGCCCGCTGGGCGCGGCGGCGCTGGCAGGGACCGGTTTCCCGATCGATCGACATGCGACGGCGGCGGCGCTGGGCTTTGCCAAGCCGACCGACAACAGCCTGGATAGTGTCAGCGACCGCGATTTCGCGCTCGATTATCTGATGGCGGCGACGCAATGCAGCCTGCATCTGTCGCGGCTGGCGGAAGAGTTCATCATCTGGGCGAGCCAGCCTTTTGGCTTCGTCAAGCTGCCCGACGCCTATTCGACCGGCAGCTCGATCATGCCGCAGAAGCGCAATCCCGATGCCGCCGAGCTGGTGCGCGGCCATGCGGGGCGGATCATGGGCTGCATGAATGCGCTCTGCGTCACGATGAAGGGCCTGCCGCTCGCCTATTCGAAGGACATGCAGGACGACAAGCCGCCGGTGTTCGAGGCGCATGATCTGCTGGGCCTCTCGATCGCGGCGATGACCGGGATGATTGAGACGGTGACGTTCCGCACCGATCGCATGCGCGGCCTCGCGGAGAGCGGCTTTGCCACCGCCACCGATTTGGCCGACTGGCTGGTGCGCGAAGCCAATGTGCCGTTCCGCGAGGCGCATCATATCACGGGCCGGGCCGTCGCGGCGGCGGAGAGCGCGGGCACGCCGCTCGCCGACCTGCCGATCGAGACGCTGAAGGCCATTGACGCCCGCATCGATGAGCGCATCTATGCGGTGCTGACGGTCGATGCGTCGGTCGCCAGCCGCAAGAGCCATGGCGGCACCGCGCCTGACCAGGTGCGTGCGCGTATCGCTGAGGCGCGGAAGGAAACGGCATGAGGATTGCCATAAGTCAGAACGTCGTCTTTGCCCTGCTGGCGCTCGGGCTCGCGGCCTGTGGCGGACGGCAGCCGTTGAAACCCATTGAAGGGCAGAAAATGCCAGCGGTGCCGGTCGGCGCTGCTGCCGCGCCCACCGCGCAGCAGCTGATGACGCCAACCATGCAGTCGCGGCCGGAGCGGAGCGTCGACATCCTTTCGCAGTCGGAACTGCGCAAGGATGATCCGTTCGACCTGCCGCCTGAAAACCAGCCCTGATACGCTTCGCTAGGACAGACAAGCCTTGGACCATTTCGATTATGTGAACGGCGCCATGCATGTGGAGCAGGTGCCGATGGCGGAGATCGCGCAGGCGGTCGGCACGCCCGTCTATATCTATTCGACCGCTACGCTGACGCGCCACGTCAATGTCTTTCGCGATGCCCTGTCACGGCTGGACGATCCGCTGATCGCCTTTGCCGTCAAGTCCAATCCCAATGGCGCGGTGCTGGCGACGCTGGCGAAGCTGGGGCTGGGCGCGGACGTGGTGTCGGGCGGCGAGCTGCTGCGGGCGGTTGCGGCGGGGATTCCGGCCAGCCGCATCGTTTTTTCCGGCGTCGGCAAGACGGCGGAGGAAATGCGCCTTGCCCTTGACCATGGCATTTTCCAGTTCAACCTGGAGAGCGAGCCGGAAGCGGAGATGCTGTCCGAGGTGGCGTTGTCGATGGGGAAGAGGGCGCCTGTCGCCTATCGCATCAACCCCGATGTGGACGCGGGCACGCATGCCAAGATTTCGACCGGCAAGTCCGAGAACAAGTTCGGTATCCCCTATGACAGGGCGCTGGAAAGCTATGCCGCTGCGCGCGACCTGCCGGGCCTGGACGTGCGGGGCGTCGCCGTTCACATCGGCAGCCAGCTGACCGACCTTGCACCGCTTGAGGCGGCCTTCATCAAAGTCGGCGCGCTGATCGAGAAGCTGCGCGCCGAGGGGCATGATATCCGCACCGCCGATCTTGGCGGCGGACTTGGCGTTCCCTACGATCCCTCGCTTCCTGTTCCGCCGCTGCCGCAAGCCTATGGCGAGATGGTGACGCGGGTGACGCAAGGGTGGAACGTGCGGCTGATGTTCGAGCCGGGCCGGGTCATCGTCGGCAATGCAGGGGCGCTGCTGTCACGGGTGGTACGGGTCAAGCAGGGGGCGCAGGCACCGTTCGTCATCGTCGATGCGGCGATGAACGACCTGATGCGGCCCAGCCTCTATGATGCCTGGCATGATATCCGTGCCGTGGATCCTTCGGGCGCGCGGGAGACCGCCAATGTGGTGGGGCCGGTGTGCGAGACGGGCGACACTTTTGCAATGCATCGCGACATGGATGTGGTGAAGGCGGGCGATCTGGTCGCCTTCATGACGGCGGGCGCTTATGGCGCGACCATGGCGGGGACCTATAACAGCCGCCCGCTGACGCCCGAAGTGCTGGTGTCCGGCGACAAATGGGCGGTGGTCCGCGCCCGCCCGCCGATCGAGGCGCTGATCGAGGCGGACATAATCCCCGATTGGGTGCAGGGCTGATGCAAAGCCTGCCCGTCTTCCTGGTGTTGAAGGGCAGGGCCGTCATCCTGACGGGGAAGGGCGAGGCGGCGGAGGCCAAGCGGCGGCTGCTGGAACGGGTGGGCGCTCATATTGTCGGTGAGGATGCGGACGCGGGGATCGCTATCGTCGCTGACGGCGATGATGCGACGGTCGCCCGGCTGAAGGCACGCGGCGTGCTGGTGAATGCGACCGACCGGCCGGAGCTTTGCGACTTCACCTTGCCCGCCATCATCGATCGGGAGCCTGTGCTGATCGCCATTGGCACGAGCGGGGCTTCGGCGGGACTGGCCAAGGCGCTGCGCCAGCGGATCGAGGCGCTTTTGCCACAGCGGCTGGGGACGCTCGCCGCCGCGTTGTACGACGCGCGCGCCGCCATCCGCGCGCGCTGGCCCGATGCGAGCGCGCGCCGCCGGGCAATTGATGCCGGGCTGTCGGCGGGAGGGCTGATCGACCCGTTGCGCGAGGATGCTGCCGATGCGGTGCCGCGCTGGCTGGCGGAGCAGGGGGAGGCCGAACCTTCCCGCCTGGTCGCGTTGCGTCTGCTGTCAGGTGATCCCGATGAGCTGACGCTGCGCGCCGCCCGCCTGCTGGGGGAGGCTGACCGCATCTATCATGAGTCCCGCGTGCCGCCCGCGATCCTTGATCGTGCGCGCGCCGATGCCGTGCGCATCCCTGCCGACGCGCCGCCGGAAGCGCCGGGCGAGGGGCTGTCGCTATGGCTGGAGATGCCGCGATGAGCCGGGTGTTCGTCTATAATGGCGACGGAGCGCGCGAAATCTCGCTCGACGATTTTTGCGCGCAGGCGGATCATGCGGCTTTCAGCTGGGTCCATGCCGATGGCTGGCGCGAGGATGCGCACGGCATCGTCTCGCGCTGCGACCATATGCCGCAGGCAGCGCTGTCGGCATTGCTGGCGCAGGAGACGCGGCCGCGCTGCACATTGATGGGGCATGGCGCGCTCATCAACCTGCGCGGCCTGGGCGCGGATGAGGGCGCGGGCGGCGATCCGCTGGTGTCGATCCGCCTGTGGGCCGAACATGCGCGCGTGATCACCGTCAGCTACCGCCCGCTCGCGGCGATGGAGCCGGTGGTGAAGCGGATGCTTGCCGGGGAAATCCGCGATCCGGGCGACCTCATCGCCGCCTTCGCACAGGAAATCACCGAAGCGCTCGACCCTGAAGTCGCGCAGCTTGGCGATGATCTGGATGAGATCGAAAGCAGCCTGAGCGACAGCGGCGCGGCGGACGTGCGACGGCAGGTATCGGAAATCCGTGCCTCGGCGATCAGCTACCGCCGCTTCATCTCGCCGCAGCGGCAGGCGCTGGAAAGATTGTCGGCGGCGGACGCGCCCTGGCTGCATCCCGACGACCGGCTGCATTTGCAGGAAGCGGCGGACCGCTGCGCGCGCATGGCCGAGGAATTGGAGGCGGTGCGGGAACGATCGGCGCTGGCCCATGAAGAGCTGACGGACCTGCGCGCCGAGCAGATGAACCGGCAGGCGCTGATCATATCGGTCGTGGCGCTGGTGTTCCTGCCTTTGACCTTCCTCACCGGGCTGCTCGGCATGAACGTCAACGGCATACCCTTCGCCCATGAGCGCTGGGCGTTTTGGGGCGTGGTGGCGGTCTGCGTGGTCATGTCGGTGGGGATCAGTGGCTGGTTCGCCGCGACGCGCTGGCTGAAGCGTTAGAGTAATTCCGAAATCCGTTCGGGCTGAGCTTGTCGATAGAGGCCTTCGACGGGCTCAGGGCGAACGGGTTTTGGAAGGTGGTCTCTAAGGTGCGCGCGGCGTCACGCCCGGCCAGCGCTCAGCCTTGTGATCTCGTCATTCAGCGCCTGGATGGAAGACACCAGCCGTGCCCGGTCCGCTTGCAACAGCTGCAGGGCGTCGCGGGTTTCGCCGAGTTCCACGGCGCGGCGCGCGATGCGGGCATCGAGTTCGGCATTGTGGCGGGTCAGCGCATTGATCTCGTCCGTGCGCTGGCAGAGCTGGCGCAGCCGCGCATCCAGGACGGCGAAGTCGAACGGCTTGGCGACATAATCGTCCGCACCCGCTTCCAACGCTTCGACGACGCTGCCGCTGTCCTGCCGCCCCGCGATCATCACGAAGCTTGCCTGACCCGAGAGCCCGGCCGCGCGGATCTTCCTCATGGTAGCGATCGCCGGCAGGATTTTGAGGCCCATGTCGATGAGGATGATGTCGGCTGGGCGCGCGAGAAGGCGATTCAGGGCAACGAAGCCATTTTCAGCAAGCGCCACGTCATGATGGAGGTGGGAGAGGCGCCGCCCGATCACGGCGCGGGCCGTTTCGTCCTCGTCGATCAGCAGCAGCCTGCGGCGGCGAAGCGGCCGAGCGCCTTCCGTCCTGGCGCTGTCGCTGCTGTCCATTGCCCTGAAGAACTGCATCGCGTGGATCTCCTCCACGACTTGATCTAGGATAAGTGCGCAAAAAAATGGTTAATGCGTCTGTCAGGGATTCGGCGCTTCGGCATCGGGCGCATAGGCGCGCAGGAAACAATCCACCGCGAAGGACACATCGGCGTCGATCTGCTTGGCTTCAGGTGCATCTATCTCGCCCCAGATCATTTGTTGATGACAGCCCGAGAGCGTCAGCACCACTAGCGTCCGCGCGGCAAGCATGGCATCGGCCCGCCGCAACTGCCCCTTGTCCATCGCTCCTTCAAGGAAACGGGCCAGCAGGTTGCGGGTGTAGAGCGGGGCCAGTTCATGGAAGATCGCGCCCATTTCGGGAAAGCGGCTCGCCTCTGCCGCGACCAGCCGGTGCAGCGCGATTGCGTCCGGCGACGTCACCTTGCGCAGCAGGTCGTGACTGAAGCGCAGCAGCGTGGGTTCAAGCTCGCCCCCGGTGTCGAGCAACTGGGCGAGGCTGGCATGATAGACTTTCGTCGCGTCGCGCAGGACGGCGGCGAACAATTCTTCCTTGCCGGGGAAATAGCTCCACAAGGTGCCCTTCGACCCGCCCAGTTCAGCGGCGATGGAGGACATGGTCGTCGCGGCATAACCAGTTTCGAGGAACGATCGCTTCGCAACGGCGATAATGGCGTCGCGGCGGTCGCGGCGCCGGACTTCGCGGCGGGACAGGCAGGCAGTGTCGGTCGGGGCTGTCATAAAAGCGTACCATATAGTACGATAATTTGGTTGACAAGGTCATGCGGCAGGCGCAAAGGCGTTTTTCATACCACATGGTACGGTTTCCTATGTCTACACGTCGATTGACCCATCTCCTTCATGCTGGAAGCCTGACGGCGGCGGTGCTGGCGCTGTCCGCCTGCGCGGCTGTGCCCGACCTGGGCAAGGCGCCTGCGCCCCGGCCTGCTTCCAGCATCGCCGCGTCGGAGACGTTCGGCCAGGGCACCGCGCTCTGGCCCGCCGACGGATGGTGGAAGGCCTATGGCGACTCGCAACTCGATGCGTTGATGGAGGAGGGGCTGGCGGGATCGCCCGACCTTGCCGCCGCCGCCGCGCGCTTCCGGCAGGCAAGCGCCGCTGCCCAGCAGGCCGGGGCTCCGCTTGCGCCTTCGCTCGATCTCAACGGTTCGGCCGCCGCGACGAAGCAGAGCTATAATATGGGTCTGCCGAAGGATTTCGTGCCCAAGGGCTGGCTGGGCACGGGTCAGGTCGCGCTGGACCTGAATTTCGATCTCGACCTTTGGGGCCGCAACCGGGCCGCGCTCGCTGCCGCCACGTCGGAAACGGAGGCCGCGCGCTTCGATGCGCAGCAGGCGCGGCTGGCGCTTACGACCGGCATCGGCGATGCGTATGCCGACCTTGCCCGCCTGTTCGATCAACGGGCGATCCAAGAACGCGCGCTCGCCATCCGCTCCGCGAGCCAGAAGCTGGTGGCGGATCGGCAGCGCAATGGGCTGGAAACGAAAGGCAGCGTGCGGCAGGCCGATGCGACGGTATCCGCAGCCCGCGCCGCGCTGGCAGGCATTGACCAGTCCATCGCTGTGCGGCGGCATCAGATCGCTGCTTTGATCGGTGCGGGGCCGGATCGCGGCCTTGCCATCACGCAGCCGCGTCTGGCTGCGCTGACTGGCTTGGGCCTGCCTGCCGATGTCACCACAAACCTGGTCGCACGCCGTCCCGATGTCGCCGCCGCGCTCGCGCGGACCGAAGCGGCGGCCAAGCGGATCAAGGTGGCGCGCGCGGATTTCTTCCCGGCCATTCGCTTGAGCGCCTTGGTTGGCGTGCAGTCGCTTGGCTACAACTCCTCCTTCACCGATCCTTCGCAAAGCGGACCCCGATCGTTCGTCGACAAGCTGTTCAGCAAGGATTCGCTGTTCGGCACGGTGGGCCCGGCGATCAGCTTGCCTATCTTTCATGGCGGCGAGCTGAGCGGCCGCTATCGGGGCGCGCGGGCGACCTTTGATGAAGCCGTCGCCAATTACGACCGGACCGTGCTGGGCGCCTATCGCGACGTGGCGGATGCCGTCACCGGCCGCCGCTTGCTGGAGCAGCGGCTGACCGAAGCACGGGCGGCTCTGGCCGCTTCGGAAGAAGCCTATGCGATTGCGCAGAAACGTTATCGCGGCGGGCTTTTCACCTTTCTCGACGTGCTGAATGTCGAGGATCAGCTGCTTTCCGCGCGTCAGTCCGTAGCGGAGCTGGAAGCGCTCACCTTTTCCACTGACATAGCCCTCATTCGCGCGCTGGGCGGTGGCTTCGCCTCCCGCGGCACCTCGTCCAAGGACCTGCCCAATGGCTGATGCAGCCCCCGAATTCACCGCCGATACCGCCAGCACAGACGCGGGCAGCGCCGACAAGAGCGCGCGGATGGAGCAGCGCAAGAAATGGCTGGTCCGCTTAGGCTTGGCCGTGCTGGTCATCGGCGCGATCTATGCGCTCTGGTATCTGCTGATCGGCCGCAATCATGTCAGCACCGACAACGCCTATGTGAATGCCGAGATCGCGCAGGTGACGCCACTCATTTCCGCGCAGGCCGTGGAAGTGCGGGTGACCGATACGCAGGCGGTGAAGCGCGGCGACATATTGGTGCGGCTCGACCCCACCAACGCGCGGATTGCCGTTGCGCAGGCGGAGGCTGACCTCGCCGAAGCGCGCCGCCGCTTCCGCCAGACTGCGGCCACCAGCACGTCGCTTTCCGCCCAGGTGCGGGCGCGCGGCGCTGACATAGCCCAGGCGAACGCCCAGCTTGCCGCTGCCCAGGCCGATTATGAAAAGGCGCGGGTCGACCTTCAGCGGCGCGAGGCGCTATCGCCCGAAGGCGCGGTCTCGGGTGAGGAAGTGACCAGCGCGCGCAAGGCGTTCGCTGCGGCGCGGGCCGGCCTGGAGCAGGCGCGCGCGGGCGTGGCGACGGCACGGGCGACGCAGGGCGCAGCCGAAGGGCAGCTTGCGGCGAACGACGCCCTTGTCAGCGGATCGACCATCGAGACGGACCCCGCCGTGCTTGCCGCCAAGGCGAAGCTGGAAAATGCGCGGCTTGACCTTGGCCGCACGATCATCCGCGCGCCGATCGATGGCGTCGTGACGCGGCGTCAGGTGCAGGTCGGCCAGCGCGTCGCGCAAGGGAACCCGATCATGAGCATCGTGCCGCTTGCCCAAGTCTATGTCGACGCCAATTTCAAGGAACGGCAGCTGCGGCAGGTCCGCGTCGGCATGCCCGCGACGGTGGTTGCGGATATTTATGGCGGGGATGTCGTCTATCATGGCAAGGTCGTCGGCTTTTCGGGCGGCACCGGATCGTCGCTGGCGCTGATCCCGGCGCAGAACGCGACCGGCAACTGGATCAAGGTAGTCCAGCGCCTGCCTGTGCGCATCGCGCTCGATCCGCGCGAACTCGCCGCCCATCCGCTGCGCGTAGGCCTCTCGACCGAGGTCGAGATCGACCTGTCGCGCCATTGAGGACGGGCGCGTGACCGAGGCGGCCGAAAGATTCTTCATGGACCCCCGGCGGCGGATGCTGGCGGGGTTCGTGCTGGCGCTGAGCAATTTCATGGTCGTGCTCGACCTGACGATCGCGAACGTGTCGGTGCCGCATATCGCCGGTAATCTGGGCATTTCCCCTGACCAGGGCACATGGATCATCACATCCTATGCGGTGGCCGAAGCGGTCTGCGTGCCATTGACCGGCTGGCTGGCGCAGCGGTTCGGGACGGTGCGGCTCTTCATCGGGGGGATGATCGGCTTTGGCATCTTCTCGCTGCTCTGCGGCCTGTCGATGACGCTCGGCATGCTTGTCGTGTGCCGCATTGGCCAAGGGCTGTGCGGCGGGCCGTTGATGCCGATGTCGCAGACCTTGCTGATGCGCATTTTTCCGCCCGAGCAGCGCGGAAGGGTGATGGGGCTTTGGGCCATGACGACGCTCGCCGGGCCAGCCTTGGGGCCGATCATCGGCGGCTATATCAGCGACAATTGGAGCTGGCACTGGATCTTCTTCATCAACCTGCCGATCGCCGTGCTGTGCGTTTTCGCAGCGATGGTGCTGCTCGCTCCAGCCGAAACGGAGCGCAAGAAGCTGCCGATCGATTATATCGGCCTTGCCCTGCTGATATTCTGGATCGGCTGTCTTCAGATCATGCTGGACACCGGCCGGGATCATGACTGGTTCGCCGATCCCATGATCCTGGCGCTCGCCGTGCTGGCGGGCATCGGCTTCCTCGTCTTCATCATCTGGGAGTTGACCGAGGAGCATCCGATCGTCGACCTGCGCGTGTTCCGCCATGTCGGCTTTACATCGGGGGTGCTGACATATTCGCTTTGCTTCGGGGCCTATTTCGCGGGGATCGTCATCATTCCCCAATGGCTCCAGATATCGATGGGCTACACCGCCGTCTGGGCTGGGATCGTCACGGCCTTCACCGCCATGACGTCCATTCTTGTCGCGCCGCTGGCGGGCCGCGCGGTCAGCAAAGTGGATGTGCGCATCCTGATATCGGCGTCTGTCGCGTGGATGGGCATGGTCACGATGTGGCGCGCCGGGTGGACGAGCGGAGCTGATTTCTGGACGCTTTCGCTGCCGCAGGTCGTGCAGGGTCTGGCGATGCCCTTCTTCATCATTCCGCTCACGACGCTGACCCTGGGTTCGGTCAATCCGGAAGAGACGGCATCAGCGGCGGGCATGCAGAATTTCCTGCGCACCATGGCCGTGGCGATCTCAACCTCCGTCGTCCTCACAGGCTGGGGCAATGGCCAGCGGACCGCGCGCAATGAAATGGTGTCGGCGCTCGCGCCCGATGTGGGTTCGCGGCTCTCCGGAACCGGACTTTCGTCTGAGCAGACGCCGCAAATGCTCGCCAATCTGGTTGATCAGCAAGCGACGGTATTGTCGATGAACCATGTGTTCTTCATCGCATCCTTGATCCTGTTCGTGGCAGCCGCGCTGGTATGGGTCGCGCCGAAGCCGGTGGCGCGCGTGGACATGTCGGCGGCGCATTAAGGCAGGCTGATCTCCCGATCGATGCCGATGGCGCGCAGGAAGGCCGGGTCGTGGCTGACCACGATCAGCGCGCCGTCATAGCCAAGCAGGCCCTGTTCGATCGCCGCGATGCTGTCCAGGTCCAGATGGTTGGTCGGCTCGTCCAGCATCAGCAGCGGCGGCGGCATCGCGCCGCTCAGCACGCAGGCGAGCCCCGCGCGCAGCAGCTGCCCGCCGCTGAGGCTCCCCGCCTTTTGCAGCGCGAGGTCGGCGCGGAACCGGAAGCGGGCAAGGGCGGCGCGCACCTCATTATGGGTGGCGTCCGGATGCAGCCGCGCGAAATTGTCCGCGATGCTGGCGGCCGGATCGAGCAGCTCCACCTTCTGGTCCAGCAGCGCGCAGGCGACGTGCCGATCGACCTGTCCGGACAGCGGCGGAAGGCTACCGGCGATCACATGGAGCAGCGTGGATTTGCCCGCGCCATTGGGGCCGATGATCGCGATGCGTTCCGGGCCGTTGACGGTGAAGGACAGCCCCTTGAGGATCGGTGCGTCGGGGTCATGCGCCGCCGTGACATGATCGAGCGTCACTATCCGCTGCCCCGGCAGCACAGCGGTGGAAGGGAGGGCGACCGTCAGGCTTTCGACCACTTCGATCCTTTGCCGGGCGGCTTGCGCTGCCTGTTCCGACTCGCGGCGCAGGCGCTCGGCCAGCCGCGCCGCCTCCCCACCTGACCCTTCGGCGCGGTCTTTCCTCATGCCGATCAGGATGCGCGGCATGTCGCCCTTCGCGCCCTTGCGGGCTCCTGCGGCGTCGCGGCGCTGCTTGCGCTCGGTAGCGATCTGGGTGCGCCTGGCGATCTCTCTTTGATGCCGTTGGGCATTGGCGAGGTCCTGCTCGGCAGCGGCCAGTTCCACTGCCTTGCGTGCCCGCCAGGAGGAGAAATTGCCGCCATGGCGGCTGATGCCGAGCGTCGTCAGTTCGGCGATCGCCTCCATTTCCTCCAGCAGCGCGCGGTCATGGCTGACGACGATCGCACCCGCGCGCCAGCGTACGAACAGGGCGATCAGCGCGGCCCGGCCATCGGCGTCGAGATTGTTGGTCGGTTCGTCCAGAAGCAGAAAATCGGGCCGGGCGAAGACCGCTCCGGCAAGCGCCGCCCGCGTCCGCTGCCCGCCCGACAATTGGCTGAGTGGCGTTTCGGGCAAGGCTTCGAGGCCGGTGTCCGCCAGAGCCTCCTCAATGCGGGATGGCAGCGTCCAGTCGCATGCTTCCAACTCGGCCATGTCAGCCTCGCCGCGTTCGGCCTTGGAAAGGAGCGCCATCGCTTGGGACACGCCGAACATATCGGCGATGGTCTCGTCAGGCGCGACCTGTACCGTCTGGCGCAGTTCGGCGATGGTCCCGTCCCGTTGAATGCTGCCGCTGGTGGGCTTCAGCCTGCCGGAAATGAGGGCGAGCAGCGTCGATTTGCCGACGCCATTGCGTCCGACAAGGCCAATCCGCTCAGGAGTGAAACGAAAATCTATGTCCGAAAGGACGGTTGTCCCGTCAGGCGCGGACCAGCTGATGTGCGATAATGTGATCGAAGGCATGGGCAAAAATCTCGCTGAAAGCAAAGCGTTGGGGCTGTGCGATCAGGTTGATGTCCATGATGTCGATCCTCCGAATATTGGTCTGCAGCGGTACAGCAGGTGCGGCGCGCAGGCAACCTTGCCGCGCTCGCCCGATTGACGCGGCGCAGCATCGCCGTCACTGAAAGGGCAAAAGGGTCGGGGTCCACATGCGAATCGTCATCATCGATGACAGCGGCCTGCGCGCGACGGTACTCGAAGAAGGACTGCGCGAGGCGGGCTATGACGATATCCACATCGTTCCCCCGCGCGGCGGCTTCGTCGCGCGGCTGGAGCGCATGGCGCCCGACGTCGTGCTGATGGACCTGGGCAGCCCCAGCCGCGACATGCTGGAGGAAATGCTGTCGGTCAGCCGTGCGCTGGCCCGGCCGATCGCGATGTTCGTCGATCAATCCGACGAATCGATGATCGGCGCGGCGATCGATGCGGGCGTGTCCGCCTATGTCGTGGATGGCCTGCGCAAGGAACGGGTGAAGCCGGTGCTGGAACTGGCCGTGCGTCGCTTCAACGCCTTCGCCAAGTTGCAAACGGAACTGGACGAGGCGCGCACGGCGCTGTCCGACCGCAAGATCATCGACCGCGCCAAATCCATATTGATGAGCCAGCGTGGCATTAGCGAGCCGGACGCCTATGCGCTGCTGCGATCGGGCGCGATGAACCAGGGGAAGAAGATCGTGGATGTCGCCCAGGCCCTGATCACCGCCAGCGACCTGTTGGGAGGAGGGTTATGACGACGTCCCTGCGCATCGCCTATCTGCCGCTGACCGACTCCGCCGTGCTGGCGGTGGCGCGGGAAAAGGGCTTTGCGGAAGAGGAGGGCATCGCCCTTGACCTCGTCCGCGCGACCAGCTGGGCTACATTGCGTGACCGGTTGGTGTTCGGGCAGGTGCAGGCCGCCCACATGCTGGCGCCGCTCGCCATCGCGGTGACGCTGGGGTTGAGCCAGCAGCCCGCGCCGCTGGCCGCGCCCTACAAGCTCAACGTCAACGGCAATATGCTGGTGATGGCGCGCGAATTCGCGCAGGCGCTCGACCCCGATGTGGTCGCGCGGCTCGACGATCCGCTGGGCACGGCGCATGATTTCGCTGCCGCCATTGGCCTGTGGAAGCGCAAGCCGGTGATCGGCGTCGTCCACCGCTTTTCCAGCCATGCGGTCATGCTGCGTTATTGGCTGGCGAGCGCTGGCGTCGATCCGGACCGCGACGTGCTGCTGCGCGTGGTGCCGCCGTCGCTGACCGTGGAGGCGATGCGCGCGGGCGAGATTGACGGCTTCATTGCGGGCGAGCCCTGGGGCAGCGCGGCGGTGGATGCGGGCCTTGCCGAAGCGGTGGCGATCGGCGAGCGGATCTGGCGGCGCGGGGTGGAAAAGGTGCTGGCTTTCCGCACGCCCTGGCTGGAGGAAAATCCGCAGGCCGTCGATGCGCTGATCCGCGCGCTGGTGCGGTCGGCGGCTTGGTGCGACGATCCGGCCAACCATGAGGCGTTGGCGCACCTGCTGTCCCAGCCGCATCTGGTCGACCAGCCTGCCGATGTGATCGGGCGGGCGCTATCGGGGCGCATCACCGCGCGGGCGGATATGCCACCGGTGGATATGCCCGACTTCCTGCTCTTTTCGCGGGAGGCTACGCCGTTTCCGTGGCGCAGTCAGGCGCTATGGCTCTATTCGCAGCTCGTGCGGTGGAAGATGGTTGAGCACACAGCGGAAAATGCCGCCAAGGCCGGGTCCGTGTTCCGCCCCGACATATTCCGGCGAGCGCTGGCGGACAGCAATGTGCCGATACCCGGCGCAAGCATGAAGGTGGAGGGCGCTGTCGCCTCGCCATTGGCGGTGGGATCGAAGCGCGGCGAATTGACGCTGGGGCCGGATCGCTTCTTCGACGGGCGGGTGTTCGATCCTGAGCGGATCGAGGATTTTCTCGCGAGTTTCTAAATGCTCCCCATCCTTGATGGGCAGGATTTGAAGCCAGCGAACGACGAAAAATTGTGCCTTGCAACATGAAACGAATCATCGGATAAGATAAGGGTCGCGCGACGATGCGCGTTTATGGATGAGCCTGCCCAAAGAGGGTGCACGCTCTCCTCAACATTATTTTGCAGCAAAGCCGCTGGCCGGATGTCGTGAAAGCGATCGTCCGGAGAGCGGCTTTTTTTATGTCCATTTCATTTAGATTGAAGGACTTGCATGATGGCAACTGCTTATTGGGACCGCGACAAAAGCGGTGAGGGGGAAGCGGGTTCGACCAGCTTCTGGAAAGCTGGTCACACGCCTACGCTGATCGCTGCCTTTCTGTATTTCGACCTCGCCTTCATGGTGTGGGTGCTGCTGGGGCCACTCGCCCCGTCCATCTCCAAGACATTGGGTCTGACGCCTGCTGAAAAGGGGTTGATGGTCGCGGTGCCGACGCTTGCGGGCGCGCTGCTGCGGGTGGTGAACGGCCTGCTGGTCGACCGCATCGGGTGCAAGCAGGCGGGGGCAATCAGCCAGGTCATCGTGATCCTGGGCCTCTTCACCGCCTGGTTCATGGGCGTCAACAGCTTTGGCGGTACGCTGGCACTAGGCGTGATTTTGGGCTTTGCAGGCGCAAGCTTCGCCATCGCGCTGCCGCTGGCCAGCCGCTGGTATCCGCCTGAACATCAGGGGAAGGCCATGGGCCTTGCGGGCATGGGCAATTCGGGCACGGTGCTGGCGTCGCTCTTCGCGCCGATCCTGGCCAAGCTGTTCGGATGGAACGCTGTGCTCGGCCTCGCCTGCATCCCGCTGACCATCGTGTTCGTCCTCTATATGATGATGGCGAAGAATGCGCCCAACGCGCCTGCGCCCAAGAAGCTGGTGGATTATTTCCAGCCTTTGAAGAGCGCGGATGCCTGGTGGCTGATGGGCTTTTATTCCGTGACCTTTGGCGGTTTCGTCGGCCTTGCCGCGAGCTTGCCAATCTACTTCACCGATCAGTTCGGGCTGACGCCGATCACCGCAGGCTATTGCACTGCCGGTTGCGTGTTCGCCGGATCGCTGGTCCGTCCGATGGGCGGCGCGCTGGCCGACCGGATCGGCGGCGTAAAGGCGCTGATGATGGTCTATATCGCCGCCGCTCTGGCGCTGGCGGCTGTATCCTACGCTGACACGCTGGTTTCGGCGCTTGGCTTCTTCGTCGCGGCGATGCTGGCGCTGGGTGCCGGTAACGGATCGGTGTTCCAGCTGGTGCCGCAGCGCTTCCAGGCGGAAATCGGCGTGATGACGGGCCTGGTCGGCATGGCGGGCGGCATTGGTGGGTTTTACCTCGCTTCGTCGCTGGGTATCGCCAAGCAGTTCACCGGCAGTTTTGCGCCGGGCTTCCTGATCTTCGCGGGGCTTTGCGTGGTGGCCTTCCTTGGCATTTCGATGGTTCGTGCACGATGGCGGGCGACCTGGAGCAGCGGCGCGCGCATCTGATCAGAGAGTGATTGGAGAGGGAGGCGGCGGCACTCGGAAGAGGAGCCGCCGCCCTTTGTTTCAGTGCGAACGGGTGGAAGTGTTCTGGGATTTCGAGCGAAAGTTTCTCCCGAATCACCTTGACCCCATTTTCCATTCATCTATGCTGCACTGCGAAGGACAAGGTTGTCCTCAACTGACATAGCTGCGGTGATCCACGGACGGATCGTCAAAGCGTGAATGATGGCAAAGCCGCCATCCAGACCTCTGGGTTCAAAGCCCAGGGGTCCGGATGGCGGCTTTTTTATTGTCTGGAGTCAAGGGATGGATTTTCAGAACAACGCCGGACCGGAGACGGCCAACGAAGAGGATATCTTCGTGCCGTCGGAGGATGTTCGCGAACATCTGGTGGTTGTTGGCAACGGCATGGCCGGTTGCCGCGCGGTCGAGGAACTGTTGGCGCGGGATGCGGGGCGCTATCGCGTCACCATCTTCGGCGCAGAGCCTTATGTGAACTATAATCGCATCATGCTCTCGCCAGTTCTGGCTGGTGAGAAGAGCTTCGATGACATCATCATCAATACCCGCGAATGGTATGACGACAATCAGATCGAACTGATCGCGGGTGATCCGGTGACGGGCATCGACCGCACCGCCAAGACCGTCACGAGCCAGTCGGGTCGCACTGTTGGCTATGACAAGCTGCTGATCGCAACGGGTTCCGATCCGTTCATCATCCCGGTTCCGGGCAAGGACTTGCCCGGCGTCATCAGCTTCCGCGACATGAAGGATGTCGATACGATGCTGGAAGCTGCCGGAAAGGGCGGCAACGCAGTGGTGATCGGCGGTGGCCTGCTCGGTTTGGAAGCGGCGCACGGCCTGACCCTGCGCGGCATGAAGGTGACGGTCATCCACCTCATGGACACGCTGATGGAACGTCAGCTGGACGAAGCGGCGGGCTGGTTGCTCAAGACCGCGCTGGAGGGCCGGGGCCAGACCATCCTGACCGGCGCCAACACCGAATCCATCTATGGCGATGGCAAGGTCGAGGGCGTCCGCCTGAAGGACGGCACCGAAATCCCGGCGAGCCTGGTCGTCATGGCGGTGGGCATCCGCCCTTCGACCGCTCTGGCCCGCGAAGCTGGCCTCGACGTCAATCGCGGCATCAAGGTCGATGACCATATGGTCACCAGCGACCCCGATGTGCTGGCGGTCGGCGAATGCGTCGAGCATGACGGCAATGTCTATGGCCTTGTCGCGCCGCTGTGGGACATGTGCCGCAGCCTGGCTGATGGGCTGACCGATCAGCACACGGGATACAAGGGCTCCGTCACCTCCACCAAGCTCAAGGTCGCCGGTCTGGACGTCTTCTCCGCCGGTGATTTCTCGGGCGGTGAGGGTTGCGAGGACATCGTGCTGCGCGACGCATCACGCGGCGTCTACAAACGCGTCGTGGTCAAGGATGACAAGGTCATCGGCGCGGTCCTTTATGGCGACACGGCGGATGGCAGCTGGTATTTCGACCTGCTGAAGCGCGAGGAAGATGTCGGCGAAATCCGCGACCTGCTGATCTTCGGTCAGGCCTTCGCCTCTGGAGGAGGCGCGCTGGACCCTAAGGCGGCCGTTGCGGCGCTCTCGGACGATGCCGAGATCTGCGGCTGCAACGGCGTCAGCAAGGGCCAGGTCGTGGGTTGTATCGAAAAGGGCGCATGCAGCCTGGATGCCGTGCGCGCCACCTGCAAGGCTTCGGCCAGCTGCGGTTCGTGCACTGGTCTGGTCGAGAATTTGCTGGCGGTGGTGCTGGGCGATGACGTCCAGTCGGGTCCCAAGACGATGTGCAAATGCACCAGCTTCGGCCATGACGATGTCCGCCGCGAGATCGTGGCGCAGAATATGCGCTCGATCCCCGAAGTGATGCAGAAGCTGCACTGGTCCACCCCGGACGGCTGTTCGTCCTGCCGCCCCGCGCTCAACTATTATCTGCTGTGCGCGCTGCCGGGCGAATATGTCGATGACCAGCAGAGCCGCTTCGTCAACGAACGCATGCACGCCAACATCCAGAAGGACGGCACCTACTCGGTCGTCCCGCGCATGTGGGGTGGCCTGACCAACCCCAAGGAACTGCGCGCGATCGCCGATGTGGTCGAGAAATATGATGCGCCGATGGTCAAGGTCACCGGTGGCCAGCGTCTCGATATCTTCGGCATCAAGAAGGAAGATTTGCCCGCCGTCTGGGCCGATCTCAATGCCGCGGGCATGGTGTCGGGCCACGCTTATGGCAAGTCGCTGCGCACGGTGAAGACCTGCGTGGGTTCGGAATGGTGCCGCTTCGGCACGCAGGATTCGACCGGCCTTGGCGTCAAGACGGAGCGGATGACCTGGGGGTCGTGGATGCCCCACAAGTTCAAGATCGCCGTATCCGGTTGCCCCCGCAACTGCGCGGAGGCGACGATCAAGGATTTTGGCGTGGTCTGCGTGGACTCGGGCTATGAACTGCATGTCGGCGGCAATGGGGGCATCCATGTCCGCGCCACCGATCTGCTCTGCAAGGTTTCGACCGAGCAGGAAGCGCTCGATTATTGCGCCGCCTTCACCCAGCTCTACCGCGAGGAAGCGCGCTATCTGGAGCGCACCGCGCCCTGGATCGAGCGCGTCGGGGTCGACTATGTGAAGCAGCGCATCGTCGAGGACGACGCAGGCCGCGAGGCTCTGCGCGCACGCTTCCTCTATTCGCAGAGCTTCAGCCAGGAAGATCCCTGGGCGCAGCGCGCCGCCGGTGCGGAAAGCGAATTGCACCAGCACCTTGAACCCATTGCCATCGCTGCGGAGTGACACCCATGACCGATTGGATCGACATCGGAACGCTGGCCGACATTCCCCAGCGTGGCGCTCGCACCGTTCAGATCACGGGCGAAAAGGAAATTGCCGTGTTCCGCACCAGCGATGACAAGGTCTTCGCGCTGGTCAATGAATGCCCGCACAAGAAGGGCCCGCTGAGCCAGGGCATCGTCCATGGCCACAGCGTCGCCTGCCCGCTCCACAACTGGAACATCGCCCTGAAAACGGGTGAGGCGCAGGGCAATGACGAAGGTTGCACGCCGACCATCGCCGTGAAGGAGGAAGGCGGTCGCATCCTGATCGCTCGGCCCACGGCGCTGAAGGCGGCTGCCTGAAACCGGCATCGAGCTTCCGGTCCCCAGCCATAATGGCGGGGATCTGGGTGGGGGTGTCTTGTTGGCCATCCCTTGCGGCAAGCGCCTCCACCCAATTCTTGTTCCTCGGGAAGAAGAGGTAAGAGCATGACAGAGGCCATCCGCACCACCTGCGCCTATTGCGGCGTCGGTTGCGGCATTTCGGCCACGCCGACCGGCCCCCGGTCGGTCACGATCAAGGGCGATGAGGCGCATCCTGCCAATGGCGGGCGGCTCTGCTCAAAAGGCACGCATCTGGGCGAGACGGTGGGCCTGACCGGTCGCCTGCTGCACCCCATGATCGGCAACAAGCGCGCCAGCTGGGACAAGTCGCTGGACCTCGTTGCGAAGAAATTTCGCGACACCGTCGATCGCTTCGGCCCCGACAGCGTCGCCTTCTACGTCTCGGGCCAGTTGCTGACCGAAGACTATTATGTCGCCAACAAGCTGATGAAGGGCTTCATCGGCACGGCGAATATCGACACCAACAGCCGCCTTTGCATGTCGAGCGCGGTTGCCGGTCATAATCGCGCCTTTGGCGAGGACATCGTGCCCGCCAGCTATGACGATCTGGACGTAGCCGACCTGATCGTGCTGGTCGGGTCCAACACCGCCTGGTGCCACCCGATCGTCTATCAGCGCATTCAGGCCGCGCGGGCGGAGCGCGGGACCAAGCTGGTCGTGATCGACCCACGCCGTACGGAGACTTGCGAGGGCGCGGACCTGCATCTGCCAGTAAAGCCCGGCACGGACGTTGCCCTGATGAGCGGTCTGCTCGCCTGGTGCGATCAGGAAGGCGTCACCGACCCTGCGTTCATCGCCGACCATCTCAATGCGCCCGAAGGCTTCTGGGAGCATATCCGCACCGGCCATGATCTCTGGACCACGGCAAAGACCTGCGACATCGCGCCCGCGCTGCTGGAGCAATTCTTCAAGCTGTTCGCCGCCACCGCGCGCACCGTCACCTTGTTCAGCCAGGGCATCAACCAGTCGATCCGCGGTACTGATCAGGTCAACGCGATCATCAACGTCCACCTGGCTACCGGCCGGATCGGCAAGCCCGGCGCTGCGCCCTTCTCCATCACCGGCCAGCCCAACGCCATGGGCGGCCGCGAAGTCGGCGGCCTCGCCTCGACGCTGGCGGCCCATATGGACTTCGCGCCTGAAAATGTGGAGCGGGTCGGCCGCTTCTGGGCCGCGCCCGCCATGGCGACCAAGCCGGGCCTGAAGGCCGTCGACCTGTTCCGCGCCATCAACGAAGGCCGGATCAAGGCGCTCTGGGTGATGGCGACCAACCCCGCCGTGTCGCTGCCCGACGCGAACCGCGTGCGCGAGGCGCTGGAGGCCGTGCCTTTCCTCGTCGTCTCGGACATCATCGCCGACACCGACACCAGCGTTCATGCCGACGTCCGCCTGCCCGCCGCTGGCTGGGGAGAGAAGGACGGGACCGTCACCAATTCCGACCGCACCATCAGCCGCCAGCGCCCCTTCATGGCGCTACCCGGCGAGGCGAAGCCCGACTGGTGGATCATCAAGGAAGTCGGCCGCCGCATGGGCTGGCGCAACGCCTTCGCCTATGACCGGCCCGCCGACATCTGGCGTGAACATGCCCGCCTGACCGCCTATCAGAATGATGGCGCACGGCTCCTCAACCTCCGCGCGCAGGCGACCATCGGGAATGAAGCCTATGAGGCGATGGAGCCCTTCCGTTGGGGCGGCGACAAGCCCTTCGAGGATGGTCGCTTCTCCACCCCCGATGGCAAGGCGCGGCTGGTACTCGCCAAGCAGATGGACCTTCAGGAGCCGCTCCAACAGTGGCCGATGACGCTCAACACCGGCCGTTATCGCGACCAGTGGCACACGATGACGCGCACCGGCCTGTCGGCGAAGCTCGCCCGTCATCGGGAGGAGCCGTTGGTCGAGATTCACCCGCAGGACGCCGGGGACCTCGATATCTGCGACGGTGATCTGGCGCGCGTCCAGACCGCGCAGGGCAACAGCATCTTCCGCGTGGCATTCAGCGAGGGCCAGCGCAGGGGCGAGATTTTTACCCCCATCCACTGGACCGATCAAATCTCGACCGGCGGCCGCACCGGCCTGCTGCCCCGTCCGCTGGTCGATCCGCATTCGGGTCAGCCCGGCTTCAAGCTGACGCCCGCCAGCATCGAGAAGGTCGCCACCGAGTGGAAGGGCTTCCTGATCCTGCGCGGCGAGCAGCCCGCCAGGGTTCCCTGCCTGTGGGCGACAAAGGTCACCGTGCCGGGCGGCGCGCTTTACGAGGTCGCGGGCAATGGCGATCCCGCCCGGCTCGAAGCCTGCCTGCCCAAGGGCGACCGGGTCGAGGCCGTCGATATGTCGCGCGGCACCCGCCGCGTCGCGATTATCCGCGAAGGCAAGCTGGCAGGCGTCCTCTTCGTGACCCGCACCGGCCTGCTCCCCTCGCGCGACTGGCTCATCGGCCAGCTTGAAGCCGAAGAGGTGGGCGCATCCGTCCTCGCCGCGCGCGGCCCCGGCAGCCAGCCTGACAAAGGCCCGACCATCTGCGTCTGCTTCGACATCGGCCTCAACCAGATCGTTGCGGCGATTCGCGACCAGAGCCTGGTCGACGTGCCCGCCATCGGCAAGGCGATCGGCGCGGGCACCAATTGCGGGTCCTGCCGCCCCGCGCTTGCCAACATCCTCGCCCAAATCCCGCAGGAGACGCTCCATGCAGCCGAATGAACTTATCGCCCCCGGTGAAGTCTGGCTGGTCGGCGCAGGTCCCGGCGACCCGGACCTGCTGACCCGCAAGGCCGAAAAGCTGATGGCGGCGGCCGACATCGTCTTTTATGACGCACTGGTCGGGCCGGGCGTCCTCGACCTCATCCCGCAGGGCATCGAGCGTGTCAGCGTCGGCAAGCGCTCGGGCCGCCACAGCAAGGATCAGGAAAGCATCAACGACCTGCTCCTCGCCGCTGCCAAGGCGGGCAAGCGCGTCGTGCGCCTGAAAGGCGGCGACCCGTCGGTCTTTGGCCGCTCGGCCGAGGAGATGGATCATCTCGCCGCTGACGGCATCCGCACCCACATCTGCCCCGGCATCACCACTGCCAGCGCGGCGGCGGCAAGCGGCAACGCCTCGCTCACCCTGCGCGGCAAGGCGCGCGGCCTGACACTGGTGACCGCGCATCTGAAAGCCGGTGAGCCGCTCAAGCTCGACTGGGAAACGCTCGCCCGTCCCGGCGGCACGCTCGGCATCTATATGGGCCGTGCCGCTGCTGGCGAGATCAGCCGCCAGTTGATCGCCGCCGGACGCGATCCCGAGACGCCGGTGATGGTGGCGGTCAATGTCTCGCTGCCCACCGAACGCCTGATCCGGGGGAAGCTGTCGGCGCTTGCCTTTCTGGTGGCCACGATCAGCGACGAAGATCCGACCCTGCTTCTGATTGGTGAAGCGGTGGCGGGCACGACCATGCCAGTAGAGGCCGCCACGAGCGTCGCTCTTCAGCTTTGAAGACCGGCTCTCCGCGACCTTTGCCCTGAGCTTGCCGAACGCCCCCGAACTTAGTTGGAAGGAAGGGAGGGGGCTTCGGCAAGTTCAGCTCGGCGATAGGGTGCAACCCGCTCAGCACGATAAGCAACGTGCTCCTGCAAAGGCAGGAGCCCAGTCCCGCCCTCTGAATTGGGCTCCTGCCTTTGCAGGAGCACGGCGCAGCTAGCTTTTCGGCAATCCGGCAAGATCCTGCGGTCGATTAATATTCGGCAGGACGATATCCGCCCGCTCCACGATCCGCGCGCCGATCCGCTCCAGCCAGCCATATATCGACCGGCTATTCTCCTCAGCCAGATGCGCGTCCAGTTCATCCGCAAGCCCGGCAGGCCAGAACCCCGCCAATTGCTGCCCCTTCAACACCGCAGCGCCTTCTCCCGCCAGCGCCTCCACCAACGCCGCCGGATAGACCGGCATGTCACACCCGGTCGTCAGCACCGCGTCATAGCCTTCGTCCCGCGCATGATGCAGTGCCGCGTTCAGCCCGCCCAGCGGTCCCATATCAGGCCCGGGCCGGTCGGAGAGGCTGGTCATCCCCTCGACCGTCCGCCCGCAGACCACCACCGTCTCCACATGGGGCGCGATCGCCGCCACCGCATGGTCGATCAGCATGCGCCCATCCGCCATCAGCGCCAGCGCCTTGTCGCTCCCGAACCGACGGGATCGTCCCCCGGCAAGCACAGCGCCCAGTAATCGCATCGATCCACTCCTTGGCAGAACCCTCGCTTTCCCCTATGGCGCGCGGCGTGAGCGGGCAACCGTTCACGAAAGATCGCGCCGGAAAGGGAATGCGGTGGGGACGGTTCATCCGTCCAAGTCCGCAGCTGCCCCTGCAACTGTAAGCGGTGAGCGCGATGCACCCGGAAACCCGCATGCCTTCAAAAGGGGAAGGCGAGGGGGACCAGCCACTGGACACGCGTCCGGGAAGGCCCGTGCATCGCCGCGACGACCCGCGAGCCAGGAAACCTGCCGGCGCATGGTCGCTCTTGCCTGGGTCCAGGGATCGGCCCGGGCACGGTTTTCCGTCTGAGCGACGAAGCGGCGCAGGGCCGCATCGGTGCGCGTGACGGGATTGGCGTCTCCCTCCCTCGCGCACCGGCCGCTCGCGCGGAAGCCCTGGCCTCATGTCGCATGGCGCTCAGGGAAGACAGAATATGATCAGGACCGGAATCTCGCTGCTGGCGCTGCTTGCCGCCACCCCCGCGCTTGCAGAAGATGCAGACGAAATCGTCGTCACTGCGCTCGGCATCGAGCAGCCGACCGATGAAGTCGGGCAGGCCGTGACGGTGATCGATGAAAAGACGATCGAGACGCGCCAGAATGTCAGCATCGCGGACCTGCTGATCACCACGCCCGGCGTCCGTTTCAACCGCGCCGATGCCGTGGGCGGCGTCACCGGCATTTCGATCCGTGGCGCGGAAACGACGCAAACGCTGGTGCTGCTCGATGGCGTGAAGATCAATGATCCGAGCGTCATTGGCGATGCCTACGACTTCGGCAATCTGCTCACCGGCAACATCCGCCGCATCGAAATCCTGCGTGGCTCCAACTCGGTGGTGTACGGCAGCCAGGCGATCGGCGGCGTCGTCAACATCATGTCGGCCGAGCCAGGCGAAGGCTTTGGCGGCAGCGCATCGGTGGATTATGGCTATGCCGACACGCTGAATGCAAAGGCTGACATATCGGGCAGCACCGGCATCGCATCGGGCAGCGCGGGCGTAGCCTATTTCCGTACCGATGGCATCTCCGCGGCACAGGGCGGCACGGAGAAGGACGGTTATGAAAATATCGCGACCCACGCGAAGCTGAAGCTTGCCTTCACCGACAATCTCAGCCTCGACCTGCGTGGCTATTACATCCATGCGGACCTCGATACCGACATCTTCTTTGGCGCGCCGGCTGAATCAACGGATAGCAGCAAGCTTGACCAATATGTCGGCTATGCGGGGCTCAACCTTTCCTCTTTCGACGGTAAGTTGACGCAGCGTGCGGCGGTGACCTGGTTCCGCAATGACCGCGACTATTTCTTCGCGCCCAGTTCCGCGCCTGACTATGGCTATTCAGGCACCAACCTGCGATTTGAATATGAAGGCGTCTATCAGCCGGTGGATCAAGCCAAACTGGTCTTTGGCTACGAGCATGAGCGGCCCAAATATGACTCGTTCTTCTACGACTTCTTCACGGGCGATAAGGTCGTCAGCGGAGCAGAGGTAAACATCGACAGCGTCTATGCGCTTGCGGTCGTAAAGCCTTTTGTTGGCTTGTCGGTTACCGGCGGCGTACGCCATGACGATCACAGCCAATTCGGGGGCGCCACCACCTTTGGCGCCAACGCCAACTACACGCCCAATGAAGGCCGCACCAATATCCGCGCCAGCTATGGCGAAGGCTTTCGCGCACCTTCGCTGTACCAGATCTACGACGCCACCTATGGCAATCTCGACCTCAAGCCCGAAAGGTCGAAAAGCTATGACATCGGCTTTGATCAGAGCCTGGATGAGGGCCGCGCGATGATCTCTGTCACCGCGTTTCGCCGCGACACCCGCGACCAGATTTATTTCGACGGCTTCGCCCTGCCTTTCGGCCGCTATGTCAACCTCACCCGCACCCGTGCAAAGGGCGTGGAAGCAGCCTTGACGCTGAAGCCCGTCGATGCGCTGACGGTCGTAGCGGCCTACAGCTATATCGACGCTATCGACCGTTCCGAAGGCGGGCTCAACGAAGGCAGGCGCCTTCCCCGCCGCGCAAAGGATGCCGTCAGCGTCTCGGCGGACTATGATTGGTCGTTCGGCCTGTCGACTGGCGCAACGGTGACCATGGTCGGCGACAGCTTCAACGATGCCGCCAACACCCAGCGTCTCGACGGCTACGCCCGGCTGGACCTCCGCGCCTCGCTGCCGATCAACGAGCATCTGGAGATTTACGGGCGCATCGACAATGTCACGGACGAAGAATATGCGACCGTCTATGGCTACAGCACCTATGGCCGATCGGCCTATGGCGGCGTGCGTGTCCGCTTTTGACGGTAAAAGGTGACGGGGGTGGGCGGCCGCCCCGCTTCATCGCCGGGGCGCGGCCTTTGGCTGCGCCCTGTCTTTGCCCGCAGCATCCGCCTGGGCAATGATGCTGTGCGCGGCCTGCACATAGGCGGGGCCGCCGCAGACCGTCCAGGCTTGCGGCACACGGATGCGGGGAATGGATCGCAGCACGGGATGGTGCAGCATCTCCGTCCCCTGATCGACGATGTTTTCGCTGCCTTCTTCCACGATCAGATAGTCGGGCCTGGCTGCTATCATCTGTTCCAGCGGCACTTGCGCCAGCGCGGGCTTGCCGAGCTTTTCCGCCAGATTGACGAGGCCCGCGCGCCGGATCAGTTCATCGACCAGGGTGCCCGTGCCCGTCATATAGCCGCGCCGCTGATAATAGGCCGCGACCCCGCCGCCCTTGCGCCGGGGCAGGGCGGCAAGGTCGCGCTCCATGCCCCTGATCAACGCTTCGCCGCGCGCGCGCTGGCCGACCGCCGCCGCGACCTGACGGACCTGATCGCGGATGGCGGCGAAGCTGGTAGCGCTCGCGAGGCCCAGCTTGCGCCATCGCCCATCGGGTGCGCCGACCACGCCGCCCGCGCCATCGGGAAAGCCTATGACGAGGTCGGGCCGCAACGCCAGCACCTCTTCGGCCGGGCGCTTCAGCACCGGAAAGCGCCGCGCCTTCGCCACCGCTGCCGACAATTCGGGATCATGGCCATAAGGGCTCAATGCCGCGATCTGCGCCGGATCAGCGAGCGCCAGCACATATTGGTCGGCACAGGTGTTGAGCGACACGATTCGCCGCGGCGGGGCAGGGGCGGCGCTGGTGAGGCTAAGCGCACAAAGCGCCGCGATGATCTTTCCGCGCATCAATCCTGCCTCTGCAACGTGCCGTGCTCCTGCGAAGGCAGGAGCCCAGCTCAAGTGAACGAACTGGGCTCCTGCCTTCGCAGGAGCACTACGACCTGTATCAGCGGCCTTGGAGTGCGCAAGCCATGAGCGCGCGCCGCCATCCGCTTCTGCTCCCTGTCCTCATTGCGCTGACTCTCATCGCAGCGCTCGGCTCCCTCACGCTGGGCGCCGTCCCGCTCGCCCCCGCTCGCATCCTTGCTGTCCTGAGTGGCGGAGGCGATGAGGTCGCCCGCGCCATCCTGATCGATCTGCGCCTGCCGCGCATGCTGCTCGGGCTGATCGTCGGCGCGATGCTCGGTCTCGCCGGAGCGGCATTGCAGGGCTATCTGCGCAATCCGCTCGCCGAACCTTCCGTGCTCGGCGCATCCAATGCAGCCGCGCTCGGGGCGGTGGGCGCGCTCTATTTCGGGTTGGCACAGCTTCATCCAGTGATCCTGCCAATCCTTGCCATCACCACCAGCCTGATCGCGATCGGCGCTCTGTTCCTGCTGGCGGGACCATCGGAGAGTCCGCTGACGCTGATCCTCGCCGGCATTGCCGTGGCGACGCTGGCGGGGGCAGGGATCAGCCTGTCGCTCAACCTGTCGCCCAATCCCTTCGCCGCGATGGAGATCATGAGCTGGCTGATGGGCAGCCTTGAAAATCGCAGCTATGCGCATGTCTGGATCGCCTTGCCCTGCGTGCTTGTCGGAGCCGCGCTGCTGATCGCCGACGGGCGCAGCCTCGACGCGCTGACCTTGGGGGAGGAGGGCGCGCAGGCATTGGGCGTCGACCTCACCAAGGCGCGGCTGCGCATGATGCTGGGTGTCGCCATCGGCGTCGGCGGCGCGGTCGCGGTGTCTGGCGCGATCGGCTTTGTCGGGCTGATCGTGCCGCATCTCGTCAGGCCGCTGACCGATCGCTCGCCGTCAGCCATCCTGCTTCCGTCCTTGCTCGGCGGCGCGGCGTTATTGACGCTTGCGGACATCGGCGTGCGGCTCATTCCCACCAGCAGCGAATTGAAGCTGGGCGTTCTGACGGCGCTGTTGGGTGTGCCGGTCTTCCTCGTCCACCTGATGCGGGAGCGGCGGCTATGGTGACGATCCGCACGCAGGAGCTGTCGGTGCGCCTTGGCCGTCACGCTGCGGTTCGCGGCGTCACTACGGCGCTGGAGCCGGGGCAGCTGGTCGGCATCATCGGCCCCAATGGCGCGGGCAAATCGACGCTGATCCGAGCGATGCTCGGCCTTGCCCGCGTGGAGAGTGGAACGGTGTCGGTCAATGGAAAGCCGATCGCCAGTATCGGCCGCAAGGACATCGCGCGGCTGGTTGCCTATCTGCCGCAGGGGCAGACATTGCACTGGCCCTTGATGGTGGAGCGGCTGGTGGCGCTTGGGCGGATGCCGCATCTGGGCCCGCTGTCGCGGCTGTCGTCAGAGGATGAGGCGATGGTCGATGCCGCGCTCGCCCGCGCTGACGTGCTGCATCTGAAGGGACGAATCGCGACAGAATTGTCAGGCGGCGAACGGGCCCGTGTTCTCCTCGCCCGCGCATTGGCGGTGGGAGCGCCCTCGCTCATCGCTGATGAACCGCTTGCCGCGCTTGATCCGGGGCATCAGCTTGATGTCATGGACTTATTGAAGGCCGAGGCGCGGGCAGGATCGCTGGTTGTCACCGTGCTGCACGACCTGGGTATGGCAGCGCGCTATTGCGACCGGCTGCTGTTGATGGACAAGGGGCGGCTGGTCGCGGACGGCAAGCCGATGGACGTGCTGACGGAGCAGAGCCTTGCCCAAGTCTACGGCATTTCGGCTTGTATCGAGGCTGGTGGGGCGTGGCCGTTGATCCTGCCGACTGGGCGGATCAAAGGCTAAGCGCTACCTCCGTTCGCCCTGAGCTTGTCGAAGGGCTTCCCCCCTTGGAAGACAAGGGCTTCGACAGGCTCAGCCCGAACGGAAGAGTTTGGGCGAAAGGTGGTTACTACTCCCCGAAAGCCTTCGGTGCCGCAGCCACCACCGTGTAGGTGCCCGCGCCAATCTCCGACACTTCCAGCGCTCGCTCGGCTATCCCGCTGCGTCCGAAGCGGAACGCCCCGTCGATCCCGGAAAAGCCGCCCGCATCGCGCAGCCGCGCCGCCGGGAAGGGGGTGCCGGGCCGCCAGTCGCGCGCGATGCGCACGGTCAGCAGCACCGCGTCGTAGCCCAGCGCGGAAAGCCGGAACGGCGCGCTGCCGTAACGCGCCCGATATTTGGTCGCCAGTTGCCCGTAGAGGCCGTCCGACACGCTGGCGAACCAGGCGCCGCGCAGCGCCGGGCTGGATCCAAGGCTGCTGTCCGTATTCCACAATTCCGTGCCGAGCAGCCGCGCCGTCGCGCCGCCATTCTTCCGCACGATGGGGGCAAGCTGCAAAGCCACCCGCCCGCTGTCGGCGATCAGCAGCGCATCATAGCTGGACGACGCCTGCAACTTCTTGACCGCCGCCGTCATCGACGCTGGCGTTCGGTCGAAGGTCTGCATCGACACGACCGTGCCGCCCGCGCCCTCTACTGCGCGCAGCAGCGATGTGCCGGAGCGCTCGCCATACATGCCCTTGGGCACCAGCGCGGCGAACTTCGACAGTCCCTTGCCCCTGGCGAAATCGACCACGCGCTCGATCGACTGGCCCGGATTGTACCCCATGATGTAGACGCCGTTCCCGGCAACGCTCACATCGTTGGAAAAGCTGATGACCGGCACGTTAGCCCGCGCCGCGATCGGCCCGACGGCCCGTGCGTCTTCTGCCAGCAGCGGGCCCAGGATCAGGCGATTGCCTTCCGCCAGCGCCCGGTTCGCCGCCGCCGCCGCGCCCATGCTGGTGTCATAGGTGGTGATGCGCACCTTGTCCGCCTTGGTATCCAGGAGGGCGAGGGTGGTGGCATTGGCGATCGACTGGCCGACGCCCGCATTGGGGCCGCTCATCGGCACCAGCAGCGCGACGCGGTGCCGCTGCGCATCGGTGGGCAGGCCCTGCGTCACGTCGGGGCCGGTCGGGACAGGCTCGGAAGGACGGACGGGCGCGGGTCCACGGGGCACGATCGACTGACAGGCAGCGAGCGCCAGGGCGCTGGCGGCGAAGAGGATGCGCGCGCCGCGCTTCATTGCCGCGAACATGTCCGCTTGCCGGAGGGCATCCGTCTCTGTCATCTGGCGTCCTTATGGAAAATACAACTTCTGGGCTGGAACCCGGGCTTTACATCGTTGCGGGGCCGATCGGCAACCTTGGAGACCTTAGCCCGCGCGCGGCCGATGTCCTGCGCCGCGCCGATGTGATCGCCGTGGAAGATACACGGGTGAGCGCACGGTTGCTGCGCCATGCCGGGTCGGATCGGCCGATGATCCCCTATCATGACCATAGCGCCGAGGGCGTCCGCGCGCGCCTGATCGAGAGGATGGCGGGCGAATCGGTCGCGCTGCTTTCCGACGCTGGCACGCCGCTCATCTCCGATCCGGGCTACAAGCTGGTCCGCGATGCGCGCGCGGCGGGGCGGAGCATCGTGACGCTGCCGGGGCCCAGCGCCGCCATCGCCGCGCTCACCCTGTCGGGCCTGCCGACCGACCGCTTCCTCTTCATGGGCTTCCTGCCAGTGAAGCAGAAGGCACGCGCCGATGCTCTCGCCGAAGTCGCGGCCCTGCGCGCCACGCTCATCTTCTACGAAAGCGGCCCGCGCCTGTCCGAAAGCCTCGCCGCCATGGCGCAGGGGCTGGGGAACCGCGACGCCGCCGTCAGCCGCGAAATCAGCAAGGCGTTCGAGGAAACCCGCACCGGCACTTTGAGCGAACTTTCCGCCCGCTATGCCGACGCGCCGCCCAAGGGGGAGATCGTCGTCATCGTCGGCCCGCCCGGCGAAGCCCCGCCTGCCAGCGCAGAAGATGCCGACGCTGCCCTCATCGAAGCAATGGAGCGGCTCCCGGTCTCCAAGGCGGCGGGGGAGGTTGCCAAGAAGCTCGGCCTCGATCGCCGCGCGCTGTACGATCGCGCGCTGGAACTGAAGGGGTGAAGCGGCAGGCTGCTGAAAAGCGCGGACGCCAGGCGGAGCGGATCGCCGCATGGTGGCTGCGGCTCAAGGGCTGGCAGATCGTCGGCCGCCGCCTCCGCACGCCTGCGGGGGAGGTGGACCTTGTCGCCCGGCGCGGCGCGATGCTGGCCTTTGTCGAGGTGAAGGCCCGCGCGACCGGTGCTGATCTTGACCTCGCGATCGACGAACGCCGCCTGTCCCGCGTGGCTGCGGCTGCGGAAATGCTGTTCTACGACCTCGCCAAGCCGGGCGATGACATGCGAATCGATGTGATCCTCCTTGCGCCGGGCCGTCCGCCGCGCCATCTGGCGAATGTCTGGCATGGGGGCTGACCCGCTCTCGTCCGGTTCAGCCCGAACGGAGACGTAAAAGCAGATGACCGAACTCAACCCTCTCACCGTCGCCGTGCAGATGGACCCGATGGAAGGGATCAACATCAAGGGCGATTCCACCTTCCACATCATGCTGGCGGGGCAGGCGAGGGGGCACCGGCTATACCATTATCTCGCGCCCGACCTTACCTATCGCGACGGCCGCGTGCTGGCAAAGGCGCGCCCAGTGAAGGTGCAGAAGGTGGACGGCGACCATTTCGCCTTTGGTGAGCCGGAAATGCTCGACCTCGGCCGCGACGTCGATGTCGTGCTGATGCGGCAGGACCCGCCCTTTGACCTGAGCTACATCACCGCCACTCATCTGCTGGAGCGGGTGCAGGCGGAAACGCTGGTGGTGAATGATCCCGCCGCCGTCCGCAATGCGCCGGAAAAGCTGTTCGTGCTCGATTATGCCCGCTTCATGCCGCCCACGATGATCACCCGCGACCTGGCCGAGGTGAAGAGCTTCCTTGCCGAACATGGCGAGATCGTCGTCAAGCCGCTCTACGGCAATGCGGGCAACGCGGTCTTCCATGTCGGGCAATCGGGCGCGAACCTTTCGGCGCTGGTGGAACTGTTCAACGCTTCGTGGGTCGAGCCCTTCATGGTTCAGGCTTTCATTCCCGGCGTGGCGCAAGGCGACAAGCGCATCGTCCTGATCGACGGAGACATCGCAGGCGCGATCAACCGCATTCCCGGCGCAGGTGAAATCCGCTCCAACCTCGCGGTGGGCGGATCGGCGGCGAAGACGGAGCTGACCGACCGCGAGCTGGAGATCTGCGCGGCCATGGGCCCGGAACTCAAACGGCGCGGGCTGCTGTTCGTCGGCATCGACGTGATCGGCGGCGAATGGCTGACGGAGATCAACGTGACATCGCCCACCGGCATCGTGTCGATCGACGCGTTCAACGGGACGGATACGGGCGGCATGATCTGGGACGCGATCGACGCGCGCCTCGCCGAGCGGGTGGCTGCCTGATCAGAATGGCGCAGCGTGCTCCTGCGAAGGCAGGAGCCCAGGCCCCCCGGTCGAACTGGGCTCCTGCCTTCGCAGGAGCACGTAACAGTGCCGGGCGGCCTGTCGCATGACTGACTGGGTCCTCCACCTCATCGACGCGGGCGGCTATTGGGGCATCTTCCTCCTCATGGTGCTCGAAAATGTCTTCCCGCCCGTGCCGTCCGAACTCATCATGGGCATCGGCGGCATCCGGGTGGGGCAGGGCCGGATGGCGATGGAGTGGCTGCTGCTGGCGGGCACCATCGGCACCACCGTCGGCAATTATTTCTGGTATCTGGTCGGGCACATATTGGGCTTTCATCGCCTCAAGCCGCTGGTCGACCGCTATGGCCGCTGGGCCACGCTGGAATGGCGGGACGTGGAGAAGCTCGACCATATTTTCGGCAAATATGGTCAGATTGTCGTGTTCGTCTTTCGCTTCCTGCCCGCCTTCCGCACGATGATATCGCTCCCCGCCGGGCTGTTCCGCATGGGGCATGTCCGCTTTCTCGCCTGGACGGCGGGCGGGGCGCTGATCTGGAATATCATCCTGGCCTATGCGGGCTATCTGCTGGGTCAGAATTTTCGTGATATCGATAAATATGTAGGGCCCGTGGCGACGGCCTGTGTCGTCGGGGCGGTGATATTGTACCTCTGGCGCTTGGCGACCTGGAAGCCGAGGGGGTAGCGCTATTCCCCCTCCCGCAGGCGGGAGGGGGTTAGGGGGTGGGCGCGAGCGGAGCGAGCTTCGACCTAGCCGTTGGATAATGCCTCTGGCGTCGCGCCAGCCCACCCCTAACCCCTCCCGCCTGCGGGAGGGGAATATGTGTCCGCCCGCCCCCTCAAGCCCGGGGATGCGCATTCCGATACACATCCAGCAAATGCGCCGCATCCACCTGCGTATAGATTTGCGTCGAGGAGAGGCTCGCATGCCCCAGCAGTTCCTGGAGCGACCGCAAGTCCGCCCCGCGCCCAAGCAAATGCGTCGCGAAACTGTGCCGCAGCGCATGCGGCGTCGTCCGATCCGACAGCCCCAGCCGCCCCCGCGCGCCCTGCACCGCCCGCCGGATCAAGGCCGCCGACAATGGCCCGCCGCGCGCGCCACGGAACAAGGGCTCGCCACGGCCAGCCGGATAGGGACAGGCCGCCACATAAGCCTCGATCGCCGCCCGCACCTGCGGCAGCAGCGGCACTTGTCGGCTCTTGCCACGCTTGCCCGTCACCCGCAGCGTATCGCCAAGCGGCAGGACATCGCCCATCAGCCCCATGGCTTCGCCAATGCGCAGCCCCGCGCCGTACAGCAGCAGCAGAACCGCCCAATCGCGTGCGCCGATCCACCCCTCGCGCGCGGTTTCGGCAATATCCTGCGCCAGCGCCACCGCCTCGTCAGGCGAAATCGGTCGGGGCAGGCCGCGCTTCACCTTCGGGCCTTTCAGCACAGGGACCCGCGCATCCTCGCCGCCGATGAACTTCAGGAAGCCGCGCACCGCCGACAATTCCCGCGCCGCCGACACATTGCCGATGCCGTCCATCCGCCGCGCCGTCAGGAAGGCGCGGAGATCGGCCTGTTCCACGCTCTGCAACAGGGCCGCCGTTGCCGCCTCGCCGCGATGTTCTTCGAGGAAGGCGATCAGCCGCTCCGCCGTCGCCATATAGGCGCGCACCGTATGCGTGGAGCGCCGCCGGTCCAGCGCCAGATGCCGACGCCATCCTTCAACCATGTCTCTGCCCGCGCTCATGACCTGAATTCTAGGCCAGGACTTGCCCGAACGGAATCCCTTACCACGCACCGGACCTTGAAAATCCGCGCCAGATGGGCACATGAGGCGCATGGCAACCGCTCCTGACATGGCCGACATGCCCACCGGCACGCTGCTGCAGATTGCGCCGCGCATCGGCCGCGTCCTCGCGCCCAATCCGTCGCCCTTCACCTATACGGGCACGCAGACCTATCTGATCGGCACGACCGACCTCGCCGTCATCGATCCGGGGCCGGAGGATGAAGCGCATCTGGGCGCATTGCTTGCCGCCATCGGCGACCGGCCCGTCCGGGCGATCCTCTGCACCCACACCCATCGCGACCACAGCCCCGCCGCCGCGCCGCTTTCGGCGCAGACCGGGGCGGCTGTGATCGGTTGCGCGCCGCTCGTTCTGGACGATGACGGCCCGCGAGCGGACGCCGCGTTCGACCCGACCTATAGTCCGGACCGCATCCTTGGCGACGGCGAACAGGTGTCGGGGGAAGGCTGGACGCTCGAAGCGCTGGCGACGCCTGGCCACACCTCCAACCATCTCTGTTTCGCGCTGCTGGAGGAAAATGCGCTGTTCACCGGCGATCATGTGATGGGCTGGTCGACCAGCGTCATCTCGCCGCCGGACGGCGACATGGCCGACTATATGCGATCGATGCAGCGCCTGCTCGACCGGCAGGATGCTATCTATTATCCCGCCCATGGTGAGCCGGTGCAGAACCCGCAGCGGCTGGTGCGCGGCATGATGGGCCATCGCAAGCAGCGCGAAGGCCAGATCGTCCGCTTCCTTGAGCGCAACGGCGCGTCACAGATCCCCGCCATGGTGGCGGAGATGTACAAGGGCGTTGATCCGCGCCTCTATTCGGCGGCGGGACGATCGGTCCTTGCCCATCTGATCGACCTCGACGGGCGCGGCATTGCCGCTGCGGCGGAGGATGGCCGATGGCGGTTGCGCTGAACAGGTTTGGGACGCCCATCCTTGCCGCCCTGCTGGTCCTGATGATCGGCGGCGCGCTGCTGCTCGGCTTGCGCAGCTATGACCGCGATTATGTGGTCAGCGTCGAGGATGATGGGTCGGCCGTCACGAAGATCATCGCGGACCGCTTTGCGGGCGCGTCGAGCCTCAAGGTGTCCGAAATGTCCGGGACGATCCAGAGCACGGCGCGCGACGTGCGCGGCTTTGGCTTGCTGAAGTCGGATCAGGTCGTGAAGATGCCCTTTTCCGTGGATTATTTCATCGACGTCAGCCGCATCGGCGCGGACGATCTGGAATGGAATGCCGACAGCCGCACGCTGATCGTCAACGCACCGGACGTGAAGCCCGCCAAGCCCAATGTCGATGAGGCGGCAAGGACGCTGGTGCGCACCAGCGGCCTGTTCGTCACTCGGCAGGCGGGCGAGGAATTGAGCCGCCGTGTGTCCGCCCATGCGCAGGGCCGGGCCGAGCAGGAGGCGCGCTCTCCCGCCCGCATGGCGCGCGCCCGGGAATATGGCCGCGCCGCGCTCGCAAAGCTGATGGCGGCGCCACTGGAAGCGGCCGGGCAGGGTGGCGCGCGGGTGATCGTCACCTTCCCGGCGGAGCGCGCTGGCGACAATCGCGACCAATGGGACGTTACGACGCCGATCAATGAGGTACTGGCCAACCGCCGCGCCGCCCGCTAGGGGCGCGCAGGGCAAGGCCCGTGAGGAGTTAGGGACATGAACGCCATCACTGGAATTCCGCAGGGGACTGACCTGCGCGCGGAGATCGACCGGCTGCGCAAGGAACGCAACGCCGTCATCCTCGGCCACTACTACCAGAAGCCGGAAATTCAGGACCTGTCCGACTTTGTCGGCGACTCCCTTGAGCTATCGCGCAAGGCGGCGGAAACCGACGCCGATGTCATCGCCTTTTGCGGCGTGCGCTTCATGGCCGAAACCGCGAAGATATTGAGCCCGGAAAAGATCGTCGTCCTGCCCGACATGGACGCCGGCTGCTCCCTTGAGGACAGCTGCCCGCCCGCCCAGTTCAAGGCGTTTCGCGAGGCGCATCCCGATCATATCGCCTTGAGCTACATCAACTGCTCGGCCGAGGTGAAGGCGCTGTCCGACATCATCGTCACCAGCTCGTCCGCCGAAACCATCCTGTCCCAGATCCCGCGCGACCAGAAGATCATCTTCGGTCCCGACAAGCATCTGGGCGGTTATCTGAAGCGCAAGTTCAACCGCGACATGCTGCTGTGGCCGGGCGTCTGCATCGTCCATGAGGCGTTCAGCGAGACCGAGCTGCTCAAGCTCAAGGCCCAGCATCCCGACGCGCCGATCGCCGCGCACCCGGAATGCCCACCCTATATCGTCGACCATGCCGATTATGTCGGTTCGACCAGCGGCATCCTGCAATATGCCAAGACGATGACCGGCGACACGCTGATCGTCGCGACCGAACCGCACATCATCCACCAGATGCGCAAGGCGGTGCCGGAAAAGAATTTCATCGGCGCGCCCGGTGCCGACGGCAACTGCAACTGCAACGTGTGCCCCTACATGGCGCTCAACACGATGGAAAAGCTCTACCTCGCGCTGCGCGACCTCCAGCCCCGCATCGAGATGGAGGAAGGCCTGCGCCTCGCCGCCAAGAAGAGCCTCGACCGGATGCTGGAACTCGCCAGCGGCACGGTGGGCAAGGGCGACGTGGGCAACCGCTAAGTTTCTGTTACCGAACAATAATCCGTTCGGGCTGAGCCTGTCGAAGCCCCTTTCCTGGCAAGGAGGGAGAGCCCTTCGACAGGCTCAGGGCGAACGGGGTCAAAATTTCATCTGGACCCTAAGGGGATTTCCATGACCTTCACCTTGCCCGGCTTCGACCTCGACGCCTTCATCGCCTCCACCCTCGCCGAGGATCTCGGCCCTGACGGCCGCGACGTCACGAGCGAGGCCGTCATTCCCGCCGATGCGATCTTCGAAGGGGTGATGGACAGCCGCGACGCGGTGACGCTGGCGGGGCTCCCTATTGCCGCCGCCTTCTTCCGTACGCTCGACCCGGAGGTGGAGATCGAGCTGCTCCGCCAGGACGGCGATCGCGTTGCGGCGGGCACCGACATCATGCGCATCCGGGGCAAGGCGCGCGCCATGCTGACGGCGGAGCGTTCCGCGCTCAACACCGTCCAGCACCTGACCGGCATCGCCACCATGACCCGCGCCTATGTCGATGCGATCATGGGCACCGGCGCGACGCTGCTCGACACGCGCAAGACCATCCCCGGCCTGCGCGTGCTGGAAAAATATGCGACGCGGCAGGGCGGCGCGACCAATCACCGCATGGGCCTGTGGGACGCGGCGATGATCAAGGACAATCATATCGCGGTCGCAGGATCGGTCGAGGAAGCCGTCCGCCGCGCCACCGCCGCGAGGATCGAGCGCATCATCGTCGAAGTCGACCGCGTCGACCAGATCGAACCCGCGCTCGCCGCGGGGGCCACGCACCTGCTGCTCGACAATATGGACGCGCCCACCCTGCGCGGCGCGGTCACGCTGGTGGGAGGCCGCGTACCGACCGAAGCCTCGGGCGGCGTCACGCTCCAGACCATCCGCGCCAAGGCGGAAACCGGCGTCACCTATATCAGCGTCGGCCGCCTGACTCAGTCCGCCCCCGCCGCCGACATCGGCCTGGACTTCGCCTTTGCATAAAGGGCTGCTGGCCCTGCTCCTGCTCGCCGCGCCAGCCCCCGCGCTGGCGCAGGCGGCTTATTGTTCGATCCCGCAGCAAGTTCCCCGCCCGCGCATCGAACTGCCGCCGTCCAACGAGCCGCGCCGCCTGATCCCAATCGCTGGCTACACGCTCGCGCTCAGCTGGTCCCCGCAATATTGCGCCACCGCGCGAGGCGGCGACAGCGCGTTCCAGTGCGGCGGGCGCAACGGCAAGTTCGGCTTCATCCTGCACGGCCTCTGGCCTGAGGGGACAGGGCGCGACTGGCCGCAATATTGCCGCGCCGCCGATCTTTTGCCTCGGCAAGTCATCCGCCAGAATCTCTGCGTTACGCCGTCTGCCCAGCTGCTCCAGCATGAATGGGCCAAGCATGGCAGCTGCATGACGACGCGGCCGGAGCTCTATTTCAACCTCGCCCGCGCCTTGTACGAGGGCATCCGCTATCCCGACATGGCTCAACTGGCCCGGCGCGACACACTCACCGTCAAGCAGTTCACCGCCGCGTTCGCCCGCGCGAACAAGGGGCTTTCGCCCGGCATGATCCGGGTAAAGACCGCGCGTGGCGGCTGGCTGAGCGAAGTCTCGCTCTGCATGGACCGCGCGATGGATTATGCCCGCTGCCCCGCCAGTCAGCGCGGTGCGCCCGAAGCGGCGAGCTTGCGCATCCGGCCCGGCCCCAACATCCTGCCGCCCAAGGCCCGCGCCGCACCTGCCCGCCGCCCGGCGCTCAAGCTGGACCTTGATCCCAACGCGCAAATCCCCTCCGACTAACGCCGCCTAGGCGTCGATCGTCACCGTCGAAGGATGATGCTTGTCCAGATGCTTGCGGATGATCCGCAGGTTCTTCGTATTGGACTTGAACAGAAAATCGAACACATCGCCCGCGAACGGGATCGCGCCCACCAGCGTGTCGAACCCGACATTGGCCGCCATCCGGGTCAGCTGCCATTTCGGCATGCCGAGGTTGCGCGCTTCCCACACGATCCAGGCACCCATGGCCGCAGTAGCGATGTCGCCGACAACCGGGATCAGGCCGACCAGGCTATCAAGTCCCACGCGCCGATTCGTGCCGGGGATGACGAACATCCCCTCCAGCATCGCTTCCATCGCCTCGATCCGCCGCCGCACGGACGCAGGATCGCGGCCAAAGCCCGGCATGTCCCGCACCATCCGGTCGAACTGGTCCTGCGATAACGCCATGGCTGATCCTCCTGGCCCCTAATTGGTGCTGCGAAAGAGATGGTTCAATGGATGCCGCGCACGAGGCGATGGCATGAAGCCGGTCAGCCGCCGCGTAACCAGCGACCAGCGGACAGGCGCGCCGAGCGCAATATAGCCGTTATGCGCCTGCATCAGCGCCTCGGCCTGCGCCACCCGCGCCATCCGCTCTGCCGCGCTGGTCGCGAGACTTGCCGCGTGCAACTGCGCATTGGCCTCTTGCGAACAATGCACCTTCCGCGCGCAGCCCACCCGGCCGAGATACCAGAGCACGCTGTCATAAGCGGCGACCTCATCGATCAAGCGCAGGTCGGCGTCCGCCTTCATCCCCACCCGCTCGGCATCAAGGCCGATCAGCCCCAGGTCATGGCGAATGAGCGCGAACAGGCTGGTCGCGCCCGGTCCTTCGGGCAATGCCACGCGCAGCGGCGGCGGATCGCCATTGTCGCTGCGCCAGCGGCGGATGACGGCGCTTGCCGCTGCACGCCGGTCATCCAGCGAAAGCCCCGGCCAATCCGGTGCCGTAGGCATGCGCGGCAGGTCCATCTGCGCAGGCACGATCTGCTCGGTGATCGCCCACCCCCCCAAGGGGAAGAGGATCGGCAACTGGCTGCGGTCGATCGCCATGTTGATCGCCCGCCGCACGCCGTCATCGTCGAGCAGCTTGCCCTTGCCCGTCACCGCGAAGCCCAGCAGCCCCTGCACCGGATCGACCCGCACGGCATCGCGGTCCACGCCTGCGGGCACCAGCAGCGGAAGATCGGCGAAGCGCCCGCCCAGCACTGCCTCCGCCCTGCCTTCACGGAAGCGGATGATCGCCAGCGCCGCCCGTTCCGCGCGCAGGATACGCGTTTCCCAGCCCGCCGCCTTCGCTTCCTCGCCCTCTTCGCCGTTGCTTGCCCTGTCGACCGGCGTCAGGATCAGCGCCTTGCCCCATTTTTCGCGCCGGTAGGGGCCAGTGCCGCCCTGGCGCGACAACAGGCCCATCTGCGGCTGCGCCAGCATCTGCAACAAATAGGGCCGAGGCTGGGACAGGCGGATTTCGATCACCTCGCCGGTCATCGGCACGACCGCCTCCACCGCGTCCAGCGGCCCGTCGGGGTCAAGCCGCCGCAACGCATCGATCCGGGCGGTCAGCAGCCGTGTGACATCGCCCGCCGTCACCTTCGACCCGTCGGGCCATTCGGCACGGCGCAGGCGGAAGATATAGCTTCGCCCATTCTCCTCGACGATCCACCGCTGGGCGAGCGCGGGCAAGATCTCGCCGCTCGCGTCGAAGGCCACCAGTCCCTGCGCCGTCGCCTCCAGCATCAGCTTCGCGCCGGGGTCCGGCAGGTTTTCGAGCGGCTTGGAAAAGTCGGCGGGCGATCCGATCACGCTCACCGTCACGGGCCCGCTCGCCTCCTGTGAGCAGCCCGCGATCATCGCGGCCGTGCCCAGAAGGACAGCCATGGATCGAAGCAGGGGAGCAGCCACGGTCATTCTTATGACTGGCTTAGGGTCAATGGCGGTGAAGTTGAAGCATGTACATGCATTAAAGCGGCTCGGGCGCGCGCCGTTCCCGTCGGCCTAGGAAGATAGGCCCTTATCTCACCTGTCCCGGAACAGGATTTTGTTAACCACGACTCCGCATTGGCCGCTCTGCCTGCCGCGCCTATGTCTTTGGATATGCGCATCCTGTCCACGATCCTGCTCGTTTCCGCCGCCGCTGGCGCCGCTGCCCTGGCGCAAGGGATGCCGACGCCCTTTACCGTGGCGGAAAGCGGGCGCGGCTACAGCGCGCTCAAGGATGCGGTGGCGGCGATCGGCAATGGCAAGGGCACGATCCTGATCGCGCCCGGCACCTATGCCCAATGCGCGGTGCAGCAGGGCGGCGACGTCGCCTTCCGCGCCCAGGCGCCGGGCAGCGTCATTCTCGACGGCGTGCCGTGCGAGGGCAAGGCGGCGCTGGTGCTGCGTGGCCGGTCGAGCAGCATCGATGGCATCATCTTCCAGAATCTGCGCGTGCCGGACGGCAATGGCGCGGGCATCCGGCTGGAAAGCGGCAACCTCACCGTCACCAACAGCCTGTTCCGCAACAGCGAACAGGGCATATTGAGCGGCGATGCGCCGGGCAACAGCGTCACCATCGACAAATCCACCTTCCGCCATCTTGGCCGGTGCGACCGTGATCTGGATTGCGCCCATGGCATCTATATCGGCCGTTATGGCAGCCTGAAGGTCACGCGCTCGCGCTTCGACCAGGGCGATGGCGGCCATTATCTGAAAACCCGCACGGCGCGCGTCACGATCACCGGCAACAGTTTCGACGACAGCCATGGCCATCTCACCAACTATATGATCGACCTCTCCAACGGCGCGAGCGGAGAGATCAGCGGCAATGAAATGGTGCAGGGCCGGGACAAGGACAATCACAGCGCCTTCATCACCGTCGCACCCGAAGGGCGCGAACATGACAGCAGCGGCCTTTCGATCACCGGCAACAGCGCATCTTTCGTGCCTGGACTGCAACGGGGCAGCAGCTTCGTCGCCAACTTCACCGCTGACCCGGTGAAGATCGGTGCGAATCGGTTGGCGGGCGGCATCAAGGTCACGGATCGCCGCTGACTGGCCCTCCGCTGACCGGCCGTCTTGCGCGCGGCAAAGCCGGAACCGATAATGCGGCATGCGCACGACCTATGATTCCGCCACCGTCCGCCTCTATCATTTGAGCGACAGCGAAGAAGGCGGCGCCGCCACGACGCTTTTTTACGGCCCGTTAAGCGAAGCCGTGCATATCGCGCAGCAACAGCCCGAAGAGATTCAGGACGGGCTTTTCATCGCCACCGACAATGATGTGGTTGCCTGGTTGGATTTGCGGGGGGACTGACGAGCCCTTCGAAGTAGGAGGGATAGATGCGCAAGTTGGATGGCTTTTTCGAAGTCCGCTATGACAGCGATCGCAACCTCCTGCTTATCTCCACTTTCGGCTTCTGGAATCTGGATGTGGTCGATCAGTTCGGTCGCGCTATAGCCGATGTCATGCGCACCGCTGATCCCCTGTGTGATACTCTCGTCAACAGCCGCACGGAAATCCACTCGGCGGAAGTTAGCGAAGCGCTGGGCCGCCTCGCTTATTCTCACAAGGATTCAGAATCGGGCCGGATCGCCGTCGTCTCGCCTTCGATGCTGCTGCGCATGCAGACCAAGCGGTTGGAGAATGTCATCACCAGCTACGGCTATTTCGCAACCGAACAGGAAGCCCTCGACTGGCTCGCGACACCTGCCGAAGCGGCGGCGTCGCCGACCCGCGCCGCTGGCTGAGGCGATCATCAGCGCCTTCAGTGCGCGACCATGATGTGATCGTCACCCCGGACTTGATCCGGGGTCTCGCTTTTCTGGACGCTGCGAGGCAGTCGAACCCGGATCAAGTCCGGGAGCGACGGAAACGGGGGCTTAAAGGCTGATATTCACCCATCCGCAAAGCCGAACGGCGTATAGCCACGGCGGAAATCCTCCGGCAGCATTTCACGGCCGATCGGCGGCGCTGACCGCGCCATGCACTGGTTCCGGTGGCACAGGCGGCATGTGAGCCCGATGGGCGTCGGCTCGGACGGCCCCATTCCCTGCGTGTAGATCAGCCGATGGGCATGGTCCGCGGCGCAGGCGAGCGCAATCGCCCGCTCGACGCGCGGCGCGCCCCAGCCGCCACCGCCAGCAGTCACCCTGCGCGCAATCGAAAAGAAACGCTGTCCATCGGGCAGCTCCAGCCATTGCGTCACGACTTCGTCCGGACGCTCGAACACATGATGGATCGACCAGAGCGGGCATGATCCGCCATGGCGGGCAAAGGGAAAGCCCGCGCCGTCCAGCCGCTTGCTGATATTGCCCGCCTTGTCGACGCGCAGGAAAAAGAAGGGCACCCGTTCCTGCCCCGGCTTCTGCAGGGTGGTCAGCCGATGCGCCGTCTGTTCAAAGCTCGTCCCGAACTGCCGGGCCAGCGCCTCGACATCGTAGCGTCGTGCCTCCACTGCCTTGGCGAAGCTGCCATAGGGCATCAGGATGGCCGCCGCGCCATAATTGGCGAGGCCCTGGCGCGCGAGTTGCCGCCCGCTCGCGCTCGAAAACTGCCCGTCCTTCAGCAGCGTCTCCATTTCGCCGCGCATTTCCAGATAGGCGATCTGGATCGCCAGCTGGAACGCGGTGCTTGGTCCGTCCAGCGCGTCATTGACCAGCACCGCGTCGCGATGCCGGTCCAGCCTGCGCATTGATCCCGCCATCACGTCGGGCGGCAGGCGGCGGATGCGCAGGCCATGTTTGCTCTTCAGCCACGCTGCCGTGCCGCCTGCCTGCTCGATATCCGCCGCCAGCCGTTCGCCCGCATCGTCAAGCGGCGGGAAGCTGTTGCGCCGCGCGCCCAGGAACCGGCGGGCATCGGCCGAAGGATCGGGGGCCTGCTCCGCTGCTTGCGTGCGATCGCTGCTTCGGTCCGCCAGTGCCAGCTGCTCTTCCCGATAGGCGGTGTGCAGCCGCAGCAGCGCTTCGCTGAACCCCGGATAGTTGATCGCGACATCCTGCATGGCGAGCGCGGGCAGGTCGATGTCTGCGAACATCGGGTCCTTCAGCACCGCCTGCAGCCGCGCCGTCTGCTCCGCGCCGCCGTCTCCCGCCAGTTCGCTCATGTCCATCCGGTAGGTACGCGCCAGCCGCAGCAGCATGTCGGCGGTCAGGGGCCGCTGGTTGCGCTCCAGCAGCGCGACATAGGATGCGGATATCTCGAGGTCCGCCGCCATGTCCGACTGCGTCAGCCCCAGCTCCCGCCGCAGCCGCCGCAAGCGCGGGCCCATATAGACGGGACGATCCTTGGCCATGGGTGCGGGGCTCCTGTGCAGACCTTACAACTATACAGAAGAAGTTTGTAAAGATCGACAACTGAACCGCACGACCCCTCCCGGCCCGGCCCGCCTTCCCCCAAAACGCGTTCAACTCGCTACTTCATTCAGGGGATTTCCATGACCTACGCCCAACAGATCACCCGCGCTTCCTCGCTCCTGAGCGACGAGCCAAACTGGAACGGCATCGCTGCCGACTCGGTCGCCCGCATGCGCCTCCAGAACCGTTTCCCCACCGGCCTCGACATCGCGCGCCACACCGCCGCTATCATGCGCCGCGACATGGCCGCCTATGATGCCGATCCCGCTAACTACACCCAGTCGCTGGGCTGCTGGCACGGCTTCATCGGCCAGCAGAAGATGATCAGCATCAAAAAGCATTTCGGCACCACCAAGGGCAAATATCTCTACCTGTCGGGCTGGATGGTCGCGGCGCTGCGTTCCGAATTCGGCCCGCTCCCGGACCAGTCGATGCATGAAAAGACCAGCGTTCCCGCGCTGATCGCGGAACTCTACACCTTCCTGCGTCAGGCTGACGCCCGCGAACTTGGCATGCTGTTCCGCGACCTCGACAAGGCGCGCGAGGCGGGCAACGAGGTTGAGGTCCATCGCCTCACCACGGCGATCGACAATCACGAAACCCACATCGTCCCGATCATTGCCGACATCGACGCCGGATTCGGCAATGCCGAGGCGACCTATCTCCTCGCCAAGAAGATGATCGAGGCAGGCGCCTGCGCGCTCCAGATCGAGAATCAGGTTTCGGACGAAAAGCAGTGCGGCCATCAGGACGGCAAGGTCACGGTTCCGCACGAGGACTTCCTCGCGAAGATCCGCGCCTGCCGCTACGCCTTTCTGGAGCTCGGCATCGACGATGGCATCATCGTCGCTCGCACCGATTCGTTGGGCGCGGGCCTCACCAAGCAGATCGCCTTCAGCCGCGAGCCCGGCGACCTTGGCGACCAGTATAACAGCTTCCTTGATGTGGAAGAGGTCGCCGACCTGTCCACCCTGCGCGGCGATGTCGTCATAGCCCGCGACGGCAAGCTGCTGCGGCCCAAGCGTCTGGCTTCCAACCTCTTCCAGTTCCGCCCCGGCACGGGCGAGGATCGCGTCGTGCTGGACTGCATCACCTCGCTTCAGAACGGCGCGGACTTGCTGTGGATCGAAACCGAAAAGCCGCATGTCGAACAGATCGCCGCCATGGTCGATCGCATCCGCGAGGTCGTCCCCAATGCCAAGCTGGTCTACAACAATTCGCCCAGCTTCAACTGGACGCTGAACTTCCGTTGCCAAGTGTTCGACCGCTGGCAGGCCGAGGGCAGGGACGTGTCTGCCTATGATCGCGCCCGGTTGATGAGCGCGGACTATGACGCCACCGACCTTGGCCGCGAGGCTGATGAAAAGATCCGCACCTTTCAGAGGGACGCCGCGGCGCGGGCGGGCATCTTCCATCACCTCATCACGCTGCCGACCTATCACACGGCTGCATTGTCGACCGACAATCTGGCGCGGGACTATTTCGGCGAGGCCGGGATGCTCGGCTATGTCGAGGGCGTCCAGCGCCGCGAAATCCGCGAAGGCATTGCCTGCGTGAAGCACCAGAATATGGCGGGCAGCGACATCGGCGACGATCACAAGGAATATTTCGCTGGCGAGGCGGCGCTGAAGGCTGGCGGCGCGCACAACACGATGAACCAGTTTGCGGCCTGAGCTTCGAGAGAAGGAGGAAGGAAATGACTGAACCTGCAAGATCCCGCGCGGTTTTCTCGACCGAGGATTTCTCGCTGCTGAGGATCGCCGTGGCGGAATATCTTCAGAAGGTGAAGGACACGCCGGATTCGGTGAAGTTCGCCAACCTCTATCACCGGCTCGGCCGCTTGCGCTGATTGCCGTTGCCGGTGACAGGGAGCCCGCCGCCGACGGCTCTCGGCGGCGGGTTTTCGCCGACTTTGCGCTTCCGTCCAAACGGGCAGACGCTTATCCTGAAGGCGTCTGAACCGATGGGAGAGCCCCCATGCCCTACACGCTCATCACCGCGAACCGGAATTATTCCAGCTGGTCGCTGCGTCCATGGGTATTGATGAAGGCGCTCGCCATTCCGTTCGATGATCGGATCGAGCCGTTTGCGCACAGCACCAACTATGCCGCCTTCAGCTCCTTCTCCCCCACCGGACAGGTGCCGGTGCTGATCGACGGGGAGCGAACCTTGTGGGATTCCCTTGGCATCACCCTCTATCTTGCCGATCGCCATCCGGCTGTCTGGCCGCAGGATGAGGCTGCCCGCGCTTTTGCCCAATGCGCCGTCGCGGAAATGCACAGCGGCTTTGCGACGCTGCGCAACGAATGTCCGATGAATGTGGGCGTGCGCGTGGAAATGGATATGCCCTCGCCCCACCTCAACCGCGACATAGCCCGGCTGTCGGAACTGTGGGGGGAGGGGCTGAAGCGCTTCGGCGGGCCGTTCCTCGCAGGCCCGGAGTTCAGCGCGGTCGACGCCTTTTACGCGCCGGTCGTGTTCCGGGTGCGAACCTATGGTCTTGATGTCGGGCCCGTGGCGCGCGGGTGGGCCGATCATATGCTGGACCATCCCGCCATGCGCGAATGGGAAGCCGCCGCGCTCGCGGAAACCTGGCGGGAAGAAAGCCATGAGGCGGAAGTGGGTGCCGCTGGCCGGATCATCGAGGATCATCGTGCGTCCTGACTTCCGATGCCAAGCGGGCCATGGGCGGGAAACAGCAAATATTGGTTCGTGCCCCCTTTCGCCGCGCCCGCTCTGGGTCTAGGGGGAAAATATCATGGTCAAGCCTCGCACGTTGTACGAAAAGATCTGGGACGCGCATGTCGTTGAACGCCGCCCCGATGGAACCTGCCTCATCTATATCGACCGCCACCTTGTTCATGAGGTGACGAGTCCCCAGGCTTTTGAAGGTCTGCGCATGGCGGGCCGCCCGGTGCGGCGTCCTGACCTGACGCTTGCGGTGCCGGATCACAATCTGCCCACGACGCCGCGCCGCGATGCGCAGGGCAACCGCATTCCCATCGCTGATCCCGAAAGCGCGCAGCAGCTCGCCGCGCTGGAGCGGAACGCGCCGGAGTTCGGCGTTCGCCTGATCGGCGACGCTGACCGGGAGCAGGGTATCGTCCATGTCGTGGGGCCGGAGCAGGGTTTCACCCTGCCGGGCACGACATTGGTCTGCGGCGACAGCCACACAAGCTCGCACGGTGCGCTGGGCGCGCTGGCCTTCGGCATCGGCACGTCGGAGGTCGAGCATGTGCTCGCCACGCAGACGCTGCTGCTGAAGCAGTCGAAGACGATGGAAGTCGTGGTGGAGGGGGAATTGGGCTTTGGCGTAACGCCCAAGGATGTGGCGCTGGCTATCTGCGGCCGGATCGGCACGGCAGGCGGCACCGGCTATGTCATGGAATATCGTGGCTCCGTCTTCCGCGACATGTCGATCGAAGGGCGGCTGACGGTTGCCAACATGTCGATCGAGGCGGGCGCGCGCTCGGGTCTCTTCGCGCCGGATGAAAAGACTTTCGCTTACTTGAAGGGCCGCCCGATGGCCCCCAAGGGCGCCGATTGGGATGCCGCCGTCGCTTATTGGAAGACGCTGGCCACCGACGAAGGCGCGCAGTTCGACAAGGCGGTGGTCATCGATGCCGCAGATATCGTGCCCAACGTCACCTGGGGCACCAGCCCCGAGGACGTCGTGCCAGTGACGGGCGTGGTTCCCGATCCGGAAAGCTTCGCCGACGCGTCCAAGCGCGCCGCCGCGCAAAAGTCGCTCGATTATATGGGCCTGACTGCCGGGCAGCGGATGGAAGATGTGACGGTCGAGCATATCTTCATCGGCAGTTGCACGAACAGCCGGATCGAGGACCTCCGCGCAGCCGCCGCTCTGCTCAAGGGGCGCCATATCGCGGAACGCATCAAGCAGGCGCTGGTCGTTCCCGGCTCCGGCCTCGTCAAGCAGCAGGCGGAAGCCGAAGGGCTGGACCGCATCTTCACCGAGGCAGGCTTTGAATGGCGCGAGCCGGGTTGCTCGGCGTGCCTGGGCATGAATCCGGACAAGGTTCCTGCCGGCGAACGCTGTGCTTCCACCAGCAACCGCAACTTCATGGGCCGTCAGGGTCCGGGTTCGCGGACGCATCTCGTTTCGCCTGAAATGGCGGCGGCGGCGGCCATCACCGGCCATTTGACCGACGTCCGGGAGTTACTGAAAGAAAAGCAGGGAGAGGTGGTCGCATGAAGAAGGTATTCTGGGTGCTGGCGCTTGGCGCGCTGGCCAGTGCCGCCATGGCGGCGACCCTCGGGCGGGCGGAAGACAGCCGCTCCCTGGAGACCAAGCGGGCGCATTGATGGACAAGCTGAATATCGTCGAGGGCAGGGCCTATCCGTTCGGGATGAAGAATGTCGATACCGACATCGTCATTCCGGCGCATTGGCTGAAGACCATTTCGCGTGCGGGCCTGGGGAAGGGCGCGTTCGAGGTGCTGCGCAAGGAACCGGGTAACGTCTTCGACGACCCGGAATATGCGGGCAGTCCGATCCTGATCGCTGGCGACAATTTCGGCTGTGGCTCCAGCCGCGAACATGCCGCCTGGGCGCTTGCCGACCTTGGCATCAAGGTCGTGATCGCGCCCAGCTTCTCCGACATTTTTTCGGGCAACGCCTTCAAGAACGGCATTCTGACGGTCGTCCTGCCCCAGGAAGCGATCGACCGGCTGATGGAGGTCGCGAAGACCGACCCTATCCATGTCGATCTGGAACATCAGACCGTGACGACCCAGTTCCAGGACCGCTTTCAGTTCGAGATCGATCCATTCCGCAAGCACTGCCTGCTCGGCGGGTTAGACGAGATCGGATTGACGCTGGGACAGGCCGACACGATCAGCCAGTTCGAGGCGAAGGACGCGGGGGCACGCCCCTGGCTTGTTCCCGCCGTTGCGTAAGCGGCCCGACTTTCCTATCTGGATTGAGACTTCAGCTTCTTTTTACAAGGCATAGGCATGACCACTTTCGATGATCGCGAAAAGGCCTTTGAAAATATGTACGCTCGTGACCAGGAGATGCAGTTCCGCATCCAGGCGCGGCGGAACCGGCTGCTCGGCGAATGGGCCGCAGCCAAGATGGGCCTGACGCCGGAAGAAACCGACGCCTATGCCAAGGCCGTGGTCCAGGCCGATTTCGAGGAAGCAGGTGACGAGGATGTCATCCGCAAGCTGGTCGGTGACATGACGCAGGCTGGTCTCGACATTGACGAGGCGGGCGTCCGCTCTGCTCTGGAAGAGCAGCAGGTGATCGCGCGCCGCCACTTCATCGAAGCCCAGTAAGCAGAACGGACGCGTCCCATGCCGATGGCTGCCGAAGACATTGCGGATATGATCCGGACGGCCATTCCGGACGCTGAGGTCGAAATCACCGACCTTGCCGGTGATGGCGATCATTACGCGGCGCGAGTCGTGGCCGAAAGCTTTCGCGGCATGAGCCGGGTCGCGCAGCAGCGGGCCGTCTATGCCGCGCTTGGCGGCCGCATGGGCGGGGTGCTCCACGCCTTGCAACTGACCACTGCCGTTCCCAACTAACCGCTATCATTTATCATGCGCGCCGCCGGTGATTGCGGCGCCCGACAGGACTGGACCAACCCATGACCGACGCCGTGCATCAACGGATCGCCGATATTGTGAACAGCAACGATGTGGTTCTCTTCATGAAGGGCACGCCGCTGTTCCCCCAATGTGGTTTTTCCAGCCGTGCAATTGCCATCCTCGATCATCTGGGCGTTGCCTATGAATCGGTCGACGTACTGCAGGATCAGCTGGTGCGGCAGGGCATCAAGGCATTTTCGGACTGGCCGACGATCCCGCAGCTTTATGTGAAGGGCGAATTTGTCGGCGGCAGCGACATCATGATGGAAATGTACGAGGCTGGCGAGCTTCAGCAGCTTATGGCCGACCAAGGGGTTGCTGCAGCTAACTGATTAGGATTGTCGTTCAGAGCTTCACGCTTTGGATCGGAAATGCTCAGGGCCATTCGCCCTGAGCCTGTCGAAGGGCATCACTTCTTTAGCAAGAGGACGGCTCTTTCGACTTGCATTTGCAGCAGGCGCTCAGACGGGCTTCGACAAGCTCAGCCCGAACGGGTTGAGGACCCGGAATAGAAACATGCTGTCCTAAACTTTCACGATTTCCGGTAGGATTGCGTCCAGCAGCAGCATGGCCGCTGGCGTGATCCTCAAATGCTGGCCCTGCCGCTCGATCAGACTGTGCTGCGCAAGCCGCGCCACCGCCGCCTCATCAATCAACTGCTCGACCGGCAAGGCCGACAGCGCTGATATGCGTTCAAGGTCGACGCCTTCGGCCAGCCGCAATCCCATCAGCAGTGCTTCGCGCCCGCGATCTTCGGGCGTCAGCTTCTCCTCGCTTTGAAGCCCGTGGCCGTTGCGCTGTACCGCGCCCATCCAGTTTTCCGGTTTTTTGTGCCTGAGCGTCGCCATGCCCCCGCGCCGTCCATGCGCGCCGGGACCGACCCCCGCATAAGTGCCGTAACGCCAATAGGTCAGGTTATGGCGGCTTTCCTGACCCGGCTTGGCATGGTTGCTGATCTCATAGGCGGGCAGTCCAGCCGCCGCCGTCATCGCCTGCGTCTGCTCGTAGAGAGTGGCGGCATGATCTGGATCAGCGGGCGTCAGCTTGCCCTGCGCCACCAATGTCGCGAACCGCGTGCCGGGCTCGATCGTCAGCTGATAAAGCGACATATGATCGGTGCCGAAGGTAAGGGCGCGCTTCAACTCCGCTTCCCAGTCTGCCTCGCTTTGGTCCGGCCGGGCATAGATGAGGTCCAGATTCACCCGGCCGAATACCGACTGCGCCACATCCAGTGCCGCCAGCGCTTCGCCGACATCATGGGCACGGCCGAGGAAATGCAGCGCCTGATCATCCAGCGCTTGCACGCCCAACGACACACGGTTGACGCCAGCGCTGGCCAGGTCCGCGAAGCGCGCTGCCTCCACTGAACTGGGGTTGGCTTCCAGCGTGATCTCCATGTCGGGCGTCGGTTGCCAATGGCTGGCCGCAGCGTCGATGATGCTCGACACGATTTGGGGCGGCATCAAAGATGGCGTGCCTCCGCCGAAAAAGATCGAGGACAGCGGCCGTCCGCCAATCAGCTCCGCTTCATGGGCAAGATCGTCCATCAGCGCGGCGCGCCAGGCATCATTGTCGATCTCGGCCCGAACATGGCTGTTAAAATCGCAGTAGGGACATTTCGAAACGCAAAATGGCCAGTGCACATATAGGGCAATGGGTTCAGGCGCGCGGGCCGTAGAATCGATAAGGGGCAGGGACATGAGTGGGGGCGTTCTTAGACGGCTTTGTACCGCACGGCCAGCAATGGCGGTGATGATGAGCGTGGGGATTTCCGCTGCTGCGGTGGCGTCCCCTTCCGGCCGGGCCGCGCCGATGGAGAGGGTCATGCCCGCCGCTTATTATGGCATGGAAGAAGCGAAGCGTGGCGACATGCTCCTGCGCGAGGTCGTGCTTGGCATGCATAATGAAGAGCGCGCATCGCTCGGCCTTGCGCCGCTCGCCTGGGACAATGCGCTTGCGCAGGATGCGGCCCGCTACGCCAGGGAGATGGCCGTCACCAACCGGTTCCAGCATTCTCCACGCGCGTCTCGCGCCATCCCCAGCGGCGAGAATCTCTGGATGGGGCCGCGCCGTCTTTATGGCTACGGCGTCATGATCGGAGCGTTCCTCGAGGAAAAGCGGCTGCTTCGCACTGCTGGCAAGCTGCCGGATATCAGCATGTCAGGCCGATGGGAGGATGTCGGCCATTATACGCAGATGATCTGGCGCGGCACGCGCAAGCTTGGGTGCGCCGTCGCCGAGGGGCAGAATTACGATTATCTCGTCTGCCGCTATTTTCCGGCAGGCAACAGTTTCGGCAAGGGGCCGCTGGACCTGGAGGAGAATCCGCGTGGCGCGCAATTTGCGGGCGTAGGCGAATAACGCCCAGGCCGCACGATGCTTTAGAAAACCGCCGCCACGAGCTGCGCGAAGGCATCGGCGCGATGGCTCATCGCATGTTTTTTCTGCGGGTCCATCTCGCCAAAGCTGATCGTGTGGCCGAGCGGCTGGAAGATCGGGTCATAGCCGAACCCCTTGTCGCCGCGCGGCGGCCAGCTGATGATGCCGTCCACACGCCCTTCGAACGCTTCGACATGCCCATCGGGCCAGGCGAGCGCTAGCGCACAGATGAAGTGCGCGCCGTGCCCGGCATCGGGCCCCTTGGCTTCGATCGCCTGCCAAACGCGCTGCATCGCGATGCCGAAGTCCTTCGTCTCACCGCCCCAACGCGCGGAAAAGATGCCCGGATCGCCATTCAACGCTTCAACGCATAGCCCGCTGTCATCAGCCAGAGCGGGTAGTCCCGACAGGTCCGCTGCCTGAAGCGCCTTCAGTTCCGCGTTGGCGATAAAGGTCGTGCCGGTTTCGTCGGGCTCGGGCAGGTCCAGCTCCCCCGCCGACACCGTTTCGATCCCGAACGGCGCCAGCAGGTCGCCGATCTCCCGCACTTTGCCGGGGTTGTGACTGGCGATCACCAGCTTGCCCGGCCCCAGCTTGCGGATCGCCTGTTCCTGTCCGAAATCGTCGCTCATCAAGTCATTCTCCCCGTTCGCTCCGAGCATAGTCGAGAAGCGCGCAGTGCATAGATAGCATTTCTCGAAACACCCGAAGCGAACGGGTGAAAGACCTTATCGTCCCGTCGCCTTGTCCTGCGCGGCAAAAATCTGCGCGCAGCCGATCCGTGCGAGGCGCAGCAGGCGCAGCAGCTCTTCCTCATCATAGGCCGCGCCCTCGGCAGTCGCCTGCACCTCGGCAAATTTGCCGTCGCCGGTCAGGATCAGGTTCGCATCCGTTTCGGCATTGCTGTCCTCGGCATAGTCGAGGTCGAGCACCGGCGTGCCCTCATAAATGCCGCAGCTGATCGCGGCGACCTTCTGAATGATCGGGTCTTCCGTCAGTGCGCCCGACGCCAGCAGCTTGTCGATGGCGATGCGCAGCGCGACCCAGCTGCCGGAAATGGCGGCGGTGCGGGTGCCGCCATCGGCCTGGATGACGTCGCAATCCACGACGATCTGCCGCTCGCCCAGCTTCTTGAGGTCGACCACGGTGCGCAGCGACCGGCCGATCAGCCGCTGAATCTCCTGCGTGCGGCCAGACTGCTTGCCCTTCGCCGCTTCACGGCTGCCGCGCGTGTGCGTGGCGCGGGGCAGCATGCCATATTCTGCCGTCACCCAGCCCGAACCCTTGCCCCGCAGGAAGGGCGGCACCCTCTCTTCCACCGAAGCGGTGCAGAGCACCCGCGTATCGCCGAAGCTGACGAGGCAACTGCCCTCGGCATGAATGGTGAAGCCGGGCTCCATGGTAATGGCGCGCATCTGGTCTGGCGCGCGGCCGGAAGGACGCATGATATTTTTCTCCGAAGGGTTCAGTCGGCGAGGGGCTTAGAGCATCGCGCGAAAAAGTGGGAACCGGTTTTTCGCAAAAAAGGGATGCGGCGCTTAAATAACTGCGAGCATCGCGCGAAAAAGTGGGAACCGGTTTTTCGAAAAAAGCGATGCGATGACGAAATAACTTCGCGGGGCGTGCCGTCATGCCAGTGGCGATCGGCCAGAAAAATGCTAGGAAGCACCCCATGCAATTGCGTTGGATGATGATTTTCGCGGGCGCGGCCCTGACGGCGGGCTGTGCGGCAGAGCGGCCCGAGTTGGAGAAGCCTGTGGCCGCCGGTGACACGATCCGTTTTTCGGCGGGGCCCTGCTTCGGCGTCTGCCCGAGCTACAGCCTGCAAGTGACGCCTGACGGATCGGGGCTGCTGGAGCCCGAGCGGTTCACGACTGTCCCCGGCGCCACGCGTTTCACCGTCACGCCCGCGCAATATCGCCGCTTCCGTGCCGCGCTTGCGCAGTTCCAGCCGCCGGCGGGGACGGTAAAGCGCATTTCCCATGGCGAGAATTGCACGCGCTTTGCGACAGACATGCCGGGCTACACCATCGAATGGACGAGGGAGGAGCGGCCAGCCACGCGGCTGGAGTTCCAGTCGGGGTGCATGGACCCCAACTATGGAAAGCTGCGGGCAACCATCGCCGCCATTCCCCGCATGCTCGACATCGACGCCATGGTGAAGCCCTCCGCCGTTCGCTAGGGTCGATCGGCCCTGGCCCGGCTTGAGTGCGGCCAGTTGCTCCCCTAGATAGGGGCGCATGGCGGTCACACCGGTTACCGAATTGAATGAGCGGGCGCGCGACGTTTTCCGCCTGGTGGTTGAGAGTTATCTCGGCACCGGCCTGCCTGTGGGCTCGCGTACCATCAGCAAGATCGCCTCGCTCAGCCTGTCGCCCGCGTCCATCCGCAACGTGATGCAGGATCTGGAGGAGTTGGGGCTGCTCGCCGCGCCGCATACCTCGGCCGGGCGGATGCCCACCGAAACCGGCTTGCGGCTCTTCGTCGACGGCATGATGCAGGCGGCCGAGCCGTCGCCCGAGGAACGCCGCGCGATCGAGGCGGGCGTGGCCGAAGGCGGCCCGATCGAGGAAGCCTTGTCCGCCGCCACCGCTGCGTTATCGGGGCTTTCGGCTTGCGCGGGCATCGTCATGGTGCCCAAGCGGGAACCAGTGATGCGGCAATTCGGCTTTGTTCCGCTGAATGACCGGCAGGCGCTGGCGGTGTTGGTCGGGCAGGATGGCTCGGTCGAAAATCGCGTGCTGGACATGCCTGCGGGCGTGACGCCCGGCATGCTCGCCGAGGCGGCGAATTTCATGTCGGCGCGCTTTTCCGGCATGACGCTTCGGGAAGCGGGCGATGCTCTTCAGCGGGAAATGGAGGGCGAACGGACCGCGTTGCAGGGAGCCGCTCGCGAACTGGTGGCGCGGGGCATCGCCGTCTGGTCGCAGGATGCCGACGATCGCCCGGTGCTGATCGTGCGGGGGCAGGCGCACCTGCTGGACGACGGCACGGCGGCTGACCTGGAGCGCGTGCGGCAGTTGCTGGAGCAGCTTGAAGGCAAGCAGGAAATTTCGCGCCTGCTGGAAAGCGCGCTGGCGGGCAGCGCGACCAAAATCTTCATCGGCTCGGAAAACAAGCTCTTTTCCCTGTCCGGTTCTTCGGTCATAGCCGCGCCCTACCGGGGCGTTGACGGCCGTGTCGTTGGCGTGGTCGGCGTGATCGGCCCGACGCGCTTGAACTATGCGCGGGTGATCCCCATGGTGGACTTCACCGCGCAGACGTTATCGAGATTGATGAGATGAGCGAAGACAAGCTGAATATGGAAAATACCGAAGTCGTTGACGAACTGCCCGAGGATGCGGCGCCCGCAGGGGATGCTGCGGCAGAACGTTTGGCAGCGCTGGAGGGCGAGTTGGCGGCAGCGAAGCAGGACGCGCTGTACGCCCATGCCGAGACGCAGAATGTGCGGCGGCGGCTGGAAAAGGAACTGGCCGACACGCGCGCTTATGCGGCGACGTCCTTCGCGCGCGACATGCTGTCCGTCGCGGACAATCTCGGCCGCGCGTTGCAGGCCATTCCGGCCGATCTACGCGAGGATGAGAAGTTCAAGGGGCTGGTGGCTGGCCTCGAAGCGACTGGTCGTGAGCTGGAGAGCGTCTTCGGCCGCAACGGCATTGAGAAGCTGGTGTCCGTCGGACAGCCGCTCGATCCCAACAAGCATCAGGCGATGATGGAAGTGCCATCCGACGATGCCGAGCCTGGCACCGTACTGGTGGAAATGCAGGCTGGATATACGATCCGCGATCGCCTGCTGCGTCCGGCTTTGGTGAGTGTCGCTAAAAAGCCCGACTGATCGGCCCTGTTGATCACAATGCGATAAACCCGTCGGGCTTGTTCCGGCGGGTTTTTTCGTACGCACGGGAGAAATCATGGGGGAGAGCAGATAAGATATATCTCAACTCTTGACGCCTTGCAGATTTAAGATATATCTAGATGCATCATGAAGCAGTTAATAGAGACGCACATGCATCATCATCATTTTCATAAAGGCAGGCACCTGCTGCACGGTCGCGGCCATTTCTTCGGCCCACGAGGCTTCGGCGATGGTTCTGCTCATGGGCAGGGCGGCCGATCTGGCAGGGGTCCGATGGGCGGGGGCCATGGCGGCGGGGGCCATGGCGGTGGGGGGCGGAGGCGGTTGTTCACCAACGATGCGCTGCAACTCATCCTCTTGAAGCTGATCGCGCAGGGGCCGCGCCATGGCTATGACCTGATCCGGGAGATCGAAAGCCTGTCCGGTCAAGCCTATGCGCCAAGCCCCGGCGTCGTTTATCCGACGCTGACCTTACTTGCCGACATGGGGCTCATCGCCGAACAGCCAGGCGGTTCCGGCCGCAAGCTGTTCGAGATCACGGAAGCCGGGACAGATCGTCTGGCCGAGCAAGCCTTTGCCGTCGAAGAGGCGTTGGGGCGGCTGGCATCCCTTGCTCAGCGCGCGGAGCGCGTCGATGGAGCCCCGATCCGCCGGGCGATGCACAACCTTTCCATGGCGGTGCGCGGGCGGCTTGAAAGGGAAGGGGCCGATTCCCAAACCATGTTAGACGTTGCCGCACTGATCGACGAAGCGGCCAGCAAGATTGAAAGGCTCTGACCCATGACCCTGACCGCCAATGTGCCGACAAAAAACGGCAGCCGCTATCTCCAGCAGCTTTGCAAGCATTGGAGCCACAAGTTTGAAACAGACTTCGATGCCGATCGAGGCATGATCGCCTTTCCGATGGGCCCGATCCGCATGGCGGCTGGTGAAGAGGCGCTGGTCGTGACCATCGAACCCACGGAGGGCGCTGACGTCGACCGCTTCAAGCAGGTCGTGGCCGAGCATCTTGACCGCTTCGCCTTCCGGGAAGCGCCGCTGAGCTTCGACTGGCATTAACGGCGTCAGTTATTTCGGTCTGACGGCGGATTTTGTTCACTCAACCGCGTGGAATACGGCGGGCGCTGGCGAGATGATGGGCGTGCGTTATAGCGACGGCGAGCGCGTCCGAAGCGTCCGGTCCCGCTATCTTCGCGCCCGGCAGAAGCCGTGTGACCATGGCGTGAACCTGCTCCTTGGACGCGTTGCCGACGCCGACGACCGATTTCTTGACGAGCCGGGCGGCATATTCGCCCACTTCCATGCCCGACCGCGATGCCGCCAGCAGCACGACGCCCCGTGCTTGACCCAGTTTCAGCGTCGATTGCGGGTTCACATTGACGAACACCTCCTCGACCGCAGCGCCATTGGGTTGATGTTCGAGGATGAGGTCCGTTAGCGCTAGATCAAGCGCCAGCAACCGCGTCGCCAGCGCCATCTCCGCGTCGGTCTTGATCTGCCCGTTGGCGATGTGGGTGAGGCGGTTGCCAGCGGCGGCGATCAGGCCCCAGCCGGTGGTGCCAAGGCCAGGGTCAAGTCCCAGGATGATCATGGGATGGCGCTCAAGCCGCACCCCAACCCTCCAAACAAGTCACTTGCCTTGCTTGGACCGGAAGGGAGCGGCTCATCGGCCTGCACTAACCCAGCTTCTCCATCACCTCGTCGGACACTTCATAATTGCCCCAGACGGTCTGGACGTCGTCATCATCTTCCAGCGTGTCGACCAGCTTCATGAGCGTGGCGGCGTTGCTCTCGTCGACTTCGACGGTGGTCTGCGGCTTCCAGGCGAGCTTTGCGCCTTCTGCGGGACCGAGCTTGGCTTCGAGCGCCTTGGCGACTTCGTGCAGCGCGTCCATGGCGGTCCAGATTTCATGCTCATCTTCGTTGGACGACACGTCATCCGCGCCTGCTTCCAGAGCGGCTTCGAAGATAGCGTCGGCGTCGCCCGCGCTGGCGGGATAGGTGATGAGGCCCATGCGGTCGAAGCCATGGCTGACCGCGCCCGACGCGCCGAGGTTGCCGCCATTCTTCGAGAAGGCGGTGCGGACATTGGTCGCCGTACGGTTGCGGTTGTCGGTCAGCGCCTCGACGATGATGGCCACGCCGCCGGGGCCATAGCCCTCGTAGCGGATCTCTTCATAATTCTCCATGTCGCCGCCGATCGCCTTGTCGATCGCGCGCTGGATATTGTCCTTGGGCATGGACTGCGCCTTGGCCGCGTTGACGGCGAGGCGGAGGCGGGGGTTCATGTCCGGGTCGGGCATGCCCATCTTCGCGGCCACGGTGATTTCGCGGCTGAGCTTGGAGAACATCGAGGAGCGCTTTTTGTCCTGCGCGCCCTTGCGATGCATGATGTTCTTGAATTTGCTATGGCCGGCCACGGCCTGCTCCTAAACTTGTCTGTGATCCGAAGCGCGCTCTCTAGCGAGCGTCCCGCCCGAGCGCAACTAGACGAGGATCGCGGTGCCTGATGCCGACACCATCAGCATCGATCCGTTGGAGCCCAGCACTTCATAGTCGAGATCGACGCCGACCACCGCATTCGCGCCCAGCGTCGCCGCCCGCATCCGCATTTCCCCGATGGCCTGTTCACGCGCCCGCTGGAGCACATCCTCATAAGCGCCCGAACGCCCGCCGACGATGTCGCGCACGCTGGCGAACAGATCGCGGAAAAGATTGGCGCCCACGATCACCTCTCCGGTGACGATGCCGAGATACTCTTTCGCCGGACGTCCTTCGAGGCGGCTGGTGGTGCTGACGATGATCTCGGACATGATGTGCCTCCCTGCTCCCGTTGACTGGTCGAAGCGCCTGTCTTGAAGAAAGAGAGGCGCTTCGACAAGCTCAGCGCAAACGGAGGATCAGCAGTTTATTCCATGCCCAGGGCAGATAGATAGGTCTGGAGGATCGCTTCCATTTCCTGCCGGTCATGCTGGGGCATTTTGCGCAGGCGGACGATCTGGCGCATGATCTTGGGGTCATAGCCGTTGGCCTTCGCCTCCAGATAAACGTCCTTGATATCGTCGCCGATACCCTTCTTCTCCTCCTCCAGACGCTCGATGCGTTCGATAAGAAGGCGTAGCTGATCGGCGGCGACGTTGCCCTCGCTCATATGAATATGTCTCCGGTAGAATGTGAATCGGGTTGACGCACGCTCCTAATGATTGTCGGCGTTCTTCGCCACACTCTCCTGCATCTTTGCGATCTGTTCCGGCGTCGCCTCGTTCTGGTGTCGCTGTTTCCATTCGGAAAAGGGCATGCCGTGGATGATTTCGCGCGCTTGCTCCTTGCCGAGATTGCCGTCCGCTTCGGCGATCCAGTCGGCAAGGCAGTTGCGGCAGAAGCCCGCCGTCCCCATCAAATCAATGTTCTGGACGTCGGTCCTGTGCTGCAAATGCGCGATCAGGCGGCGGAAGGCGGTTGCAGCCACCGCGTCGTTGAGCATATTGTCGGCCACGGCGATCCTTTCGCTGATCTACATCATCCTGTCGTGCAGTAGGGATAATCGAAAACGGCGCCCTGGCAAGCCGAGGGCTGACCATCACTGCCAGGAGCTTTTTGGGAATGACGAAACTGCCGCCCCGTTCGCGCAAGGTCCGTATCCTCGCGACCCTTGGACCCGCGAGCGACACGCCGGAGGTGATCCGCGCGCTGTTTGTTGCCGGGGCAGACGCTTTCCGCATCAACATGAGCCATGGCGCGCATGAGGATCATGCGGCCCGCATCGCTATCATCCGCAGCCTTGAAAAGGAATTTGGGCGGCCGACCACCATCTTGGGCGACCTACAGGGACCCAAGCTGCGGGTAGGCACCTTCAAGAGCGGTCTGGCTGTTCTGGAGGTAGGCGCGCCCTTCATACTCGACCGTGATGAAAAGCCGGGCGACGCGCGGCGCGTGAACTTGCCGCATCCGGAAATCTACGCGGCGCTGGTGCCTGAAACCCGGCTGCTGCTCGATGATGGCAAGTTGGTGCTGCGGGTGAAGAAAGTATCCGACGAGCGGATCGACACGGTCGTTGAAGTGGGCGGCACCCTTTCCAACCGCAAGGGCGTGAACGTTCCGGACGTGGTCGTGCCCGTCCCGGCCTTGACGGAGAAGGACCGGCGCGACCTCAGCTTCGCTGTGGAGCAGGGTTGCGACTGGATTGCATTGAGCTTCGTGCAGCGCCCGGAGGACCTTGCGGAAGCGCGCAAGCTGATGGGCGGACACGGCGCGTTGATGGCGAAGATCGAGAAGCCTGCGGCGGTCCAGCGGCTGGAGGAGATATTGGAGCTCGCCGATGGCGTGATGGTCGCGCGCGGCGATCTGGGCGTCGAATTGCCGCCCCAGGCCGTGCCGCCGCTGCAAAAGCAGATCGTGGCGACGGCGCGGCGCATGGGGCGGCCGGTCGTGGTCGCAACGCAGATGCTCGAATCGATGATCAAGGCGCCTACGCCAACCCGCGCCGAAGTGTCGGATGTTGCCACCGCCGTCTATGACGGTGCCGACGCCATCATGCTGTCGGCGGAAACGGCGGCGGGCGACTGGCCGGAAGAGGCGGTGGCGATGATGGACAGCATCGCGCACAGCGTCGAGCGCGACCCCGGCTATTTTGCGCGCCTGCACTTTACCGAGACCAAGCCCGACGCCACCACCGCCGACGCGCTGGCCGAAGGGGCGGGCAGCATCGTCTCGGTCGTGGGGGCGAGCGCGATCACATGCTTCACCTTGTCGGGCAGCACGGTGCGCCGGGTGGCGCGTGAACGGCCATTGACGCCTATCCTGGCGCTGACGCCGCGGCTCGACACGGCGCGCAAGCTCGGCCTCACCTGGGGCGTGCATGCGGTGCGTACCAAAGATATCGGCAATTTCGAGGAGATGGTGGGTAAGGCGCGGCGCATGGCCTTGCGGCACGACATGACGCAGAAGGGCGGCAAGATCGTCGTGCTGGCGGGCGTACCGTTCGGCACGCCGGGATCGACGAACGTGCTGCATGTCGCAACGATTCGGGGTGACGAGCTTAGAGGGCGGGAATAGCGTCCAGCAGGCGGTGGGCCACAAGGGCGCGGCGCAGGGTCGCTGCGTCCTGGAACAGGTGGCTGCGAATGCCCAACGCCTGCGCCGCCGCGACATTTTCTTCGCGATCGTCGATGAAGAATGTTTCTCCGGCGCTTAGGCCAAATCGACTGAGCGCCAGCCTGTATATGGCAGGGTCAGGCTTCACCAGCCCTTCGGCGCCGGACACCAGAATGTCACGGAAATGCGCGAAGAATTCCGCCTCTCGCGCGTGGAACGGCTCCCAGAATTCCGCGCTGAAATTGGTGAGGCCGTATAGAGCGATGCCTTGTTCGTGCAGCTCGCCGACCAGTTGTGCCATGCCAGCAACGGCGGGCTGAACGCTGTCGATGAAACGCTCACCCCAGATGCGGATCAGCGCCTCATGTTCAGGATGGCAAGCGATCAGTTCGGCGCTGGTTTCCGCAAAGGGGCGGCCAATGTCATGCTGGAAATGCCACTCCATCGACACGATGTCGCGCAGAAACGCGTCGAGCGCCCGATCATCGTCGATCAGGCGCTCGTAGAGGAGCCGGGGCTCCCAATGGTACAGAACCTGTCCGACGTCGAATATGACGGCGGAGATCGGCTCGCACGCTTTAACCATCGCATCGCTTAAGCGGAAAACCGGTTCCCACTTTTCCTCGCGATGCTTTGATTAGCCCTGGCGGGCCTTGAAGCGGCGATTGGTCTTGTTGATGACATAGGTGCGGCCGCGACGGCGGATCACGCGGTTGTCCCGGTGACGGCCCTTGAGCGACTTGAGCGAGTTGCGGATCTTCATGGAAGCCAGCCTTTTAAGAATCTTGCGTGATCGGAAAATCGAAGCGCAGCCCCTATGGCTGAGGCGGCTGAAAGTCAAGGGCGGCCAGCGCTACTTTTGACCTGTTCACGCCATGTGCAGCAAAGACATGGCTTCACGCGTTGATGGTAAGCACGGTGCTGCATTCTCTATGGACCACCGCATCTTTGTCGGAGATTAGCATGATGAAGCAGATGATCCTGCCCTCATTTCTCGCCCTCTCGCTCGCTGGATGCGCGACGGCTGTGCCGCCGGTCGAAGTGACACGCTTCCATGTCGGCAATCCGGCGCGAAGCGGTACGGTGGCGGTAGAGGAAATGCCCGCAAATCCCGACGCCGGGTTGGAATTTCGCACTTATGCTGCTGCGGTGGAACAGGAGTTGCAGCGGGCGGGCTTCAGCGCCGTGCCTGCCGTTACGCGCAGTGAATATGTCGCGTCGGTTGGCTTCCGGCGCTCGTTCCGACCCGCTGGCTACGGGAATGACGGCAGGCCGGTCAGCGTCGGTGTGGGCGGCGGGGTTGGCAGCGGCGGCTATTCGGGACTGGGCGTCGGCATCGGCATCAATCTTTCGGGGCGGCCCAAGGATGTGGTGACGACGGAGTTGCAGGTGCAGATCCGCAGGCGATCCGATTCGACCACGATTTGGGAGGGGCGCGCCTTCACCCAGGCGCGGGAAGGCACGCCCGCCGCGCAGCCCGGCATAGCCGCGCAAAAGCTCGCCAATGCGTTGATCGGGGGCTATCCGGGGGAATCGGGGCGCACTATAACCGTCAAATGACCATCTCGATCAGCAATGCCTTCGACAGCGGCAATATTCGTGTCCTCTCCATCGTCGATACCGGCGACAGGGTCCGGGCCGAACTGGAAATCGTCAAGGACAGGCAGAGCGACTTCTACCAATGGTTCCACTTCCGCATCGCGGGCGTTGCCGGGCGCGAGGTGGAGCTGGCGATCGTCAATGGCGGAACGTCCGCCTATCCGGATGGCTGGCCCGGCTACAAGGCGCGCATCAGCGAGGATCGGGAGGTCTGGACGCAGGCGGATACAAGCTATGCCGACGGGGTGCTCACGATCAACCTCTCGCCGGATCGCAACGCGCTCTGGGTCGCCTATTTCGCGCCCTATTCGATGGAACGGCATCATGACCTGATCGCCTGGGCAGCCTGTCAGCCCGGCGTCGAGCATCGGGAATTGGGCGTGACGCTCGACAAGCAGCCGCTTGACCTGCTGACGCTGGGCGATGGGCCAAAGCAGATCTGGCTCTATGCCCGCCAACATCCGGGCGAGACGATGGCGGAGTGGTGGATGGAGGGCGCGCTTGAGCGGCTTTGCGACAAGGAAGACGCCGTCGCCAGATTGCTCCGGGCGCGGGCGACATTGCATATCGTGCCCAACATGAACCCTGACGGCAGCCGCCGGGGGCATTTGCGGACCAATGCGGCGGGCGTGAACCTCAATCGCGAATGGCATGAGCCATCGATGGAGCGTAGTCCGGAGGTCTTTCTTGTCCGGCAGGAAATGGACCGAACCGGCGTAGATTTCGCGATGGACGTGCATGGCGATGAAGCCATTGCCGCCGTGTTCCTGGCTGGGTTCGAAGGCATCCCGTCGCTCAGCGAGCGGCAGCTTATGCTCTATAATCGGTTCCGCGACACGCTCGCCGCCCGAACGCCCGATTTCCAGACGGCGCGTGGCTATCCTTCATCGGCGCCGGGCAAGGGCAATCTGACCATGTCCACCAATCAGGTCGCTGAGCGTTTCGGCGCGGTCGCGATGACGCTGGAGATGCCGTTCAAGGACAATGACGATCTGCCCGATCCGGAATTTGGCTGGTCCCCGGCGCGGTCGAAGCAACTGGCCAAGGACTGCCTGGCGGTGCTGGCGGAGATGATCGGGGAGCTTTGAGGCGCGCCGGGCGGGCGTCCTAGAGCAGAATCCGATCCGATTGCATCGGCTCGTCTGCTCTAGGTCTCTGTTTTGCCGCGTTTTCCGAGTCAGCAGATGATTCTATCTGCTTCGAAAACGCTTGTCTTATGACATTGCGGTCCGTTTGGGCCATGCTGGATTGCCCGGGCCGGGGTGG
>NZ_JALKHS010000017.1:0-9739 GCF_023051225.1 Sphingobium agri | reverse complement strand
GCAAAAACAAATAGACGCAGGAATACCACCACAACAACGCGCAAAGAACGCGGTGGATTGCGTGAGGGCATTGCTGGACCAGTGAGGCCGCGGGAGGGCCGTCGAGATTGGATGGTAGATGGCGGATTTTTTTCGCATAGCTGAACCACCCGTTTCATACGCATCGTCATGATGGATGATCGTTGCCATCAAAACATGCGGCGTGACGGTGCGCAGAACTGTGCATTGTTGAAGACCGGGCGGCCACGGCCAGTCATCCGCTCCCGGCCGTCAGGTGGCACTCTGAACTCCTGCACGCTATAACCCGCGCATCTACGGGAGGCATGGGGAATGCAGATACGGAATGGGCGGATGGCAGCGCCGCCCGCACTGGATGCACTGGACAACAGCATTATCGACATATTGCGGACCAATGGGCGGGCAACCAACCAGGACATTGCGCAGCAATTGTCGGTGACCGCCGCTACCGTTTCGGCACGGTTGCAGAAGATGGAGGATGCGCGGGCGATGCGTGTCGTCGCGGTGACCGACTTCGCGGCAAGGGGGTATAATGTCATCATTGCCGTCGGCGTCAGGGTGCAGGGGCGTGGCATTCAGGAAGTGGGACGCGACCTTGCCAAATTCCCCGAAGTGCTGAGCGTCAATGCCATGAACGGGGGTTATGATCTGGAGCTGATGGTGGCGCTCCATGATTTTTCCGAGGTTCAGGAATTTCTCTACGACCATATCTCCGGCATCGACGGTGTGGCGCAGATTGATTCCGGCGTGGCGGTGGACATCGTCAAATATGAGTTCAACGTCGTGCCGCTGGGGCCGACATGAGCGCGCCGCTGCTGGATCCGCTGGACCGGAGGATCGTGGACAAGCTGTCCTTCGATGCGCGCATTTCGAACCGGGCGATTGCTGCTGAACTGGGCGTCACGGAAGGTACGATCCGGGCGCGGATAAAGCGGTTGCAGAATGAGGGGCTGATCCATTTCACGGTGGTGACGGATTTCCGCCTCGCGGGGTCGCCCAACCTTTGCATGATGGGGATCAACGCCGATCCGTCGCAGGTGACGGCGATCGCGGAGCAATTGAGGCGGATGCCGGAGATCAATTGCGTCGTGCTGCTGCTGGGCCGGTTCAATTTGCTGGCGATGGGCCTTTTCACGAATATCGAGCAGCTGAATGACCTGGTTTCGGCCAAGATTCGTACCCTGCCTGGAGTGCAGCGGGTGGAGACGGGGATTTCCGTGCATAATCTGAAATATGAGGCGGGAGTGGCGCGGATTACGCAAATGCCAAAAGGAAATAGCGAAATAAACGCGATTTCTAGGAAGAAGGTCGTTGCGGTGGCGTAACGATGAAGGCGGCGGCGATGTCGTTGGTGACGTTGCCGACGGTGCGGAAGAGGTCGGGGATCGCCTCTATCGCCAGGAGTAACGGCAGCGCCGTCACGGGCACGCCAGCGGCGATGCAGACGGGGGCGATCGTCGCGAAGAAGGAGACTTGCGCGGGAAGGCCGACCGCGCCGAGGCTGACGGGCACGGCGACGAGGGCGATCAGCGCCAGGGTGGCGATGCCGATCGCTACGCCATGCATGTGGCCGAGATAGATGGCGACAGCGACGTTCGCGGCGACGCTGGAGGCGCGGAACAGCGACACGGCCATCGGCAGGACGATGGCGGCGGTTTCTTCCGGAACGTCGAGGTCGCGGGCAGCGTCCACCATGACGGGCAGCGTTGCGAGCGAGGATTGCGTGCCGAGCGCGACGGCCTGGGCCGGAAGGGCCGATCGGGCGAAACGGAGGGGAGAGCGGCGCCCGGCCACAGCTGCCCAGATATAGGCGAGCAGCGTCGCGGCAAGGCAGCAGGCAGCGACGACCCCGATATATTGGGCAAAGGCACCCACCGCGCCGACGCCGAGCTTCGCGCCCGCGCCGAAGGCCAAGGCCGCGATGCCGATGGGCGCGACGGCCAGCACCCAACCGACGATGACCAGCATGGTTTCGACAAGGCCGGTCAGGAGCCTGAGCAAGGCGTCGGCCAGATCCTGGGTGATGCGCGCGATGGCAAAGCCGAAGAAGATCGCGAAGACGACCAGCGGCACCATGGCCGTTTCAACGGCGGCCTTGAGCGGGTTTGCGGGGATGATGCCGCTGTACCATGCGCTCTGCGGCGGAGGGGGCGGCGGGGCCCCGACCGGCGCGAAACCCTGCGCGACTGGCCAGAGCCGCAATAGCCCCTCCGCCATAAACGCCGCGCAGACCGAAGCTGCCGTCAGCATCAGCGCGAAGAGGATGAGGGCGCGGCCCGCGATGCTGCCAGCAGCGGCGTTGCGAGAGGCCGAAGCGATGCCGGTGACGAGCAAGCCGAAGACCAGCGGCACGACCGTCATGGTCAGCGCATCGAGCCAGAGGCTGCCGACCGGCTGAAGAATGGTCCCAAGGGTCTGCTGCAGCGGCCCGCTGGTAATGATGCCCGCCGCCAGGCCGAGGACAAGGCCAGCCAGCAAGTGCAGGGGTCGTGCCTTTACGGAGATCAATTCGAGGCCGCCCGGCGTTCGATCACTGCGGAGATCAGCGCGATGCGCTCGACATCGGCATAGGCGGGGTTTTCCAGCTCCTCGCCGAACACGTCCGGATCGATTTCGGCATAGCGCAGCAGGCAGCCATGCTCTTGCGCAAGGCTGGAAAGGCGCACCTTCAGTTCGTCGTTGCCGCCGACGATAGCGCTGCCGGTGTAAAGGATGAAGCGGCCGTCATCAGCCAGCCGGGGCACGGCCTGCCGCGCCATCGTCAGTGATATTTCAGCCCCGTGCATGCCGCCGCCGTCGCGATAGGCGCGGCCTGCGGAGTCGACGATATAGGGCGGGTTGGCGAGGAGCAGATCGAACGTTCCGCCGATCGGCGACAAATCCCCAGCCTCGCAGAAGTGCGCATCGACACCAGCCGCCTGCGCGTTGATCCGGGCGAGGCGGAGCGCAGCGGGATTGACGTCGGTCATGATGATTTCGACGCGCGGGCAATGATGCGCGGCGACGATGCCGCCGACGCCCGCGCCCGTCCCCATGTCGACAAGCCGTGCGCCGTCGCGCTGCGGGCATCGGGACAGTTCATCGCTGATCAGCCGGGCGAAGCGGTAACTGTCCGGCCCGAAGAAGATCGCGTCCTGATCATCGGTGGGATAGGCGGAATGCAGCAGCAGATCAGGGCCGAGCGACGACACGCGGAAGCGGCTTTTGAGGCCGTCGCCATGCTGTTCGAGCGCTCTCGCTCGGTCGAGAATATGGAGCAGTTCGGGCTCAAGCAGATCGGCGTCGAATGGCAGCGACCAGCCGAACACGTCGCGCAGGTCGTGGGCGCGGCGCAGTGGCGCGCGTTCGATCAGGCGTGCATGTGTCGCGGGGGTGGGGGTGATGAAATGATAGCCGCGCGCCTTGAGCAGGGCGAGCAGGTCCAGCAGGGCGGCCGCTCTGCCGTCAGTATCCGCGACAGACGGGTTCCAGCCCTGTTCCTGCGACGGATCATCATCAAATAGCGCCCCCGATGCCATTTGCTCCATGCATCATTCTCCCTTCCGGCTAGAGAACGCCGGGAACGGCCTATCGGGTCCGGGGCGGGCTCCAGGGGCGTTCAGGAGCACCTGGACTTGCTATCTGGCGCTGCGGAGGCAGCGGGACCCCGGGTCAAGCCCGGGGTGACGGAGAAGGAGCCTTCAAAGGCCCGCGTCATTGCCGCGAAGGCTGGGGGCGATGCCGTTCAGGAAGAGTTGGGTCACAAATCGCGCGTGCGCGGCCATTTCGTCGGGCGTCAGGGGAGGACCACCGAACAACAGGCGGCGTTGCCATTCGCCAAAGGCCATGGCGACGAACTGCTTGGCGAAGTTGCGGCTATCCGCTTCCGCGACGCCTTCCTTTTCCAGCAGTTCCGCGACCGGGCTGACCTGATGCCGTTCGAACTGGTGGCGGGCGATCTGGCGCAGTTCGTCAAATTCGCCGCCCTCCCGATAGATGAGGCGCGCGATGCGGGTGCTGCGCGTGGATGAAAGCTGGCGCTGCATCTCCGTTGCGTAGGTGACGAGCCGGGTGTGCAGGTCGCCTTCAAGGTCGGGCAGGTCAGGCATCAGCTGCGCGCCCGAATGTTCCAGGCTGGCTTCGAAAAGAGCCAGCTTGTCGGGAAAGTGATTGTAGAGCGTTCGGCTCGACACCTCAGCCTTTTCCGCGATGTCGCGCAGGGATGCGGCGTGGAAGCCGGAGCGCGCAAATTCCTCAAGCGCGACGAGGATCAGGTTCATGCGCTTTTGTTCGGCCACCTCCGCCGTCGGGCGGCCCGCACGCCTCTTGATACGCACTTCATTCATCTTTTGCCTCGTCGCGCAGCCGGAGAAGAATGGCAAGCATAGTAATGATTGACTAATTACACGATAATGTGAAAATTCCCTGATCGATTCCGGCGGGAGCCGGAAATGTGAAGAGCGGAAATCAACCCGGGAGAGAATGATGGAACTGCCTTTTGGTGCGGAACAGGATATCGACTTCATGTTCCTGAAGTTGGTCGTCCATGACATCGGGAAGTCCGAAGCCTTCTACAAATCCGTGTTCGGGCTGGTGGAAATGAACCGGATGGACGCGAAGATCACTGGGCGCGATGTCGTCGAAATCGTTTATCAGCCGACCTACAAGGGCGGTCCGCTGTTCATCCTGGCGAGCTTTCCCGAGGACGTGCAGCCTGCCAATAATGAATCCATCATCGGCTTTGCGAGCGGAGACCTTAGCGCCTGTTTGCAACGCGTCGAGAAGGCGGGGGGCACGGTGGTGGAAGACCGGGAGGTTCCCGGCTTTGGGCGCCATGCCTTCGTCAAGGACCCTGAAGGGCATCTCCTTCAGATCAGCCAGCGGCAGGGCTGAGCGGGTTGTTCTTGAAGGCGGGCCGCAACCGGGGCGCGACGTTGCGTCCCGGAATGCGGCCCGATTACCGATACGGTCCGGGGCACCAGAGACTTTGCTTGTGATGCCAAATCAAACCGACATAAGGAGGCGTCGGATTTAGGTTTTTGGACAGAGCATGCCGCGCACGGGAAAAGGGATGGAAAAGGCTGACGCTGGCGAGGCGAAAGCGGCCGGGCAGCACGCCGCCGCGCGCCGGACGGGGAGGCCGCCGAACAAGAAGGCGGGCCAGATTGATGAAGCCATCCTGACGGCGGCGCGGGACCTGTTCCTGTCGACGGGGTATGAAGCGACGTCGATGGAGGCGGTGGCCCAGGCGGCGGCGGTGTCGAAACGAACGCTCTACGCGCGCCATCCGACCAAGGAAGCGCTGATGAAAGCGGTGGTCGAGGACCGGGTTCAGCGATGGTCGAGCGATGCCAGCGCGGGCAATGCGGACCTGCCGGAGCCATTTCCCGACCGGCTGAAGCGCCATGCGCAGATTTTGATGGAGTCGCTGGGCAATCCCGAAGTGGCGCAGTTCGACCGGCTGATCCTGACCACCGCGTCACGCTTTCCGGAGATCGCGCAGAGCTTTTATCAGATCGGCTATCGCTATGAGCTTCAGTTCCTGACCAGCGAGATCGTCGCAGGGACGAAGGACGACCTGGCGCCGCCGGTCGATCCCGAGCGCGTGGCGCGGCAGTTGCTCAGCATGATACAGGGTTGGCGCAGGACGGAAGAAACGATCCGGGAGGTGAGCCGGGAAGAGGCCGCGCGCTTTGCCGCCGATGCGGTGGATGTCCTGCTGCGCGGACGGGAAAGCTGGTGATCGGGCTGGCCGGGATGAACCACCCCGGCCAGAAAAGCGGTGATTATTTCTTGGCGGGGAGCTTCGCGAGGTCTGCGTCGATGGCGGCAAGAACCTTGTCCGTGATGTCATCGGGCGAATATTGCTGAATATCCTTGAGCGTCATCGCGCGGGCCATGTCGACCTGATCATTGGTGGTCATGCCGGGGACGTGCTTTTCTAGGACAGCCTTGGCGGCCGGATCGTCGAGCAGTGTGCCGAGTTCGGTCGAAGCGGTGGAGTAGGCCGTCTGCGCGAAGGCGGGCATGGGCGACATTGCAATCAGGGCCGCCGCGATCATCCAGTTCTTCATCATGGTCTCCGTTTAACTGTGGCGAGAAACTATTGCAGCATTGCGGACAACGCAACGCACATGTTTACTTCTGCCCGAATATCCGGATATGCCTTTCGCGCTGCTGAACGTGGCTGGGTTTAGGGACCGTGCTTCTGAAGGCAGGGCGCTGACAAGCATGAAGGGGGATGATGGGATGGCGAAGGGTAGAAGCAAGGCGTGGCGTGTCATCAAATGGGTGGCGATCATCGTCCTGCTGGCGGTAGCCATCCTGGTGGCGATGACCGTGCGGGCAATTGGTCCGGGTAATTTTGGACGCATCGTGCTGGGCGTGGGCGCGAGTTATGACGAGACGCCGCCTATCCTGCCTGCGCTGTCGGACAAGGCGATCCTCATCTTTTCCAAGACCAATGGCTTTCGCGACGATGAGCAGATCGTGGCGGCGAACCGCGCGATTGCGGAGATCGCGAAGCAGCGGGGGTGGAGCAGCTACACGACCGAAAATGCGGCGGTGTTCAATCCCGCGCAGTTGAAGCGGTTCAAGGCGGTGGTGTGGAGCAGCGTCAGCGGCGACGTGCTGACGCCGGCACAGCGTGACGCTTTTCGTGCCTGGCTGGAAAAGGGCGGCGGCTTTGTCGGGCTGCACGGCGCTGGCGGTGATCCGCAATATGCGTGGCGCTGGTATGTCGAAAATCTGATCGGCGCGCAGTTCATCGGCCATATCATGGGTCCACAGTTTCAGGAGGCGACGCTGAAAGTCGAGGATCGCGATCATCCCGCGACCCGCGACCTGCCCAGGACGTGGCGGCGGACGGATGAATGGTACAGCTTCGACGCGAGCCCGCGCGCCAAGGGCTATCGCATCCTCGTCACCATCGATGAGAAAAGCTACAGTCCGCTGCAAAAGCTGACATCCTTCACCAAGGCGAAGGACATCCGCATGGGCGCGGATCACCCGATGGTGTGGACGCATTGCGTGGGCGATGGCCGCGCCTTCTATTCGGCGCTGGGCCATGCTGCGTCGACCTATGGCGAGCCGCTGCATCGCAAGATGATCGGAGGGGCGATCGCCTGGGCGGCGGGGCTGGAGGGGTCGCACTGTGCTGGCGGCAGGGAGGTTCTGCCCGCGCGCTGAACCACTTTCCTGATCGTCGGGATGATGCATAAGGAGCGCCAGGTTCCTATATCGAGCCAGACGATGGCCGGGGCGCTGCACCGCCCCTGCCGACAGGTAAAGGAAAATGCCATGCAGGATGATCCTGTTGTGATTGCTGGCTATGCCCGGACGCCCATGGGCGGCTTTCAGGGTGTGCTATCGCCGCTGAAGGCCACTGATCTGGGCGCTACGGCGGTGAAGGCCGCGATGGAGCGGGCAGGGGCCCCGGTGGATGCGATCGACCGCATCTATATGGGCTGCGTATTGCCTGCGGGGCTGGGTCAGGCGCCCGCGCGGCAGGCGGCTCTGGGTGCGGGGCTCGGCCTCAATACGGAGGCCACCACCGTCAACAAGATGTGCGGTTCGGGCATGCAGGCAGCGATCATGGCGCAGGAGGCGCTGATGGCGGGGGCGGCCGATCTGGTCGTCGCGGGCGGCATGGAAAGCATGACCAACGCCCCCTATGCGCTGCCAAAGCACCGGTCGGGCGCACGGATCGGCCATGACCGGATCATCGACACGATGATGATGGACGGGCTGGAAGATGCCTATGAGCCGGGCAAGGCGATGGGCGTCTTTGCCGAGGACGCGGTGCGCGACTATCAGTTCACCCGCGCCGAGCAGGATGCCTATGCGGTGCGATCGCTGGAACGGGCACAGGCGGCGATCGCGAGCGGCGCTTTCCGGCGGGAGATTGCCGCGGTGACGGTGCCCGGACGTGGCGGCGATACTGTGGTCGACACGGACGAGCAGCCGGGAAAGGCGCGGCCGGACAAGATTCCGTCGCTCAAGCCCGCTTTCGTTGCCGATGGGACGATCACGGCGGCGAACAGCTCCTCCATTTCCGATGGCGCGGCGGCGCTCGTGATGACGCGGCGGAGCGTGGCCGAGCGGCTGGGGCTGCCGGTGATCGCAACGGTCGTCGCAAGCGCTGCCCATGCGCATGAACCGTCGCGCTTTACGACGGCGCCGGTCCCGGCAATGCGCAAGCTGCTGGAAAAGGCGGGCTGGCAGGTGGAGGATGTCGATCTGTTCGAGGTGAACGAAGCCTTTGCCGTGGTGGCGATGATCGCGGCAAAGGAGCTTGGCATTCTGGCTGACAAGCTGAACGTGAATGGCGGCGCCACCGCGCTGGGGCATCCGATCGGCGCGTCGGGCGCGCGCATCGTGGCGACGCTGCTGGCCGCATTGCAGGAGCGCGGGCTTAAGCGCGGGGTGGCGAGCCTGTGCATTGGTGGCGGGGAAGCGACGGCGATGGCGCTGGAACTGGCCTGACATAGCGGGCGGCTTTCCTTTTCGCCGGAAGCCGGTAAGCGGGTGGCGGATGATCGGCTTTTGGGGAGCAGGCTGGGCATGAAGGCGGTGGGTTTCAGGCAGGGCGGCCCGATCGATCGGGAGGATGCGCTGATCGACATCGAGGTCGCCGATCCGTCGCCCGGCCCGCGCGACCTGATCGTCCGTGTCCATGCCGTGTCGGTGAACCCGGTCGATACGAAGCTGCGTGGCGGCGCCAAGCCTGCGGGCGAGCCGATGGTGCTGGGTTATGATGCGGCTGGCGTGGTGGAGGCCGTTGGCCCGGAAGTGACGCTGTTCGCGCCGGGCGACGAGGTCTTCCATGCGGGCACGGTCAAGCGGCCTGGGACCAACGCTGAATTGCATGCGGTTGACGAACGCCTGGTTGGCCGCAAGCCACGCTCGATCGACTTTGCGCAAGCGGCGGCGCTGCCCCTGACGGGGCTGACAGCTTGGGAACTGCTGTTCGACCGGCTGCGCGTCCTGCGCGGCGGGGGTGAGGGGCAGTCGATCCTGATCGTCAATGGCGCGGGCGGCGTCGGTTCGATGCTGGTGCAGCTGGCCCGGCAGCTGACGAAGCTACGCGTCATCGCGACCGCATCGCGCGCCGAGAGCATCGCATGGGTGAGGCAGATGGGCGCGCATGACGTGATCGACCATCGTGCCCCGCTGCATGACGGGCTGAGCGGGATCGGTGTAAAATCGGTTGATTTCATCGCCAGCCTGGCCGCCAGCGACTGGCATCTGCCCGCCTATGCCCGCATCATCGCGCCGCAGGGCAGTCTGGCCGTTATCGATGACGTGAAGAGCTTCGACATCGTGCCGCTGCGGCAGAAGTCGGTCACGGTGGCGTGGGAAGGCGTGTTCACGCGCTCCATCTATGGAACGTCCGACATGGTCGAGCAGCATCATGCCTTGTGCGAGATCGCGCGGCTGGTGGACGAGGGCGTGTTGCAGGGTACGATGACACGCGATCTGGGACCGATGAGCGCGGCGGCGCTGAGGCAGGCGCATGCGCTGGTGGAAACGGGCACGGCCATCGGCAAGCTGGTTCTTCGGGGCATCCCGAAGAGCTGAATCCAGAGCAGATTCCGATCCGATGGCATCGGTTCGGCTGCTCTAAAATTTCGCTTTTTACCGCGTTTTCCGGGCCAGCAGATGATTTCATCTGCCTGGAAAACGCTTGTCTTATGACATTGCGGTCCGTTTGGGCCATGCTGGATTGCCCGGGCCGGGGTGG
>NZ_JALKHS010000016.1:0-27237 GCF_023051225.1 Sphingobium agri | reverse complement strand
GCATAGGAGCTTTTTCCGCGAGCGATCACTGATACTTTCGCGACGTCGGGCGCGGCGAGTACCGGCATTAGCGACAGCTTCAATTCTGCTCGTGAGGGTCCGCTTGGTCGTGGATTGCAAATTGACATGATCTACCATGCGTTTGACGTCTAGCGGGAGGCGCCATTCGTACGTTGCCCCTCGAAGCCGATGGCCGCATAAGGGCCTATGACAATCGAGTTACAGAACGTCGCCTCACTATCCAGAGTCCAAGAAAATTGGCTTGCCGCGAAGGAACGGCGGTTACTCAACTGGCTCTGCGCCCAAATGCCCCCATGGGTCACGCCTGATCGCCTCACCGCTTTGGGCATGATCGGCGCGGTTATGATCTTCCTGGGCTATGTCGGGAGCAATCTGCATTCATCCTGGTTGCTGCTCGCCATCGCGGGCTATGTTGTCCAATGGTTTGGGGACTCGATGGATGGTAGCATTGCGCGCTTTCGCCGGATCGAACGTCCCTCCTATGGCTATTTCATCGATCATAGCTGCGACGGCTTCGCGACGCTGCTGATTCTCGCTGGGATCGGTCTCAGCCCTTTTGTTACCATGGACGTCGCCATGGTGGCGCTGGCCGGCTATCTGTTGCTGTCGATCCATGCCTATCTTTCCGCTCGCGTGTTGGGAGAGTTCAAGCTGTCCTATCTGGCGACTGGCCCCACTGAATTGCGGCTGATGCTGATCGGGCTGACGGTGATGATGATGGTCCTGGGCTCTGGTCCAGGATATTTCGGTGTCCTGTCGGGATTTGACCTGTTCGTAGGTACGATAGCGCTTATCCTGATCCTGCTGTTCGTCATCCAGACGTTGGTCACGGGACGGCGCTTAGCCCGGTCTGACCGGGGAAATGACTGACATGCGAACCGGCGCGGATATTGCTGCCCCCATGATCCAGTTTCTGATCGACGGCGACGCACGAATGGCAAAGCGGACGGGGCCGCACCTGGAAACGGAAAATCGGCAACTGAACGGCCGCAAAGGGTCGGTTTCGTGGTGTGCGCAACGCCTTAGGTTTGGGACTTTGCTGCTGTTCAAAAGTGAAGGCCGGAATGTCAGCTCTTTTCCCAAGCAGACATTCGGCGTTTGCCTCAGTGGCATCGCAGAGCGACAGTAGCTGGCCGATCCGGAACGGCAGCTTGGTGACGGCCGACTCAGGAAAGCTGCCATGGCCCGCTGAAAACGCCGCCCAGCACAAGCGACCAAAGGCGGACATGAGCCGACTATAGCGGGCGGCCGCGGAGAACCCGACACGCTCCGGCAAATTAGAAACCCCGGCCCCAGCCTGCACTTGCAACGTCGCCAGAGTGGGAAGGTCGATCGCGTCAGCCATGCTGATAAATGTCGACCGCATCGACTTTATGGACGCGAATTTTCAGATCAGTCCGCTAAGGTGATGGACCAAGCTAATTCACACGCGGCTGCTGACAAGCTGCGTAACGCAGGCGCGCCGCTCGGGGCGGTGGTGGGCGCACTGCTTCTTGATGAAAAGCTACCGCTGGCAAAATGGCTCGGCATAGTCGGCATTGTCGCCGCGTCCATCGGTACCACCATTACATCAAGGAAGCGCGCGAACGATGGAGCCCAGAAACGAGAGCATCTTCTGGAGAACTGATCGCCGAATAACCAGACAGTCCGCTAACCACCCACGATCGACTTTCCTGATGGCCGCCGACATCCTCGATCACCTCAACGCCGTCTGGCCGCTCTCCAGGGCGGGCAAGTTGGTGCCGGGTATTTGTATTCAGGGTGGACAGCGAACGGCAGGAGGCCTCGGCCGCCAATGTGCCCAACGAGGCCGCTTTCGGGCTTCGATTTGATGCTCTGGGTGCCACGCAGCGGGCGCTTCGTCCCCTGTGGTTTGGTTAAAGGCCGCCGAGCAAAGTGTGGATGTTGAGACACACATCTGGAAAAAATGTTACGAACGGTTCCCATGCGAGCCACCTGAGTTGACCGGGCTATGCCACTCTTAATAGATGTTCAGAATGAGGCGGCCGATAAGAACCTGCATTCGAAGAGGATGTATCAAATGAGCGGCTTCGCGAACTGCCGATGTTTCTCCGGTGCTGGGCTTGCTTCAGCACAGGGCGATGGCTGTTCTGTCGCGGGTGGAAATCCTCTAGTTCTTAGCACTATTATACATATCCAACAAAAGATGGCTTAAGAATGCCACGTTAACGACCTAGGTGTGGGTTGCAAACGAGGCTCCATATCTAATGGAGCTGATCAGAGGGAGGAATGCATTGAAAAAGCAATTGAAGCGCAGTCTCATGCTGTGTTGCGCTGCCAGCGCTGTCATGATGCCAGCTTTGGCGTATGCCCAGGGGCAAGGCGCGGCTCCGACCACCCCCAGTCAGACGCGGACTGAAGGTGAAGGTGCAGTCACGACGACAGAAATCGTTGTTACTGCCACTCGTGATGCACGTAGTCTCGTTGACGTGCCTATGTCTGTGAATGTCGCCACCGGTGAGCAGCTTGAAAAACTGCAGCTGTTCGACACAAAGGATGTGCAGCAGCTGGCTCCAGGCCTTGAATTAACGAACACTTCTGGCCGTAACAATACGACCACCCTTCGCGGTATTTCCTTTGACCCAGATTCAGGCGTTGGGCCCACTGTCCAGACTTACGTCAATGAAGTGCCCGCTGACGCGCAGACCGTCTTCACCGCTTTGTATGACATCGGGCAAATCGAAATTCTTCGCGGTCCGCAGGGTCTTGAACGTGGCCTTCCTTCGCCCGCTGGCGCTATCACCATTACTACGCGCCGTCCTGTTTTTGACGAGATTACAGGCTATGCACAAGCCAGCGCGACAGACGACAAGGGGTATAACTTTCAGGGCGGCGTGAGCCTGCCATTTTCGGAAAAATTTGCAATCCGCGTTGCTGGCCTGGTCGATCATAACCAGATCAATCAGGTTAAGAATATCAGCAATGGCGACCGCTCACGGTCAACCACAATGAGCGGCCGGGTAACGCTCGGCTTCAAACCGAGCGAGGCATTCACTGCCTATCTGACATACCAATATCTTGAATCGGACGCACGGCAATATGCGCAGGTCGTGGGCGCAGGCTCGACAGGCGCAGCAGGCACGTCAGGCCCGGCCTTAGGTGTCGATGATTATGCATCGGTCATGGAAGGCCCGGCCCGGTTCAAGAACCGGTCTCATCAAATTACCTTCAACGGCCATTGGGATATGGGACCCGTTTCGCTGGATGCGCTAGCTGCATATCAGTATTCCAAACTGGACCAGCAACGTGATCAAGACGTCGCCAATGCTATCCCTGGCTATACGGCCGTTCAGCACGTCGAGACACCGTTCAAGGTGCCTACCTTCGAGCTTCGGCTTTCGACAAACGACGATGGTTCGCTTGGTGGTGGCGTGGGCGCTTTTTACCAGAAGCAGACTGGCACAACCAGAGTGGCACAGCGGGCAGACAACTTCTTCACGGCATTTGCGCCCGCGTCCTTTGGCTTGTTCTTGCCTATTGGGGTAGATGTCATCGTTCCAACAGATGTGGAAACCTGGTCTGTCAACGCGTTCGGACATGCCCGTGTTGGTAGTCTGAAAATCGAAGGCGGCTTGCGGTACACCAAGATCAACAACACACTTGTGAGCGACGTAATCATCAACTCGCCTGGATACCCTGGGCTCCCGCTTTTCGGTATCCCTGCCATTGATCCTTTCACGGTAACTCAGAACGGTATTCCAGCGGGGCTGAGCAATCGGAATACGGATGCATTCACTGGTGGCGTCAACCTCACCTATGAGGTCAACGACGACTTGAACATCTATGCAGCCTATAATCGTTCATTCCGCGCGGGTACCGCAGGCGTGTCGGTGCCTGTAGGGGTGTCGAACGATCTCATCGTAACGGATGACGAAAAAACCGACGCGTTCGAGATAGGTGCGAAGGGCTCGGTCTTTGACCGTAAGCTTAATTTCGCATTCGCTGCCTTCTATCAGAAAATCGACGGCTTCATTTCGCGTTTTGCAGGTATCACTTATGACTGCCCCAATCTGCCCGCTGAATTTGGCGGTGGATGTGGTCCGGTGCCCCCGGCTTCGCCTGTTGGCACCCCAGGCGATCGGGTCAATGACGGCGGATTTGACTTCAATTATAATGGTGATGCAACGATCAAGGGCGTCGAGTTGACCCTTGATGCACACCCAACCACTTACTGGGACTTTTCGGTCAGCACCGCCTATGTGAAAGCGCGCTATGCCAATGATGCCAGGCTGCCATGTAACGACTATAACGGCGATGGAACACCAGATGCGGAAGGGACACCGGCAATCACCGGTCCTGGCAATGTGAGCTTCTGCAATATAGACCGCTTGTCAGATACGCCGAATTTCAGCCTGTCAGCCAACACCGAGCTGCGTTTACCGATGGATGGCTCTTTTACTCCCTTCGTGCGGGGATTGATAAACTATCGCCCAGGCGTTTATTCGCAGCTGAAGAACTATAGATATCAAAGTCGCACTATCCTGAACGTTTATGCGGGCGTCCGCAGCGACGACGGGAAGTGGGAACTGACAGGATTTGTCAAGAACCTGCTCAACCAGAAGCGGATTACCGATATTTCAGCAGGCATCGCGCAGACGGCGGCTGCTGACGACACCGCATTTGTCTCGGGCTATCGCACGATCAGTGCGACTGCCCCCCGTGAATTCGGCGCTTCACTTGCGTTCCGCTGGTGAGCTGATCAGAATTTACGATATCATAAAAATAAGTGGCCGTCACAGTATAGTGGCGGCCATTTTTTCGACCGTTAGCCAATGCATGGCTCACAGATTGCTCCAATCTATCCCTTATGGCCACTCAAGCACGGTCGTGGCCAGTGGCCTGTCGTAGCCTCCAACTGCACAGATCGGAAGATCAATTGGACTCCTACCCGCGAGACGTCTGTTATTTACTAGACAAGTCGGGTTAGATCATATATTACTTACTCCCCCAGAGGTTCTCCAATTAAGGGAGGATCATGAGGGTCGGCTGGAAGCCGGCCCTTTTTTTGATATCATCACCTCAGGTGGTGTTTAGGTAACCCAAGCGACGCGGGGAGAAGGACCGGTTTCGGCGTCGACGGATATTTCAGCCTCCGCGCCGGAACGGTCTGAGCTGGTCGGAGACCGCCGAAAGCGAGGGCGGCGATTTGATACTTCCCGACAGGTCGGCTTCTGAGCAGCGCCAGCGGGATAACGGACCGATCCTCAGACCGGTTGCTGATGTGAAGAGCATTTGCTGCTTCCTGCAACAGCCGCAGCATCAGCGGACAGCGACGGGGCGACTTCGTTCGTGCTTGTTGCACCGCAATGCATCAGATTTAAGAGCTAATACAAAGCCAACTTCTGATTGCATCTGGTTTCTGTTCGGAACTGGGTCATTAACCGGGAGCGAACGATCATATGCAGCGCCCGCGCCCTCATCGGGCGCTGGCGCTCAGATACTTAACCTCCGACATGATATCGAACCGATACACCGTACATCCTGGGCTCCCCATAAATGTAGGAATTAAAGCCGTTCTGATAGGAAAATGCTGAAGTGTCAAATCAGGTCAAACAAACTGCGAGGTTATCAGTGCCATTCCACATCTCGCTCTTTCCTCAGTCGGGAGGCCGCTACGATCGCTCGCCTCACGCCGTTCCATGACGGCTCACGTTCAGGCAAAGTTGCATGGCCGAAACGCTGCAGGGAATGACTGGAAGCACGTTATTCACGCGGTGACGATCGCCAGCCTGGCCGCAGTAGGAGAGACTTGAGCTGCCATGCCCTTGACCCTTCAGCGTCGACATCTTCTTATGCATGGGGCCGCGACGCTTGTGCTGGCGGCAATTCCGGTCGACCTGTCCGCAGCCAGGATCAGTGAAGCTGCGGACAGGCGTTTTGTCGAAAGCTTGCTCCGGCGGATGACCATCGACGAGAAGGCCGGGCAACTCTCGCTCTTTACGGCTCCTTTCGCCACGGAAGTCAATCCAGTCACCGGGCCGCCGCCGCGCGTCAAAGAGGTGCAGGCTATGGTTCGCGCAGGCGGCGCTATTGGTTTCTTCGGCTCGCACGATCCGGCTTTCCTTCGCTCGCTCCAAAAGATCGCAGTGGAGGAGTCGCGGCTGCGCATACCGTTGATCTTTGCGGGCGATGTCATCCACGGCCTGCGTACAATCTATCCCACACCCTTGGGCGAAGCTGCCAGTTTCGATCCGGACCTCTGCTATCGCACCGCGCGCGCTACCGCGCAGGAGGCCAGTGGATTCGGTCTGCACTGGTTCTTCGCACCGATGGTCGACGTGGCGCGGGATCAACGCTGGGGTCGGGTAACCGAGGGGGCAGGCGAAGATCCATGGTTGGTCTCTCATCTTTCGCAGGCGCGGGTGCGCGGTTTCCAAGGGCCTGATCTCAAAGCTGAGGACGGGATGCTCGCATGCCCGAAGCATTTCGCGGCTTATGGCGCGGTCGAGGGCGGCATGGATTATAATAGCGTCGAAATTTCCGACGTAGCGCTGCATCAGGTCCATTTGCCCCCCTTCAAGGCGGCATTCGATGCAGGCGCCTTGTCGGTCATGTCCTCCTTCAACGACATTGGCGGCGTGCCCTCTACCGGCAATCGGCATTTGTTGACTGATATTTTACGCGGCCAGTGGAAGTTTCCCGGGTTGGTGGTATCCGACTATGAGTCCGAAAAGGAACTGATCGCCCACGGCTTTGCCGGGGATGAGGAAGACGCCGTCATCAAGGCGCTGACCGCCGGGTGCGACGTGTCCATGCAGAGCGGTTTGTACAACAAGCATATTCCTGCGCTTGTCCGATCCGGCCGCTTGCCAATCCGCATCGTCGATGAGGCGGTACGGCGCGTGCTGCGCGTGAAGCAGGCGTTGGGACTGTTCGAAAACCCCTATCGTTCGCTTTCACCCGACCGCCGTGCGCAGGTCGAGGGCACGCCCGCCATGATCGCGCTGGCGCGGGAAGCGGCGCGTAAATCGATCGTGCTGCTGAAGAATGAAGGGGACCTTCTCCCCCTGTCGAAATCGGGCAAGTCCTTTGCCTTTATCGGACCCTATGTGTCGGACACTGTCCACGCATTTGGTGCGTGGGCAGCTACGGGCGACAGCCGCAAGGTCGTGACACTCGAAGAAAGCGTGCGCTCCACGCTAGGTGCAGGCGCACGAATATCCTTTACCAAGGCTTGCACCCCGACCCAGCCGATCGACGGCGGCATCGACGCCGCCATCGCGGCCGCGACTGCAGCCGACATCGCGGTCCTGTTCGTGGGTGAAAGCGCGACGCGCAGCGGTGAGGCTGCGTCGACCGTGTCCATCACCATTCCGCCCCACCAGCAGGCACTGGTGGAAGCGGTGGTGGCGACGGGCAAGCCCACGGTTGTCCTGCTCAAGCATGGTCGCGGCCTGGCGCTGACCGGCGAATGCCTGAACGCACAAGCCATAGTTGCGACCTGGTTCCTTGGTTCGCAAACGGGGCACGGCATTACCGACATCCTGTTCGGCGATCACGCGCCCCAAGGCCGATTGCCCGTCAGCTTCCCGCAGTCGGCCGGGCAACAACCTTATTATTACAATCATCGTCCGACCGGACGGCCCCAAACCAATCCATCGCAAAAATCCCACAAGGCGCGCTATCTGGAAGTGTCGAACGAGGCGTTGTTCCCCTTTGGTCATGGTTTGGGATATTCGCCCATATCCTACGGGCCTACTCAATTGGATCGCGATACCGTCCGCAAGGGGGGAACACTGTTGGTGCGCGCCACCCTCACCAACAGCGGAAAGCGTACCCAGCATGAAGTCGCGCAGCTCTATATTCATGATCGCGTCGCCAGCATCACGCAGCCGGTGCGCGTGCTGCGCAACATCCAGCATGTCGATATCGAGGCAGGGCAAAGTCATATGGTAGAGTTCGAATTACGGCCGGGAGACCTGGCTCATATCCACGAAGATCTTGCCAACGAAGCCGATGCCGGATGGTTCGACATCTGGATTGCCCCTGACGCGACCCGCGGCATTTCAGCATCCGTGCGGCTGATATGATGGCTATGCCTGATCATCGCTCCGTCCCTTCAGCGAATAGACCTTGCCGGTCCGAAGGGCATAAATTCTTGAATTGATGGCGGACGTCTCGATCTGCATGAAAACCTTGGGAGGATAGTCTTGAAACGTTTTTCGCAGATGAAGCTTGGGTCCTGCGCGCTTGTCCTCGCCTTGCTCTATTCCGGCGGAGTGTCCGCACAGGACATCGCAATCGATGCATTCCAGACCCCGCCTGCTGCCGCAAAGCCGCGCGTATGGTGGCACTGGAACAGCGGCCAGATCAGCAAGGCTGGCATTGATGCCGATCTATCCTGGATGCAGCGCATCGGACTGGGCGGATATCAGGCGTTCGACGTCGATGTAGGCGCACCCCGCGTGATCGAAGCGCCGTTAAAATATATGAGCCCGGAGTGGAAGGACGCCTTCAAATACGCTGTGGATGGCAGCATCGCGCGAAAGCTGGACATCGGCGTGGCGGGGTCTCCCGGCTGGAGCGAAAGCGGCGGTCCCTGGGTCAAGCCCGAACAGGCCATGAAGAAATATGTCTGGACCGAGACCCGGATAGAAGGTGGCAAGCGCTTCACCGGCAAGCTGGCGCAACCGCCCGGCACCGCCGGTCTGTTCCAGAACAACGCCAGTATCGACCCGCGCAACAGCACGCCCTTTTACCGGGATTCCAAGGTGGTCGCGTTCCGGCTGCCTGCGCAATATGCCCTGCCGCGCCCGGTTGCCACGGCAAGCGGCGGCGATTTTCATGTTGAGCAGATGATGGATGGCGATGTCGTCCTGACGACCGAACTGACCGCGGCGACGCTTGGCGGCGATTCTTGGGTGCAATATGATTATGGTCGGCCGGTGACGGTCAGGGCCATCACCATCGCGACTGGAGGCTATGCCCCCATGGGCGGCGCAGGCGGGGCCGGGCTCGGCCCGAACGTGCGGCTGGAAGCAAGCGATGACGGCCGCGCATGGAAAATGGTGAGCAATCTGGAAAGCGCCGGCCCGCAGCGCACGACATCAGTGCCCGCAACCACGGCGCGAATGTTCCGGATCGTGGTTCCAGCGGCCGCCAGGCAAGAGGACAAAAAGGACGCCATCCTGAATGTGGGCGGAGGGCCTGGAGGTAAATTGTTGATTTCGGAACTCGTGCTTCAGGGTGCGCCGATGATCAACGCCTGGGAGAAAAAGGCAGGGTTCGAGGTTTCGCACGATTACTATGCACTGGCGACGCCTGCCGGACGAAGCGCGGTGCGTGCCGCCGATGTGTTGGACCTGACGAGCAATCTGCGGCCCGATGGATCTTTGGACTGGACCGCGCCGCGCGGGGAATGGGTCGTGCTGCGCTTTGGCTATTCGCTGACGGGGCAGCATAACGCCCCGGCTCAGGAAAGCGGCGCAGGATTGGAGGTAGACAAGCTGAACGGCGCGGACGTCTCCAGCTATATCACTCAATATCTGGATAAGTACCGCGACGCGAGCGGAGGTCGGCTGGGACCGTCCGGCGTCAGCAACATGATATTCGACAGTTGGGAAGCCGGAACGGCCAATTGGACGCCCGCCATGTTGGAGCAGTTCAAGCGGTTGCGCGGTTATGACGCAGTCTCCTATCTCCCTGCGCTGGCGGGCTATGTCGTGGACAGCGCGGAAAACAGCGATCGTTTCCTTTGGGATTTCCGTCGGACGCAACAGGAATTGCTGAAGACAGAACATTATGACCGGCTGAGCGCGGAGCTGCATAAGGTGGGCATGATCCGCTACGGCGAATCCCATGAGGGTTCACCCCATGTCATTGGGGATGGGATGGAAATGAAGGCGTCGGCCGACGTGCCGATGGCGGCGCTGTGGGTCAGGGGCGCGCCCGGTGAATTCCAGGCCCGTCCCTTTGCAGACATCCGGGAATCTGCTTCGGTTGCGCATATTTGGGGCCAGAATCTGGTGGCCGCGGAATCGCTCACGGCAGCCGGGGCACCATGGTCCCTCTCGCCCCGGGTGCTCAAGCCCTATGCCGACCTGCTGATGCTGGCCGGGGTGAACCGTTTCATCCTGCATAGCAGCGTTCACCAACCGTTGATGGGCAAGGCGCCGGGCTTGGTGCTGGGGCCATTTGGCCATTGGTTCAACCGCAAGGATACATGGGCTGAGCAGGCCGGACCCTGGATCAGCTATCTGGGCCGCGCATCCCATTTGCTGCAGCAGGGGCAGGCCGTCAACGATGTCGCTATTTTCTATGGCGAGGGCACGTCGATCGTCGCTCTGTTCGGTGACAAGCCTCCGGCCATCCCGGAAGGTCTGCAATATGATTATGTCAACGCCGATGCGCTGAAGAACCGTATCCGGGTCAAGGACGGTCGCCTGATGACGGAAAATGGCATGTCGTGGCGACTGCTCTACATGAGCGGGCAGGTGCAGTGGGTGACGCTGCCCACGCTGGAACGGCTGCGTGATCTGGTGCGGGCGGGCGCGGTGCTGGTGGGTGAGCGCCCACTTGGGTCCCCCAGCTTGAGTGACGATCCCGCCAAGGCGCGGGCCATCATCGCTGAACTCTGGCCCTCAACGACAGGCGTAGCCAGGATCGGCGCAGGCACGGTCTATGCAGCCAGGCTGCCAGACGCCGCTCTGGCCGGGGAGAAGATCGCGGCCGATTTCGAGCTGATCCAGGGGGCAGATGCGGAGGTCCGCTTCCTTCATCGTCATGTGGGCGGCTCCGACATCTACTTCGTCGCCAATCGCAAGGACCGCGCGCAGACGGTTCAGGCGTCATTCCGCACGGCGGGCAAGGCGCCGGAACTGTGGGACCCCGTCACGGGCAAGGCGAGCCCGGCCAGCTACCGAACAGAAAATGGCCGCACGATCGTCGACATTCCCTTCGATCCATTCGGCGCGACCTTCGTCGTCTTCCAGAAGAAGGGATCTGAAGCCGGCGCGGTCCCAGCCGTTACAACCGAGCAGTTGGCGGATATGTCGGACGGCTGGTCGGTCGCTTTCCAGCCTGGGCGGGGCGCACCGGCCAAACTGGCGCTGGGGAAGTTGCGGGACCTCAGCAAGGAATCCGACCCAGGCGTTCGCTATTTTTCCGGCACGGCCAGCTATACGAGAAGTCTGAACATTCCCAAATCCTGGCTTAACGGCGCGCGCTCCATCAAGTTGGATCTTGGCCAAGTGGAAGTCATCGCAGAAGTGCTGGTCAACGGCCGGTCGGCGGGGATTGCTTGGACGAAGCCCTACCAGATCGATATCGCTCCCTTGCTGAAGCAGGGCAGGAACAAGATAGAGGTTCGGACCAGCAATTTGTGGGTGAACCGGGTGGTAGGCGACCGTCAACCCGGCGTGACCAAGCGGATCAGCTTCACTGCAGAAGATGCGCCCAGCTTAGGGTTTAAGCAGCCGGTGACGGTGTTCGATACGATCGGTGCCGGGGGCAAGGCATTCGGCGCCACCCCATATGACGCTGATACTCCGTTGCCATCGTCAGGCCTGATCGGCCCGGTACGCCTGATCCGGGAAAACATCGCTGATGGAAGCTGATGTGACTTCGGTTTCTCCTCCGAATTCGGTTAGCTTCCGGCTCCTTGGGAGGACGGAGGACGACGGAGATTATCTCGTTATGGAACGGTTGCGATATATTATTTTCAACCCTCCGGCACGTGTATTCGCATAGCTTGGCGGCGTGTTTGTCAGCGGTTCAGCGCCCTCGGCTTGACCTCACCGCAAGCACTGCGCCAGCCACTACAGTCGCTGCGGCGGCGGCGCGCCATCCGGGCAGATGCTTGTCGGAGACGCTCGTGCTTGGATCTTCTCCCTTTCGCATGCCTGGCAACCGCTCAACTAGGTTAGAAGCGAAGGCGAGTGCGGAACTCAACGCCCTGAGCGGTTCGGTCGCGGGACCCGCGCCGCGATGGAGAAGCGCGTCGATGCCATCGCGACTGCGGTCCAGCAGCGAGAGTGGCAGGGCGGCCAGGACATTGCCTGGTGGGCGGCGGGAAACGATCGGATGCGCTCGGGTCGGAGCGATGCGTCGCACTGCTTCCCAAGCCCAGCCGAGCCGGCGTAGTTGCGCAGGCGAGACCGCGTCCTGCAATCTTGGAAGGAGCCGATCCTCTTCATCCCGCACATCCTGCCGCAGCAATGCGACGATCCGCTCGAGCAGCTGCGCGCGATCGGAAGAATCCGGCGCTGTTCCATCCAGCTCTGCAACAAGCTCATTGATCTGCTGATGTTCCTGCTCCACCCTCAGTGTCAGCAGCTCTCCATCGGGCAGCACCCGTCTTAGTGTTGGCCACAGCACAGCCTCCTCGGCGAATGCGTGCGGGAAAACGAGGCGATAGACACGCATCAATAAAGGTGCCTGCTGATCGGCTGGCGCGGCGCCAAGCCGGTTGAGCAGCCTGTCCAACCGCTCATGGTCGCGCTTCTGTCGACTAAGGACGCTTGCCGCGCCGCTCATATCCTGCTCGGTCTGTTGGGCAAGGGACTTCATCTTGGTTCCTCAAGGTCGGCGATGATGGTGTGAGACGAACCAGAGTCATTCCCTTCGGTTGCCTGTTCTCTTCCGCATTCCGCACCATCGCCAGCCTGGATCAGTCCATCTTCACGCATGATGGTCGGCGCGATTTGCTGACCGGTTCAATGCTCTTCGTCGTGAGCGGAAGGCGTGCTGGCGCGCCGGGAGTTAGGCGCCCAGAGAGCATGGAACTTGGACCAGCTTGCAGCGCTGGAGCCATTCAACACCCGCAAAAAAGGAGCAGTTGATGAGCAACGATCACAGCATCTCTACCCTCAACAGTTTGATCAAGACCACGCTCGACAGCGTGAAGGGCTTCAGAGATGCGGCGGAGGATGCGTCCAACACCCAATATGCGACAACCTTCGCCGAGTTTGCGCAGGAACGGAGTCAGGTTGCCAGCAGCCTCCAGGCCGAAGTGCGCAGGCTAGGCGGAAATCCGGAAGATGAAAGCAGCTTGCTCGCAGCGGCCCACCGCAGCTTTATGGACCTCAAGCAGGCGATCACCGGCAAGGATGACAAGGCGGTTGTCGAGGAGGTCGAACGCGGCGAAGATTATATCAAGGGCAAGTTCGAGGCGGCACTGTCCGACAATGATCTGGATGCGTCGTCGCGTTCGGTCGTTGAACAGGCATATCAGTCGGTTCGCGCCGGTCATGATCGGGCAAGCGCGCTCAAGCACAGCCTGGCTTGAGAGCATCGGGGCCGCTCCGGCTGGAGCGGCTAACCGCCTTTTGCCTTGTGATGAAGAACTGGGATCAGCCGCCGCCGATGCCCTCGATGACCTTCCCTGTCCCCTCGCAGCCGGGGCATGGCTGGCCATTCAGTCTGCCGTCACCGCCACAGGTTGGACAGAGATTTTCGCCAGTGCCTTCAGTTCCAGCCGGAGCCTCGTCACCCGGCTTCATCCGTTCATCATCATTCGTTGGCATCGCATTTCTCCTTGCTTGATCCGGCCGGCCTTGTGATGGCTGCGTGATCAGCCGGGCGCCGCGCTGATAGGTGAAATAGCGCCAGAGCCATTGGATGCTGACCAACAGCCGCTTTTCGAAGCCAACCAGCAGATAGACATGGACAATGGCCCAGAGCAACCAGGCAACCCGCCCCTTCAGGCGGCGCTTGCCGAAATCGAAATTGCGGCATTGCGGCCGATGATCGCAGTGTTGCCACGATCGTGAAAGCGGAAGGGGGGGAGTGACGGCCGGCCGGTGTATTCGCGCGCGAGCGATTGGCCCAGATGGCGGCCCTGTTGCTGCGCCACCTGCGCCAGTGCGGGGAGCGGCTGACTTGTTTCCGGGTCATCTAACGCGGCGCTGTCGCCCAGCACATGAATGTCAGGATGGCCGGGCACGGAAAAGTCCCCGGCGACCCGCACCCGGCCGCTACGGTCGCATTCGGCCCGCAACCAGGACGCCACCGGCGACGCCTTGATCCCGGCCGCCCATATGATTGTGCTCGCCCGCAGCTTTTGTCCGGCGATGACGAGCGTATCGTCATCAATGCTCTCGAGCGCCTGGCCCAACATGACTTCTACCCCGATCGCTTCCAGCCGCCGCCGGGCGTAGGCGCTCAGCTCCTCCGGAAAGCTCGTCAGGATCTGCTTGCCCGCCTCCACGAGCAGGATGCGCACCGCGCCGGGATCGATATGCCGGAAGTCGCGGGCAAGCGTGTAATGCGCAAGCTCCGCTATTGCTCCTGCCATTTCAACGCCCGTTGGTCCCGCACCGACAATGACGATGGTCATCAGTTCTGCCCGTCGCGTCGGATCGGCTTCCCGCTCTGCCAACTCGAAACCGCGCAGAATGCGGCTGCGAAGAAGGCGAGCATCCTCGATGCTGCGCAAGCCCGGCGCCAGCGCTTCCCACTCCGGATGCGCAAAATAATTATACTGGCTGCCGGTTGCGATCACCAGCCTGTCGAAGTGCAGCGATGACCCGTCCGCGAGCGACAGGCGGCGCGATCGTGGATCGACGCCTACGGCTTCGCCAAGCACAACCTCTATATTGTCGTGGCGGCGCAGGATGCGCCGGATGGGCTGCGCTATATCGGCAGGCGAGAGCGCGGCCGTCGCCACCTGATAGAGCAAGGGCACGAAAAGATGATAGTTGTTGCGGTCGACCAGGGTTACGCGGACCGGTTCACCGCCGAGTTCGCGCGCGCAGGCGAGACCGGCGAAACCACCGCCGAGGATGACTATGTGCGGACGCCGGCTTATGCCGAATCCTGCTGAGGCGTGGCCATCCGCGTTCAACAGCACCTCCTCTTGAGAGTGGAGAAGGATGGTCCGTGTCACCAACTCGATTTGATCACGCCTGGCAGTTGCCCTCTCGTGGCAAGATGCCTCAGCATCACCCGAGCCAGTCTGAATTTCCGGTAATAGGCGCGCGGCCGCCCCGTCAGTTCGCACCGGTTCCTGATCCGCGTAGGATTGCCGTTACGAGGGATTTCCGCCATTTTCAGCCGTGCGATCAAGCGCTCTTCCGGGCTGAGACTTACATCATCCGCCGCCGCCTTCAGCTTCGCATATCTTGGCGCATATTTCTTGGCGAGCTTGCGGCGACGTTCGTTCTTATTCACTGCGCTCTTTTTGGCCATCTAGCTTCCTCCCTTATTCGATTTTAATCGCTCGCGTCGGAAAGCGCTGGCATGCTCACCTTGTGCTGGTTCATCCTCTTCTACCATCAGCAGCGTTATTATCCTGTGCGCATAATGCGCAGCTAACGTCCGGTATATAGTTGCAGCAGTCCGCGACCCTGCCTCGCGCGCACTGAGGTCTTCTTTCTGGAGGCGCTTTCTATAATATTCTACGTCATTCATGGGGCGATCCTGGGCACTTCGGCAGCGATAACATCACCGATGGAGCAGTGAATTCACAACGGTTAAGTCGAAAGTCCTTTTGGATGACGAACCAACCTAGGTGAATGAATGCTGATATTGGTTTTGGCGCGCATGTTGACGCAAGTGTTCCGATTTTCCGGAAGAACAATCATCCCGAGACTGATCCGCCGCTTCTGCTTACCTGAGTTAGAGTGTTCGGGATTTTGGCGGAACTCGGTAGCACGGCCAATGTTCAGGGCGGAGCATCCGTGTGGGAGCAATTCTATGAGCTTTAATCCTTTGGCCGAGCGTGGCATTCCGCTCGAACAACAATTCCGCAGCTGGTCTGAACTCAACATCGAACCCTATGACACGCGCGCCGTGCATCCTTATACACGCTGTCGCGTGATTGCGATGAACGGGATAGAAGTTGAGGCCATCATCAATTCCCATCAGATGGCGCGCCGGACGATGGATATTGGCCTCAAGCAAGTCGCCGCTGTGGTCAGGCGAGTCGAACAGCAGCAGCAAAAAGTCGTGAACTGGCTGATCCCTGGCGATGAGAGCACAATCGCGAACACCATCGGCTATGAGCAGGTCGCGGTGGATCTGACGGCTTGGCTGGCGCGGCACGAGCCCGATCCATACCTCAAGAAGGTCTATGAATTCGCGCTGCTGGAGGATTTCGATCATCTCTACAGATACGCCAACCTCATGGATCTGATGGGGGAAGGCAGAAAGGCGGAGGAGATCACGCAGGACCTGACCGAGATGCTGCCCGGGCGGCCGACGATCTTTCAGCATCGGCACCCGCACGATGAGCTGCGGCGGCCCATGACGATCCATGCCGCGGATATTCAGTCGATCATGAACGGCATCACTATCGTTGCCGCTGAGCAGCAGACGATGAACTATTATATGAATGTGGGGAACCGCCCCGTCGATCCGCTTGCGCGCGCACTCTATCTGGAGATCGCCCAGATCGAGGAGCAGCATGTATCCCACTATGAATCGATACTCGATCCATCGATGACTTGGCTCACCAACTGGGTGCTGCATGAATATAATGAGTGCTGGATGTACTGGTCGTGGATGTCCACGGAAACGGACGCACGACTGAAGGCGATCTGGGAACTGCATCTGGGCATGGAGATCGAGCATCTGCGCATTGCTTGCGAACAGATGAAGGAGATTGAAAAGGTCGATCCCGCCGATTTCCTGCCCGCGAATGGCATGCCCGCGCCGCTGACCTTCGAACCCAACAAGGAATATCTGCGCGACGTGCTTGACCGCACCATCAGCTGGACCAGCTATGATGCGCAATTTGTCGATATCAAGACGCTTGGTCCCGATCATCGCTATTTCGAATATCAGCGTAAGGTCAATGCAGGCGGATCGCCCACGGAAATCGTCATAGACCGGCACCGCGAGGAATTCGGCCATGAATATCGGTTGGAACCCGATGGTCCTCACCCGATCGAGTCGCTCCGTGAACGGGGCCCCCATGACCAGTTCGCCTATTGGGAAGCCGTGCGCTCCCATGTGCCCGAAGGAGTGGAATGATGAGCAACGAACAGGAAGCAGGCGGCCTGAAGCAGGTCGTCAACAAGGTGACAGATGCGGTCGGGGGCATGGTGGGGCAGGCAAGTGCAGCCAGCACGAGGACGGCTGACCAGTTTGTCGAAAACGCCGCCATCGGGGATCGCTACGAGATCCGCGCCGGGATGATCGCGTTGCAGCGAGCCCAACGCGATGACGTGCGGCTGGCAGCTCGCCAGATGATCATCGATCACACGACAAGCACGCATCAGCTTCAGGCCGCGCTGGAGATGAACGAGACCGCAGGCGTGATTGCGCCCCCACTTGAGCTGGACAACCGCCGTCAAGGGATGATCCAGCACCTGATGGAGGCCTCAGACGATGGGTTCGACAAGCAATATCTGGATCAGCAGGTGCTTGCCCATGAGGAAACCGTGACCTTGATGCGCAACTTCGCCGAGGGCGGCGACAATTCGCAGTTGCGCTCATTCGCGCTTTCCACCGCTCCAGTCGTCGAACGGCATCTGGAGCATATGAAGCATTTGCGCGAACTTGCCTGATGCGAGCCGCAGGAGACGCGGATGACCGATCGAAGGACTGACCTGCCCTCGCTTGCTCCTCCGGGAATCATGCTTGGCATTGGCCTCGGAGGATTTTTCGACGGGATAGTCCTGCACCAGATTTTTCAGACACATGCCATGCTGTCAGCGGTCATTCCCATGGACAGCATGATGAACATGAAAGCCAATATGCTCGCCGATGGCCTTTTCCACGCGCTTATGTGGATGGCGACGCTGATCGGGGTGGCGTTGCTCTGGCGGGCACTAAATGGCAGGCGGGGCGCCAGCGCACCGGGCTGGCGACTGATCGGCTACATGCTCGCAGGATGGGGATGGTTCAACCTTATCGAAGGATTGATTGACCACCATCTGCTGAATCTGCACCATGTCATTGAAGCGCTTGGCGTGTCGATTTGGGACTGGCTGTTCCTTGCCTCGGGCATCGTCCTCATTCTTGCCGGCCACGCCATTGCGAGGAAGTCCAGCCAAATCACTTGACGCACAAAGCGTGCTCTTCAGCCCTTTGCCTCCTGCACGGCGCGTATTGCCCTGCCCACGTTGAGCCGCCCCCTGCCAGTCAGGTGATCAGTGCCGCGCTCGGCAAGATCATCTGCGCTTTGCAGCAGCATTGAGGCAGCCTGCGGCCCGGACAGATGCGGAGCCCGGCTAAGCAGGAGCGCGATGGCGCCTGCGGTGTAAGCGACCGAATAGGACGTCCCCGAGACGAGGCTGCAGGATCGCTCGCCACAATCGACAACAACATATTCACCCGGAGCGACGACATAGCGGCTGCGTGTTGCGCCTGCCTTGTTCGACCAAGGCGCCATCCTGCCCTGGAGGGTTGCTGCGCCCGACACCAGCATCGATGAAGCGAAACGCGGGTCGGTGGCATAGCGGGCGGGCCAGACGGGCTGGTCGTCTCCGTCATTTCCAGCCGCAGCGACGATGACGACGCCGCGTTTCGCAGCGCGCTCCAGCGCCGGTTCTATGGCCTGGATTGCCCGCCTGGACGCCATCGGCATGCCGATAACGCTTGCCCCATGATCCAGCGCATAGTCGATCGCCTTGGCCAGAAGCGGCGGGTCAAATGCGCAGGTGCGAAGGCAAGAGCCGTCACGATCGGCACGAATGGACAACAGCGTCGCTTCATAAGCAATGCCGAATGTTCCCGCGCCATCGACGGGGGCAGCCAGCAGGGAAGCCGTCTGCTGACCATGCCGCCGGTCGCCCGTGTCGAACCGCCGGTTGGGCACCAGGTCGATCGAATGAGGAGAGAGGTCGCTGAACAACCCTGCGGCGTCCGGGCCAACGCCCGTATCGATCATCGCGACGACTATGCCTTTGCCGGTCGCGCCCTTGCGGTAGACGCCGGTTGCGCGGCTTGCCTTCACGCCCCAGCTCAGACGATATTCGGCACTACCCAGTTTCGGGCGGGGCGGCGTGCCGGAGGCGGCCGACGCAAGGGTTGGAGTGGAGATCAGGATCATCATGAGCGCGGACTGCGCGGCAATGCGCGCCGAGCGCCGAAGCGAACGGGTCAATGTATGTGCTCCTGGAAGTGCCGGCAGTTTCGGTGAGCAGGATGTAGGAACGCCAGGCCGTACCGAAAAGGGGTGACGAGCAGCATCGCAGCGTGGAACGCCGCACCCTGCGAGCGGTTAGGCATGCTACAGCGCAGGAGATCGTGTGGCACCCGTCATTTACCATCAGAACCCAGGCATGGCTCCGGACAGCCCGCGGTGAACGACCATCCCTATGATGTCGCGCTCGTCCTCAGCGGCGGGAATGCGCTCGGCGCATATCAGGCTGGAGCCTATGAGGCGCTGCATGAGCAGGGGCTTGAGCCTTCGTGGATTGCTGGTGCGTCTGCGGGCGCGGTAAATGCGGCGGTGATTTGCGGCAACGAGGCGTCCGACCGGATCAGCCGACTGCGTGAGCTGTGGAAATGTCGCGGAGACGCCGAACCGATTGACCTGCCTGCAATCTTTGAGACGGTGAGGCGTAGCTGGTCGACCGCATTGACGCTGGCCGGTGGACATCCCGGGCTTTTCGTGCCCCGTCATATCTACGGCCCCTGGTTTAACCCTCTGAACAATGACGAGCCTGCAAGCCTCTACGATCTGCGTCCACTCGCCGACACGCTGCGGCGGCTGGTGAATTTTGATAGGCTCAATCAAGGTTCTCCGCGCTTGTCAGTCACAGCTGTGGATATTCAGACCGGCGAAGATGTCGCATTCGACACAAGCAGCTGTTGGATCGGCTGCGACGAAATTCGCGCGAGCGCCGCGCTTATTCCACTGTTCCCGCCGGTCGCAATCGGCGAGCGGCTGCTGGGAGACGCGGGCATTTCAATCAACCTGCCTCTCGATATCATCCTGTCCGAAAAGCGGTCCCGCGCGCTGCTTTGCATCGCCGTGGATCTGCTGCCGCTGTCTGGAGGTCGTCCTCGCACGCTCGGCGACAGTGCAAAGCGGAGCCAGGACCTCATGTTCGCAACGCAAAGCCGCCGCGCGTTGGCCGCCTGGCAGGCGGTCTTTGATGCCCAAGGTGAGAAAGCAGCGCCCGTAACGGTGCTGCGCCTCGCCTATGCGGATCAGGCGAAGGAGGTGGCGGGCAAGGCATTCGACTTCTCGAGCCAATCTGCCGAAGCGCGCTGGCGCGCTGGTTATGATGCTATGAGGAGCATGTTGGCTGCTCTTGAACGGGGTGAAATAGCGACGAGAGATCCAGGCTTGTCGGTTTACCAGTCCGATCCTCGCAGTCTGCACGGGATTGAGCGTGTTCGTTTCTCCATGCGGCCTGAGCTGGGATAAAATTGAAAGCGGTCTCCGGTGCAGCTGAGGAAGCGCGCGGTCGGAAGTAGGTCATCGTCCAAACGTTAGATAAGATGCCGACCTGCCTCGGCTTAACCTGCGTTGCGTGCGGCGGAAGGGGCTGACCGGCAGCGAATGGCGAGTTCGGGCGCTGAGGATGGACAAGCGGCCGGTCCGCACCTGAGCAGCAAAATTTTGCTCCTGGGCGGCTGGAACGGGTCGGCCCCACCATGAAGCGTTTTCCCCGCGGCGATTATGGCCAATTGGAGACGTGTCATGGGATTGTCAGAATTCGATCCTGCCGCTCGTGATCGAGTGTCGTGGAATGCAGGACGTAAGGTAGGTGCGAAGCGAGCGCTCAAACCCCGTCAGATTTGGGCCATTCGCTTCTTCCTGGATCAACATGGGCGGGTTCGAGATCGGGCTCTCTTCGATCTCGCCATCGATAGCAAACTGCGCGGCTGCGATCTGGTGAAGATCAGGACCAGCGACATCGTTTGTGATCGGAAAATTCGTACGCGAGCCACGGTTGTTCAGCAAAAGACCGGAAGGCCAGTTCAGTTCGAATTGATGGACGAAGCTTGCGCTAGCCTCCTCAAATGGCTCGAACTGAGAGGGGGCTCTTTAGAGGATTTCGCTTCCCCAGCCGCACCGATCATGCTGCCCACATAAGCACGAGACAATATGCCCGCCTTGTCGACAAGTGGGTTACAGGAATTGGCTTGCCCAGTGAAGATTATGGCACCCATTCGCTGCGGCGGACCAAGGCATCGATCATTTACAAGGCGACCGGAAATCTTCGTGCGGTCCAATTTCTATTGGGGCACACAAAGATTGAAAGCACGGTCCGATATCTCGGGGTGGATGTGGAGGACGCGCTCACATTGCCGGAGGGCACGGAAATCTGAGGGTTGCCTAGCGCCTCGCCGATGCGAGGAGCCAAGACCTAGTTTGCGGCTGCTACGCGCCAAAGTCGCTTATTCCGCTTGGGAGTGCGCGAACTCGCGAGCTGCCGTTCGTTCATCTTACTCTGGCGAAATGCGGAGAATGGCCGACGCAAGAGGCGTTGGCGTCTTCGCCCAAACGACAAGTGTGAAAAGCAACCGGAGCCATTTGCGAGGCGTGCTAGAATCTCAAGGCGCCGCTGTTGTCTCATCCAAGGCGTCGGGATCGCGCCCTCGTTGCCGATCGATGGTTCGCATCACCGGTGTCACGGTCAATCCGTGCAGCAGGATTGAGAGCAGCGAGACAAGGCCGACGATCGCCCACAGGCGCTCAGCTTCGGCGAACGCTGCGTGATTGATCGCATAAGCGAGATAATAGAACGATCCTACGCCGCGGATGCCGAAAAAGGCCAAGGTCAGCTTTTCCATTCGCTCAGCGTGAAAGCCGGCCAATCCCACCAACCCTGCAATAGGCCTTACCAGCAGGATGATCGCGAACGCAGCCGCGGCATCTGCCCAGCCTAGCGGTGCGAGCAGACCATTGACCAGTGCGCCGCCGAAGAGGATCAGCAGCACCATCATCGCGATTCGCTCCAGCTGTTCGGTGATGTCGTGCATCTCGCGCTGAAACTCGTGATCACGGTGCGAACGGCGTAATGTCAGGGCGGTGATGAACACGGCAAGAAAGCCATAGCAGTCCAGGATTTCGGTCACGCCATAGGACACGAAGGTCGCTGCGATGGCAATGAGGCCGTCACCCGTCTGCGCGAGCTTGCTTTCGGCCGGAACGTGAAATGTGAGCCAGCCGAACAGCTTGCCGATCGCCCAGCCGCCGGCGACCCCCATGCCGATCTCCCAGGCTACGTCGTGCAGCAGCCAGTCGCTCGCCCAAGGGTCACCGGTCTTAGCTGCAAGTGCCAACGCGATCGCAAGATTGACAAAAGGAAAGGCGAACCCGTCATTCAGCCCGGCCTCGGAAGTCAGGCCGAAGCGGACTTCGTCCTCTTCGCCGCTCTTGGGCGGGCCGACCTGCACGTCCGACGCGAGCACCGGATCAGTCGGTGCAAGGCTGGCGCCCAGCAGCAGCGCAGCTGTCCAGGAAAGGCCGAGGCCCCATCCCCCGATCAGGGTGATCGCGGCGACAGAGACCGGCATCGTGATACCGAGCAGCCGCCACGTGACACTCCAGTGCCGCCAGCTGAAGATCCGATCAAGCTTCAGACCGGCGCCCATGAGGGCGATGATTACCACCAGTTCGGTAAACCGCTCGGTGATCGTCGGATAGGACAGGGGCATCGGTCGCAGCGAGACCGCGGGCAGCAGAAAGATGACCGCGCCGATGGCGATGCATATGATCGGGAGCGAGAGCGGCAGCCGCTTTAAGGCCAGCGGCAGCCACGCGACCAAGGCTATCAGAACCCCGGCGCCCGTAAGCCAAAGAATGTAAGGTTCGGGCGAGGAAAAGTCGGGCATGCGTCGATAACCGTCGGGCGCGAAATGCGTTCATTGTTATCCGGTTCAGCCGGCGGTCCGCTCGACCTTCGACGGGCTCGCGGTAGGCGCTCGTGACAGCATTTTGAAACGAATCGGCGCGCCGCTTTCGAGGTTTCGACAGTTCGAAACGATCGGCGGGCTCGGAGCCTCCGTTGTGCTCGCAACAGAACGGGTAGAAGGGGCGCCAGACCTACCTGTGATGATCAATGCTCGCGTTGTATTAGGTGTTGTCTACGCCTCATAGGTTGCCGCAATTCAGGGGCTGGCCCGGTTCTTCTGGATATTTATTGGAAATGCCGGGCGGTTGGCCGCTAGCCTTGCTCATTCATGGGCCGATAATGCAGCCGCACGAACGTCGGGTGTCGCCGAAACCCGTCGTTAGCGTTCGTCCTCGCGAACGGCGGCTTAGTCCCAATGTTAGTCCCCTGACCCATTCAATTTTAAGATTGGTTTTCCGGCATTACGCGTCACATGTAAGCGTCGAAGAGCGGCACTGTAAATGCCGTGTCACCATGCGCGGGGTTGTACAACATCCCTTTCGCGATCAGGCTGTACCTTGTCGGAGCGACGCTGGATACCTTTACCTTCGTGGCTTCCGCCACATCACCAGAGCGATGCGGGCCGGGCCCCAGGCGAGGCAAGATCAATCCGCACGCCCTGGGGCGTTACCGCCCGCGTCCAGAGGACGAACAGGCGATTGTGCCCTTGCTGGATGCCGCCGCGATATTCGCCAAGAACGCGCGTGCCCTTTTCCATGAGTACGACGCGGCCATTCTCGGAATAGACGTCCCGCGGAATCAGGCAGGACGTGTAACCGGGCTGCGCGGAATTGATGGCGGTTTGCAGGATACAGAGGATCAACGTGGCCGCCATGATCAAAAAGTTGCGGTTCGGCAGCATCGATGCCCGCGCTTCCCCGATTGACGCGCTTTGCCGCAGAAGATCGAGCGCGTTGGGTGCCCTGCCCTCGCCGCTCTCTAGCGCTCCGGCAGCGGTGTCCGGCGCATCGCCGGCAGACCGATCGGATTCGCAAGCAGGGCAATTGAATGCGTTGACGATCCAGGTGCCTGCAAACGCCTCGCCCGCTCTCGGTAGCAACAGGATCGCGGATTGGGATCCCGGCGTGGATTTTCGCAATGATGACCGCTTTTTCCAGATCGCCCTGCGCGGTGACCTGGATGTGACTGATCATATCACGCTTACGTCGATCTCAGCCTATGAGGATTACCGACAGGACGCCGTCCGGGACATCGACGGCACGGCGCTTCAGATCCTCCTGCTCGGCACGCAAGGCAGGATAAAGAGCTTCTCCCAGGAACTGCGCCTGGTAGGTGACTCCGGTCCCCTGAAATGGATCGTCGGCGCCAACTATGCCAAGGACAAGGCGAACGAATTCCAGTCCTTCGATATCCGCAACCAGACGAACAATCCAATTTTCGGGATACCGAACGTTGGCGCAGACCTGACATCAACTCAGAACTCGAAAACGCTAGCAGCGTTTGGCAATGCCGAGTTTGAGATTACGCCGGATCTCACCTTGCAAGCCGGCGCACGCTACACAGAGAACCGCCGGTGGTTCAACACATGTTCGCTGGACAATGGCAACGGTAATATCGCGGCCATAATCGGCGTTGTTCAATCCGTCGCAAAGGGTGCCTTCGGCCTGCCTGCAGGTCCCGTTCCGCAAGTTGGCGGATGCTTCAATCTCGATGCGAATTACGATCCGGGTGAGTTTCGTTCGCGGCTCAACGAGAACAATGTGTCGTGGCGCGTCGGAGCCAAGTACAAAATAACTTCTGATGCGCTCATTTATGCAAATGTCAGTAGGGGGTATAAAAGCGGTCTATTCCCTACCGTTCTTGCATCGTCGAATAATCAGTTCGCTCCGGTGAAGCAGGAGAAGCTGACGGCCTACGAAGCGGGCGTGAAAGCATCATTCCTTGACAGGGCCGTAGATCTCACGGCCGCCGTCTTCTACTACGACTATCGTAACAAGCAGGTCCGCTCTCATTTCATCGATCCCATCTTCGTTGTCCTGGAATCCGTCGCCAATGCGCCAAAATCAGATGCCATTGGTGCCGAGGCGCAAGTAGTGGTTCGGCCATTGCGTGGACTAACCTTAAATCTCTCGGGCAGCTACACAGATTCGAAGATCAAGGATTTTATCGGTGTAAATCAGTTCGGCGCCGTCGAGGATTTTTCGGGGACGCGCATGCCATTCACACCGGAATGGCAAGGCGTCGGTGATGCTGAATACCGATGGTCTCTCGACCCGTCCCATGAGGTATTCGTCGGCGGAAGCCTGTCCTACACTGGCGCCTCGAACGCGTTTCTCGGGGCCGACTCTGTTGGAAAGATGGTTGCGCGCACGCTCGTTGACTTGCGCGCCGGTGTCTCTGGGCCGGGCGACCGATGGAAGGCCTATGTTTGGGGACGGAACGTTACGAACGAGAAATATCAGAACTATGTCATGAGGATTACTGACACTGTAATTGGATATTCTGGCAAACCGGCAACTTACGGCTTTACGCTGGCAGTGAATTTTCGGTAATATGTTAACCAGCTAAGCAAAAACGAAGGCTGTAACACGCCTCGAGGAGGAGACCCGGATTGGCAAGGGCCGGACCCTTGCGAGAGAGCTCTCCTCTTCGAGGCGTGTCACCACAAGTCACCTGCCATATCCGAGCATAGCAATTCTCGCACATATTGGGGACAGGGATGTCCGTCCGCAGGCGCAGCGAGGTAGCGTTGGTCGGAAAGCTAAAGCTCGACGGCGATTTCAGGCGCGATCTGGGCTGCCACCTCAGCATATCATTCACTGCCCGGTGCAGCCCGGATGCTGGCGATGAGGCTGCAGCGCACTGGTTCGCCCACGTACCCTTGGGCCACATTTCCCTCCACCAGCCGCCCGTCGGGTAGACGATGATCGCGTCGCAAGCGGCAAGCTCCGTCGCCGTGCCTTCCCAGATATCCGCGTGCAGCGATCCTCGGTTGCGCAATTGCGGACCGATGCCCCAGCCAGTGTCCGATGCCGCACGCTTCGGCGGTCGAGCACCTGCTTCGGAAGTGCGTCACCGCAGGAAGGTGCCGAGCGCGTCGTCCGCATGGTTGAGATCGGATCGCAGACCATGGCTCGCATAGACATGCCGCCGCGACAGTCCGCGCTCGCCGGGGTTCGGTTCGATGCAATAACTCAAGGTTACGCGCAGCTGGACGAGCGTCGCGGGATCGAGCGCCAACAACGCTTCGCGCGCCATGGCAGCTGATGAACCGCCAGCTCATCGGTGACAGCTGATCCGCCCTTCATCTTGAACGGAACAATCTCGTCCTAGCTGACGAGTGTCACATCGTGATCGAAGCTACCGAGCGCGCGAACCAGCGAAGGGACGCCAAAACCGTAGCGCGGCACGAAGGCAGGCTTGCCGATGGAGCTGTGATGGGCGCGCATGGCAGCGGTCCATTCTGCGGAATGAACGATGAGGCCGCGGACTGATTTCGGGCCACAAGGCCGGCTTTTCCACCAAGATCTGTGCCGCCATTCGTGCGGCGAGCGCGGTGGCCGCGCTGGTATCGCCCGTCGTCGTGAACGGCCGCTCCGCGATCGCGCGATAGGTGGTTAGCAATGCGAGATCATCGACGTGGTCGCCCTGCCCCGTCGCCGGGTCGTACCCGATATTGCCGCCTTCGAAAACGACATCAGGCTTGATCGGCCACTCGCGGATTCAGCTCACCGAGGTACGGCTTCGCGGCATGATGTCGCCGGCCGCTCCTAGCGCACTCCAACCGGCATAGGTCGGATCCGAAATCACCATTCGCTCGGTGAAGGCGCCCACCGTGAGCACGTTCCAGGCCTGTACCGGGCTCTCGACCGGGCCTGGCGCGTCTGCGAGATCGCCTCCTGACGCCGGAGATCGTCAGTCGCTTCGCAAGCGAGAACTGGATGCCCAGATGCGGTCCGCGCACAGCCGCCGCGACGAAATGGAAGAAAATCTGATCGAGACACGCCGCCGGATTGCCAAACCGGTGAAGCAGATGGAGAAAGACGACGATCTTCCCCGCTCCGTCATGACGCGCCTGAAGGATCTGGAGTGCGAAGAGGACCGCCTTTTCCAGGAGCTTGCCAACCTTCCCGAACGGACGGTCGTGCGTCTCCCGGCGAACTATGAGGCAGTCTATCGCTCCGCCGTTGCCGAACTTGAGCATCATCTGGTGACGCGTGACGCGAGCGGCTCGCGCAACGCGATCCGTACCTTGATCGAAGCGGTTGTCGTGCCGGTGACGGCCGTGATGGCAAGCATCGCCGTCTGGAGTTGCGGGGTGATCTGTCCCGGATGCTGGAGTTTGCCGACGCGCCTGCGAACGGCGGAAATGCGATCGTGCAGAAACGACAAAAGCCCCAGTCTGGTGAGACTGGGACGTTGAGCCGTACACCGTTGGTTGCGGGAGCAGGATTTGAACCTGCGACCTTCAGGTTATGAGCCTGACGAGCTACCGGGC
>NZ_JALKHS010000015.1:0-1561 GCF_023051225.1 Sphingobium agri | reverse complement strand
CGCGAACGCCCTGCTCAAAGCCGATCGATGCTGGACGCAATCTCCAGCTTGATCATCACGGATACGCGGTGGAGCGAGGGCCAGCAACGTCCATGCAACCGGCGCGTTAGCGGCTGATGGATCTGCCTTTCACTGCGCCCGAGCCGTATATCCTGATGCTGACAGGCGCGGGGTTCCTGATAGCGCTGGTGGCTTGGCTACCGCTTGCGCTGAAAAAGCTCCCGCTGTCATTGCCCATTGTGTGCATCCTCATAGGCGCTGGCATCTTCTGTTTGCCGGAGGTGAAGTTCCGGCCTTCGCCGATCAACTATCCCGTTATCACCGAACGCTTCAGCGAATTTGTGGTGATTATCGCACTGATGGGCGCAGGGTTGAAGCTTGACCGCCCCTTTCACTGGCGGCGCTGGGGCGTAACCTGGCGTTTGCTTGCGATCACCATGCCGCTCGGCATCGGCATCATCACGCTGATGGGCGGGGCCTTGCTGGGCCTGCCATGGAGCATCGCTCTCCTGCTCGCCGCCAGCCTCGCGCCCACCGATCCCGTTCTTGCCGCCGATGTTCAGGTCGGCCCTCCTAGGAGTGGTGAAGAAGATGAAGTCCGGTTCGGGCTGACCTCGGAAGCAGGGCTCAATGACGGCCTTGCCTTTCCGTTCGTCCATCTCGCCATCGTGCTCGCAGCGAGTGCCGGGGAGCCATGGTTTGGCCGCTGGCTCGGCGTCAATGTAGTGTGGGAGGTCGTTGCAGGCGTGGGCGGCGGCTGGTTGATTGGCAAACTCTTCGGCTGGCTGACTTTCCATATCCCGGCAGAGACGAAGCTCGCGAAGACCGGCGATGGCTTGATCGCCATCGCGGCGACATTCGTCTCCTATGGCGCCACCGAGATCGTTAACTGCTATGGATTCCTGGCGGTTTTCGTCACGGCGCTGACGCTGCGTGCGTCACATCGCGACCATGAGTTCAACGTGCAAATGCACGACCTTACCGAGCAGATCGAACGCCTTGCCATGATGGTTCTCCTGCTCCTGTTCGGCGGAGCTCTCATAACCGGTCTGCTTGCCCCACTCCAGCCAATGGACGCGGCATTTGTGCTGCTGATCCTGCTCGTGGTGCGGCCTACCACAGGGCTCATCGCGCTAACGGGCTTCAAGGCGAACCGCTTTGAAAAGCTGACGATCGCTTTCTTCGGTATACGCGGCGTCGGCTCCTTCTACTATCTTGCTTATGGGCTTAATCACATGGATGTCGGTGACCCGGACCGCCTCTGGGCCGTCGTGGGTCTGGCGGCTCTGGTCTCAATCCTGCTTCATGGCCTAACGGTGACGCCCGCTATGCGGTGGTTGGATCGCCGCCAGGGGCGTGACCCGGACAAAGGCGAGACTACGGGTGAGGCTCATGATCGGGGCAAAGCCTGATCCAGCGCTCGCCCATGCCAGCGAGAGCGACCCAAGACGACCCTTCCCGAGCAGAAATGAAGCTCCCGAAAGCGGCTATTCATACCGGTACTCGCCGCGCCCGACGTCGCGAAAGTATCAGTGATCGCTCGCGGAAAAAGCTCCTATGC
>NZ_JALKHS010000014.1:0-26788 GCF_023051225.1 Sphingobium agri | reverse complement strand
ACGCCCTGCTCAAAGCCGATCGATGCTGGACGCAATCTCCAGCTTGATCATCACGGATACTCTAGGTCGGCCAGACTATCTAATTATTTGGTGATTACCCGGTGATTACTCTTGCGAAAAAACCCCCCGATAACTCCGAATTATCCTTTTATTTTCATATAGATAGTTGAAAGTGAGCACGAAGTCTGGTACTTCCGCTACCGCCGCAAGTAAGGCGCTTACCACAGGGCAGGACAGGTCCTGTTGCCGCCTTTTATCGCTTCGACATGCATGCAGCGCGCCGCCGCAACAGCCGGAGCGCATCCCTGTCCATTGCTGCCATAAGGCCAATCATTGCCCGCCAATGGTCTTCGTCCCAACAGCCTGTACCAATTAGAGACGAAGAAGTTTTTTTGCTAAATAATCCTTGTCACCGTTAACTTTGTTCGCCCTAGGAAAGCCGTGGGTTTGAGCTTCCCAGCCCAGTATTTCCGGCTAAATCCGGGCGCTACTCAGGTGCCCCTACTCAATTTTGGGTATATATCATTCGTTAGGTCTTTGTTAATTGGCCCCTTAGCGAAGGGTAGACAATAAAAACGAGTCGCCACCCCTGCAGCCGACAATTGGATAGCGTGCCGCGGCGAAATTGCGGTCAATGTCCAGTTGCGCCGAAGTTGGGGGGAAGTGGTGTATGCGTAAGAAGAGCCTGATCGTTGGAGGATGCCCCGCATCCACCGATTTCCTGCCTGTTATTCCAGGAAACGATCACCCGTCATCCTGACGAAAATGATCCGGGCCTAGTTTTAGGGCTCCTCCTTTCAAATAGCTTCTGCCCCGAACACTTCACCTGTTCGGGCACCCATGACGCGTTCCTCATGCGTGGACCTGCAAAGGCCTCCACGGCCGTGCAGCACCTATGATGCAGTAATAAGGGGCTTGAATAGTGAAACATCTACGATTGGCCACGCTGGCAGTGATCGCGTTGGCGACACCCGCTTCGGCCCAGGAACTGAAGTTCGAGTTCCGAAATCCTTCCTTTGGCGGAAATCCCTTCAATTCCGACCATCTTCTCGCCACAGCGACAGCGCAACGCCCGCCCCAGAAATCAAATGGCGGCGATGGAACCGGCGAACTGACCGAGGCACAACTGTTCGCCCGGCAGATTCAAAGCCGTCTGCTCTCCGCCCTGTCTTCCAGCGTCGTTGAAGCCATTACGGGCTCCGATCCGGGGACTTCGGGAGAATTTACGGTCGGCGACCAGAAGATTTCCTTCGAACGGACGCTGAGCGAAATCCGCCTCAGCATCTTCGACAATTCGACCGGTGAGACGACGGACATCGTCGTCCCGGTGCTGACGCTCAACAACGCCAACGCGAATGCGGCTGCGGCATCCGCCATCGGAAACAACTCGGTGGAAAGCTCGCTGGCCGCCAGCCTCACCGGCAACACCAGTCTCACGGGGCAATAAGATGAGCATCAGGGGGAATATCGTGAAGCGTTCGGCTGCTGCTGCGCTCGTCGGCTGCATGGCGGCCACTCTTGGGGGTTGTTCGGTCCCGCACGAACTGGTGGCATCCGCCAGCTCCGCGCCGCAGATCGCGCACGTCACGCCTGTCCAGCGCGATCTCATCTACCTGCCGCCGCCGCCGCAGCCGGTGCCGATCGCGGTGTACAGCTTCACCGACCAGACCGGCCAGCTCAAGCCCTCGGAAAATATCCAGAGCCTGTCGCGCGCCGTGACCCAGGGCGGCACCAGCGTCCTCATCAAGGCGCTGCGCGACGCAGGCAATGGCAACTGGTTCACCGTGGTCGAACGCGAACGGCTCGACAACCTGCTGAAGGAGCGCCAGATCATCCGCGAAATGCGGCAGCGCTATTTGGGCGAGGCGGAAACGCCCTCCAGCGTACTGCCCTCGCTGCTCTTCGCCGGCATCCTGCTCGAAGGCGGCATCATCGGCTATGACAGCAACACCCAGACCGGCGGCATCGGCGCGCGCTTCCTCGGCATCGGCGGCGACATGCAATATCGCCAGAACACCGTCACCGTCTATCTGCGCGCCATCAGCGTGAAGACTGGCGAAGTGCTGGGCAATGTCGTCACGTCGAAGACGGTCGCCTCGGTCGCGCTCAACACCAACGTCTTCAAATTCGTCGAATTTGACGAGCTGCTAGAAGGCGAAGCGGGCGTGTCGGCCAACGAACCGATCCAGATCGCCACGCAGGCCGCCATCGAAAAGGCGGTCTACGCCCTCATCATGGAAGGCGCGCAGCCCGGCGGCCGCCAGCTGTGGAGCTTTGCCGACGCTGCTGCGGGCCAGACCTACCTCAACCATTATAAGGAAGAGAAGGAACGCGCCATCGCCGCCGCCTTCCGCCGCACGGGTCCCTACTACACCGACCCGATCGACGACCCGAAGAAAGCCGCACGCGCCAAGCCCGCAAAGCCCCAGGCCCGCGCATCCGGCACCCGTCAGGCCGCACCGGCCAAGGTCGCCGCCAACAACAAACAGAATTCCGCCGGCCAACCAGCCGCGCGGTGAACAAACTCGCCTCCCGAGCGGGGGCAGAGTGTGACGAGCGGGCAGGGACAAAAACCAGCCCCGCCCGCCCGGCGCTACCGATCTGGGGAGCCGGTAAGCCAAACCGCCGCACAACATCGCGGCATGTGAGTTGAAACAGGAGGATTAACATGATCAAGAAGCTTCTTATCGGCGCTTCGGCGCTGGCGCTGACGGCAGGTGCCGCCAACGCGCAGGCTGTTTTCGGCAAGAAGGACGGCTCGACCGTCAACAGCCAGATCGCAGCGGCACCCAGCGGTTCGACCAACTATTCGGACGTGCAGCAGCAGGCCAGCGACAACAGCGCGGTGGTCGATCAGACTGGCGGCGCTCGCAACACCTCGCGCGTCACGCAGGGCAACAGCGCGTCCAACTCGGGCAACAACGGCGCCAACATCGATCAGGATGGCCCCGGCGCGAACAACGCCAAGGTCGTGCAGGTCGGCACCAATGACAGCAACCTCAGCTTCCGCCCTGATCTCGCCGGCCCGTCGGCCGCCGAACTGAACGGCAAGACCCAGCGTGCGATCATCAACCAGCGCAATACGGTGAATTCCGGCTCCACCACCCTCCGCAACGACGCCGTCATTTATCAGGGCTCGGAAAACGCTGGCGGCCTGAACAACTATGCCAAGATCGACCAGACCGGCGTCGGCAACGATGCAGGCATTCAGCAGGGCGCGCTGGCAGCTGGCTACAGCAGCGAGCAGGACGGCCGCATGAAGGCGACCATCGCCCAGACCGGCAGCTTCAACACCGCCGAAACCGCCCAGGGCGAAATCGACAGCTCGTCGATCAACCAGATCGGTTCGAACAACCAGGCCTATGTCAGCCAGGATCCAGTTCTTGCCAACGGCCAGAGCAACCTGGACGCCTTCGGCCGCGTCAGCACGGTCGACCAGACCGGCATCGCCCATGAAGCCTACGTATCGCAGACTGGCCTCGAAGCCCGCAGTGACATCACGCAGACCGGCGCGAACAATGTCGCCAGCGTTCTGCAAAGCGGCGACATCAAGGACGGTGTCGCGGCCACCAGCAGCATCACGCAGGGCCTGATCGGCTTCAACGATGCCGACGTCCGTCAGACCGCCAATGCCAAGAGCGATGTGAAGCAGTTCGGTCAATTCAATGACGCGGACGTTCGTCAGGGCGGTTCGCAGGCAGATAGCCGCATTTCACAGGATGGCAGCCGTCATGATGCAGACGTAACGCAGAATGGCGACCGCGCCACCAGCAAGGTCACGCAGACCGGCGGATCGATCTCCCGCGGTGGCAACGACACCATTGTGCTTCAGACGGCCGATGCGGATGACGCGAAGAGCACCATCACTCAGGACGGAACCCGCAACTTTGCCAACGTGACGCAGAGCGGCGCATTCGCCATCAGCACCATCGACCAGATCGGCGATCGCAACAGCTCGACCGTTAATCAGGCTGCTGCGGCGAACAGCAAGGTCTATCAGAACGGCGGCTCGATCTCCGGCAATGCTGGCAACACCACCACGGTGACCCAGACTTCGAACGCTGGCGGTGCTAACAGTGATGTCGACCAGCGCGGCACGCGCAACGGCGCCACCGTTACGCAGTCGGGCGCTTTCGCTGCCAGCGAAATCGACCAGATCGGTGACAGCAACAATGCAACCGTCAGCCAAGCAGCCAAGGCGACCAGCACTGTCTATCAGAACGGTGGCAGCAATAAGGGCACCATCACCCAGACGGCGTCCGCAGCCAACGCCACCAGCACGCTGACCCAGCTCGGCAGCGCGAACGAAACGACTGTAAATCAGTCGGGTGCGAACGGCGAAAGCAAGGTCTACCAGAACGGCAGCAGCAACAAGGGCACGATCACGCAGGGTGCAGCCGCGACCTTCGCCTTCAGCGACCTGATGCAGAACGGCAGCAACAACACGGCCACCGTCTCGCAATTTGGCGCGAACGTCGACAGCATCATTGCCCAGGCTGGCACTGGTAACCTGTCGACCGTGACGCAGAATGTTGGCGGATCCTACAGCAACGTCTCGCAGACCGGCAACGGCAACGTCGCCACCGTTTCGCAGTAATCGCGCACAAGAAGTTGCGGGGCGGCGTCATGCTGCCCCGCATCCTTCTGCTCAGCAAAGCGGCCGCTTTGTTCAGGTGAAGGATGATCGGCCAGCCAAGGGCCAGAATGCCGAGAAGGAGCATGACATGCGGATGACAGGCAGTTGGACGCGCAAGGCGCGCTTGATCGCGGCGCTGGGTTCAGCAGCGATGGCTGCGGTCGCCACATGCTCCGGTGTGAACGCTCAATCTGTCGCCTTCATCGAGCAGGTGGGCGACTATAACCAGACCAGCATCGACCAGAGCGGCGCGACCGGATCAACCGCGCTGGCTCAGACGAAGGGGTCTGAGAACCTTCTCGACCTGACCCAAAGCGGCCGTGACAATCGCGCAGTCGTATCGGTTACCGGTAACCGCAGCGGGCGCGGAGACGCCCCCGGCGGAACTGGCCGGACCATGGCTTTCGCACCGAAGACCCTGTCGCCCTACGTCATTGGCAGCGAGAACAAGCAGAACAAAAGCAATAACGGCCAGGGCGATCCCTGCGGCGAGGGCAAGGGGCAAGGCACCGGCAACCCCTGCAACGGCAACAATGGCAATGACGGCGCCAACGGCAATGCCGGGCACAAGGATGCCGCGCTGACCACCTCCACCCTCACCCCAATCGCCAACCTCGAATCCGGCGTTATCCGCCAATCAGGCGAGCGCAACCTTGCAGGCGTTCTGATCAAGGGCGACAGCAACGACTTCCACGTGTCGCAGCTGGGCAACGACAACAAGGCGGCGCAGGCCATCTCCGGCTCATCCAACCAAGCCGCCATCGTGCAAGGCACGCCTGATGGCGCGCTTGGCAGCGACAACCGCGCCGTCCAGGTCCAGCGCGGATCGAGCAATTCCGCCTATGCTCATCAGGCAGGCAGCAACAATGTCGCCGCGCTCGTGCAGGCGGGGGGTCTCGGTGCGTCACCGACAACAGCCGAAGCGGCGCTGGCCGGCGCGGGCGGACTGGTCGGTGTTGCAGGCAGTGCCAACTACACCCAGTCGGCCGAAGCTGTCCTCGCTAGCTACAGTGCGCGTGGCGAGGGCACCGGGAATAGCATCACACTTCAGCAGAACGGCGACAACAACATCGCCCTGCTCGGTCAGTTCGGCAACGACAATAGCATCGCCCTGCGCCAGCCCGGCGACGCTTATGCCTCTATCACCCAGTTCGGCAACGGCCGCTCGATCGGGATCGAACAACAGGCCGGGACTAACGGTGTTTCACCCATCACAGTCACCCAATATTGACCGCTCGGCCCGATCTGACGGGCCAGCTCATCCAAACGCAGCGGGCTCAGGAGCAACAAGATGCGCAACAGGAACGATCTCTGGCTGCTCGGCGCGGCTGTTTCCTTGAGCCTGCCGCTGGCCACCCACGCCGTCGCCCAAACCATCACCGCAGGCGACGGCATCCTCGTCACCGACATCCAGATCGCCGACACGCCGCAAAGCTTCATCCAGGATCAGGTCCTCGCCAACGCGCTCGGCAAGTCGCAGGATGCGGGCCTCATCAGCGACAATGTGCCTGACCGCAGCGACGTGCGCGGCTTCAACAAGGGTGACGTTCGAGGCGCCATTATCTCCGCCTTCAACTCCAGCGCCTCGTCGATCATCGGCAATTTCAACCTTGATCAGGTGCCGGGGCTCCAGTTCACCACGCTCGGCAACAAGGCGGCGGTCGAGCAGGATGGCCTGCGCAACCTTGCCAATATCAACCAGGCTGCGGGGAATGCGGGCTGGTCCGTCGTCAACCAGGCGGGTGAGGACAATGCGACCCTCATCGAACAGGCCGACACCCGCGCACCGGGCCAGCGCTCGCTCAACCGCGCCTATGTCGGTCAGGTCGGGTCAGCGGTCGGCTCGGGCGGCCTGCTTTATTCCAACTATGGCCGCATCCAGCAGACCCACCGCAGCTTCGACTTGTCGGCAGGCGCGTTCAGCGGCAACAACCTCGCCAACAATGCGACCATTCAGCAGGGTGGCTTTCGCGACATCACGCTGCGCGAGGTTCCGGTCCAGTTCAACGCCGTCGCCGCGCGCAACGACGCCCTGATCGAGCAGGAGGGTGCGGAAAACGACGCCGTCATCCAGCAGGGCGCGGAAAGCCCCAATACCTTCGCCTTCGAAGTCGGCGACACGATCGGCCGAAACAACCGCGCCATCGTCCGGCAGGTCGGCTACGGCAACCGGGGCGTCATTCTTCAGGAAGACGACGCCAACGCCATCACTCACCAATATGGTTCCGACAATCTCGCCTTCGTCCGGCAGGATGGCGACGTCGTCGATGGCGGCCAATATAGCCTGATCGAACAGGGCCGCCTGGAGAATGGCGACGTGTCGGGCAACTTCGCCTCCGTGTTCCAGCGCGGCATCCTTCAGGAATCGACCATCCGCCAGAACAGCAACGGCAATGACGCCCATGTCTATCAGACCGCCGAGTCCGGCTATGCCAAATCCACGATCGAGCAGGGCGGCGGCAACGGCAATTACGCCAGCGTCCTGCAAAGCGCCGTCGCGGGCACCGTCGACATGGCGGTGGTCAGCCTGATCGCCCAGACCGGCGCCAGCAACGAAGCCTTTGTGTCGCAACGCACCGCCGGCAGCTACAGCAGCGTCGCCCAGACCGGCGACCGCAATTTTGCGCAGGTCCGGCAATAGGCTATATTGAAGCGGCACCCTGCGTCCTGAACCGTGAGCGAAATGTCTATGCGAACCCTATTGTTGATCACGGTTCTTCTGGCCGGGGGAACATCCGCGCTCGCCCAGCGGAGCGACCTGGCGGTTGAGCAGCTGCCAACCCATTCTTCAGGCCGCGCCGTGCCACAAGTCGGCGCGGCAAGCGCCTCGGACCAGATCTCGTCGAGCGCTTCCCAGGCCCCCGCGCTTCAGGGCCAGCTCTCCTCATCGCGCACCGGCCGCGAGCCAGCATTGCGCCAGATCGCCCCCCGCGCCGCCGGATCTGCCCCAACGCCCCAGCTCGCCGACCGCAACGTCAACCCCGGCATCAACGCCCTGCCCCCGGGGCTGGTCGACGCCTGCGCCCGCGCGGCCGAAGGCAGGGGCGAACCGCCCAAGGGCGTGGACTGCAACAGCGTGATCGAGGCTGCGCCGCCCCCGCCGCCAATATCCGCGGAAGAAGCCCTGCTCACCAGCGATGAAGAGCGGGCGTCGCAGCGCGTCGCCAGCGAACAGCAGTCACGCGGCCGCGCGCCCGATGCCGGAGAGGTCGCGCGGCGGCTGAGCTCCGGCGACGTTTCCAATTCGCCCGTGGCGCAGGCCGTCGCGGCGCAGGCGGCCTCGGACTCGATCGCCAATTCGACGCCCGCCCCCAATGGCCAGCCCGTCATCGTACCCGGCGGCGGTTCCGTCGTCGTGCCGGGAAGGAATTGAACATGATCCGCACGATCGCGCCCCTGCTAGCTGGAATGCTGATGACCTTCACCGCCCACGCCGCCGAACCCGAACTGAAGGCGCGCATCCTGGTCGAGGACGCGCCCAATGCCGCGAAACGGTTCGTAGGCTATGTCACGGCGCAACAGCCGTTCGAAGGCCGCTATGAACTGATCGGTGAAAAGAAAGGCGTTGCCGGCAATGCAAAGGTCAAGCAGGCAGGCGTGGTAAAGGCTGCCCCGCATCAACTGGTGCGCCTTTCCCATCTGGCTTTTGGTTCGATCGCGGCGGACGACCATTATACGATCCAGCTCAAAATCTATCGCGGCAAGGACTTGGCCGCCCAGGACCAGATCGTCAAATAGCCGCTAACACTTTGTTATGCATAACAGCCTACTAACGCTGAACTAACGATATCTTCACGGCCCAGCCCATAAACCTACCTCCGGGGACATATGCCGGAGGACGTAATGGCGCACACATATGGACGGGTTGATGGCAGGAAGTGCCTCGCGATTTTGGGCCTGTCGGCCGCGCTTCTTTACCAGGGTTCCGCTTTCGCCGCGCAATCGGATATATTGATCGATCAGATCGGCCAGCGCCCTGCCTGGTCTTCCCCGATCGTCGGACAGATCGTTTCGCCCACGGCTGGAAACGCGTTCGTGTCGCAGGCTCAGCCGGAACAGCAGGCGATCGACGCCGCTTTCCAGGCCAATTCGGGCGGCCTGTCCTTCGCTCAGGCTGCGAGTGCTGACCAGCTTTCTCAAAATCTCTCCTCATCGGGCGCGCCCGTCGAAATGGCTTTCCTGGGCTACGGCCTGGATCTTGGACGGTATCTGCGCAGCGGCACCGGCTCCTACGAAGCCACGGACGCGCAGGGCAACAGCCTGCAGCAGGATTGGCGCGGCGAAGGCAATATCCAGTTCGCCTTGCAGGAAGGCTCGAACAACCGCGCCGTCCAGCAGCAATATGGCGTCGGCAATGTCTCCGTCCTGCTTCAGCGCGGCACCGGCAATGTCGGCGAAATCCTGCAATCCTCGACGCAGGGCGTCGCCACATTGCTGCAATCCGGCGACCGCAACAGCGCCACGATTGTCCAGGGAACAGCGGCCAGCTTCGCCAGCGTCTCGCAAAGCGGCATCGCCAACATCGTCGCGATCCGCCAATAAACGCCGCATAACCGTCCACGGCAAATGGGCTCAGCTGCTTTCGTGAGGGGAGCAACTGAGCCCACTTGGACGAGCCAGATCAAGTAAGGCGAGATCCTAGTAGAAGATTTTCCAGATCTCTGAAATATTACCGCCCGGTCATTTTCTTGAAATTCAAATATAGAATTGGTCCCGATCGTTAAGATATTGCCACGCATCTTTTTACCTTTTAGGGCATTTCCGTCTTCAGTTTTTACTGTTCGGCTATGGTGGGGATGCTGCAAACCAGTCTTGAGCCTTTCGATGCGCTCGCCCTCGGGTGGATCTCCGCTGACTTCAGAGGACGTCTCATCATTGATTCACTATATCACATCCAATGGTGGAATGATGAGGGCAGACGCGCGATAGAAGCCAGTGAGATATTGCGCGAAGAAGCAGGGCAACTGCTAGTCGACGCCAGCCTCCGCACCAAATTCTCATCCTTTTTGTCCGATCTCAAATCGCAAACCGAAACCGGAATACTGACCGTCAAGGATGGCGACGGCCATTTCGTGATGTTTGGTCATCATGAACCCTCGACCGGCATGTTCTGCCTCGAAGTCAGCTGCTCCCATGCCGAAAAGCGCATCATGTTCGCCGATTTCGGAAGTATCTACGGATTGACCGAAAGCGAAACGCAAGCGGCTCTGGCGCTGTTTCGGGGCAAGACAGTCGTGGAAATCGCGCAAGACCGGAACGTATCGGTCGACACGGTTCGCACCCAGGTCCGAAAATTATACGGAAAGATCGGCGCCCAGTCCCGCGAGAAACTCTTCAAGATGCTGATGCCCTTCCGTATCACCTGATGAGCGGCCATATCTGTTCTCCCGGGCCGTTTATCGCCCGACGCGCCTGCCTCCTCGCTTGGCGAAGGTCCGCTTTCCTCCTTCCTATTCTTCCCAAATCCGATAGGGACGATGATCAAACTGGAGCTGTTCCATGACCGATCACCCCACATCCGCCATCCCTTGGGATCAGCCTGCAACCTTGATCGACCTTGAAGGACGGGCGCCGCTCATCGGCACGATCCGCGACTGCGCCCAACATTTCGCCATGTTCAAACCGCACGCGCGCGAACAGGCGCGCGTCCTTCTTACCCAGCCTATCCATCGGATCGGCCGCAAGACGCGTACCTGGGTCCTTGAGCCCTTCGAAATCGAGCAGTTGGCCGACCGGTTGCGCACGGAAACGCACTGACGGCTGCGCTCCGTGATCGCGCAACACGCATTTACGGCGCTGTTTGCGAAGGCCGATCCTCCGCCTATTGTCGATTCCATTGGAGATGATGCCAAAGGAAAGGATGTCGATGAACCTGGAAATCTTGCTGGCGGAGCGGGAGATCGGACGCGCGCTCTATGCCTTCGCCCGCGCCATGGATGAGCGCGACTGGCAGGCGATCGGCTCTGTCATGGCAGAGGATGCAACCGCCGACATGGGAACAGGCCCGCTCAACGGCCGTGACGAAGTGATCGCGCTGATGCGCTCCTTCCTCGACGATTGCGGGCCGACCCAGCATCTTCTGGGTAACCTCGTCATCGATGTCACCGGGGATCAGGCGACCAGCCGCTGCTATGTCACCGACATGCACAAAGGCATGGGCGACAAGGGACACCTGACCTTCTCCACCCTCGGCGAATATCATGATCGCTGGCAGAAGGTGGACGGCGGCTGGCGCATGGTTCACCGCACCAAGCTGAACCGCGCCCATATCGGCAGCATCGAAGTGCTGGGGCCGGGCCCGGCCTGATCTTTTTAGCAAGAATCGGCTGGCACCCCGGTCGCTCGTCCTCTCGCAGACGGGCAGCCCTCCTCCACATTGGCCGCTAGAGCGCGCTGCGTTTAATCGGACGCAGGTCGCGCGCTCAAATTTTTGTTATCGCATCCTTTCAAGCGCGAAACCGGTTCCCACCTTTGCGCACGATGCTCTAGGAACCTCCCATGAGCGTTCCTTCCCTTGTCGCCCGCCCCCTCTCCATGATGCGCGCCTTCCTTGCGGCGGAAGCGGCTGGCGGCATCATCCTGATAGGCGCGGCGGCCTTGGGAATGCTGATCGCCAACTCCGCCCAGTCGGCCACCTATTTCCATACGCTCCACATCGATATCGGCGGGCTCAGCCTGCTGCACTGGATCAACGATGGCTTGATGGCGCTCTTCTTCCTGGTGGTGGGGCTGGAGATCAAGCGGGAGGTTCTGGACGGACAGCTCGCCCGATGGCCCGATCGCCTGCTGCCGGGGCTCGCGGCGGCTGCGGGCGTCGTCGTCCCCGCCCTCATCTACATCGCCATCAATCGGGGGGACGCGATCGGCATGCGCGGCTGGGCGATTCCCGCTGCGACCGACATCGCCTTCGCCCTCGGTGTGCTGGCCTTGCTCGGCCGCCGCGTGCCGGGGTCGCTCAAGATCTTCCTGACGGCCGTCGCAATCATCGACGACCTGATCGCCGTCCTCATCATCGTGCTTTTCTACAGCGAACAACTGAGCCTGCTGCCCCTCGCCCTGGCCGCAGCGGGCCTCGTCTGCCTCGCCCTCTGCAATCGCGCTGGGGTCAACCAGCTCTGGCCTTATCTGCTGATCGGCCTCTTCGTCTGGTTCTGCGTCCTTCAATCCGGCATCCATGCCACGCTGGCAGGCGTCGCCGTCGCGATGACCATCCCCTTGGCGCGCACGCCCGCCGCGCCCGACGACCAGCATTCGCCCCTGTCCCGGCTGGAACATGGCCTCCATCCCTGGGTCGCCTATGCCATCGTGCCGCTGTTCGGCTTCGCCAATGCGGGCGTGGCATTGACCGGCTTTTCCTTGCCCGACCTTGCAGCGTCCGTGCCGCTCGGCATCGCGCTCGGCCTCTTCGCTGGCAAGCAGGTCGGCATCTTCGGCGCGGTCTGGCTCCTCTCCCGCCTCGGCTGGGTCAGCCGCCCGGCGCATGCCAGCTGGACGCAGCTCTACGGCGTCGCCCTGCTCTGCGGCATCGGCTTCACCATGAGCCTTTTCATCGGCGGCCTCGCCTTTGCCGCCCACCCCCATGAAAGCGACGCTGCCAAGCTCGGCATCCTGCTCGGCTCGCTTGCGTCAGCCACCGCCGGTTACCTCCTGCTACGGCTGGCGCCCGGCCCGATCAGAACGGAAAGAACACGCTGATCGCAGCAATCGCGACGACACAGGTGATGATGTTGAGCGGCAGGCCCACCCGCACGAAATCCATATATCGGTATCCGCCCATCTGATAGACGATGACATTGGTCTGGTAGCCAAAGGGCGTGGCGAAGGCGGCGCTTGCCGACATCATCACCGCGACCAGGAACGGCCGGGGACTGACCGCCAGGCTATCGGCCAGCGCCACCGCGACCGGCGTCACCAGCACCGCCACCGTCGCGTTTGACAGCAGCTCCGTCAGCACCATCGTGACAAGATACAGCACCACCAGCGCGATCAGCGGGCTCAGCCCATGAACGCTGCCGATCAGCATGCGCGAGGCATCCGCCGCCAGCCCGCTCTGTTCCATCGCGATGCCGATCACCACCATGCCGGCGATCAGGATCAGGATCTGCGGCCGCAGCCCGCTATAGGCCTCGTCCGCGCTGATCACCCGCAGCAGGATCAGCAACACCGCCCCTGCAAAGGCGCTCGCCGCGATCGGCGCGACATCGATCGCCGCCAGCCCGACCGCCGCCGCGAACACGCTGAGTGCGATCGCCGCCTTTGCGGGGTTCAGCGGCCGGGGCTCGGCGAACACCGCCGGGTCGCCCACCTGCGCGCTGTACACATGGGACGCGTCGATCGGCTGCGCTTCCCCTTCCCGCTCGTCTGCTTCATGCCGTCCGCCCAGCAGCCTCTTGCTGAACAGGAACAGGTACAGCCCGCCCGCCAGCGCCATCGGCACGCCCACCGGCGTAATTTCGAAAATGCCGAAGCGCGGCTGCCCGGCCACGCTGGCCATATCGTCGACCAGCAGGTTGGTGGACGTCCCGATCAGGGTGCAGCATCCGGTCAATATGGTGATGTAGGACAGCGGCATCAGGAACCGCTTGGGCGACAGGCGCAGCGCATTGGCGACGTCGCGCACCACCGGCGCGCCCAGCACGACGATCGGCGTCGAATTAAGGAAGCAGGACACCGCGCCGATCATCGACAGCAGCAGCCACATGCCGGTCGCGCCCATCCGCTTGCACATCGACACCGCCATGGCGATCGCCCGGTCGAGCAGGCCCGACAGCTCCAGCGCATAGGCAATGACGAACAGCGACGCGAGCGCGATGATCGCCGGGCTCGCAAAAGCGCCCTGCACATCGACGGGCCGCACGACGCCGGTCATCAACAGCACCGCCGCGCCGGACAGGGCGACGACATCGGCGCGCACCTTGTCCCATATCAGCGCGGCGACGACGGCGGCCAGCACCAGCAGCGTCAGAACTTGGTCAATCGTCATGCGCCCCCTGCCTCGTGCCTGCTGCCGCCCCTGTCAACGCAGCAAGGCGGAAAAAGGGCGATTATCCTCTGGAGAAGGAGGACTTTTTTGCTATCAAAGGCTTATGCGTGAACCCAGTGCCCGGACCAGCCGGCTCGCCATAGCCGCGGGGTTGGCCGCTTTCATCGCCATCGGTGCGGGGGGCTTCCTGCTGGGCCGCGCCACCGCGCCCAAGGCTCCGCCGCCCGCCCCCGCGCCCGTCGCGGTCATTCCGCCGCCCATCCCCGTCCTGCCGCAATCGCCCCGCCTCTGGGGCCGTGCGGAGATCACCGATCTCGCCCGCCGCGCCGCCGATGCCCTGTCGTCGGGCAAGCCGCTGCCCGATGACCTCGCCGGGGCGGTAGGGCAGCGGTTCGAGCTTTCCCTTCCCTTCGGCTGTTCCGGGGAGGCGGACGAGGATAGCGCCGTCCCCATGCGCTGGCGCTATGATGAGGCGGCGGGAGTCTTGCGCGTCCATGCCATGCCGGTCACGTGGAAGGCAGCCGACTTCGAACTCCCCCCCGGCGGCGACGGCTATGCCGAGGGGTTCTGGATGGAGCGCCCCTGGTCCACCAGCGACGAATGCCCCGCCGCGCCCAGGACAGCCTCTCCCGATCAGCAAGCCCCTGCGCCAGCACCCGATCAGACTCTCGCCCTCGCCCAATTCGGCCAGAATGACGGCAACGACCTCTGGCGCCAGGGCCGCCCTTTCGAGAAGGTGCTGCGCCTCGCCCCGGAAGATTTCGCCCCTTCGCGCGGTCTCAGGCTCCGCCTGATCGGCCGGATCGAGCAGGTGCCGGGCAACGGCCCCGTCCACTGCGTCCAGCCGTCAGGCGTGGAACAGCGCCCCGCCTGCGTCATCGCCGTCTCCTTGCGCGAAGTGCGCATGGAAATGCCGGGCGCCGACGCACCGCTCGCCATCTGGGAAAATCGCGGCGCGGCGGGCTCCGCCGGGCACTGAAAGCCACCCGTTCACCCGATCTCGCGCTCCGGCTCACAACACCATGAACCATCTCCCCTGCCAAAGTGTTGGCCGGGAAAAGGAGATGCGCCATGTCCGACACCCAGTCCGACAATCATGAAGAGATGATCCACGAAGACGGCTTGCCCGGTCACGAAAGCAAGCTGGAGCCCAAGCCCGAATGGGAACCCCGCTATCCCGGCTCCGGCCGCCTCGCGGGCAAGGTCGCCCTGATCACTGGCGCGGACAGCGGCATCGGCCGCGCGGTCGCCGCCCTCTACGCCCGCGAAGGCGCGGACATCGCCATCCTCTACCTCTGCGAACATGACGACGCTAAGAAAACCGCCCAGATCGTCGAAGCTGAAGGACAACAGGCCCTTACCATCGCCGGAGACATTGGCGAAAAATCCTTCTGCGACGATGCCGTGAAACAAGTCATCGACCGTTTCGGCCGCCTTGACATCCTCGTCAACAATGCCGGTGAACAGCATCCCGATCAGGACATCACCGACATTACCGAGGAACAGCTGCGCCGCACCTTCCAAACCAACATCTTCGGCATGTTCTTCCTGACGCAAGCTGCCCGCCCGCACCTCAAAAAAGGCGCGGCGATCGTCAACTGCACCAGCGTCACCATGTATCAGGGCTCGTCGGAACTGCTCGATTATTCGAGCACCAAGGGTGCGATCACCGCCTTCACCCGCAGCCTGTCGGAAAATCTGGTGAAAGACGGCATCCGCGTCAACGCCGTCGCCCCGGGCCCCATCTGGACCCCGCTCAATCCATCAGGCGGCGCAAGCCCGGAAAAGCTCGAACATTTCGGCGAATCCGTACCCATGGGCCGCCCCGGCCAACCCAACGAAGTCGCCCCCGCCTTCCTCTTCCTCGCCTGCGAGGACTCCAGCTACATGTCGGGACAAGTCCTGCACCCCAATGGCGGCACGATCGTGAATGGGTAAGTGAAACAGGTAAGTCCCTCTCCCCTTCAGGGGTCGGCTAGAGGCACGTGACTCTGGCCGAGGTGCCGAGCGCAGCGAAGGCGGGAGAGGGGCCCGTGAAGCCGACGGCGCTCATTCCCCTCTCCCAGCCCTCTCCCCTAAAGGGGAGAGGGAGAAGGCCAGCGACCTCCGCCTGCGGGAGGGAGACAGAAGATCAGTTCGCCTTGCTCAAATCCACCTTCTCCACCCACTCAGGGTAGAATGTCGGCTCCCGGTTCGACCAGCCCACCGCCGTAGCCGCAGCTTCGCTGATCGACTGCAACAACGCCCGGCGTTTCTCGGGATGGAGATGCGGCAGGCTCGCCGCCGCGCAGAAGGCCCCTGGCAACCATGGCCGGGCCCCCGCCCCCAACAGCCGCTCATACAGGAAGCGATAAGCGGAAAAGCTGCTCAGCCGGTCCTGCCCCAGGTCGAATGCGGAAATCGTCACCAGCGGCGCCATGAACGGCTCCATCTGATCGAGGCCGCTATCGTCGGGCACTCGCGCCTTGATCTCGTCCAGCCGCCCGTAAATGCGGGCCTGCGCGCGGATGCTCGCTTCCTCCACCATGTCGCGCGACCATAGCTTCATGGCGTCGCGGCGGTGGAGGCCGATGTCCAGCGATCTGCGGATGTAGCGCTGCGTGGCAGACGGGAAACTGGCGAATTCGCGCAATTCAGCCAGGGTGATTGCCCCGTCAGCCGGTCTTGCATTGGTGCCCATGCTCTTGCCCTCCGACTTCAAGTCGATCGGCAGATCATGCGCCTTTCATGGTTACTGAAAGATTAAGCGCCGGTTCTGCCGACAACTATAAGGAATCACGTTTCTTTGTGCGCTGCAACATGTAATTTTTGTGATTGCGCCGAATGGAAACGCGTGGGCATCCTCTCCGTTCATCCCAGCGACGAAAGATAGGATAGCGCAGACAGTTAATTTTCCCTCATCGGCAGCGGCGCGCCCCGCAACTCCCGCGCCAGGTCGGGCCAGTGCGACCGTCCCGCCGCGCTCGCCGCGGCCTTCTGCAATCCGCGATATTGGGAAAGCACGCTAAGCCCCAGTTCCGTCAGCACCGCGCCTTCGCTCGACGTCGCCACCAGTGGCGCAGACCAGCACCGGTTCATCACGTCCACCAGCATCCAGCAGCGGCGATAGCTCATCTTCAGCTTCCGCCCGGCCGCCGAAATCGATCCCTCGCTGACGATCGCGTCGAGCAGGTCGGCCTTGCCCGGCCCCATGGCGATCTCGTCGCCACAATAAAGCTGTATCTTGATCTTGAGGCCCGGCCCGCTCATCCGCTCTCTATGGCATGGGCGGGCCGCACCGCCAATGCCGCGTCAGGGCCGCCGTTCCAGCACCGCGCCGATCATGCTGCGCCACACGGCAACGTCGCCCGCCTGCGCCATCTGCTCATCGGGTTCGCGCAGCGTGTGGAGGATCGCATAGGCATCATCCACATGGTCCTGCCAGCTCGCATCCACCGCGCCCGACGCGTGCGGATCGCTGCCCTCGCCATTCAGGCTCAGCTGGCGTCCGGCCAGCACCCGGGCAATGCGTTCGATCGCGGGAGTAGCGGAAGTCGGCATCAATAAGGCTCCTCTCACCTTTTTCAGCGTCGTGCGCTCGGCGAACCGCCCGGCCACCGCCGATCCGGTTCGCCTCGCCCATCGATCATATCATCAATATCGCCGCCGTCTATCGCCCGGCCTTCTCATCCTCATCATCTTCTTCCTGGAAGCCCGATGAAGGAACCGGATCGCCATGATCGCCCGGCTTGGTCGCCGATGGCGGATCGGACGCATCCATGCTGTCCATCAATCCTTCTTCCAGCTGCTCCTCGGCGGTGACGGCATGGTCCTGCGCATCCGTGGGGCGCTCATCATGCGCCTCTTCACGGCTGTTGGGACGAATATCGGTCTTGTCGCTCATCTTTCTCTCCTTGGCGCAGCGAACACCGCGCGCCACGCAGGATCAACGGCCATTCCCGATGGCCGGTTCCAAGGGAGCATCTTCATACAGACAGCTTCAGACTAGCTTCATTGTCCCCCCTCCCGCAAGCGGGAGGGCGTTAGGGGGTGGGCCTGCGCAACGCCAGCGACGAAGAGCTGGTCACCCTTTAAACGCGGACGCTCAATTCCCCGCGCCCGGCACCTTGTCCTTGCCAACCTCAGCAAAGCGGCTCGCATCCCCGCCCTGCGCCTTTGCGATCGCGATAGCCATCGGCTCACGGACATGATCCACCGCCGCGATCTGGCAGGCGCGCAGATCCTTCATCGTACGCCCCGGACAGACCTTCACGGCAGCGCGGCGGACACGCGCGGTCAGCTCCCGCTGACCCGACTTCTTCGACAGGTCCAGATCGCCATAGCGCACCTCCACGGTACGGCCGTTGGATTCGAACGGAATGGCGCCAGCCTGTGCCGCCGCGCCCATGAACAGGGTCGCAGACAAAGCGGCGAGCAACGCGCCGCTGCGCTTGGCAAAAAAAGTCATGATTGGTCCCCCTCAATTGAACTGCTGCGGCCTTGTCGCTCTTGAAGGCGACCTTGCCCGCGATCAACCGGAGGGCTGGGACCCGTCAGTCCTTCCGGCGGGTGCCGAAATACTCCCAACAAAAGCAGCTGTCGACCCGGAAAAGCCTTGTTGTCGTAGCGTAAAACACCGTTCACCGAAATCGGCGTGAACAGTAAAACGCCCCCGGCGCAAGGGATGGCCGGGGGCGTATCCGGGATGCTGTCGGGCTATCCGGGATCTCTTCTGTCTCTGGACTCGGAAGACGCCGCCGTTACGGCCTTCCCATGAAGTTCCTTATACACCTAAACAGGTTAATTTCGCTTTCTCTTTCGACGATCCGCCGCACGCTCGCGCCGGAAAGCATGCCCCGCTTGCGAGCCGCCGCCCGCTATCCCATATCCGCGCGATAAACTTGCCCCATCAGAACAAATCTGGAACAACACGCCCCCATGAGTCTGACCACAATCTCCGTACGCGGCGCGCGCGAGCATAATCTCAAGGGCGTGGACGTCGATCTCCCCCGCGACAGCCTGATCGTCATCACCGGCCTGTCCGGCTCGGGCAAATCCTCCCTCGCCTTCGACACCATCTATGCCGAAGGGCAGCGTCGCTATGTGGAGTCCCTCTCCGCCTATGCGCGCCAGTTCCTGGAGATGATGCAGAAGCCGGATGTCGAGCATATCGACGGCCTCTCCCCCGCCATCTCGATCGAACAGAAGACGACCAGCCGCAACCCGCGCTCCACCGTCGCGACCGTCACTGAAATATACGACTATATGCGCCTCCTCTGGGCGCGTGTCGGCATCCCCTACTCCCCCGCGACCGGAGAACCGATCAGCGCCCAGACCGTCAGCCAGATGGTCGACCGCGTGATGCAACTTCCGCAAGGCACCCGCTTCTACCTCCTCGCCCCCGTCGTCCGCGGCCGCAAGGGCGAGTATAAGAAGGAACTGCTGGAGTGGCAGAAGGCGGGCTACACCCGCGTCCGCATCGACGGCGAAATGTACCTGATCGAGGAAGCCCCCGCCCTCGACAAGAAATACAAACATGACATCGAAGTCGTCGTCGACCGCCTCGCGGTAGACGCGGACATGTCCACCCGCCTAGCCGACAGCTTCGAACAGGCGCTAAAGCTCGCCGACGGCTTGGCTTATGTGGACCTGGCCGACGGGACCGTGGCCGACATTCTCCCCTCCCCTTCAGGGGAGGGGCCGGGGGTGGGGGCTATCCCCAAGCGCGAAGGCACCCTGAAAGGCGCCGAAGTCCCCCCCAACCGCATAGTCTTCTCCGAAAAATTCGCCTGCCCCGTCAGCGGCTTCACGATTCCCGAGATCGAGCCCCGCCTCTTCTCCTTCAACGCCCCGCAAGGCGCCTGCCCAGCCTGCGACGGCCTCGGAGAACGGCAGGAGTTCGACCCCGAACTCGTCGTCCCTAACGAACATCTCACGCTCAAGAAGGGCGCCATCGTCCCCTGGGCCAAGTCCAACCCGCCCAGCCCCTACTATATGCAAGTCCTCGGCTCCCTCGCCAAGGAATTCGGCTTCAACCTCGAAACCCCGTGGCAGGACCTCCCGCCAGAGGTCAAAATCATCATCCTCCACGGCACCGCAGGCAAACCCGTCACCCTCAAATTCGTCGATGGCAAGAAGAGCTACGAGGTCAAAAAAGCCTTCGAAGGCGTCATCGGCAACCTCAACCGCCGGCTCCTCCAGACCGACTCCGCCTGGATGCGCGAGGAGCTGTCCAAATACCAAACCGCCATGCCCTGCGAGACCTGCCACGGCGCCCGCCTCAAACCCGAAGCCCGCGCCGTCAAGATCGCGGGCGAGGACATCTCCATGTCCACCCGCCGCTCGGTGGTGGACGCGCTCGGCTTCTTCTCCACCCTTCCCGCCCAGCTCACCGACCAGCAGAACCAGATCGCCAAGGCCATCCTCAAGGAAATTGTCGAGCGGCTCGGCTTCCTCAACAATGTCGGCCTCGACTATCTGAACCTCGACCGCACCAGCGGCACCCTGTCAGGCGGCGAGTCCCAACGCATCCGCCTCGCCTCGCAGATCGGCAGCGGCCTGTCGGGCGTCCTCTACGTCCTCGACGAACCCAGCATCGGCCTGCACCAGCGCGACAATGACCGCCTGCTCGTGACCCTCAAGCGCCTGCGCGACCTCGGCAACACCGTCATCGTCGTGGAGCATGACGAGGACGCGATCCGCATGGCCGACTATATCGTCGACATGGGACCGGGCGCAGGCGTCCACGGCGGCACCATCGTCGCGCAGGGCACCCTCAACGAACTGCTCGCCCACAAGGACAGCCTGACCGCAGATTACCTCAACGGCACCCGCCGCATCGAAGTCCCCAGTAAGCGCCGCAAGGGCAATGGCAAGAAGCTCACCGTCCACAACGCCCGCGCCAACAACCTGCAGAACGTCACCGCCAGCATCCCGCTCGGCACCTTCACCTGCATCACCGGCGTGTCAGGCTCGGGCAAGTCCAGCTTCACCATCGACACCCTCTACGCAGCGTCGGCCCGCACCCTCAACGGAGCCCGCATCGTCGCTGGCCCGCATGACAAGGTGACGGGCCTTGAACATTGCGACAAGGTGATCGACATCGACCAGTCGCCCATCGGCCGCACCCCGCGCTCCAACCCGGCGACCTATACCGGAGCCTTCACCAACATCCGCGACTGGTTCGCGGGCCTCCCCGAAGCGCAGGCGCGCGGCTACAAACCCGGCCGCTTCTCCTTCAACGTCAAGGGCGGCCGCTGCGAAGCCTGCACCGGCGACGGCCTGCTCAAGATCGAGATGCACTTCCTCCCCGACGTCTATGTCACCTGCGACGTCTGCCACGGCGCGCGCTACAATCGCGAGACGCTGGAGGTGAAGTTCAAGGGCCACAGCATCGCCGACGTGCTCGACATGACGGTCGAGGACGCGGTGGAATTCTTCAAGGCCGTCCCCCCCATCCGCGACAAGATGGCGATGCTCGCCGAAGTCGGCCTCGGCTATATCAAGGTCGGCCAGCAGGCCACCACCCTGTCCGGCGGCGAAGCCCAGCGCGTCAAACTCGCCAAGGAACTCTCCCGCCGCGCCACCGGCCAGACCCTCTACATATTGGACGAGCCCACCACCGGCCTCCACTTCGAAGACGTCCGCAAACTGCTCGAAGTCCTCCACGCCCTGGTCGAACAGGGCAACAGCGTGGTCGTGATCGAGCATAATCTGGACGTCATCAAGACCGCCGACTGGATCATCGACATGGGCCCCGAAGGCGGCGTCAAGGGCGGCGAAGTCGTCGCCGAAGGCACGCCGGAGAAGGTGGCGAAGAACGCCCGGAGCTTTACCGGGCGCTACTTGGCACCGCTGTTGGGGTTGGAGGCTGTGGCGGCGGAGTGATCAGATCAATCTTCGTGGATCTGTGTATTTCCCTAAAGCTTTGAATAACATAGGGTGGATAGCAAATGTAGTTTCGTCCGTTACCTTATTGTATTGCAATGTAGGCTGATTTTGGAAGCTCCACGCATATGGAGCGCCATCTCTTGTTTTTAAACCCAATGCGCCAACGCTATATAATACCTCGAATACTTTTTTTCTCATCTCGTCCCATGTACTTTGGCTACTTAGAATTAGATCGCATTGCTTCCGGAACACTCCATAACCGTTCTCGTCGGATTCGTCGCACATCAGAGTTAAACAGGCGTTCTCCATGATTTCTTGCGTCAAATCCTTCGCAGAAAAGCGAGGGTCAACTGCTGAAAGGCATTCGAGAACGCCTTCCAAATCACCGTAGGCCTCACGCCATTCGTCAGCCAGTGACCTAAGCCTGTTTTGAGAATACGCATCTTCCGCTTGGCGGATCGTACGGTGAGTTATCGAGGTTTGGCCTGCGGCATCTTCTAAACACTGATTCACGAAGGCTATTACATCTCTGGGCCTTTGGAGGGTTCTTTCAAACATATAGGAGAAAGCATCTGTGTCACCCACCTTCTTAGAGAATATATCGTAAAAAGATGCAGATGAATTGGTGTACTGCTGCTTAAAGAGGAGCGAAATTCTTTTATCCGAAAGCTCCTTCAATTGGCTTTCGCTCCACCGCAACCTCAGATACATATCTTCATACTTCTCCTGCTGAAACCCCGCAGAAGTTGTATGGGACAAAACACTTTCAAGAAGATCTGCTCTTAAGCTAATTACAATTTTAAGATTTGGAACTTTCTTAAATTTCTTGATGGTCTCAATCAGTGCACGAATTAACTTAAATCGAATGGAATCATGCACCCATCCAGTGTCGAGATCATCAATAACAATGTAAAATCGCTCTTGATCGTCATCAAATACATCCTCAGACAGCAAGTCCATCACAGCATTCAGCTCTTGCAGCTGAACTCCGTTAACCACCCTCTGCGCCTTACTCACAATTTCTGTAGTCTGCTGAATTGACTCGAGGTTTTTATCCTTCATGTCAGCAGTCAGCTTCGTCTTGAAGGCCTCAATATTGATACCGATTTGGTCCTCGAAGCCTTTTTCAATTTTAGTTACGACTTCTCGGACACGCTCCTCGGTGTCCGCCCAGAAAGAGTCTCCATATTCAAATAGGTAATTGATCGCTTTCTGCTTCTTGGGATTCCCCATCAGTTTTTGCCGCAGGGTTGCAATCCAGCTTTTTGAAGTCGCCTCATCGTTCAATTGCTTCTTCATCTTTATCAATTCAACCGCCAAAACATGGCGCCACAGCAATTGATAAAATACGTTTAAATCAATTCCCAGACTATCGAAGAACTGAATGATCGTAGAGTTACTGATGTAATTCAAGGATAGTGACTCAGGATCTATTTTGATGACATTCTCCTCTTCCTCTTGAAGAGAGAGAAGCAATGCGCTTTTTCCTGACCCCGTTCTGCCTACGACAATACATTTCGGGCTCCACATTGATCGAAGATCGTTCAATGCCCCGGTCGATACAAAGCAACTACGAAGAAAATTTTCATCGTCCTCGGCGGACATCGATCCGATTGCCAACCCCTGTCTTAAAACATACGCCACAGATAACCCCCTGAAAATATGCCTATGTTTTTATTAGTGGAGAGTAAGAAGTAAATATATTTTCTCATGATTGCCGTGGCCGCTGGCTGATTGGCACCGGTCCACATCGCTGATATTCTCTGCCCATGACCAAACTCACCCCCATCGAGTCCGAGTTCGCGACGACCGAGGAAGCCGAAGCCTATGACGCTTGGCTCCGCTCGGAAATCGAAGCGTCATTGGCCGATCCCCGGCCCAGCATCCCGCACGATCAGGTCATGGCAGAGCTACGCGCGATCATCGCGGCCAAGAAATCCAGCCAAGCATAATGCCGCACATCATCTGGCGTCCGAAGGCGCGCGAGGATGCGCGCCAGATCGTTGACTATATCTCAGATCGCAATCCCCCCGCAGCCGCTCGGCTCGCTGAACTGATCGAATATGCTGCCGAACGATTGGCCGATCATCCCTATATGCACCGAGCCGGACGCGTTCCCGATACGCGCGAGGCGATCATCACCCCCAACTATATGCTCGTCTATCGCGTCGGCACCGAAGTCATAGAAATATTGGCCGTCAAGCACACCCGCCAGCAATATCCCTGACGCCGTCCGCCGTTCCCATTTTGTTCTGTCCTACAACCCCTCACCTTTGATACCGTCCCGGCAAACCCTCCCCTAAAGCGGAGCTTTGCCCATGTCCTACCACTTCCCCCCGCTCCCCACTGCCACCGAGCAAATCCGCGCCGACGGCTGGAGCCCCGCGCGGCAGCGGCAGTTTCTGGAAACCCTCGCCGCCACCGGCGTCATCACCACGGCTTGCGACGCCGTCCACATCTCCCCCCGCGCCGCCTATGCCCTGCGCATCCGCCGCGACGGCGCGGCCTTTCGCCTTGGCTGGGACGCGGCCATCCTCATCGCCCGCGCGCGCCTCGCCGACGAACTGCTCGCCCGCGCCCTCAATGGTCATGAGGAAGTGATCCACAAGGACGAAGACACCATCACCCGCCACCGCCACGACAACCGCCTCGCCATGTCTATGCTCTCCCGGCTCGACCGCATGGCCGACAGTCCGCCCGAAGGCAGTGACGCCGCCCTCGCCCGCGTCGTGGCGCAGGATTTCGCCGCCTATCTCGACATGCTCTGCCCGGGGGAGCCGTCAGGCCAATCCGCGCCCGACCAAGCCCCGGCGCCGCAGGATCAGCCCGGCCTCGCCCCGCCCTCACCCCCCCATCGCGTCGGACATGGACGAAGCCTCCTCACACGACGCCAGCCTGCGCGATCCCGCGCTTGGGGCCTGCATCGAAGCCACCGCCACCGCCCTCTCTCCCGGCGCTTCCGCCGCGCTCTTCATCGCCGCCCGCATGGCGCTGCATGACGGCAAAAGGGCCGCCAATGCGGGTCACGCCCACCCCTTCCATGAACAGTGTGAACTTCGCCCGCCGCTGGTCGATCGCGCCACCCTTCCGCCCGACGAAGCCGCCGCCCGCCTGCGCGGCGCATGGTGGGATGAGGAGCGCGAAGCCTGGCGCACCGACTATCCCGCCCCGCCCGGCTTCGTCGGCGAAGAGAGCGGCGACATCTACGACATAGACGGTTATGAGCGCGACCTGACCCCTCAGGAAAGCGAAGCCCTGGCCGCGCTGGAGGAAGCCCAGCGCCGCCCCTATGAAGCCGCCGCCGCATTGGCGCGGGACGCCTTTTTCGGTTTCACGGCGTTGGAACAGGCGGGGTGATGGGATGGCAGGAGGCTTGCGGCAAATTCACCGTGCTCCTGCGTAGGCAGGAGCCTAGTCCAGACGCTGAGTTTCCAAACAAGGGCGGAACTGGGTTCCTGCCTTCGCAGGAACACGCTCTACCATTTCAGCACCCCAGCAATCCCCCGCCCTTGCAATCCGCCCACACCCTCCCCACATCTCCACTGCTACAGACGCAAATCGACGGTCTTTCGGCGCTTTGCGGCACCAAACTTCCTTCTTTCCCTGCCCCTCTAGCGACCGGTCCGTCCACGCTGGATGGGCCGTACGAACGAAGGAACTACCATGAGCATCACCGGAACCGTCAAATTCTTCAACGCCGACAAGGGCTATGGCTTCATCGCCCCTGACGACGGCACCCCCGACGCGTTCGTCCACATCACCGCTGTCGAGCGCGCTGGCCTTGCCACGCTGCGCGAAAAGGACCGCGTATCCTATGATCTGGAACAGGACCGCCGCGGCAAGATGGCGGCCGTCAACCTTCAGCACGCTGAATAAGCCTCTGCCGAACCGTCCGGGCGCGGCTTTCAGCAGCGCCCGGGCACCATTTTTCGAGAAAGGAGCGCCCATGACCCACCCCGACTATCGCGCCCTCGCCGCCCAGGCCCGCAGCGAAGCGGACGCCGCCACCCTCGCCAATGTCCGCGACCGCTGCCTCCGATCGGAAGCCGGCTTCCTCGCCATGGCAGAGCGGCAGGACCTCGCCGACCGCAACCGCGCCCGCCGCGAAGCCGCCGCCGCCGCGCTCACTGAAGAAAATGCTGCCGCTGCGCCGTCCGACGAGGCTTCTAACGAATTGCGGCCCCACCAGGCCCCCGCCGACGCCTGATCATAGCGGGGCCATGCTGCCAACCTCCCCTGGCCGGCGAAGGCAGGGCGCACCTCCTACGCATTGCGGGCCACCGCGCGACGGCTCACCCCGCCGCTCCCGATGATGGCGGCGATGCTGGCAACAGCCTCCCCAAATCGCGCTTTTCCGCCATTTCGCTTGAGCCGCTCGCAATCGCCATCCGGAAATCGCCACAGCCGCTCATCTTGTCGATTACTCCCAAAGCACCCGGAACTCGACGCCTCCTGACCGGTTATCCCCGCGAACCTCGCAGATATTATCCGGTAAGGAGCTACACCAAATGATCCGCACTCTGATTTTCGGCGCCATCGCCGGTTATGTCGGCAAGAAACTGTATGACGAAGGCAAGCTGACCGAGTTCAAGGACGACCTCGTCGGCCGCTACAATCAGGTACGCGGCGACCTTTCCAGCCGTACCGGCAGCTCCAGCAGCAGCAGCCTGAGCGGCAGCGACATGTCCCCCGCAGTCACCCCCACCGCTCCGCGCCAGACGCCGTCCAGCTCGCCCCTCGTCAGCTGAACGGAACAGCGTTCCGCCGCGCCCTTACATCCCAGCGGCGCGGCGCTGGCTGACCGGCGGCAAAACCGCTGATCGACGTCACGTCGAAGGCTGACGCTTTCAAAAATTCTCTTCCGGCGGCTCATCCCTCTGGCCGCTGGCCACCGCCCGCCCGGCCCCGCGTTCTCCCCCCTTTCGCGGCGCTGTGGCGGGCGGACTAATGCCCGCCCTCTCCGCAATCGCGCGATGCCATCCTCTCCGAACGCAAAAAAGGGCGCAGCCCCGCCACGCCCTTTCAATGCCGAAACAGCGACCGGAGAGAGCAAGCTCCCTCCGGCACCATAATCACAGCTTGCCAGTCAACTCCGGCACGACCTTGAACAGGTCACCGACCAATCCGATGTCCGCCACCTGGAATATCGGCGCGTCCTCGTCCTTGTTGATGGCGATGATGGTCTTGCTATCTTTCATCCCCGCCAGATGCTGGATCGCCCCGGAAATGCCCACAGCGATGTAAACTTCCGGCGCCACGATCTTGCCCGTCTGCCCGACCTGATAGTCATTCGGCACATA
>NZ_JALKHS010000013.1:0-3441 GCF_023051225.1 Sphingobium agri | reverse complement strand
ACGCCCTGCTCAAAGCCGATCGATGCTGGACGCAATCTCCAGCTTGATCATCACGGATACTCTAGGCATTCATGGTCTGCAACAACTCGACCCGGTGGCCCTGCGGATCGATGATATAGGCAGCACGCAAGCCATGTTCGGGTATGTCGGTCGCGGCGACCTCGATCGTTGCACCGGCAGCACTCGCCTTTTCCAGCGTCGCGTCCAGATCATCTACGACGAAGCCCGTCGTCGCCTCTCCTGTGGCAGGGGGCGTCCGGTTGGGATAGCTGACCAGGATGAAGTTGGGCGCGGGCGGCTGAGCGCCAGCGGTCTTGAGGATCACTTCGTTCATCAACTCTTCGCCTTCGCCAAGGTTGAGATAACCCACCACCTCAAGGCCGAAGAGTTCTGTGTAGAAACGTTCGGCAGCGGCAAGATCCCCGACGATGATCTTGGTGAAACTGAAGGCTAGTGCGGTCATCCTCAACCCCTTTCGCGTTACGCATTTATGTGAGACAATCTCTGTCTTAGCGCCTGAAAATGGCGTAAGCCAGATCAACTGATACGCATGTTGGAGAGAATGATGGCCGAAGAGGCAGCAGGTGACATTCGGTTGTCGGCAGTTTGGCGGAATTTCTGCGATCAACTGGCGCAGGCTGGAGAAGTTCTGGATCGTTCCACTGCGCCGGGAACGGCGATCGATCAGGCGGAAGGACTGCGGTATCTTTCCCGACTGACCCGTACGGCGCTCAACATGCTGGTCGATTCCAGCGATCCTGATTTCCCCCGCATCTTCCTGTTGACAGACGACGCGATCAAGATCGGCGCCGACAATCCGGACAATCTCTATCAGCAGATCGTCGTTCGGGGTGATCGCGAATATCGCATCACCGGCAAGCGGAACAGCGTTCCCTATTTTTCGATCGGGTCGAAGGCGAATCGCTACGCTATCGACGGCACCATGGCCTCGACCGGCGAGATCGAGCTTGCCGACATGCAGTTCGGGCCGGACGGCAGCTTCGAAATCATCGTCAGCAAGACGCAAAAGCCGGGCAACTGGCTTCCGATGGCGGATGACACGACCTTGCTCATCATTCGCCAGACCTTCAATGACAAGCGGACGGAAGTCGCAGCGGATGTGCGCATCGAACGGATCAGCGAAGGGCCCGCCGTTCCCGCGATCCTGGCGCCGGAAACGATCGAAGCGCAGTTGAACGGTGCTGCCGCCTGGGTGCGCGGCACGGCCAACACCTTCGCCGACTGGTCGCAATGGTTCATGGAACAGCCCAACCGCTTTTATGAGGGCAAGGAACAGTCGGTCTATCAGCGTGCCGGTGGCGATCCGAAAATCTGGTATGGGCACATCTATTATGATCTCGCCCCTGACGAGGCGCTGGTCATCACCGCAAAGCCGCCCCAATGCCGCTTCTGGAACTTCCAGATCGACAATTGGTGGATGGAATCCATGGACCATGTGAACCGCAAGGTGTGGGTCAATGGCGCGCAGGCCAAATATGAAGAAGATGGCAGCGTCATCCTGGTCTGCGCCGACAAGGATCCGGGCTATGGCAACTGGATCGACCTGTCCGGCCATCGCAAGGGCACCGGCCTCTGGCGCTGGATAGAGGCTGACGAGCATCCGGTGCCGCAATGCAAGGTGGTAAAGCTCTGAGCGCGCCTGCCGATCTCACTGCGCGTATCGCCGTCCTTGAAGATCGGGAAGCGATACGCGGCTTGATCGCCAGCTATGGCCCATTGGCCGACGCTGGCGACTGCGCGGGCGCTGCTGCCCTTTGGACGGAGGATGGCGTCTATGAAGTCGGCGGGTTCGGCAGCTACACGGGCCGCGCCGCGATCCAGGCCTTGCTGGAAGGGGAAAGCCACCAGAGCTTGATCCATGGCGGCGCAGCCCATGTCCTTAGCCCGCCGGTCATCGATCTTGACGGTGACAAGGCGACCGCCCGGACCTATTCGGTCGTCTTCCGCAAGTCCGGCGATAGCTGGGAGGCCCATCGCGCCTCGGCCAATAGCTGGCATCTCATACGCATGGGCAAGGAATGGAAGGTGGCGCGTCGCGTAAATCGCTTGCTTGACGGATCAGCCGACGCCCGCGCGCTGATCGGCGGCCAGTAGCGGCCAGTAGCGGCCAGTAGCGGCCGGGGCCAAGAGCCGTCGCGGACTGCTCAGACTGTGATCGTCTTACGGACGCATCCGCCCCTTTCCGTCACCCCGGACTTGATCCGGGGTCCCGCTACATCGTCAGCGTCAGATAAGAAACGGGCGCCGGATCAAGTCCGGCATGACGATCACTCAAACGTGACCATCCTTGGCCGAAGGGCGGCTCCAGCCTCGCGGCGCCGCCCTTCGCCTCATATGGTTCAGGCAGTCTGGCGCGCGGCGGCGAACTGCTTCCTGGCAAAAGCGCATGCATCGGCCATCGCTTCCTGCGCGCCCGGCAAGAAACCCAGCCATGAAACGAAACCGTGCACCATGCCCGGATAGCGCTTCACTTCGACTTCCACCCCGGCCTTTTCCAGCACCGGGCCATAGGCTTCCACCGCATCGCGAATGGGATCGCACTCGGCGGCGGCGATAAAGGCGGGCGCGAGGCCCTTGTGGCTCTCGGCCTTCATCGGACTGGCGCGGAAATCATCATAATCGCTCTCGTCCTTGATGTGCAGTTCCCAGAAATAATGGGCATCTTCCAGGCGAAGCACGGGGCCGTTCGCGAATTCGAGGGCTGAACCTTCTTCCGGGATCGGATGGATGCCGGGGCCATACCAGTTGATCTGCGCGGCGATGCGCGGCGCGCCGGCGTCGCGTGCCAGGAGGGCGCAAGCGCTGGCCAGCACGCCGCCCGCGCTGTCTCCCGCAACGGCGATCAGGGCAGGGTCGCCGCCCAGTTCGGCCGCATTGGCCGCCGCCCACTGGGTCGCGGCCCAGCAATCTTCGAACGCCGCCGGAAACTTGTGCTCGGGCGCCAGGCGATAGTCCACGGACACGACGATCGTCTCCGCGCCCGCCGCCAGTCCGCGCGCGATCATGTCCTGCGTGTCGAGATCGCCGACGACGAACCCGCCGCCATGGAAATAGGCAGTGACCGGGAAAGGCCCCTTACCCTCTGGCGTATAGATGCGCACCGGTATCTCACCGTTCGGTCCCGGGATCGTGCGGTCGGAAACCGACGCCAACGACACTTGCGGCGGCGGCAACTGGATCGAACTCGACCGCACCGACTCCCGCAATACGGGTACGGGAATGTTCCGTATCGGCGGCCATTCCGGCTGGTTGGCGAACATGGCCTCAAGCTGCGGATCGAGCGGCATCTCTATTCTCCTCGTTTCAATTCTGCAGTTTCTTCATTAATTCACACAATCGCGTCACCGGATTTATCGTCACCCTCTTGGTTCTCGTGGCATAGCTAGTCCGCGTTCGGCGATGATGTTGCGCTGGATTTGG
>NZ_JALKHS010000012.1:0-62856 GCF_023051225.1 Sphingobium agri | reverse complement strand
AGCGGCGAAGTGGATGGCGGGCTGGTCTGGGCCGGGCTCGGCATCGGGCTGATGGACGACATTCCGACTTGCGCCGAATTGATCGAGCGCATCGTGGGTGAATGCCGCGAGGCGCTGGGCCGCGCCGTGGCGCTGACCGGGGAGGCATGAGCATGCACTACAATACGATCCGCTACGAGGTCGAGGATGATGGCGTCCTGCTGCTGACGCTGAACCGGCCGGACAAGCTCAACGCCTTCACGGTCGAGATGTGCGAGGAGCTGATCGATGCCTATGGCCGGGCGAGCCAGGATGATGCCGTCCGCGTCATCGTGGTGACGGGCGAGGGCCGCGCCTTCTGCGCGGGCATGGACCTGTCGGTCGGCGGCAATGTCTTCGGCCTGGACGAGAGCATGACGCCGACCATGGAGGATCTGCGCGAGCGCGGCGAAGATCCGGCAATCCTGAAAGGCGTGCGGGATACCGGCGGGCGCGTGGCGATGGCCATGTATGATTGTCTGAAGCCGATCGTCGGGGCGGTGAATGGCGCGGCGGTCGGCATCGGTTCGACCATGCTGTTGCCGATGGATTTCCGCTTTGCATCGGAAAAGGCGCGCTTCGGCTTTGTCTTTGGACGGCTGGGCATCACGATGGAGGCGTGCTCCTCCTTCTTCCTGCCGCGCATCGTCGGTTTGGAGCAGGCGCTGGAATGGGCTTACAAGGCCGATATCTTCGATGCCGCCGAAGCGCATGAGAAGGGACTGGTTCGCGCCGTGTTCCCGGCTGAGACGCTGGTCGAGGAGGCGAAGGCCTTTGCCCGTTCGCTGGTCAAGGACCGATCGCCCGTATCGATCGCGCTGATCCGCCAGATGCTGAACCGCAACAGCGCGCAGCCCGATCCGTGGCAGGCGCATCTGACGGAATCGTTGGCGGTATTCTACACCAGCCAGGCGGACGGCCGCGAAGGGGTTCGTGCCTTCAATGAAAAGCGGCCAGCGGAGTTTACGGGGAAGGCGTCGCAAATGCCGTCCTTCTTCCCCTGGTATGGCGACAAGTAATTCGAACGGAAAGGATGCAAGATGATCACATTGGAAGACAAGATCGCGATTCAGGAACTGATCGCCCGTTTTACCCGCTGCTCCGACTATGGTGATTGGGAAGGGCTGGCCACCGTTTATACGCCTGATGTCGAGGTGGAGATGGAAGGTCTCCAGATCCGTTACACTGGTGTGGAGGCCCAGGTCGAACATGCCAAGGAGTCCGACCGGCAGGCCGAGGGCAAGAACCGCCACTTCAATTTCAACATGATCGTGTCAGAGAAGGATGGCGCGGTATATGCGGAATATGCTTTCATGAACGTCAATGCGGGCAAAGCTCCCATGGACGCGAAGATCGTCGTCAGTGGGCGCCAGCGCGATACTGTCGTGAAGACGGGCGAAGGGTGGAAAATCGCCCACCGCTTCATCCAGTTCGACCAGTCGTTCAGCCTGGACTTCTAAGCCCCGGAGGAGCGGTCGTGAACATCAAGGATCTGTGCGTCGTCATCACGGGCGGCGCTTCGGGGCTGGGCAGCGCAACTGCCGAACGGCTGTCGGAACTTGGCGCGCGCGTCGCGATCTTCGATTTGAACGAGGAAGCTGGCGCGCGTCTTGCGGAGCGATTGGGCGGCAGCTTCCATCATGTGGACGTGACCAGCGCCGAGTCCGTGGACGCCGGACTGGCAGCGGCAGAGGCGAAGCTGGGGACGCCGCGTGTGCTGGTGAACTGCGCTGGCATCGCGCCCGGCTTCCGTGTCGTGGGCAAGGATGGTTCGCCCCATCCGCTGGACGCATTCCGCAAGGCCGTTGAGATTAACCTGATCGGTAGTTTCAACGTCATTTCCCGCTTTGCCGCCCAGCTTGCCGCCGCAGGGTTGGACGGGGAGGAAGCTGGCGTGATCGTCAATACGGCGTCTGTCGCCGCCTTTGACGGGCAGATTGGTCAGGCTGCTTACGCTGCATCCAAGGGCGGTGTCGTGGGCATGACACTGCCGATCGCGCGTGACCTCGCACAGCATCGCATCCGCGTGATGACGATCGCACCCGGCATTTTCCTGACGCCGATGCTGCAAGGGCTTCCACAGGCGACGCAGGATTCGTTGGGCAAGCAGGTGCCGCACCCCTCGCGGCTGGGCAAACCCGAAGAATTTGCGAAGCTGGTTCAGAATATCATTGAAAATCCGATGCTGAACGGGGAAGTCATCCGTCTGGACGGCGCCATCCGCATGGGACCGCGCTGACCATCCGTACTGAATGAGGAGGCGGATCGCCTTCTTGGGAAATGTGGGAAGGAAAGCTGCCGTGACCGAGATCAGCCGGGATGTGACCAATTTGCCGGAAACCGAGGCGAAGCTGCGCGAATTTGTCGAGCAGGGCGTCATATCGGGCGGCATCCTTGCCTGGGGAACGGCAAATGGTCCGGTCCGCTATCATGGCGAAGGCGTGCTGGGCTATGCGCGCAAGGATGTGGTGGACGAGCGGTCCATCTTCCGCGTCTATTCCCAATCGAAGCCGGTTACGGGCATCGGCGCGATGATGCTGATCGAAGATGGCGTCATTGGCCTGGACCAGCCGATCGGCGAGATACTGCCGGCCTTCGCAGAGATGCGCGTCATCGAAGGGGAAGACCCGGAAGTGACGCGGCCCGCGGCCCGCCCGATCACCATCCGCCATCTGCTGACCCATACGGCAGGCTTCGGCATGGACGGCATGACGCTTGGCGCTCTCTATGCCAAGCATGGCGTGACGCCTGGCACGCGGGAGTGGGTGCCGGGTCCGGGTGACCTCCCGGTTCCGGCGACCCTTGCCGAATTGGGTGAGCGCATCGCCGCGCTGCCCTTGGCGACCGACCCCGGTACACGGTTCGACTACAGCGTTGCGCTCGACGTTCTGGGGCTGGTGATCGAAGTGGCATCGGGCGTGCCCTTCGAGACATTCCTGAAGACCCGCTTGTTCGATCCGCTCGGCATGGTGGACACGGGCTTTTCAATCACGGCGGATCAAGCCGCCCGCTTTGCCGACCTCCCACAGCAGGAGGAGGACGGGACATGGGCATTGGCCGATGATGCGGCAGACAGCCTCTACGCACGCCCCTATTATCCGTCTGGTGGCGGTGGCCTGGTGTCGACGGCGCATGATTATTCCCGCTTTGCCGCGATGCTGCTCAACGAGGGTGAATTGGATGGCGTGCGCGTGCTGAAGCCGGAAACGGTGCGGCTCGCCCGGTCGAACCTGCTGCCCGAAGCGGTGACACATGTCGACCTTCCGATCGGCTACACGCTGTCGAATGTCGGCATGGGCGCGGGGATGTCCGTGTCCTTGCAGGCAAGCGAGCAGACCAACAGCTTCTTCGACTGGCCTGGCGCGGTGCCCGCCGGGGTGTTCGGCTGGCCTGGCGCGGCTGGGACGGCATGCTGGATGGACCCCAAGCGCAAGTTCTTCCTGCTGTACCTGACGCAATATTGGCCGTCCTGGCTGAACGGCAGCATGCGGCCGGAGATCGTCGCGGCGGCCTACCGGGATTTGGAGAAACGATAAGAAAGAGGAGTGGCTGCCATGCCGGTACTGGATAACGACGCCGATTTCACGCCAAGCCTGGGATCACCGGGCACCGGGGTTGTCATCACGGGCGGCGCGTCCGGTATCGGCCTGGCGGCGGCTCACGCCTTGGCTGCGGTGGGGCGGCCCGTGGCGCTGTGGGACATCAATGCGGAAGGCGCGGCCGGATCGGCGGGCATCATCGAGGGCCGCTACGGCGTCCGTGCGGCGGGGCTTAGCGTTGACCTGCGCAACCCGCAGGCCGTGACACCGGCGGCGATAGCGACCCGCGCGGCGATCGGCGCGATCGGCGGCATCGTCCATTGCGCGGGAACCGCCGAAGCGACGGGCATAGACGGGGTGACGCCGGAAAATTGGGACGCGGGGCTGGCGCTCCATGTCCGTTCGCTCGTGTTGATGACACAGGCTTTCCGCGAAGATTTGCGGTCCTTGCCAGGGAGCGCGATCGTGGCGCTTTCGTCCATCAATGCGACGCTCGGCAATGGGATGATCCCGATTTACAGCGCGGCGAAGGGCGCTGTAATCTCGCTCGTCCATTCGATGGCCGATGAATTGGCGGCGGATGGGGTGCGCATCAACGCTGTAAGTCCAGGCATGATCGACACGCCGATCATCGCGGAAACGAAGGCCCAACTGCCGGGCCATTTCGAGCGGCGGATCATGCTAGGTCGCTATGGTGCGCCCGAAGAGTTGGGGCGCGTGATCCGGTTCCTGATGTCGGACGAGGCGAGCTATATGACTGGCGCGGAAATCGTCGTCGACGGCGGAAACATCAACTCGCAACGGCAATAGGGGGCGGCAGAACCACCTCCGGCAAAGGGCGCCGCGTTCGAGACGCAGCGCCCTCTGGCAAGATTTAGAGGCGGTTTACTTCCTTGGCCGTCAGGCTGGTGACCAGGCCCTTTTCCGCCGCGCTGAGCGTGGTGGCGGGGATGACGACGAAGCGGCCGCTGTAGATGATCTGGACGGCGGTCGGCACGCCAGCGCTGTCCTTCAGGATGCGGTCGATATAACCGACCTTGCGGCCGTCAGCGGTCTTCACCAGCGCGTTCTGCTTGATGACAGGTGCGTCGGCAGCGATAGCGGCTGCGGAAACGGACAGCGACAGAGCCGCCGCGAAAGCAAAAGAAAACTTCATGATGGAACCCCTTTTAAATGGACGGCCGGGCCGATAGCACGCGATAGAAGAAAAAATAAGACACCCCTTGTTGCAAAAAATGCAATTTGCGTTTCCGGTTCGGAAATTCGGCGGATTTCGGTGGTACAGGCGGTTGGGAAAGCTTCGATATGCACTGTGGAGAGGGTTCAGGCAGGATGATTGAAGAGCTTGTCGAGCGGCCCAAGGGGTATCGTGCATGACCAGCCAGACGCGCGAGTCGGGGCCACGCCTCGCCGGATTTTCAGTGATCAGCATCGCGACGGGCGGGTTCAACATCCCGCTTCAAACCTATTTGCCTGCATTTTACGCGACTGTGATCGGCATGGACCTGGCGACCGTTGGCCTGGTCTTCATGATCAGCCGGTTGTGGAGCGCGGCGGCCGACCCGATGATCGGTTGGGCATCGGATCATACCCGCACGCGGATCGGGCGGCGCAAGCCCTGGATCCTGGGCGGTGGCCTGCTGTTCCTGCTGTCGCTCCTGGCGGTCTTTTCACCACCTGCCGGGGCCACCCCGCTCTATCTTGGCGGTTGGCTGTTGCTGCTGTGTCTGGGTTGGACCGCGACATCCACGCCGCTTTACGCCTGGGGTGGGGAAATGGCGTCGTCGCCAGTCGAGCGGGCGCGTATCCAGGCCTATATACAGACGGGTTCGTCCATCGGCATCTTCCTGGTATTGGTCTTGCCCGCAGTGCTCGACGCTCTTGGGCGCGGCAATCCGGAAGCGCGGGTAGGATCGATGGGAGCGCTGGTGGCGGTCGTCCTTGCCATTGGCATGCTGCTGATCGCTTTCCTGTTCCGTGAGCCGCCGCTTGGTCCGCGCACATCGGTGGCAGCGAATTGGCGCGAGGGTATCAGGACCGTGCTGACCGACCATGCGCTCTGGCGGATCGTGGCGTCGGATTTCTTCGTTGCGCTCGGGCAGGGTTTCCGGACTGCCGTATTCCTCTTTTTCGTGACGCGCTACATGGGCATGGCATCGCCTGCCCTGCTGCTGATGCTGCAATATGCATTCGGCATGTTTGCGGCTCCGCTATGGGCGCGGATCAGCTACAGGTTCGGGCGGCTAAGGACGCTGATCATGGCCGAGGGCGTTCAGGTCGTGATCAACCTGATGGTCCTGTTCCTGACGCCTGACCGCATGTGGCTGTTCATCCTGCTGATCATTGGACAGGGGCTGACGCAGGGATCGGGCAACCTGATGCTGCGATCGATGATCTATGACGTGGCGGACCGCCATCGCGAGGCGAGCGGCGTCGAACGGGCAGGGCTGTTTTCGTCCGTGTTCAACGTGACGACCAACGCGGCCTATGCGGTGGCGGTGGGAATAGCCCTGTCGGTCGTCGGGTTCCTGGGCTTCGACCCCCGGTCATCCGGCACAGAGGGGATCACGGGCATGCATATGTTCTTCGCCATCGGCCCTGCCGTGGGGCACCTGCTGTCCATTCTGGTCATCAGTTGGAAGCGGGGGAAGTCGGGCGGCTCACTGGTCGAAAGCCAACTGCCTTCTGCCTGAAGAATGGGCTTGCGCGGCGTGAGCTGCGTCAGACGTCGATCACCTTCGCCGGATTCATGATCCCGGCCGGGTCAAGCGCCCGCTTGATCTGGCGCATCACCTCGACGGCGGGGCCATGTTCCGTGACGAGATGCGCCTTCTTGCCAATGCCGATGCCATGTTCGCCAGTGCAACTCCCCTCCATGGCGAGGGCGATTGCGACGATCTGTTCCGACAACGTCTTTGCCCTTTGCGTTTCGTCCGCCGAGTTCGGATCGAAGACGAGGACGACATGGAAGTTGCCGTCACCGACATGACCCACGATGGGCGCGGTCAGTCCGCTGTCGTCGATGGCGCGGCGTGTTTCCTCTATACAGTCGCACAAGCGCGAGATGGGGACGCAGACATCCGTGGCGATGGCCTTACAACCGGGCCGCAGAGCGAGGTTGGCATAGTGCACCTTATGCCGGGCGTCCCACAGGGCGGTACGATCCTCGGTATTCGTCGCCCAGTGGAAATTGCCGCCGCCATTCTCGGTGGCGACCTGGCCGAAGCTTTCAGCCTGTTCCGCAACGCCTGCGGGCGTGCCGTGGAATTCCAGGAACAAGGTCGGGCATTCGCGGTGATTCATCCGGCTATATGCGTTGATCGCGCGGATCTGTAGCGGATCAAGCAGTTCTATCCGGGCGACGGGGAGGCCGATCTGGATCGTCTGGATTACGGCGTTCACCGCGCCCCGCAGAGTTTCAAATTCGCAGACGGCGGCGGAGATGGCTTCAGGCTGACCATATAGGCGCAGGGTGACTTCGGTGATGATGCCCAGCGTGCCTTCAGACCCGACGAAAAGTCCGGTAAGATCGTAACCGGCAGCGGATTTCCTGGCCCGCCCGCCGGTGCGGATAACTTGCCCGTCCGCAAGGACGACGGTCAATCCCAGCACGTTCTGCCGCATGGTGCCGTAGCGGACGGCGTTCGTGCCCGACGCCCGTGTCGAGGCCATGCCGCCAAGGGATGCGTCTGCGCCGGGATCGACGGGGAAGAACAGGCCGGTGTCCCGGAGCTCAGTGTTCAGCTGCTTTCGCGTGACGCCTGCCTGAACTGTGCAGTCGAGGTCGTCCGCACTGACGCGCAGCACCTGATCCATGCGGGAGAGGTCGATGCAGAGACCGCCGCGCGCAGCAAGGAAATTACCTTCAAGCGATGTGCCGGTGCCGTAAGGCGTGACGGCAATTCCCTGTTCGTTGCAGAAGCCGACGGCGGCGGCGACTTCCTCAGTGTTCAGGGGATAGACCACCGCGTCCGGCGGCATGGCAGGATAAAAGGTTTCTGCCCGGCCATGATGATCGCGTACGGCGGCGCTGTCGCTGAACCGGTCGCCGAAGATCGTACGCAGCGCAGTCCAATCGGTCTGCTGGATCTTTACCGCCGTCGCCATCTGCGTCTCTCCCGTGGTCGATGAGATACGATACAGCGGTTCGGCATGTTGCTCCACCATCTTCAGTCTGGGGAATTCTGTGCCCCCCTGACGAGCCTTCCCGGTCGTGCACCCGTCGCGCCGTCGCTGCGGCGGATGACGTCGCCTGACACGATGGTCGCGACGAAGCCGGTCGCTTTCTGGTCCAGCCGACGACCGCCTCCGGGCAGATCGTGTCGCACATGCGGGGCATGGAGGTGTAGCGCTTCAAGATCGATGATGTTGATGTCCGCCTTGTAGCCAGGAGCAATCCTGCCCCGGTCGCGCAGGCCCATGGTCTCCGCCGGGCGTGAGGTGAGCGCGCGGACGGCCTGAGGGATGCTGAGCTTTGGCCCGGCTCGGTCACGGGTCCAGTAGGTCAGCAGGAAGGTGGGGTAGCTTGCGTCGCAGATCGCGGCATAATGGGCCCCCCCATCCCCAAGTCCCATAACGGTGTCAGGGTGGGTAATCAGGTCATGCACCGTGTCGAGGCGGCCATTATAGAAATTGCCGAGTGTGTTGTAGAGCATTCCCCGGCCATCGCCGCCGTTCATCATGAGATCGTAGGCGACTTCTTCCGGGGTGATGCCGAGGCGGCGGGCCTGCGCGCCGACGCTGCTTTCCGCCGGGGGTTCATAGTTGGGTGGGTCGGACAGAGGAAAGATCCAGTCCCAGTTGCGGGTCATCATCGCCAATGGATGGCCTTCATGCGGCTTCTCGGTGATGAGCCTGGCGCGGAACTCGGCATCGCGCAGATGCGTGAGCTGCTGGTCGAGCGGCAGGGCGGCGATCGCTTCATAGCTTGGGCAGAGCGAGAAGGGGTGGCTGGATAGTTCAAAGCCGCAGATCATGCCGACCGGCCGGGGAAGTATTTGCGGGCTGATCTTCAGGCCCTGCGCATTGGCTTCCTCACAGATGCGCAGCGCCTCCTGCCAGACCGGCTCGCCCGTGTTGGAGGTGCCGAGCGTAAAGGTGGCTGGCCGGTTCGCTGCCTTTGCGACCGTGAGAAGATGGGAAAGTTCGTCAGTCCAGCTGGAGAAGGGGGCGTCGAGCACCATCTGCAAGACGCCGGTGTCGGCGTTGCGCATGGCGCCCGCTATGGCCTTCAGTTCCTCCACATCGGCCTGATAGCTTGGGATATTCTCTCCCGCCTTGGTGCGGTGGATGAGCAGGCGCGAGGTCGCGAAGCCGATCGCGCCCGCATCCAGCGCCTCGCGGGTGAGGGCTTGCATCTTTTCTAGGTCGGCGGGCGTCGCGGGTTCGCGTTGCGCGCCGCGTTCGCCCATCACGAACACGCGCAAGGGGCTGTGAGGCAGAAGGGCAGCGACGTCGATGTCGCGGGGGCGGGCTTCAAGTGCGTTCAGATAGTCGGGGAAGCTTTCCCAATCCCAGCTGAGCCCTTCTGCCATGACGACGCCCGGAATGTCCTCGACACCTTCCATCAGGCGGATCAAACGGTCGTGATCGGCAGGGCGGCATGGCGCGAAGCCGACGCCGCAATTGCCGATCACGACCGTGGTCACGCCATGGGAGGAGGAGGGGGAGAGTTCCTCCGACCAGATGGCCTGACCATCATAATGGGTGTGGATATCGACGAAGCCGGGAGTGACGGTGAGGGCCGCCGCATCGATCACTTCGCGGGCATCGCCGGTAAAGGTGCCGACGCTGACGATCCGCCCGTCTGCGATCGCGACGTCGCCGACGAACGGCTCACCGCCGCTGCCGTCGATGATCGTTCCGCCCCGGATCAGCAGGTCGCATGCGCTCATTCGGCGGCCCTCGCGATGGGTTCAAGGCTTGTCTTGCCGTCCGATGCCCAGAAGGCGCCCTCTTGCGAGGTGTCGACATCTTCGACGCCGCGCACGCCCAGCGCCTCCCGCGCTTCGGCCAGCGGCAGGTGGAACACGGTTTCGAGCTTCTTCATGAAGAGGGCGTCGCTCTGCTGCCCCACCTTCATGCCCCGCTGGATCGCGTTGACGGCGGTCGGCCAGACTTCGGGATAGTGAAGCATCGTGCGCACGGTGTAGCGGAGCGACCCGAATATCTGGATCATGTTCACCTCCGCCGCAAGATGCGGGTTGCGCATATGCTTGGGCACGTTGGTGAGGCGATACCAGTAGGGCACCAGCTCACCCATGAAGTTGAAGCCGCCGCCGCACAGGATATGTTCGAAGTCGTGCGTCTGGCCAGAACGCAGATTATAATATTGAAGCTGCGTTTCCGGTTCTTTCCAGGGCGTGATCTGGATCTCATAATCTCCGGCCGTCATCTGTTTGTAGAAGGTGCCGCCGAGAGAGCCGGGTTCATATTGTTTGAAATCTTCGATCGTATATGTGGAGATAAAGCCTTCACTGAACCATGCGTCCAGTTCGGGATTTACCTTCCTCTCCTGCGTGAACATCTCCTCGATCGCGTCGAAATCGCGCAGTGAATCGAGGATCGGCAGGAATTCATACATTTCGGCTGGAGGCGGCACGTCCGGTCCGTTGCGACGCAACAGGATCATCGCCAACCATTCGCGCAGGCGGGGATTATTGAGATATTTGGACGAAGAGATGAGTATGCTGCTGTCTGTTTCCACAGGCATCAGGCCGCGCGCGAGATAGGGAATGTCGACCATGTTGCTCGTTCCTTCAATCCAATACCAACTGCTTGTTGCCTGAACCCCAGGCGCTGATCCGTTCATCGCCCACCTTGAATTGCGGCAGGAGGTCGAAGAAGCTCTTGTCCGCGACGACGATGCGCTGGAGGCGGCGAGGCGTCATGCCCGTCAGGTCGCCGCGGGCATGCTGGAGAGCGATGTTGTCCCAGATGACGAGGTCGCCATTGTTCCAATGGTGGCGGTAGACGCGGTCTTCCCGATAGAGTTCGGCGAACAGGGCTGAGAGCGTGGCGTCGCTGTCCGGCTGGTCCATGCCGACGATACGAGCGGTTTGCATGTCGCTGATATAGAGGATGGGCTCGCCAGTCCGGGGATGCGGGATGATGACCGGGCGAACCTGGTGCGGCATGTCGGTTGAACTGTCGTAACCGACCGACCGGTGCGTCTGGATCGGCGCAATCATTGTGACCGCTTCCCGGCCCGCGACGGCGGCTTTCAACTGCGATGGCAGGGAGGCGGCTGTAACCGCGCCGTTGGCGAAGTCGGTCCAGCTTTGTCCGTCATTAACGGCAACGGCGTGCAGCGAGATGATCTTGAAGGGCTCTTCCGTGAAAGCCAGATCGCTGTGCCAGGTGAGCGGGCCCGAGCCCAGCGCGCCATCGCTGGAGATTTCGCGATATTCGCCATGTGATCCCAGGACCCGGCCGAAATTTTCGAGCAGCCTGACCTGATCCGCTTCGTCAAGCTGCTGGTTACGGAGCAGGATCAACTTGTGGCGATCGAACAGTTCGGTCAGCCGTTGTTCGAAACCGTCGGGTAGCGGCCATTGCAACCCGATGCCGATTTCAACACCGAACGGCTCCAGTGGCCGTTCCGTCCATGGCAGTGCCATTTCATGCCTCTCCGTCTTTTTCTCCGACGAACGGTATCGAACCGTTCGGTTGTCGTCAACAACAATGGGTGTATCCTGGCGGTGGGCTGGTATAGCAGCCCGACAATGCGCAAGGATGCTGGATGAAATTGGTGGCAGAAGGGAGGGGCGAGGTGTCATCGCCGCGCGTCCGTCACTTGCTGTTGTCGGCGCGCGCGCAATTTGTGGAGCGGGGCTTCGATGCCGTCAGCATCGATTCGATCGCTCGCACCGCCGCGGTGAGCAAGGAAACCATCTACCGCTATTTCGCCGACAAGGAAGCATTGTTCCGCGCGGCTCTGGAAGCGCAAGGAGCGGAGTTCGACGCGCGCGCGGCGGCCGTGCATGAAAGTGCAGCGACGGGCGGGTCCGAACTGGCGGGGCTTGCTAGGGTTATTCTCGATTCGGCGCTGGACCAAGGCATGTTCAGTGCGCTCTGGGTTGCCGCTGGCGTGGCGCACAAGATGCCGGACCTGGCAGCATCATTGCAGAGTGGTCAGGGGATGCGCCTGGAGCCCGTGCGGCAGGCTTTGGAGGATCATGCGCGGGAGAAGGGCATCGACCGCCCGGTCCCCTTGGAACTGGCATTGGACTTCGGATCGCTCGCGGTTGAGGGGCCGGTCGTGCTCATGGGCTTTCCTGCCCCCTCACCGGAAGGGCGTGAGCGGGCCGCGCGCCATGCCGTTGCGCTATTTGTGCAAGGGGCCGGGGGTGGCGGAGCGGCCGGATTGCCGCCGCCCGAGCCTTTAGCGGATATGAGGCTTTCGCCATTCGAGGAACCGCTTCCCCATATCCGGACCTTGCTGGACGTGGCAGGGCGCCATTTTCTGCAGGAGGGCTTTGAGGGCGCGAACCTCAACCTCATCGGGGAGGAGGCGCGGGTGGGACGTGGTACGCTCTACCGGCATTTCGGGAGCAAGGCCGGGCTTTTCGCGGGAGCCATGCGGATATTGGCCTCCGACTGCGCTTGTGGGGCAAAGCCGCCCGTGCTTCCCTTGGGTCGGGCTGATCCCGTTGCACTCCGTCAATATGTGGAGGCAGCGCTAGAGAGCCTGACCTCTACCACATCCATCCGTCTGCATCGTGCCGTTATCAGCCAGTCGCGGCGCGATGCGGCCTTGGCGAGGGAGGTGTATCTCGTCCTGCGCAAGCCCTGGGTGGATGGTCTGATCCCTTGGCTGGAAAGCCTTGGCATCAGGGAGAGTGCTGAGTGGCACGCGCGGCAACTTCTGGTGCTCGCCATGAGGGGTAACCGCCTGCTTGCGGGCGGTCATCCGGTCGCGGAGTCCGATAGGCGACATTATGCCGAGCGCGCAGCAACCATATTCCTGCACGGATATTTGGCGACGTTGTGATTCTATCGGCATCCCGGTGTCCCAGCGATGCCGGGCGGACCGCCAAGCCTGCCAATGCGCAGCCAAATCTATGAACCCCGCCGCATAGGAATATGCCTGATCCCCGATGGAGGTTTTGGAGCCAAATAGTGCTTTGACAAAGCTACGCAGTCCCGTCATCATCCTTTCGTCTAAGCGCGTCGGAGAATGTGCAAAGGACATGATCTCCGCCTGTCTGGCGAGACATACAGAGGAGGCTGTATATTCGCGAAAACGAGCTGAGCGGGACAGATCTGACTTCGTCCCATTGCTTGCGCGGCGGCCAGCATCGACAGTTATCATTAAGAAAATAATATCGGATAAAGGGCCGGAGTCTCGGGAGAGAGAGGCATGATTATCACGAATACACACTGTCTGTTCGGCTGCGGCCGATAATGGTGTCCGCTTATTTTGGCGGGCATGCCATATCGCGTGAATAGGTGACGGATGGACTGCTTTTTGCCAGCGAAGAGGGGTGAACTGGCCTAGCTCTCCAAAGTCCAGCAGGAGACTCATGAATGAATGGGATGACGGGCGCGGTTGCCGCGAGCACTGCCGCGGGCGGCCATGATGGACGAGCGCGGATGATGGTGTTCCGCGCCTTCCTCGCGCAGAATGTTGCGGTGGGCAGCGCCTTTGGCGGTTTCGGGATCTCCGTTCTGCCGTTGCAGGAACTCCATGGGGCAAGTCGGGGCGCGACGACGCTTGCCTTGGCTCTGGCCGTTCTGATGATGGGCCTTGTCAGCCCGCTTGTGGCGACATTGATCGGGCGGATCGGACTGCGCTGGACGATGACGATCGGTACGCTGATGTCGGGTATCGGCTATGCCTTGCTGGCGATCGCGCCAAGCATGCCTGTCGTGCTGCTGCTTTATGCCCTGCCTATCGGGGTTGGCCTCGCCATGTTCGGCCCATTTCCGTCAAGCGTTCTCGCCAGCAACTGGTTCAGGCATAATCCTGGGCCAGCACTTGGCGTCGCTAACATGCCGCTGTTCGTAGCGCTGCTGCCGATGGTGGGTATCTTCATCCTGCGCGACCATGGCTTGTCCGCCTTTTACCTGATCCTGGCGGCGCTGCACGTCCTGCTATTGCCGGTGATGCTGGGCGTGGCGGACGGGCCGCAGGACGGCGGGGAGCAGCCGGGACATCCGCATGCCGGGGAGGCGAGTGCAATGCTGCCCAATCGCACCGTGCTGCGAAGCCCTGCCTTCTGGGTCATGTGCCTTGGCGCTGGTTACCTGAATGCCGTCGGCATCACCGGGGTGTCGCACCTTGTCGCTTTTGTCGCAGAACGCGGGGTGGCGGCTGATGAGGCGGCGGGGCTGCTGTCGATCATGGGTGGAGCGGCGGTGATCGGTTCGCTCGCGATCGGCTTCCTGTGTGGCCGGTTGGGGGCACCCCTGGCACTGGCGCTCATCGCCGGGGGTCTGGCGATCAGCTGGGCATCTCTGCTTTCGACCATCTCCTTTCCGATCATGGCATTGGCATCGCTCATGCTGGGGGCAGGGGGCGCCGGAGTGTTCCCGGCGATCAACATGCTCTCGGGCCGTCTGTTCGGTCAGCAGTCGCTCCCTCGTGTCGTCGGTCTTTTCGGCCTCGTCACCTTGCCGCTGACCTTCTTCCTGCCGCCGCTTGCAGGCGTCCTGCGTGACGCGGTCGGGGGGTATACGCCAGTCGCCTTGATCATCATCGGCGGCTGCGCGCTCGTGGTCATCATTTTCGTGGCGATGGCGCGGGCAACCGCATCTCGCTCCGCAAACGGAGTTGCAGAGTAGGAGTCACTCAGTCGGCGTTTGAAGGTGTGACGCTGGCAGCAGGTTTCACAAAGGATGCATCCCCAGGTTCATTAGGCTTCATCTGCTTGAGGAATTTCAGGATGCGCCCTTCGTCCACGCCCAAGCCCCGCGCGCAGAAGAGGATCGCGTCGTGCAAGGCGCGGTCTTCGTCATAGGGGATCGCGACCTTGTCATGGCAGCGGGCCATCATCATCATCGTGCTGACATGTTCCACATAGGCCCCGGCATTGGTGACTGAAAGCGTCTCTCCGGCGATGCCTCCATCAGCCCTCGCCGCTTCGATCGCCCGTTCCAGATTGGGCAGCGTCATGCGCAATGCGCGCCGATAGACGAGGCGGGCATAGCCTCCGTCACCGGCAAGGCTGCCCACGACCATGCGCAAGCCTTCCGCGTTGACGGCATGCATGCCCGCCATCGCATAGCTGAACGTGCGGCGCAGTATTTCGAGCAGGCCCTCGCTACTTGCCTCTGCCTCGCCAAATGAGCGCATGACGATATTCTGGTCGGTGATGACCTCGCGCAATACGGCGCGGTAAAGATGCGTCTTCGTCGGGAAATGGCGGAACAGCAATGCTTCCGACACTCCAGCAGCGCGCGCAATCTGCTGCGTCCGTGCGCCTTCAAGCCCGTGGCGCGCGAAAACCGCCCTGGCCGCAGCGATGATGGAGGCCCGGCGACCGGCGCTGGAGAGACGGGTGGCTGGCATTGGTGGAAATATACTCCGGGAACAGGCAGCGTCGTGGCAGGCGACGATGGTAAAGTTTAAGGCTTTACGGAAGGGAAACAAGTTGCTGCCGCCATCTGCCCCTTTTGAGGGCGAGGCGCTTTCGCCGCCGTCACGGGTCGCTGAGGGGCTTACCTTGTTCGATCGTCGCTATGAAGCGGCTGAGCAAAGCCTTTTGCCGTTCGATCATGGCTGGTGAGAGCGGGTCGATACCTGCCAAGCTCCGCGACACGGGTGCGGCCCAGAAATAACCGAACATCAGGTTGAAGATCGCCACGGTCTGAAGGATCAAATCCTCTGCCGCAGGCTCCAGCTCCGCCGCCTGCGTGATACGTCGTCCATAATCGATCAGCCGCTCCACCCATGCCATGCCGATTTCGTCACGGTCCGACGGGGAGGAAAGAATAGAGCGTATGAGCAGCATGGAGACATTAGGATGCTGCGTCAGCACATCGACCAGCCGATCGGTCAAGGTGCGGAATGAGGCCTCCTGCGGGGACCTGGTGATGGTCGCTTCCATCTCGTCGGCCAATGGCTGCAATGCGCGTTGCAGGACCTGGCGGTACAGGGCGTCCTTGCTTTCAAAATATTTGTAGAGCCCGGGCTGCTGGATGTTCGCAGCCGCAGCGATGTCCCGCAACGCAGTCGCGTCATAGCCTTTCTGCGCGAACAGCAATTCGGCCGTATCGAGCAACCTGTCGGCCGTGCGTTGGCCCTTGCTGGTCCGTTGGACGATCGGTTCGCTGATGGCGCTTTGCGCGATGCTGGTCATGGATTCACCCTAACCGGCTGCTGGTGCTTTGGCCATATGGCGCGCATTGAGGGAGGATGGGCGAGAGCCCCACATCGGCGCGGCAAGATGCGCATTGTTCTTGACACCCGTGCACAGGGGCGCATGAGCGCGTGCAAGTGCAGCACTGGCACCCCAATCGTGCAGAGGACCAGATGATGGAAGATATCTATATCGTAAGCGGCGCTCGGACGGCGATCGGCGATTTCGGCGGCTCTTTGAAGCCTTTCATGCCGTCGCAGCTTGGCAGCATCGTCGTGAAGGAGGCGCTGTCCCGTGCTGCCGTTCCGGCGTCTGACGTCGAGCATGTGGTCATCGGCCAGGTCATGCCGACCAGCGCTCGCGATGGCATGCTGTCGCGCACCATAGCATTGCAGGCTGGCGTTCCGCTCGAGGTGCCCGCCCTGACGTTGAACAGGCTCTGCGGGTCGGGCGTACAGGCGATCGTGTCGGCGGCGCAGATGATGAAGCTCGGCGAAGCGGCGATCACCGTGGCTGGCGGCGCTGAGTCCATGTCGAACGTGCCCTATCATGATCACGGCGCACGCTGGGGCCGCAAGATGGGGGACAACCCTGTCGAGGATGCGCTGGTTTGCGGGCTTCAGGACGCAAGCGGCGGCTATCATATGGGCGTAACCGCGGAGAATTGCGCCGAACGCCACGGCATCACGCGCGAACAGCAGGACGCGCTGGCTGTGGAAGGGCATCAGCGTGCGGTGCGGGCGATCGCGGAAGGGCGCTTCAAGGAGCAGATCGTTCCTGTCGAGATCAAGACGCGCAAGGGCGTCACCATCTTCGATACGGACGAGCATCCGCGCGCGGACACCAGCATCGAAACGCTGGCGGCGATGCGCCCTGCGTTCAAGAAGGACGGCACGGTCACGGCAGGCAATGCGTCCGGCATCAATGACGGCGCGGCGGCCGTCGTGCTGGCCACCGGCAGCGAAGTGGAAAGGCGGGGATTGAAGCCGCTGGCGAAGATCCTTGGCTGGGGACATGCGGGCGTAGAGCCGGAATATATGGGCGAGGGGCCGATCAAGGCGGCGCCCGTGGCGCTGAAGCGCGCCGGACTGACGCTTGATCAGATGGACGTGATCGAAGCCAATGAAGCCTTTGCGGCGCAAGCTCTTTCCGTTGCCAATGCGCTGGCGTTCGATCGCAACAAGCTGAACCCGAACGGGTCGGGTATCGCGCTTGGCCACCCTGTTGGTGCGACGGGCACGATCCTGACGATCAAGGCTGCTTACGAACTTAAGCGGACCGGCGGGCGCTACGCGCTTATAACCATGTGCATCGGTGGCGGCCAGGGCATTGCCTTGGTAATCGAGAATGTCGGCTGATCATTGAGGACGAGCCGAACGCCGTGGATGCGGCGTTCGGCTCCTTCGCTCATGCTGGCGGCGGACGTCAATGATCCGTCATCTATGTTAAACCTCAGCTTCTTTCGAGAACTCAATCACTTGTCGTGCGTTTAGACGGGGCGGCGGTCGATGAACCGCTGGCATGGAGTAGATCATGTCCGTTCTCGTCGAGTTTCCTGGCGGCGTCTGCCGCGAAGTTCCAAGCCAATTGCGGGCGATCGGCTCCCAGAAAAATCGTGCGGACGAATTTGAACAAGTCCCGCTGAACTGCGATCCGCACTGGAAATATGAGCGGGAAGATGGCCGCTGGATCGCTGTGCACCGCCAAGGTCAGTTGTTGAGCATGCGCCCCGCCGCTCCGGCATGGTGGCACTTTATCGAGCTGATGATGGAGCCTGAGCGTCGTGCCCATGGCGCGAATGTCGCAGAGGCCAGCGAAACGGTGAGGCTTCAGTCCGCTGCCTGACCCATCCGAATGAAAAGTTGAGGGAGGCGTGCTGCAGCCAGCCTGCGGAACTCCTTGAGCGATCAGGAGTTCCGGTCGGTCGGAAGCGGCCGCCGCTAAGCCATGAAACTGGCGCTGTGGCCTAATGGGTGTGAAGCGTGTGACGATTTTGGGCGGGCAAGCGGGCGGCAACTATAATGATTTTCTGGGTGGGGGCGGTGAAATGGGCGACCGCATCGCCCAGTTCGACTGGTCCGTCACCAGCATCGGCACGATCGATATATGGCCAACCGCCATGAAAAGCATGCTGGCCTTCGTGCTGCGATCGCCGGTGCCAATCGTCACGCTTTGGGGCGACAAGGGTGTGATGATCTATAATGACGCCTATCGCACGTTCGCGGGCGGCCGTCATCCCGCCCTGCTGGGCACCAATGTCCTGGAGGGCTGGCACGAGGTTGCCGACTTCAATGCCAATGTGATGCAGAAGGTATACCGCGAGGGAGGGACGTTGTCCTATCAGGATCAGGAATTGACCCTGATCCGCGACGGCACGCCCAAGCAATTATGGACAGACCTGGAATATTCCCCTGTTCTTGATGAGGACGGCACAGCGATCGGCGTGGTGGCGATCGTCATCGAGACTACCGAGAAGGTGTTGGCGAACCGCCGCCTTCAGGATGATCGCAACAGGCTCTGGGCGATATCGCGCGACCTGCTGCTTGTCTGCACGTTCGACGGACGGATCACTGCGGTCAACCCGTCCGCCACGCGCATGCTGGGCTGGGCGGAGGACGAGATGATCGGCCATCAGCTCGCCGAGTTCATCCACCCTGCCGACCTGGATCGCACTAGTCAGGAGATTGACAAACTAGGCGAAGGCATCACGACGCTGGCGTTTGAAAATCGCTATCGCATGCGTGATGGCGGATACCGGCTGCTCGCCTGGACGGCTGTGCCTGACGCGGGGCGTATCCACGCCGTCGGCCGCGACATCACCGAAGAACGGCACATGGCGCGAGACCGGGATCGCATCTGGAACCTGTCGCCCGTCCTAAAGGTCGTGACGGACACGCAGGGCCATATCACCGACGTCAATCCGTCATGGACGCAGAAGCTCGGCTGGTCGCGCGAAGAGACGCTGGGCAGGCGCAGCACTGACTTTATGGTGGAGGATGAAAACAGCTGGCAGCAGCGAGTAGATTCCTTGCGCGAAGGCATGCCGCTGCTGGATTATCGCACCACCTTGCGAACAAAGGATGGCGACCAGCGGATCATTCAGTGGACGACGGTGCCGGAAAACGACACCTTCTATGGATTCGGGCGCGACATCACAGCGGAGGTCGAGGCCGCTGCCGCGCTGGCCGAAGCGGAAGCCGCGCTCCGCCAGTCGCAGAAGATGGAGGCGGTCGGACAGCTGACAGGTGGCATCGCCCATGACTTCAACAATCTTTTGCAGGGAATCACGGGCAGCCTTGAGATCGTGCAGCGGCGCGTTGCCCAAGGGCGCGTCGATGAGCTGGACCGTTTTATCAGTGGCGCGTCCACTGCAGCCAACAGGGCGGCTGCGCTGACGCATCGCCTGCTGGCATTTTCCCGCCGGCAGCCGCTTGATCCCAAGCCCGTGCGCGTCAATGCGCTGGTCGCCTCGATGGAGGATCTGCTCCGGCGCACGAGTGGCGAACGCATCGAATTGGAGTTCGTGCTGGCAGGCGGGTTGTGGGTTACCAAATGCGACCCGAACCAGTTGGAAAGCGCCATCCTGAACCTCGCGATCAATGCCCGTGACGCGATGCCGGATGGCGGCAAGCTGACCATCGAGACCTGCAACGCGCATCTGGACCGCGCCTATGTCGCTCGCCAGCGTGGCGTCCGGCCCGGGCAATATGTCTGCCTCTGTGTAAGCGACACAGGCATCGGCATGAGTGCCGATACCATCAGCAAGGCATTCGAGCCATTTTTCACCACCAAGCCGATCGGGCAGGGCACCGGGCTTGGATTATCGATGATCTATGGTTTCGCGCAGCAGTCCGAAGGCTATGCGAAAATCTACAGCGAAGTAGGTCAGGGGACGACGTTCAAGCTGTACCTCCCCCGTCATCATGGCAGCGCCGAGGATGAGGAGGCGCTTCCAGAACCCGGCCCGATGCATCATGCGGAGGAGGGTGAGGTCGTGCTGGTCGTCGAGGATGAGTCGGTCGTGCGCGGGCTGATCCTGGAAGAATTGCATGAACTCGGCTACGCTGCGCTGGAGGCTGTTGATGGCACAAGCGGCCTGGAAATGCTGCGGTCAAAGCGGCGGATCGACCTGTTGATCACCGACATCGGATTGCCGGGGCTGAACGGCCGCCAACTGGCCGATGCCGCGAGGGAATTGCGGCCGTCGCTCAAGGTCCTGTTCATGACCGGCTATGCGGAAAATGCTGCCCTTGCATCGGGCTTTCTGGAGCCCGGCATGGAGATGATCACCAAGCCCTTCGCCATGGAAGCGCTGGCCACCCGGATAAGGTCGATGCTTACCGACGCATCCTGAGCCAAGCTGGACGGGATCATCACTCAATCCCACGGCGGATCATGACATGATCCCATCGCCGACTTGTTTGAAGGTGAACTTGCGGCGGCCGTCCCGCTCGCGATAGCCTGTGCCCAGCACGATCGCCCGTAGACAGGCGACACAGATGCAATGGCTTCGGCTCGAGGGAAAACAAGCCTCAAGAGGAGAGAGAGATGACGGACATTCTGATCCGTGGCGGCACTGTGATCGACGGAACAGGCGCGCCCGGCTATCCTGCCGACGTACGCGTGGCAGGCGGCAGGATCACCGAGATTGGCGCGGGCCTGACCGCCGCCGCCGGTGAGGAGGTCGTTGACGCTGACGGCTGCTATGTGACGCCGGGTTTCATCGAGAGCCATACCCATTATGACGCGACGATGTGGTGGCAGCCCGACCTTGATCCGTTGCCCGGCAATGGCGCGACTACGGTCATTCTGGGCAATTGCGGATTTAGCGCCGCTCCGCTTTCAAAGGAAAAGGCCGCGCAGTTGGAGATGATCAAGATCTTCTCCTTCTTTGAGGATATCCCGTTGAAGCCCTTCCTTCAGAACGTCCCCTGGGATTGGGAGAAGTGGTCGGAATATAAGGCATCAATGGCGCGCAACATCAGCCTGCCCGCCAATTACTCCGCCTTCGTCGGTCATATTGCCCTGCGCCTTGCGGCCATGGGCGTCGAGGCATGGGACCGCGCGGCGACTCCACAAGAAATTGCCCGCATGGCCGAACTGCTGGAGGACGCGCTGGCCGCTGGCGCTCTTGGCCTGTCGGACAATCTGCACGACCATGATGGCGACGACCGCGCCATTCCCACATTGCTTGCCGATGATGCGGAGTTCGAAGCGCTGTTTTCGGTGATGGAACGTTATCCCGGCACCACCTATCAGGTCATCATCGACACCTTCATGCGCAAGACCGGGCCAGAGAGCCTGGAACGGCTTGGGCGACTGACGAAGGGCCGGGCGATCCGGATGCAGGTGGCAGGGGCTGTCCCGACGCTGGAATTCCAGAAGGATATTCTGCCTCGGTTGCAGGACACGCTTGCGAAGCTGAAGGAAGAAGGGATCGATGTGTGGCCCGGCTATGCGCATGTCTCGCCGACCAGCACGCTCAGCCTCGTCAAGTCGCTGATCTTTGCCCAGTCCAATGACTATGTCTGGCATGAGGTCGTCCTCGCAGAGACGCATGAGGAAAAGGCGCGGTTGCTGGCTGATCCCGACTGGCGGGAGCGGGCGCGGGAGAGCTGGGACACCAAGGCCTGGCCGCATTCGCCGATGAACAATCCGCAGGACCTTTATCTGCTGGACAGCGAAAATGGCGCTGGGCCGGTAGGTGGGACGCTGAAGGAGTTTGCGGAAGCACGCGGGCTGCACCGTTCTGACGCGATGGCGCAGTGGATCCTTGAAAATGGCACCAAATCCACGGTGCACATGGCTCCATTCCCGAAGGATGAGGAGCTGACGATCCAGCTGATGCTGGACCCGCAGACGGTCGGCAATATCTCCGACGCTGGCGCGCATCTTCAAATGCTGTGCGGTGGCGGCGAGAATATCCTGCTCTTCACCAAATATGTCCGCGAAGGGCTGCTCACCTTGGAGCAGGCGATCCATGTGAAGACTGGCAAGCTCGCCAATTTCTTCGGCCTGCATGACACGGGCGAGATCAAGGTCGGCCGCCGCGCTGACATTGCCGTGTTCAATCTTGGCGAGGTTGAATATCGCAACATGGAGAAGCGGTTCGATGTGCCCGATGGTGACGGAGGCACGACGTGGCGCTTCACCCGCCCGGCCGCGCCGATGCGGCTCACGCTGGTGAATGGCGTCAAGACCTTTGACGGCAGCAGCTACACCGGCGCTCGTCCGGGTGAATATCTGCAACCGACGGCGGCGGCGAATGACGCGCTGGCTTCGTTGGAAGCGGCCGAGTAAAAGAAGGGGATGCGGGAGGCTGACGTCTTCCGCATCCTGCCTTGCGAGAAGGGGATGGGGGTTGGCTAAATTCGGTGCTATCGACCAGATCGGCATTTTGGTGGAAAATCTGGATGCCAGCATCGATAGCTGGATCAGTCACTCAGGCGTGGGTCCCTGGACGGTATTCCGCAATGTCGCCCTGGACGGTGAATATTGCGGCCAGCCGACGCGGGTGACGATGCATGTCGGATTATCCTATCAGGACGGTGTGCAGATCGAACTGATCGAGGCGACGAATGATGCCCCGTCGCCCTATCGTTCCGATGATGGCGAGCGATTGCTAGGGCTTCATCATGTCGCCCGCATAGTTGATGATCTGGACGCCGCAGTCGAAACGGCGGTGGAAGGCGGCATGGAATTGCTGTTCACCGCCCATAATCCCGCGACGCGCGTCGCCTATCTGCGCGCTCCGGGTCAGCCCGGGCAGTTGTTCGAATTCATCTGCGGCGCGGACATGCGCGGCATGTGCGATGCGGGGATAGCCGCTGCTCGTAACTGGGACGGAGCCGATCCCGTCACTGTGATTGACTTCGCCGCCGTCTGACGGCGACTCTCCCATGATTTGACAGCATAAGAGCTATGCGCTGCCCCTGATTTACAGGGACAGCGCCGCTTGGACTTATTCCGCCGCCATGGATGTCATGCCTTGGTGGTTTGGTCTCGGGTCTTCGCTGATAGCCGTCGTCCATGCCCACTCACCTGACTTGGGCGGGTTGGTGATGCCGAACTCCTCGCGAATGTCCTGCACCTGCCAATCGAGATAGTCGCGATAGGGGATGAGGAAGAGCGGATGCTTCCAGTTCCGGCCCTGCGCCGCGCCGATGTCCTCCGCTTCAAGTTCCACCTTGACCGCCTCTGGATAGAAGAGGCCGCTCTTCATCATCGTCTTGGCACGCAGATAAGAGCTGACCCGGTTGAAGAAGGACGCGAGTTCGGGCACGAAATATTGATAGAGTGCCCGCATATTGGCTGCGATAAGGGCAACCTCGCCGGCATGATTGGTCTCAAAGCCGGTGATCATATGTTCAATGTCATGGGTATGAGTCCGCTCCTTCATGTAGAAGTCGAAGTCGGTCTTGATCTCCATGCCCTGGAAGAAATGGTCCATATTATAGCCGCTGTTGACCACAAAGTCGTAGATCACGGCACGCAGGGTTCCGGGTTCCGCGCCTGCAAGCTCCTCAGTCTTGAACAGTGAGACCTTCTTTCCATCCAGCCATGATTTAAACTCGGGTAGCCGTGCTTTTTCTTCCTCGAACAGCTGGAAGATGCGGGGCCAGTCCTCCAGCTCCATCAGTATTTTCACGACGTCCGGGATATAGGCGGTATTAGGTAGCTCCGTGCCGTTCCGTCGCAGCATTTCCTGTGCGATCAAAGCCCGCAATTGCGGATGGTTGAGATAGGGCGAGGAACTTATCAGGACCGAGCTTTCGGTCGTGAAACCCGGCCCAGAGCCGTTATAATATGCAAAATCCGCGCTGCTGACGCGCGCTGAAATGTCGTTTTCCATCATCTCTCTCCTCTACATTCTGTCTTTTAGAAACTTACCCCAAGCTCGACACCATAGGTCCGCCCGCGCTCGTAGCTGGTTATGAGTTGCAGGACGGGCGATCCGAATGGATTATATTGCTGGTTGAACAGATTCTGGCCGAACAAAGAGAGCGACGCTTTCGCTCCGCCCAAGGGCATGTCCACCCAGCCGATCCGTCCATCCACCAGCCAATATGCCTTGGTGTAGGCGTAGCGATTCAAGTCGGCGCTATTGCCTGCAAGGTCGAAGAAGGGTGTCGAGACCAGTGGCGCGCGGCTGCGGTAACGCCCGTCCACCCGAGCCGAGATATGGCCGCCCATGTTCATGTCCGGGCTGTCATACTGGACGGAGGCGCGGCCCTGCCATTTGGAGGCGAAAGTGGTGCGTGCAATGTCGGCAACTTCGACCCCGTTCAGGATGAAGCTCTTATAATCAAGGTCAGTATAGCTCAGATTGCCGCTCAGCGTTACCCCCCGTACCGGAACCAGGTCAGCCTCAAGCTCGAAGCCCTTGATGCTCGCCTTGCCTGCATTGTCGAAGAACTGGCGGCCGTTGATGAAGTTCTGGGTCTGAAGGTCCTTATAGTCGCTGTAGAACAGGGCGATGTTGGTCCGTAGCCTGTTGCCCCAGCTTTGCGTCTTCAGGCCAAGCTCATAGGCGGTCAGCGTTTCCGGCTTATAGGGGATGCCGCTCAAGATGCCGCCAGTCACATAGCCAGTGGAGACCTTGCCATAGGCGGTTACATTATTGTTCGGCCTCCATGTCAGGATGGCCGCCCAGGTCGCCTTCTTGTAATCGACCTTATAGTCACCGACGCCCAGCTGCCCGCCTTGGCCGCCTGATACCGCGAATATCCGGTTTTCGCGCTTGTCGATGGTGTAACGCAGGCCGCCAGTCAGATCGAGCGTGTCGGTCAGATGGTAGGTGAGCTGGCCATAGGCTGCGTAACTGTCATTGATGGCGCGGGTGCGGGTCAGGCCGCTGCCGAATATGCTGTCGAGCGATGGGTTGAAGTCCGCCGCATCAATGACGCCGTCGCCATTGATGTCGGCGGCAACTGGCCCGACCGGTAGGTTGGGAATGACGCCCACGGTCGATGTATTTAGGACAACGCCGTTCGCGACGGGCTGAAAAATACCCAATATGTCTGTCGCCGGGGTATTTTCATGGAAGTAAAAGAGGCCCGCAGTCAGGTCCAATGCTTCAGATGTGACCTGGACCTGAAATTCCTGGGTGAATTGTTTCTGGCTGGTCGATCGGGATGTCAGCAGGGAAAAGAAGGAGTCATTTGGATTAGGAGCATTGTCAGGGTCGACCACAAACGGGATATTGCCAGCCAGCAGCGCCTGCAGTTGTTCCGTCGTGAACCGCAGCCCTCCGGTGGCGCCAAGGTCGTAGATGTTCGGGTCCTGTCGGAACTTGCGAAAGGCAGTGATGCTCTTGAGCGTGATCTCATCGCTCACGGGATAGGTGAAAGTGAGGCTATGCCCTTGCGTCACCACATGTTCCGCGCTCGTGGCATTGGCAACTGAGGTCAGCCGGTCGGTCGAGATATTGGTAATCCCGCCGAACAGCGGTTGGAAAGCGATGATCGGCGCCAGCAATTGGCCTGATGCATCCGGTATGACGCCGAAGCTTTGTATCGCGCGGCCGGTGGAACGGGCGTCGGTATAATCGAAGCGATAGTCGGCAGTGAGGTCGCCCATGTCCAGCCTTGCCGCGACACCTACGCCATCGACATTGCGTTCGCCCAGCCGGTCCGCAATGCGTTGCACGCCGAAGGACGGATCGCGCTGGCGCAGGTCTATCGTGCGGCCGCCCAGCAGGTTGCGATAATCGCCCTCAATCTCGTCATGCAGATAGGACAGCTTGACTGACAAGGGGCCGAAGGCGGGCAGATCGACGGAGACTTTCGTGCGAAACGCATCGTAATTGCCATAGGAAATGGTCCCGCGGACGCCGAACTCACCCGATGGAGCAGCGGTCACAAGGCTGATCGCGCCGCTGGTGGCGTTGCGTCCGAAAAGGGTGCCCTGTGGGCCGCGCAGCACTTCGACACGTTGAATGTCGGAAAGATCGAAGATCGATCCTACCGTTCGCCCGATATAGACGCCGTCCAGATAGATGCCGACCTTTGGATCCACGGCATTGTTGGAGGTGCCCGACGCTACGCCACGGATGATGATGGTGGGATTGGATTGCAGGCCCTGCGTGTTGATCTGAAGGCTGGGCGCCAGTCCAGCAAGGTTGCGGACATTGGTGACGCGCAGCTGGTCGAGCTGCTCCGCGCCGATCGCGGTCACGGCCACGGGCACCTTTTGCAGGCTCTCCTCGCGCCTTTGCGCCGTCACGATAATGTCGGCCAGCTGCCCTTGAACCATGGCCTGCCCGGCCGGGTCGGCAGTCTGCGCCAGGGCCGCTGTCGTGGCGAACGATGATATGCCCGCTAACGCAACGGCAATGAATGAACGCATGGCAATCCCCTTCCTTTCGTCGGGCGATGCCATCCCTCGATACGGCCGCACTCCCTGTTAAGAGCCCGGACCTTCGACCGCGGCCAAATGCGCCTATGCGCATCCGGCAACGGACGCTTGGCGGTGTGCCGCCATTATCTTCTTCCTGATGCAGCCTGGTCGCCGGCACATGGCCGCGAGCCCTTTCTGCATCCTCTCCTGATAGCGTCAGCCAACGATCAGCTCTTCGGCCGCGCTATCTTGTTTGCATGCAGCGTGTCTTGAAATGATCCCTTCGTCAAGCACCATCAGCGATCAACGTGGTATGAGCGGAGTGACCGGCGAGGCGACGGCCAGGATGGCGTGCCATTCGCCAGGCAGAGCGGACGTGCGGCGGTCCACCTGCGCGATTTCACGCAATTCTGCCCTAAACCGTTCGATCCGTTCAGCAACGCGCGCGATGCCGACGGGCGAGAGTTTGACGGTTTCGACCCCGAAGATCGTATCGGGATCGCCATAATCCAGATTGAAGAACAGATGCTTCATATGCTGCTCAAAATGTCGCCGCATTGGTTCGCGTTGCCATACGTGCGCGGGATCTAGCCGTGCGCGGAGCCGTCCTCCGGGCAGCCGGTCGATGAGGGCCAGCCTTTCCAGCCTTTCGACATGCTGTGCGATATGTTCGGGCGGAATGCCGAACCCCTCCTCGGCCTCCGACACCGGCCATCCCGTGACAATGATGAAGAAGACAGTCGATAGTTCAGGGCTGGCGGTCAGCGCTTTTTCCTGGGCGAGCGTGAGCTTGTCGGATGACCGGTCGCGGACAGCCGCCTCTTCGGCGATTTCGGTAAGGGTGGTGTCGGCGAGAGCGCACAGTTGCGACAAGGTGCGCAGGCCAAGGCCCCGGCCGTGCAGCCATCTCTTCACCGTTGCGGTGCCCACACCCAGCTTTTGCGAAACATCTGCCTGGGTGAGTCCCGCCGCTCTCAATCGGCGGCGCAACGCCGCGAGCAGGAGTTCATGTTCCATGCCGAAGGGGTCGCTGGAGGGATGAGGGGGGCTCATCAGATGATCCCTTTCGCTGCTCGGAGGATGATGTCTTCCAGCCATGGCGCTAGATTGCGGACTGCGATGTTTGATCGCGGACGTTTCCGTGATCGATATCCATCCCTCGACTCTTCGGCTGCACGATATCCGTGCAGCCGAAGCTTGTTACCTTTCCAGATCATGGTCTCTCCAGCTTTTGTCTTTCGCAGAAGGGTAAGGGGCAGGATGCAGCTTACAAGACGGAAGTGAGCGCATCGTTCGCTCTGGAGCATTTTCCTGTCGCAATCGGCAAGGCTTGAGCATAGCTTTGACGAAGATGCTTGAGGCCCTCCTGCCATGTTGGTCAGGCGGTGATCAATACTGGCAGGAGAGGTGGACTTATGACCCAGTTTTTCGACGATCTTCAGGCGCGACTGGATAAGGAAGATGTGTCGGACTGGGTCCTCGTCAGTCAGGAGATGATCGACCAGTTCGCGGGAGCGACGAAGGATCACCAATATATCCATGTCGATCCGGAGCGCGCGAAGCAGTCTCCTTTCGGCGGGACGATTGCTCACGGGTTCCTGACGCTTTCCCTTCTGCCCTATCTGTGTGCGGATGCGCGCGGCGACATCGTCCCGGATGGCGCGACCGAAATCAACTATGGCAGCAACAAGCTCCGTTTCCTGTCGCCGGTCCGGTCGGGCAAACATGTGCGTGGCAGGTTCAAGTCGCTGGAGGTCGTCGAAAAGCGGCCTGGACAGATACAGCTTACTACAGAAGCCACCGTGGAGATCGAGGGCGAGGACAAGCCTGCGCTGATCTGCGAATGGATTACCCAGTTCAAGCTTTGAACCAAAGCCCCGCCAATCCGTTTGTGCCTGACCAGACACAAATCGGAAACAAAATGGCAGCGACCAAGGGAGAGAAACCCCGCATCAAGCCCTTCAAGGGGCCTGCGGGAGGTTGGGGTTCGGTGCGGTCGCTGGCCGAGATTCTACCTCGCGAACATTTTCCGGCGGAGGGGATGCGGGAACTGGCGCGGCAGAACAAGCCCGATGGTTTCATGTGCGTCAGTTGCGCCTGGTCGAAACCGGCGAGCCCGCATCCTGCCGAATTTTGCGAAGAGGGCGCAAAGGCGACCGCGTGGGAACTGACGAAGCTTCGCACGACGCCTGAATTTTTCCTGGAGCATGACGTTACCAGCCTGCGCGGTTGGCGGGACTATGATCTGGAACAGCATGGACGGCTGACGCACCCGCTGCGCTATGATGCAGCTGCGGACAAATATGTGGCCTGTTCATGGGAAGAGGCTTTCGACGCCATCGCTGCGAAGTTGCGGCTGATGGATCCCAAGTCGGTGGTGTTTTATTCCTCCGGGCGCACGAGCCTGGAGGCCTCGTACATGTATGGGCTGATGGCGCGTATGTACGGCAACCAGAACCTGCCTGACAGTTCGAACATGTGTCATGAATCGACCTCGGTCGGTTTGAAGGCGGCGATTGGGGAAGCGGTTGGCACGACCCAGCAGAAGGATTTCGATGATTGCGACGCGATCTTGTTCTTCGGCCAGAATGTCGGGTCCAATTCACCCCGCATGCTCCACGACCTGCGACGCGCGCGGAAGCGGGGTGTCGAGATCATCACGTTCAATCCCCTGCGCGAACGTGGTCTTGAGCGGTTCACCGATCCACAAAATCCGATCGAGATGGCGACGCTCAAAGAGACAGGCATATCGACCCAATATCATCAGGTGAAAGCGGGCGGCGACATCGCGGCGATGATGGGTCTGGCCAAGTTCCTGATCGAGTGGGACGATGCCGCCAAGGCGGTCGGCGATCCTGCCGTGCTGGATCACGAATTTATCGAGCAGCATACGAAGGACTTCCACCTGCTCGCGGACAAGGTGCGCGCGACCGGTTGGGATGCGATCGAACAAGAGTCCGGCCTGACCCGTTGGAATCTGGAGGAGGCGGCGCGGGTTTATGCGCGGTCCAAGGCAGTGCTGGGCATCTACGGCATGGGCCTCACTCAGCATGTGAAGGGCGTCGAAAATGTCCGGATGCTCGTCAACCTGCTCCTGCTGCGGGGTAATATCGGTAAGCCAGGTGCTGGGCCGACGCCGGTGCGTGGTCACAGCAATGTGCAGGGGCAGCGCACCGTTGGCATTACGGAGAAGACGGAACTCGCGCCGGTCGAGAAGTTGAAGGAGCTTTACGGCTTTGATCCGCCAACCGAAAAGGGATTGGACACCGTCGAAACATGCACGGGCATAGTCGATGGATCGGTTCGGGCCTTTGTCGGCCTTGGCGGCAATTTCCTCCGAGCAATACCCGATACGGAGAAGATGGAAGCGGCCTGGCCCGATCTGGATCTTACTGTCCACATCGCGACGAAGCTCAACCGCAGCCATCTTTTCTCCGGACATGAGGCATGGTTGCTCCCCTGTCTGGGCAGGATCGAGCAAGATGTTCAGCAGAATGGTCCGCAAGCCGTGTCGATGGAGGATTCGACCAGCTGTATCCATGGCTCGCTGGGCAAGGCCGAGCCCGCCAGTCCACACCTATTGTCCGAACCGGCTATCGTCGGCGCGATCGCCAAGCGCCTGCTGCCGCATAACCCGCATGTGGATTGGGACAGTTGGGTCGCGGATTACGCCCGGATCAGGGACGCGATCGAGGCGACCTATCCTGAAAAATTCAAGGACTTCAACAAGCGGTTGTTCGAGCCGGGCGGCTTTTGGAAAGGGAATAAGGCGGCCGAGCGGATTTGGCAGACGCCTAGCGGCAAGGCGGAGTTCCTGCCGCCTTCTGCCCTGTCTGCCACCGGCTTTGAGGACAAGGGTGGGCAATATCGGTTGATCACCCTCCGTTCCAACGACCAGTTCAACACGACCATCTATGGCTATCATGACCGGTTTCGCGGGGTGAAGGGCACTCGCGACGTCTTGTTCATGAATGCTGAGGACATGATGGCGGAAGGGGTGAAGGAAGGGGATGTGATTGCCCTTGAAGCGCCGTCACCAGATGGGCGCGTGCGTCGGCGGCCGGGCCTGATCGCCACGGTCTACAATATTCCGCGCGGGTGCCTTGGCGCCTATTATCCCGAATGCAATGTGCTGATCCCGATCGAGCACCATGCCGAAGAAAGCCATGTCCCCGCGGCCAAATCGGTGCCGGTGGTTATCAGAAGGGAGGGATGAGCCTGCCTTCCATGCGATTATGTTCTGGTTGGATCATCGGGATGATCCTCCTGGCCGGTTGCAGCGCCGAGCAGCGCACGCTGGTAGCCGCGCAGCCGACATCCCCACCCACCGGACCTGATGATCCACGGATCGCAGCGATCAAGGGCAATTTCCACCAGATTTCGCAGGGGGGGCGCTATTTCACCTGGTATGGCTGCACCTCCTGCCATGGGGAGCCCAAGACGGGCTGGCCGCCGCGGCTGCCGTTCGTCACCTATTATGCGCGCATCGGGCATAAAGGATATGACCGGAGGATAGCTGCGGAACAAAGATGGCAGATCAGCGCCTATCTGAATTCGCTGACTGTCACCGACGCGGCCAAGCGGCATCGGCAGGCCGTGGATCAGAAGGGCGAGCCGACCGCCGGACAGTGGCAGGGGCCGTTATGAGGGCCTATGCGCTAGCCGTCCTGATGTTGGCTGGATGCGCCGGGCAGCAATCCGCGATGCATGCCGCAGGCGATCAGGCGTCAACGTTGATGTCCCTGTTCCGATTGATGATGTGGGTGTGCGGCATTGCCTATCTGCTGGTCATTCTGTTCCTCGGATGGGGGCTGATCCGCAGACGATCGGCGGCGGATACGAGCGAGCAGCCTTATCACAAGCTGATGGTTGGATGGGTCGGGTTCATACTGCTCGGCCTCATCCTGCTGGTCGTTGCGAGCTTCCTTGCCGACCGGTCGCTGGGGCAGAGACAGCAAGTCCCGTTGCAGATGCGCGTCACCGGGCATCAATGGTGGTGGCGCATCGAATATCGGGCCGGAAATGGGCGGTGGATAGAGACCGCGAATGAACTCCACCTGCCCGTTGGCGTGCCCGTGCTGCTGGAACTGCGCGCGGCGGATGTGATCCATAGTTTCTGGGTGCCCAACCTTGCGGGCAAGATGGACATGATACCGGGCAAGATAAACAGGATGACCGTGACCGGCCGCACGAGCGGCTGGTTCAGGGGGCAATGTGCCGAATTTTGCGGGACGCAGCATGCCAATATGGCGCTGGCCGTGAAAGTCGAGCCGATGGGTGAGTTCGAGCGCTGGCTCGCTGAACAGGCGCGACCTGTGTCGCCCGGGGAAGGCGTGGCTGCTGGGCGTAAGGTCTTCGAAAGCGCCAGTTGTGTGGTTTGCCATCAAGTGCGCGGCACCGAGGCGCGAGGGCGGGTCGGGCCTGATCTCACGCATGTGGCATCCCGCCGGACCATTGCAGCTGGGACCGCGCCGATGACCCATGGGAGCCTGCGCGGCTGGATCATTCAGCCGCAGGCGATCAAGCCGGGGACGTCGATGCCCCCGAGCGACCTGTCGCCGCAGGACGCCGAAGCCGTCGCCAGCTATCTGGAGACGCTGCGATGAGCCAGCACCATGAGCAGCTTCAGGCGACATGGTCGGACCCGCCCGGCATCTGGGGCTTCCTGACCACCGTCAATCCGCGCCGGATCGCCGCCCGATATGTTCTGACGGCGATGGCGTTGCTGATCCTGTCCGGACTTCTGGCGCTCGACATGCGGGTGCAGCTCAGCCAGCCGCAGATGCACCGGATGACGGCGCAGCTTTATAATGAATCCTTTGCGCTGCACGGGTCCACCATGTTGTTTCTGGTGTCCGTGCCGGTCATGGAAGCCATGGCCATGTGGCTGGTGCCTTTGATGCTGGGGCAGCGGACAATGGCTTTTCCGCGGCTCAATGCCTTCAGCTACTGGCTCTACCTGGGTGGGGTGATGATGCTGTGGGTGCCGCACACGCTGGGCGTGACGCCGGACCTGGGTTGGTTCGAATATCCGCCACTCTCGGGCCCATCCTATTCGCCCGGCCACCGCGCCGACATCTGGGCGCAGATGATCACCTTTACGGAGGTGGCGGCGCTGGCGGTGTCGGTCAATGTCGCGGTCACGATCCTGAAGATGCGGCCGCCCGGCATGACGCTGGCGAAGATGCCCGCCTTTCTCTGGGCCATGCTGGTGTCGGCGGTGATGACGATTATCGCCTTGCCGGCGGTGATGCTGGTGACGTCGATGCTCATCGCGGACCGGCTGGTATCCACCCATTTCTTCAGTCCGGCTGGCGGCGGCGACGTACTGTTGTTCCAGCACCTCTTCTGGTTCTTTGGCCATCCTGAAGTCTATATCATCTTCCTGCCGGGGGTAGGCTTCGTGTCGGCGATAGTCGAGACCTTCTCCCGCCGCCGCCTGTTCGGTCATGTGCCGGTCGTGCTGTCTATGCTGGCCATCGCGATCCTGGCATTTGGACTTTGGGTGCATCACATGTTTGCCGTCGGCCTGCCGAAGGTCGGTAACGCGCTGTACACGGCAGCGAGCATGGCGATCGCCTTGCCTGCCGGTATCCAGATATTCTGCTTCATCGCTACGATCGCACTTGGCAAGCCAAGTTACCGCACGCCATTGCTGTGGATCATCGCGTTCATCCTGACCTTCGTGGTCGGCGGGCTGTCCGGCATAATGACGGCGTCGGCGCCGCTCGACCTGCAGCTCACCGACACCTATTTCGTGGTCGCGCACCTTCACTATGTCCTTATCGGCGGAGCGATGTTCCCGCTATTTGGCGCCTTCACCTATTGGTATCCCAAGGCGACGGGCCGGTTGATGTCTGATGGGTGGGGCATCGTAAGTTGCGCGCTGATCGTTGGCGGCTTCAACATCGCCTTTTTTCCGATGCACATATTGGGCCTGATGGGCATGCCACGCCGCATCTATACCTATGGGCCGGAGATGGGGTGGGGTGATTTGAACCTGGTGGCGACCGGGGGAACCGTCATCGCCTCGGTGGGAGCTTCGATCTTCGTGGCGAACGCGTTGATCAGCTATTGGCGCGGGAAAAGATCAGGCGCGGACCCCTGGGGCGGGTCGACGCTGGAATGGGCAACCCGTTCGCCGCCGCCCAACTATGCCTTCGCCGATGTGCCGGTGGTGAAGAGCGCGGCGCCGATGTGGGACAATCCGCTTGAGCCCTTCCCGGTGAGGCGGGGTCTTTCCAGCCAGTGCCGGGAAGCGCTGGTCACGTCCCTGATGGACGCCCACCCCCAATATCGCCAGCCAAGTCCCGGGCCGTCCATCTGGCCGCTGGTTGCCGCGCTGGTGACATCGGCCTTGTTCGTGGGCAGCATCTACACGCCCTGGGCGCTGGTTTGGGGTGCTGTGCCGCTGGCGCTGGCGTTGACGGCCTGGTTCTGGCCCACGCGGCCACGGCGGAAGGATGCGCGGGCATGACCGATCGGCCGGTCTATGTGCAGGGGGACCTGTCGAGCTTGCCGGAGAGCAAGGATGGTCCGGCAAGCCTTGCCTGGTGGGGCAATGCCGGTTTCATGCTGATCGAAGGAACCGCCTTTCTGTTGGCGGGCGGGTCTTATCTCTACCTGATGGTGGCGGGTTCCGATTGGCCGCCGAAGGGGTTCGCGCCTCCGCAGCTGGTCTGGGGCATCGTCTTCACGATCGGGCTGTTGCTCAGTGAAATTCCGAACCGTTGGCTGATCAAGAAGGCCAGGGCGAGGGATGAGAAAGCTGTGCGTATCGGCATCATCATCATGACGCTGGCCGCGTTTCTCCTGTTCATACCGCGTGCGTTGGAGTTCACTGCGTTGGGGCTGCGCTGGGATGAGCATGCCTATGGGTCGGTGCTGTGGATGCTGATGATCCTGCACACGGTTCATCTGATCACCGACTGGGGAGACACGCTGGTGCTCGCGCTGTGGCTGCATACGCATGAGGTGGGCGACCGGCAGTTTGCTGATGTGGAGGACAATGCGAATTACTGGCGGTTCGTTGAGCTCAGCTGGCTGCCGCTTTATGCCTTGATCTACTGGGCGCCGAGGGTGGCATGAGCAGGAACGCGCGCTACGCCATCCTTTTCGCCGGACCTCCGCTGCTCTGGTTCGCGAGCCAGCAGGGGATCAGCTTTTTCCTGCATGCCTGGTGCCGAGCGGGCACATATTGGCCGGGCGCTGGGATTGCGCTGTTTTTGCTGATCGCTGGCGCTGCTTCCTGGGGGCTGGTGAGGCTGGCGCCGGGGAAATGGGGTGCGTTGTTGTGGGTCGGGATATTCTTTCTGGCGTTGATGTTCCAGGCTCTGGCTCTGCTGATCCTGGAGGGGTGCCGGGCATGAGGCGCGTTCCTGGCAGCTTGTGGCTTGTAGCGGTGTTGGCTGGCTTTGGCGCCGTGGGAGCGATTGGCAGCTTCGCCGTGCAACAGCGGCAGGAGATGAGCAGGCAGGAAGAGCATGCGCAGGCACTGACGGGCGGCATTGTCGAGCGGGGCGAGCGGGCGATAGTGGCGAGGCAATGTAGCGCCTGTCATGAGATACCCGGCATAGCGGCATCGCGTGGGGCGGTGGGCCCCTCCCTGGCTGGATTTGCCGCGCGCAAGACCGTGGCGGGGATGCTGCGGAACGATCCGGACGCGCTGGTGCGGTGGATTCGCTATCCGCAATCGGTGGTGCCCGGCAACGCCATGCCGAACATGGGCATAGGGGAGAAGGAAGCGCGCGACATCGCCGCTTATCTCTATACCCTTTCGCCCAGGGAAACATAGGCTGGCCCGTCATCCTGCTGTTCGGCAAGCATGTGCCAGGCGTAGAAGAGGGCGGCGGCGAGATAGAGCGTGCCGCCCGGAATCCACATGAGGATGCCTGCAAGCTGCTGGTCGTCGAGCGGGCTCAATCCCCATGGCTGGGTTGTCAGCCAGTGCGGGCGGTAGAGGGCGCTTCGGGCGAAGGCGAGTAACGCGCCGAGCAAGCTCATCTGCATCATGGTTGCGAACAGGGCGATGATCCGGCCGGGGAGTTCCGAGCGGGCGAGAGCGTGCCAGAAGCCGGTGGCGGTAAGAAGGATGCTGAGTTGCATCAGCCAGAAGGCGGCGGAATTGGACAGTGCCAGATCATATGCTGGCGGAGCGTGCCAGAACCAGAGGACCAGCGCCTGAAGAACCGTCCAGCTGGCGAGCGATCCGCGTTTAGGGAGCATGGCTGCCGCGCGGGCGAGCAGGGGGGCGGCTATCAGGATCAGGACGAGATGATGGACTGACCGGGCGGAAAAGAGAGCCGAGCCGATCGCGCAGAAGGGGGAAATATAGAGGATCGCCCAGATGCCGGTGAAGGCGATCGCGGGTTTTCGGGAAGGGGGAGGAAGGCGCAGGGAGAGGAAGAGTGCGGCGGCGATGGCCAGCAGCAATAGCGGGTCCCAGTTCCACCGGGTCCAGAACTCCGCGGGCAGGGGAGCGGTGCCGCAATAGGGGGTGGGATTTTCCAACCGGGACGATCCTCTGTTTCCGTCACCAAGTCGTGAGGGGGAGGATCGTTCCCATGAAGGAAGTGGTGAATTGAAAGGGTTTTGGAGATTTGGGGCCGAAAACTGACCTGGAGGTCAAAATTCAGGCGGCGCTGTTGGCTGCGTGGATGCCGAAGGCCATGCGGGCGGCGTTGAGGGTATATTCATATTCTTCGCTGCCGGGCACGAGATCATGCCAGTTCTTGTGCGATATTGCAGCGAAACTGTCCTGCCAGATCTTGCAGGCGACCAGTTGTATTTCGGTTTCCTTGGGCGCGCGCTGCGCTTCCAGGCAGTCGCGCAAGATGGCGTGAAAAACGGCGCCCCGCAAAGGTGGGTGGGTCATGGACATCCTCTCCTGGCAACTGATTCTTTGTCCAGATTGCCGTAAGGGAAAGTTGCACAGCGGCGAAAGCCCGTCAACCATAGCCCAAAATTTCCATGCTGAACTCCAAGACTTTTAACCTGTTTAAATAAAGAATCTCTGGCTTTTACTTTACGAACACTTCCGTCCCATAAGTAAGTCGTTGATCGCGAAGGCCGGTCTCCTGCCAACGACCAGCCTTCGCTTCCCATTGTCAGAAGAGGAACTTGATCCCGCCGCGCACCGTTCGCGGTTCGACGACGCGGCTCAGCCGTCCTTCGACCGGCTCCGCATCGGCGGCGGGGATGTAGGATTCGTAATAATAGGCGATGTCCTTGTCCCGGCTGCCCAGGATGTTGAGCAGTTCGGCATAGACTTGCACTCGCTTCCCCTTCCAGGCGGCGCGGGCATTGACGACAGTGCTGCCGGGATCGCGCACGCTATTGTCCTCGATCAGGGGAGAGGGTCCAAGATGGCGGACGCGGATGCTTGCTTCCCATGGGTCGAGGACGATGGCCGCCCCGGCGGACGCTGCGTTCCTGAAGGCGTTGGGGATATGATCGCCATTGGTGTAGCGGCTGTGGCTGGCGGTGTAATTGCCGTCGAAGGCAAGCCAGGTGAGTGGCCGCCAGAAGGCGACAAGCTCATAGCCATGGCGGCGGCTGGCTCCGCTGGGTTCGACCGCGTTGGAATCGCCGACGAAGCGCAACTCGCTTCCGACGTTCAGCCACCAATAGGTTGCGGTGAAGGTGAAGCCGGGAAGCTGAAGCCGGCCGCCCAGTTCCTTGCCGGTGCCGCGCACGAGCATGGGAACAGGCGTGTCCACATTGACCGCGCCGCGCGCATCGTTGGAATGGAAGCCCCGGCCCCAATTGGCATAGAGTTCGACCTGCGGGGTAATTGCCCATGCGGCCGACGCCTTGGGCGAGACGAGCGTGTCCGAGCCGCTGCCTTCACCCAACGCGGCGGCGACGGCGTCCCGGCTGCGGACATCATAATGATAATAGTCGCCACGCAGGCCGCCGGTGATGCGCAGGCCGGGAAGGGGCGTGACGGTCGCTTCGCCATAGAGCGCGGCCGAGCCTTGGTTGACGCGATAGCGGCCAAGCGAGGAGAGGAAAGCGCGCCCTGCGGTGCGGTTGACGCCGACATTGCCGATCGCGTCATAACGGTTTTCCGTGCCGAGCTTCAGTTGCAGCGCGGGGTCGACATCCCAGCGCTTTTCGCCCGTGAAACCGAGGACCCAGCGGCGGTCGAATTGCTGTATCTGCGCGCTGGTGCCGTCGGGATCGGTGTAGGTGGGGTTGGAGAACATCGTCCAGTCGTAGAATTGGGCGTACAGATTGGCGCGCCATGTCGGCTGAACGGTGGCGAGATTGCCGATAATGCGGGTGGTTTCACCGCGCGCGGACGGATCGGGCGAACAGAAGATATCGGGGCAGAGCGGCGTGCCTACGATGCGCTCGGGAATTTGCTCGGTCGGGCGCCATGTCGCGCGATAGGCGTGAAGCGTGGCGTCGATCTTCCCGGCCCCTGTGGGGAGCGTATATTTGGCGAAGCCCGCATAATGGCGCAGATGTTCAGGCTCCTGCCATGGCCCGTCATAGGCCTTGGCCTGCGCGACCAGGGTGAGATGGCCCGCACCCGCCTTTACGGTCCCGCCCGACGCCAGCCTGCGCCAGCCGAAGGAGCCGCCCTCCGCCGCGACCCATGGCCGGTCATAGCCGTCGATCGTGGTCATATAGGCCGCGCCCGCAAGCGCGAAGTCGCCGCCATCGGCGCGATAGGGACCTTTGCGAAAATCCTCACGCGCGATGATTTCCGGGATGAGCCCGTTGAGGTCGAGATAGCCCTGGCCGTGGCCATGGCTGCGGAAGTTCATCTGAACCCCGTCGATATAGGTGGTGAAGTCCGACCCATGGTCGAGGTTGAAACCGCGCAGGAAATATTGATTGGCCTTGCCGCTGCCCGAATGCTGGGCCGCGACCATGCCCGGCACGGCTTCGAGCAGTTCGGCGACGCGCAGCAGCGGGCGGACGAGAAGGTCAGCGCCGCCGACGCTGCCTTCGCTCGCCGCATGGGCGGTGCCGATCTTGTCCTCGCCCCGGCCGAAGACGATGATGGCGCTGGTGTCTTCGCCCGCGTCGGCCGCTTCGGCGGCAAAGGCTGGCAGGGGGAGGAGAGTGGCGGTCAGCGCCCAGGCGGCGCGGTGGAAATGATCGGGAAGTTTCACATCATGCACTCCGGGCGTCTGGCGACATCCGGCAAGAGACCTGTCGTCAGGCGACGACCGGCGCACGCCGACGGCCGGACGCCCCCAAGGCGGCCGCCAGCGTCACCGAAGCGGCCTCTTGCCGCTCGTTCGTCGCTCAGACGGAGTTCACCGTGCCGCGGCCATCCCCTGGACCAAGGCAAGAGCGACCAAACGCTGGCAGGTATCCTGGCTCGCGGGTCATCGCTTGATGCACGGCCTTCCCAGGCCTCGCAGGATTTAGCGTCCGGCCCAGTGACTTGCCCCAACCTGCCTGTGAGGTGGGGCGATGTGCATCGCGCTCGCCGCTTACAGTTGCAGGGACAGCCCTGGCTTGGGGAGGCGGATGCCTTCCTTACCATGTTCCCTTTTAAGCCTCTTTCGAGGCACCGGCGCGATCATGCCCGGGGGTTGCCCGGGTGAGGGGGCGATAGCGGAGGTGGGGGTGTGGGGCAAGGGGGGTGGGTGGGGATTGCTCCCTCTCCCCTTTAGGGGGGAGGGGTGGGGAGAGGGGGGCGGCGTTGGTTGCTTTACAGTCCCCTCTCCCGCCTTCGCTTCGCTCGGCACCTCGGCCAGAGTCACGTGCCTCTGGCCGACCCCTGAAGGGGAGAGGGGAATGGTGGTGCTGGGCCTTCGCGCCAATCAGTTCAGGGTCGTGCAGCGTTCTCGCTGGAGGCGGAGGGCCATGGCCTGGTAGCGGACGGCGCGTTCATTGTGGAGGGCGATGGTTGCCTGGTCGGCGCCGCGCAGGCGGGCTTCCCTGGCTTGCCGCGCTTCCTGGGCGGCGCAGGCGGAAAAATGTGACGCGTCATTGGGGCGCATGGCCCATATCCTCTCTCAAGTTTCTTATGGCTCGAACGATAACATCGGCCTGTTTCCCGCTGCCATTACGCAGGTTAACGCCGGAAAGCTTCTATTTTTTGACAGGAGCCTGGCGAATTTTCGCATAATGGAATTTTGGCTTTTCAGCGGGTTGAGCGGGAGCCCGCCTGGCTTTTTCTATCAACCGCCCCTGTTCCACGGCGCGTCGCGGAAGCTTTCGCGCAAGAATGCGATGAAGGTGTCCACGGCGGCAGGGCGGCCCGCCGCGCGGGGGTGGACGGCGTGGACGGCGAGGTCGGCGGGGCCTTCCCAAGGTTCAAGGACGCGGACGAGGCGTCCGTCCGCCATCAGATCGCCCACGTCCCAGAGCGAGCGCAGGGCGATGCCGACGCCGGTGAGGGCGAGTTCACGCACGATTTCGCTGCTGTTGGTGCGGACATGGCTTTGGCCGTCGATCAGCTTGCGCGCGCGCCCGTTGACCAATCGCCATGGCAATTGTCCTTCGGCCGCGAGCAGGCGGTGGCGCGAGAGGTCGGCTATCCTTTCCGGCGTGCCGTGGGCGGCGAGATAGGCGGGGTTCGCGCAGAGTATGCGGCGGTTGGCGGCGAGATGATGCCCCTCCAGATGGGCGGGAATGTCGCTGGTGATGCGGATCGCAAGGTCGATCCGTTCGGCGAGCAGGTCTTCATAGGCATCGGACAGGTTGAGTTGGAGGTCGATGCGCGGATGCTGTTCCAGGAAGCGGGCGACATGGGGGGCGACGTGGAGGCGGCCGAAGGAGGTGGGGGCGGAGATGCGCAGCGGGCCTGACGCGGTGCGGTGGCGATTGGTGACGCGCTCTTCCGCCTGGGCAATGGCGTCGAGGATGGCGACGAGATCGCGGTGAAGGCTGGCGCCCTCTTCCGTCAGGGCGAGGCGGCGCGTGGTTCGGTGAATGAGGCGGACGCCGAGGCGGGCTTCGAGGCGAGAGAGGCGTTTCGACATCATCGCGGGCGAGATGTTGAGCATGCGGCCAGCGGCTGAGAGGCTGCCTGCTTCCACCGCGCGGGCGAAGAGGAGATAATCGGGGTCCATTGATGATCTTTTCCTGTGAGGAACAGATGCTTTGAACCTTTATCGTCTAGTGCGAGGATGGCGGCGGGTCTATAGATTTTGGCCATAGTTTTTCGTGATGGAGAGTTGCCCATGGACGGCATGATCGAGAAATCGGGCCTGATGGTGGCCGCCGAACTGGCGCGCTTTATCGATGAGGATGTGCTGCCGGGGACGGGGATCGTGGCGGATGCGTTCTGGCGAGGCGCTGCTGCGATTTTCGCGCGGTTCGCGCCGCGCAATGCGGCTTTGCTGGAGAAACGCGATGCTCTTCAGGCGCAGATCGATGCCTGGCACGGGGAGCATGCGGGGCGGCCTTTCGATGCGGAGGCCTATCGGGCTTTCCTGACGGAGATCGGCTATCTGGTGGCGGAGCCTGCGCCCTTTTCCATCGGGTCGGGCCGGGTGGATGCGGAGCTTGCGAGCCTGGCGGGGCCGCAGTTGGTGGTGCCGATCCTGAATGCGCGGTTCCTGTTGAACGCGGCCAATGCGCGGTGGGGAAGCCTGTATGATGCGCTGTACGGGACGGATGCGATCCCGGGGGCGGCGGCGGGCAAGGGCTATGATCCGGCGCGTGGGGCGCAGGTGATTGCCTGGGCCAAGGCGTTTCTGGACCGGGCGGTGCCTTTGGCGGAGGGGAGCTGGGCGGAGTGGGCTGGCGGGGTGCCGGTGTTGCGGGATCCTGCTCAATTTGCCGGGCGGGCGGGGGATAATATCCTGCTGCGCAATCATGGGCTGCATATCGAACTGGTGATCGATGCGGGGCATCCGATCGGGCGGGATGACCTGGCGCATCTGGCCGATGTCGTGCTGGAGTCGGCTTTGTCGACCATCTGCGACCTGGAGGATTCGGTCGCGGCGGTGGATGCTGCGGACAAGGTGGCGGCCTATGCCAACTGGCTGGGGCTGATGAAGGGCGACCTGGAGGAGAGCTTCGAGAAGAATGGCGCGATGACGACGCGGCGGCTGAATGGCGACCGGTCCTATGTTGCGCCGGATGGGAGTGGGTTCACTCTGCCGGGGCGGTCATTGCTGTTCGTGCGCAATGTCGGGCATTTGATGACGACGCCTGCGGTGCGGCTGGTGGATGGGGCGGAGGCTCCGGAAGGGATTTTGGATGGCATCGTCACCAGCCTGATCGCCTTGCACGACATTCGGCGCGGCGGGCGCTTCGTCAACAGCCGGGCGGGCAGCATCTATATCGTGAAGCCCAAGATGCATGGGCCGGAGGAGGCCGCCTTCACCAATGATCTATTCGATGCGATCGAGGATCTGCTGGGGCTGGAGCGGCATCAGCTGAAGGTCGGCGTGATGGATGAAGAGCGGCGGACTTCGGCCAACCTTGCCGCCTGCATCCATGCGGTGCGGGACCGGATCGTGTTCATCAACACCGGCTTTCTGGATCGCACGGGGGACGAGATCCATACGTCGATGCGGGCGGGGCCTATGATCCGCAAGGGCGACATGAAGGGCGCGGCGTGGATCAAGGCCTATGAGGATCGCAATGTGCAGATCGGGCTGGCTTGCGGGCTGTCGGGCCGGGCGCAGATCGGCAAGGGCATGTGGGCGGCTCCGGATCGGATGGCGGACATGCTGGAGCAGAAGGTCGGGCATCCGATGACGGGGGCGAATACGGCTTGGGTGCCTTCGCCGACTGCCGCGACCTTGCACGCTACGCATTATCATGCCGTCGATGTTTTTGCCCGGCAGGAGGAGCGGAAGGCCGAGGCGGTGGCTTCGCTCGATGCGCTGCTGACGATACCGCTGGCGGCGGGGGTGAACTGGACGGCGCAGGATGTTCGGGACGAGCTGGACAATAATGCGCAGGGGATATTGGGCTATGTCGTGCGCTGGGTGGACCAGGGCGTCGGTTGCTCCAAGGTGCCGGATATCCATGATGTGGGACTGATGGAGGATCGGGCGACGTTGCGGATTTCTTCGCAGCATATCGCCAACTGGCTGCTGCATGGGGTGTGTTCGGCCGAGGAGGTGGACGCGGCGCTGCGGCTGATGGCGGTCAAGGTGGATGCGCAGAATGCGGGCGACCCGCTCTACCAGCCGATGAGCGGGCGGGAGGAGGAGAGCATCGCCTTCCAGGCGGCGCGGGCGCTGGTGTTTGAGGGGGTGGCGCAGCCTAATGGTTATACCGAGCCTTTGTTGCATGCGTTTCGGGCTAAGGCCAAGGCCGCCTAGGTCAGGAGGACATAGGCGGCGCCAGCTGCGGCTGAGCAGAGGAGGACGGGGAGGACCCCGGCCTTGAAGCGGAGGACGGCGATGAGGGCTGCCGTTGAAAGCGCCAGGGCTGGAAGGTTGATCGAGGCGAGGACGGGCACGTCGAGCGATCCGGTGGGCGTCGGCACGGCGTGGACCTTGGCGAAGAGGGTGTGGATCGCGAACCAGAGGGCTAGGTTCAAGATCACGCCCACTACAGCTGCGGTGATGGCGGTCAGGGCTGAGGACAGCGCGCGGTTGCCGCGCAGGCGTTCGATGAAGGGCGCACCTGCGAATATCCAGAGGAAGCAGGGGACGAAGGTCACCCAGGTGGTAAGGATCGCGCCCAGTGTGGCGGCGACGAGCGGCGGCAGCATCCCGGCGTCGCGGAAAGCGGCGAGGAAGCCGACGAACTGCGTCACCATGATCAGCGGGCCGGGCGTTGTTTCCGCCATGCCGAGGCCGTCGAGCATCTCGCCGGGGCGGAGCCAGCCGAAGGTGCCGACTGCTTCCTGCGCGACATAGGCGAGGACCGCGTAGGCGCCGCCGAAGGTGACGACCGCCATCTGGCTGAAGAAGCTGGCGATGCGGGCGAACACATCGTTTGGGCCGAGCGCGAGGAAAAGGGCGAGGACGGGGGCAAGCCAGAGCACCAGGAGCACCGTCGAGATCTGGAGCGACCAGCGCAGGTTCGGGCGGGCATGATCGGGAAGGGCTTCGCCGAGCGCCGTGTCGCGATCGTGGATGACGTTGCCGGACGCGGGACCATGGCCGCCGCCGCCCTTGAACTGGGCGATACCGCTGCGGCTGCCGAGATAGCCGATGAGGCCCGCGGCAAGGACGATCAGCGGGAAAGGTGCGTCGAGGAAGAAGATGGCGACGAAGGCGGCGGCGGCGATGCCGCGCATGACGTTGTTCTTGAGCGCGCGGGAGCCGACGCGGACGACCGCTTGCACCACGACGGCGAGGACGGCAGCCTTCAGGCCGAAGAAGAGCCCTTCGACGAGCGGGACCTTGCCGAGAAGGACGTAGATATAGCTCAGGCCCAAGATGGCGAGGAAGCCGGGAAGAACGAAGAGGATGCCTGCAATCAGGCCGCCTTTCGTCCTGTGGAGCAGCCAGCCGATGTAGATGGCGAGCTGCTGCGCCTCCGGGCCAGGGAGCAGCATGCAATAGTTGAGGGCGTGGAGGAAACGCTCCTCCCCGATCCACTTCTTTTCCTCGACAAGGATGCGGTGCATCACCGCGATCTGGCCTGCGGGACCGCCGAAGCTCAAGGCCGCGATCTTTGCCCATATGCGGGTGGCTTCGCCGAGCGGGATGCCGTGATCGGGCAAGGGCGTGGCGGCGGCGGAGAGGGTCGAGGCGTTGCTGCTCATCGATCGGTCTTTCGATTGCTGAAAAAGGCGTGGAACTGGTTGAGGGCGTCGCTGGCGAGGGCGATGCGTTGAAGATCATCGTCGGTGGACGCGCAGACGCCCGAGAGCATCGCGCCGAGACCAGCGGTTTCGGGACGGGCGAACTTGCCGTCGGCTATGTCGAGTTCGTGGATAATCTCGCCGATGGCTTGCAGGGCGGGATCGTCGGTCAGGTTCGCGCGCAGCAGCAGGGTTTCGAAGCTGCACCGGTCGGCTTCATGGGTGAATTCCGCGTCGGCCATGTCGAAGCGCAGCTCGCCGGGCACCGGATCATGGGAGCGGCTGTCGACGAAACGGAACCGGGCATGGGGGTCGATGAAGCGCTGGATAAGCCAGGCGCAGGCGATGCGATCGACATGGACGCCGCTGCGCGTGACCCAAATGCGGTTGGTGAGGATCGCCGGGGCTTCGGCCGATTCGGCGCGGGTGACGTCCGGATGCTGGTATCGGCGGCGGTCGAGTTCGGTGAGCGCCGCTTCGGCTTCCTGGCGGCCGTGCGCGCCGAAAAAGTCGATGCGGCTGATGTCTTCGAGGCGCTTCTGGAGCTTGGCGATGTCTGCGGCAGTGGCGGGGCCGGTTTCGAGCAGGCGGCGCGCGGATTGGGCGAGGTCGTCATAATCGGCATCGCGGGCGGTGTCGAAAAGGGCGCGGACTTCGGCGTCGGATTGGCCGATGAGGAGGCGGATTTCCGTGAGGATGGCTTCGCCGCCGCCGGTGGTGATTTCATCCAGTAGGGTGCGGAAGGCGGCTTCGGACGCGTCCGATTGAGGGAGGACATGGACGGCATTTTTGAGCGGAACCGCGCCTATGGATTGGAGGCGGCGCCAGATTTTCACGCGCAGATAGGGTGGCTTGGCCGGGAGCTGATGTAGGAGGGCTAGCCAGGAGTTCATGATGCAGGTGTATCATATGAATTGTATGTGGGAAATAGCTATATCATTCAGCGGTGATATGCTTCTGTCTGGTTCCCGTCAGGGGACAAGTTGCATTGTTCAGTTCGCGCCTCTGCGCGAAAAATTTTTGCACGCGGAGACGCGGAGGCGCGGAGATTTGTGGGGGAAGGGGTAGGGCTTTGAACAGGCGTGGCCTTGCAACTGAGCTGGGGTTTGATTGTTTCGCTGCGCGGGCCTGTAAGCCTCCGCGTCTCCGCGCCTCCGCGTGAACCAAAAGGATGGGATCCCTGCCTGCGCAGGAGCACGGTGGGCGTTAGTTTCGGAGTTGTTCGATGAGCGCTTTCGCGGCTTTGGTCACATCTGCCCAGGTTTCATTGAAGCCTTCATCTTCGCCATAATAGGGGTCGGTGACGCTGGTGCCTTCGCGACCGGGAACGAGGTCCATGAGGAGGCGGAGGTCGGCGGTGCCGTCCGAGGGGCGGATGCGGCGGAGGTTTTTGAGGTTTTCCGCGTCGAGGGCGAAGATATGGTCGAAGCGGTGGAAATCGTCCGGGGTGACCTGGCGGCCGCGATAGGTGGATATGTCTATGCCGTTGCGGAGGGCGACGGCTTGGGCGCGCTTGTCCGGCGGGCAGTCTACGTGCCAGTCGCCGGTGCCTGCGGAATCGACCTCGACTTGAAGGCGCGCCTTTTCTGCTTCAGCGCGCAGGGCGGCTTCGGCAAGGGGCGAGCGGCAGATATTGCCGAGACAGACGAAGAGGACGGAGACGCTCATCCTTCGGCTGCCGCTGTCGAGAGGCCGAGGTGCGGCACGCCGATCGAGCGGCGGCCGCCGAAGTCGGTGCGGGCGACGATAACTCCGATCTTTTCCATATAGTCGATGAGGCGGCGGACGCGGCCCGGCGAACTGGTGCCATAGGCGCGGGCGAGGGCGCCATCGTCGGGGCAGGGCAGGCCCTGCATCGCGGCGCGGGCGATGAGGAGGAAGGGAGCGAGCATGTCTTCGGGCAGGGGCTGGGCGGCCTTCATCGCGTCGTCCCAGCGCGGATCGGCGGCGTCGAACATGCCCGCCTGCGCCATGGCGAAACGCTTGCGGAAGGCGGCAAGGTCGAGTGGGGGCGTGCGCAGGCCCTTCATGCGACAACGGACGCCGAAATCCTGATAGAGGGTGGCGACGCTGGGCTGCGCGTCGCCCAGGTCGGCGACGATCTCTTCAAGGACCGCGATGACGACGGGCTCATTCTGGCCGAAATCCAGTTCGGGCGCGGCAGGCTTGGCAAGGGGCGCGGCGGCGAGGGCGCGCATCAGTTCTTCGGCGGGGAGCGGTAGGGGTTCGGCGCGGGGTGGCGGGGGGGGCAGCGTGTCTTCGTCGCCTGCGCTGGCGAAGAGCAGTTCCTGCATATTTTCAGTCGCGGCTGCGGGGGGCGGCATCAGCTTGTGGGTGCCGCCGCGCGTACTGGTCTTCACGGTGCCGATCTTCACCGCGACGGGGCGGCGGCAGATGGCGGGGCCGAGGGCGAGGAAGCGGCCCCGCTCAAGGTCGCGTATCTGTTCGGCCTGGCGGCGCTCCATGCCAAGCAGGTCAGCCGCGCGGGCCATGTCGATGTCGAGGAAGGTGCGGCCCATGAGGAAGTTGGACGCCTCGGCCGCGACATTCTTTGCGAGCTTGGCGAGGCGCTGGGTGGCGATGACGCCCGCAAGGCCACGCTTGCGGCCACGGCACATGAGGTTGGTCATGGCGGCGAGGGAAAGGCGGCGGGCTTCGTCGGAGACGTCACCGGCGGCGACGGGGGCGAACATCTGGGCTTCGTCCACCACGACGAGGGCGGGATACCAATGGTCGCGCGGGGCGTCGAACAGGGTGGAGAGGAAGGTGGCGGCGCATTTCATTTGCGCTTCGAGTTCGAGGCTTTCGAGGCTGAGGACCACCGACGCGCGATGTTCGCGAATGCGCGCTGCCATCTTGACGATTTCGCGTTCATTATAGTCGCCCGCGTCGATGACGACATGGCCATATTCGTCGGCCAGCGTGACGAAGTCGCCTTCGGGATCGATGACGACCTGCTGGACGAGGGCGGCGCTTTCTTCCAGCAGGCGGCGGAGGAGGTGTGATTTGCCGGAACCCGAATTGCCCTGAACGAGCAGGCGGGTGGCGAGCAATTCCTCTACGTCGATCGGAACGGGGTTGCCGTTGCCGTCGGTTCCTATGCTGATGGTGGCGGTCACATCTGTCCTTTGGCCCAGGCGGTGGGATTCGCGCAAGGGTGGTGTGGCGAAGGGCGCGCGCGGGCGGGCTTCGACAGGCTCAGCCCGAACGGGCGGTGGGGGTGGCGGCTTGGAATTAGAACCGTAGCCTGTTTTTATTGTGGTCACCCCGGGCTTGACCCGGGGTCTCGCTTCCTTATTCGCATGGCTTGAAGAGAAGCGGGATCCCGGGTCAAGCCCGGGATGACGAGTTGATATCGCGGCAGCGCGGTTCCGTGTAAGTGCGCGGACCCCTTGACCCGGCGATTGTTGCGGCGCAGCATCGATTTCATGGCGACTCTTTCCTCTCCTCCTCCGCCGGTTACGCAAAATCCGGACATTCGTTACCTTGGCCGCCTGCTCGGCGACGTGATCCGGGCCTATGGCGGGGATCGGCTTTACCGGCAGACGGAATATATCAGGTCCGCGTCGGTTGACCGGGCACGGGGGTTGCACGGCGCGGATGTGGTGGATACCGGGCTGGAGGCGTTGAGCCTGGACGATACGCTGTCCTTCGTCCGCGGGTTCATGCTGTTTTCCATGCTCGCCAATCTGGCGGAGGATCGGCAGGGTGTGGCGGCCGATCCGGACGCGGATGTGGCTTCGGCAATCGAGCGGCTGGAGGCGCATGGGATCGGGCGGGACGCGGTGCTGGCGCTGCTCAATCATTCGCTGATCGTGCCGGTGCTGACCGCCCACCCGACCGAAGTGCGGCGCAAGAGCATGATCGATCACAAGAACCGCATCGCCGACCTTATGGCTTTGAAGGATGCGGGGCGCGACGAGACCGAGGATGGCGAGAATCTGGACGAAGCGATCGCGCGGCAGATCGCGCTGTTATGGCAGACGCGGCCTTTGCGGCGGCAGAAGCTGTTTGTGCAGGATGAGATCGACAATGTCCTGACCTATTTCCGGGACGTGTTCCTGCCGGTGCTGCCTGCGCTTTATGCGCGGTGGGAGCGGGTGCTGGGGGTGCGGCCTCCCAGTTTCCTGCGGGTGGGGAACTGGATCGGCGGGGACCGGGACGGCAATCCGTTCGTGCAGGCGCCCCAGTTGCGGTCGGCGCTCGGGCGTGGGTGCGAGGCGGCGATCGCTTATTATCTGGAGGCGGTGCACGCCCTGGGGGCGGAGCTGTCGCTATCCACCGAGCTGGCGCATGTCCCGGAGGCAGTGCTGGACTTGGCGGAGGGGAGCGGGGACAACTCGCCCAGCCGCGGGGATGAGCCCTATCGGCGCGCGCTGTCGGGGATTTATGCACGGCTGGCGGCGACCTATCGGGAATTGGTCGGGAAAGAGCCGCCCCGTCCTTCGCGGTTGTCGGGAGAGCCCTATGCGCAGCCGGGGGATTTGCGGCGCGATCTGGTGACGGTGGCGCAGGGGCTGGCGAGCGAGGGCGACGGCGCGCTGGCGACGGGTGGGGCGCTCGGGCGGCTGATCCGGGCGGTCGAGACGTTCGGGTTCCACCTCGCGACGCTCGACATGCGGCAGAATAGCGATGTGCATGAGCGCGTGGTCGCCGAGATGCTGAAGGTGGCGGGGGTTGAGGCGGATTATGCCGCGCTGGATGAGAAGGCGCGGGTTGCTCTGCTAAGGGCCGAACTGGCGAGCAATCGGCCGCTGGGTTCGCGCTTTTCGGAATATTCGGAGGAGACCGCGTCCGAACTGGCGATCGTGCAGGCGGCCGCGGAGGCACATGAGACTTACGGGCCTGCGTGCATCAGCCATTATATCATCTCCAAGGCGGAGAGCGTTTCGGACCTGCTGGAGGTCAACCTGCTGCTGAAGGAGGCGGGGTTATGGCGCGCGGGCAAGGATGGCGGACCGGCGCGAGCGGCGATCATGGCGGTGCCGCTGTTCGAGACGATCGCGGATCTGGAGGCCGCGCCGGGCATCATGGCGGCCTATTTCGGGCTGCCCGAGATTGCGGGGGTGGTGCGCGAGCGGGGTCATCAGGAAGTGATGATCGGCTATTCCGACAGCAACAAGGATGGCGGCTATATCACGTCGACCTGGGGGCTGTATCAGGCGAGCAAGGCGCTGGCGCCGGTGTTCGAGGATGCGGGCACGGCGATGCAGCTGTTCCACGGCCGGGGCGGCGCGGTGGGGCGTGGCGGGGGTTCCTCCTTCGCGGCGATCCAGGCGCAGCCGCGCGGCACGGTGCAGGGGCGCATCCGCATCACCGAACAGGGTGAGGTGATCGCGGCGAAGTTCGGCACGCGCGACGTGGCGATGACCAATTTGGAGGCGATGACGAGCGCGACTTTGCTTGCCAGCCTGGAGCCGGAGGGGATTTCGGACAAGGATGCAGCGCGCTTTGCCGGGGCGATGGACGAACTGTCCAAGACCGCTTTTGCCGCTTATCGCGACCTGGTTTACGGGACGGAGGGGTTCAAGGAGTTCTTCCGGCAGCTGACGCCGATCCAGGAGATTTCAGGCCTGAAGATCGGTTCGCGGCCCGCCAGCCGGACCAAGAGCACGCGGATCGAGGATTTGCGGGCGATCCCGTGGGTGTTCAGCTGGTCACAGGCGCGGGTGATGCTGCCCGGCTGGTACGGCATGGGACAGGCGTTCGAGGCGTTCGAGGACAAGGCGCTGCTAGCCGATATGGCGCAGAGCTGGTCCTTCCTCAAATCCGCGCTTGCCAATCTGGAGATGGTGCTGGCGAAGTCGGACTTGGGGATCGCGGCCCATTATCTGCCGCTGGTCGAGGATCAGACGGCGGGCGGCGCGATCTTCGAGCGTATCCGGGAAGGATGGCAGCTGACCCATGACGGGCTGCTGGCGGCGACGGGGCAGTCGCGGTTGCTGGAGAAGAACCCGAAGCTGGATGAATCGATCCGGTTGCGGCTGCCCTATATCGAGCCGCTGAACCTGTTGCAGGTGGAACTGATGAAGCGCCATCGCGGTGGGGAGGATGATCCGCGCATCAAGGAAGGGATCGAACTGTCGATCAACGCCATCGCCACGGCGCTGCGCAACAGCGGCTAGAGGGTGAATCCGGGACGGCTAGCAGTCCAATGCCGCCCCGAACCCCTGGCGCTCCCCGTGAAGGAGGGCGCGAGCCGGAGAGCCGGGCGACAAAAGCAACCTGGCCAAATTCAGAAAAAAGCTAATCCAGCCAAGAAGATGAAGGCCGGATGAACGTCGATGGCCCATGCGGTGAGCAGAGTCCATGTTTTCATTCACAACCAATTCAACCGGGACGCGTTATCCTGCCTGTATTGGAGAAAAGGAGAGAGGCAATGACGTGGTCCGGACGAAGGTTTCTGGCTGCGATCAGCCTTGCCGGTGCGGTGGCACTGGGCGGCTGCGCCTATGACGATGGATATTATGGCGGTGTGAGCGTCGGGTCAGGCTATTATGGCGGTGGCTATTATGACGATTATTATGGCCCCGCTTATTATGGTTCAGGCTATTACGGCCCCGGCTATGGCTGGTACGGCGATTATTATTATCCGGGCAGCGGCTACTATGTCTACGACCGGGGTGGACGCCGTCACCGCTGGAACAACGACCAGCGGCGCTATTGGGAAGGTCGGCGCAACGAGCGTGGCGACCATTGGCGCGGCAGTCTGGCCCGGCCGGAAGAAGGCCGCCTTTATCGCGATGGCCGCCGGGTGAGAGATGGCCAATGGCGTGGACGGGACAGGAACAATGCCACGGCTGCTCCTCCGGTCGTTCAGAGCCAGCCGCGCGCGGGTAGCCCACGCGGCAGCTGGAGCGGCGGCCGGTCGAGCGGTGCATCTGGTTCCACGACGACCCGTTCCGATGGAACGCACTGGCGCGGGACGCTGCGTCGCTGATGCGGGCTGGGTGGGGCGCTGCAACGCTGGTCATTTCCCTCTCGCTCGCCGCCTGTGACGGGCGGGAGGAAAGCGCGATCGACAACCTGGCCAACGGTGCCAACGCTGCGCAGGTTGAGAACAGCTTCCGCGCGGAGGCGCGGGAGGTGCTCGAACCGCTGCGGCCACCCGAGCCAGGGACGCCCGGCGGCTTGCCGCCAGATGCCGCCCCGATCGAGGAAGGGTCGATCGACCCTAAGGGACCGCAGGGCGCCGCCCAGGTCGTGCAGGGCTATTATGCGCTGCTGGAACAGCGGCGTTTCGACGACGCGCAGGACCTTTGGAACGAGAAGGGCGCGATCGGCGCGGAGGATGACGAGGCTTTTGCCCGACGTTTCCGCAACTTTAGCGAAATCCACGCCAATATCGGTGCGCCCGGTGAGATGGAGGGCGCGGCGGGCTCTTCCTATGTGACCGTGCCGGTGCAAGTCTATGGGCGGCTCGCGGTGAATGGGAAGCCTTGGTACAAGCTGCGGCAGGTGACGCTGCGGCGAGTCAATGACGTGCCGGGATCGAGCGAGGCTGACCGGCGGTGGCACATCGAGTCGATCGGACCTTATGTCGCGCCGGTTGAGGGCGAGGCTGGCGATGCCGCCGTCGCGAATGGTTCGGAGTAGTCGGCGCGGGAAGCTTGGCTAGCGGTGTCCGCTTTTCGACTGCGTTCGAAGCGAATGGGATGACGCTAACAGAAGAAAGGGGCTGATCTTTCGATCGGCCCCTTCGCTCTTGTCAGGAAATGGTTGCCTTGACGATCTTGCCGGGGGTGCGGGGCGGTTCGCCCTTCGGCAGGGCGTCGACATGTTCCATGCCGGACGTGACTTCGCCCCAGACGGTGTACTGGCCGTCGAGGAAGGTGGCGTCGTCGAAGCAGATGAAGAACTGGCTGTTGGCGCTGTTCGGGTTCGCCGCACGGGCCATGGAGCAGACGCCGCGGATGTGCGGTTCGCGGCTGAATTCGGCCTTCAGGTCAGGCAGCTTCGACCCGCCCATGCCAGTGCCGGTCGGGTCACCGCCCTGCGCCATGAAGCCGGGGATGACGCGGTGGAAGACGACGCCGTCGTAGAAGCCTTCCTTGGCGAGCTGGGTGATGCGTTCGACATGGCCGGGCGCCAGATCGGGGCGCAGCTTTATGACGACATCGCCGCCGCTGTCGAGGGTGAGGGTGAGCGTTTCGTCGGCCATGGAAATCTCCTCTTTCGGGGGAGTGGGGAAATGTTGGTCCATATAGAGCGTTAGGACCGGGATGGAAGCGCTTCAATCAATGTTTGAGGCATTGCATTTATCCCGATCATGAGCAAAAGCAGCCAAATGTTACAGGAACCGGACAGTAGGGGACGCGATGAGCGAGCGAGCCGATATGGCCGAGCCCCGGCCGGACGAACTGCCTATTGACGACGTAGTCGTTGATGGACGTGCCGCCGAGCAGGCGGAATCCCGTCATGACGAGGATGACCGGCTGAGGCCGGACTTTGTTTCCGCCGTGCTGGACGCGGTGGAGGATGGCGACCGTGATCGGGCGCGCGAACTGGTGTCGCCGCTGCACCCGGCGGACATTGCCGACCTTCTGGAACTGACGCCCTCCGAGCGGCGGGGCGAGGTGGCGGCGGCGCTGGGCGATCTGGTCGGCGCGGAAGTGCTGTCCGAGCTTAACGACTATGTCCGCGACGACCTGCTCGATGCGCTGGAGCCGCAGCAGGTCGCGGACTTTGCCGCTGAACTCGATACCGACGATGCCGTTGCGATCATCGAGGATATGGAGGAGGCCGATCAGCAGGCCGTTCTCGATGCGATGGAGCCGGAAGATCGCGCGGCGATCGAGAGCGCGCTCGCTTATCCCGAGGAGTCCGCCGGCCGATTGATGCAGCGCGATCTGGTCGCGGTGCCCGAACATATGACGGTCGGCCAGGTGATCGACTATCTGCGCGACAATCGCGACCTGACCACGGATTTTTGGGAAATCTTCGTGGTGGACGAGGCGCACAAGCCGATCGGCACCTGCCAGTTGAGCTGGATCCTGACCTGTCCACGCTCGATCGCCATGGCGGATGTCATGAAGCGCGAGCAGACGCTGATCCCGGTCGACATGGACCAGGAGGAAGTGGCGCTGCGCTTCCAGAAATACGCGCTGATTTCGGCGGCGGTGGTGGATGCCAGCGGGCGGCTGGTCGGCATGATCACGGTCGATGACATCGTCCACATCATTTCCGAGGAGGCGGGCGAGGATATCCTGCGCCTATCGGGTGCGGGCGAGGGCGACATCAATCAGCCGATATTGGAGACGGTGCGCACGCGCCTGTCCTGGCTGGTGGTGAATCTGGGCACGGCGGTGCTGGCGGCGTCGGTCGTCGGGCTGTTCCAGGCGACGATATCCAAATATGTCGTGCTGGCCGTGCTGATGCCGATCGTGTCGGGCATGGGCGGCAATGCCGGGACCCAGACCATGGCGGTCGCGGTGCGCGCGCTGGCTACCAATCAGCTGACCAGTTCGAATACGATCCGGCAGATCGCGCGGGAGTTTCGCATCGCGAGCGCCAATGGCACGGCGCTTGGGATCATGGTCGGCCTGGCCGTGGGGCTGATCTACGGCAATCATGACCTTGGCCTGGTGATTGCCATGGCGATGCTGATCAACAATCTGGTCGCGGGGCTGGCCGGGATATTGGTGCCGGTGACACTGGACCGGTTCAATGTCGATCCGGCGGTATCGTCGGCTGTGTTCGTGACGACGACGACGGACATAATGGGCTTTTTCTCTTTCCTGGGACTGGCGACGATCTGGGGTCTGTGACGGGCTTGACCCTGTGCGTTGAGAGCCCATTTTCTTGTCCATGCCCCTTCACATCACAAAGATTGCATTTGGCAGCGAGAGCCCGGCGACATTGCGCGCATGGCTTGAAAGTCATTCCGGCGAGGCGCGGCTGACGACCCGCTACCTGCCCAAGCGGGTGGCGGAGATGGAGGGCGGGTCGCTTTACTGGATACATCAGCACAGGCTGGTGGGGCGTAGTCCGTTGATCGGTTTTCAAGAGACCGGGCAGGGGCGCTTCTGGATCAAGCTGGAGCCGCGATTGATCGCGGTGCGCGGTGCGCCCAAACGTGCGCATCAGGGGTGGCGGTACTTGGAGGAGAAGGATGCGCCGCCTGATCTGGGGTCGGGCGAGGTGGATGATCTGGAGGCGATGCCGCCCGCGATGCTGGGGGAGTTGACGCGGTTGGGGTTGGTTTGAGGGAGGGTATTGGAGACCTCGTTCCCGTTCGGACTGTTGGCTATTCTCCAGCTTCCGTTCGGGCTGAGCTTGTCGAAGCCCTTTTCTTCTTTTCAAGTGCTATGCCTGAAGAAAAGCCCTTCGACAGGCTCAGGGCGAACGGAGGTGGGGGTGTTCTAACGAGGTGATGGCCCTCGATCGGGTGGTGGTGAGCGTTACGCCGCCTTTCCTTGCAGCGCTTTTTGCCGCCGCCTTTGCACCGATGAGCCGATGCCCATCGCCTCGCGATATTTGGCGACGGTGCGGCGCGCGATGTCCATACCCTTGCCGCGGAGCAGGTCGACCAGCGTATCGTCGGACAGGATCGCGTCGGCGGTTTCTGCGGCGATCAGGGCCTTGATGTGGCTCTTCACCGCTTCGGCGGAGACGGCGCCATCGCCGCCTGCTGCCGACACGCCGCTGGTGAAGAAATATTTCAGTTCATAAACGCCGCGCGGGCAGGAGAGATATTTGTTGGAAGTGACGCGGCTGACGGTCGATTCATGCATGCCGATGGCTTCGGCGACCATCTTGAGCGTCAGGGGCTTCAGGTGCGCGACGCCCTTGCGGAAGAAATCTTCCTGGCAGCGGACGATTTCGGTGGCGACCTTGATGATCGTTTTCTGCCGCTGGTCGAGCGCCTTGACCAGCCAATTGGCGCTGGCGAGGCAATCGGCGAGCCATGCCTTTGACGTGCGATCCTGCGGGCCGGAGGCGAGTTCGACATAATAGCTGCGGTTGATGAGCAGGCGGGGCAAGGTCGCGCTGTTGATCTCGATCGACCAGCCATCGCCTGCGGGTTTCACGAACAGGTCGGGCGTCACCGGGGGTGCGCGGTCGTTGGAATAGCGCAGGCCCGGCTTGGGATCATAGGCGCGCAGCTCGCGGATCATGTCGGCCATATCTTCTTCATCCACGCCGCAGATGCGGCGCAGTTGGGGGAGGGCTCCACGGGCGAGCAGGTCTAGATTGGCGAGCAGCTTCGCCATGCAGGGGTCATAGCGATCCGCCTCCTTGGCCTGAAGCGTCAGGCATTCGGCGAGCGATCGGGCGCCGACGCCGGTGGGGTCGAAGCCGTGGATGACGCCCAGCACCTGTTCCGCCTGGGCAAGAGGGACGCCGATGCCATGGGCGGTTTCGAGGAGGTTGGCCTCCAGATAGCCGGCCTCGTCGATCTGGCCGATGAGCTGGGTCGCGATCAGCAGGTCCATACCGGAGAGCGCATTGCGCGCTTGGTCCATCAGATGTTCCTGAAGGCCGATCTCCGGATTGGCGAAGCTGTCGAAGTCGATCGCTTCGCCGCTGCCTTGGGAAAGATCGTGGCCGCCTGATCCTATGGCGCTGACGGCGCGATCGAACTGGCCATCGTCAATGAAGGTTTCCGCCCCATAATCGACGTCGAGCGGGGCGTCGCTTTCGGCGTGGCCTTGGCCGATCAGCGCGTCAATGCCGCCTGTTTCAGCGGCGAGGGCGGGAAGGTCCATCTGCGCGTCTATGCCATCGGCGGCGGGCGCTGGATCGATCGGGCCGCCTGCCTCCAGCAGCGGGTTCTTTTCCAGTTCCGCCGCGACGAAGGCGTCGATTTCGAGATTGGAGAGCGCCAGCAGCTTGATCGCCTGCTGAAGCTGCGGCGTCATCACCAGCGATTGGCTTTGCCGCAGGTCGAGGCGGGGCGCGAGCGACATCAGCCGGTGCCTGTTTCGTCACGCCGGAGGGAGGGGCGCCGCGCGGTCATTTCAGAGCGAGAAATTCTCGCCCAGATAGAGGCGGCGCACCTCGGCATTGGCGACCAGTTCGGTCGGGCTGCCGGTGAAGAGCACCTGGCCGCCATAGATGATGCAGGCGCGGTCCACGATTTCCAGCGTTTCGCGGACGTTGTGGTCTGTGATGAGAACGCCGATGCCGCGCGTCTTGAGTTGTTTCACAAGGTCGCGAATGTCGGCGATGGAGAGCGGGTCGATGCCCGCAAAGGGTTCGTCCAGCAGGACGATCGAGGGATTGGCGGCAAGCGCGCGGGCGATTTCGCAGCGGCGGCGTTCACCGCCGGAGAGCGCCATGGCGGACGAATTGGCCAAGCGGGTGAGGCCGAATTCATCGAGCAGCTGGGCAAGGCGGGCTTCGCGCGACGCTTTGTCCGGTTCGGCCAGTTCCAGCACCGCGCTGATATTCTGGGCGACGGTGAGGCCGCGGAAGATCGACGTTTCCTGCGGCAGATAGCCAAGGCCCAGGATCGCGCGGCGGTACATGGGAAGGCCGGTGATGTCCTGGCCGTCCAGGATGATGCGGCCATGATCCGGGCTTACAAGGCCCATCACCGAATAGAAACAGGTCGTCTTGCCCGCACCGTTGGGGCCGAGCAGGCCGACGACCTCACCCTTTCCTACCGTCAGGGAGACATCGGTCAGGACCGTGCGCTTGTCATAGCTTTTGGCGATGGAAATGACCGACAGGCCGTCGCTCGATTCCTGCGCTGCCCTGCGCCTTTCGGCGTCCTGCCTATCCTGAATTACGACATCGTCCATCACTCATCCTTGCTGCGACATGGTTAACGCCACGTAAAATAGCGGCGCGGCCGAGGCAATTGGCAAGCTTTGTGCATGGGATCGCGTCCGGGGCAAGGGGAAAATCGGCGATCCCCGCCGAAAGGCCGTTCAATGCTTGATTTGGCGCGCCACAAGGGTCAGGGCTGCATCAAGTTCGGGATCGAGTTGGCGCAGGGCAAAACTGTTCGCCGCTGTACAATTCGACGCATAAGATAGGCGAGGAATGAGGATGACAGATGCCGGTACGGCGGAGGGATGGGCGCGTGCGCTGATCCCGCAGTCCGTGGAATCCTTGATGGAACAGGCGGAGGCGATGACGCTGGCGTCCTTTGGCGCGACCGTCACCTATTCGCGCAAGGTCTTCATCCCGCTGACGCATCTGTGCCGCGACGTCTGCCATTATTGCACCTTTGCCAAGGCGCCGCGCAATGCCGGGTCGCCCTATCTGTCGATCGAGCAAGTGCTGGACATCGCGCGGGCAGGCGAAGCGGCGGGATGCCGGGAGGCGCTGTTCACGCTGGGGGACCGGCCGGAGGACCGCTATGCGGTCGCGCGATCGGCGCTGGCGGGATTGGGGCATGGATCAACGCTGAGCTATCTGCGCGAGGCAGCGGCGGCGGTGCTGGCTGAAACGAGCCTGCTGCCGCATCTGAACCCCGGCATCATGGACGATGATGATCTCGCGATGCTGCGGCCGGTGGCGGCGTCCATGGGACTGATGCTGGAAAGCACGTCCGAGCGGCTGTGCGCCAAGGGCGGACCGCATCATGGGTCGCCCGACAAGGTCCCGGCGGTGCGGCTGGAGGCGATCGAAGCGGCGGGACGGGCCGGAGTGCCTTTCACCACCGGCTTGCTGATCGGCATCGGCGAAACGCGGATGGAGCGGATCGAAGCATTGATTGCGATCCGGGATGCTCATGCGCGGCATGGCCATGTCCAGGAAGTCATCATCCAGAATTTCCGGGCCAAGGCGGACACGCGGATGGCAGGGCATGCCGAGCCGCCGCTGGAGGAGCATCTTTGGACGATCGCTGCCGCCCGGCTGATATTGGGGCCGGACATGACGATCCAGGCGCCGCCGAACCTTCAACCCGACGGCCTTGCCGCGTTGATGCGGGCGGGGGTCAATGATTGGGGCGGGGTTTCGCCCGTTACGCCGGACCATGTGAATCCCGAAGCCCCCTGGCCGCACCTGATGGCGCTTGGCGCTGCAACGGCGGCGGCCGGGCGCGTGCTGACCGAAAGGCTGGCGGTGGGTCCGCGCTATGCCAAGGAGCCGGAGCGATGGCTGGAGCCTGCAATCGCGCTGAAGGTGCGGGGGGAAGTGGATGCCAGGGGCTTGCCGATCATCGAGCGGTGGCGCGCGGGAACGGGTGAGCCGCCGCCATCGCTGCCTGCCGCCGGGGAGACGATGCAGACTGGACGAATCGAGGCCATATTGGACAGGGCGGCGTTGGGGCGCGGCCTTGAAGAAGGAGAAATTGTCGCCCTGTTCGAGGCGGCTGGTTCCGATGTTCGTCGGGTTATGGATGCCGCCGATCGATTGCGGCGCGAAACGGTGGGCGATGCCGTGACCTATGTCGTCAATCGCAACATCAACTATACTAACATCTGCAGCTATCGGTGCGGATTTTGCGCCTTTTCCAAGGGGACGGCGAAGGCCTTGCGCGGGCCGGCCTACCGGCTCGACCTGGAGGAAGTGGCGCGACGGGCAGCCGAGGCGCAGGCGCGGGGTGCAACCGAAGTGTGCCTGCAAGGCGGCATCCATCCCGACTATGACGGCCATACCTATCTGTCGATCGTCAAGGCGGTGCGGGAGGCTGCGCCGGGCATCCATATCCATGCCTTTTCGCCGTTGGAAATCGCCCATGGCGCTTCGACGCTCGGAATGGAACTGGAGCCCTATCTGACGATGCTGAAGGAAGCAGGGCTGTCCACCCTGCCCGGCACCGCGGCCGAAGTGCTGCATGAGGAGGTGCGCGCGATCATCTGCCCGGACAAGGTTTTGACCGATGAATGGGTGGCGGTGATGCGGGCGGCGCATCGGGTCGGCCTGAAAAGCACGGCAACCATCATGTTCGGGCATGTGGACGACTATCGCCATTGGGCGACGCATTTGCGCGTGGTGCGCGACCTTCAGGAGGAGACCGGCGGCTTTACCGAATTCGTGCCGTTGCCGTTCGTCCATATGGAAGCACCGATATGGCGGAAGGGCAAGGCGCGGTCCGGGCCGAGCTTTCGGGAGGCGATGCTGATGCAGGCGGTGGCGCGGATTGCGCTGCACGGCGCGATTTCGAACATCCAGGCGAGTTGGGTGAAGCTTGGCGAAGAGGGCGTTATTGCGGCGCTTGGCGCGGGCGTGAATGATCTGGGCGGTGTGCTGATGGACGAATCCATCACACGCGCGGCAGGCGGCGCCAACGGCCAATTGTTCGATGTCGATCGCATGCATCGCACAGCAGAGGCGGCCGGGCGCTTTGCCCGGCAGCGCACTACGCTTTACGGGCAGGTGAGGCAGGAGGCGGCGGCCTGATCTGCTTTGCCAAGCCGTGCCGGTGACGATAAGGCGTGGGGATGATTGAGGGAATGGAAGCCAGGCGGCCAATGCGTTTGCGGTCATTGTTGTTCGTGCCGGGTGATCGGCCCGAACGGATGCGCAAGGCGCTGAACAGCGGCGCCGATGCCTTGATCCTGGACCTTGAGGATTCAGTGGCGCTCGCTGGCAAAGCGGCGGCTCGCACGGAAATCGGGGCCTTTCTGAAGGAAGCGGCGGATGGCGAAACCCTGCTGTTCGTGCGCGTCAACCCGCTCGACGGCGGTCTTACAGACGCCGATCTGGATGCAATCGTGCAAGCGGGTCCGGCGGGGATCATGCTGCCCAAGGCGGAAGGTGCCGCGTCGATCAAGGATTTGGACGAGCGGCTGCGGCAGCGCGGTGATGATCGCGCGCTGATCCTGCCGATCGCGACGGAAACGCCCAAGGCGCTGTTCCGGCTGAGTGAATATGCCGATGTGCCGGAGCGGCTGGCTGGCCTTACCTGGGGCGCGGAGGATCTGCCCGCGGCAGTCGGCGCGCTGACCGCCCGGCATGCCGATGGCAGCTACACGCCGCCCTATGAAATGGCGCGCGCGCTTACCCTGTTCGCCGCAAGCGCGGCAGGGGTGCTGCCGATCGAGACGGTATATCCGGCCATTCGCGATCTGGAGGGGCTCGCCGCTTATGCGCAGCGCGGCGCGCGCGACGGCTTTCTGGGCATGATGGCCGTGCATCCCGATCAGGTGCCGGTGATCAACACGGCCTTCACCCCATCGGAAGAGGAAGTCGCCCGTGCCCAGGCAGTGGTCGATGCATTTGCCGCCAATCCTGGCGCGGGCGTGCTGACGCTGGATGGCAAGATGATCGACCGGCCGCACCTGATAAAGGCGCAGGCGCTGCTCGCCCGCTGTTGAACCACCGCCAGTCAGCTTGACGGCCTATCTCCCATATGGGAGAGGCGGGGCATGGGTTCTCTCTGGGCCGATCAGAACGAGCTGTTCCTGCCGCTGGTGGACGGAATTCATGAAAGCCCGCCTTTTGGCGCTTTCATCCGTAATCTCGTCAGCCGCACCTATGCGCGGCGGGCCTTTCTGATCATTTCACTGGCCAATGCCATGCCCGAACAGGAGCCCACGGTGATCCACATCGCCGCGCCGCGTGCTTCGCAGGAACCGCCGCTCGATTTCCGGCGGCTGGATGCGCTGCGGCTGCATCCTTATGGATCGCTGCGTCCCGGGCGCGTCTATGCGCTGGATGAGATGCTCAACTATGATGATGCGGGTGAACTGGCGCGGCAGCGCGAGGCGCTTAATGAGATGAATATCCGCTATGGCCGCTGGTTGCGCGTGGCGGCTGGGGGCGTGGCGGATGCGCATTTCCTGCTGGTACGGGAACGGGAGGATTTCTCTGCCTCCGCCGTCGCCGTGCTGTCCAGCATCGCCCCGCATTTCGCCGCAGCCTTGCGGACTTTGGTGGCCCTGATCGAGGCGCGATTGCAGGTGGCGATGGCGCAGGGCGCACTCGCGCGGCTGGGCGTGGCACAGTTGGCGTTCGATTGGGGTGGCCGGGTGATGGCGGCCGATCCAGCGGCGGAGGCGATGTTGAGCTTCACCATGAAGCCCGGCCCAAGTCCGGAGCGGCGGCTGCAATTACTGCCCGACACGACTCATGCGCTCAACCGGGCTTGCGCGGAAATGGCGTCGGCGCCGCCGGGCGCGACCCGGGTGATCCGCATCGATGAGAGCCGGGACCTGGACCTGCTGCTGCGAAAATCCGATCTGGCGTTGAGCGAACCTTGCGCCTTGCCAGCGGTGATCGGCATCGTGCGGACCCCAAGGCGCGAAGCGGCGCAGGCGGCGGTGGGCACCCTGGCGGCATTGCACGGACTGTCGAGCAGCGAAGCGGCGCTGGCTCATGCGTTGAGCTTGGGGGACAGCATCGTCAGCGCGGGTGAGCAGCTGCGCCTGACCAGCGAAACGGCGCGCAACTATTCCAAGCGAATCTATGAAAAGACGGGCGCGAAGGGGCAGGCGGACTTGGTCCGGCTGATCCTGACGGGGCTTGCTCCCTTCGCCTGATCAGGCGCAGGGTGTGGCGAATTTCCATAGCCTTGAAACAGCAGAAATATCTCCCTTTCCCTGCAAGTTTCGCGGCCTCTCGTCTGGCGCTTTGACGGAAAAGTGGATAAGGGGCCGCCCAACGCTACGCATATCAATTTGGAGGGGCAGGCGACCATGAGCAGTAACAAGGCAGCCCTTGAAGGCATTCGCGTCATCGACATGACCCGCGTTCTCGCAGGGCCCATCGGCGCGCAGATACTGGGCGATCTGGGCGCGGACGTGATCAAGGTGGAACGCCCGGGCGTCGGCGATGATGGACGCGTCTACGGCCTCGCCGAGGTGAAGGGCAAGGACGGGATGAATGTCCGCCAGGCGGGCTTTTTCGCGGCGGCGAACCGCAACAAGCGGTCGATCACGCTCAACCATAGCAAGGCTGAAGGCCAGGAAATCCTGCGCAAGCTGGTGCAGGGCGCCGATGTGCTGATCGAAAATTACAAGGTCGGCGATCTCAAGCGCTTCGGGCTGGATTATGAGAGCCTGAAGGCGATCAACCCGCGCCTTATCTATTGTTCGGTGACCGGTTTCGGGCAGACGGGGCCGATGGCGGCGCGGCCTGGCTATGACGGTTTGTTCCAGGCTACCGGCGGGATGATGGCGGTCACCGGCATTCCGGAAGGGCAGCCCGGGGCTGGGCCGCTCAAGGCCGGGCCTAGCCTGGTGGATTTCATCACGGGCCATAATGTGGCTATCTCCATTCTTGCCGCGCTTCAGCATCGTAACCAGACCGGTGAAGGCCAGCATATCGATATCGCCCTTCTGGATAGTTCGGTTGCGATGATCAGCCATATCATGCAGGATTATCTGCTGAGCGGCGTTACCCCGCCTCGGCTTGGCAATGGCGGCAATGGCGGCGGGCCTGCGGACCTCATCCATACCAAGGACGGCATGCTGTACCTGACGGCGGGCGGTGACGAACATTGGCGTCGCCTGACTGTGCTGATGGGGCAGCCTGAACTCTATCAGGACCCGCGCTTCGACGAGAATTACAAGCGGGGCAAGTTGAACCGGCTCGAATTGATGGACATCATCAATGAGTGGAGCCGTGGTTTCACTTCGGAAGAGCTTCAGGCGAAGTTCGATGAGGTGAGCATCCCCGCCGCGCGCTATAATGAACTGCCTGAAGTGTGGGAAGATCCGCAGGTGCAGCATCGCGGCCTGCGTGTAACGACGCCGCATCCATGGTCAGAGACTGGGACCGTCGACCTGATCGCCAGTCCGCTGGCCAATATGTCGGAATCTCCCGCGACGATCCGTCGAGCGCCGCCGCTGCTTGGCGAACATAGCGCCGAGGTGCTGGGCGAGCTGGGTTATGACGCGGCGCGCATCGACGAATTGCGAGAGATGAAGATTATCTGATCTCCATGATCCCGGCGGTTTCCGGCCGCCGGGCGCATTTATCGTGACTCTATGCAGGCCATTATTGGGCCTGACTGGGCGCGAGCTGAGTTTGGGGGTAAAGCTGGTCAGCTTTACCCCCTTTTATCTGTCACCCTCTTGGTTCTCGTGGCATAGCTAGTCCGCGTTCGGCGATGATGTTGCGCTGGATTTGG
>NZ_JALKHS010000011.1:0-267570 GCF_023051225.1 Sphingobium agri | reverse complement strand
ACGCCCTGCTCAAAGCCGATCGATGCTGGACGCAATCTCCAGCTTGATCATCACGGATACTCTAGTCGCCCCTGACGATGCAGCGGAAGCCGATATGGCTGGTCGAGCTGTCGATCGCCTGCGCGTGGCGGGCGGCGGGGCGGTAGCGCTGGCAATAGTTGGCGGCGCACAGATGCGATCCGCCCTTCAGCACCTTTCGCGGGATCGGCGTGTGGGGCATGGCGGGGTCCAGGCTTTCCCGCTTCGTCCCGCCCCTCGGGTTGGCGGGGACGCAGCAGCTTCCCTTCGCCTTGCGCTCGATACGCGGCTGGGCGTACCAGTCGGTCGTCCATTCCCAGACATTGCCGATCATGTCGTAGAGATCGAAGCCGTTCGCCGGATAGCTTTTGACGGGCGAGGTCCGTTCATAGCCGTCCTCAAGCGTGTTGCCATAGGGGAAGGCACCCTGCCAATAATTGGCCAGCATCTTGCCACCGGGCGCGAGTTCGTCACCCCAGGCATATTCGCTGTTATCAAGGCCGCCCCTGGCTGCAAATTCCCATTCCGCTTCGGTCGGCAAAAGCTTCCCCGCCCATTTGGCGTAGGCTTCCGCATCGGGGAAGGCGACGTGCACGACCGGATGGTCCTCCAACCCCACTATGGTGGTGCCCGGCCCGTGAGGATGCCGCCAATCGGTGCCGAAGCTGAACGTCCACCACTGGCTGTAATCCATGAGGTCGACCGGCCCGCGCGTCCGCTGGAACAGCAAGGAGCCTGCATTGGCCATGGCGGGGTCCATGCCGGGATAGTCACGGGGATCGGGCGCTGTCTCAGCCAGCGTGCGATATCCGGTCGCTTCGACAAAGCGCGCGAAATCGGCGTTGGTGACAGGCGTTTCATCGATCCAGAAAGGATCGACGCGCACCTGGCGCGAGGGCGCTTCCTCGGGATAGAAATTGTCCGATCCCATGCGGAAAGTTCCGCCGGGAAGGTGGCGCATGCCCGCCCTCATCGTGCCGCTTGATCCTCTGCCCGAAGTGATAGCCTGCCATTCATGGCTTTCGAGGGAGCCCCATAGCATAGGGTTGCGCGTGGCTTAAAGCGGTGATGATCGCACCCCGTTTAGGAAAATCGCCACGGCGCTGTCGGCCCAACGTTCCAGATCTTGCGGGGTCCACTTTCTGATCCCGAGCGCGGTGGAGCGGAGGGGGGCGGCGAGGACCATGTCCTGGAACATCAGCATGGCGCTTGCGGGATCATCGCAGCAAATCTCGCCGCTTTCCAAAGCTTGCTCGATGATGTGCAGGACCAGGAGGCGGGCGGGGAAGGATTGGTTGTCATCGGCGGCGTGAGCGAGTTCGGGGAAGCGGTGGGCCTCGGCGGTGATGATGGTGTACATCCGCACCATCTTCGGGTCGAGCATGGCTGCCAATATCTGGCGCGCCGCTGTGCCGAGCCGGGCGGCGAGGCTGGCGTCGCCCGAGGGCTGTACCGGGAATTTGGGTTTGAGCAGTCTTTCGCTGACGGCCAGGAACAGTTTTTCCTTGCTGCCGAATCGCGCATAGATGGTCTGCTTGCTCGTGCCAGCCGCAGTGGCGATCGCTTCGATGCTGGCTCCGGTAAATCCCTGGGCGAGGAAAATCCGTTCGGCGGCGTCAAGGATCGCGTGGCTGAGGCGTAACGCGGTCGCAGTGTCCGGGCGTCCGCCTTTGTCCCTCGCTGGCCTGACCGTTCCCATCTGCAATTTTCCTTTCCGGCCGGAGGTTGATGTCTTTCGCCCCAGCTTAACTTGACGGATAGACAAGTTATCGTCAACTTCATGTCAAATTGAATCAGAGCTGGCGGGCGACTCTCGCCTGGGGGAGAGATGCATGTCCGACGTCGCAATGGCTGCCCTGGATCATGACCCGCGCAAGAAGCCGGATCACGCACCCGTTCCGCCTGGTGGGGAGGCGATAAAGGATTGGGGCCTCGCGATCGAAGCGCCGCTGCATGTCGCTGATCCGGACGCTCATTCGTGGGACGAGCAAGCGGATATGGTGGTCGTGGGGCTGGGGGGCGCGGGGATCGCGGCTGCCTTGCACGGACTGGAAGAGGGCCTGAGCGTCATTGCCGTCGATCAATATGATGGCGGGGGATCGTCGGCGGCCAATGGCGGCGTCTATTATGCCGGTGGCGGAACGTCGATCCAGCGCGAAGCGGGGATCACGGATGATCCGGAGCGCATGTTCGCCTATCTGAAGATGGAGACGGGCGGCATCGTTTCCGACGAGACGCTGCGCGATTTCTGCGAGAGCAGCGCAGGCACGTTCGAATGGCTGCGCAGCCACGGCGCGCCGTTCCAGGCAAGCTATCATCCCGGCAAGACCTCTTATCCGCCCATCGACAAATTCCTCTATCATCCTGACAGCAGCCTGGCGGGGCCTTATCGCGACCTGACGCAGCCCGCCGCGCGTGGCCACCGGGTTCATTTCCGCAATGGCAACAAGCCCTGGGGCGTGGGTGCGGGCATGTACAATGCCTTGCGGGCGAGCGCCCTCGCCAAGGGCATGATGTTCCGATCCGGGGCGGAAGCCCGGCAACTGGCGCTGGACAGCGAAGGCCGCGTCATCGGCGTGCGGATCGAGGAGTTCGCCGACCCCGAGACGCGGCGCAAACATTCGCGCTACATCGCCCTTGCCAGCAAATGGATGTCGATGCTGCCCGGCACTTTTCCGGGATCACGCATCACCATTGCCGTGGGCTATCGCTATCTCGCCAAGGCGCGGAGCCTGGAGAGCAGCGTGCGCAAGAGCAGTTGGATCCGGGCGCGCAAGGGATTGGTGCTGAGCGCTGGAGGCTTCATCTGCAATCCGCCGATGGTCCAACATTTCGCACCCGAATATGCGCCCGGACTGCCCAATGGCACGCTGGGCGACAATGGCAGCGGGATCATGCTGGGCGTGACGGCTGGCGCCGCGACCGAGTTGATGGGGCGCGTGTCCGCATGGCGCTTCCTCTCTCCGCCCGAAGCATGGGGGCAGGGGATGCTGGTCAATGGCCGTGGCGGGCGCTTCGTCAACGAGACCTGGTACGGCGCGCGGATCGGCGATGAGATGGTCGAGCGCAATGGCGGGCGGGGCTACATCATATTGGACCGCAGATTGTTCCGGAAAGCGCTGCGCGATGCTTTCCGCCGTGGCACACTGGGCTTTCAGCGGGACATCACGATCGTCAACTGCTTCTTCGCCGCCAAGAAGGCACGGACGCCCGAAGATCTGGCGCGGAAGATGGGTTTCGATCCCGCGACATTCGCGGCGGAGGTCGCCACCTACAATCGTGCGGCAAAAGGAGAGGTCAAGGACCGGTTCCACAAGGCGGCGGATGAGATGCTGCCGTTGGAACAGGGACCCTATTATGCCATCGATGCATCGGTCGATGCGCAGCTTTTCCCCATCGCCTGCATGACGGTGGGCGGCCTGGCGGTTGATGAGCGGACGGGGCAGGTGCGCCGCAATGGCGGGTTGGTTCCGGGGCTATACGCCGCCGGGCGCAACGCGGTGGGCATCTGTTCCAACCTGTATGTCAGCGGCCTTTCCTATGCCGACTGCATCTATTCCGGCCGACGCGCTGCTCGCGCGATTGCGGGCCGCGCCGGTTCGGAATAGTTGCAGGCGCTGTCGTCAGGACCTGTTGCCGCCCGCTTCGCTGAAGACGTCATTGACAAGAGTGGCGCGGCTGTCGTCGTTCAGGTCTATCGATACCAGGATGGGCGTTTCCAGCGGTGCGTCGTCCCGTTCCTCTTCCAATGGAGCGGCGGCGTCGCTTCCGCTGATCTCCTCGCCGACACTGTTGTTCGATCCCTGGGGTTCGATGAAGATGTCGGTGCGTTCGAACCCATGTTCCTGCACCAGATGCTCCACCGCCAGTTCAGCCTCGCGGCGGGTTGAAAAACTATATTCTATCTTCGTGCTCATTGCATTCTCCTGGAACCGCCATGGATATGACCGGTGGCACCGGGCACAAGTCCATTGTTGTTCGTAGAAATGCGCGGGAAGGACATTGGTTCTAGGGGTGCATTTAATTTAGCATGATTGCCGGATCGCCGCGCTTTCACTGCATGATCTCTGTTCATCCTGTGTTTAGACACGACAGGGCGACGGAAAAGCTGCGGCAAGTCGTTGAACTAATTCATTCCCCTTGCGCTGTGCACTGACCTCATGCGCTGCATCAGGACAATCATGGAAGGAGAGCATTATGCGCAACGGAATGATTATCGCTACTCTGGCCGCCGCGGGCCTGCTTGGAACGAGCGCGATCGCTCAAACGACGGCAGGCGGTGGCGTATCGGCGTCCACTCCTGAAGGTTCGGTGGCTGGCGGCGCGACCGCAGGCAGCAACGACCGCGCCCACGGCAAGCACAAGGCAAAACGCCATGATCGTGAGAGCCGCCGCGACGGCGCGACATCCAATTCGGCGTCCACCTATGGTTCGGGCACCATCTATACCGATCGTGATCGTGCGACGGGCGGCGTGACGGCTGGCGGTTCGGCCAGCGGCACGGGATCGCAGAGCACTTCGACGTCGATTGACGCCTATGGATCGACGGATCGCAATGGCTCGACCGGCGAGGTCTACGGTGATTCCACGGCGAATTCCACCAACCCGTCTCGCTGATTTTACTCCCACCTTTTGGGGACAAGCATGCTTGTCCCCAAGAAAGGTGTCACCATGGGACCCATCATCATGATGATCGCGGCGGCGGCAGGCGTTCAGTCGTCGGACGGAACGTGCCGTCGCACCCATATTTTCGCTGATGGCCGTGTCGAAACCTCTGTCATAGCGGATGATGGCCAAGGCGCTTCGGCTGCGTCGAGCAGTTCGCATGGCGCGCATGCTTCGTCGCATGTCAGTGCATCTTCCTCATCGGCAGGCGGGTCCAGGGCATCGTCCAGTGCGTCCAGCTCGTCCGATGGTTCCGGGCGATCCATGACAGTGGCGCGCGGGCCGGAAGGATGCCGGATCATCATCGACGAGCGACCGGAAAGGAACGAATGATGAAGCGAGCAATAGCTATAATCCTGGCGTCGGCCTGTCTGGCTGGCGCGGGCGGCGTTTCCGCGCAGACCAACAGCGCGGCTTCCCAATCCTCCACCCCGACGACAGGCGACGTGTCCGCTGGCACCTATGGTTCCGGCACCACGGACGCGAACAGCGTCGGCGTATCGGGTGGCGGCACCGCCACGGCCGCAGATGGCGGCACGGCGACCACGGACTCGCGCGCCAAGTTCAATGACAATATGGCGCGGCAGCGCTCCGTTGCCACGGCACGCGATGATGACGAGCGGGCGCGGTCAATGACCAACACCCATGTGCGCAAGGATGGGCAGGTTCGATCCCGCTCCATGTCGATCTACAAGGAACGTGGCGAAAAGCCCGTGATCGATCGTCAGACGGCGACGTCCAAATAGCTGGCCATGGCTGCACAGGGCGAGCCCCTTCGATGGGCCGCCCTGCGCAGGGTCCCTTACCGGGTGCGGATGGTCACCTTGTCGACCTTCGCGCGGCTGATGGGGTAGCCGAGCGGGGCGTCGGCCGGATAGCTGCCCACGGGCGCTCCCGTGTCGAGGCCCACGCCGAACGTTTCGTGAATGCTGAAGAAGACGGGGTTGGCCGGGATGGTATCGGAAGCGATCGGCTGATCGTCCACCGTCATCTTCAACGTGCCGCCCTTGCCAAAGCCGCCGCCCGCATAGTCGAAATCCACCTGGATGCTGTGCTTGCCCGATGACAGGGGAGCAGGGCCGACGAGGTCGACGGTCTTCACATCGTAGAGACGATAAGTGAATTTGGGCCGTCCTTCGCCATCGAGATAGAGCGCCATGCCGGAGTCCGTGCCGCCGAGCGCAGCAACGACGCCGCGCGCGCCGGGGGTCGCATCGATGGTGGCCCGCATGGTCCAGGAACGGCTGAACAGGCGAGGCAGCGATACCTCTGGAACGCCGATGTCGCCCTGGCGATAGTCCGCAGCGCGGCGGCCGCCGGTTGGATCGGGAAGCTTGCTCTTGTCGAGCACCTGGCCGCCCAGCGGCAGGAGCTGATTGGCCGCGGCTTCCGTCATGAAGAGCGCCTTCAACTCTTCCAGCTTCTTAGGGTTCTTCGCGGCAAGATCATTGGACTGGGAGAAGTCGGTGCGAAGGTCGTACAGTTCCCACTTGTCTTCTTCCAGCGGGCGCTCCCTGGGGGCATAGGCCATCCAGGGATAGCGGCCATGGAAGGCCGAGGCCATCCAGCCATCATGATAGATGGAGCGATTGCCGAAGACTTCGAAATATTGGGTCGTGTGCCGCTCGCGCGCCTTGGGATCGTTGAAGCTGTAGGCGAGGCTGACGCCGTTCATCGGCTTTTGCCGTACACCATCGACTTCGGCTGGTGTCGGGATGCCGGTGACTTCCAATATGGTGGGGACGATGTCGTTCACATGGCCAAACTGGCTGCGGATGCCGCCCTTCTGCTCGATCCGGTTGGGCCAGCTGAGCACCATGCCGTTACGCGTTCCGCCAAGATGGGAGGCGACGGTCTTCGTCCATTGGAAGGGTGTATCCGACGCCCAGGCCCAGGCGGAGTTGACATGGGCATAGGTCGAAGGGCCGCCGATTTCATCGATGCGGGCGAATGACTTTGCGTCAGGCGAGGGCGACACGCCGGTCAGCCTGCCCATATAGTCGAGGCTGCCTTCCAGCCCGCCTTCCGCGCTCGCGCCATTGTCGCCGACGACATAGATGAAGAGCGTGTTGTCGAACTGGCCGTTCGCCTTGAGTTCATCGACCAGCTTGCCCACTTGCGCGTCGGTGTGCGCGAGAAAAGCGGCGTAGCTTTCCATCAGGCGCGAGGAGAAGCGCTTCTGTTCGGGGGTCAGGCTGTCCCAGGCGGGCATTTCGGCCGGGCGCGGCGTCAATTTGGTGTTGGCGGGGATCACGCCCAGCTTCTTTTGGCGCGCGAAAATCTCTTCGCGCATCTTGTCCCAGCCCTGGTCGAACTTGCCGCGATATTTGTCGATCCATTCCTTGGGCACCTGGATCGGCGCATGGATGCCGCCCGGCGCAAAATAGAGGAAGAAGGGCCGACCGGGCGCTGAGGAGCCGATGGTGTGAACCCAATCCGTCGCGCGGGCAGCGAGATCTTCCGTCAGGTGATAATTGTCGCCCGCTGGCCGCATGACGGGCGTGGTGCCCTGATAGAGTGTCGGGTTGAACTGATCGGTCTCCCCACCCTGAAAGCCGTAGAAGGTGTCGAAGCCCTCTCCCGTAGGCCAGCGGTCGAACGGGCCCGCCTGGCTCAGTTCCCAATCGGGCGTCTGGTGCCATTTGCCAAAGGCCCCGGTCGCATAGCCATTTTCACGCAGGATACGGGCGATCGTTGCGGTATCCTTGCCCTGGAACCCGCTATAGCCTGGCCGCCCGTCGGCGGAATTCATGACGGAGCCGATTCCGGTGGCGTGCGGATTACGGCCCGTCAGCAGGGATGCGCGCGTCGGCGAGCAGATCGCGGTCGTGTGGAAGCGGTTGTAGCGCAGCCCACCGCGAGCGAGCCGGTCGAGCGTCGTCGTTTGCGCCGGGCCGCCGAACGTCGAGGTGGCGCCAAAGCCGACATCATCGAGCAGCACGAGAACGATGTTGGGCGCTCCCTTCGGCGCTTGGCGCACATATTGAGGTGACGAAGGCGTGGCCGTAGGGGCTGAGGTCGTGGCGGGAGGCTGGGCATGGGCCATGGCGGCCACTCCAGCCGCTGAGAGAGCCAGGGTTCTTAAAAGCCGCCGCACATTCTTCATCTCGCCAACCTCTTCCATCATTTATGTACGGTACTATATAGTACAGGCGACCATGGCAATGATTAGCGTCACGCCTAAGCGCGTCGATGTCCGAGCTTGACCTCTCCCCACTAAAATCTGCAGAGACGCACGACAATTCAGGGCGGAATCAAAAGCCGTGGCGCGAGGGGATGAGCGAGTGAGCAGCGAAGAATCTGTCGAAGCAGGCGGCAGGACCAGTTTGCGGCGGGCCCATGTCGCGCTTGGCATATTCCTTCTTGCCTACATATTATCCTTCGTCGACCGGCAAATTTTGAGCCTGATGGTCGAGCCGATCAAACAGGATCTGGGCCTCAGCGATTTGCAGGTCGGCTTATTGCAGGGGCTGGCCTTCGCCATGCTGTACGCGGTCGTCGGCATCCCCATCGGCATGCTGGCCGACAGGATCAGCCGCCGCCGGATCATCGCGGTGGGCGTATTATTCTGGAGCGCCTGCACCGCCCTTTGCGGCTTTGCGGGAAGCTATGCCCATCTGTTCGCCGCGCGGATGGGCGTGGGCCTGGGCGAAGCGTCGCTTTCTCCATCGGCCCATAGCTGGCTGAGCGATGCCTATCCTCCCGCGCAGCTTTCGCGGGCGATGGCGATCTACAATCTCGGCATCACGATCGGCGGCGGGCTTGCGTTGCTGGTGGGCGGCGCTGTGGTGGACATGGTCGCCGAGCAGGGGGCCTTGATGGTTCCCGGAGTGGGGCCGATGCCGACATGGCGCGCGGCCTTCATTCTGGTGGCGCTGCCCGGCCTGGTGGTGACGGCGCTTGTTTTCCTCGCGCGTGAACCGGCGCGCCGGGCGGGATGGGCAAGCGCGGGCATGCCGTTGCGCGCCGCGCTGTCGCATCTGCGCGCGCATTGGCGGACGTTCGCCGCGATCTACGGCAATTCCACATTGCTGGGGATCATGGGTTATGGCCTGATGGCCTGGTATCCGACGCTGCTGATCCGCACGTTCGGCATGACGCCGGGGCAGGCTTCGCTCCGTCTGGGCTTGATCTACCTCGTCCTCGGGAGCCTAGGGTCGTTGGCTGGCGGGTTCGCGGCGGAGAGGCTGTCGCTGAAGGGCGTTCGCGATGCCAATTTGCGGATGACGATGATCCTCGCCTTCCTGTGCCTGGTCCCGGCCGCCCTTGCGCCGATCATGCCCTCGGTGACGCTGTTGTTGCTGTTCTTTTCCCTGCTGACCTTTTGCTTCAACGGCTATTTCGGCTGCTCGCTGGCCGCGATCCAGCTTGCAACGCCGCCGAGCATGCGGGCGACGGGCGCTGCGCTGTTCCTGCTTGCCAACAGTCTGGTGGGGCTGTCGCTGGGTACTGCCATCGTGCCGTTGATCGACAGCGCCTTGTTTGGCGGAGAGGGGCAGATCGGCCCGGCGCTGGCGACGGTGGGCTTCTGTGCGTCGCTTTTCGCTGCTCTGGCCGCATGGTCCGGGCTGCGCAGCTATGCGGTGACGAGCGAGGCGGTGGCGCGCGGCTGAGTGGCCCGATTTCGTGCATGGCCGGGTGATATTGTTGATTATAGCGTTGGTTATAGCTGGCGCCAAAGGCCCCGGTTTCCGGGATGTTTCAACATATTAACCATGGAGGCGGCGATGTCGCCTTCACTTCGACCTCGGAACCCGAGGGCCGAGATGCTGGTTGGCTGCCCGCAGGTTATCCTGCAGTGCGACCCAAACTGCCCTGCCTTCTGATCAGGAGGTGGGGCTCTTTGTGTCTGGAACAGCTCAGGCCACTGGCCGCAGATGGTCAGGCAGATCGTCGGCCGAATAATCGCGGCACTCGATCCGGGGCGAAGCGCTGTAGGTGCTGAAATGTTCAAGCGGCATGGCAGAGCCGCAAAAAGTACATTCGGCAGTCATCCGCCCGATGATCCATTGTTGCCGGTCACATCCGGGACAATGGTTTGGCTCATCTTCCCGATAGAGGGGGGAATAGCTATATGTTGCCGACCAGCCTGTCGCGCTTTCCATCCGCATTGATTTGCCTCATTTTTTTTGACGACCTGTCAATGTAACGGAAGGCGCGACGTTCAGTTGCATGGGCCTTGCTGCAGATCATGCAGCTAAGCAGCCTGTATGTTGATCCGGTTCAGGACAGCAATTTGATGATCGAGGAGAAATCCTGACCCGGTTCCCCCTTGTTCGCGAGCAGTTGGTAGAGGCTTTCCGCCTGCGCCCCCATGGGCACGCTGGCGTTGACCGACGCTGCTGCTTCGAGTGCGAGTTTGAGGTCCTTCAGCATCAGGGCGACGGCAAAACCGCCGTTATAGCCATTGTCGGCGGGTGATTGGGGGCCGACGCCGGGGACGGGGCAGTAGCTGGTCATGGACCAGCTTTGCCCTGACGAGACGCTGGAGATATCATAGAAGGTCTGCGCGTCGAGCCCGATCTTTTCCGCCATGGCAAAGGCTTCGCAGGTCGCCACCATGGTCGCGCCGAGCAGCATGTTATTGCAGATTTTCGCCGCCTGGCCATTGCCGTCGCTGCCGGCGTGGATCACCGCCTTGCCCATGGCGGACAGGATGGGCTTTGCCTTGGCGAACGCGTCATCGTTGCCGCCCACCATGAAGGTGAGCGACCCGGCACTGGCCGCCGCGATGCCCCCGGAAACGGGCGCGTCGGCCATCTGGAAGCCCTTCGCCTTCGCCGCGGCGATCACGCGGCGGGCGGTTGCCACGTCGATGGTCGAGCAATCGAGGAACAGCGCGCCGGGCTTGGCTGCGCCGAACACCTCGCCGGTATAGACGGCTTCCACATGCTTGCCCGCCGGAAGCATGGTGACGACGGCATCCGCGCCGGTGACTGCTTCGGCAGCGCTGCCCGTGCGGATGGCGCCTGCTGCCTCCGCCTTGGCAAGCGCGTCGTCGGACAGGTCGAAGGCGCGGACGGTGAAGCCGTTTTTGGCAAGATTGGCGGCCATTCCGCCGCCCATATTACCCAGGCCAATGAAGGCGATCGTTTCAGTCATCCTGCTTCGTCCTTATCTTGATGCACAGCGCTCTCACCGTTGCGTTTCGGGCAGCGGCGTCCATTCCTTGTCAGCGGGCAGGGGCGCGAAAAAGCTGTCGATCACGGCGTCATCCACCTCTTGCGCCGTGGCCGGATTCCATTTGGGCGCATTGTCCTTGTCGACGATCACCGCGCGCACGCCCTCGATGAAGTCGGGGCGGCGGATAACCCGGCAGGCGACGCGATATTCATTGCGCATATTGTCGGCGAAATCGGTGAAGGCCGCGCCGTCGCGCAACTGGCGCAGGGCGACCTTGACGGTTTGCGGCGACTTGGTGGCGATCGTTGCCAGCTGTTGCTGCGCCCAGTCGGACCTATCGGCGCGCAGGGCGGCCATGATGTCTTCGATCCTATCGGCGGCGAAGAGGCGATCGATGTCGGCCCGTTGCTCCGTCAGCGAGGATGCGGGCGCGGTCTCGTTCGCTTGGTCGAGAATGGCGGCCAGATCATCTGGACGGTCGAGGATGGCTTCCTTGATCGCATCCAGCTTGTCCGAAGCGATATAATGGGTGGCGATGCCGATCGCGGTGCAGTCCGCTCCATTGATCCGCGCGCCTGTGACGGCGAGCCACGTGCCGATCCGGCCTGGAAGGCGGGGGAGGAACCATCCGCCACCCACGTCAGGGAAAAGGCCGATGCCGGTTTCGGGCATGGCGAAGGTCGTCCGCTCGGTCGCGACGCGATAGCGGCAGGGGAGCGACAGGCCGACGCCCCCACCCATCACGATGCCGTCGATGAAGGCGACGATGGGCTTTTCATAGGTGAACAGCAGATGGTTCATCCGATATTCGTGACGGAAGAAATGCTCCGCTTCGACCCCGTCAGCCTTGGCGCTGCTGGCGATGAGGGCGATGTCGCCGCCCGCGCAGAAGCCGCGTCCTTCGGCATGGTCGATCATCACCGCCTTGATGACCGGATCGCTGCGCCATTCGAGAAGCGCGACATTGATCGCATCGCACATCTCCAGCGTCAGCGCATGGAGGGCTCGGGGGCGATTGAGGCGGATGCGCCCGACGCCGTTGCTTGCCGATATCAGCAGTTGGTCGGTCATGGTCGGCCCCTTCACTGACGCAGCAGATCGCGCGCGACGATCATGCGCATTACCTGGTTCGTGCCTTCCAGGATCGAATGCACCCGCAGGTCGCGCCAAAAGCGTTCGACCGGATAGTCCATCAGATAGCCGTAGCCGCCATGCAGTTGCAGCGCGCGGTCGGCGATGGCTGACCCGGCGTCGGTGGCAAGGCGCTTGGCCATCGCGGCGAAGCGGGTCTTGTCGGGCGCGTTTTCCGTCACCTTGACCGCCGCCATGTAGAGCAGCGCGCGCGCCGCCTGAAGTTCCGTCTCCATGTCGGCCAGGGTGAATTGCGTGTTCTGGAAGTCGGCGATGGCCTGCCCGAACTGCTTGCGGTCCTTGGTGTAGGCGATGGCTTCGTCCAGGCAGCGCTGCGCCCCGCCCAGCGAGCAGGCACCGATGTTGAGCCGTCCACCATCAAGGCCCATCATCGCGATCCGGAAACCTTCCCCTTCGGCGCCGACGAGATTTTCCGCGGGCACGCGGACATTGTCGAAATTGACCTGCGCGGTAGGCTGCGAATGCCAGCCAAGCTTGCGCTCCTGCGCGCCGAAGCCGACGCCCGGCATGTCCTTTTCGATGACGAGGCAACTGATGCCCTTGGGCCCGTCCTCGCCCGTGCGGACCATGGTGACATAGATGTCGTTTTCACCGCCGCCGGAAATGAATTGCTTGGAACCGGTGACGAGATAGTCGCTGCCGTCCTTCACGGCGCGCGTCTTGAGCGCCGCCGCGTCCGAACCTGATCCCGCTTCGGTCAGGCAATAGCTGCCCATCCGATCCATCGGCACCATAGAGGGCAGATATTTGTCTTTGACCGGCTGCGCGCCGAAGCGGTCGATCATCCAGGCGGCCATGTTGTGGATCGATATGAACGCGCTGGTCGATGGACAGCCATAGGCCATGGCTTCCATGATGAGCGCGGATTCCAGCCGTCCAAGGCCAATGCCGCCGGATTCTTCCGACACATAGATGCCGCCGAAGCCAAGCTCTGCCGCCGCGCGGATCGTGTCGCGCGGGAAGATATGCTTTTCATCCCATTCAGCCGCATGGGGCGTGATCGCGTCGGCGGTGAAGCGCCGCGCCATGTCCTGGATCTGGCGTTGGTCGTCGGTAAGGTCGAACTGGGTCATCATGCATCCTGTGGAGTGATGGGAGAGCATGCGCTCTCCCCTCGCGGCTGTCACCCCATGGTGGGGATGACGAAGGCGCTGTCGCCGGACGCGCCGCCATCGGGCCAGCGCTGGGTGATGGTCTTCACCTTGGTCCAGAATTTGACGCCTTCCATGCCATGCTGGTTGGTGTCGCCAAAGGCCGACCGCTTCCAGCCGCCGAATGTGTGATAGGCGACCGGCACCGGGATCGGCACGTTGATGCCGACCATGCCGACATTCACCCGCGCGGCGAATTCGCGCGCGGCATGGCCGTTGCGGGTGAAGATGGCGACGCCATTGCCATATTGATGCTGGCTGGGCAGGGCGAGCGCGTCCTCGAAGCTTTCGGCGCGCACCATTTGCAGCACGGGGCCGAAGATTTCTTCTTGGTAGGTGCGCATCGTGGGCTTTACTTGGTCGAACAGCGTCGGGCCGACGAAGAAGCCCTGCTCATGCCCCTGCAGCGTGAAGCCACGGCCATCGACGACCAGTTCAGCCCCTTCATCGACGCCCATCTGAATATAGTTTTCGATCTTCGCCTTGTGCGCGGCGTTGATCACCGGACCATAATGGGCTTCGGGATCGGTCGAGACGCCGACGCGCAGCGCCTGGATCGCGGGGATCAGCTTTTCGCGCAGAGCGAGCGCGGTCTTTTCACCCACCGGCACGACGACGGGCAGCGCCATGCAGCGTTCGCCAGCCGAACCAAAGGCCGCACCGGACAGATCGTTGACGACCTGGTCGAGATCGGCGTCCGGCATGACGATGCCGTGGTTCTTCGCGCCGCCCATTGCCTGCACGCGCTTGCCGTTGTCGACGCCGCGCTTGTAGACATAGTGGGCGATGTCGGACGATCCGACGAAGCTGATCGCGCCGATATCCGGGTGGTCAAGGATGGCGTCGACCATTTCCTTGTCCCCCTGGATGACCTGGAAAATGCCCTCGGGCAGGCCAGCTTCCAGAAAGAGTTCGCCAAGGCGCACGGGGACGGACGGATCGCGCTCGGATGGCTTCAGGATGAAGGCGTTGCCGGTGGCGATCGCGACGCCCGACATCCACAGCGGGATCATCGCCGGGAAGTTGAACGGCGTGATGCCAGCGCCGATGCCGATCGGCTGGCGCATGGAATAGACATCGATGCCGGGGCCCGCGCCCTGGGTATATTCGCCCTTCAGCGCATGGGGGATGCCGCAGCAAAATTCGATGACTTCCAGGCCGCGCTGAATGTCGCCCCTGGAATCGGCGATCACCTTGCCATGTTCGGACGAGAGCAGATGGGCGAGTTCGTCCATGTTCTTCTCGACCAGCGCCTTGAAGTTGAACATGACGCGGGCGCGCCGCTGCGGATTGACCGCTGCCCAGGCAGGCTGCGCCGCCTTCGCCGCTTCGACCGCCCGGTCGAGCAGCGCACGGTCGCCCAGGGCGACGCGGGCCTGAACCTGCCCGTCATTGGGATTGAACACATCACTGTAACGCGCAGCTTCGCCGTCATGGGCAAAGGCGAGCTTGTGGGAAATATCGCGCATGGCATCCTCTCGATGAGATTTGCCTTATCATGCCGAAAGGCGATAATGCATTCAATTCCCCTTTATTGCAGAGTTGATCTGCATTTTTGCATGGGTGCGGTTGATGTTCGATTGGGACGATTTGCGGATATTCCTGACGGTCGCGCGGTTGAAGCGAGTGGCTCCGGCGGCGCGGATGCTCGGCATTGATGCGACGACGATTTCCCGCCGATTGTCGCGCCTGTCACAGGCGCTCGATGCGCAATTGTTCGAGCAGACGGGGGCGGAAAGGGCGCTGACGGAGCATGGTGCGGCCTTGCTCCGCCATGCAGAAAGCATCGAGAGCGCGGCAATGTCGGCCATCGTCGATGTGAAGGGGGAACGGCACAGTCTGAACGGACAGGTGCGCTTGTCCGTGGCGGAAGGCTTTGGCCGATGGATATTGGCGCCTGCGATTCCCGGCTTTCATGCGCGTCATCCCGGCATCCGGCTGGACGTCATCACCGCTTCCGGTTTCCTTAATCCGTCAAAGCGGGAGGCGGACATGGCGGTGATGCTGGCGCGGCCGCAGCGCGGGCATCTGGCGGTGCGCAAGCTCGCTGATTACACGCTGCATCTCTATGCCTCGCCCGCCTATCTCGCGGCGCGCGGCGCTCCGGCAGCCCGGGAACAGCTGCATGAGCATATGCTGATCGGCTATGTCCCCGAGTTCCTCTATTCGCCGGAACTGGATTATCTGGACGAGGTGCAAGCGGGGTTGGAAGCCTCGCTAAGGTCCAGCAGCATCGGCATGCAGCGCCAACTGATCCTGGACGGCGCAGGCATCGGCGTGCTGCCGGATTTCATCGTGGCCGATGATGAGACGCTGGTGCGCCTTTTCCCGGAGGAGGTGGAGATTGCACGCTCCTTCTGGCTGGTGACGCACCCGGAAATGGCGAAGCTCGCCCGCATCTTGGCGGTGTCCGACATGCTGCGAGAACGATCGGAAGCACTGCTGGGCCGGGGCGCTTCAGTCAGTTGAAGCACCCCGGCGGAGGTAGCGAGGTCAGGCGACCAGACGCGGTTCGACCGGGTCCTGCGGTACGCCCTTGGGCTTGCCGACATCATAGACGCGGGTCAGCAGGCCGATGAAATTGGTGTCATGCAGCGGATCGCTCGGCATCTCGAAGATTTCGCCGCGCGCCCGAAGGTCCTTCACGAAAATCTCGAACGCCATGTCTGTCGTGATGTCGTCTGTATGGTCGCGCGAAATCCGCAGGTCGTTAAGGTCAGTGTAAACCTGGGCGTTCCAGTGAAGGAGCAGACGGAACTCCTGCTCCGGGATCTTCGCCACCACATCGTCGCCGGTCATGATCCGCCAGCCGCCAGCCACATCAGGATCAGCCGACATGGTCGAATTGATGGCTAAGCCCGCCGGTTTGCGCTGATCAACCGGGCCACAGCCCTGCGCGGTGTGGAACATCATCTCATTTTCCACGATGACGCCGCGTCCCCACATCGGCGCTTCCAGGCAGGCGGGATCATTTTGCGGCCCGTTCGGCCAATAGTGGAAGCCGCCGCCGATCGAACCCTGATAATACCAGGCGATGACCTGCGCCTTCTTCGCCTGCCAGCGTTTGAAGAGGCCGGACTTGGCCATGATGTTCAGCAACCAGATCGGGCAGTTGACTTCGTACAGGCCGCGAAACTGCGTGCCATCGACATGCGGCGAACCGCCCGCCGAGCTTGGACCCTGAATGTTGAACATCAGCTGGTCGCATTCGACATAGGGCGTGTTCCAATAGCTGCGCGCCATGTCCAGGAACTTCTTGTTGTAGAAGCAGTCGTCGAGTTCCGGAAAGCGATTGACGCCGTTGTCGGCGATGTAGCCGCGAAACACCGGGTTCATGAACATGTCCCAGGTCGGCGTGAAGCCTTCCGGAATGGAGCCGGTGGAGGTCGCGATCACTTCTTCGGGCGAAGAGAAATATTGCGCGAGAATGAGGGACCAGGGGCCTTCGCGGCGGATGACGTCCAATAGCCGCTGATGCTGGTCTTCGGTGTAGAGATCGTCGACGATCCGGGGCGGCGCGACGGGCAGAAAAGTGGAAGCGACATCGGCAGGCATATGCTCTCTCCAGCGATCGATTTCCCCGCGCGAACGGCAGGGTCGAAGGTGGAATATCCCATCGTCGCCCAGCCTGCAATAATTTCCGAAAATATGTTCGACTATTCGCCGCGCCGCGAGGCCACTCCGTCGAGCACCAGTGCCAATGTGGTGCGCCAGCGGGGGAGGGCAGTATCGGCATAACGGTCGGGATGCGCGGCGATGACCGGCACATCTTCCGCCGAACGCTGATCGATCGAAGCGCGCACGGCGTCGCGATATTCCGCTTCGCCGCCTGCCACCGCGCGGGCGTAGGAAGAAAGGAACGCGCCGCCCAGCACGATCAGGTCGATGGAGCGTAACAGGTCGAGCGCTTCCGGCAGGTCGAACCCGCGCGCCAGCATGACTTGCAGCCATTGTTCCGAACTGTCGATTTCGACCGCAGGTCCCAGATTGCCGCTGACGAGGGTGGAGACAAGCTGCCCCTCCTCCACCAGCTTGTGGAGCGCTTGTGCATATTGGGTGGCATATTGGCGCCAGGATTGGCCTTCGTCCTCCGGGAAGGTGGCGGCCCCCGAAGCGCGCTGCGCCGCCAGCCGGACTAGTTCCTTCCGCCCGGTGACATAGGTGTAGAGCACCGCCGGGCGAACGCCGAGCCGATCGGCGAGCGCCGCGATCCTCAGGCCATCCAGCCCCATCTCGATCGCTGCGTCCAGGATCTGCGCCAAGGTCAATCGCCGCGGCCGTCCGACAGAGCGGGCAGCAGGTGGCGGCCCTTCCGCCTCGACAGGGGAAGATTCAAGATTTTCGCTGCTCATCGGCCGACCCATAACGATGGAAGCATCAGGCGTCGATCCGATGCGATGGGTCAAGGAAGCTGGCGAAGGATGATCGATCCGAACGATTATGCGCGCTTCGCGACATAAATTGGGGCTGATGACGCGCCAGAGCATGCGGTAGGCATCGGCGGCCGAGAGCGGGCATGGTATAAGGCTGTTGGAGAGGCAGGGGAGAAAATCCGGTGGGGACAAGCCTGGTCCATCTCATTGGAGTGGCGAGCCGGCATGCGCTGACGGAAAGCGGGCAGGATCTCGATGCGATCATGGCGACGATGGAGGGCGAGCCGACCTACCAATATTTCCCTGTTGGGCGAAGCTTTACGGGATACGAAAAGACGCGCCGCCTCTACCGCCATTTCATCGATGACGTGCAGCCGCGTATCGCGAACTACCATGTGATCAGTGAGTCCGTCGGCCCGCAGGGCGTAGTGCAGGAATATGATATCCAGATCAGGTTGATCGGGGAAACAGAGCTCAGCTGGCATCGCATCATGGCGATCCTGGTCTTTGGAGAACAGGGGCTGACCGGAGAGCGCATGTATTCGGATGAAGCGCTGTTTCGGACGCTGACGGGCCCCATCTGGGATGAGATGGAGACGATCTCGCCCGATCCTCAACAGATATGAACGACGTGTATCAGGACTTTCTCCAGACAGGCGACGACTTCAATGGCCTCCAATTCTTTGCAACATCTTCTTTCCCCCGGCCGGATCGGCGGCATGGAATTGCGCAACCGGATCGCCGTGACGGCCATGGGGGCGAGCCTTGCCGAAGCCGATGGCCAGTGCGGCGAGCGGATCATTCGTTATCATGAGGAGCAGGCGAAGGGCGGCGTCGGGCTCATCATCACGGGCGTTGCCGGTGTGGCGTGGCCGGTCGGAGGCAATCAGGTCAACCAGATCGCGATTTCGGACGATCGCTTCCTGCCGGGCCTGACGGCGCTCGTGGAAGCGGTCCACAAGCATGGCGCGAAGATCGCGCCGCAAATCCATCATGGCGGCCTTGTCGCGATGGGGGATATGCTGGGCGGCCGACCAGTCTGGTGCCCGTCGCTGCCCGAAGCACCCGAAGGCGACTTTACAGAGGCGTTCCTGCTCGAAGAACTCGCCGTCGCGCCGTTCAGCAAGATCCAGGCTGTCAGCTTCAAGGAAATGACGCTTGAGGACATCCGGACGGTCGTCGGCCAGTTCGCCGCCGCCGCAGACCGGGCGAAGCGCGCCGGGTTCGATGGCGTGGAAATTCATGGTGGGCATGGATATCTTCTGTCGTCCTTTATCTCGCCGAAATCGAACCGGCGGACGGATGCCTATGGCGGGCCGCTGGAGAACCGCGTCCGCATCCTGGTCGAGGTCATTCAGGCCGTTCGGCAGGCTGTAGGTCCTGACTTCCCCGTCTGGTGCAAGCTGGACTCTCGCGAAGTCGGGAAAAAAGGCGGCCTAACGATCGAAGACGCCGCGAAGGTCGCCCGCATGGCTGAGGCCGCAGGCGCCGACGCGATCACGGTGACGGCCTATCACGACACGGCGCAGGGAAAGCTGCACTCGGGATCGCACACGCCGCACGAACCTGCCGTGAACCTTCCCTATGCGGCGCAGATCAAGGCTGCGGTCTCCATTCCCGTCATCGCATCCGGCCGGATCGAGCCTGATGTCGGCGACAAGGCGATTGCCAGTCGGCAGATCGACTTTGTTTCAATGGGCCGCAAGCTGCTGGCTGATCCGCACCTGCCGCGCAAGCTGACGGAAGGGCGGGCGGCAGATGTCTTGCCCTGCATCTATTGCTATACCTGCATCAGCGCCATCTATGTCTGCGATCCGCTGCGCTGCGCGGTCAATCCGGAAACGGGATTTGAATATCTGCGTTCGGAAGCGCCATCGTCGGCGACCAAGCGGATAGTGGTCATTGGCGGTGGACCGGGCGGCATGGAAGCCGCGCGCAGGCTGGATGGCCTGGGGCATCAGGTCATCCTGCTTGAACAGGGTGAATATCTGGGCGGCACGTTGCGCTTCGCGGCCCTTGCCTATCCGGCGAATGAGCGGTTGCTTGACTGGCTGCAACGGCAGATCGCGTCTTCGAAGGTCGATGTGCGGCTGCGCACCCCCGCGACGCCAGAGCTTCTGCGTACGCTTCAGCCTGACGCGGTCGTGGTCGCGACGGGCGCGGTGCGTGGGATGCCGGACATTCCGGGCAATGACCTGGCCCATGTGTTCTCGGGCGATGACATGCGCCGGATGGTGCTTGGCCAAAGTTCCGACGAACTCAAGCGCAAGACCGGGTTGCTGACGCGGGCCGCGACGAAGCTCGGCTCCATAACCGGCATGACCGCCAATCTCGATTTCGTGCGCAAGGCGACGCATCAATGGATGCCGCTGGGCAAGCGGGTCGTCATTATCGGTGGAGAACTGGTCGGCCTTGAACTGGCAGAGTTCCTGAATGAACGTGGCCGCGAGGTGATCGTGGTCGATGATGCCCCGCGCCTTGGCGCCGGTCTGACGATCGTCCGCCGGATGCGGTTGCTCGCGGAACTGAAGGAGCATGGCGTTCAGCTTCATCCCGGATCGAGCGCCATCCGGATCGACCGGGATGCCGTCCGCTTCAAGGACAAGGATGAGGTGGAGCAGTCGGCCGCTGCCGATCATGTGATTGTCGCGAAGGGCGCAACCGGGGACCTGACGCTCGCTAATCAATTGGAGGAGCAAGGCTTTGCCGTTCATGTCGTCGGCGATGCCAAGGGGGTTGGTTATATCGAGGGGGCGATGCGCGGCGCGGCGGCAGCGGTGGACGCAATAGCCGGGTGAATGCCCGGCCCATATTCATGCGGAACCAGCGGGGGAATGTGCGCTGCGGTCCGGAAATGTCGATGATCGAGGCCATATGAACCGGACTGATACACGCCTTTCCTTTCAGGATGTGGAGCCTGCGGCGGCGGGCGGCGGCAATGGGACGCGGGGGAAGAAGGGCCGCCGCGGCTGGCGCCGCGCTGTCCTGACCGGTGCTGGCGCCATTGCCGTCCTGGGCGGCGCATATTGGGCCTATAGGGAGAACCTGTTCCGGCCGGTCCCCTCGATCGACTATAGCGGGCCGACGGCGGGCTGGAGCTATTATGGCGGGGATGCGGGCGGGACGCGCTATTCACCGCTAACCCAGATTACGCCTGAAAATGTCTGGGCGCTAAAGCCTGCATGGACCTATCATATCGGGATGGTGACGGCCCCTGAGCCGCTTTCCCCGACATTCCAGGCGACGCCGATCATCGCGGAAAACCGGCTGTATCTCTGCTCCGGTAACGGCCGCATCGCGGCGGTGGACCCGGAGACGGGCAAGGAAATCTGGGCCAAGCAGCCAAGCTCGGACAATTTCAGCACCTATCTGCTGAACTGCCGTGGCGTCACCTATGCGCGTGACGAAAGCGTGCCAGCGGGTGCGGAATGCGCGGGGCGGATCTTCGCCGGGACGTTGGACGGGCGGCTGGTAGCGCTCGATTCCGCCACGGGCCGCGAGTGCCGCTCCTTCGGCCGCAACGCCGTGGTCGATCTGAAACCGGGCCTTGGCAAGATGGAGCGGGGCGACCTGTCCATCTCTTCGCCGCCCGTCGTCATCGGCAATGCCATTGTCGTGAATGGCCGGCTTACCGACAATATGCGGGTCGACATGCCCGCGGGTGCAATCCGTGCCTTCGACATCCATTCCGGCAAGCCCTTATGGTCATGGAACGGCCTGCCGCCGGGGATGAGCGATGCCAAGGATGCGCCCAAGGGTGAGCAGTTCGTCCGGCGCACGCCCAATAGCTGGGCGCCGATGGCGGTCGATCCGAAGCTTAACCTCGTCTATGTGCCGATGGGCAACGCACCGCCCGACCATTATGCCGCCAACCGGCGTGGCCTGGACCATTATGCAAGTTCGGTCGTGGCGCTTGACGGAACGACTGGCGAGGTCAAATGGCGGTTCCAGACGGTCCATAACGATGTGTGGGACTATGATCTTCCCGCGCAGCCGGTGCTGTTCGACTTGCCCACGGGCAAGGGGTCCATCCCCGCGCTCGCACAGACCACGAAGGTCGGGCATATCTTCATTCTCGATCGGCGCACCGGCAAGCCGATCTTCCCCGTCGTCGAACGGCCCGTCCCGCAAGAGGGCAAGGTGCCGGGCGAAAAGCTGTCGCCCACCCAGCCATTCCCCGCCAATCCCGCGTTCATCATTCGTGACCCGGATTTGCGCGAAGAGGATATGTGGGGCTTCACCCCCTATGACAAATATAAGTGCCGGGAACTGTTCCGATCGGTGAACTATAAGGGCGTCTTCACCCCTCCCTCGACAAAAGGGTGGCTGCAATGGCCAAGCTTCGAAGGCGCTTCCAACTGGGGCGGGGTGACGATCGATCCGCAACGCGGCATCCTGATCGCCAACACGACGCAGGTGGGCGCGATCATGAAGCTGATCCCGCAGGCAGAGATCGCGTCCCGCACCGCCGCGGGCGAGGCCATCCTGCCCACGAAGGGCGCGCCCTACGGTCTGCAGATGAAGCCGATGCTGTCGCCATTCGGCGCGCCATGCAACCGTCCGCCCTGGGGCCGCTTGACCGCGATCGATTTGAAAGCAGGCAAGACGCTCTGGAATGTACCACTTGGCACCACGCGCGACCAGGCGCCACCGCCCATGTGGTTGAAGCTTGGCGTGCCGAACCTTGGCGGCAGTATCGCCACGGCTTCGGGACTCGTGTTCCTTGGCGCGACTACGGACAATTATCTGCGGGCCTATGACATCGCTTCCGGCAAGGTCGTGTGGCGCGTTCGGCTGCCTGCCGGGGGACAGGCTACGCCCATGACCTACCGCCTGAAAAAGGATGGCCGCCAATATGTGGTGATCGCTGCGGGCGGGCACAAATTCCTTGGCACCAAGCTTGGGGACTCACTGGTCGCATACGCCTTGCCCAAATGACCTGTCCGGCGGCGGCTGATCAATCTTGTCGCCGCCGCCGCGTCTTTCCAATAAGAGAGGGGAAAGACTCAGCCCGCATAAGGCGCGGCGGATGGAGAGCGCGGCAGTGCACGAATATGTCAGCTGGACGGAGGAACGGCTTGCGACGTCGCGCCTTCCCGGTGTGCTCGTCCGGCTCAACCTTCCTCATGGCGGGCATCTGCCGCACCATTTGGCGGGACGCGTAGCAACTCATCAGGTAGGGCTTTGGACGTCCAGCATCCACCGGCCACGCGGGCGTTTCCGCTATGCCAACCAGCGCGATTATCATGAGATGAAGCAGGCGACGTTCGTCCCCGCCGAAATCGACTGGGTCGCCGAAGTCGAGGAGTCAGGGCCGCTGAAGCCTGCGATCTTCTGCGACTTTGAAAATGACTATATTCACGAGACGACCGGCATCGATCCGCATCATTGCACTGAGCAGTTGATGGCGTGCGAGAATGGCGATGTGTCTCAACAGGCTTTGAGGTTGCTGGCGGATGAGCTTCGTGCGCCAGGCTTTTCCCATGCCGTGAAGGTGGATTCCTTGTGCCGGTTGATTCTGGTGGAACTGGCGCGGCAACTCGACAGCGCGGGTCCCGATGCAGGCGGAGGCGGGAAGGGCAAGCTTGCCGCATGGCAACTGCGCCGCATCCGCGATCTTGTGGAAACCATTGAGGGGCGTCCGTTGACCGTGTGTCGGCTGGCCGAGGAATGCGGCATCAGCGCCCCCCATCTGCGCCGCCTGTTCAGGGCAACGATGGGCACGTCCGTCAGCACCTATGTCGAAGGCATTCGGCTGGAACGCGCAAAGGCAATGCTTGCCGACCGGACGCTGCCGCTGAAGGGGATTGCTCACCGTCTGGGCTTTGCCAACGCAAGCGCCTTTTCCGCCGCGTTCAGGCGTGAGGCGGGGACCAGCCCCAACAAATACCGGCAGCAGATTATCGCCTGACACTCCCGTGCCGACCGGGCTTGTGTGGTCTGCCTGAACGCCGGGCGAGCAAGACCAAGGAACGGCTTCATCAAAGGCGCGTTTGCGGTCTTGAAATACAGGGAGATGAAAAAATGCGCATCACATTGATGATCGTCGGCGCCGGGCTCACGCTCGCGGCCTGTAATCAGGCGAGTGAACAACGCACCGCCGACGCATTGGACTCCGCTTCGAATACAGCAGAGCGCGCGGGCGACCGCATCGAAAATGTGGCGGACAATGCGCTTAACTCCTTGAAACCGGCACCGAACGCGCAGGAGTTCGTGAACCTTGCCGCCAAGAGCGATGCGTTCGAAATCGCCGCGGCGAAACTGGCTGCCACCAATGCCGCGTCGCCCGAGGTGAAGGCGTTCGCGCAGCAGATGATCAAGGCGCATTCGGAATCCACCGCGAAGATCAAGGCAGCTGCTGGCAAGTCACGCCCGACCGTGGCGCCCGACCCGGCGCTGACGGCTGATCAGAAAGAAGAGCTGGACGAGCTGCGGCAAAAGAAGGGCGCGGCCTTTGACGAGGAATATGTCGATGGGCAGGTGGATGCGCATGAGGATGCCCTGGCGCTGATGCGATCCTACGCATCCGGCGGCACGCATGCTGCGTTGAAGGCGGTAGCGGGCGAGATCGCGCCGGTTGTCGAAGGCCATTTGAAGATGGCGCGTGATCTGGAGGCGAAGACTGATAAATAACGGTCCGGCAGCGGCAGCCTGCACGGAGCCGCTGTTCCGGTCTCTGCCTTGTCCTGAACGCATGAAATGAACCTGTTTGACCTCGACCTTGCTCTGCCAATCCTTGGCGCTATCGTCGCCGGTGGTATCGTTGGCGCCGAGCGGGAATATCGCGCCAGCCCTGCCGGTTTTCGCACGCATATTCTGGTCAGCCTGTCCTGCGCGCTGTTGATGCTGGCGGCCGTGCACCAGGTTCGGTGGCTCAGCGACACGCCGGACGATATCATCCGGATCGATCCCGTGCGCATGGCGCATGGCGTGCTGACTGGTATCGGCTTTCTGTGTGGCGGCGTGATATTTCGCGAAGGGTTCAACGTCCGGGGCCTCACCACCGCTGCATCGCTATGGTCCACATCCTCGCTAGGCGTGCTGTTTGGTGTCGGCTTTTACAGCCTCGCCATCGGGGGTACGGTGGCGACTTTGCTCGTCCTGACGGCGGTGACCATATCCGACCGCTTCCTGCCGCAGCGCCGCCATGCCCTCGTCAAGGTGCGCTATGATCGTGGTTCGCCGGTTTCGCAGACGGCGTTCCGCTCTCTTCTCGCCGACGCTCATCTGCATCCCAGTTCGATACGGCAGCAGCTGAAGGATGATTATCTGGAATTCAGCACGACGGTCGCGGGTGATAATGAGGAGAAGATGGAGCTCCTGACCAGCGCGCTGAGGCAAGATGCGCATGTCGTGGGCTTCGACTATGTGCCCCATGGGACATAACCCAATGGTTATCGATCCTGTCAACTAGACTGGAGCGGCTGGCGAAGGGGCTCTCCCGAGGATCATGTCGGAAGCCTTCTCAGCAATCATGATCGTCGGCGCATTGGTGTTGCCGGAAACCACCTGCGGCATGATGGAAGCGTCCACGACGCGCAGTTGCTCGATCCCGTGCACCCGCAGGCTGGCGTCCACGACCGCGTCATCCCTGCTGCCCATCTTGCACGTCCCGGCAGCATGATGATCGTTGGTCAGGGTCGCGCGGATATATGCGTCGAGCGCCGTATCATCGTCCAAGTCGCGAACGGGAATGTCTGCCTTCACGCCAAATTCCTGGAAGGCTGGCTGGCGGTAAATCTCGATCGCCGTACGCAAGGCCGCTCGTAGGCGCTTCCGGTCCCCCTCTTCCCCCAGATAATTGGCGTCCAGGATCGGCAAGGCCGACGGATCTGCGGAAGCGATGCGCAACTCGCCCCGGCTTTCCGGCACGGTAAGCTCCATCCGGTTGACCATGCCATGTTCGGGCAAGGGATTGCCCGTCATATGGTCGAGCCTGATGGGGACGAACTGATATTTGATGTCCGGCACCGCCTGTTCCGGCAGCGATCGGATCATGCCCACCGCCTCGATCGAACATTCCGCCATGAAGCCACTTCGGCCAAAGACCCCGCGCATCAACTCCTTTCCGGCATAAAGCGGGCTCAGCAGCCTAGCTTGCGACAAGGGCGCGGTGCAGGTCGCGTGGGCAGTGATGCTGGCATGATCGTGCAGATTGCGGCCCACGCCCTTCAGGTCCGCATGAGCGGCAATGCCGTGGGAGGCCAGTTGGTCGCCATCGCCGATGCCGGAAAGCAGAAGCAGATGTGGAGACTGGAACGCACCGGCGGACAGGATCACTTCGCCCGCCGCGAAGCGATGCAGGTTCCTGCCTTGCCGCAGTTCGATGCCGGTGGCCCTTTGCTTCTCCAATATGATGCGGGTGACGTGCGCACCCGTCATCACCGTCAGGTTCGGCCGATGGCGGGCAGGACGGAGATAGGCCGACGCCGTACTCCAGCGCCGCCCCCGCCAGATCGTGGACTCGGCAGGCCCGAAGCCTTCCCTGCGCGCCCCGTTTATATCTTCATTATAGGGATAGCCCGCCTGTACCCCCGCCTGAATGAAGGCCTTTGCCAGCGGATTGTTCACTGGCGACCGCTGCACATGCAGAGGTCCTCCCGTGCCATGATAGGCGTCCTCCCCGCATGCATGATCTTCCGCGCGCTTGAAGTAGGGCAGCACCTCCCGATAGCTCCAGCCATCATTCCCCATCGCGGCCCAACCATCATAGTCCTGCGCGGCGCCACGGCAGTAAAGCATGCCGTTGGTGGAGCTTGACCCGCCCAGCACCTTGCCGCGCACATCGCGCATGACCCGGCCATCGACATGGGCCTGCGGGGCGGTGGGATAGACCCAGGCGAACTTGCCGGGCCGGTACATGGCGGTGAAGAAGCCGGGCATATGGATCAGGGGGCTGCGATCGACAGGGCCAGCCTCCAGCAGCAGCACGTGCAATCCCGTGCCATCCGTCAGGCGATTGGCCAAAACGCAACCGGCTGACCCGGCGCCGACGATGATGATGTCAAAATGCTTTCGCGCCACTGGCCACGTCTCTCCTGCCGGGCATTGATGCAGCGGAGGAGCGTCTCTTCCTCCCGATGCTCATGCCTCTTGCGAACGAGTGGTACTCAACTGTTCGGTTGCCGTAAAGGAGGATGCATGCCCTCTTAGACGACGCCATTTCCTAACCTGAGATGGCGGCTGTTTCGATCGGCGGAACCCGGCCCCCATGAAAGGAGTCGCTTGTAGACCTGGCGCATCATGCGCGCTGGCAAGGAGGTTCTCATGGCTCAAAAAGGTGCAGGCGGTAATCCGGGGGCGATCACGAAGAAGGGCGGCGATGGCGCCAGCGGAAGCACGGGCACGGGGCGCGGCGGCGGCAACAACGCGCGCGGCTCGCAGTCCGCTTCGAAGGGCAAGGACAAGCAGATGCAAGCGCAGGAGAATGCCGCTCAAAAGCGCAAGGACGAAGGCGGCTACCAATAACCGCTAGGATTTGGGCCGTTCATCCCGGCGAGGAAGGCGCGAGACTGACGTCCAGAAAGTCCTTCAGCGCCTTCCATGACAGGATATGCGCGGCGCGATCATAGCGCATGCGGGGGTCGCCGAGCGAACCGACATCTTCATTGGTGAAGCTGTGGAAGGCCGTACCGTAATTGGTCAGCTGCCAGTCCGCCTCCGCATGCCGCATCTCTTCCTCGAAAGCGGCCACATCTTCCGGCGGCACGAGCGGGTCACGATCGCCGGTGAACACAGCGATCCGCGCCATCTTCTGATCAGGGCGTGCCGGTGCGTTCGTCGTCAAGAGGCCGTGGAAGCTGCCGACAGCGGCGACCGGCGCACCCGACCGCGCCAGTTCCAGCACGGTAAATCCGCCAAAGCAGAAGCCGATCGCCGCGCATTGCGTAGCATCCACGCCGGAGATCGCGAGCAGCTCGTCAAACCCCGACCGCACTCGTTGCCGCAGCAGCGGAGGATCGTCCTTGAACCGCTGAAGAGCCGCGAACATCGCCTCGCCTTGCAGCACATGGCCGCCGCCATGCATGTCCGCCGCCAGCACGAAATAGCCGTCCTCTGCGAGCATGGCGCAATGACGCCGGACATTGCCGCCGATTCCATCTGCTTCATGGACGACCAGCATCGCCCTGCCATTAGGCTGACCCGAAGGGCAGTAGATTTCGCCGATCAATTCGACATCGCCGTCGCGATAGACATGCGGTTGGCCAGCGGCGATCGAGTTCATGCGCGTCTCCCAAGCGGTTTGCAGGCTCAACCTTGTGGGTAGGAAATCGATCCCGCCTCAATGCAGCCCAATGGCGTGTAATGCGGCCTTCAGGCCTTGGCCCGCGCATGTTCCAGATGGAAGTCGATCAACGCCGCGCAGGTGTCTTCCAGCGCCTGTGCCGGACCCTGGCTGCCGAAGACATGATGCGTCGCCATCGCGCCCTCGATGACGAGGATCAGCCCGTCAGCCAGCTTCTCCGGCTCGGCCACGCCCAGATCCCGGCTAAGGTCGCAAAACAGCGCACGGAAATCGGACTTGCAGCTTTCCACGATCAGGCGGCCCGGATGACCGGGCTCGGGCAGTTCGACCGCGACATTGCTGATCAGGCAGCCGCGAAAATCGGCCCGGCGCATCTTTTCCGCCTTGTGCCGGATAACGGCGTCCAACCGATCGCGCGGGTCCGGACCGGCCGCGTCCAGCGCCGCGTAAATACTCGCCCGGCCCGCCTCCACATCTTCCCGCAGGCAGGCGGCGACAAGTTCGTCCTTTGACCGGTATGCGCGGTACAGGCTGGGTTTGGTGACGCCTGCCTCGCAGACGATCTCATCCACCCCCACGGCCCTGATTCCGCGCCTGTAGAAGAGGTCCTTGGCGGTCTCGAATATCTTCGAAGCTGCTGTTTTCTTTGGCGTTCCTTCCGCGCAGCCGCAATCGGAACCAAATGTCAGGCCCATAAACAAAAATTCCGCATCCTCTCGCTTGACGGCCATGTAACAGATCGGTACGTACCGCGCAAGAGACGTACCGGTCAGTAACATAACCGTAAGATAAGTGTGGGGCAGACGATGTATCTTTCCAAAGTCAAAGCCGACTCGGAAATCCAACAGGATGCGCCTGAAGGACGGCGTTGGAAGCCTGCCTACCTTATGCTTCCGGCGGCAGGGGTGCTCGCCATATGGGCGGGCATGAGCTGGTGGAACGGCGCGCCCGCACCCGCCGCGCCGCCTCCGGCCGTGGTCACCGTGGCCACGCCTCTGTCCCGGATGGTCGTCGATTGGGACGATTATGTCGGCCGGTTCGAGGCAAGCAAGGCAGTGGAGGTCCGGCCCCGCGTGTCAGGCCAGCTTGTCGGCATCCACTTCCGCGATGGCGATGTGGTGAAGAAGGGGCAACTGCTCTTCACCATTGACCCGCGACCCTTCACAGCCGCGTTGCAGGAATCGCAGGCACAGGTCGCCAGTGCATCGACCGCATTGGGGCTCGCGCGGGCTGAGCTTGGCCGTGCCACGCGGCTGATCGCTGACGAAGCCGTCAGCGCGGAGGAAGTCGATTCCCTTCGCGCCCGGGTGCGATCGGCGCAGGCGCAGCTTGCCGCCGCCCAGGCAGGTGTACGGGCGCGCCGCCTCAATGTCGAGTTCGCCTATATTCGCGCGCCGATCACCGGGCGGATTTCCGACCGCCAGGTGGATGTCGGCAATCTGGTGGCGGGCGATACGGCCGCTGGGGCAACGGTGTTGACGACGATCAACGCGCTCGACCCGATCTACTTCTCCTTCAACGGCTCCGAAGCGCTCTACCTGAAGCATCGCCGCCAAGCGGATGCGAGCCAGCAGGTGGAGATCCGGCTCCAGGACGAAACCGGCTACAAGTGGAAGGGCAGGGTCGACTTCACCGACAATGCGATCGATCGCGGGTCGGGCACCATCCGGGGCAGGGCGGTCGTTTCCAATCCTGAATCCTTCCTGGTGCCCGGCATGTTCGGTAATATGCGCCTGGGCTCTGGCGCGCCGCATCGCGCGCTGCTGGTCCCGGATGGGGCCGTCATGACCGATCAGGCGCGCAAGCTGGTATATGTCGTCAACAAGGATGGCAGCACCACGGCCAAGCCGGTCCAGATCGGCGCGCTCGCCAATGGCCTGCGGGTCATCCGGTCGGGCCTGTCGCCATCCGATCAGGTGGTCATCCAGGGCAGCCAGTTCATCCAGCCCGGCGCGAAGGTCAAACCCGTCGCGGGGCGTATCGAAGCAGCACCGTCATCGACCAGCGAACCGGTTTCCGCGCCGGTCGCGTCGCAGGCCACGCTGGCCGACTGACCATAGGGCCGGCATGGGAGCCGCAGCGCCGGACGGCGCCACGGCGGCCCCTGCCCGGGAAAGGGAATAAGGGAAGAGATCATGCGTCTCAGCCACGTCTTCATCAAACGGCCGATCTTCGCCGGCGTCATCGCAGTGATCATCACCATCGTCGGCGCGCTTGCCTATTTCGGCTTGCCCGTCGCGCAATATCCCGACGTCGTGCCCCCCACGGTCACGGTCAGCGCCAACTATCCGGGCGCGTCGTCCGAAACGATCGCCGACACCGTGGCCGCGCCGCTGGAGCAGGAAATCAATGGCGTCGACGACATGCTCTACATGTCGAGCCAATCGACCGGCGACGGACGGCTGACCATCACCGTCACCTTCAAGCAGGGCACCGACCTGGATGAAGCGCAGGTGCTGGTGCAGAACCGGGTCGCGCTCGCCGAACCCCGGCTGCCCGAAGATGTGCGGCGCCAGGGCGTCGTGACACGCAAGACGACGCCTGACTTTCTGCTGGTCGCGAACTTGATTTCGCCCGGCAACACGCTCGATCGCGCTTACCTTTCCAACTATGCGCTGACCCAGATGAAGGACCGGCTCGCGCGCATCGACGGCGTGGGCGAGGTTCGCATCTTCGGCGCGCGTGACTATGCGATGCGCGTGTGGATCGATCCCGGCCGGGCGGCTGCGCGCAACATGACGGCGGGCGAGATTGTCGAGGCGCTTCGGTCCCAGAATGTACAGGTCGCCGCCGGCGCCATCGGCAAACCGCCGGAAAGCAGCGCGCCCGCCTATGAGGTGAACCTGGAAACGCAGGGCCGCTTCACCGCGCCCGATCAGTTCGCCAACATCGTCATCAAAAGCGATGGCGATGGCCGCCTGACCCGTCTGTCCGACGTTGCCCGAGTGGAGCTGGGCGCGGAGGATTACGGCATCAATACCTATTTGTCCGGCCAGCCTTCGGTCGGCATCGGCATCTTCCAGCGCCCGGGCAGCAATGCCCTGGCCTCGGCGGACGCCGTGCTTGCCGAGCTGAAGACGATGTCCGCCAAATTCCCGGCTGGCATGGAATATCGCGTCATCTACAATCCCACCGACTTCATCCGGGAATCGGTGAGCGCGGTCCAGCACACGCTGCTGGAGGCGGTGGTGCTGGTCGTCATCGTCATCCTCGTCTTCCTGCAGAGCTGGCGCGCGGCGATCATTCCCGTGCTTGCAATCCCCGTGTCGCTGGTCGGGACCTTCGCGGTGCTGGCGGGGCTTGGCTATTCGCTCAACAACCTGTCGCTGTTCGGGCTGGTGCTCGCCATCGGCATCGTGGTCGACGACGCCATCGTCGTGGTCGAAAATGTCGAGCGCAATCTGGAACATGGCATGACCCCGCGCGAGGCGTCACATCGGTCGATGGACGAAGTGTCGACCGCGCTGGTCGCCATCGTGCTTGTGCTGTGCGCGGTGTTCATCCCGACGATGTTCCTGACGGGCCTGACGGGTGAATTCTACCGCCAGTTCGCCGTCACGATCTCGGCGGCGACGATCATCTCGCTCATCCTGTCGCTGACCTTGTCGCCTGCGCTCGCCGCCTTGCTGCTGCGTCCGAAGGCGGAGGATGAGCCCGAAGGCCGGTGGAAGCGCATGGCCTATCGCGGGGGCAAGCGGTTCAACGCCGCCTTCGATCGCCTAAGCCATTGGTATGCCGCCGTCACCCGCGCGATACTGGGGCGGTTGAAGCTGGTGCTGCTCATCTATGTCGGGCTGGTCGGCCTGACCGCGCTGGTGTTCATGTCCACCCCGGCAGGGTTCGTGCCCGCGCAGGACCAGGGCTACGCCGTGACGGCGGTGTTCACGCCGTCCGGCACGTCGCTCGCCCAGACCGACAAGGTGCTGCGCGAAACAGCGGCCAAGATGGGCAAGATCCCCGGCGTCAAGGGAACCGTCATGCTGACCGGCTATCATGCGCCCAGCGGCACCGTCGCCCCCAACGCCGCAGCGGCCTTCCTCGTCTTCGACAGCTTTGAAGAGCGCGGCAAGCATGGCTGGACAGAACAGTCCATCATGGCCGAGGCGCGCAAGATCGCGGCGCAAGTCAATGAAGGGCGGGTATTCGTCATCCCGCCGCCGCTGATCCGTGGCATCAGCACCGGCGGCGGCTTCAAGATGATGATCCAGGATCGATCGGGGCGCGGCTATGCGGAACTGAACAAGATCATCGGCGGGCTGCTCGCCGAGGCGAACAAGGACCCCAACCTCTTCTTCGTGCATACGAAGTTCGAGGCGTCGGCTCCCCGCATCTTTGCCGATGTCGATCGTGCCAAGGCGGACATGATCGGCGTGTCGCCCGCCCGCGTGTTCGAAGCGATGCAGGTCTATCTGGGTTCTGCTTATGTGAACGACTTCAACCTGCTGGGGCGCACCTACCGCGTGATCGCGCAGGCCGACCTGCCGTTCCGGGATGATGCGGGCGACGTCGCGCAGCTGAAGACGCGCTCGGCCTCGGGCGAGATGGTGCCGGTGGGCGCCGTCGCCACCCTGCATGACAAGACGGGGCCCTATCGCGCCGTTCGCTACAATCTCTATCCCGCGATCGATGTTGAGGGCGATGTCGCGCCCGGCCATTCCTCGGGTCAGGCGATGGCGGCGATGGAGCGGCTGGCGGCGAAGCTTCCGACCGGGGTCACCACCGAATGGACGGAGGTCGCCTATCTTCAGAAGGTGGCGGGCAATGCGGCCATATTGGTCTTCGCTGCGGCGACGCTCTTCGTCTTCCTGGTGCTGGCGGCGCAGTTTGAAAGCCTGATGCTGCCGCTCGCGATCATCCTGATCGTGCCGATGACGCTGCTCGCTGCCATGATCGGGGTCAATCTGCGCGGCATGGACAATAATATCCTGACGCAGATCGGGCTTGTCGTGTTGATCGGCCTCGCCGCCAAAAATGCGATCCTGATTGTGGAGTTCGCCAAGCAGGCGGAAGAAGAAGGCATGGGCCCGATCGACGCTGTCGTTCGCGCAGCGCAGAACCGGTTGCGGCCGATCCTGATGACCAGCTTCGCCTTCATCCTGGGCGTGGTGCCGCTCGTCATCGCAAGTGGTCCCGGTGCGGAGTTGCGGCAGGCGCTGGGAACGGCGGTCTTCTCCGGTATGCTCGGCGTCACCTTCTTCGGCCTTGTCTTCACGCCAGCCTTCTACGTGGTCACTCGCGCGCTGTCGGAACGGATGCAGCGTTGGCGGGAGCGGAAGGGGCCACCTCGCGCAGCGCCCGTGCTGGGTCCAGCGGAATGAGAAAGATGATGACGACACGATATCTGCTGATCGGCGCAGCCTCCCTGACGCTCGCCGCCTGTGCTGCGGGGCCAGACTATGTCCGTCCGCAGCCGGGGGCCAGCGCGCAGGGCCAGTTTGTCGCGGCACGGCCCGATATCACCACGCCTGATGCGCCGCAGGACGGCTGGTGGCGCCTGTATCAGGACCCGGTGCTTGACGGCCTTGTCGGCAACGCCCTGGCCGCCAATACCGACCTGCGGGTCGCGATCGCCAATCTGGAACGAGCGCAGGCGTCGCTGAGGGAAAGCCGCACGCAATTGCTGCCCCAGACCACCGTTTCGGCACAGCCTACCTATGGCCGCACCTCCGCGCTCCAGCGGGCGCCCGGCTTGCCAGCGGAAGACTGGCGCATCGATGCGGGCCTGAACGTCAATTATGAGGTCGATCTGTTCGGCCGCGTTCGCCGCGCGCTCGAAGCGTCACGCGCCGATGTGGGTGCCGCTGTCGCCGCCGCCGATGCCGTGCGCGTCACCGTGGTTGCCGAGACGGTCAGGGCCTATGCCGACGCATCGTCGGCGGCCGAGCGGATCGCGGTGGCAGAGCGCACGCTGGACCTGCTCGATCGCACCGTCGATCTCAGCGCCAAGCGCTTCGCCGCCGGGCGCACCAGCCGCCTCGACGTCGCGCGCGTGACTGCGCTGCGGAGCCAGCAGCAGGCGACCATCCCACCCCTTCGCGCCCAGCGCGACGCAGCGCTGTTCCGGTTGGCCCTCCTCACCGGAAGAGCGCCGGCTGACCTCCCCCCCGAGGTCGGCCAGCGCGCGGTCACCCTCAGACTGGATCGCCCCATTCCGGTCGGGGATGGCCGCGCGCTACTTGCCCGGCGGCCGGACGTGCGGGAGGCGGAGCGCAGACTTGCGGCTGAGACCGCCCGGATCGGCGTGGCAACGGCTGATCTGTATCCGCGCATCACCCTGGGCGGATCGATCGGATCGACCAGCAACACGATAAGCGACATGTTCGGGGCCGGACCGCTGCGCTGGCTTGCCGGGCCACTGCTCAGCTGGGCCTTCCCCAATATTGAAGGAGGCCGCGCGCGCGTGGCGCAGGCGGAAGCGTCCACCCGATCGGCGCTCGCGACATTCGACGGGGCGGTGTTGAAGGCGCTTCAGGAAACGGAAACGGCGCTGTCTGCCTATGCGCACAGGCTGGAACAGCGGCAGGCGCTGCAATCTGCAGTAGAGCAGGCGCGCGTCGCGGCGCGGATCAGCCGGGCGCAGCTTCGGGAAGGGCGGGCGGACTCGCTCACCGTCCTCGATGCCGAGCGGACATTGGCGGGCGCGGAGGCTGACCTGGCCAATGCCGATGCGCAGGTCGCCGCCAGCCAGATCGACCTGTTCCGGGCGCTCGGCGGCGGTTGGCAGACGGACGCGGCTCCGGTCGCTCAAGCGGCCAGCAGCGTCCAGTGATGAGGGGGTGGGCCGCAGCCCACCCCGCACATCTTATAGGCCGTCCAGGCCCTTGCTGACCAGAATATTCACCGCGACGCGGCGGTTCTGGGCCTTGCCTTCAGGCGTATCGTTGCTCGCGACCGGATCGGCTTCGGACATGCCGGTCGGCGTCAGCATGCGGTAGGGCTTCCATTTGCAGGCCTGCTGCAGATAGTTGACGACCCGGCCAGCGCGCTTCTCGCTAAGCTCCTGGTTATATTCCTCGTCACCCACGGAATCGGTGTAGCCCACGACCAGCAGCAGGGCGTTGTTCATGCCCTCGGCGGTGCTCGCCGCTGCGCACAGGTCGCTCTTCGCCTGCGGCGACAGCACGGCCTTGCCAGTGTCGAAATTCACGTTGGTCGTGGCTTTGACATTATACTGGTCGATCTCGCTCATGCGTCCGCGCAGCGCATCGGTCGCCGCCGTCTGCTCGGCGAAGCGCTGGTCCGTGCCGTTGTAGATCATCGACGCCGTCTTCAGATCCTTGTTCTGAAGCTTGATCGCGCTCGCCACCAAGCCATCGCCCGACTGAAGCGTCTGGACGGTCACCGGCACGCCGTTCAGCAGCGAGGTCGACGCCAGCCGCGCGCGGCCAAGGCCCAGGAAGCCCTTGACAGCGCTGATCTTCGTCGCGTCGTTGATGGTGATCACCGACTTGGTGCCGTCTTCCGCCGTCACCTGCATCCGGTCACCGCTGCGCGCGGAGATGATTCCCTTGACCTCGGGGCCCTTGACGGCCTCGGCCGAAGGAACATAGGCGGTCGCCGAAACATCCGCCGCAGGCTGTTCTTGGGTCTGCTCCTGCGTCTGCGCCAGGCTGGCCGAAGACACCCCGCCAAGCAGGGTCAGCATTAAGAGACAATTATATCCCTTTGAAAAGACAGTCATCACGCTACTCCTTTTAAGATCCGGACAGTCGGGCCTGCTTCATTGCAGCTTTTCGTCCGACCGCCGATCGCGTGATGGCGTATTCAGCTGTCAGAACCCCCTCCATTACTTCACAAGATATGCCGCGTGGCGCCAGAAATAGCGCCACGTGCGCCTTGCCTGTTCTTGCCAACCTTTCTCTTACATGAACAGCCTATTCTTGCCCTTACATGTTCGGCCATTGGAGCGTCTCGTGCGCCGGATGGATGCGCGTCGACATGCGCTTGATGCGTTCAGGGCGTTCGCGCACTCATCATGTCGGGCTTAGTCCATTTGTGGGTGGTCGCCACGAAGCTGGCAGGGAATAATGCCGCTCGCCACCCGCATAAGGGGGGGTATGGGCCCTCTCAACGGCCGTTAAGGAGAGACGATGACCGCCGACGATTATTTCGCCATTCAGAATGTGCTGTTCAGCTATCCCTTTGCGCTCGATGCCGGTGATTTCGATGCGGTGGGTGAATTGCTGGGCGATGCCGTGGTGCGCAGTGGTGGCGCGATCATGGCGGACCGCGATGCCGCCGCGGTCGCAAAGTCATTTCGCGACTGGGTGCTGACCTATGCCGACGGATCGCCGCGCACGCGCCACATGCTGGCCAATGTGATGATCGTGCCCGAAGGCGAGGGGAGGGCGAAAGTCAGTTCCTACGTCATGGTCTTCCAACAGGCGGATGGCGGCCCGCTTCAGCCGGTCATCGGCGGCGACTATCTCGACCGGCTGGAAAGGATCGACGGGCGGTGGCGCATTGTCGAACGGACCATGGGCAATGACCTGATCGGCGACCTGTCCCGTCACGGGCGCGACTTCGGCATCATCCAGCCGACCCGCGCGAATGGCGCACGGCCGCTGTCAGAATAGCGCAGCGCCGCCTTCACTTCCCAAGGAGAACAGCCAACCTCGCGGCTTGTGCTCTGACTGTGCTTAAAGATGCCACGGGCATGTCGGCTACATTCATCCTGGCTCTCCTTCTGCTTTGCTCTGGAGAGTGCGGCCACGGCGAGCATCCGCGGCACCTACAAATTGACTAGATGCAGCAGAAACTCTTGGCCAACCTCCCATCTGGGAAGCGGTAGCGCCAAGGCGGCTGCTAGAATCGTCGCCATAAAAAGGAGAGACATGATGAGCGACGATCCGGTGACAAACGGTCAGGCCTGGCGCGCCTTTTGTAACGAACTGGCGGACCTGGGGGACCTTGTCCTCGATCCCGGCAATCCCGCCTCGCCGCTCGACCGGGCGGAGGGCTACCGCTACCTCACACGCCTCCTGCGCCTAGGGCTGGAGCAGCATGTGGAGGCGCGCGATACCAGCTTTCCCTTCTTCTACCAGCTCAGCCATACGACCGGGAAAATTGGTGCGGACAATCCCGACAATGTCTATTGGAATGCCCGGATCGACGGCCGGTTCGACTATCGACTGACGGTGAAGCGCGGCACGATGGCTTACCTTTCGATCGTCGCCAACGCCTTCCGCTATCATGAGGATGGCACGAACAAGGCGACGGGCGCGCTCGTCGACAGCGAGATCATATGGGATGAGAATGGCGTCGCCGAGATCATCGCCAGCACGACGCCCCAGCCGAAGAACTGGCTGCGGCTGGAGCCTGATGCGAGCATGATCATCGTCCGGCAAAGCTATCTCGATCGGTCCAGCGAGAAGCCCGGCGAGTTCAGGATCGAACGCATCGATGGCCCCGCGACGCCCACGCCGCTCGACGCTGCTGCACTGGGCGCGGGGCTGAAGGAAACGACCGCCTTCATCCGTGGCATTGTCAGCACCTTCATCGACTGGTCGAAGCTGTTCCGCGAAACGCCCAATCAGTTTCCCGACATCGACCAGTCGATGTTCCAGAAGGGCGGCGGGGCCAAGGATATCTTTTATGCTCATGCATATTGGAAACTGGCACCCGATGAAGCCTGGGTGATCGAAGTCACCCCGCCGGACTGCTATTACTGGAATTTCCAGATCGACAATTGGTGGATGGAATCGCTCGACTATCGTTTCCTCAAAGTCACGGTGAACCAGAGCAGCGCGCATCTGGAGCCGGGCGGACGCCTCATCATGGTTGTCGCCGCTCCGGACCCGGGCTTTGGCAACTGGCTCGACACTGCCGGTCATGAGGAAGGAACGGCACTGCTTCGCTGGGCAGGGGCGACTGATCATCCCTTGCCGACGGCAAAGGTCGTGAAGCTGAGCGACATCAGGCGATGATTTCATGACCAACATATCACCCCGTCACAGCAGGCGGGGCGATATGTTGCTTCAATCTTCGCGCGTGAAGTTGTCCGGCCCCCAATAGGCGACCATTTCCGTGATCAGTCCCGCGTCATCAAAGGTCATGACGTCGAGCGTTTCGACACGGTACACAGGGCGGCTGCGAAGGGTCCGGACGATGAAGGCGGCCGCTGCCTGATTGCCCGCGATGCGCACGGCGCCTTCCAGCTTCATGTCATTCGCGCCGCCCGATGCGGCAAAGCCCGCCTCGAAAAAGGACCGCAATGCAGCCTTGCCGTGATGGGAAGGCGCATTGGCGGGATCACGCACTACCGCCTCCTCCGCGAACAGCGCAAGGATGCCCTCGACATCGCCCGCGCTTTGCCGTTCCGCATAGGCTGCAAAGACGGACCTTATATGGTCGGCAGGCGGCCCTTTGCTCTCCTGCGGGGCCATGTCACTCGCGATGCTGGGCAGTTCTGCCATCCCATGTTCTCCGTCGTGTCAGGCGGATAGCCAAAGCAGGACGGGAGCCATGCCGCCTCCCCCATTTGGACTAATCGCGGATCAATGCGCCAGCGAAGGCTTGGTCCGGGCGCCGGAACTCTATCAGCGGCTCGAACAATCAAGGTCGGAACGGGCCGTGATGATCGAGGCGGTCGAGCAGTTCGCCGTCGGCACGATCCCGCTCGATCCCGCCCGTTCGCATCCGCGCTCGATCTTCTCCAAGCTCGGGATAAACCGGCAGTTGCAGCTGGTTCACCTGATCCACACCAGCTTCCCGGAAACCCTCTAATTCAGCCCGATACCGGCCGCATCAGCTCGATCCGCACCCCATCGGGGTCGGCGCCATGCAGCAATTCGATCTGCGGCGTCTTCACATGCGCCTCTTCGACGAAATAGCCGCCTCGCTCGCTGAGCGCTGCCGATGTCTTTTCCGGCTCATCGTCCCAGAAAGCCAGATGCGTCAGGCCAAAGCGATTGAGCGGCTGGCGCTCACGCGATCCGAAGCTGTCCGGTTCGAACACTTTCAGAAGCTCGACCGTGTTCCCCTTTGCATCACGGACCATCTGCGCGCGCAGCTTGATGCCGGGCACCTCGTTGATCACGCCCAGCCAATCAAGCCCCTGATCCAGAACATAATTCTCCGCCGCCGTGAAGCCCAGCGCCTCATAATAGCGGAGCGACACGTCGATATCCTGCACGCAGATGCCGCTGTGCGAGAAGCGTTCCGCCTCGCCCGGCGCTTTCATCAACTCGACGCGCACCCCATCGGGATCGGTGCAATAAAGCATCGTCGTGTCGTTCCCGGCGAAATAAGCGCGCGTTTCTTCATAGACCTTGCCCCCCGCCTCACGGATCCGCGCGGCCCAGGCATCGATGTCGTCCACGTAAAAGGAAATGTGCACCAGCCCATATTGCAGCGTCGATCGCTTTTCCCGTGGGCCAGTCGCCGCAGGTGCCAGAAACTGGAGCAGTTCGATCACCGGCCCATCGGCCCGCTTCAGCATCACCGCCCGCAACCGCACGCCGGGCAGTTGCATGGTCTTTTCCATGTCGGCGCCTTCGATGACGCCATGGTCCTGATAGGGTTCGAAACCAAGCGCATCCTGATAGAAGCGCGCAGAGGTTTTGATGTCGCTCACGCAAATCCCGCGATGTGATAATGTGACCATAGCTCTCTCCTGGATAGAGGCCGCAGTCTGGGTGCCCCAGCCCGGTCCTTCTTTCGAAAATTCGCTTATGAATCACTCGTAGACGAGCAAGGCCGATGCGGCCACAAAGAATTACGCAGATAAAGTCTTTTTGCCTGGATTATCCCTGAAGATAGGTCGACTTCAGCGCTTCCATCTCCGCATCTCCCAAGCCCAACCCCTCGCGAACATAGGCGTCAAAGCTGCCATAGCGCTTCGCCACTTCATCGAATGCCGCCTCCAGATAGCTGGCCCGCACAGTCATGACTGGGTCCAGATGGGCAGGATCGATCGGGCTGTTCGACTTGGCCAGCATTTCCTTCGCCCGCTCATTCTTCGCCTTGAGGTAGACATTGCTGGCCAGATAATCCGCCATCACCGTTTCGCGCGGCACGCCGAGCAGCGTCAATATGACCGCGCTTGCCCAGCCGGTCCTGTCCTTCCCCGCCGTGCAGTGATAGAGGATAGGCGCGCCGTTCAGCTCATCCAGCAAGCCGGCATAGGCCCGCCGCGCGCTTCCCAGCGACACGAAATCGCGGTTCGCCGCCGTCAGCAGCTCCGCGCCCTTGCCCGCCGCGATCGCCGCCATCGCCTTGCGCATGTCACCGCCCAGCGATCCCTCGCTGTCCCCTGCAACATCCAGGATCAGGGGCTGGCTTCCGCGCGGCAGCCGGTCGGGCTCCCTCGTCCTTTCGCTTTCGGTGCGCAGGTCCGCGACCAGCCGCAGCCCCAGCCCTTCCATGGCCTTGAGGTCGGCATCGCTCACCCGGTCGAGTTGGTCCGACCGAAACAGCAGGCCCATCTTCACCCACCGCCCATCGGTGGTGCGATAGCCGCCAATATCCCGCAGATTGGCGATGCTCGGCAAATGCAGCGCCCGATCTGCGATGACCAGCGGCGCGCCACGGTCTGGCACCAAAGTGAAATAAGGCCGCGCGCCCACCGCTGGCATGCTGACCGTGATGCTGTCCTTCCCGCGCCCACGGGCCACTGGCTCGCCTGTCAGCACGGGGGAGGGCGTTGACCCCGCATAAATGACGACATGGTCCACCCCCGCTGCGTCCCACGCGATCTGATAGTCGTCGCTCGTCCCAACCTTCGCCGCCGTCGCGGTCAGGAACGGTATCGGCCCGCTGCGCGCTTCGGAAGCAGGGGTGGCGCAACCCGCCAATCCGGCAACAGAAACGGCCAGAGCAGCAGTGACGAAGGCACGGCGGTCGAGCAGCAAAGCGGTCATCCTGCGATCACCCTCTCTGGGAAGAAATATTGCCGCCATCTACGACGATTTCCGACGCGGTGATATAGCTTGCCTCATCGGACAGGAGGAAGCGCACGACCCGTCCCACTTCTTCCGGCTCGCCCAGGCGGCCAAGCAGGATGCGCTTTTCGAAATAGCCTTCGGGCATGGCCTCGACCGCCGGGCGCATCATGGGTGTCAGGATCTGGCCGGGCGATACCGAATTGATGCGGATGCCATCTGCCGACAGCCGGTCGGCCATTGACCGGACCAGCGACAATATCCCGCCCTTGGCGGCGCTGTAGATCGGATTGAGCGCATTGCCGAGCGTCGCATTGATCGACGCGATCGCGACGATGGCCGAACCCGGCTGCGCGGCCAGGTCCTGCCGGATCGCCTGCACGATGAAGGCAAGCGATCGGAGATGGATCGCGATCCCGCTGTCCCAGCTTTCGGCCGTCAGCCCGTCGATCGACGCCGTATCCACGACGCCTGCGGCATGGACCAGCCCGCCCGGCGCGCCGATCGCCTCGCGCGTTGCCGCAAGCGCCGCTTCGATGCCGCCCAGGTCGCGCAGGTCGATAGCTATGTTCATCGCCGCCGTGCCATGCTCCGCCGTGATGGCGCGGGCCGCTTCAGCGCCCTTGCTGTCATCGATGTCCCATAGGGCGACCGGGCGCCCCACGGCGGCCAGCGCATGGGCGGACGCCAGGCCTATGCCTGACGCGCCCCCGGTTATGATGACGGGCGAAGACGGCGATGCGAGAGCAGGATTGAGCGACATGGGAAACCGTTCCTTCACTTGGGCGATGGGCCTTGTTTGTCGAAAAAGCCGTCGAGGCGGATGTTGCTGATCTGCGGTGCGCCATCGGCCAGCGACACCCACATGACATGATCCTGGGCCGCAGGATCTTCCGCCTTGGCTCCCGGCATTCCGCCGGTGACCCCCAGCTGGATATAATCCTGCTCCTTTCGACGCTCATATGCATATTTGTGAAAATGCCCCGCCAGCATGGTATAGGGACGGCCTTTCAGCATCGCCTCTATGCGTTCGAAGGCTGGCGACGCGACCTTCCACGCGGGCCGGTGCATCAACACGAATGTCCAGCGCGGGCGCGGGTTGTCCGCCAGCGCCTTGCGCACCATCTCGATCTGCGCCGTGCTGATCGCGACACTTTCGGACGCGCGCAGTTTGGTGGCGAGTTCGCCCAGCTTGGCCTCGCGGGCAAACAGCGCCTCGGCCTGTGCAGGGTCGCCCTGCAACGCGCCCATCACTTTGCCCATCGCCTCAACGCCATATGCTTCCAGCAATTTCTTGCGCGCTATCTTAGGCTGTGGTGGATCCTCGGTGTTGAGGATGATGAACAACGCACCCTTGTAGCGGAAATGATAATAGTCCGCGCCCAGCTTCGCGCGCCAGATCTGCCGCTGCACGTCATTGGTCAGGTCGTGATTGCCCGGCACATAGAAGAAGGGGGTGTGGAGCTGATCGATCGCACCGTTGACCTCCTTCCACTCCGCCTCGATCTGTGTCTGGTCTTCTGTATTCCCCGCGATCAGGTCGCCGATATTGATGACGAAGTCGGGGTGAAGCCGATCCACCTGCGCCAGCGCTTTCTCGAATATGCCGGGCCGGTGCTGTCCCGTGCGATCGCCGATGACGACGAAGCGCAGGCTGTCCGCCCCGGCAAAGGGGCGCGCTGTCCGCGCGACATCCTTCGCGCCCGGCTGATAATCTCCGGCAGCGACACCCGCCGCCGAACAGGCAAGCGCCAGGACTGGCAGAGCAAGGCGGATCAGCTTCACTGTCCCTCCCCCCTTAAAATTCGACGTTCAGGTCGATGCCATAGGTGCGCGGTTCGCCGAACAATGCGCCGGGGCGGCCGACATTGAACTGCATGATGTAATAAATCTTGTCCGTCAGGTTGCGGCCCCACAGGCTCGCGCGGACGCCCTTCACACCGGGAATGTCGCCCAGCGTCAGGCGGGCGTTCAGCAGGCCATAGTCGCCGATGATATATTTGCCGCTGCTGATCGTGCTGTTGGTGAACTTGTCGCTTTGCGCGGTATAGTTGACGTTCGCGCTCAGCTGACCGATCGGCAGGCGGGGCAGGTCATAGGTCAGGTCCAGCGCGATCGTATGTTTGGGCGCGTTGGTGAAGCGGTAGTTATCCGCGATATTCGTGCCGGTCGCGTCCAGGATTTCGTCATAGCGCGCGTCCAGATACCCATAGTTCACCGACAGGCGCAGGTCGCGCACCGGCGCCAGGGTCAGGTCGACCTCCACGCCCTTCACGGTTGCCTTGCCCGCATTCAGCACGTCGGTCAGGCGAATGTTGGTCGGGTCCGACTGAACATTGACCTGAATGTCGGAATATTTTGATATGAACGCCGCTGCATTGAAGCGCAGCCGGTTGTCCAGCCACTGGCTCTTGATGCCTGCCTCATAGGACCAGAGCGTCTCCGGCCCGAAGCCTTCGTTGAACCGCCCGATGGAACTGGCGCGGACGTTGAAGCCGCCGCTCTTGTAGCCCTTCACCGCCTTGGCATAGACATTGACGTCCTCCGACGCGTCGAAGGCGACGACGAAGCTGGGGCTGAAATCCTTGAACGTCTGGCTGCCATCGCCAAAGCCCGGCACCGTCGTGATCGGGCCGCCATTCACCTGGGTCTGGCGGGAAAGCGTCGCCTCGCGCTTGTCCCAGCTTTGCCGCAGCCCGACAGTCAGGTGCAGCCGGTTGTCCAGCCATTGCGGCGTATAGGTCGCCTGGCCGAACAGCGCGTAGGAACGGTTTTTTATGGTCGCGGTGGTGAAGCTGCGCGTCAGCGTCGGCGGGCTGTAGCTGTTGCTGAAATTGTCGCCGCTCTCGGTGAAGTAATAGAAGCCCGCGACATATTGCAGCCCACCGTCCAGCGCGTCGCCGATCAGCTGCACTTCCTCGCTCCACTGGTCCTGCTTGGCGCGGCTGCTGTTCTTTTGCAGCGGATTGGGGCCAAGGGCGCCGGTCAGATAATCCTGGTTCTGGAAATTATCGAGCTTGCGATAGCCGGTGATCGACCGCAGCGTCAGCGCGTCGCTGGCTTCCCATTCCGCCGTCAGGCTGTGGCCTTGCGCGGTGATGTCGTTGGGCAGGACGTCGCGCACCAGCGGGCTTCCCGCTTCGGGCCGTTCGAGCACCCGCGGATGAAGCGGCGAGAGCGCGACATAATAGGGCGTGTCGCCGATCTCCGTGCGATCATAGCTGTAGCGCAGGCTGAACTGGTCCGAAGGCTGCCACAGCAGGTCAGCGCGCATCGCTTCCCGATCCTTGTCGCCCCACCGTTCGATGCCCGTGCCAGGATTGCGGATGAAGCCATCCTGCCGCTGGTTCACATAGGACAGCCGGGCCGCGAAGGTCTCGCCCAGCGGGATGTTGACCGCCGCCTTGAAGCGCCGGTTGTCATAATTGCCGATCGTCACCTGACCCTTGAAGCCGAAGTCGCCAAGGTCGGGCTTGCGGGTGATGAAGTTGATCGCGCCGCCGGTCGCATTGCGGCCATAAAGCGTGCCTTGCGGGCCGCGCAGCACTTCGATGCGCTCCAGATCCGCGACTTCCATCGCCAGGCCCTGGCTGCGCGCGACATAGACGCCGTCCATATAGACCGCGACGCCGCCATCCTGGGTGATCTGGTCATCGGACAGGCCCACGCCGCGCATGAAGATCTGCGTCGTCGCGGCATTGTTGGGGAAGGGGGTAAGCTGAAGGTTGGGGACTTGGGCGCGCAGGTCGGTCAGCCCGCTTATGCCCTTATTCTCCAGGTCCTGCGCGCTGAATGCGGCGATCGAAATCGGCGTATCCTGCAGCGATTCCTCGCGCTTCTGCGCGGTGACGACGATCTCCTCGATCGTGCTGCCTGCCTGATCCTGTGCCAGTGCGGGCAGGGCGGTCGAACTCATGAGCAGCGTGACTACGGAACGGGCAATCAGGTGATTCGGCATATATCCTCCCCGGGAAACTCCATGCTTCGGCGGGCCATCCGGCCGCATTCTCATCGAGCATGTGCGAATCTACCTACTAGTTCGTAGATAGTTGTGCAACTCCATTCTTGCCGCTACTTCATTCATGCAATCCGCGTTGCCACCGTCCCGCTCCACCGCATAAGAACATGATCATGACAGCAACCAGACAGACAGTCCGCCAGGCCAAGGGCGACGCCACCCGGCAACAGATACTCGACGCCGCCGAACGTATTTTCGCCGAAATCGGCTTCGCCGCCGCACGCCTCGATCATGTCGCGGAAAGCGTCGGCATCCGCCGACCGTCGATCCTCTATTATTTCCCCGGCAAGCAGCAGCTTTACGACGAAGTCGAAGCGGACATCTTCGCGTCGATGCACGCCTTCGTCCTCAACCGGACAGAAGACGTCACCGAACCGATGGAGCGACTGCTCGCCCTGCTGGACGCCTGGCTGGATTTCCTCGTCAGCCGCCCCACCGCCGCGCGCATCATCCAGCGCCTCATCGCGGACTCGGCGGCCTACGGCAACAATCCGGTGCGCTTCTCCGAATCCGCGCTCCAGGATCTGGAGGATGTCGTCGCGGCAGGCGTCGCCAGCGGGCAATTTCATCCCGTTTCGGCGATGGTTCTACTCAACAGCGTCGCGGGCAGCGCATTGCATTATGTCTGCAACGCGCATCAGCTTGGGCCCTCACGTTCCTATGACCCGGCGGATCCCGCCCAACTGGCGCAGTTCCGCTCGATGATGCATCGCCTCGCCCGGGTGGCAGTGGCTCCGCAGGACTGACGGCGGCGTCCCGCGTCACTCCCGATCCGCCACCTCGCGTAGACGACCGCTGTCGGCAAGTTCGATCCAGCCATAACCAAGCCGGATCAGCCCCGCTCGTTCAAATGCGGTAAGGTGCAGGTTCACGGTCTTGCGGCTGACGCCAATCATTTCCGCGAATGTCTGCTGGCTTAGACTGACGATCAGCCCGCGCTCCGACGAAGTAGCCGAAGCCAGTAATCGTGCAGCGATCCTTTGCCGTGGCGGCAGGGCCATCAGTTCCGCCAGCATGTGCAGGGTTCTGCGCATGTTCGTGTAGGCAAAGTCGGCAATGGCTCGCCATATTTCCGGCCGGTTCTCGGCAATCTGTTCGAGCGCCGCCTCGCTGATCTCCAGCAGGATACTCGGCCGCACCGATATGGCCGTCACCAATCGGGGGCCGCCGCTGAACTTCGTTGCGTGGCCCAAGACCGATCCGGGGCCGGAAAGCCCGATCATCACCTGCCTGTCGCCCGGCGCGGTGCAGTAGGAATGGAACAGGCCGTCGATCACGATGAAAAGCCCGCCCCGCTCATCCCCTTGCGTCTGCGCCCATTGGCTCGTTCCAAGATGGATCAGCCGCCCGTGCGCGATGAGTCTTCCGCCAGCGCAGCGGGATAATCCCGCAGCCAGTCCGTGCCGCGCAAGAGACGCAGCGCCGATGTGCGCTCACTGATTTTCACCCGATTGAATGTAACAGGGGTGACATTCTTCCGCCAAAAACTTCTCTAGCCTCTGCGGCAAAAATATGGAGAGAGTGCCATGACCGCCGCAACAGAGAAGGTCGTGAGGATCGGTGGGGCTACCGCATCCTTTTCCGACACGGCATTGTCGGTGCCGCAGCTGCTGGACGGCGGCAGGCTTGATTATCTTGTCTTCGATTATCTGGCCGAAGGATCCATGGGCCTCTTCGGGCGGATGCAGGCCGCTGATCCATCAGCGGGATATGGCACCGATTTTCTCACCGTTCATGTCGGACCTCATCTGCGCCAGATCGCAGCTCAAGGCGTGAAGGTCGTCGCCAATGCCGGCGGCGTCAATCCGGCAGGACTGGCGGCGGCCCTTGAGCGCATGATCGCGGAAGCGGGGCTCTCTCTTACCGTCGCTTATGTCGAGGGCGACGATCTGCGCTCGCAAGTCGAGCAGCTGAGGGCCGCTGGCCACCGCGACATGTTCACGGGCGCCGCTTTCCCCGACAATGTCATCAGCGCCAACGCCTATCTCGGCGCCTTTCCCATTGCGGTGGCGCTGGAGAAGGGCGCGGACATCGTCGTCACCGGGCGGGTGGTGGATAGCGCCATCGTCCTGGGGCCACTGATCCACGAATTTGGCTGGGGCGAAGGGGATTTCGACTTGCTGGCGGCGGGGACGTTGGCGGGTCACTTGCTGGAGTGCGGCGCTCAGGTCACGGGCGGCACCTTCACCGACTGGCGCGATGTGCCGGATTGGGCAAATATCGGTTTTCCGATCGGGGAATGTCATGCGGACGGGACCATGATCCTGACCAAGCCCGAAGGGACGGGTGGCCTCGTCTCGATCGGCACTGTTGCCGAACAGCTGCTCTACGAAGTCAGCGATCCGGCGGACTATATCGTCGCCGACGTCTGCTGCGACTTCAGTGAGGTCAGGCTGGAGCAGCAAGGCAAGGACCGGGTGAGGGTTTCCGGCGCGAAGGGCCGCCCGCCGACCGAAAGCTACAAGGTTTGCGTCACCTCGGACGGCGGATGGCGCGCCGTCGCCTACCAGCCGATCATCGGCGAGCAGGCCGCAGAAAAAGCAAGGCGGCAGTCCGAAGCGCTCTATGCGCGCAGCCGGGCGCTGCTGCGCGCCCATAATCTGGCCGACTTCACCGAAACCGACACCGTCATCATTGGTGAAGATGCAAGCTTTGGACCCCATGGCGGCGGGGCGGGCGCTCGGGAAGTCATCTGCAAGATGGTCGTGGATCATCCCGACCGCCGGGGGGCGGATATATTCGCCCGCGAACAATGGGCTGGCATCAGCGGCATGGCGGTCGGCACCACGATCAACCTCGCCACCACGGTACTGCCCAAGACCGAGATATTCCTGTTCCTGGTCAGCAAGAGCGGTATCGTGCCACAGGTGACCGTTCGTGGTGAGACCTTGCCAGTGCCAGTGCCTGTGGGCCAGCCTTCCACTGTCCTGCCGAGGGCACCGCAACCAGTTCCCGATACGCCACCCGGAGCGGTCGCCGTCGACCTGATCCGGCTCGCATGGGCGCGCAGCGGCGACAAGGGGCACTTGTTCAACGTCGCCGTCATCGCGCGTCAGCCGCAATATCTGCCTTGGCTCCGCATGTCTCTAACCCCTCAAGCGGTGGCGGACTGGTATCGCCATTTGGCGTCGGGCGACGGCCTTCCTCGGGTCGACCGCTATGAAGCGCCGGGGCTGCACGCTCTCAATTTCGTGGTTCACGACGCGCTTGCTGGCGGCATCAATGCCAGTACCCGGCTCGACCCCGCCGCCAAGGGGATGGCGCAAATGCTGCTTCGCTTTCCCGTCCTTGTTCCTCCCGATCTGGCTGCCACGATCGGCGGGCATGACCTTGTTAATGGAGATCGTTGAGATGGCCGATTATTCCTATCTGATGAGGGGCATCAAGACGGTGGAAACCGACAGCAGCGTGCTCGTCAGTTCCTCCCGCTATCTGAATGACGCGCGCGTCCGCGATTGGGTGGCGACCCATTTGCTGCGGCGAAACGGACCTGACGTGCCCACCCCTTCGGATTCGATCCAGCTCGTGCAGATACTTCGCGAGGTTCAGGACATCGATCATATCAACGCCCTGTTCGCCGCGGAACGGCAGAAGAATCCGGCACTCGATGCATGGTTCCGCGAAGGTTTCGTCTCGACCTTCGGACGCGATGACCTCAAACATTATGGCCCGGACACGGTTGGGGGCATCTTCTATGCGCAGTTGACCGGCAATGATCTACAGGTCGACATTGTCCCACCATTCACACCGCGCAACGACTTCGAATATTTCCAGCTGCGCGCCGGGCAGACGCACGATCTTGAACATATTCTGGGCGGCGGCGGCTTTGATTTCATCGGCGAGCTGGTGCCCTATTATATGCGGCTCACCAATTTTGTTCGTACATATGAGCCCGGAACTGGCGGGGGAGCTTTCCGCCTTCTCCATTCTCGGCTCCACGCGCATCATCACCCGCGCGGTTCTCCATTACCCCCAGACCTGGCTGGTGGTTCAGGATGCGGTGGAAAGGGGCGCGAAGGTCGGCCGGGATTCCGATCCGCTTTACATGATGCGCTACGAAGACGTGTTCGATCTGACGCCGGATCAAGCCCGCGAAAAGCTGGGGGTGAGGGGCGTACGAATGGCCGATACCGCCACCGCATCGGCGCAATGGTGCTGATCACCATTATATGTCCAAAAGGCAGTCCAATTCCTCGATGTAGAGCTGATAGGCGGGCCCAATCTCCACATGGCTCGCAATGTGTTGGTCCACTTGCGCGGCGGCTTCGCCCAGGCTGCTGAAGCCCAAGGTGCCCGCCAAGCCCGCAATCTTGTGGGCGGCCGCTCCGATCCGTTCGAGATCGCTTTCGCGCACGCTCTCAGGGGCCGGAAGCTGCGCGCGTTCCTCGCGGCAGCGGGCCACGAACTTGTCGCGCACCGCCATCATCCGCGCGCCTGCGTCCGCCGTCACGGCAGATAGTCCCGAACCGTGGCGCTGAGCGCCATCGAATCGAACGGCTTCGCGATCACGCCCGCCGCGCCCAACGAGATCAGATGCTCCACGTCCGCGCGCGCGCTCCGGGCCGTGACGAATACCACGGGAATATTGGCGGTCTCGGGATCTTCCCGCAACCGCGCCAAGGTGGCTGGCCCGTCCATGCCCGGCATCATGAAGTCGAGCAGGATGAGCGCGGGGCGCCAGCTTGCCGCCGCTTCCAAGGCAGCCTGACCGCCGTCGCACAGCCGCACCTCCAGCTCAGGGTCGAGGCTCAGCGCTATATCCACGACTTCGCGGATATCTTCTTCATCATCCACATAAAGGATGCGGACCATGGTCACTTCCCTCCTTCGGGGCTGGTCTGCCGCCACAAACGCTCGACCGTCGCCACCAGATGATCGATCGACGTCCGCGATTTGGTGAGGAAGGCCTGCACGCTGGCCGCAGCCTCATTGTCGGCATCCTGTGCGGAAAAGATGATGACCGGTATCTGTCCCGCCGCCTTCAGGTCGGGAAGCAGGAGCGATCCCGGCCCGTCCGTCAGGCCCAGGTCCAATATCGCGAGGTCGAATGGCTGGCGCCCGAGCGCCGCTCGCGCCTCGCGGAGGGTCGCAACCGATGTCAGTTCGACCTGATCCTCCAGCGCCGTGGCGATCAGGCGGAGGACGTCCGGATCATCATCGACATGCAGGATGCGCGGCTTCCCGTCGCGCTGCCCGCCGAACAGCGTGTGCTTGACCGCATCCAGCATCTGGTCCGTAGGCAAGGGCTTTTGCAGCCAATCGATGATCGGCAGCGCTTCTGCTTCTACAGAGCCCGCCCGGCTGTCGGCGGAGATCATCAGGATCGGCGGGTGGGACCCGTCCTCCAACGCCCGCAGCGAACGGACGAGCGAGATGCCGCCGCCCTGCGGCAGGTCGGAGTCGATGAGGATCAGCCGGTAGCTGCGCGCGCGCGCCGCCGCCAATGCAGCGGACCCGTCATGCACCACGTCGCAGGGGAATCCGGCATTCGCCAATATCTCCTGCATGTCGGCGGAGGTCTGCCGATCCCCTTCGCAGATCAGGATGCGGCCTTCTTCCTTTGCCTTTTCGGGTGCCGTCGCTGGCAGGTCGATGTGGAAGCGGGTGCCAACGCCCGTCTCCGTGTCGAAGCTGACGCTGCCGCCGAGCCGCGTCACCATCTCCCGAACGATGCTGAGCCCCAGCCCGGTGCCGCCCTTGGCCCGACTGTCTGAACTGTCGGCCTGCGCGAAACGGCTGAAAACCCGTTCCCGGAAGCCTTCGTCGATGCCGGGGCCATGATCGCAGATGCTGATCCTGTGCGCCGCCCCTGAAGGTTGCAGAACGACCTCTACCGCCGCGCCCGCCGGAGAGAATTTGACCGCGTTGGAAATCAGGTTGGTGATGATCTGCATCAGCCGGTCCGGATCAGCCCAGACATAGGCGCGCGGTCCGTCGATCTTCAGTTCCAGGCTGATCTGATACCGGTCGGCGAAGCCGCGATTGGCCTCGATCGCCTGCTTCAGGAAATCCGACAGGTCAATCAGCTGGTTCTTGAAGACCATCCGCCCGCTGTCGATCTTCTCCAGGTCCAATATGTCATTGATCAGGCGGACGAGCCGCTCGGCGTTGCTGTGCGCGATCGTGATCAGCCGCTGCGCCCGGTCCCCCAGTTCCCCGCCCGCGCCCCCGGCCAGAAGGCTGAGGGACCCTGCGATGGATGTGAGCGGCGTCCGCAATTCATGGCTGACGCTCGCGACAAATTCCGACTTGATCCGCTCGACCCGCTTGCGCTCGCTGATGTCGCGAACCACGGCGACATAATGGGTGCCGTCATTCAGTTCGACAGCGGTTATCGCAACGTCGGAAGGGAAAACCGTGCCGTCCTTGCGGCGGCCAGGTATCTCCTGAATATGCCCCGGATGCCCTTCGCTCAGATTCATGCTGCGCAGATAGGCTGCGACCTGTCCTCGCGGAGGCTGGTTGGCGAACAGCATGCCGACGTCCCGCCGCAGCATGTCGCTATCTTCATAGCCGAAAATCCTCGCACCCGCCCGGTTCACGCCTTCGATGCTGCCGCTTGGATTGAGGATGAGGATGCCGTCCATCGCCGCGTCGAGAATGGCTTTGCGGCGGCGGGACACATCGTCCAGGCGCGCGAGGGCGGCCCCCCTGGCTTTCAGCGTCCGGAGAATAACGATTCCTGCCGCACAGAGCAGGATGGCCAGAAAGCTGAGGAGGGAAAAGGCACGGCCACGCAGCTGCTTCTGCGCCCTGTCTGCCAATGCGGATGTGTGCGCCAGCTGCTTGGCCTCGACCGCTTGCTGCCGACCAATCTCGGCGCGAAGGCGATCCATCAGCAGCTTGCCGCGCCCGCTTACCACCATGGCCAGCGCCTGATCCCTGCCGCCACGGGCGTTGGAGGATATCGCCTCCTGCACGAAGGCCAGCTTTTCACGCGACAGCGTGCGGAGCGTGTGGAGGCCCTTCTGCTGCTCCGCCGACGCCGAAAGCGCCTGCATCCGATTGAAGCTGTCCGGAATTGCGCGGAGTGCGGTTTCGTAGGGCTCGAGAAACTCACGCCGATTGGTCATCAGATAGCCGCGCTGCCCTGTCTCCGCATCCTGATGCTGGGACAGCATGTCCTGCATCAGCGACCGGCGGTCATAGGAGCGAATGACCTCAAGGCGCAGCTGGGCCGCATTGTCCGCCTGTGCCACAAGGATGAGGCCGACAGCCAATATGATGACCGGAATGGCGACCGCCACCACCCACAGCATGGTTTGTCGAAGACCAGGCATGGTCATCGGCGGCGTTCTCCGGCAAACAGCGCTTAAAAGACCTGGCTGAGCCCTATGGATAGATAAGGCCGGGCATTGCGGCCCTTCTGTTCGGTCGCGCCGGCTGAAAGCTGCCCCGTCCAGCCGCCGCCGATCGCGGTCGAAATATAGGCGCCCAGACCGCCGCGCTTATAGGTGGGATCGCCCTGCAAAGTCGCTTCCAGGCCCAGCCGCGTATCGCTCTGCCGGTTGACCGCTTGGGTGAGGCGGAGCTGCGCCATGTAGCTTTCATTCCGGATGCCCCAGCTTCCGAACCAGCCGAGGCGCAAGCGATCACCCAACACGCCATCCGTCTGGACGCCCACGTCCCATCGTGAACCCTGCAGCTTGTTGCCCGGATCATTGGGGTCGAGATCGGTTTTCGTGAAGCGCGGCCCCGCACCGATATTCGCCCAGCCCCAGGACCCGGACGTTTGGTAGACGAGGGCAGCTTCCGCGCCGATATAGGTGGCCTCGATCCGTTCGGTGGTGCGATAGCGATACGTCCCGCCATTTACCCCGGCGCGCACGGCAAGGCCGTGGCCGAGCGAGTTGCCGGGAAGAGAGATCAACCCGCCGCCATATCCTCCCGCGCCGTCGCCGACAGAACCGCCCGCGTAGATCACGCCCCGGTCCTGCGCCAGCGCCGCCTGCCCCGAAAGCGCTGAAACGGCGAGGAGGGCCAGAAAGCGAAGTGAAATCATTCGATTGTTTCCCGACGGCGGATTGTTGCCGCTGCATAACGTGCGATGGGGTGGAAGGGACAGCCCAAAAACGGCGTTAACGCTCGATTTACCGTATTTTCGGAAAATCTTTGCCATTCAAAGCCTTCCTGTCCGGCGGCTTGGCCGTTAGATGGGGAGGGTGGGGCAGGCTTGTTTTTGGAGAAACGCAGGAATCTCATGACCGCGGAGCCGCTCCCCATTACCAGCCTCAACATACTCATCGTCGACGACGATGACCTGTTTCTTGAGGTGCTGGCGCTGGAGATGGAGGCGCTCGGCTGCTCGGTGCAGGTCGCAGGCGATGGGGCGGCCGCTCTCGCGCATGTGCAATTGGCGCCGGTCGATGTCCTCATCACCGATTGGCAGATGCCGGGCATGGATGGTCTTGAGCTCGTGCGGCAGGTGAGGGCGGCGGCGGTGCAGAACCGCTTTCTCCACATCGTCATGATGACCGCGCGCGGCGACAGCAATACGATCCGGGCTGCCACGCTTGCGGGCGTCGACGATTTCCTGTTCAAGCCGCTCGATCCGCTGCAACTGGAACTGACGGTCGCCTCGGCCCGGCGCAATGTGCGCCTGCATCGCAGCCTGGAGCGGCGGAACCGCCATTTGGCGCAGGCGCATGATCGTATCCGGGCGGCCTATCGCCATGTGCGGGCTGACCTGGATGCGGCGGCTGCGCTGCATCACAAGCTGTTGCCCAATGACAAGGAAATGAACGGCGTGCGCATCGCGTGGGCGCATCAGCCAGCGATGAACATGAGCGGCGATACACTGGGCGTGTCGCGGCAGGACGACAAGATTCTCTTTTTCCTCGCCGATGTTCAGGGGCATGGCGTGCCCGCCGCGCTCGCATCCTTTCACCTGCATCACCGGCTGGTCCAGCTTGCTCCCGGCGATCCGGCGGCGTTGGCGTCCGCGATCGAGCAGCTCAATAGGGAGATCGAGGGGCAGCCCAATGAAAATTATGCGACGCTGATCTGCGGCCTGCTCTCGCCGCATGAAGGGCGCGCGTGGATCATCCGTGCTGGCCATCCAGATCCGCTGATCGTCGGGTCAGGCGGCGTGTCCACCCTGCGCCTGGACGGTGGTTTTCCGCTCGGCTGGTTCAGTGACGCTACGTTCATCCCCGAAGAAGTCACGTTGGAACCCCGGACACGCCTGATACTCTTTTCCGACGGCGTTACCGAATGCGCCGATCGCGAAGGCACGCAGTTGGAGGTCGCGGGGCTCAGCGAGTTGCTGCGCGAGGGAGCCGGCGAGCCGCTGGAACTGATGGTCGAACGGGTGAAGGCCGCCGTCGCGATGCGGCGGGGCACGCGCGGCTTTGACGATGATATTTCGCTTCTCGCGATTGAAATGGCATAGACAGACAAGGGTGAAGGAATGACGGCGATCATCACTATGGATGGGGATGTGGCCCTGGTAGAGGTGCAGGCGACGCGGTTCGATGCCGCCGAAGCCCCGGCATTCAAGACGGACCTCGCCAAGGGCATCGATGGTGGTCCGCGCAAGGTCGTGCTGGACCTCACGCGCGTCGCTTTCATGGACAGCACGGCGCTCGGCGCGCTGGTGTCGCTCCTCAAGATGCTGGGCAAGGACGGCTCGCTCGCCATCGCGGGGGCGCAGCCTGCGGTGCGCCGCCTGTTCGAACTGACGCGCCTCGACGCTGTGTTCCGGCTTGCCGAGACGGTCCCGGATGCAAGAGCGCTCGTGCGTGGCTGACGAGGGGGCTGTCCGCCTGTACCCCGCCCGGCTGGAAGAAGTCGGTCAATTGAGCGAGCATGTCCGCGCCCTCTGCGAAGCCGCCGCTGTTCCACCCGAAGTGATGATCGACATCGAGTTGGCGCTTGCAGAGGCCGCCAACAACATCATCATCCATGGCTATCGCGGTCGGGACGACGGCATGATCGGCGTCGGGGTGCAAATTATGCCCGGCTCCGTATCGCTCGAACTCCAGGATCAGGGCGAAGCGGTTCCCGAAGGACTGTTTTCCAGATGCCGCACCATCTCCGCTGATGCGGAGAGCGGCCGCGGTGTTGGGATCATCCAGTCGTGCATCGACCAGATCGATTATCGGAGCGAAGGCGGCACGAACCGACTGCGTCTCACAAAGCGCCTGCGCGGCTGACCGGCGCGCCATCCGCTAACACCGTTCGCCATGAGCTTTTCGAAGGGCTACCGCAGCAATCGCCCGCCGTCACTTCAAACTGGCAGGCAACTTGTCCGTCATGGATTGAGGCGGAGCTTTCCCGGTCTCTTGGCGAAGCGCATCATCCTCCATCCTGACGACGATGCTCCCGGCGATGGCCAGAATGGCTGCCATCAGCAAATGGCTCCGCCCTCTTCTAAAACCTTCTTTCCAGTTCATCCTGCCTTTTCCTCGTTGGGTTGCCACAGGGCCGCACGGACCATGATCGACATGCCCAGAATGTTGTTGAGACCCCACAGGCCGTTGGCGATCAGGCCGCCGAGCGTGTAATTGCCAAAGCCCAGCCATAGCGCTGCCGCCGCCCAGCAAAAGGCGGCAAAGGTTCCGATCATCAAAGCCAGCTGCGGCCAGACCAGGTGCAGATAATGGCCGTCCTGCCGATCCTTGGGCGTGACCGGGAACTTGATCTTCTGCTTTCGCACCACCGCCCAGAGTGCTTGGAGCGAGATCGGGAAGGACGCCATATAGCTGACCTTCCCCTTATAGCCGGAAATGCCCCACGTCCCGAACATGATGGCCAGTTCGGTAACAATCAGGAACGGCAGCGCCCGGGCGAAAAAGTCGCCTGTATAGGCGGAAACCGGCGCGACCGACGTCATCAGATAGACGATCGGCGCCAGCAGGAAGACAAGGTTCCAGAGCGCGCCCATATAGGACCAGAATGTCGTCAAATACATGAGCCGCTGGCCGAGCGACAAACCCTTGGCCGTCACCGGATTGTCGTGGAAGAAGATGTCGAGGCTTCCGCCTGCATATTTGAACCGCTGGATGCTCCAGCTGAGCAGGTCCTGCGGCGAGAGCATCTTCGATTCCACATGTGGGTGAAGCACGGATTTCCACCGCCGTTCGCGGTCCTGATGCAGCACGATCGTGGTGTAGATGTCTTCCGACACATGGAATTTATAGGGGGTCAGCTCCTCGGCCTGCGCGGCTTGCCAGCGGGCGAGCGCTTGCGCTGCCGGATCGGCGCGGCGGCGGACGAGCTTGGCGATGCGCGATTTCGCATCGCCCGAAGCATGGGCGATGGCATCGGCATAGGCACGCAGCGCGACGAACATCACGGCCTCGCGCCGGTGGATCGATCCCGCCCCGCAGCAGAAGGCGGCGCTATAGGCGTTGCGGCGGCGCTGGATCACGTCGAAGAATAGTTGTGGGTCATTGACGAACGGGTCCTCGCCGATGCGTATCTCGCCAAAGATCCGTTCGACCGCTCCCCCGATCGCGCTGCCCAGTCCGCCGAGTTTGCGGCCCATCCAGTCCTTCAGCCGCTCGCCTTCGGGCAGATCATAAAACCAGTGCGGCGTCTGGACGAAAGCCACGTCGGGATCGCGGAAATAGCCGAGCGTCCGCTCCAGCATCGTTGGAAATGGCCGCGTGTCAGCATCGCAGATCACAATGAAGTCGCCGCTCGTCTGCTCCATGGCGTTGCGCAGATTGCCCGCCTTGAAGCCGACATTATTGTCGCGGCTGATATAATTGACGCCTTCCTCGTCCGCGACCTGTCGCATCGTGTCGCGGCGGCCATCGTCGAGTATATGCACCTTCACGTCGATGGGATGAGGGTAGCGCACCGCCTTGGCGTCGCGAATGCTCAGCCGCACCAATTCCTCATCCTCATTATAGGTGGCGATGAAGATATCGACCGAGATGGGCCGATCATCCTCGCTGCCCGCCGATCCCACGCATTCGCTGGTCCGCGCCGGGGGTGCGCGCAGCGGATAATCCTTCACCTTCCACAGGTTGAGCGTGAAGAGGATGAGCCCAAAATAGGCGCAAGTCTCCGCGATGACCAAGGGAATGGCGAACCACAAGGCGTCCCAGTTCAGCGAATCCGTCCAGCGCCACAACAGATAGCGCGCGCCCAGCAACAGCATCAGCAGCGCCAATGTCTGCCAGATCAACTCGATCAATCGCGAATGAGGCAGCGGCTCTGGCGGTCGTCGATCCTCAAAGCGATTGAAATAGAAATCCACGGGCGTCCTTCCGGCTTCTCGGGTCGATTCCAACGCCCCCTTGCTGGCCGCAATGGAGCGGGAGGAAGGCTAGGTCTTCAAGATTAATCTTGCAACACAAGAGGTTGGCGCTCGCGCCTCCTCATAGGGCAACTAACTGCGCCCGTCCGCCCGCACACCTTCAAGAAACAGGAGCGCACACTCCTGGGCGTAGATCTCGCGATCCTTCTCCGCAGGCGGCGTGCTCGCCGTGAAGAAACGGACCGCGAATGTCGCGAGAGTGTAGAAGATGCGTGTCGCCATAAGGCTCGGGCGCGGCAGCCCCAGGGCATGAAGCTGCGTCTCCAGCGCGTCGCCCAGCCGCCGCACGCGGCCCTCATAGAATAGCTGGGCGAGATCGGGAAGGAAATCAGCCTCCACCACCAACAGCCGGTGCATCCGCAAGTTCGCCGGTTCAAGATGCCGGTCCAGCGCCTCCCGCGCGAGCGCGGCAAGCGCCGCTTCGGGCTCGTCACCCACGGGGATCTGCGTAAACGGGCGCTGGCTCGCCTCGAAAATGTCGCGCTGGACGATGTAGCGCAGCAGATTTTCCTTGTTGCCGAACTGCCGGTAGATCGTAGCCTTGCTCACCCGCACCGCAGCGGCGATCCGGTCGATGCTGGCCCGGCGATAGCCATGTTCCAGAAATTCGCTCGTCGCCGCGTCCAGCAGCGCGAGCAACTTGTCCGCAGAAAGCCGCATCGCCGGACCACCCTCGCGTGCAGGCGGCTCGATCGCGGGGGCAGGGACAGCGTCGCGCGTAACATCCGTCACGCTGCGATAGCCGTCCAGGAACAGATGCACCGCACAATCCACGATGCGTTTCTGCGCGGCCTTGCCGGGCAGTTCGGTGCCCAGAAAATAGCGCGCGCCTTCCACCGCCATGCCGCCAAAGCGGATGGCCATGGCCATCGTGTCGCAGGCTATGATGACGCCATCGGCGATAAGCTGGTCGAGATGATCGGCGAGTGGCTGCGACGATGCCAGACGCTTCTCGTGCAGCTCCGCGGCCAATTCCGGAACATGGTTAGCAGCCGCGATATTGGCGCGGAACAGGCCGAAATTCACGGGCTCGGCAAAACCCTCGAACAGCCGCATGGCATAGCGCGTCAGCGTGTCTTCCGCATTTGCCCCGCGATCGATGGCCCTGAGGTTGAGCCACGCACCGTTCAATTTGCTGCGGACGGCGGCCTCGAACAAAGCGAGCTTGCTTGGATAAAGCTCGTAGATGCTCTGCTTGCTCATATGGGCGACGGCGGCGATCCGATCGACGCTCGTTCGCTCAAAGCCATCGGCCAGGAATACTTGGCCCGCGGCGTTCAGGACCTGGGTCCGGTTATCGCGCTCGGCATGCACGGGTTGAGAAGTGATTTCGACCATCTGGGCCTATCTTAACCGCCGGACGGGGCGCGCCGTCAACGGGCAAAGCCGAAAAGCGTCTCCTGATGCCTGCGGCGCATGTCCGCAGGCATCAGGATTGTTCCGTTCAGGGCGCCTTGCCGGGCGCGCCGGGCTTACCCACCGAAATGTCGACTTTCTCAATCCCACCAGGGAAGTGACCGCCATCCTTATAATCGGACGTGACCGGCGTATCGGCGTCGAAACCGATATCCAGCGTGTCGCTCATTTCCGGCAGTTTCGATATGGTCCGCGCGATGCGGCCCTGTGCCACCTTGGTGCCGTTGGCGCTGATGATCATGTCGCCCCCGGCATTCACGCCGCCATCATAGTGAAAATCAAAGACCAGCCTGTTCTTCCCCGCTGGGAGAGGCTGGGTCGCCGCCACCTGTGACTGGTCGCCCGCCAGTTGCGATGCCGCGATCATCGCAACAGGTCGTCCATCCTTCAGATAGAAGCTCCAGCCCCCGAACTTGCTGCCCAGCGCGACGAGCGCGCCGGTCGCGGGCTCCTTCGGCATGTCGACATCAGCGGTGATGCGGAAACTGCGCGCCAGCAGTGGCGCGGCACTGACCGACGGTATGCTGATCCCTGCGCCCCAATAGCTGTAGGTCGAACGATGGGGCCGTTGCCCTTCGGCCGCACGGAACCGGGCAAGCGTCAGGCGGTCGTCCAGCGGCAGCACCTGGTTCCGCTCGGCCTCCTTGCGGAAAAGGGCCTGCATCTCCTTCAGCTTCGCGCCTTGGCTGGCGGCCAGGTCGCGCGACTGGGAAAAGTCCTTGCGCAGGTCATATAGCTCCCACTTATACTGATTGGGTAGGATAGAGCCGTCGCCGCGCTTCCATGGCAGGTTGACTGGCGTGGTGCTTGCCAGCCAGCCTTGATGATAAATGGCATGATTCCCCATCATCTCGAAATATTGGGTGTCGTGCCGCTCTGGCGCGCGGGGCGCGGCAAAGCTGTATGCGAAGCTGACGCCGTCCATTCGCTGCTGTGCGACGCCATTGACGCTGTCGGGCGCTGGCAGGCCCGCAGCCTCCAATATGGTCGGCATCACATCGACCACATGGGTAAATTGTGACCGGATGCCGCGTTCCTTGATATGATCCGGCCAGGATACGACCAGCCCGTTGCGCGTCCCGCCCAGGTGAGAGGCATATTGCTTGAACCAGGGAAAGGGCGCGTTGGTCGCCCATGCCCATCCATAGCCCCAATTGCCCACCGCATCGGGCCCGCCGATCTTGTCAAGATTGGCGAGCAGCATCCTGTCATCCTCCTGCATCGCATTGGCGAAGGATGACATGGGGTTCGAACTGCCATTCTCTCCGCCCTCGGCCGCCGCGCCATTGTCCCCTTCGATGAACATGATCAACGTGTTGCCGCTCTCGCCCATACGGTCGAGTTCGTCGAGGACACGGCCGATTTGTGCGTCCTGATAGGCGAGCATCGCTGCATAGACTTCCATGAAGCGCGCATTGATCCGGCGCTGATCTGGGGTGAGCGCGCTCCAGGCAGTCAAGCCTTCGGGCCGTGCTGAATCCCTGGTGGCAGAAGGAATGATGCCCAGCCGCTTCTGCCGCTTCACCGTGTCGGCGCGAACAGCGTCCCATCCCTTGTCGAACTGCCCCTTGAACTTGGCGATCCAGTCTGCGGGCGCCTGCAGCGGGGCATGCGCCGATCCGGTCGCATAATAGAGGAAGAAGGGTTTGTCGGGCGCAGCTGCTTTCTGATTGTGGATCCACTGGATGGCCTCGTCGGCCAGCGCCTTGTCCAGCACTCCTTCCTTGAGGGTCGGAATGGCGGTGGTGCCGCGATAGAGGGCGGGGGTGAACTGGTTGGTTTCGGCCGCCATGAAGCCGTAGAAATGTTCGAAACCCAGTCCGGTCGGCCACATGTCGAATGGACCGGCCGGCGATACATCGGCTTCGGGCGCATTATGATGCTTGCCCACCATCGCCGTATTGTAGCCGCTCTGGCGCAACACTTCCGCTACCGTCGCCGCGCTCTTGGGCAGGATATTGGTATAGCCGGGAAAGCCCGTGGACAGGTTCGCGACGATGCCGTTGCCGACCGCATGATGATTTCGCCCGGTCAGCAGAGAGGCGCGGGTCGGCGAACACATAGCCGTCGTGTGGAAACGGTTGTAGACCAGCCCGCGCGCTGCCAGCCGGTCCAGATTGGGCGTGGGTATCGGACCGCCGAACGTAGACGCCGCGCCGAAACCGACGTCGTCCGTCAGGATCAGCAGCACATTGGGTGCGCCAGCAGGGGCGGTGACCGCTTTGGGAAAGGCCGGGACCGAATCGGCATAGGTTTCGCCGATCTTGCCCGCAAAGGGTTCTGCTGCTCGCGGGAGCACATTCTGCGCCGTGAGCGGCGCCGCGCTTCCCATGATAAGGGCCACAAATCCAGCTTTATAGTTCAGTCCTGAGCGCTTTCTCATCTTTCATCCACTCCCTATGCTTTGGTATCTTGTACGGATGAGTTTCGTACAGTACAAGCGGGCATAGCGAACAATATCTGTGTAGGAGAGGATATGACCGTGGAGGTCCTTGACCGCGGCGCGCGTCTGCGCGTCGCTCGCAGGCTGCATTTGATGGGTGGCGCAGCTCTCATGCGCGGGCTCTCGGCGCTTGTGCTGGCGGGCATGGCCGCACCGGCGATCGCTCATGCGCCGGATCTCAACGTGCCCTTTTCCGCTCCATCCAACTATACCGCCCATGCCCGGTTGTTCCAGGAACGCGTCACCCGCGTAGGAAAGACGCCGGTCTGGCAAATCGAATTTCAGGGCATGAACCTCGTCGTGGTCGAGGGCAGCGACGGGCTCGTCCTGCTCGATACCGGCATGAACCGCGATGTTGCGACTGCCGCTCTCGCCAAGATCAGGACGCAGATTTCCACCAAGCCGATCAAGGCCATCATCTACACCCACCATCATCCTGATCATGTGAACGGGGCAGGGGTGTTCGTACCGCCAGCCGATGTCGCCAGAGGCAAGGTGCCGATCTTCGCCGCCTCGAATTTCCTGAAGGAGCTTTCCGACGAAGGAGTCGCCACGCTGCCCATCGTCGCCGCGCGCTCGGCCTACATGTTCGGCTTCAGCCTTGCAGGAAAGGAAGCAGAGGATTTTCATGTCGGCTGCTGCGGCGCTTTGGGTAAGGCGGGGAAGAATGAGTCCGCCTACATCCCGCCCACTCAGTTCGTCGATGTGGATGGCGGGCGCGACATTGAAATCGCCGGGGTGAAGCTGCACCTGTTCCACACCGGGGGAGAGGCCGCGTCGCACATCGCGGCATGGCTCCCCGACTATCAGGTGTTGATTTCGGGCGATGAGGTGCAGGGACCGACATTTCCCAATCTCCATTCGATGCGCGGTACGAAGATGCGCGACGCCAACCGCTGGATCGAGGCGCTGCGCAGGATGGAACGCTATGGCGCAGCCTGGATGGTGCCGATGCACGGCCCGGTCGTGGAAGGTGCGCCGCAGATCAAGGCGCTCCTGACCCGTTATGAAGATGCGATCCAATATACCCATGACCAGACGATCCGTCTGATCAACAAGGGCCTCACGCAGGACGACTTGCCTGACGCTCTTGGGCCGTTGCCCGACTGGCTGCGCTCGGAGCCCTATACCACCGAATATTATGGCACTGCCGCCGACGCGGCGCGCAGCTATTATGTCGGCTATATCAGTTGGTTCTCCGGCGATGCGACCGACCTTGCGCCCACGCCACGCGTGGAGCGGGCCCGGCGCGAGGTCACGTTGATGGGTGGGCGGACACCTGTGCTCGCCGCCGCCAACCGCGCTTTCGAACAGGGGGACGCGCAATGGGCGGCGGAGCTTGCGACGCTGCTGATCGCCATTGATCATCAGGATATGGAGGCACGACGGCTGAAGGCCGCCGCTTTCCGCAAACTCGGCTACGCTACTTATAACAGCAACCGGCGCGGCTTCTACCTGATGGGCGCGCTGGAACTGGAAGGAAAGCTGCAACAGGCAGGCCTGACCGCGCGCTACATGAACCCGGATAATATCCGCAAGATGCCAGTCGCGCTGATGCTTGAGCAAATCCGCTACAAGGTTGATCCCAAGCGCGCCGGAGCTGCCGCTCATACCGTCGCCCTCACCATCGCCGGGGAAAGCGACCCATGGCTGCTTGAACTGCGCAACAGCACGCTGAAATTCCGCCGCGGTGAGGCGGACGGCGCGCCGGTCGTCCGGCTCGATCGCAATGCGTTGGGGGAACTGGTTTCCGGCAACCAGACGGTGGACGCACTGGTGAAGGCAGGCGCAATCACGGGCCGGGGCTCGGCAGCGCTGAAGCAGATTTTCAGCTCTCTCGACCTCACCGTCCAACCGATCAATCTCGTCATACGCTAGATAGTACGAAACAGCCTCGTACAAATACGCGCTTTCACGCGTTAAAGGGGAGTAATTAACATGAACAGCTTCATCTCACACGGCGCTTTGGCAATGTGCCTCGCCGCAGCCACGTCACCCGCCTTCGCGCAGGACGATGCCTCCGTCCAAAGCGGGGGTATCGAGGAGATCGTCGTTACTGCACAGAAACGATCTGAATCCCTCCAGAAAACGCCCATCTCGATGATGGCAATGACCGGCGCCGACATTGAAAAGAAGGGCATTGCCGACATCACCGACCTGCGGACCCTTGTCCCCAGCCTTGCCGTCACCCCCCATCCGAACAGCGCGACAACGGCTCGCGTATTCATTCGCGGGATCGGCAACAATGACGACCAGATCACCGTCGATCCCAGCGTCGCCGTCTATCTCGACGGCATCTACATCGCCCGCAACCAGGGACTGTCCGCAGAAGTCGCCGAGGTCGAAAGGATCGAAGTGCTGCGCGGACCGCAAGGATCGCTCTACGGACGCAACGCTACAGGCGGCGCCATCAACTATATCACGCGCGCGCCCGAGCTGGGGGAGTTCTCTGCCAAGCAGACTCTTGCCATCGGCAATTACGACCAGTTCCGATCCCGCACACGCGTCAATATTCCCGTCGGAGAAACGCTCGCGGTGGAGCTGGGCTATCTGCACAGCCAGAAAGACGGGTTCGTCGACAACCCCGGCACCGGCGTCGACCGCTGGGGCGATCAGCGCCTCGACGCATATCGCGCGGCCGTGCTGTGGCAACCGACAGACGCCCTGCAATTGCGCTACACCTATGATCGTTCCGACATCAACGACACGCCCGTCTTCATGGTTGCCGCGCCCTTCTACCCCCGCATGGCGGATCGGCCGACAGCAGGGTCACCGCTCGTCCGAAACCTCATGCCTAATGATGCCACCTCGCAGGGGCATAATCTGACCATCAGCTGGGAAGTCGCTGACGATGTGACGCTCAGGTCGCTGACCGGCTACCGGAAGCTCTCCAGCATCACCAATCAGAATTATCTGACCGGGGTGGCGGGGCCATTTCCCTTGATCCTGACTGGTTTTGATCAAAAGCAGGATCAGTGGAGCGAGGAACTGCAACTTGTCGGCTCCACCTTTGACCGCCGCCTGGACTATGTCCTCGGCGCCTATTATTTCGATGAGGACGGCGAAAGCTCGGATTATTCCGCGATCACCGGCCGTCCCCGCATGGATCGGGTCGCAACGATCCACAACCGGGCTTATGCGCTGTACGGCCAGGCCACATTGCGTCCGGCCTTCATGGAGGGGCTGTATCTGACCGGCGGCCTGCGTTGGTCTCGGGACGAACGCAAGGCGACGCTCGACCAGACCATCGTCCCTGCGACGGGTTTACCCACCGTGCTGCCTCGCGGAGCAGGCGACAATCATTTCTCGAACATCAGCCCCAGCCTCGTCATCGGCTACAACGCCAATGCAAGTCTCAATATCTACGCCAAATATGCGCGAGGATATAAGACGGGCGGCTACAATATCCGCGCAAGCAGCATCGCACGCTTCAACGAAGGATTCGGCCCTGAAACACTCGACTCCTTCGAGCTGGGTATCAAATCAAGCTGGCTCGACAATCACTTGCAGGCCAACCTTGCCCTGTTCCGGTCGAACTACAAGGATATTCAAACGAATATCCAGTCGGACCCGACGAACGTCGCCATTACCGATGTCTTCAATGCGGGTAAGGCGCGCATCCAGGGCTTTGAACTGGATTTGATCGCCAAGCCGATCGATACACTCACCCTTTCGGTCAACTATGCCTATCTGGACGCCAAGTTCCAGCAAATACTCGATCAAGCTGGCAATGACATCACGTCGCGCTACACCTTCGTGGAGGCTCCAAAACATACGCTGACCACGTCTCTTGAATATCGCTTCCCTGACACGCCAATTGGCGTGCTCACCGCCAACATCGACTATTTCCTCAAGAGTAAGGTTTCGACGTCAACCGCCGATCGCCGCTATGTCATCGGCGACTATGGCCTGCTTAATGCCCGGCTTACATTGTCGGACATACCAGTCGGCTTCGGTAGCTGGCGCCTGTCGGCTTTCGGCAAAAACCTGACCGACAAGGAATATTATATCGCCCATTTCAATGGAGGGCTGCCAAGCGCGATCTTTGGCGACCCCCGCACCTATGGTCTTGAAGTCACATTTGAATATTAAACCAAGCTTCTAATCGAAAATATGCGCCAGATGGCGTATAGGGTCTTTTGACCGCCTATGTTCATCAAGGGCAGGCGAAGCTTTGTTGACTTGAGGGGAGGCAAGCATGCGTTTCTGGCTATCGATGATGGCGGTGCCTGAGCTTGATCAGATGATCGCACTGGCGCAGCACGCGGAAAGTTGCGGATTTCACGGTGTCACCTATGCCGATCATCTGATCATGCCAGCCTCGATCAAGACCCCCTATCCCTATACCGAGTCCGGTGAGATCTTCTGGCCCATGGATGCGCCATGGCCCGACCCCTGGATTACGCTGACGCTGCTGGGGGCTGAAACGCGCGAGTTGAGGCTGGCGACGAACATCTACCTGGCCGCTTTACGTGACCCGTTCACGGTCGCCCGTGCGGTCGCCACCGCGTCCGCCTACACGTCCGGCCGCGTGATCTGCGGCGTATCCGCCGGCTGGCTGAAGGAAGAATATGACGCCGCGGGTGTCGACTTCAAATCGCGTGGTCGGCGCCTGGACGAAATACTGACGATTTGCCGCAGGCTTTGGGTGGGCGAAACGGTCAGCCATGACGGCGAATTCTTCCGGTTCGACGCTGTGCTGCTCCGCCCCTTGCCTCCCGGCCCGGTGCCTATCTGGGTTGGAGGAAAGTCGGCACCCGCACTGCGGCGAGCGGCGACCAATGACGGCTGGTTGGGATTACCCGCCACGGTGGACGACACGATCGCCATTGTCCAACATCTCCAAGCGCTTCGGACAGAGATGGGATTGCCGGCATCTGGTTTTTCGCCTGTCATATCCCTCATCGAACCGCTGCTCGAAAGTAGCGAAGAGCGGCTCGCCGGGCATGGGATCAACGATATGGTTGTGATCCCGTGGATGCCGACGCCGTGGGAAATGGAGAGCTATGTCGCGGAAGGATCGGACATCAGCCAGCTTTCCGTGAAAAAGGACGCGATCAGCCGCTTTGCCGACCGCGTTATCCACAGACGGCATTGAAGAGATCAGATTGGCCTAGTTGTCACACCCAGGGAAATAATCGGCATCACCCACGAAGATAGTTGACGAAAACCGCATTTGGTACGAATCTGCAACCATAATCAGACATGGCCTGCCGATGTGCAGGGCAAAAAAGCTATAAAATAGCGTGTCATGACAGGGAGGATGAGGAAATGGGCGGTATCAATCGATCATTTATATCCGGCGTGCTGGCGATGGTGCTGGCTTCACCGGCTTTTGCCCAGGAAACGGTTCCTGGTAATCAGGGCGCGGAAGCTCAGGCGCAGCCAAATGGGACCGGGCTTTCCGACATCATCGTTACGGCGCGTCGCACCCAGGAAAGACTGCAAACGGTCCCGGTTTCGGTCACAGCTCTATCCGGCGAATTCCTGGAGCAGCAGAATGTGCTCGACGTCACAAGCGTCCCGCGCTTCACGCCCAACCTTTCGCTTCTGCAACAATCAACCAGCCTGACGGCCGTTTCTTTGTTCATCCGTGGCGTCGGCAATCAGCAGCCTGATGCGGCGACCGACCAGGCGGTGGGCGTCTATCTGGACGGCGTCTACATTGCGCGCGCCGCGGGCGCGATCTTCGACCTTGTCGATCTGGAGCGGATCGAAGTGTTGCGCGGCCCTCAGGGCACATTGTTCGGCCGCAACACCATCGGCGGTGCTATCCAGCTTGTCACCAAAAAGCCAACAGATGAGATGCATCTGGAAGCCAAGGCCGGCTATGCGAGCTATGACGACTGGTTCGTCCGTGGCCGTGTTGATACCGGCTTCATCGGCGGGTCGCCGATCAAGATTTCGCTCGCAGCCATGCATCGTGAACGTGACGGTTATATCGACAATCTTTACACCCCGGACAGCCGTGATCCCGGCGCACTGCGCAGCGATGCTATATATGCAGGCGTCGAAGCCGACCTCGGCAATGTGACGATAAATTACAACTTCGACTTCAACTACCGGTCCGGCACCGCTCCCTATTTCCAATTGCTGGCCGCGACGCCCAGCGTCTTCAATTATTTCAGCCAGTCCCCCAATTTCGGAGGCGATCCATTTCTCATCAGCCCGGACCGGATCAATCCGGGGCTGCAGGACGGCTTCGTCGATCGCTTTGGCAATCTGCGCTATGGTGCCAAGTCGCGCATTTACGGCCATTCGCTTACCATAGCCTATGAACCGATCGACGAACTGACGCTGAAGTCGATCACCGGTTACCGCCGCTTCTGGCAGGACACCATCCTGACGCTTGATGGCAACGGCTATCTGCGTGGGCCGGTCGTCGATTTCGACCCTGCCTCGCCGACCGGCGTGACCGTGGCCGATGTCGGCCTCTACAACGGCAACAACGCGCCGCAGAAACAATGGCAATTCAGCCAGGAATTTCAGGCGCTCGGCTCATCGGGCGACCTGAATTATGTGGCAGGCGTCTATTATTTCTACGAAAAGGCGTCGCAGAACAACCGCCAGGCACTGACGCTTGTCGCGCCCACGGCCTTCCTGGAAGCCTTCGGTGTTCCTGCGACGACGGCGGCCAACATCCTGGCCAACCCGCAACTCACGCCCGGCGGCCTCATCGGCATCAACCTGACGCCCACCCTGGGCTTCCGGGCGACCTCGGAGTCCGCCGCCATATTCGGTCAGGCGAGCTGGAAACCCTCGGCGCTCGACGGCAAGCTCGAAATCACGGGTGGCGCACGCTACACGCAGGATCGCAAGACGTTGCAGCGCACGGACCTGCCTACGTTGACCGCGGCCACTGTGGTCAACAATGACAATATTTCCTGGCTGGGTTCGGTCAACTATCGCTTCACGCCGGATATCATGGCTTATGCGCGCGTATCGACCGGGTATCGTTCGGGCGGCATCGATCCGCAAAACCCTCAAGGACAGTTGACGACCTACAAGCCGGAAAAGGTGACGGCCTACGAACTTGGCCTGAAGTCGGAACTGTTCGACCGTCATCTCAGGCTCAACCTGTCCGTCTACCAAACCGATTATTCCAACCTGCAGATTCAGCAGTTCCAGAGCGGAAGCGGCGGCGCCACATCGGTCGTTTCAAATGCTGGTTCAGCGCGGTTCCGCGGGTTCGAGGCGGAAGCGACGGCCATTCCCTTCGCCGGGCTGCAAATCGACGGTTCGGTCGGCTATGTCCACCCGGACTTCAAGGAATATCTGTACCGCGATCCGGACTTCACATCCCCGACGTTCAACCAGCTGATCAACGTGGGGGATGAAGCGCACTTGTCGCAAACGCCCAAGTGGAACGCGCGCATCGGCGGCCAATATTCGGTAGATGTGGGCATCGGCACGCTGATGCTGCGCAGCGACCTTGCCTATCGCAGCCGCATCTATTTCTTTGCGCTCGATCGGGTCAATCCCTTCAACCGCGAAGTCAGCTCGCGGCCCGACTATGATCTGAGCGCTCGCATCTCTCTGTCCGATATTCAGGCCGGGAACGCCAAGATCGATGTTGGTCTCTGGGGCGCAAACCTGACCAATCAACGCAACCTTGATTTCGGCATCGATTTCGGCGGGCTGGGCTTCGGCGCGGGCTCCTACAAGAAGCCGCGCACATTTGGCGGTGACGTCAAGGTCAGCTTCTGATCATGACCATGGGCGGCCCGGTGAATTTCACCGGGCCGCCCTGCATATGCAAGCTGTTCAGAGGGCATAATCCAGCTGTGCCCAGAACTTCCTGGTGTCAGCATCACCGGCAAAGCTGCTGATCCCCTTCCTCTGATAATCTGCATATTTGACGAGTGCGCTGAGATGCTTGTCGATCTTCAACGTAAGCTGGGCATTATATTCGTCGCCATAATGGATCGACAACCGGTCACTGCTGAAATGATGGTAGATGAAGGACGCGACCAGCGGACGTCCACCGCCAGTTCTGCCGCGGGTCCGGAACCTACCCATCAGCCAGCGCATTCTCCGCCGCCAATTTCTCTTCGATGATGCGCCGCCCCAATGCTAAACCATTGTCGGCCATGATGAAGGCCATCTCATCCCGGGTGCTACGGTTGACCTCGTCCTGTTGCGCCTCGATCATGATCCGGTCCTCTTCGAAGCCCTCCGCGATGCGCGTGGCCAGTTTTGCGGTGAAATCCGGGTCGCCGATGTTGAAATTATGGGCATAGCTCCAAAAGAAATGGCTGTTCTGCTCGTCTTCGGGCGTGACGATCTGGGTCGCGCGGAACTGCATCGCTTCAGGAACCCGTTGTCCTTCCGGCGCGCCGCTGCCCGCTGGAGCACTGCCTGAATCCATCAGGAACACATTGCCTGGGATGTGCAATTCGTAAATGTGCCAGCGGTCGACGGGGCCTTCGAATGTGTTGAAGCCCTTGAGATAAGGCGCAATGCAGGGTTCACCAAGATACCATCGGGTCAACCGTACCTTGTCGCCCAGCCGCTCTACCTTTGGCCGTATATGCGCGATGGTTGCTGAGCCTCCCAGCGTATTTTCATGTACGTATGTCAAATGAGAAAAGTCGAGAAGATTGTCGAGGATCAGACGATAGTCGGCTTTGTAATGGATATAGGCGGGAATTGATGCCCAAGCAGGATCATCCTGATAATGACAATCGGGAATGAGGTTGGGATCGGCCTTCGCCGGGTCGCCCATCCATATCCAGACCTGCTTGTACCGTTCGACAGTGGGATAGCTTCGAACGTTGGTTTTGGGACTGACGCCTTTACGGCCTGGTTCTTCGATACACTTGCCATCCGCATCAAATAACAGTCCGTGATACATGCAGCGCACGCAATCACCTTCCCGCCGTCCCATCGACAGCGGCGCGAACCGATGACTACATCGGTCGCGAATGGCGGCCACTTGGCCGCTGGTGGTGCGAAAGAACAGTATATTGTCGCCGAGCAGCCTTCTCGCCTTCATGGGCGTCGCGTCAAGTTCGTGACTCCAGGCGCCCACATACCAGGCATCGCGAATGAACATCATCCTCTCCTTTTCCATTGGCCCCATCATGGCCGTAAAGGAGAGGGATGGCTTTAGCGGCATGCGAAAAGCTTTGGCCATTTACTCAAAAAGTCGATAGCATTTCGGCGATGCGTTCCGCGGCTGTGCCCCCTTATTATTTTATCTACGGACAGCATATCCGCGATCTCGATCCACGCTTCATCCATGTCGAGCGGATCAGCGATCGCGGGACTTTGCATCATGGCAATGTCGAACCGCATGTGCATCCGCATCTGCACCAGCTTTCCTACTGGTTGCAGGGGGAAGGGCGCTTCACCGCCGATGGCGCGGAGCATGACCTCGCGCCTGGCACCTTGACATGGATGCCCGCCAGCGTCGTTCATGGGTTCACGGTCGACGCGGCCGCCGACGCCATCGTGCTCAGCTTGTCGCATGATTTTCTGTCCAATGTCCTGGCCCATGTCGATGCCGCGCCCGTCGAAACGTTGGCGCGAACTCCCTTGGTCGCGAAAATACCAGTGGAACTGGTTGACCGGTTAAGGGAGACGTTTCTGGACCTGGAGCGGGAACATCAATTCCCGTCCTGGGCGCTTAAACATGTGGTGAGCGCGCATGTGCAGATCGTCATGATCATGCTCGCACGCCTTTTCGAGGCCGACCGGTTGGCACAGGTTTCCCCGCCAAAAGCGGCAGCCTTGTTTTCCAGCTTCCTCAGCCTGCTCGACCGGCGGTTTCGGGAATGCCGCACGGTCGATGCCTATGTCGCGCTGCTGGGAACGACGCCCTATCTCCTCAACCGCGCCTGCCGCGAAGGAGCGGGGCGGAACGCGTCCGAAGTGATCCGGGGCCGCATCCTTCTAGAGGCAAAGCGGCTGCTCCATTATACCGCGCTCAGTTCAGGCGACGTCGCCTTTGCATTGGGATTCAGCGATCCGGCGCATTTCGGCCGGGCATTCCGCGCGGAAACCGGCCTGTCCCCCGCCCGGTGGCGGGCACAACAGCGCGCACTGGCCGAGGTGGATAGGAACTGAAGCCGCTCATTCCGCTCCGCTATGGACGAATATCAATTATCATGATAAATATAATGAGAGCGGGCAAGGAGATGCGCTGCAATGAATGACGATGACCATTCTCTGTTGCAAAGACGCAGGCAGGTGCTGGGGACGGGCGCACCGCTTTTCTATGAGCAGCCCCTGCATCTTGTCCGTGGCGAAGGGGCGTGGGTGTTCGATGCCGATGGCCGCCGCTATCTGGACGTTTACAACAATGTGCCGCATGTCGGCCACTGCCATCCCCATGTGGTGAAGGCGGCGTCGCGGCAGCTTGCGACACTCAACATCAATACACGTTACCTGCACGGCAATGTCGTCGATTATGCCGAACGGTTGGCCGCCACCACCGATTATGATCATGCGGGTGTCTTCTTCACATGCACCGGCACCGAATCGAACGAGTTGGCGTTACGCATCGCCCGGCATGTGACTGGCGGTACGGGCATCATCGCCAGCAGCGTCAATTATCACGGAAATTCGGCTGTGCTCGCGTCACTCTGCACCGCCTTTCCAGTGCCGGAGCCCTTTCCGGACTTTGCCCGGCTGGTGCAGGTGCCCGACCCTTACCGTCACCGGCAGGGCCGGTCCGACGCGGAGTTGGCGAGCCATTATCTGGATGAGGCACGCGGGGCGATCGCGTCGCTGGAGGAGAGTGGCGTCAAGCTGGCGGCGCTGCTGATCGATCCTTCCCTGGCCAATGAAGGCCTGCCCGAATTCGTGCCGGGCTATCTCACCGGCTTGGTTGAATTGGTTCGAGCGGCGGGCGGCCTAGTCATTGCCGATGAGGTGCAGTCAGGCTTTGGCCGGACCGGCGCCGCGATGTGGGCCCACCAATATCATGGCATCACCCCCGACATCATCACTACCGGCAAGCCGATGGGCAACGGCTTTCCGATCGGCAGCGTCATATCGTCCTACGATGTGGTCGACGAGTTCGGCCGGAGCGCGAACTATTTCAATACATTCGGTGGAAATCCCGTAGCCACCGCCGCCGCCGCCGCCGTTCTCGAAGTGATCGAAAATGAAAATCTGATCGCAAACGCCGCCACGGTTGGAGCTTATGTCCAGAACCGGCTGACGGAGTTGATGACGCGCCACGAGATCATCGGCAATGTGCGCTGCCGCGGCATGTTTTTCGGGCTCGAACTGGTTGCGGACAGGGTGAGCAAGAACCCTTCTCCCCTTGCGGGCAGGATCGTCAACCGGATGAAGGACAGGGGCGTGCTGCTCAGCCGCATCGGTCCCTTCGACAACATACTCAAGATGCGTCCGTCGATGATCTTCACCTTCGAGCAGGCAGACATTCTGCTCGCTGCGCTTGACGAAACGCTGGAAGAGGCGGCCCGCTGATGCCTGCACCGATCTATACATTCTATTCGCGCACGCCGGACGAACAGATCGCTGCGCTTCAGTTGCTGGCCGAGGCGGCGTTAAAGCAGTGGCCGGGGCGCTTCACCCGACTGACGCCCGTGAAATATCGCGAGAATGCGGTGTTTTCCGTGTTTCGGGACGATGGCCGCCGCTTTGCCGTCCGCATCCACCGACATGGCTATCACAGCAGCGATGCGTTGCGTTCGGAACTGGCATGGATGCGATCATTGTCCGATGCGGGCGTGGGCGCACCCTTGTCCGCGCTCAGCCATGGCGGTGATGCGCTTGTCGGCATTACCCATCCCGCCGTCCCTGAGCCGCGCCAGGTCGATTTCCTGGAGTGGTTGCCCGGAACGCCGATCGGATCGGCTGACGAAGGCCTTGCGCTGACTGGCTCCGACGCGATCGCGGCGATGGAGAAGGTCGGGGCGCTTGCGGCGCGGGTTCATGGCCATTCGCGGACATGGAGGGGTGCTGGGACCATGGTGCGCCATGCATGGGACGAACATGGCTTGATCGGGCCTGAGCCATTTTGGGGGCAGTTCTGGAACATGCCGGGGCTCACCCCGGCACAGCTTACGCTGCTGCAGCAGGCGCGGGAGCGGGCCGCGCGTGATCTAGCTGCCTTTGGCAAGGGCAGCGATCGCTATGGCCTTATCCACGCTGATTTCGTACCCGAAAATTTGCTGTTCGATGGTGAGCGGATCAATCTGATCGATTTCGACGATTGCGGCTTTGGTTGGCATATGTTCGAACTTGCCACTGCGCTGTTCTTCCTGGAGCACCAGAATGACAATGCGCAGCTGACCCACGCGTTGCTGCGCGGCTATCGGCATGAGGCGACGTTGCCGAGGGAGCATGAAGCGATGCTGCCGCTCTTTCTCTTCCTGCGCGGCACCACCTATATGGGATGGACGCAGACGCGTTACGAGACCGAAACGGCGCAGACACAAGGGCCCATGATCATCGAGCGGACGTGTGAATTGGCCGATCGATATTTGGCGGACGCGCGGAAACATCCTCTGGGCAGTTGAGGATCAGCAGAAGGGGAGTGTCCCGATGTCGACGATGCCGCCGCCGCCATCGACGCTGATGGCCGTTCCCGTCATGAAGGACGCGTCGCTGGACGCCAGGAAAGCCACGACGGCCGCAATCTCATCGGGCGTTGCCATGCGGCGCAGAGGGTAGGCGCGGGTCAGTTCCTCCTGAAGCTGCACGGCCTCCATGCCCTTTTCGCGCGCCATATCCTCGATCTCTCGCCGCGCCATTTCGGTTAGCGTCCAGCCCGGGCACACCGCGTTGCAGCGGATATTTTCCGGCCCATAGTCGAAAGCGATGGATCGATTGAGCCCCAGGACCCCTGCCTTTGATGCGCAGTAGGCGGCGTAGGACGGCGCCCCCGCGAGCGCCGCAACCGAGGATATCAGCACGATGGCCCCGCCTCCGCGGGTGCGCATCGCTGGAATGACGGCGCGCGCGGCCAGCATCGCGCCGTCCAGATTGACCTCGAACGTATGGCGCCAGTCCGGAAGGGAAATGCTTTCCACCGACCCCAGCTGTTCGATGCCTGCACTGACCACCAGAATGTCGATGCCGCCCAGTTCCTCAATTGCCTTGTCGATGGCCCGTTGGATGTCGTCCGGGTTGGTGGTGTCGCCCACGATCGCCAGACCGCCGCACTGCATTGCAACCTGCGTCAGTGTCTCGCGCCGCCGCCCGAGCAAGACCACCCGGCCGCCGTCGCTCACGATGCGGCGCGCCGCCGCAGCGCCGATTCCACTGCCGCCGCCGGTTATCAACGCGACCTTCCCGTCGAATCTCATGACGATCTGTCCCATTCATAAAGCAACACCACTGCGCTATTGAATAAATTATCATGATAAGTTATCCAAGGGCAATGGAGGCTGATGCCTTCGCAGCTCGTCGGACGGTTCGCCGAACGGCCCTGCCACGATCCATGACAATGATGGACGCGGCGGTGACAAAAAGGGGAGATTGATGATGACTTGGTCTGCTCCATGGTTAAGCGCGGTTTCCTTGATGGCGGTGTCGCTGGGCAGTCATCCTGCTTTCGCGCAGGATGCTCCCGCAACGCCTCAGATCGATCCGGCGCCTGCGCCTTCCAGCCCCTTTGGCGAAATCACGGTCACGGCCCAGAAACGCGAACAGAGCTTGCGCGACGTACCGGTATCGATCTCCGCCTATTCCGGCGATCAGTTGAAAAGCCTCGGGATCACCAACACGACTGACATCACGCAGCAAATCCCGGCGATGCACATCAATGCCTGGTCACCCAATGTGACGATCTTCAATCTGCGGGGTATTTCGCAGAACAACTTCACCGATTATCTGGAAGCACCCGTCGCGGTCTATACCGACAATGCCTATATGGGATCGATCAATGGCATAAGCGGCCAATTGTTCGATATCGAGCGGGTGGAGGTGCTGCGGGGACCGCAGGGGACGCTGTTCGGCCGTAATGCGACGGGCGGCGTCGTCCATTATCTGAGCCGCGCCGCGACCGACCGCGACTTCAACGGCCATGTCGAAGGCAGCTATGGCTGGTTCGACCAGCGATCACTGGAGGGCGCTGTGGGCGGCCAGATCGTCGAAGGCTGGCGCGCGCGCCTGTCGATGCGCCGGGCGCTTGGCGGCAACTATATCAAGGCCAAGGATACGGACGCCGCCAGCGGCCTTGTCAGTTCAGGCCAGGATGTCGGCGGCCAGAACGCCTTTTCGTTGCGGGCGACGACCCAGATCGACGTCACGCCCGACCTGATGGTCGAACTATGGTATAAATATTCGCGCGATCATGACGTGCCGACGGGCGCCTATACATACGAAAATTGCGTCTTCGAAGCCAATAGCTATTGCCGCGTCAATCCGGCGGGCCTTACCAACGGACCCGGCGGCGTCATCAATGGCATCACGGGCGCCAAGGCGTCGCCCTATGACAATTTTTCCGGAACGGCAGGCTTTCTCAATCGCCATGTCCATATCGGACAGGCCAATATCAGCTGGAAACTGGGCGGCGTCGAACTGACATCGATCACCAACTATACTGCGCTCAACAAAAATTATCTGGAAGATGGCGACGGGCTTCCGGTCGAAGTCATCGTCTTCGGCACGACTGCCAAATATGATCAATTCTCGCAGGAACTGCGCCTCGCGGGCGATGCGGGACCTTTGAAATGGCAGGTCGGCGCCTATTATCTTGACATGCGGACCAAGGGCACGATGAGCACTATCGGCGCCCCCGTCATCGGCAACGCGATCGACCTTAACGGCTCCGCCAATGATCCGCGCGTCCTGGAACGTTATGACCTGGTTTCGAAGAACTGGTCGGTCTTTGGCCAGGGCGAATATCAGCTCACGCCCTCCCTGTCGCTGATCGCCGGGCTGCGCTATTCCAAGGATACAAAGTCCATGGATTATGTATCGACACTGAGTGACACTGGCTTTCCCGACAGAACCCTGGCGACCGACGAAAGCTTCGCCAGCCAGCGGCCCGGAGCGGATCGTATCAGCCGAGGTGACTATGCAGCGCGTCTGTCGGTGAACTTCAAGCCCAATCGCGACACGTTGATCTTCGCATCCTATAATCGTGGCATAAAGGGCGGCAACTGGACGCTCAGCCCGACCGTCACGGCGGAGTTGTTCCAGCACAAGCCGGAAACCCTGCACAGTTTCGAGCTGGGCGCGAAACTGTCGACGCCGGACCAGAAGCTTCGCGTGAACGGTACGCTGTTCCACTATATTTACGAGGATCATCAGGCCTTCGCCATGATCGGCGGCACGCCGCAAGTGTCGAACAGCGACGCCATCGCCACCGGTGCTGAACTGGAGCTCACCTGGCAGCCGGTGCGGCACCTGAACGTGATGCTGGGCGGTAGCTGGGAAACATCCAAGGTGAAGACCGTGCGCGCAGCGGGCGAGCAGATCGGGCCTGAACTCTTCCCCGGTGCGCCCGACGCGCAATATTGCACCAATATCGGCGGCGCATTTCGGTGTGTCTTTCCCGAAACGACCGTCAAGAACGCGGAATTTCCCAACGCGCCGCGTTTCAGTCTGAACTATCTTGCCCGCTATGATTTCGACCTTGGCGGCGGGACTGGTGCGGTGCAGGTCGACGGAGCCTGGTACGACAAGCAGTTTCTGGAAGTCACCAACGCACCATCCTCCGTGCAACCCGCCTATAATGTGACGAACCTGTCATTGAGCTGGACCGATCCCAGCAATACGTTCGCCGTCACCCTGTGGGGCAAGAATGTTTTCGGCGAAGAATATCGCGCCTACACGCTGAACCTCGGCATATTGGGCACGACATCCTACTACGCGCCGCCCGCCACCTATGGCGCGACGGCGCGGATTTCCTGGTGATGACCCGCATGCTCAACATATATCCGGGGGGAGAGGCTTCGGTATGATGCAGCAGCATGCGGACAGGACACGGGCAAGGTCGCATCCCGATCATCCGCTGGCCATCGCCAGCTTCGTGCTGCTCGGAACCATCGGCGTCCTGTCCTTCATCGTCCAGCCAGCTTTGGTACAAGGGTTCGTCACCCAGCTCCGCCTGACGGAAACTCAGGCGGTCGACTTGGCCGGCATAGAGATGTCAGGCGTCGCGTTGATCACGGTGGTGCTGGCGTTCCTCGGCAACCGGCTGGACTGGCGCAAGCTGACCGTCGCGTTCCTGCTGGTCGCCGCGGCGGGCAATGTCGCGTCCGCGATCACGGCGGGTGGCGGATGGTTCGGGGCCGCGCGCTTTTTGGCCGGGCTGGGCGAAGGCGGCATCATCAGCCTCAGCTTCAGCTTCGTCGGCCTCACCCGCCGCACGGACCGGAACCTCGCTTATTATCTCGTCGTCCTGCTGACCTATGGTGCGATTGGAATATGGCAGGCGCCGATGCTGTTCGCGACGATTGGGCTTCAGGGCATATTTCTCGCCTTTGCCGTAGCGACGCTGCTCTCCATGATGTGCGCGCCTTTCCTGCCGCGATCGTCCGACGACCGGCATGTCGAGGAAAGCCATGCGGCCTCCAGTCCAGCGATCCCGATCATGATCGCCGCGCTGGCCGGGGTTCTGGTCTATAATCTGGCGCAGGGCATCGCCTGGGCAAACCTGTTCCTGATCGGCATTGCCGCCGGCCTTGGCGAGCAGAAGGTCGCCGACGCGCTCTTCATTTCTCAGGTCGTGGCCGTCGGCGGCGCGCTGGCCGCGATCATCCTCGCCGAGAGGATCGGGCGGATGTCCGTGTTCGTGGTGGGGATATGGGGGGGTGTCGCCTGCATCGGCATGCTCATCGGTAAGCCCGGCTCCGCCACGTTCCTGATCGCGGTGTGCGGGTTCAACTTCCTCTGGAACATGGTTCAGCCCTTCATCCTGGGCGCCGTCAACGAGATGGACGGCAAGGGCCTGATGATGCGCGCCGCCATCGCGGTGCAGATGATCGGTCTGGGCGGCGGGCCGATCCTGTCCGGCCGCCTGATCGGCAGCGGGGACTTCACTCTTGTGGAGGCGGTGTGCATCGGCTGCTTCCTGCTAAGCTTCGTCCTGCTGATCCTGCCGCTGCGCAAGCGGCACGTCACGGCGATCCACCCCCATGGCGCCTTTGCCGACGCTGGCTGATCTCAGCGAATATAGGCGCCTGCCTGCGCCGGAGCCCATGAACGGTTCAGCGCGTCACACCGGGAAGATGGCGTTGATCTGGCCCGTGCCCGACGATGGGAAATAAGGCGTCACCACTTCCGCCTTGCCGCTATAGTCCGCGCCGCCCAGCACGCCCATCATCATCGCCGTGTCGTGCATGAAGCCTTCGCCATGGCATTTGCTGGCATAGTCCTGCAGCATCCCTGCAAAGCTGCGCCATTCGCCCTGCTCCCACATTTCCACCGCGCGGCGGTCGACGGCCTCCAGCAGAGGGCTCCAGATCTTGTCCCTATATTCCTCGGACTCGCCATTTTGCGCGAAGCGGTGGGACAGGGATCCGCTGGCGAGAAAGGCGACATTGCCGTCATAATCGCGCTCCACAGCTTCCCGCATGGCGCGGCCGAGCGTCATCGAATCTTCAAGGCGGTGCACCATGCAGAGTGCGGACACGGACACGGCGCGAAAATGCTGGTCCGGGTTCATGTAGCGCAGCGGCACCAGCGTGCCATATTCGGGCTCCAGCGATGCCAACTGGTGCGCGCGCGTATGCACTCCGGCCTGTGTCGCGGCGGCCGCCAGCAATTCGCCCAAAGCTGGATTGCCGTCGCAGGCATAGGGCATGTCCTTGATGAAATGCGGCAGCTCGCCGGATGTGTAGATACCCTCCCATCGCGGGGCGCAGTTCACATGATAGCCGGAATTGACCAGCCAGTGCGTGTCGAATACCACTAGCGTGTCGACGCCCAACTCCCGGCATCGGCGGCTGATGATACGATGCCCTTCTATCGCGGCCTCGCGACAGCCCTTGTGCGGGCCATCAAGTTCCGAAAGATACATGGACGGCACATGGGTGATCTTCGCCACCAGTGAAACCTTGCCCATCGTGGCACTCCTTTTTCCTCAAAACCTATGCGCCGCGAGCGTCGCCCGCGCTACGGCTGTTCTTCCCTGACCGCATCGATCAGCGCCTTGCCGCCCTTGACCAGCAGCCCGATGTCCGTTCCCGCCGCGACGAAGGCATAGCCCTCCGTGCAACACAGGCGTGCATAGTCCGGCGACAGCGCGAATATGCCCGCAGGCTTGCCCGCAGCGCGGATAGCCTCCAGCGCCTGCCGGGCTGCGGCCTGCACCTGCGCATGTCCCGCATCGCCAAGATGATCCATCGACGCGGCCAGGTCGCCAGGGCCGACGAACACGGCATCGACCCCCGGCGTGGCGGCGATCGCTCCGGCATTGGCCAGCGCTTCGCGGCTTTCGATCTGGACGATGACCGTCAGCCCCTCAGCTGCCCTGTTGAGATAGCCCGGATCAAGGCCGAACCCGGCGGCGCGGCTGGTCCCGCTCGCAACACCCCGGATGCCATCAGGCGGATAGCGGGTGGCTGCTGCTGCTGCTGCTGCTTGCTCGGCCGTGTCGACCATTGGGACGAGCAGGGTGCGAAAGCCGATGTCGAGATATTGCTTGATGATCACCGGATCGTTCGCGGGCACCCGCGCGATCGGCTCCGGTCCGTGCCGCTCGACCGCCTGCAACTGGCCAAGCAGCGTCTGGGCGGTGTTGGGCGAATGTTCCCCGTCGAACAACAGCCAGTCGAAGCCCAGCCGGGCGCAGATGTCGGCGGTATAATTGTTCGCCAGCGCTTGCCACAGCCCGATCAGCGGACGTCCTTGTGCCAGCCTTTCCTTGAAGGGGATCATGCGAACCTCACCGATATGCTGCCCAAGGGGCCGTAATCGACATGGAAGCTGTCCCCCGGCCGTGCAAAAACGGGTGCTGTGAAGCTTCCACCCAGGATGATCTGGCCCGGTTCCAGCCATTCGCCATGAGGCGCGATCTTGTTGGCGAGCCACGCGGGGCCATTGGCGGGATGATTAAGCACCGCCGCCGCGACGCCGGATTCCTCGATCACCCCATTGCGGTGGAGCAAGGCTGAAATCCAGCGCAGGTCGACGGCGTCGGGCCTCACCGGCCGCCCGCCCAGCACGATGCCCGCGTTGGCGGCATTGTCGGAAATCGTGTCGAACACCTTGCGCGTGACGCCTGTCGCCCGGTCGATCCGTTCGATGCGCGCATCGATGATCTCGATCGCCGGGGTGACGTAATCGGTGGCGTTCAGCACATCGTACAGCGTGACGCTGGGCCCTTTGAGAGGATGCTTCAGGATGAAGGCCAGTTCGACTTCCACGCGCGGTTCGATGAAGCGGTCGATCGGGATGTCATGGCCGTCCAGGAACAACATGTCGTCCAATAGGGTGCCGAAATCGGGCTCCGTCACATTGGACGACCGCTGCATCGCACGGCTGGTGAGCCCGATCTTGTGGCCGATCACCTTGCGTCCGCCCGCCAGCTTCTTCGCAACCCAGGCGCGGCTGACGGCATAGCCATCCTCCAGCGTCATGCCGGGATGTTCCAAAGAGAACTGGCTGACCTGAACGCACTGCCGTTCTGCCTCATCGAGGCGTGCGGCCAGGGTTTCGACGATTTCGGGAGAAAGTGGCATCAGTCCGCTTTTTGCAGTCGTTGGTGGATGGTGTTGGCCTTCCAGCCCTCCGCTTCCTCCACATACATCGACAGCGCCAAAGGGCGGAGCGTGAAGAGGGGCTCGAAAAAGCCGTGAATGGAGGCGAAAAGGGCATCGAAATAGTTCTGGCGGAACTCGGCCGGGCGTCCCGCGCCCATCTTGACGTCGATATTGACGAAGGCGTCGTCCATCCCTTTCCCGTCTGCGATGACATAATGGTCCAGCCTGATGGCGCGCACGCGGATGCCGCCGACCGGGAACACGCCGCCCGCCTCCTCACGCATATGGCGCGCGATCAGGGCGAGCAGCGCGTCAAGCTCGAATGCGCCCTCGATATTGGCGGTATATTCTACGGTTGCATGCGCCATGTCTTTCCCCTTCAGGCCGCAACCAGATGATTGACGAGTCGGCCGACGCCTTCCACCTGCGTCACCACTATGTCGCCGGGCTCGCAGAAATGGACGCCCTGCGGTGTGCCGGTCAGAATCATGTCGCCGGGCATCAATCTTGTGTGGCGGGAAAGATAGGCGACCAGTTCCGCCACGGACATGATCATGTCGCCGGTCGTGCCGTCCTGAACCAACTCGCCATTCACATGGGTCCTCAGCTTCAGCGCCTGCGGATCGGGCACGTCGGCGGCATCGACGATCCACGGGCCGATCGGCGTCGTCGCGTCGCGGTTCTTCACGCGGGCATTGGGCCGGTAGTAATTTTCCAGATATTCGCGGATCGCATAGTCGTTAGCGACGGTATAGCCGCTGACACAGGCCAGCGCCTCTGCCTCCGTCACGTTGTGCGCGGGACGACCGATTACCGCCACCAGCTCGCATTCGGGGTGCATCTGGTTGCCGTCGGCGGGCCGGGGCGTGTCGCCTTCATGCCCGACAAAGCAATTGCCGCCCTTCATGAAGATCAGCGGCGTGGCCAGTTTTGGCGCGAACCCCAGTTCCTTATTGTGATCGGCGAAGTTGAGGCCCAGCGCGTAGACTGCCGCTCCGTTGACGACCGGCGGCAGCCACTGCGCGGCCGTGGCGGGGATGGACGATCCATTGGGCAGGATCAGGCTCTGTTCGTCCTGCGACACCCGGACCCATATGTCCCGGCCACGATGATAGATGCGCGCCCTCTTCATTGCGCATACTCCTCAATCAAGGCAATGGCGGGTTCGAACCCGTCAGCCTCCACGCGCAAATCCACGCCCGGCTGGACGTCTGGAGCATCGCCCGGCAGCCCGGCCAGCAGCACATCGCCCGCGCGCAACGTCAGAAAAGCGGATATGTCCGCGATAAGCTGGCCAGGCGTACGGACGAGCCGGTCCAGCGGCCAGTCATGCGCCACCCTGCCGTCTACAAAGGTCCTGATTTGTTCGGGCAATGCGGGCGCGCGCCACTGCCCCATCACCAGAAAGCCGTCAGCGTTGCGCTGCGCAATTGCGGGCCGATAATAGTCCGCCTGCTCATAGGCGATGTCGATGGCGAGCGAGGCCGCGCCCACGCACTCCATCGCCTCCTGCGCGCTGACGCCGGTCGTATCCCGCGCGATCAGCAGCGCGACGGTCGCGCCCGCCACGGCGCTCCGCCCGGGTTCCAGCCGCACGGGGCTGCGCGACAGAGTCACGGCAGGCTTCATGTAGACCACCGGGGCAGCAGGCGGCGCGAGATAAGGCTTTTCCTGAAAAGCCTGGGCGAGCCGGACACGTTCCTCCCGGTCGTTCAATATCACCCCATAGATGTGCCCTTTGCAAATCATCGTCTTGTCCTCTCGCTGGCACAGGGTAACAGGGTAAGCGGTCGCACCCGAATCACCCGGGGCTGCCGCCGAAGGGGGTGAGCATGGCGAAGGCAAAGGCCGGACTGACCAGATATTCCGAATCGCTGGCGGGAACCTTGCTGGCGGCTCGCGAGGCGGTGATGGCGCCGATCCGCCCGATCTTGCGGGAAGCGAATGTGACCGAACAGCAATGGCGCGTGCTGCGCGTGCTGACGGAGGTTGATGAGCTGGACGCGAGCAGCATCGCCAAGGAAGCCTTGCTCTACGCGCCTACCGTCACGCGCATCCTGCGGGAACTGACCGAGCGCCAGTGGGTCGTGCGCAGCACCGATCCCAACGATGGTCGCCGGTCGGTCATTTCCATTTCCGATGAAGGGCGGCGGCTGGTGCAGGGGACCGCGACCTATACGGTGCCGATGCTGTCTGCCTATGCCGAAGCCTTTGGCGAACAGCGGCTGCGCGATTTCATCGCCGAAGCGCGCGAACTCGCCAAAGCGCTCGAACCCTTTTCCCCCGACCGGTGACCGCCGCCCCCTCATAGCGCGACCGTCATGGTCTTGAGTTCCAGATAATCGTCCAGCCCGTGGCGCGATCCTTCGCGGCCCAGGCCTGACATCTTGATGCCGCCAAAGGGCGCGACCTCGGTGGAGATTGCTCCGGTATTGACGCCCACCATCCCGGCCTCCAGCGCTTCACCCACGCGCCAGCTGCGCGCCAGATCACGGGTATAGACATAGGCGGCAAGGCCATCGGGCACCGCATTCGCCAGACGGATGGCCTCTGCCTCGTCGGCAAAGCGGATGACGGGTGCGACCGGGCCGAATATCTCTTCTTTGAGCAGGCGCATGCCGGGAGCAGCATTGGCCAGAATGACAGGCGGTACGAACCGGCCCTCGACTGGTCTTTCCGCCCCTACCGGCATCGCGCCCTTCGCCTTCGCGTCGGCGATCAGCGCCGTCACCTTTGCGACCGCCGCATCATCGACCAGCGGACCGATCGCCGTGCCGGGCGCATCGCCAGGTCCGACCGTCAGCGCGTCGGCGGCGGCGGCAAAGGCCTCGACGAAGCGATCATAGATGCCGTCCTGAACGTAGAAGCGATTGGCGCAGACACAGGTCTGGCCGCCATTGCGGAACTTGGCGATCATCGCCCCTTCCACGGCCGCGTCGATATCGGCATCGTCGAATATCAGGAACGGGGCGTTGCCGCCCAGTTCGAGGCTGAGCTTCTTCACCGTGGGAGCGCATTGCGCATAGAGAAGCGCGCCGGTGCGCGTCGATCCGGTAAAGCTCAGCTTCCGCACCACAGGGCTGGCCGTGAGTGCTCCGCCGATCGCGACAGGATCGCCGGTGACGATGTTGACCACGCCCGGGGGAATGCCCGCCGCCTGTGCCAGGACGCCCAGCGCAAAGGCGGTGAGCGGCGTCTGTTCGGCAGGCTTGATCACGATGGAGCATCCGGCCGCCAGAGCGGGGGCGAGCTTGCGGGTGATCATCGCCGCCGGGAAGTTCCAGGGCGTGATCGCGGCCGCCACGCCCACGGGCTGCTTGATCACCATGATGCGGCGGTCCGCCTGCGTTGCCGGAATGACTTCGCCATAGGCGCGCATGGCTTCGGCCGCGAACCAGCTGAGAAAGCTTGCGGCATAGGCGATCTCGCCGCGCGCTTCGGCCAGCGGCTTTCCTTGTTCTGCGGTCAGGATGCGCGCCAGCTGTTCCTGATGGTCCATGACCAGCTGATGGTAACGGCGAAGCGCATCGGCGCGCGCGGATGCGGGAAGAGCGGCCCAGCCGGGAAATGCCGCCGCCGCCGCCGCGATCGCATCCTGCGTCTCCTGCGCGCCCATTGCGGGCACGCGGGCGATCAGGCCGCCGTCGGCGGGATTGCGGACTTCCAGCCATTCGCTCCCGCTACGCCACTCCCCACCGATCAGGCAGGCGTCAGGCCTCAGGTCCAATGTCACCGGACCCCCATTCGCGGCGTCTTGTGCGTGGCGCGCGCCAGGGCGACATTCTTCGTCTCCATGTAGAAGTCGAAGCTCCAATCGCCGCCGTCGCGACCAATGCCGCTTGCCTTTACCCCGCCGAATGGGGTGGGGAGGTGGCGGACATTTTCGCTGTTCACCCACACCATGCCGACGTCCAATGCCTCCGACACGCGCAGCGACCGGGCGAGATCGCGGGTCCACACATAGCCTGCCAAGCCGTAATCGACGTCATTGGCCTTGGCGATCGCGTCGGCTTCATCGTCGAACGGGATTGCCGTCAGCACAGGACCAAATATTTCCTCGCGCGCGATCCGCATCGACTGTTCGGCCTGGGTGAACAAGGTCGGCTGGAAGAAAAAGCCGTTCGTCCCGCCCACGGGCGCCCCACCGGCAGCGATGACCGCGCCTTCCCCGGCAGCGATCCCGGCATAGCTTGCGACCTTGTCGAAATGGCGCGGGTGGATCAGCGGACCGACTTCCGTCGCCGGGTCGAAGGGGTCGCCAACCTTGAGAGCCTTTACCCGCTCGGCTGCCTTCGCCACGAAGGCATCGTAGATGTTGCGCTGGACGAGCAAGCGGGACGAGGACGTGCAGCGCTGGCCATTCAGCGAATAGATCATGAATATCGCCGCATCCAGCGCCGCATCCAGATCGGCATCGTCGAACACGATGCAGGGATTCTTGCCCCCGAGTTCGAAATGCACGCGCTTCAGGCTTTGCGCGCCCTGGCGCATGATCGCGCTGCCGGTAGAGGATTCACCGACGAAGGCGATTGCCTTGATGCCCGGATGCTCGGTCAGGCGGCGGCCGGTGGTTTCGCCCAGGCCGTTGACCGCATTGAAGACGCCTGCGGGCAGCCCGGCTTCCGCCCCGATCTCCACCAGCAGCCGCGCTGAATAGGGCGACCATTCGGCAGGCTTGTGCACCACCGTGCATCCCGCGGCCAGCGCGGGTGCGATCTTCCATGTGGACAGCATGAAGGGCGTATTCCACGGGGTGATGACCGCGACCGGGCCAATCGGCTTGCGGGTGGTGTAATTCAGATGATCGGGCGCCGACAGTGCCTGCCCATCGGCGGCGGCTGGTGAACGATCAGCGAAGAAGCGGAAATTTTCCGCCCCGCGCAGCGCCGCCTTGGACATGAAGCGCCAACATTGCCCGGCATCCAGGCACTCGACCGCCGCGATCTCGTCCGCATGGGCGACGATCAGGTCCGCCATGCGGTTGAGTATCCTGCGCCGTTCATCGGCCGGGGTCGCCGCCCAGATGGGAAAGGCCTCGCTCGCGGCGGCGACTGCCGCCTCCAGCTGCGCTTCGGTAGCGTCGGCGCATTGGCCCAGCACATCGCCGGTGCCCGGTTCCAGCACGTCGAACAGCGTTCCCTCGCCTGCAACCGGCTTGCCACCGATGAAATGGCCCAATGGGGCAGCGGTGAAACGGTCGATCGCCGCCATGGCAAGGGCGCGCTTGTCGGTCATCGGCAAACTCCGGGATGAAAGGGCCGCATCAGTCATGCAGCACCTGAAGGGATAGAAATTCACTCAGGCCGTGCGGCCCGAACTCGACGCCGAAGCCGGATGCCTTGACCCCGCCAAAGGGCGTGTCAGGCCGGATGGCGCCATGTTTATTGACCCAGGCGGTCCCGCATTCCAGCTGCAATGCAAGGTCTCGGGCGAGATCGATGTCAGAGGACCACACCGATCCGCCCAGGCCTACATCCGCTGCATTGGCTGCGGCGATCGCTTCCCCGACATCGGAATAGCGGATGATCGGCAGCGCGGGACCGAACTGCTCTTCGTCCACCAGCGCCATTCCGGGCTTTGCATCGGCGACCAGAGTGACGGGATAGAAAAGGCCAGCGCCCGCCGTCGGGCTGCCGCCGGTCAGGACGCGCGCGCCATCCGCCCGCGCTTCATCGACCAACCGGGCGACCTTGCGGAACTGCATCTCATTCTGCAGCGGGCCGAGAGCGCTGTCCTCCTCGGTTCCGGGACCGGTCTTGACCGACGCGGCATAAGCGACAAGCGCGTCGCACACGGCATCATAGATGCTGTCATGGACGAACAACCGCTTCAACGCCGCACATGTCTGCCCATTGTTGATGAACGCGCCCCAGAACAGGCCTTCGGCGATGGCTTGCGGGTCGGCATCTGGCAGGACGATACCGGCATCGTTGCCGCCCAGTTCCAGCGTCAGACGCTTCAGCGTCGGCGCGGCGCTCGCCATCACCTTGCGCCCCGTAGCGGTGGACCCCGTGAAGCAGACCTTGGCGATATCGGGATGGCTGGTCAGCAGGCTGCCAAGCTCATCGGGTCCGGCGACGGCGTTGAGCACGCCGGGCGGTAGCGCCGCCTGCAACAGTTCGACAAGCTTCAGCGTGGACAGCGGGGTGAAGGGTGACGGCTTGATCACCACTGTGTTCCCGGCGCGGATCGCGGGCATGATCTGCCAGATGGCGATCATCAGCGGCCAGTTCCACGGCGTGATCGCCGCGACCACGCCCAGTGGGCGGCGGTGGATCGCGATATGCGCGGCATCGTCATCCTGCACATATTCGACCGGCAGGACCAGGCCCGCCGTATGCCGCGTCCACGCCGCCGCGCCGCCTACTTCGAACCGCGATCCCGTGCCGTTCATCGGCTTACCCTGTTCGGCGGTCAGCAGGCGGGCGAGTTCTTCCGCATGCTCTTCGATGATGTCGGCGCACCGGGCGACGGCGGCCTGCCGCTCCGCATCGGGCTTTGCCGCCCAGCCAGGAAAGGCGGCGCGCGCCGCCGCGATCGCTCGCTCGCACGCTGCGGCGTCGGTGATGGCAATCTCTCCCGCAGCGTCCCCTGTCGCAGGATTGGCTATAATGGACAGCGTTTCGCCATATTCAGGCGATCCGCCTATGATAGCGCCAGCATAGGTCATTCGTGGCGATCCTTCTCCTCAGATTTCGCCCCATATAACTTATCATGATAAATTGTTCAAGCGGTCGATCGGCGTCTGGCCTTTTGTTTCGACTGCTGTCATTTCCATGGTCGAAAGACGCGAGCCGCGTCGCAGAAAGGCGAGGGCACGACAATGCCGCAGCGAAAGCGAGCAGGCGCACCACAGGTCCCCACCATCAGGGCGGTCAGCGTCCAACGGCTGCTTGAGCGGATCGACAAGGATGACGAAAAGGTCGCCGCGCTTCTCGCCCGGCACGATGTTGCCCTTGCAGGATTGATTGATCCTTACGCGATCATGCCGCTCGCGCATTATATAGCGCTGCTTGAGGATGCCGCTGATCTGCTTGACGCGCCGCACCTTGGCGCGGAGATGGGCAGCTGTTTCCGCCCCGCCGATATCGGCCCGACCGGACTGCTATTTTCCCTGTCCGGCACGCTTGGCGACGCATTCGCGCGCATGGGCCGCTATTTGCCGGCCTTTCAGACTTCGACATCTTCCGGTCTGCTGAATGCGGGCGACCATATGTTGTGGGCGTACCGGATTCACGATCCGCGAATCTGGCCTCGGCGGCAGGATGCGGAATATGCGGTCATGGCAACCTGTGAATTGATCCGCAGCTGCTTGACGTCGCCATGGTGGCCGGTCGAGGTGCATTTCGAACATGCCGCACCGGCGGATGTGGGTCCGCTGCGCCGTTTGTTCCGTGCGCCGATCTTGTTCGATCAGCCCACGAACGGACTGCTGCTGTCCAGGCAGGATGTAGAGCGAGTGAACCGCGTCGAAGACCGCGACCTCATGCATATCCTTGAAAGGCACGTTACCGAACTGCTCCAGGTCCATCTGGCAGAGGATAGCTTTACCGGGCGGGTCGAATGGCTGATTGCCATGTATCTCGACAAACGGCCGATCACGCTGGAGGGCATGGCCGCCGCGCTTGGCCTTCCTCAAAGAAGCCTGCAACGCCGTCTTGCAGAGGAGGGGACGTCATTGCGCCAGTTGCTGCGCGATCACCGCACGCGATTGGCCGATGCGCGGCTTGGCGAAGGGCGCGGCGATGTGGCCGGGTTGGTGCAAGCGCTCGGCTATTCGGAACGGTCAGTGCTGTCCCGCGCTTACCGGGGATGGACCGGGCGTTCGTTGATCCGTGGGCGTAAGCCGGTCCGCGCCAGCTGACATCCGCAGCGCGCCAGATCGTGGCGCACTTTGTCTCTTTCTTGTCGTGATCTGCCATATCCTTGTGATGATTCCCCCGCCAGATTTGCCTCTGAATTTTGGGAGAGGCTCGATGCGGGAAGTGATGCGGCGGATCGACGCCCTCAATTATTATACCGCCACGAAAAGATATGACGTCCAATATCCCCGCCTGACGCAGGACATCGACGTAGATGTAGTCGTCGTCGGGGGCGGCTTTTCAGGCATCAACACAGCATTGGAACTTGCGGAAAAGGGCATCACCAATATCGCCGTCCTGGAGGCACGCCATCTGGGATATGGCGGCACGGGCCGGAACGGTGGCCAAGTGATGGCGGGGATCGGCCACGATATCAACAAGGTGGCCCGACATGTCGGCAAGGAGGGCCTCGAAACCCTGTTCGAGATTGCGAGCCTGGGCGCCGGCATCCTGCGCGGCCGGGCGGAAAAATATGGCATCGATGCCGATGTCCGGCGCGGCTACGCCTATCTCGCCTATAATCAGCGGCAGCTCAACACGCTGCGAACCTGGGTCGATGAATTTCGCGCGGCCAGTCCCGATGAGGACATCGAGTTGCTGGTGGGCAAGGATGTCCAACAGGTTATCGGATCGGAAGTGTTCGCAGGCGCGATCAGGCATATGGGCGGCGGCCATGTTCATCCGCTGAACTTGTTGCTCGGCGAAGCCATGGCCCTCGTCGGCCATGGAGCGCGGATCTTTGAAAACAGTCCCGTGATCAGCGTCGAATATGGCGGCCGCATCACCGTTCGCACCAATGCAGGCAGCGTTCGCGCATCCAAGCTGCTCTGGGCGTGCGACAGCTTTCTGGCGGGCCTGGAACCGGAAATATATGGGAAGACGATCAACACCTATGCCTATCAGATCGCGACCGAACCCCTATCCGACGAACTGATCCAGCGTATCAGCCCGATCCGGGGCGCCTACAGCGACATCCGGCCGGTGATCGATTATTATCGGGTCACGGCTGACAACAGGCTGCTTTATGGCTCTGCCACGCAGATGCTCGAATATTTCCCGTCCGACATCGCGGCCTGGACCCGGCCATTGATGCTGAAGACCTTCCCTTATCTCAAAGAGGTGAAGATAGACTATGCCTGGGGCGGGCCGATGGCGTGCAGCGCCAATCTCTTTCCCCAGATCGGTACGCTGTCCGGCCGTCCGAACGCCTTTTACGTTCAGGGTTATTCGGGCTTCGGCGTCACGCCGTCGCATATCGTCTGCAAGGTGTTGGCAGAGGGCATGAGCGAAGGTTCGGCACGCTACGACCTCATGAGTTCGATCCCGCATATGCGGGTGCTGGGCAAGGATTCGCTGCGCCGTGGCATGTTGTCGGCTGCGAAGACCTGGCACCAGATTTCCGGTTTTTTCAATGGCCGCCGCTGATCGGTGAAGTCAAAGGAGGTTAGTCAATGTTCGCCATATATCAGAATCATATTCCTGAACTCGATAGCTGGGGCACCGTCGCCGATCTGGGATCGGAGATAGTGGAAGGAGAGGGACTGTGCTTCGGCAAGATCGTCCATGGCTCCCCGGACATGCCGCTGTCATGCGGTTATTTCGCGGCCGTCAAGGGCAAGTTCCGGATGACTTACCCTTTTTCCGAACATTCCATCGTGGTCGAAGGCAGCGTGACGCTGACTGACGAGGGCACCGGTAAGAGTACGACCTATGGCCCTGGAGACGGTTGGTTCGTCGAAAAGGGCACTTCAGTCCTGTGGGAAATTCACAGCGATCGCTTCACCAAAAATTATGTCGCCATAGCCTGATCGTCATGGCCGTGCATGTCCGGCAATTGAAGGGGTTCTAAGTTCGCCAAACAGTCAGTGGAGCGCCCGCTGCCGATATTGAGCCCCATCGCTTCATCACTGATCCACTCTTTGCGCGGTCAGGGCGAAACTTACCGCGACCTTTGCGGCGATCGTTTCGTCAGTGGCCGAACCGACACCGAACAGATTACGGTCGATCTCCGCTCCGCCTTCCGCCCGTGCGATGTGGCCATTCTGCCGCAGGGTAAAGCGTAGCGTCACCGGGTGGCTGCGTCCGTTCAGATCCAGCGTGCCCCGTGTCTCGTAACGATCATCGCCCTTCGGCCGGAAACCCTTGGCGCGGAACACGGCCTCGGGATGGGCTGACACGCCGAAATAATCGGGGCCTTGCAGCGTTTCGTCCCGCTGGCTGTCGCCCGTGACGGTAGAGGCCAAGTCGATCATCACCGTGATCGCGCTGCCAGGCAAATCGTCGGGACTGTAGCTGATCTCCGATGTCCAGCGACGGAAGGATCCGTTCACGGCCGCGCCGTTCCACATGGCTGTGAAACCGAGTTTCCCCGGCCCGGTCAGGCGCCACTGCGACAGGGGAATGGCAGCCGCCTCGGCCTTGACCTCCGGCGTCTGGGCTTCGGGTGCCGCAGCAGATGGCTGCGCTGGCGAAGAGGGCGGCAGAGAGTCTGCTGCCTTCATGGACGGGGGAACAAGCTGCTGTTGCGGGACGGCTGTCGCGGTCTTTCCGGTCAGAAGGAAGGAGGCCGAAGCCGCAAGCGTCATAATGGCAAGCGCGCCCGCCATCGCGACGCCCGGTGCCAGGCGCGGGGCCATACGGGTCAGCAGATTTTCACCTTTGAAAAATGGATGACGAATGGCGCCCGCGACGTGCAGCACGATCAATCCGGCGAGCAGATAAGCCGTCAACAGATGCGCGTCATAAGCGATCCCGTTGAAGCTGCGCGTGATCGGCAGGTGCGGCCAGGGGATCGTCCCGAACAACAATGTCGGCACCTGCAACCTGCTGGTGGACACCAGCGCCCAGCCGCTCAATGGACCAAGCAGCATGACGGCATAGAGAAGCCGATGCGTCGCCTTGGCCGCGAATGCCGCCAAGCGGTCGTCCGTCAGGGCGTCAGGCCTCGGATGAAAAATACGGATCGCCACCCTCGCCAGTGTGAGCAGCAGGATGACGATCCCGACCGACTTGTGCAGCTGATAGGCGGCGAACTGCCCCGCACCTGGTGAAATGTCCGATAGCTGCCATCCCAGCGACAGTTGAAAGGCAAGGGCGGCGGCGATCGACCAATGGAGTGCGATCGCCGCAATGGAGTAACGTTGGGGTGACATGGTCCGTGTTTTTCCCTGTGGAGACGTCGAAGAAAAGCGGCGCCATGACCAAATTGCAACTGGGTCACATGCTCCCATGATCTCCGCGGACGCCGCCTCGGATGATCGATCATCGGATCGTATATCAGACCCTTTGACAGCCGACAGCGCTCACGTTGTGACCTGGATGCTACTCCGCCGCGCCAGCAGCAGTATCAAGGCACAGGCGGCGATCAGCGAGCCTGATGCCATGACGATCGCGACGGCCTGCAACTTGAAGTCTAGCGTGAAAAGAAAACCCGCGACTATCGGGCCCAAAGCGGCTCCTCCACGGCCGACGCCTATGACTATGCCTGTACCCCCCGCCCGGACCGCTGTTGGGAAAGCGTGGGCGATAATGGCATAGAGGCCGACGACAGCAGCGTTGGTGAAAAATCCTGCAGCCGCCGCCACCAGCGCCAAGCCGGAAAGGCCGGCCTGACCCTGACCGAAAACGGTCACCATGGCCGTCGAGAACAGCAGCGCGCCGATCACCAGTGCGCGAACATCCAGGCGCCAGCTGAGCGCACTGAGCGAAAGCGCGCCCAACAGACCGCCGACATTGGCCCATACCAGCACGCCGCCAGCGGACGAAGGCGCATAACCCATGTCCACGACGATCTTCGGCACCCATTTCAGGATGAAGTAGAATGTCATGATGTGGAAGAAATAGGCGGCCGTCAGAAGCACCGTCGTGCGCGCCAGGCCGGGACTGAGCAGCGCTGCGAATGACGCCTTGGGAGCCACCGGGTCCGGAGCGGGCAAAGCGGCAAGGGGATTGCGCCCCATCCGCGCCATCAATCTATTGATCCGTTCCAGCGCGTTGGCCGGACGCCTTTGCAGCAGGAAGCCGATCGATTCAGGCAGCAGCATGAACGTCAAAGGCAGGAAGATCGCGGTGACGACACCTCCCAGCAGGAAGATGTCGCGCCATCCTCCCGAAACCAGCAGCATGGATGCGACCGAACCGCCAAGGATCGCGCCGATCGGATAGCCCGCCGCCATCAGGGCGACGGCCAGGCTCCTGGAACGGGCGTTGGCAAGTTCCGCAACGATGGCATTGGTGCAGGCCAGCATTCCGCCAATGCCCAGGCCGGTGACTAGCCGCACTGCCGATAGTGATACGACGCTGAAGGAGAAGGTCGCCGCCAACATACCGGCGGCCATGACCATAAGGCAGAGGAGGATGGTCGGGCGGCGGCCTATGCGGTCGGCCAGGCCGCCGAGCAGCACTGATCCCACGGCCATGCCGATCAGTTCCATCGACAGCACGATGCCGAGCGCGCCGCGATCAATGCCCCATTCCGCGGCAATGCCCGGGGACGCAAAGCTGATGGCCAACACGTCGAAACCGTCCAGGGCGTTCAGCATGACACACAGGGCGACCGCCATGATTTGCAGGCGCCCCATCGGAGCTTCATCCAGCATTCGCCGGATATCCGTTCCACTCTGCACCATCCCTGCCTCCCCTGAATGATTATTGATCTGGAAATTCGTGGCCGCGTCAGCCCTCTTTCGGCGCTGTCAGCATGAGTGCGTCGAGAGCGATGGCACCTTGACCCCGAGGATAGACGATGACCGGGTTGAGATCGATTTCCCGGATCGACGGTTCGGCCAGCAGGATGCGGCCGAGCGTGTGGATAATCTGCGACGCCGCCTCCACATCCAGCGCTGGCGACCCGCGAAAGCCGCGGAGCAGGGGCGCTTGCTTGAGCTTGTCCAGTTCAGCTGCGATGGCGCTCACCGTGAGGCCGGGGGTGATCAGGCGGACGTCCTGCAGGATTTCCGCCGTGACCCCGCCAAATCCGCACAGGATGACCGGACCCCAATCGGGATCGTTTTTCGCGCCGATGATCAGTTCGACGCCGCGCTCGCCCATGCCTTCGATCAGGACGCCGTCCAGAGCGATGGCCGCGTCATAGGCGGCGACATTGGCATGTAACCGGTCCCATCCCGCGCGCAGTGCGTCCGCGTTCGACAGGTTGAGGACGACGCCACCCGCATCGCTCTTGTGGCTGAGGCTCGCGGCCTGCGCCTTTATCACCACCGGATAGCCGATCGCCTCGGCCGCGCTCAGCGCCTCGTCGATGCTGGTGCAAAATGCGCCCTTGGGGAACGGGATGCCCAAGGGCGCGAGGATCGCCTTCGAACGATATTCCGGGATGACGCCGCTTCGTCCGGCCAGCGCCGGGGCGGGCAGGGGAGCGGCGGACCCCTCGCTGAAGTCGCGACGCGCATGGTCGTTGAGCCGCTTCAGCGCACGAAAGGCGCGCTCGGTCGAAGGGAAATAGGGAATGCCGAGCGTGCGCAGTTGATCGATCTGATGGGGTGGTACCGGTGCGCCTTCGTCCAGTCCGGCAAAGATGATCGGCTTGTCCGGCGTCAGTTCGCTGACGGCGCGCAGGATCGGCGGCAGTTTGATGCCGACCGTCACGGGATCGGTCTGGATGATCCCCGTGACGATGCTGCCGAACCGGTCGTCGGTGAACAACGCAGCCAGCGTCCGGCGATAGAGGTCGGGATCGACAAGCCCTTGCGCGGTCAGGTCCAGCGGATTGGAGACGGGAACGAAATCGGGCAGCGCCGCCCGCAGGGCAGGGGCGCTGCCATCATTGACCTGCGGCAGGTCGAGGCCGATGGCTTCACACAAGTCGAGGGTAAGCGCCTTGAACGCGCCGCTTTCGCCCAGCACTGCAACACCGCCAGCCGGAATGGTGGGGCAGCGCACAGCAATCTCGGCGATGTCGCCCAATTCTTCAAGCGTTTCGGCGAGGATGACGCCCGCGCGCTCCACCTTGACGCGCATCACCTGATAGTCGCCCGCCATCGCGCCGGTGTGGGTGGCGGCGGATTCACGCGCGGCGGCTGAGCGGCCAGGGTGCAGCAGGACGATCGTCTTGCCCAGCGCGCGGGCGCGGCGGGCGGCGGCGAGGAAGCGCTGCGGCTTGCGGAATTGCTCCACGATCATCGCGATCACCTGGGTGGCGCTGTCTTCCAGCAGGTAGTCGACATAATCCTCGACGCCCGATGCGGCTTCGTTGCCGGTCGAGATCGAGAAGGACAGGCCCAGATCGCGCGAAGCGAGCGTGGTGCACAGGACGCAGGCCATCGCGCCGCTTTGCGACACGACGCCGATGCCGGGACGGTCGCCCAGAGGCTTGGCGTCGGTTTCCACGAAGGTGAGCGGCACGCGATCGATGAAGTTGGTCATGCCAAGGCAATTTGGCCCTTCGACAACCATCCCGGTTTCAGCGGCGATCCGGCCGATCTCCCGTTGTTCCGCCAAGCCCTCTTCACCGCCCTCGGCAAATCCTGCGGAAAAGATGACGGCAGCGCCGGCATTGCGCGCGGCCAGTGCCTTCAGTGTATCGAGCACTGCGGCGCGCGGGATTGCGAGAACGGCGGCATCCACGCCGTCGGGCAACGCATCGACCGACGGCAGGCATGGCCGTCCACCGATTTCCGCGCGCTTGGGGTTGATGAGGTGGATGTCGCCTGAAAAGCCGTTGCGTGTCAGGTTGGACAGGACGGATGCGCCCAGTGCGCCCGGCTTGTCCGATGCGCCGACGATCGCCACCGATCGCGGGCGGAGCAGCCGGTCGAGCGCATTGCCGGTGCGGGCAGCGGTGGCGACGGGCGGATTGAGGGTGTCGGCCGTCATGGGTCCGTCTCTCCAAAACTCTCGGGGGCAGGCCGCCTTTCGGGCGATCCTGCCAGTCTGTCGCGGTTCAGGCCTGCTGTTTCGACTTGTCGTAAGCGCCAAGGCCCGGCTTGTAGCTCTTTTCGTCGATGAACTGTTTGATGCCTTCCTTGCGGCCCTCATTGTCGAAGCTGTTGGCCGCTTCCTGCGCGCGGATCAGATAATCCTCGGCATTGTCATAGGTCATTTCGCGCACGCGCCGGATGGCGTCCTTGGTCGCCTTGAGCGCAACGGGGTTCTTCGTCAGCAATGTCTGCGCGACCTGCGACACGCGGTCCCTGAGCGCCCCAACCGGCAGCGCTTCGTTGACGAAGCCCCATTCTGCCGCCGTCCTGCCGTCCACATTCTCGCCCATCAGCGCATGATACATCGCGTTGCGGAAGCTGGTCAGTTCCGTCGCCACCTTGGCCGCGCCGCCGCCCGGCAGAATGCCCCAGTTGATTTCGCTGAGGCCGAACTGCGCCTCTTCCGCCGCGAAGGCGAGGTCGCAGGCGAAGAGCGGACCATAGCCGCCGCCAAAGCACCAGCCGTTGACCATCGCGATAGTCGGTTTCTGATACCAGCGAAGGCGGCGCCACCAGCCATAGCTTTCCCGTTGTGCCCCCCGCGTGCCCTTCAGGCCCTGCGCCTCGGTCTCCCGGAAATATTCCTTAAGGTCCATGCCAGCGCTCCACGCCGTGCCTTCACCGGTCAGGACGAGGACGCCGACATCCTCGCGAAACTCAAGTTCATCGAGCACGCGCATCATCTGGCGGTTAAGGCGCGGCGACATGCAATTGCGCTTGTCCGGCCGGTTGAGGCTGACCCAGGCGACCCCTTCGGCCACCGTGAAGGCGACGGTTTCGATTTCGGCCTGCTCGACGCCGTCGGCATGCAGGAAGTTCGTCATGATCGTTCCTTAGAAGTTGTTCGTCACACCAGCCAAAGCTGGTATCTTGTGCGGCTAAGTCGTGCCTCTCCGCCTGAGATCCCAGCTTCCGCTGGGATGACGAGGGAAGTGAATATCAAATCGGATAATGGCCGGGCTGGGTCTCCATCGTGATCCAGCGCAGTTCGGTGAAGCTGTCGATCCCGGCGCGGCCGCCGAACTTGCCATAGCCAGACGCCTTGACGCCGCCGAAAGGCATCTGCGCTTCGTCATGGACGGTTGGGCCGTTCACATGGCAGATGCCGGACTGTATCTGCCGCGCGACCCTGAGCCCGCGCGCCGTGTCGCGGGTGAAGACCGATGCGGACAGGCCATATTCCGTGTCATTGGCGAGCTCGATCGCATGAGCTTCGTCGTGGGCGCGGACGATACCGACAACTGGCCCGAAACTTTCATCGCGGAACAGCTTCATCTGTGGCGTCACGCGGTCGATGACATGGGCGGGCATCAGGACGCCACCCCCTTCGTTCAACACATCGCCACCGTTCAACTGGGTCGCGCCCGCCGCCAGCGCATCATCGATGAGCGAACGGACATGGGATACCGTCCTGCTGTCCACCACCGCGCCCAGTGGCGTCTTGCCCTCACGCGGATCGCCCACCGCCATGGTGCCGACCTTGGCCTGGAACTTGTCGGCAAAGGCGTCGGCGATGGCGTCGACCACGATGATCCGTTCGGTCGACATGCAGATCTGGCCCTGGTTCATGAAGGCGCCGAACGCAGCTGCCTTCACTGCCTCGTCGAGGTCAGCATCCTCCAGCACGATCAGCGGCGCCTTGCCGCCCAGTTCCAGCACGACGGGCTTCAGATGTTCCGCGCAGCGCTTCGCGATGATCCGACCAACGGGCGTCGATCCGGTAAAGTTCACCCGGCGCACCGCCGGATGGTCGATCATAGCGCCGACCACATCGGCCGCATCCTGCGGTGCGTTGGTGACGAGGTTGACGATGCCGCCGGTAAGGCCTGCTTCCACAAAGGCCTGGACGATCAGGCCATGGGTGCGAGGGCATTGTTCCGATGCCTTGAGCACCACGCTGTTGCCGCAGGCGAGCGGCACGGCGATGGCGCGGGTCGCGAGGATGATCGGCGCATTCCACGGCGCCATCGACAGTACCACGCCTGCCGGTTCGCGGATCGCCATGGCGATGCAGCCGGGCTTGTCGGACGGAATCACTTCGCCGCCGATCTGGGTGGTGAGCGCCGCTGCCTCGCGCACCATGGAGCTTGAGAGCATCAGATTGAAACGAGCCCACCCTTCGGTCGCGCCGATTTCCTCCATCATCGCATTGATGAAATCGTCCACGCGAGCGTCGAGCGCGTCGGCGGCCTTCATCAGCAGGGCGCGGCGGGCATTTGGGCCGGTTTGCGACCAGGCGGGGAATGCGGCCTGGGCTGCGTCGACTGCGGCAACGGCGTCTTTGACGCTGGCGGCGGCGGCGCGGGTGGCGACGGTGCCGGTAACCGGGTTCATTCGTTCGAAAAGCTGATCGGCGCTGCGCGATTCGCCACCGATAATCAGGGAAATTCGTGATGCGGACATTGGTCAGGTCCTCTCCTAATGTTATGTTTCATATCAATGTTGATTGTTCTGGGCAATAACATTATGAATGACGCATGAGCATGAGTCCCTCCGACCAAAGATTGATCAATCCTGTCGCCTCGCGTTTGGGATACCGGCTGCGGCGGACATCCTCGGCAATGATGGCGACTTTGGGTGCGTCGTTGGAACTGGTGGGACTGCGGCCGGTGGAAGCGACCATCCTCTTGACTATCGGAGCCAATCCGGGCTGCATCCAAAGCGACATCGGTCGCATGCTGGGGATCAAGCGGGCCAATATGGTGCCGCTGATTGCCGCCTTGATCCAGAAGGACCTGGTGCAGAAGTCGCCCGTCGATGGGCGCTCCTTCGCCCTGTTCCTCAGTCCGGCGGGCGAAGACGCGCGGAGCGAGGCGGACGCGATCATGACCGCGCATGAACGCCGTTATGCGCGCCTGCTGACGCCTGAATATCAGGATGCGCTGCGGACGGTGCTGGACATCCTGGAGCAGGAAGAAAATGCCACGCATGAGGAGAGGGAAGCGGCAGTCATGTAGGCCGCGCCATCTCCGCAGTGCGTATGTCACTTGGGAGCCTAACGCCGCAGTAAAAATATGCGCGGCAAGCAGGGAGGGATTCAATGGAGGCCAATCTCAGCGCGCAGATACTGCCCGCCCTCTACGGATGCTGCGACCGTCCGGAAAATTGGCGGCCGCTGCTGGACCAGATTTGTGCCAGCCTTGGCGTCCGCAGCGCGGCGGTGCAGATCTACCGGCAGGACGGCGGCCATTTGATACAGCGGTGGCAGGAGCGGGACAGCTATTCCCACGCGAACGCCGCCCAGCATGACCGGTGGATCAACAATCCCGACAATCCCCGGCTCGCCATCGTCCCGCGCGATCGGCTGGAAGCACAGCTTGCCGTGCGCACCGATGAGCAGCGTTTCGATTCCACATCGCCGCAATTGCAAGAAACGCGGCATCGTCTGGCGCAGATCGGCCTAAGGGGTGGATCGGGCGTGCTGTTCGAATTCGAACCCTCGCGCTGGTTCAGCCTGATCCTGCACCGGCAGATCAGCGACACGGCGGACGGGGATGGGAAGGACGCGGCCTTCCTGTCGGACATCGCACCGCATCTTCTGGCACTGTCGCGTCTGTCAGCAACAGTGCAGGCAGCCTATTCTGCGCAGGCGACATTGGCGTCGATCGTGGATCGCCTGCGCCCGGGCGTCATCTTCTGCACCGGCAGCGGGGAGGTCCGCTGGCATAATCGTGCGGCTGCCGCGATGCTGGCGAACGGCGCGCCGCTGACGCTGGGGCATGGCCAACTTCGCGGGGTCTCGGCCGAAAGCCGTCAGCGGCTGGCACGGCTCCTGTCGCCTGCCCGTGATGATGACATGGTTACGGCGGCGTTCGGGGATCTGGACGACAGCATGGTGCAGGCCATTGCGCTGCCCAACGGCGCGTTCAAGGCGGATGTGGCGGAGGGATGGGATGATGACCGGGACGGCGTTGCGCTGATCCTGATCGATCCGTCACAGGCGCCTATGTTGTCGGTCGGGCACGTCACCTCGCTCTTCGGCCTGACGCCTGCGGAGGCGCAACTGGCGGTCGCCCTTTCTCAGGGCGTATCTTTGAACGCCTATGCCGATCGCCGCGGCATATCGGTTGGCACCGTGCGCATACAGATGAAGCGCATTCTGGAAAAGACCGACAGCCGCCGCCAGGCAGACCTTGTCGGCAAGCTGTACGGCTCCGTCATCGCCCAGCTGCATGGCAGCATGCATTGAGTGAACGACCGTGCGGCGTATCCCATTTGGGAGCCGCGCTCGCCACGCCGTCGGTTCACAACAGTCTTGAAGAACCGGCGATCATCAGCCGGCCCGAAAGTAGAGGGTGTGCGTGTGCGCAAAGCATCAGGATTTCTTGTGAGTTTCGCGGCTGGCGCGATGTGCGCAGCCGTTCAGCCTGCGTCGGCGCAGCAGACATTGCCCGCAGTGCTCGCCGACGGACCACCGTCTGCCGTACCGGTCGCCGTTCAGATCGCACGCTGGCACATGCTGGATGGCGACATCAATTCACTGACCTTTCGCAGCATGGATCGCCTGTTCACCACGCGCACCGTCGCTCATGCAGGGACGCCCTGGCGCCTTCCGCGCGCCGACGCGCCGTTGGATGTCAGCTATACCTTCGGAGGCAAGCGCTACACGGCGCAGGACTTCCTCGACCGCACCTACACCAACGCGCTGCTGGTGATGAAGGACGGGAAGATCGTCAGCGAGATCTATCGCAACAACAGCGATGAAAACAGCCGCTTCATCGGCTGGTCCATGACCAAGTCGGTCACTTCGCTGCTGGTCGGCTGTGCGCTGGCGGAGGGGCGGATCAAGTCGCTGGACGACAATATCACCACTTATCTGCCCGAACTGAAGGGCGGCGGCTATGATGGCGCGACTATCCGTCAGATCCTGCAGATGCGGTCTGGCGTTGATTATGAGGAACGGTACGACTTCGCCAATCCGGGCATCGCGGCGCGAAATCATATCGACGCGTTGGTCAAGAATGTCGCGCGCTTTGCTGATGCGGCGCGGACGGTGAAGCGGCTGCACGAGCCGGGCAGCGTGTTCCAGTACAAGACACTGGATACCGCCGTGCTTGGCTGGCTGATCGAACGGGTCAGCGGGACCACCGTCGCGGCCTATACCGCGCAGAAATTGTGGGAGCCGCTGGGCGCTGAACAGGACGGCTTCTACATCATGGATGGACAGCCCGGCACGGGTCGCGAATTCAGCGGCGCTGGTTTTAACGCCACGCTGCGCGACTATGGACGGATCGGCCAGATGATGCTCGACGGCGGCCGCGCCAACGGGCGTCAGGTGGTGCCCGCCGATTGGGTCCGCACATCGACCGCGCCGTCCACGCCTGCCGATCCAAGTGTTCCGGGCATGCCGACCGGCTATGCGATGCAATGGTGGCTGCTCGACAATAGCGGCGCCTACTCGGCAGTGGGGTTGCAGGGTCAGTTCATCTACGTCGATCCGCGATCCCGCACAGTCGTCGTCAAGATCAGCTATTTCCCGCCGGGCGATGAAAAGCCGACCGCGGAAACCGGCGCTTTCCTGAAGGCGGTGTCGGCCTGGTCACCGAAATGATCGCGAAAGATAGCAAAATGAGGGAGGGAAGAATGAAGCGCATATTGCTGACGGGCTCAACCGCCATAATGACCCTGTGGACAGCGTCTGTCTGGGCTCAGGATGCTGCTCCGCAGGCCGAAACATCCGGCACGCTGGGCGAAATAGTCGTGACGGCCCAGCGCCGGACGGAAAATCTGCAAAAAGTGCCGGTTGCCGCCAGCGCGCTTGATGCAAGCGACCTCAAGGCGAATGCCGTCGTCCGGCTGAACGATCTTCAGAATGCGACGCCTGCACTGTCGATTTCCGACGCGGGCATTACCTCGGCCGTCAACATTCGCGGCATCGGCCTTGCCAGCAACTCGCCCAATGTGACGGCAGGCGTCGCCACCTATGTCGACGGCCTGTTCCAGCCGCCGATCGTCCAGGCCAACAGCTTCTACGATCTGGCGAGCGTCGAAGTCTTGCGCGGGCCGCAGGGCACGCTCGTCGGCAGCAACTCGACCGGCGGCGCGATCTTCATCAATTCGCGCAATCCTGATGTGAACGAAGTCAATGGCTATGCCGAAGGCAGCGCTGGCAATCGCGGCAATTTCGGGCTGGAAGGGGCGGTCAACGTGCCGCTGTCCTCGACCCTGGCGGTGCGCGGCGCTGGCTTCTACCGGGGCCATGACAGCTATTTCGACGACGTCGGTCCCTTCAACAACAAGGCGGGCAAGCTCGACGAAAAGGGCGGGCGCGTGGGCGTTCTGTGGCAACCCGGAGACTTTCGCGCGCTGCTGAAGGTCCAGTATAATGATCGGGACATTGGCGGCTATGCCTATCGCCCGATCCGCGGAACCCAATATGCGCCCTACCGCGTCGGCGACATCTATACGCTGAATTACGACACGCCCGTGGCGATCCGGGAAAAGGCGTTCATCTCCAGCCTTGAGCTGCGGCAGGAATTCGCCAGTGGTATCGTGCTACGGTCGATCAGCGGTTATCAGAGCAAGAAGATCGAGGGCGTCAATGATGTCGACGCATCGCCAGCGCCCGACGGCGTCACGCAGGATTATTATGCCCGCGAACGTCAGTATAGTCAGGAGATCAACCTGATCTCGCCTACCGGCGAAACGCTGGAGTGGATATTAGGCGGTTATTTCCAGCGTAACGAGATCAAGGTGCGCATCCGCGAGTTGCGGTTCGGATTTCCGACGGACATCGACCCCGACAATACCCGCACGACGCTGGGCGTTTTCGCGCAGGGCAGCTACCGCGTGACGCCTGATGTCCAGTTGCAGCTGGGCGCGCGCTATTCGCACTATAAGGCGAGCGGCGTCGGTGATGTGCGCATTGGCGCTGGCATCCCAACCTTCCCGCCCGGCGGCTTTCCAGTGGCGAGCCTTGACGGATCGCACCAGGATGGTCGTGTTACTGGCAAGGCGGCGATCAACTGGACGGTGAACGACGACCATCTGCTCTATGCCTTCGTCGCGCGTGGATACAAACCCGGCGGTTTCAACGCCGTGAATTCCGAGTTCCGGCCGGAAATGGTGTGGAACTATGAAATCGGTTGGAAGGCGAGCCTGTTCGACAAGCATGTCCGCACGCAGGTCTCAGCTTTCTACAATGACTATTCCGATTTCCAGTTCGAGGTGATCGAGCCGACTACTGGTTTCAACGGCGTCCAGAACATCTCGCAGGGCAAGATAAAGGGCTTCGAAGCGCAGTTGCAGAGCAAGTTCGGCGGCTTCAGTCTCGATGCCAATGTCGCCTATGTTCATTCGAAGCTTGCCGGGCTGACCTTCATCAACACCCGGGCCATTCCGCCGGGAAACCTTGGTCCGCAATGTGTTCCAGGTCAGACCTCCGGTTGTTTTGACTATAATCCTTACATCATCACCACAGATGGTGGTCCCAACCTCTATTCGCCCAAATGGACCTATGGCGGCACAGCGGCCTATGAATTCCAGCTTGGAGGCGACGTCACTCTGACGCCGCGCGTGAGTTATTCCTATGTGGGCCCACGCTTCACCTATCTAGCCTATTCGCCGGTGTCGGATCGGATCGCGGGCTATGGCCTGTTGTCCGGCCTCGTCACCCTGCGCACCGGCCAGTTCCATATTGAGGCTTATGGCACCAACCTGACCGGCAAGCGCTATGTCAGCGGCCAGTTCGGCCTCAATGAATTTTACGGCGCGCCGCGCGAATATGGCATACGCGCCGGGTTCACCTTCTGAACTTTGGAAAACCTGCTGGCTCCCGCCACAGGTCTCAAAAGAAAGCTTTGGAGCATGTTCGATCAGGCACAGATCGAACATGCTCCAATCAAGCTGCTCGATAATCAATCATCCATATTTTTATCGGCATGGATTGTTGTATAGAAACATCTCATGCAGACCCGCTTCATCGAATATTTCCTCGCGCTCGAGCGGGAGAGGCATTTCGCGCGAGCGGCCGAATATTGCAACGTGTCACAGCCCACTCTGTCTGCGGGCATCGCCACTCTTGAAGGACAATTGGGCAAGAGGCTGATCCAGCGCGACCGCCGATTTGTGGGATTGACGCCGGAAGGTGAAGCGATCCTTCCATGGGCCCGGCAGATCGTTGCTGCGGTCGAAGCATTGGAGCAAAGTTCGGCTACAGCGCGCGGCGCTCTGAAAGGTGAGTTGCGGTTGGGCGCGATACCTGCTGCCATGCCGGTCATCGGTCATTTGGCAGGAGCCATGCTGGCGCGCCATCCCGGCCTAAACATCGCGGTCCGCGCGCTGACTTCGCGGCAGATCGAACGCGATCTTGCCGCCTTCGAACTGGATGCAGGTCTTACCTACCTGGATTTCGAACCGCCCGCTCATGCCTTGACCGTTCCGCTCTATGCCGAACGGGCAATGTTGATCAGCGCCGTCGATGGCGTCCATGTTCCAGATCCGCTTGACTGGTCCGATCTCGCCGAGTTGCCATTATGCCTGTTGCATCAGGGCATGCAGAACAGGCGCATTCTCGACGCGCGTTTGGCTGAGCGCGCGTTGGCGCTTCGCCCAATCATCACCGCTGACAGCTATTTGGCGCTGTTGGGATTGGTTCAGCAAGGCCGCCTCTGCTCCATCATACCGGATAGCCACACCAGATTGCTGGAAGGGTTGCAATGGATACGGCTGCACGCCCTGCCCGATCCGCAGGAAGTAAGCCGCATTGGCATCATCGTGTCCGACAGCGCGCCGATGAGCCCACTCGCCCAAGCGGTCCTGAGCGTCGCGCGGGAACTGCACCTGCCGAAAAGCCCTTAGGTGCTCGTCGATAGACAATGACTATCGATCATCATGGGGTTCGATTTGACTGGAACCCCGGCGATCCACACCCTTCCGCCCAGAATAGAAATGGATGGATGGGATGGACGAGTTCATCGGCGCCTGGGTTGCGCGTCACTCTGCAACGCGGGACCAGCTTCTGCCTCTGCTCCACGCGATTCAGAAAGAGGCCGGTTATATCGACGATGCATGGGTGCCGTCCGTTGCGAAGGCCTTGAACCTCAGCCGTGCGGATGTGCACGGCGTCATCACTTTCTATCACGACTACCGCCGCGCGCCCGCTGGCCGTCACGTGGTGAAGCTGTGCCGGGCGGAAAGTTGCCAGGCGCGGGGCGGTGCGGCGATCGAGGCGGCGGTAGTCCGCCGCCTTGGCGTGCCGCTTGGCCAGACACGCGCGGATGGGCAGGTCAGCCTGGAACCGGTCTATTGCCTCGGCCTATGTGCCATCGGCCCCAACGCTCTGGTCGATGGTCGGCCGGTGGCGCGGATCGACAACGCCGTGTTGGACCGGATCGCGGCAGAGATCGCGGCATGACGCGGGTCTACATCAGCCGCGATATGGCGTCGGTGGCCTTGGGCGCGGACGCTGTCGCGCACGCGTTCGAACAGGTCGGGTGCGACGTGATCCGCACTGGATCACGCGGGCTCTTTTCGATCGAACCGCTGGTGGAGGTGGAAACGGACGAAGGGCGCATCGGCTATGGTCCAGTAGGAACGGGCAGTGTCGCCACCGTACTGGACGGGACGCATCCGGGAAGGCTGGGCAAGGTCGAGGATCTGCCCTTCTTCGCCAGCCAACAGCGTTTCACCTTCGCGCGCTGCGGCATCACCGATCCGCTCAGCCTGACGGATTATGCCGCGCGTGGCGGATGGAAGGGGTTGGAGGCCGCAAGGGCGCAGACGCCGCAAGCCGTGGTCGATACTGTCAAGGCATCAGGCCTGCGCGGGCGGGGCGGGGCTGGCTTTCCGACCGGGATCAAATGGCAGACCGTGCTGGACGCGCCTGCCTCCACCAAATTCATCGTCTGCAACGCCGATGAAGGCGACAGCGGCACTTTCGCCGACCGCATGTTGATGGAGGGCGACCCCTTTTGCCTGATCGAGGGCATGGCGATCGCCGCCCATGCCGTGGGCGCGGGCCACGGCTATATCTATATCCGCTCGGAATATCCCTTCGCTTGCCAAACCATGCGCGCGGCCATCGACGCGTCGGCGCATCTGGTCGCGCCCTTCAAACTGGAGGTGCGCGAAGGGGCGGGCGCTTATGTCTGCGGCGAAGAGACGGCGCTGCTCGACAGTATAGAGGGCAAGCGCGGACAGGTGCGTGCCAAGCCGCCGCTGCCCGCGCTTCAGGGGCTGTTCGGCCAGCCAACGGTCATCAACAATGTGCTGTCGCTCGCGGCGGTGCCCTTCATCCTTGCCAAAGGCGCTGATGCCTATGCTGCCGTGGGTTTTGGGCGCTCACGCGGCACCATGCCGGTGCAGCTTGCAGGCAATGTAAAGCATGGCGGTCTATACGAGATCGGCTTTGGCATCACGCTGGGCGAATTGGTGAACGGCATTGGCGGCGGCACGGCAAGTGGCTGCCCGGTTCGCGCGGTGCAGGTCGGCGGACCGCTCGGCGCTTACTTCCCGCCGTCCATGTTCCACCTGCCGTTCGACTATGAGGCATTCGCGCAAGCGGGTGGACTCATCGGCCACGCGGGGATCACGGTTTTTGACGACAGCGTCGACATGGCGCACATGGCCCGCTTCGCCATGGAATTCTGCGCGGCGGAAAGCTGCGGCAAATGCACGCCTTGCCGCATCGGCTCGACGCGCGGGGTGGAGATTATCGACCGGATCATCGGAACGCGTGACTCCCTTCGATCCGTTCGGGCTGAGCCTGTGGCAGAGCGAGCGGTAGAGCGGTTTCTCGATAGCGCTCTTTACTCCCGCTCTCCCGATCGCATCGACGTATCGATCGAAGCGCAGACGAGCCTTCTCCGTGATCTCGCCGACACCATGAAATATGGCTCGCTCTGCGCCTTGGGCGGCTTTACCCCCTATCCAGTGCTGAGCGCGCTCGATCATTTCCCCGAAGATTTCGGTGCAGCGGCACCGGCGAAAGAGGCAGCGGAATGACCTTTTCCCGCGAAACCGACCATGGCACGCCGCCTGCGCTGGCGACCGGCAAGTCCGTCACACTCACGATCGATGGCCAAAGCGTCACCATGCCCGAAGGCACCAGCATCATGCGCGCCGCGTCGCTGCTGGGCGGGTCCATTCCAAAGCTGTGTGCGACGGACAATGTCGAAAGCTTCGGCTCCTGTCGCCTCTGCCTGGTCGAAGTGGAGGGGCGCAACGGCTATCCCGCATCCTGCACCACACCGGTCGCGGAGGGTATGGTGGTCCGCACCCAGACCGAAAGGCTGAAAAAGCTGCGGCGCGGGGTGATGGAGCTGTACATCTCAGACCATCCGCTCGACTGCCTGACCTGCGCCGCGAATGGAGACTGCGAATTGCAGGATCAGGCGGGCGCGGTCGGCCTGCGCGACGTGCGCTATGGCTATGATGGCGCGACCAATATGGGTCAGGCGAAGGACCAGTCGAACCCCTATTTCGATTTTGATCCGAGCAAGTGCATCGTCTGTTCCCGCTGTGTGCGCGCCTGTGAGGAGGTGCAGGGAACATTCGCGCTGACTATCGAGAACAAGGGCTTTGAATCAAAGGTAGCGCCGTCGCAGGGTGAGGATTTTCTCGGCTCCGAATGCGTGTCCTGCGGGGCCTGCGTTCAGGCCTGCCCGACAGCGTCGCTGATCGAGAAGAAGGTGGTGGAAACCGGCACGCCTGATCGCGCGGTCGTCACCACCTGTGCCTATTGCGGCGTCGGCTGCACTTTCCGTGCAGAGATGCGCGGCGAGGAGCTGGTCCGCATGGTGCCGTGGAAGGACGGCAAGGCGAACCGTGGCCACAGCTGCGTCAAGGGGCGGTTCGCCTGGGGCTATGCCCAGCACAAGGACCGTATCCTGAAACCCATGATCCGCGCGTCGGTGGACGAACCCTGGCGCGAGGTCAGCTGGGAAAAGGCGATCGCCCACACCGCGTCGGAGTTCCGCCGCATACAGTCGCAATATGGTGCCCGCTCTATCGGCGGCATCACATCCAGCCGCTGCACCAATGAAGAGACATTCCTGGTGCAGAAGCTTATCCGCCAGGGCTTCGGCAACAATAATGTCGATACCTGCGCGCGCGTCTGTCACTCCCCGACCGGCTATGGCCTGAAAACGACATTCGGCACGTCCGCAGGCACGCAGGATTTCGACAGCGTGATGGAGGCGGACGTGATCCTGGTGATCGGGGCGAACCCGACGGACGGGCATCCCGTTTTCGCCAGCCGTCTGAAGAAGCGGCTGCGGCAGGGCGCGAAGCTGATCGTCATCGACCCGCGCCGGATCGATCTTGTGAGGTCGCCCCATGTGGAGGCAGAACATCATCTGCCTCTGCGCCCCGGCACTAACGTCGCCATGCTGACGGCGCTTGCGCATGTGATCGTAACGGAGAAGCTCTATGACGAGAGTTTCATCCGCGAACGCTGCGACTGGGACGAGTTTGCCGATTGGGCGGAGTTCGTTTCCGACCCCAGCCGGTCGCCCGAAGCGATCGAACCGCTGACTGGCGTCATGCCGGATGAGGTACGCGCCGCTGCCCGCCTCTACGCGACCGGCGGCAACGCGGCCATCTATTACGGCCTCGGCGTCACCGAACATAGCCAGGGCAGCTCGACCGTGATGGCGATCGCCAATCTGGCGATGGCGACCGGCAATATCGGGCGCGAGGGTGTTGGCGTAAACCCGCTGCGGGGGCAGAATAATGTGCAGGGCGCCTGCGACATGGGCAGTTTCCCGCACGAATATAGCGGCTACCGTCATGTCTCGGACGACGACACCCGGCGCCTGTTCGAACAGGCCTGGGGCGTGGCGCTGGACCCGGAGCCCGGCCTGCGCATCCCCAACATGCTGGATGCAGCGACCGATGGTGTGTTCAAGGGCATCTTCATCCAGGGCGAGGATATCTTGCAGTCGGACCCGAACACGCATCATGTCGCGGCGGGGCTGTCGGCGATGGAGTGCGTGGTCGTGCAGGATCTTTTCCTGAACGAAACCGCGAATTACGCTCATATTTTCTTGCCGGGTTCCACCTTCCTTGAGAAGGACGGGACCTTCACCAATGCGGAGCGGCGGGTTCAGCGGGTGCGCAAGGTGATGGCGCCGCTCAACGGCTATGCCGATTGGGAGATCGTGCAACTGGTCGCGAACGCCATGGGGCTGGGCTGGAAATATAAGCATCCTTCTGAAATCATGGAGGAAATTTCGGCGCTCACCCCCACCTTTGCCGGGGTGCGTTATGACAGGCTGGACGCGGAAGGATCGCTGCAATGGCCCGCCAACGACAGCGCGCCGCAGGGCACGCCGACAATGCATATCGACGGCTTCGTGCGCGGCAAGGGCAAGTTCGTCGTCACCAGCTATATCCCGACGGACGAGAAGACGGGCCCGCGCTTTCCCTTGCTGCTGACGACCGGACGCATCCTTAGCCACTATAATGTCGGCGCGCAGACGCGGCGCACCGCCAATACCGCCTGGCATCCGGAAGACCGGCTGGAGATCCATCCGAGCGACGCGGAAAACCGGGGCCTGAAGGATGGCGAATGGGTGACGCTGCGCAGCCGTGCGGGAGAGACGACGCTAAGGGCGCTGATCACTGACCGGGTGGCGCCGGGCGTCGTATACACGACGTTCCATCATCCCGAGACACAGGCCAATGTCGTCACCACCGACTTTTCCGATTGGGCCACCAACTGCCCCGAATATAAGGTCACGGCGGTGCAGGTTTCCGCATCCAACGGCCCCAGCGACTGGCAGCAAAGCTATGAGGAGCAGGCGCGCCACAGCCGCCGGATCGACGTGGCGCATGCGGCGGAGTGAAGGAAGATGAGCGGCGGCGATAGCGTGATGATGTCGAACCAGGCCCGCCTGGTCTATATGGCCAACCAGATCGCCCGCAATCTGGAAGGCACCGGCCATGACGATGCGGCAAAGGCGGTTGCCGATCACATTGCCAGTTTCTGGGACCCCCGCATGCGGGCGCAGATCTCCGCGCTGCAGGAGGCGGGCGACGCGGGTTTGAGTCCGGCGGCCGACGCGGCCATCACCTTGTTGCGTGAGCGCGGCGCGCCGCCGCCGCAGAGCCGTGCGACACTATTCAACAGCGTGGATGAGGCAGGTCATTCTGACGCGGGCTGACGGGCTTCCGCTCATTCTCCAGTACGGGACAGCATGACTCGGTGAAGTCCCTATCCCAGGAACCGCGCTTTTGTCAGACATTCTTTCCACTCCGCCAGCGGATCGGAATCAGCGACGATTCCAGAGCCGAGGCCGATCGTCAGCCGCGCATCCTTTGGAGCGAAAGTGAGTGTGCGGATCGCCACGTTGAAGCTGGCGTCGCCATTCGGGGCGAAATGGCCGATCGATCCAGTGTAGACGCCGCGCGGCCTGTCCTCCAGATGCGCGATCACTTGCGCAGCGCGGATCTTGGGCGCTCCGGTGATCGATCCGCAAGGAAACAGCGCGGCCAGGATATCGAAGGCATCCACATCCTCGCGCCGCCGCGCCGTCACGGCAGAAACCATCTGGTGCACGGTCGGGTAGGTTTCGACCGCGAAAAGCTGCGGCACTTGCACCGATCCGGCTGCCGCCACCCGTGAAAGGTCATTGCGCATCAGGTCGACGATCATCAGATTTTCGGCCCGCTGCTTGGGATCAGCCGCGAGCGACCTTGCCGCTTCGGCATCCGCATCCGGATCCAGATGCCTTTCCGCCGTGCCCTTCATCGGACGGCAGGCAATGTCGCGCCTCTTGAGCGTGAAGAACAGTTCAGGCGAGAAGGAGAAGATGAGCCCGGTGCCAGTGGAAAGGATCGCGCCATAGGGCGCCCGCTGCCGCTGCCGCAGCCGGGCGTAGAGCGCCAGCGGATCGCCATGGAACTGCATGTTGGCGGCAAAAGTCAGGTTTGCCTGATACAGATCGCCTGCCTGGATGAGGTCGAGAAGGGCAGCGATCCGCTCCGCATGCTGTCCTTCTGTCGTTCCGGGGAGGAGCGGTCCCAGGTCGAATACCGCGTCCCCGCCCGGCAGCAATTCCGCGAACCTGTGTGAGGGCAGTGTGCGCGGAGCTTCGAATATCCCGAACCAGAGAAGCGGCCCTTGCGAGGGAGTGACCGGCATGGCGGGATCAAAGGCCGCCCCGGCATCATAGCTGACGAACCCGGCCGCGTGAGCGCCTGCTCTTGTCGCCTCGCGCACGGCGTCCAAAGCCGGAACGACATCAGCCAGAGTCTCGGCTTCGATCATTCGCAACGGATCGGAAAAAAGCGTGACATGGCCACTGGGCGAGGATGCATCGTCCAGCAGCACGAAGGGCCGGTCCAGATCCGGAAGGAATGCCATGGCCCGCTTTGGCCGCACACCGCGAAAGGACGTTCATTCGAACTGATCCTGATGTATAAATTTATTCTAATTGTCATATCGAAACAAAATAGCCACGCCAGCCAGAGGCTAGGCTATATCTTTGACTATCAATGGCTTGGCTTCTGGGATCGTCTTCACCGCACAGTGATCAAAGCCGATCTGGAGCGTGCCGCGTCAAAGCGTGAGCTATTCCCTTTTCCTGATTTATGTGAAAAGTTCCGATCAGGAGAGCGGTGAATGATCGAGCATTTCTCGACGCGCGATGTCGCCAGGCGTGAACGCCTGGCCTATTGGAACAGCGTTGCCTCTGGCCGGTCCGCCGGGCTGATGATCGACAGTTCCAACCGCGAATTTCTGGGGCAGCTGGGCTGCTGGACGCTGGGCAACCTCACCATATTCAAGGCGCGGGCAGAATCGTCGATCGTGTCGCGTAGCGCCCGCTATCATGGCGAGGAAAGGTTGCTGGTGCACCTTCAGACCCTGGGTCTCAGCGAACAGCGGCAATCGGGCCGCGAATGCCTGCTGCGTCCGGGAGATCTATCCATTTGCACCACAGCGGCGCCGATGCGGATGGAGGTTGCATCCCACGAAATGATGGTTGTCGATGTCGCCCGCCATGAACTTGAACGGCGGGTGCCGCAGTTGGACCTCCACATCGGTAGCCCGACGCCGGGCAATTCGCCGACCGTCCACAGCTTCCATCAACTGGCGCTCGCCTTATGGCGGGAAGCCAAGAGCCGTGCCGTTGCGCCTGATCCGAGCTGGGCGGAAGGGGCTGAAACGCTCATGCTCGACCTGCTCGGCCTGGCTCTGCGCAGCGCTGTTCGGGGCGGGCCCAATGTCGATGGACGGGGGCTGGCCCGCGTCAAGGCTATCGTGGAAGCGCGGCTGGGCGATCCTGAACTCGACACCGAATCCATTGCACGGGAAGTAGGCATTTCCCCCCGCACGATCCAGACCTGGTTCGCCGCTGAAAGCACGACACTGCGCGCCTATATATTGGACAGGCGGATGGAGCGGGCGCTGGAAATTCTGGCCGCTGACCGGGCGCCGAATATCACCGTGATCGCACTTGAGCTTGGTTTCAATGATCCTGCGTATTTCGCACGCTGCTTCCGCAAGCGGCACGGCTTTTCACCTCGCGAAGGCCGCCAGATCGCGCGCGCCTGACAGAGCCAATTCCACAAAGATCGTCCATCGGCCGTTCCTGTCGCTGGAGCGCGCTTAGCATCAGCATATAGGAGTGACGCGGATGACGAACGGACTGCTTACCGGAAAGACGGGTTTCGTGACCGGCGCGGCCAGCGGGATCGGGCGCGGCATCGCCAAGGTGCTGGCGGCGGAGGGAGCGAATGTCGTGTTGAGCGATCTTTCCTCATCCACGGAGGAAGGCGCCCATGCGGTTGCCGAGATCGAGGGGGCAGGCGGCGTTGCGCGCTTCATCGCGGCCGACGTGACCAGCGGCGCTGATGTCGAAACGCTGATCGCGCAGACATGCACGATAAACGGGCGGATCGATTTTGCCGTGAACAATGCAGGCATCGGCCTGAAATCCATGCTGGCGGACAGCAGCGAGGATTTGTGGGACCGGATGAATGACGTGAACCTCAAAAGCTGTTTCCGCATCATGCGTGCCGTGCTTCCAATCATGCGAAGGCAGAAGGGCGGCAGTATCGTCAACATATCATCCATTGCCGGAGCCGTGGGATTACGGGAAGCGGGCATATACTCAGCGACGAAGCATGCGATGCTTGGCCTAACCCGAACGGCGGCGGGAGAGAATGGCGACGTCAACGTGCGCATCAATGCCATCCTGCCCAACGCGATCCGCTCCAGGCTGCTGGACGGCACATCGCCGGAGTTCCTGGAAGCCTTGCTGGCGCCCCAGGCGATCAAGCGGCTGGGGGAACCAGAGGAGTGCGGTCATCTCACGGCATTCCTGTTGTCTGAGAAGGCTGCGTTCATCACCGGCGCGTGTATCCCCATCGATGGCGGCTATCTGGCGAACTGAGGGATGCTGTTTCGCATTCATGAAATTTCACGAAAATGAATCAAATTGCGTTGGAATCCTGATCGGCCGCGCTCCAGTGCAAGCGGGGAGGAGCGGTTTCTGTCATGTCGTCAGTGGAGCGCGAAAAGCGTCCATTGCCGAGGGGAGGAACCATGATCAAGATGATTGCCGCATTGCCCGTTGCGTCGGTGCTGGCTGTAGCAGCCGGGACTTTGGCGCCCGCTTACGCCCAGGAGGCGGCACCCGCGCCCGCCGCGCAAGACGCGCCACAAAGCGGCGGCATTCAGGACATCGTCGTCACTGCCCAGCGCCGGTCGGAAAATGTGCAGAAGGTGCCGATCGCCATTTCCGCCTTCACCAATGATGCGTTGCAGGAACGCGCGGTGCAGAGTGTCGCCGCGCTTTCGGGGCTTGCTCCCAACGTCACCTTCGACGCCGGTACGCCCTTTTCAGGGTCGTCGTCGGTGCTTGCCGCCTATGTCCGTGGAATCGGGTCCAACGATTTCGCCTTCAACATCGATCCGGGCGTCGGCGTCTATCTGGACGGCGTCTATCTGGCGCGATCGGTCGGCGCGAACCAGGAACTGGGCGATGTCGAGCGGATCGAAGTGCTTAAAGGTCCGCAGGGCACGCTGTTTGGCCGCAATACCATCGGCGGCGCGATTTCCATCGTGACCCATGATCCGGGCGATACATTCCGTTTCATCGGCGATGCGACGGTGGGCAGCTACAAGCTGTTCCAGGCGCGCGGCACGGCGGACATTCCGATCGCGGATACGCTGTCGAGTTCGGTGTCTTTCTCGGTCAAGACGCGCGACGGCTATTTCAAGCGCAGGTCCTTTCCGGGCGCGCAGCCGGGCACCTATGATGTCGAGCCTTCTACGGCCTATGCCGGAGCCGGTTATGAAAATACCGGGATAGGCCGCGAAGGTGGCGAAGACGCGTGGAGCCTGCGCACCAAGCTGCGCTGGGAGCCGAGCGACGCGGTGCGCGTGACGCTGACGGGGGACTACAGCAGCAGCAAGCAGGAACAGCTTCCCAACACGCTGCTCGCCACAACGCCCAATGTCGCGGGTGGCGCTTTCGACGTTTTCGCGGGCAGCTATAATTGCGCCATTGCGGGGCAGTCGACCGGATGCGGCAACGGTCCGCCGTCCTTCGCCTATGCCTATCGTCGCGCTGGCCGCACCGGGCTGTTCGATCTGCCGGCGATCTTCGGCGTCAATGCCGATGCGAACCCCGACAATAATCGCCTGCCTTATGATAATCGCTTTGTCACCGGAGACAAGGACAGCAGCTATGCGACGGGGCTTAACTTCGCACGCATGCAATCTTACGGCGGCGCAGGTACGATCGAATATGACCTGTCCGACAGCCTGACGCTCAAGTCCATCACTTCCTATCGCGAACTGCACTGGAAAGTGGGGATGGACAATGACGGGTCGCCGCTCAACATGCTTCAGATCAGCTTCGAGATGAACCAGAAGCAGTTCAGCCAGGAATTCCAACTTCTGGGTAAAGCGCTGGATGATCGCCTGAAATATGTGCTGGGTGCCTATTATTTCAAGGAATCGGGTAATCTTCACGATTATGTGACCTTTGCCGAAGGATTGCTGCAGGTCGACGGCAACAATATCCTGAGCACCAAGAATGGCGCTCTTTTCGGCCAGCTGGACTTCAAGCCCATCGACCTGATCGGCATCACGGTCGGTGCGCGCTATACCAAGGAAAAGAAGGCTTTCGAAGGGTTCCAGTCCGATCGCAATGGCTTGACTTACAAGATACTGAACGGCTTTGGCGTGCCGCCCTGCGCGTCGCTGACGCCGATCAGCGACGATTGCCGCGTTGCTGCGGGCTTTCCCAATGCCGACGCGCCCTTACAGCTTTATCCTGGTGGCGTGAACCGCAAGACGTTCGACAATTTCTCGCCCAAGATCGGCGTGCAATTCTACCCCACCGACGATTTCATGGCCTACGCGTCCTGGTCGAAGGGGTACAAGACCGGCGGATGGACGACGCGCTTGTCCAACCCGCTGCCCGATGCGCCGAGCTTTGACGAAGAAAAGGCGACGACTTGGGAGATCGGTTTCAAGTCGAAGCTGCTTAATCGGCGTCTGCAGCTGAACTTCGCGGCGTTCACCACCAACTATAAGGGCATCCAGCTGAACTTCCAGCAGGGCGTGTCGCCGACGATCCAGAATGCCGGTGACGCCCGGATCAAGGGCTTCGAAGCCGAGGCGGTGTTCGCACCCGTTCGCGCCTTCACCCTGACATCTTCGGTCGGCTACATCGACGCCAAATATACCGACGTGCTGCCGGGTGCTGTGGTCGCGCCCAGCGTGATCCAGGGCGGCGTGTTCGTCGGTGCCGAACTGCCCAAGACGCCGCACTGGAAAGTCAATGTAAGCCCGCGCATCGAGCTCGACGTCGGCAGCAGCGGCGCGAAGCTCATCATGCTGGCCGACTGGACCTACACGTCCCGGATGCGCAACGATACCGAAGGTACATTCCTGCTCGACCGCAAGGCGTCGAACGTCGTCAATGCCAATGTGACGCTGCGACTGCCCGACGACCGCTACAGCGTCACCGTGGGCGGCACGAATATCTTTGACGAACGCTTCCTGACCACCGGTCAGGCGCAGATTGCCGGGGGGCAATTCTACGGCACCTATAACCGTCCGGCCGAATGGTACGCCAGGCTGGGCGTGAAGTTCTGATCAACCCCACATAACGCAAGCAGGATCGCATCATCATGTCCACTACAATGACTGCCCCGCCGTCGACCGCCTTCAAGATCGTCGATGTTCCCGAAAATCTGTCCCATGTGATCGACGCGCGTGGCGTGAAAGGCAGCTTCGTCGGGCCGTCGGAGGCGGAAAGCCCCTGGGTGCCCTTTGGCGACAATGCCGCCATCCGTCACCTGGCCTTCGACGTCCGCCAAAACATCTATTGCAACGTGCTCTGGCTGAAGGGGCCCGGCGTGCTCGGCACCCACAAGCATCGCGGGCGGCTGGTCATGATGTGCCTGGAGGGCAGCCTGCGCTATCTGGAACATGACTGGGTAGCAGGTCCGGGAGATTTCTTTCTGGAAGTGCCGGGCGAACGCCACACGCTGGTCAGCGAACATCCCCAGGGCGGCAAGCTGTGGGGATGGATGCAAGGTCCGATCGAATTCTACGACGAGGAAGGCCAGTTCGTGGAAACCGCCGACGTGTGGTGGTTCATCAACCATTATGAGAGCTACTGCCGGGAAAACAACTTGCCCATCAACCCGCAACTCTATCTCTGAGGGGGGGCATCCGCCGGGGGCTGGCCCTCCCCCGGCGGATGATTACGTTCTGCTGGGAAGGTCATTCACGGAATGGCTCGTCCGCATCGGTGATGATTGGCACTTTCAGGAGCGCACCGGATCGCTCATCTTTTCCGCGTGAGGCTATTCCATTTCATTCCTGATGCTACAGTCGCGTCATGAACGAACAAACGCTTTCGCCCACCGTCAAATCCGCCATGCGCACGATCGACATCATCGAATATGTCGTATCATGCCGCCGCCCGCTGGTGGCGCAGGAGATCGCGCGGGCGTTGTCGATCCCGGTCAGCAGCCTGTCCTACCTGCTCGCGACGCTGACGGAGCGCGGCTATCTGCAACGCGAAGGGCGGCGTTATAGCGCCGGGCCGGGGCTGGCCCGGCTGCAAGGGCCGACGCCCGCCTTTTCGCTGGCCGAACGGGCCGCGCCGCTGGTCAGGTCGCTCCGCGTCCAGTTGAACGAAACCAGCTCCTTCTTCGTGCGCCAGGGGTGGGAGATGGAGGCGCTCGTCACCGAAACCAGCGACCATGCCTTGCGCTATGCCGTGCAGACCGGCCGCCGCACGCCGCTGCATTGCTTTTCGGCGGGCAAGGCGCTGCTCGCCGCGATGCCGGATGACGAGTTCGAACGCTATCTGAAGGAAAGCCGTCGCGAGGCGCTGACCCCGACGACGATCACCGACGCGGATGCGCTGCGGGAAGAGATCGGGCTGGTCCGGCAGACGGGCGTGGCGCGCACGCGGGAAGAAAGCACGCCGGGCATTTACGGCCTTGCCTATGCCGCGCAGGTGGACGGTGAAGTGGCGGGCGCCTTCAGCGTCGCCGTGCCGGTGGTCCGGTTCGATGAAGAACTCGACCGCCGCGTCGTTTCCGCGCTGACACGGACGGCTGCGTTGTTCGATATCGCCTGAAGGGCCTGCTATTGCAGCAGCACCATGGCGCGCTCCCGCTCCAAAAAAATCCGGCGGGGCGTCAGGGAGAAAACGCCCCGCCGGTCGATGATCAGGCGGTCTTGCGGGTCCGCCATCCATCCGCATAGCTGTCACGCGCGACTTCGGAATAGGGCGCGGGGCTGACAGTGGCGTGGATTTCGACCTGGATGTGCGGCTCGACGGTCGGCTTGCTGGTGCCGCCATCGGGTTCGCCCCACAGCAGCGTCACCTTCGTGCCCGGTTCCGCATATTCCGCGTCTACCATGGCGAGGGTCAGCATCCGGCCTTCATTGGCGCTGTAGCCGACCCAGGTGGACAGGCCGACCTGCTTGCCGTCGACCAGCACCGAATCATAGGGGTGCATCGAATAGACCGCCGAGGGAAATTCGAAATATTTCGCGCGGTCGCCCTTCTGGAAGGCGGAGCTGATGACACGGGCGACATCCTCGCTGTCGAGCGCCAGCGTCACCTTCTTGCGGTGCGGTCCGGCCGCGATTTTCTCCAGCGCTTCCCGGCCGATAAAGTCATGGTCGAACTTGACGAAGGGACCATAGCCAAGATCCCATGGCGTCAGATAATAGCCTTCGATGCTGTCGGGGACATAGCTGCCGCCGATCGACGCCTTGGCTTCATAGGAGTTGGCGGTCAGCCATTCGCGATAAGGCTTGAGCGCTTCGCCGCTATAGACTGCGGGCAGCGGGGAGGGGATCCAGCCCGACTCCAGCGTATTGGAAGAATAGGTCCGCCCACCGACCAGCGTCAGGCCGAACGCTTCGCCCGCCTTGATCAGCGCCTGGCGTACGGTTTCGCGTTCCGCCCACGGGCCGAACAGCTCATAGCCCGGCTGGCCCGCCATGCCATGACGCAACGCGCGGACCTTGCAGCCTGCAATGTCGAGCGTGGTCATGTGGAAGAATTTGAGGTCGGGCGGGGTCTGGCCCATCGCCGCCCCAAGCGTCTGCATCGCGTTCGGCCCCTGCAACTGATAGCGATAGGATTTGCGGTTTTCCGGATCGGGACGAACGGCGGTGCGCTCGTCGCGTTCGACGGTGACGTTCCACTTGCCGGTCTGGGCATGATATTCGACCCATTCGATCGCGGGCGCGCGGCCGACCAGGTTGAAGCGGTTTTCCTCAAGGTAGAAGAGGATGACGTCGCCGATGACATAGCCGTCGGGCGTAACAGGCACCCACTGCTTGGCGCGGTCGGGAATGAAGCCCTTGAAGCTGTTGATGCCGAGATGGTTCAGCATCGCGAAGGCGTCCGGCCCGCTGACTTCCAGATCGACCATGTGATAGGATTGGTTGAACAGCACCGCAGTCTGCGCCCAAGCGGTCTGTTCGTTGCGCCAATTGGAATATTCGGCCGGAACGCCGGGATAGGCGTTGGGGCCGGTCTGCTGGTTGCGCAGGAAGTGAATCAGGTCACCCTTGCCCTCGATCAGATTTTGCAGGCTGTCAGTCATTCATCTTCTCCCATCATGGTTTCGGAACCGGCGGGCATTTCCAGCCAGCCGGCTATGGCTTCGTTAAGGGCATCAGGCGCTTCGGCGGGCAGCATGTGACCCGCCCCGGCGATGATCTTCAGTCGCGCCGCGTGAATGCCCGCGGCGATCAAGCGGTGCTGTTCGGGCGGGCTCCATTGGTCATACTCGCCCACCGCGACCAGCGTCGGGCAGCCGATGCGGGGCAACAGCGATTCGACCTCCGGACGGCCGAGAAGCGCGGTGATCTGCGCTGCATAGACGTCGATGCCCGCCTGGACCGCCATCTGGTGCAGCGGCTCGATCAACCGTCGATCCGCGTGGCGGCCGGGGGCGACCATGGGAGGAAGCCAGTGGTCTACGAGCGCCGCCATGCCCTGTTCACGGCCTAGCGCCAGTAGCGCGTGGCGCTTTTCCGCTTCGCCAGCACGCACCGGGTGGACGCCGGTGCTGACCAGCGCCAGCCGTTCGACGCGCTCGGGCGCAAGCCGCACGACCTCCAGTGCGACGCGCGCACCCATGGAATGGCCGAGCAGCGACATGGTCTGTGGCCCGGAGGCGAGAACGCGCCGCGCCATTTCAGCGATGCTGTCAGAGGCCCCGAAACCATCGACTGCAAAAGCGGCCGGGAAGCGCTCCATCTGCGCCGCGAACATGCGGGAATCGCAGAGAAGGCCGGGTAGCAGGATGAGCTTTGAGGAAGACAGCGGCACGAGCCAAATCGCTTTCAATTCGTATTCGTGAAATTTCCTATATACGAATTATGAGATTGGCGCTAGAGAAGAAATGTCAAAAAGATCGAGCGGCAGAGGCTGCCCGGCAAAAGCTGGAATATTCAGGAGAGCGGTCATGGCGGGCGCGGCGACGATCCACCCGAACTGGGAACAGCATATCCCCAAGCGGATCACCGATGGCTATTCGATCGAGATGACGGCCAAGGATTGCGATGCCCTGCGCGCCGCCGCCTTGATGCTGGCACCCGAAACGCCGATCGCCATCACTTTCCTGCCCGGTGAGACGATCGACGCGCGAATCGCTGCGGCGAAGCTGGTCCGCGACCTTGGCTTTGAACCCATGTCGCACCTGTCGGCGCGGCGGATCGGCTCCTATGAGGAGTTGGAGCAGACGGTGCGCCGGTCCACGCAAGAGGCTGGCGTCCGGCGCATGTTCCTGGTGGCGGGCGATCCCCCCGTCCCGGCGGGACCGTTTGAGGACGCGCTGTCCTTGTTGCGGACGGGCCTGTTTGAAAAGCATGGCGTGAAGGCGATTGGCATTGCCGGGCACCCGGAAGGCCATCCCGTGATGGATGAAGAAGCCCGGTGGAGCGCACTTCTGGCCAAATGCGCGGAGGTGTCGGATCGCGGCATGGCCCCGCTGATCGTCACCCAGTTCGGCTTTGATGCCGCACCGGTGCTGGATTGGCTGATCGAATTGCGGAGGCGGGGGATCGATGCGCCGGTGCGGATCGGCGTGCCGGGGCCAGCGGGTATCAAGACGCTGCTGCGCTTTGCCGCCCATTGCGGTGTCGGCGCGTCCGCGTCTGTGCTTGCGAAATATGGCATTTCCCTGTCGCGCCTGCTGGGGGCTGCCGGGCCCGACCGGCTGGTGGGCGACATCGCCGCTGGCCTTCACCCCGGCCATGGCCCGGTGCGGCTGCACTTCTATCCATTCGGGGGCCTGGCGCGCACGGCAGAGTGGATCGGTCAGCACCGGTCGAACCAGAATTGACGCATATCATCCATAGGGGGATCGATTGACCCAGACATGCATCCTGACCCTGTCCTGCGCCGATCGGCCGGGCCTGGTCGCCACCGTGGCCGCTTTCCTCGCTTCGCACGGTGGCAATATCCTCGAAGCGCAGCAGTTCGACGATCGTGACAGCGGCCTGTTCTTCATGCGGGTCGTGGCGGAGCTGGCTGAGCCGTGGAACGACATCGACAAGCTAAGCGCGGCTTTCCGGATGGTGGCGGACGATCATGGGATGATCTGGAGCCTGCGCGACGCGGCGGAACGGCGGCGCGTGCTGTTGCTGGTGTCGAAGTTCGACCACTGCCTCGGCGATCTGCTTTACCGGCATCGCATTGGCGAACTGCCGATGGATGTCGTCGGCATCGTGTCCAATCATCCTATGGCGACGCTCAACACGACGATGATCGGGGACATCCCCTATCATCATCTGCCCGTGACGAAGGAAACGAAGGCGCAACAGGAAGCGCAGATCAAGGCGGTGGTCGAGGAAACCGGCGCGGAGCTGATCGTGCTGGCGCGCTACATGCAGATATTGTCGGACGACCTCGCCGCCTATCTTTCCGGCCGCTGCATCAACATCCATCACAGCTTCCTGCCGGGCTTCAAGGGCGCCAAGCCCTATCACCAGGCGCATGCGCGCGGCGTGAAGATGATCGGCGCGACCGCGCATTACGTCACCGCCGACCTGGATGAAGGACCGATCATCCATCAGGATGTCGAGCGGATCAGCCATGCCGACAGTCCCGAAGACCTCGTGCGCAAGGGCCGGGACATCGAACGGCGCGTGCTGGCGGCGGCGGTCGCCTATCATCTGGAAGACAGGGTATTGGTCAATGACGGCCGCACAGTCGTTTTCCGCAACTGATCCGCGCGTGGCCCGGACCATCGACGGCAGGGCGCTCGCCCGCACCATCGGCGTGGAGACCGCACGCCAGGCGGCGGAGCTGCATGCGCGCACCGGGGTGCTGCCAACGCTTGCCGTCGTGCTGGTGGGCGAGGACCCCGCAAGCCAGGTCTATGTGCGCCGCAAGGTCAAGGAAACCAAGGCAGCGGGCATGCGGTCGATAGAGCATCGGCTGGACGCATCGATAGCCGAAGGCGAGTTGCTGGCGCTGATAGCCTCGCTGAATGCCGATCCCGCCGTCCATGGCATATTGGTGCAGCTGCCGCTTCCCAGGCAGATCGACGCGACGCGGGTGCTGGACGCGATCGATCCGGCCAAGGATGTGGACGGGTTCCACCCGGTCAATGTCGGGCGGCTATCGACCGGGATCGGCGGGCTGGTGCCGTGCACGCCGCTTGGTTGCATGCGGCTGCTCGATACGGTGGTGGAGGACTATCGCGGCCTCAACGCCGTGGTGATCGGCAAGTCCAACATCGTCGGCAAGCCTGTCGCCATGCTGCTGCTGGAACGCGAATGCACGGTCACCGTCACTCATATCGCCACCAAGGGCCTGGCCCGCATCGTGCGAACCGCCGACATCGTCGTCGCCGCCGCCGGCAGCCCGCGCCTGGTGCGAGGGGATTGGGTGAAGCCCGGCGCGATCGTGATCGACGTCGGCATCACCCGCGTGACGGATGAGGATGGAAAGGAACGGCTGGTGGGCGATTGCGCCTTTGACGAACTCGGCCATGCCGGTGCGGTGACGCCGGTGCCGGGCGGCGTAGGGCCGATGACCATCGCCTGCCTGCTTGCCAATACGGTGCAGGCGGCCAGGCGGGCGGCGGCCCTTGGCTGAGTCCTGCTCCTCGACGCGGGTCGCCGTGCGCGACCTGCCGCTGATGGCGGACATCGGCATCAATCCCGACGAGATCGGCACGCTGCAACCGCTGGTGGTCAGCGTGACGCTGCTGGTCGATCCGGTGACGCAGGACATGCTGGGCGCGACGATCGACTATCGCCGCGTCCACGAACTGGCGCTGACCTTGGCCGGAAAGCGCATCGGCCTTATCGAGACCTTCGGCGCGGAACTGGCTCGATCCTGCCTTGCCTTCGACCGAGTGCGGCAGGCAGAGGTCACGATCGACAAGCCCCGCGCGCTGCCATCGGGCATGGCGTCAGTCACCATATCGATGTCGAGGTGAGGCGCGGCCGGGGCGGGACGCGTCGTCACCCGTTCCTGAAAGAGGTCGGCGGCCGCCCGAATTCCTGCGCGAAGCAGCGGGCGAGATAGCCCGGATCGTTGAAGCCGCAGGCATAGGCGATCTCGCTCACGGTCAGGTTGCGGCATCCGCTATCCTCCAGCATCGCGCGGACGCGCGCCAGGCGGATCATGCGCAGCTCTCGCCCGGCGCTGCTGCCTGTTGCGGCGAACAGGCTGTGGAGATAGCGGACGGATATGCCATGCTGCGCCGCGATGGCTGCTGGCGTCAGGTCAGGGTCCGCGAAGCGGCTGGCCAGCGTCCGGCGGATCTGGTGCAACAGACGGCGACGATGGGTCGTTTCCTCGCCCGCCAGCCCATCACACATCAGCGCCAGGCAGCCGCCCAGCTGGTCGGCGATCAGATGAGCGGGCAGGGGCCGCCCTTCCTCCACGGCATGGGCGACACTGTGCAGCAGCCCGTCGAACGCAGCGCCCCACGGCGAAGTCCCGACCAGCGGGCGTATGGTGCAGGCATAAGGGTCAGGGAGCCAGCGTTCGACCCAGGCGCTGGGGAGCGCCACCAGATAGGCCTCGGAAAATGCCGAGGTGACGAAGCTGAAATTGTCGAGATGGCTGAACAGTAGCGCCTCACCCGCGCCCAGCGTGGCTTCACGCCCGTTCTGGCGCAGGGTGATGCCGCCGCTGCGCATGTAGACGAGGTCGAAGCGTGGCGACGCGCCATGGCGTCCGCTGGCGTCGTGCACCCCCTGCTGACTGGCTGCGCTTATGACGGAAAATTGCACGTCACCGATATGCTGCTTGCGCAATTCGCCCCGGAATGCGGCCCGATCCGGCACGCGAATGTCGATCGGCGTCACATGCGCCTGAACCTCTGCGTGCCAATGATCAAAGGCGGGTGCGCCGTCCAGAGTGGCGGTCGATACATGATAGCCGGGGCCATTCACCCGCAGTCCGTCTCCTTCCCGCGCCTTTGGCCGCGCGTTCGGTGGCGATGATAGCGGCAAATGACCAAATGCGCCACAAGGACGTCGGGTCAGAGGTCCAGCAGCAACAGCGCAGATCGCGCCCGCGAACAGCAGGGGGTGAAAAGCTTGCCCTCATCCCGTTCCTCATCCGTCAGATAGCTGTCGCGATGGTCCGGCGCGCCCTCCAACAGGCCAGTGACACAGGTGCCGCACACGCCTTGTTCGCAACTGACAGCTATGTCGATCCCTGCCTCGATCAGGACGCTTGCCGCCGATCTGCCCGGCGGAATCGTGAAGGTCTTGCCGGTGCTGGCGATGCGCACTTCGAAGGGCCGGTCGCCTTCCTGCATCAGCGGCTCAGCCGCTTCGAACAGTTCGCGATGGATACTGGCCTCCGCCCAGCCGAGCCGAAGCGCTTCTTCCATCACGGCGCTCATGAAGCCTGCGGGGCCGCATATATAGACATGCGTGCCCGCGCCGGGCGGGCCGAGCGCTGCCGCCGGATCGAAACGGGCCTGCCGGTCATGCTGGCTGAAATAGCTACGCCCGCCCACGGCCACGACAGCATCGCCAAATGCAGCATTTTCCGGCGTCCTGCAGCAATAATGCAGATCGAAGGGAGTAGTTTCCCGGGCCAGCGTCGCCGCCATCGACATGATCGGCGTGATGCCGATCCCTCCGCCGATCAGGATGTGGCGGTCGCCCCCTTGGGCGAGCGGGAACAGGTTGCGCGGCGCGCCGACGCTGACCTGCCGCCCAGGATGGAAAGCGTCATGCACCCGCGCCGATCCGCCCCGTGATTGCCGCTCGCGCAAGACCGCGATCTGGTAGCGGTGCCGCTCAGCCGGATCATTGCAGAGCGAATATTGCCGCACCAGTCCATCATCGATCAAAATGTCGATATGCGCGCCCGCCGTGAAGCGCGGCAGGTCCCCGCCGTCCGCACGCGCCAGATCCAGGCGCACGATGTCGGGAGCCAGCAGTGTTCGACTTGTGATTTCGAGCGCTAAGCCTTCAGCCATCCTGGCCATCACCGGCCTCAGACTACCGGCTCGACAGGCAGCCGCGTGCCAGCCTTGCGCCTTAACAGGTCAAGCGGAGCCTCCGCACCGGGCTGGGGCAGCGCTCCTGCGGCTTCATCGGCAATCAGCTTCTTCATGATGCGGCGCGCACGGGTCGCGGCGACGTCGGCGGACGCCATCACCGGGCCCATCTCATCTAACGTGCGGGTGCCCATCATGCGCTGCTGCTGTTCCAGGATCGGCTTGTCCTGCCCGACGAACGCGATCTCGATCGCGGCACGCCACATCTCGTCCACCGACAGGTCATCCATCTTGTAGTTGCGGGCGAAGGACCAGAAATACCAACTGGAGGTCGCGTCCTTGGGCGTCAGCAGGTCGCAGCCATAGAGCCAGACGCCATCGTCGCGGGTCTTGCCCACGGGCGTCACGCCGACGTCAAGCAGCAGGTTGCCCGGCGGGTCCCAGCGCATATAGGCCCAGTGATCGACATTTTCGGCATAATTGTCGAACGCGGCGGCCCAGGCAGGCGGCGCTGCCCCATCGTGCGCCCAACGGTTCGACCAGACCGTCGTACCGCTTTGCAACGTCTCAAGCTTGCTGCGGGTCAGCGCCTCGCTGTTCAAAACGCCTTCATGGACAAATTCCGCATGGGTCAGGTCGAGCAGGTTGTCGCTGATCAGCTCGTAATTGGCGGCGACCTCCATCATCCCTTCGATCCGGCGAAAGGACGGATCGTTGTTGCAGGAAAAGTCGGGAATCGTGCTTTCGTCGGCATGGTCAGGATCGCCCAGCCACAGCCAGATCATGTCGTACCGGTCGACCACGGCATAGCGTTTAACCCGCATCTTCGCGGGGATGATGCCATCGATCAACGGCGTCCGGGTGCAGCCGCCCGACGTGCCGAAACGGAAGCCGTGATAGCCGCACTGGATGTCGTCGCCGATCAGTTTTCCCGCGCTCAGTGGCGCGAAACGGTGCGGGCAGACATTGCCGAGCGCGACCGGATCGCCATTTTCGGTACGGTAGAGAACAATGGATTCATTGCAGATCTGCCGTTCCAGCAAGGTGCGGCCGATCTCGCTGCTCCAGGCTGCGACATACCAGCAATTTTTGAGGAACATGTTCCTCTCCCTTTAGATCGCGAGCCACTGCGGGGCCCTTCGCGCATCAAGGATAGACCGGCGCGCATGATCCTGCGTGGACAGGAGAGCATAAAAGCTGGGACAGGAAAGCAGTGCCGGAAAAAGGCGGCAGCCCAGATGCAAAAAATCTCCGCCGCTATTCGTCGTGGTCTCCCGGCCTTGGCCTATCGCTACATCATTCGCCGGATGACAACCTTGCCCCTGGCCCGGCCGGATGCTGAGCGCTCCAGGGCCGCCGGCGTCTCGTCGAACGAGAAGCCCTGGTCGATCACGGGGCGCAATATGCCTGCCTCGATCAGCTTGCCGATCCGCGCCAGTTGGCTCCCGTCGGGATGCATGAAAAGAAAGCTGTAGTCGATGTCGCGTGCCCGTGCCTTGCGGCGGATGGACGCGCTGCCTAACCGGATGAGTTGACGCACGATCCACCCCGCCCCGACCATGCGCGCAAAGGCCGGATCGGGTGGCCCGGCGATCGAGATCAGCTGGCCGCCGGGTCTAAGCACATTCAGCGACTTTGCCGTCACCTCGCCACCCAGCGTGTCCAACACCATGTCATAGCCGCTCAGCAGTTCTTCGAACGCCTGGTTTTGATAATCGATCACCTCGTCTGCGCCCAGGTCGCGGGCCAGCGCGATATTGGACGTGCCGACCGTGGTCGCGACATGTGCGCCCAAATGCCTGGCAAGCTGAATGGCGACCGTGCCGACGCCGCCTGATCCTGCGTGGATCAGCACCCGCTGCCCCGCTTGCACCTTCGCCCGCTCGACCAGCACCTGCCATGCAGCCAGCGCTACCAGGGGAAATGATGCCGCAGCAGCCGGATCGAGGCCAACCGGCATCGGGGCGAGATCGCCCGTAGCGACCGCTATACGTTCCGCGAAGGTGCCGATACGGTCGCCGCCGACGCAGGCGAACACATGATCGCCGACCCGCCAATCTCGCACCCCTTCGCCAACGGCAACGACTATTCCTGCGAGGTCATGGCCCAGGACCAGCGGCATCTTGTAATGCAGGATCGCCTTGAACGCGCCTTTGCGAAGTTTCTCGTCAAGCGGATTTACGCTGCTCGCCATGATGTCGACGACGACCTCGCCCGGGCCTCCCACCGGTTCGGGCAGGTCATGACGCTTCAGCAGCGCGCCATAATGATCGATGGCATAGGCCTTCATCGGCTGCCTCCCGATGGCGACCGGGCCTCCAGCGTGCCGCGTGTCCCTGCTTCTGCGTCGAAGATCAGCAGCGTCGACGTCGCTGTGGCGCACAGCCGCCCGGAACCATCGTGCAGGCTGGCCTCGGTGAAAGCGACGCGCCGTCCGGAAGACACAACGCGCCCGGTCGCGCGCACCGTGCCGCTGTCGACGTTCAGCCCACGCAGATAGGATATCTTCAGCTCCAGCGTCGTGTAGCCGCGCCCTGCATCCAGCATGGTATGAAGCGCGACGCCGCATGCGCTGTCCAGCAAGGTGGCAAAATAGCCGCCATGCACCATGCCAAGCGGGTTATAGACGCTGCGGTCGGGCGTGCCCTCGAAAACGGCAAGGCCTCGGTCAACCTCTACCAGGTGAAAGTTCAGCGTCTCGCCGATCGGTGCCTGCTGGCCGTTCGCGATCATCGCCCGGATTTGCGCCAGCCCATCCGGCAGTGCTTCGCTGGCCTCGCTCATCGGCGCCGTCCTCTTCACCATGGCTCGTGGAAAGGCCGCACCTCGGCCAGGAACGACCATGCGTCTCGCGGCTGGTGGGCCAGATGGAACAATTCGGCCGCGATCGATGTCGGTGAGATGAAGAAGTCGTCCGGCTTGTCGGGTTGCAGCTCGCGCTGCCACGGCACATCGATCGCCGCGTCGATGACGAGGTAGGCGACATGAACGCCCTTGGGACCCAGATCACGCGCCAGCGATTCTGCCAGGATACGCTGGGCCGCCTTGGTCGGGGCAAAGCCTGCAAAGGCCGCCTTGCCGCGTTGCGAAGATCCATTGCCGGTGACCAGGATCACGCCTTCGCCAGCGTCGACCATCGCAGGCGCCGTCAGCCGGGCGAGATGGAACAGCGCCAGCGCGTTGATCTCGAAATTGCGGGCGAGTGTCTCCGCCTCAACCTGTTCGAAGGTGCCGAACGCGCCCCCGACCGCATTGTGCACCACCACCTTGGGAGGCCCCACGCGCTCGATCGCCCGCGCCAGCGCTTGCTGATCGGTCACATCGCACGGCACAGCGATCGTATCGGGAATCTCGTTCGCCAGCGCCTCCAGCCGGGACGCGTCGCGGGCGAGCATCGCCACGCGATACCCTCCGTCCACGAAGCGGCGGACCGTGGCGGTTCCCGTTCCCGGCCCGACCCCGGTCACCAGCGCGAGCGGCTTTGCAGGATCAGTCATGGCGGCCCTCCAGACGCGCAATCTCCTCGCGCAGGAATTCGACGCGGTCATTGCCGAAGAACATGGCATCGCCCACGATCATGGTTGGCGATCCGAACACGCCGCGCGCAGCCGCCTCTTCGGTGAAGCGGTCGAGCTGCGCCGCCGTCTCGGCCGCATCGATCCGCTCTGCGATCATGGCCGTGTCGATGCCTGCGTCGGAAAGTTCGGCCAGCACCGCCGCGCTGTTGCCCAGCGTACGCCCCTCGCTCCAAATCGCGCGATACAGGGCCAATGTCACCGCATCCCGCTGTTCCGGCGCGGCTGCGATCACGGCGCGGGCCATCGCCGCCCCGTCATTGGCCTTCATGTCCGACGGGTTGATCGCGACGGCATAGCGCTGCGCCCAGCGGCCAAGGTCGACGCGCGCATAGGCGCCCTTTGCCTCGCAGGTGAGGGTGGTCGGCACATTGCCGACCTTTTCCATGAGGGCCAGAACCTTCATCGGCTTGAAATCGATCGCCGCGCCCAGCTGCCGCAGCTGCGTGAAGGCCAGATAGGAATAGGGACTGCGGAAATCGTAGAAAAATTCGATCGTCACAGGCATCAGTCGTCTCCTTTTGTATCGAAGAGGCGGCGGATGGCCTCGTCCGCGCCGGGGCCGGGCCGCAGCCGCGCCCGTTGGAGCGGCACCACCTCGCTCGTTTCCGCGTCGATCAGCGCCAGGGTGAGGGGGTGTCCGCTCTGCCGGTCGACCATCTCGATCGCGGGCTCGCCAAATCCGCTCGCGTCCCACCGGTCGCCCCATTCGCGCAGCGCCACACTGACCTTCCACAGGTCGCGGCCCTTGGGCGTCAGGCGATACTCATCGCGCGGCGGATGATCCTGATATCGCACGCGCTCGACGATGCCCGATGCGGCGAGATGCTTGAGCCTCGCCGCCAGCGTCGCGGCGGGAATGCCCGTGCTCGCCCGCAGATCGTCATAGCGCGCAAGGCCCAGCGACAGGTCGCGGATCACCAGCAACGCCCACCGGTCCCCAATCAACTCCAGCGCCCCGGCAATCGAACAGCGCATCCCCGAAAAGGATTTCGTCTTCATTCCACCGCTCCTGCAACCCAAACCAAGCCACCGCCGATCGAGTCACTTCATTTATTGAAGCAACATAGCGCGGCCTCCCGGCGATACAAGTCCCCCGCGTCTCCACGTGTCGGCCTTCACCTGTCTGGCCCTGCTTTAGGTTAACCCGTCGATTATGCCGCGACGGGCGGGAGCCAATCCTCTTCCCCATTGTTTCCCTTCTGCTCACGCATAGCTTAAGGCACTATCCGTGTTTCTCGTTCGGGGAGGAAAGGCGGCGGGCGTTATTGGAGGTCAGCGGCATGCGGACCGGCATTTCCCAAAGGCGCGCTCATCCGTTGCAGGCGGAAAGCGGCCTGCCCGGCCTCTTGCCGCGCATCTGCGGCGCTGACTCTTCGCCAAGGCGCGATATTCTTTGGCTTGTTAACATGGATGATAGTGCCGATCCCATTCTCAACCTTAGATGGCGGGAACGGGGAATACCGGCAGTTCCGGTCAGACCAGCGCTAGAAGGGTTCGGACGGGAATTGATCGAGGAAGCTTTGCCCCGCCAGCTCGGTGCCACCACCAGTCCGCAATTTTCAGGCGGCGGCATTTGCTGCCGCATCATCATGCCGCTCGTCATCCATGACGATGACAGCGGCTTCCCCATCCTGGAAGAGGAGGACGGCCGATGACCGAAGGTCTCACTGGCAAGCGCATCCTCATTATCGAGGATGAATATCTGATCGCTACCGATCTCAAGCGGGCGCTTACCGATGCGGGAGCGATCGTCGTCGGCCCGGCGGGCACGATGGAGGCCGCGCAAATGCTGGCCGAGGAAGATATCGACCTCGCCCTCCTGGACGTCAATCTGGACGGCGAACACAGCTATCCGCTGGCGAACAGGCTACGCGATCGTTCGGTGCCCTTCGCCTTTCTGACCGGCTATGACGAATGGGCTCTCCCGCCCGCCTATCGGGAAGTGCCCCGGCTCGGAAAGCCGTTTGCAATGGCGCAGTTGATCAATGAATTGACGGCCCTCAGTCCGGCCGATCAGACATGACCGCCTTCTCCCGCCTTGCCGACCCGGCGCATCCGGCGATCCGCAGGCTGGCCGCGCTGGCTCCACTCGATCCGTCCGCGCGAACTGCCCTTGCCGATGCCGCCCTGCGCAGCCGCGCGCTCAGGCCTGCGCGCGAACTGCTCGCCGAAGGAGCACCGATCGCCAATCCGCTGCTCATCCTCAACGGCTGGGCCGCGCGCGTCCGCTTCCTCACCGACGGGCGGCGGCAGATCATGAGCCTCCTGCTGCCCGGAGACCTCATCGGCAATTGCCGCCACAGCCGCCCTTTGTCGGTATCGACCATCGTGGCGCTGAGCCCGCTGACCGTTTGCGCGGCGCCGTCCCCGGGCTCCCCGTCGCTCGAAGAAGCCTATCATGTCAGCCACGCGCTCGATGAAGCCTATCTGCTGGCCCAGATCACGCGCCTCGGCCGCTTCAGCGCGGAAGAGCGGGTGGTCGATCTCATGCTGGAACTGCGTGACCGTCTGACGCTGTGCGGTCTTGTGAGCGACGGGGGCTTCGCATGGCCCCTGACGCAAAGCGCCCTTGCCGACACGCTCGGCCTCACCCCCGTCCATGTCAACCGCACGCTTCAGCAATTACGCCGCCGTGGTGAGGTCGTCCTGCGCGCGGGTCGGCTCCAGTTGACCGATCCCGCCGAACTGATCCATCGCGTCGGCCATATCACGGCGCACGTTACCGCTACGCAGAGTTGAGTCCACGAAAAGCAGACCAGGACTGCGGCATTGGCTGCGATGATAGGTCTTCAAGCCAAGAGAATAATTGTCGGCATCACGATCGTCGCGGACAAATCACCTGAACTGGGTTGAGTTCAGCCAAAGGTCTAAGTTCCTTCAGCAATAAATTGCGCTACTCAATATTTATCATGATGTTCAATTATACGAACAACATGAATGACGGCAGGCCACCTCTCTTCTCCTCTCCCCTTCAGGGGAGAGGATAGGAAGCCTTGCTGCGCCAGCAGCTAGGCGAACTTGGCGAGGGGGGAGGGGGCGAAAAAGGCGGCGTGGAAGAGAGAGGATATGCGGCTCCTTCCCCCTCATCCAACTCCACCTAAGCGGCTCCGCCGCCAAGGCTCCATATCCTTCTCCCCAGAGGAGAGAAGGGACATGTGCAAACGCTCTGATGCCAGTTCCTCGCCGCACCGGCCGAGCCCGTCGCTACCCAAATTCGAACAACGCTGACCCACCCCCATCGATCGCCAAGAAAAAAGGCGCGATGCTCATCAGCACCGCGCCTCATATCCATTTCTTTCAACCTCCCGGCAGCACCTTAAAAGGCACATGCCGGAAGATTTGAACGACGCTATCTCAGCTGTTGGTTTCAGCCGGAGCCGGAGCTGCCTTGGCACGCGCCTTGCGCGGCGCCTTGGCGGCCTTGGGCTCTGCGCCACCGGCGGCGTCGGCAGCCTTAGCGGGCGAAGCCTTGGCGGCAGGCTTTGCGGCTGCCTTTGCGGGCTTGGCAGGCTTGGCCGCCTTGCGCGCGGGAGCCTTGTCGCCAGCGTCTGCGGCTGCAGCCTTTGCGGCGTCTGCCTGCTTGGGCGCTGCGGCCTTCTCTCCACCGTTGGCGGCGGCAGGCTTGCGGCCAAGGCCCAGCCGCGTGGCAACTGCGCGGCGGGCTTCGGAATAGCTCGGCGCGACCAGCGGATAGGATTTGGGCAGGTTATAGCGTTCGCGATATTCATCGGGCGACAGGCCATGCGTAGCCAGATGACGCTTCAGCGTCTTGTAAGGCTTGCCATCGATCATGCTCAGGATGTGATCGGGCGAAGACAGGCTTTTGCGGACGGAAACCGCGGGCGTATAAGTCGCCGCCTGCGCTTCGTTAGCATCCGCCGCCGGATCTTCAGTCAAGGCGATCCGCGTCGTACGGATAAGCTCGGCCAGCCCTTCGCTCGTAACCGAATTGTTGGAGACAAACGCACTCAAAAGCTGAACTGTGAGCGTCGTGATGTCGGGCTGCGATTCTTCAGACATTGGTACGCTTCTCCACACCGAATAACTGGGGCGACCTTCTGCGCGCTTTCAATTCAAATGTAAATAAGCTTTGCTCTTTTAGTCTCACGATATCTGTCCCTATGATGGACGATTCAGATGTTTTGCGCCCATGGCCGCCTCACTAGACTGCTCATCTTGGCCCGCCGAATTGTTGACGCGGCAAGCAAGGATAGTGATTGAACATGCTTCAGCTTAGAATTGGGCCTGTAATCATCCTATGCATTGCTGCACCGGAAGCGCCTCTGATTTCCGGCTGCGCGGAATGGTCTACGGCCTGCAATAACTTGGGCGAGCGTCCCCCAGGATCGAACAGCGGACGCGTGACGCGGTGTCGTTCGGTTTATCGCGGCTAAACCCTATTGGCGGGACAATGATCCCGCTTTTCCCGAAGACGGCAAAAAAAAGGGCCGATCCCGAAGGACCGGCCTAATGAGTTTTTAGGAGAGGATGCCTGAAAGGCAGGGCGGCATTTGCCGCCGCGGCCCCCTCCTGACAATTGTTTAGATCGGCAGTTCGATTGCAAGTCATGCAATCGTAACATATCCGGCACGCATCCTGTCCGGACGAGTGCCTGGCCTATTAGCCGTTCAGCTGATCCTTGACCGCCTTGGCGGGGGTGAAGGTCAGCTTCTTCGACGCTGCGATCTGGATGGTCGCGCCAGTCGAAGGATTGCGGCCTTCACGAGCCGGCTGGTCCTTGACCTTGAACTTCCCAAAGCCGCTCAGCGAAACTTCGTCACCCTTGGCAGCGGCGCCAGCGATAGCGGCAAACACGCCGTCCACATATTTGCGGGCGTCGGCCTTGGTCAGGCCATGCTCGGCTGCAACTGCTTCGGCGAGTTCGGTATTGTTCATCGATCGTCTCCCTTTCGTGGACGACGGGTCTTAACCTGTCTTATCGCCCGCAACTAGAGGGGTTTTTGCCGATTAACCGACATTTTCATGCCGGATTCGACCTAATCCGGCGGTTGAAGAGCGCTCCTGGCCCGTTCGGACCTTCCGATCCTCTCTCCGCCATGGTGATTCCCGGGCGTCCCGGACGACTCCTGATCGCCTCAAGCCGGGTCAAATGCTCCGCCGCTGCCACAGCCGGCCACCCAGCGCCTTGTCCTTCAGCACCGCGCGCGCCGCATTATGTCCCGGCGCGCCGCTCACGCCTCCGCCCGGATGCGTGCCCGCGCCGCACATGTAAAGACCCTCGACCGGTCCGCGATATGCGCCCTGGCCCAGCACGGGCCTTGCCGCCCACAACTGGTCCAGCGTCATGGCGCCGTGCATGATGTCGCCGCCGACCATGCCGAACTTCCGCTCAAGGTCGAGCGGCGACAATATGTCCCGCGCGATCACCGACGCGGCAAAGCCCGGCGCATAAGCATCGACCGTGGCGATGACATCGTCCGCCGCTGCTTGCCCAGCATCGTCCCAGCTTCGTCCATCGGGCAATTGCGGCGCAAATTGCTGGCAGAACAGGCTTGCGACATGGCATCCCGGCGGGGCAAGGCTGTCGTCGATGATCGACGGGATCAGCATTTCGACGATCGGCGCGCGAGACCATCCGTCTGTCTTCGCGTCGGAAAAGGCGCGGTCCATATAGTCCATGTCCGGCGCGATGATGATCCCGGCTTCCAGATGCTCGCCCTTGCCCGGCAGGCAGGAAAAATCGGGCAGTGCCGACAGGGCGACATTCATGCGGAAACTGCCCGATCCAACTTTGAAGTTCCGCACGCGCTTGCGGAAGTCTTGCGGCAGGTCGGCGGGGTCCATCATCTGTTCGTACAACAGCTTGGGTCCGACATTGGCGATCACCGCCGTGCCCATTACCTCTTCGCCGCTTTCCAGGCGCACGCCCACGGCCCGCCCGCCGTCCACCAGCACAAGCTCGACCGCCGCTTCTAGGCTGATCTCGACGCCCATTGCCCGTACGACCCGCGCCATCGCCTGCGTGATCGCGCCCATGCCGCCGACGCTATGGCCCCACGCACCCTTCTTGCCGTTCACCTGTCCCATGACATGGTGCAGCAGGACATAGGCACTGCCGGGCGTGTCGGGGGACGCGTAGTTGCCGACCACGGCGTCGAAGGCGAAGACCGCCTTGACCGGATCGCTTTCGAACCAGCCATCCAGGAACGCGCGGGCGGATTTCAGGAACAGGTCCAGCAGGTCGCGCCGTGCCTCCAGCGGCAGTGCCGCCACCCGCTTGCCCTGCGACAGGGCCGCGATCAGCATCGGCAGCCCGTCGCCCGCATTGGGCGGCGTCTCCAGCATCAGCCCGCGCAGCACGTCCGCGATCCTCTCCAGCGTTGCCTGGTAATGGGGAAGGGCGGCCGCATCCTTCTTGCTGAACTTGGCGAACTCTCCTTGCGTCCTTTCCAGCCCGCCGCCCACTTTCAGATAGCGTCCGTCGGGCAGCGGCAGGAAATTGGCGATCGGCCGCTCGATCACGCGATAGCCGTGATCGGCGAGCGCCATGTCCTTGATCACCTTGGGATGCAGCAAGCTGACGGTGTAGCTCGCGACGGAATTGCGGAAGCCGGGGTGGAACTCTTCCGTCACCGCAGCGCCGCCGATTATGCCGCGCCGCTCCAGTATCCGCACCTTGTACCCCGCCCGCGCCAGGTAGAATGCGCAGACCAGCCCGTTATGCCCACCCCCGATAATGACCGCGTCATATTTATACATATGTACAACAACTCGGTTGGCGGGGGGAGGGTTCTCCTCAAAACTCTTTTAATTCACTACTTCCTTCACGACTTCCATACCGCCGCGCCAATCCCGCGCAAACCATCAACTGAATCTGATGGAACAGCATGACCGGCAATAATATCGGTCCCACCGCACTTGCCGGAAAAAGAACCCCCGCAATTGGCACCCCCGTCGCCAGACTCTTCTTCGACCCGCAAAACTGCAACACCACCGCATCTTCCCGCGACAGTCCCAGCAGTTTTCCCAGTCCCCAGGTAAACAGCAACACCACCGCCAGGATAGCGATCGACAACAGCGCCATCAGCATCAGTTCGCCTCGCGAAACCTTGTGCCACAGTCCCTCGACCACGGCCGCGCTGAATGCGGAGTAGACGATCAGCAGGATCGATCCCCGATCCACCCGTCCCAGCATAGCCTTGTGCCGCGACACGAAGCCGCCGATCCACGGCCGCGCCAGATGACCGAGCAGGAAGGGCAGGAGCAATTGCAGCACGATCCCCTCGATCGCCGACAGGGAAATCAGACTGCCTGCGCCTCCCGCCGCCTTCTGCATCAACAGCGCCACCAGCAACGGCGTCAGCACGATGCCCAAAAGGTTGGAAAAGGACGCACTCACCACCGCCGCCGCGACATTCCCGCGGGCAATCGCCGTGAAAGCGATCGACGACTGCACCGTCGATGGCAGCAGCGTCAGGAACAGCAATCCCGCCCGCATCTGAACGGGGATCGCCTCCACCTGCTGCGTCGCCAGTCCGATCAGCGGGAACAGCGCAAATGTCGTTCCCAGCGTCGCCAGATGCAGCTTCCACGCCTTCGCCCCGTTCCAGATCGCGTCACGTGACAGCTTCGCGCCGTGCAGGAAGAACAGGAGTACGATACCCGCGTCCGCAAATATCCCGACGACATGCGCGCCCTCTCCCCGCGCGGGCATGAAGGAGGCAAGCGCCACCATCGCAATCAGCAGCATGAGGAATGGGTCGGCAATTTCCCGAAGACGGCTCATCCCTGCGGCTGTAGGCAGTCTGGCGGGAAAAGAATAGACGCCGGGCCAATTCGCCGATTAGTGGACAGTCTGGAAATGGAGACTGACATGAGCGACGAGATCGGTATCATCGAACGGGACGGCGTCCTGGAAATCCATATCGATCGCCCGGACAAGAAGAATGCGCTGACCGCGGCCATGTACAACAGCATGACAGCCGCCCTTGCCGATGCGTCGGCGCGGAAGGATATCGGCGCGGTCCTGATCGCGGGAAAGGGAGACGCCTTCTGCGCGGGCAATGACCTTAAAGACTTCACGCAAGGCCCGCAGGGCGGCGCCGCGGCATTCGCCTTCATCCGCGCGATCGCAAGCTTCGACAAGCCGCTGGTCGCCGCCGTCCAGGGACTGGCGGTGGGCGTGGGCACGACGATGCTGTTCCACTGCGACCTTGTCTATGCAGCGCCCGACGCTCGTTTCATCATGCCTTTCGTCAATCTCGGCATCGTGCCGGAAGCAGGCTCAAGCCTGCTCGCGCCTGCCACCCTGGGCTATGCGAAGGCGGCGGCGATGTTGTTGTTGGGCGAACCGATGGACGCCGAAACGGCAGATCGCGCGGGCTTGGTAACGGCTGTCATAAACGGCAGCGAACTGGTCGAGCATGCTCGCGCAAAGGCATCCGCTCTCATGCAAAAGCCGCCTTTGGCCTTGGCCGCCACTCGGCGTCTGTTGAAGGGTGATCAGGCGCTGTTGCTTGATCGCATCGACGAGGAAGCGCGGCTTTTCGAGCAGATGCTGGAGTCGGAAGAAGCTCAGGAAGCCTTCGCCGCTTTCTTCGAAAAACGCCCACCCAAGTTCCGCCGGACCTGATAGCGAAGATGCAGGACGCGCGCCGCGCTAGAAAAGTCCAGGACGGTCAGCGCGATTTCGTTCAAGCAGCCATGCGAACCGGGTTCAGCACAGGAAACGGGAATAGGGATGAGCGACAAGGCCGGAACCATGGCTGATACAGTGCCAACCCCGGCAGGGCGCTTCACCCTGCTGGAACCACTGCGGCAGCGGACCTATCGCACCATCTGGATCGCCAGCCTCTTTTCGAATTTCGGCCAGTTGATCCAAGGCGTCGGTGCTGCCTGGCTGATGACGCGGCTCAGTGCATCGCCACAGATGGTGGCGCTGGTGCAGACCGCCCTCATGCTGCCCCTGATGCTGGTGGCGCTCCCCGCTGGGGCGATCGCGGATATGTTCGACCGGCGCAAGGTGGCGCTGGCCGGGCTCATATTCGCGTCCTTGATGGCCGTGGGACTGACGCTGCTTGCGGGCGCCGGGTTGCTCTCTCCTTGGACATTGCTGCTCTTCTGTTTTCTGATCGGGGCAGGGGTCGCTCTGTTCGGGCCTGCATGGCAGGCATCGATCGGCGAGCAGGTGAGCGGCGAACATCTTCCTGCAGCCATTGCCCTGGGAACGATCAGCTACAATGTTGCCCGCAGCTTCGGTCCGGCGATCGGCGGCATCATCGTGGCTGCCTTTGGAGCGATGGCCGCCTTCGCGGCCAATGCCGTCTTCTACCTCCCCTTGATCATCGCCTTCCTGCTTTGGCAGCGAGAGCATAAGCCTTCGCGCTTGCCGCCGGAGCGGATCGACCGGGCGATCATATCGGGCGTCCGCTACGCACTTCACGCACCATCCATCCGCGTGGTGCTCATCCGCACCCATGTCGTAGGGCTTGCCGGGGCATCCGTGTCGGCTCTGACGCCGCTCATCGCAAAGGACCTGCTGCAGGGCACGGCGAGCACCTATGGACTGCTGCTGGGCGCCTATGGCGTAGGCGCTGTGTTGGGGGCTGCCGGACTTGATTTTGTCCGTCAAAGATTGCGGCCGGAAAAGGCTGCCCGGTCTCTGTCCCTGCTGCTCGGCGCCATGATCCTCCTCGCGGGAGTCAGCGGCAATACGCTTCTCACCTGCACTGCATTGATGATCGCCGGAGCAGCCTGGATGATCCTGGTCGCGCAGTTCAACGTCGCGGTTCAAATGTCTGCACCTCGCTGGGTCACGGCGCGCGCGCTTGCCTGCTACGGCTCGGCATTGACGGGCGGGCTCGCGCTGGGGGCGTGGATTTGGGGATCGGTCGCCAGTGCATTCGGCACTGGCGAAGCGATGATGTTGTCGGGAGCGGCGATGATGTTGAGCGCGCTGCTGGGCCTCATCATTCCACTTGCCCCATCGCTGCCTGACGGCCTGGAAGAAAGCATCCTCACCCATCAACCTCAGGTCGGGTTGGCGCTGACGCCGCGAAGTGGGCCGATCATCGTGGAGATCGATTACAGGGTCGATATTGACAAGGCTCGCGATTTCTACGCGGCCGTGCAGAAGCTGCGCAGTGCTCGCCTGCGTAGCGGTGCCTTTGGCTGGTCAGTGGCGCGCGACATCGCCGATCCTGCGCTTTGGACGGAACATTATCACTGTCCGACTTGGGGCGACTATCTGCGCCAGCGCGACCGCATGACCATTAGCGACCGGCAGGTGGAAGACGCGGTCAACATATTTCATGAGGGCAGTAATGAAGGTCGGGTGCGGCGGCGGCTTGAACGGCCGACCGGTTCTGTGCGATGGCGTGCGGACACGCCAGACCGGCGGGATGAAGCCATCGATATAATCTATCCTTAGATCAACCGGTTCGGTCTGGGCCGACGGGAAGCGTTGTCAATATCGGCAGGAGCGTTAGAATCGCTCTGAAATGGAGTTGGAGAGCGGCATGCCTAGGCAGTCGAAACGGACGGTAGGGCGTCCCCGAAGACTGACGCTGGAAGCGATTGTCGATGCCGCTTGCGAAGTCGGCATCGCCAAGCTGGAAATGAGTCTGGTCGCTGAAAAGCTGAATACCGGCGTCGCAACATTATATGGCTATGTCCGTGGCCGCGAGCATCTGCTTGAACTCGTGGCGCAGCGCCTTGTCGGGCAGGCACTGATTAAGGATGAAGGGCAGAGCTGGCAAGAAATATTGCGTGAGCATGCCACGATTACCTATCGGCTGTTTCAATCTCTGCCTCAACTCATCACTAACCTGATGGCCAAAGAACCTGAGCAGCATTCGTTCGACTATTCAGCAAGGGTGCTCATGATGCTGGAAAACAGAGGCCTTCCTGCGAATTTGGCAGTCGACGCATATATCGAAGTCAACCAGGTCGTGATTGGCGCTGCGATCAGCATGATGCGGAGAGAAGGACTCGCTCAACTGATCGCTGAAGACGAGAATGAATGGGATCCGCTGCCAGCGATCCTCGGTGATTACCGGATTACATTGGAACGTATCATTTCGGGCTACGAGGCGGATCTGCAATCCCTGGGGCCAAAAGCGCGCCGGGCCTGACTTTTGCGAGAGAAAATGAAGCTCTCCCATTTGGGAGGTTTGATGATTCGCACCTTCTGTCATCTGGATCGGCGAAAGGCTGGAAAAGACGATGACAGACAATAACACGCTCACCCACCTGGCGCGCCTGGAAGCGGAGAGCATTCATATTTTGAGAGAGGTTGTGGCCGAGGCTGAAAAGCCGGTCATGCTATATTCCGTGGGCAAGGACAGCGCCGTGATGCTGCACCTCGCCCGCAAGGCATTTTATCCTTCGCCGCCGCCATTTCCCTTGCTCCACGTCGACACGACCTGGAAGTTCAAGGCGATGTACGACCTGCGCGACCGCATGGCGCGGGAGAGCGGCATGGAACTGCTGGTCTATCAAAATCCTGAGGCGAAGGAGCGGGGGATCAACCCGTTCGACCACGGCCCGCTGCACACCGACATGTGGAAGACCGAAGGTCTGAAGCAGGCGCTCGACCTCTATGGCTTCGACGCAGCTTTCGGCGGCGCGCGCCGCGACGAGGAAAAGAGCCGCGCCAAGGAGCGCATCTTCTCCTTCCGCACTGCTTCGCACGGCTGGGACCCGAAGAACCAGCGTCCCGAACTGTGGAACCTCTACAACGCCAAGAAGAACAAGGGTGAGAGCATCCGCGTCTTCCCGATCAGCAACTGGACCGAGCTGGATATCTGGCAGTATATCCACCTCAACAATGTGCCGATCGTGCCGCTCTATTTCGCGCAGAAACGGCCCACGGTCGAGCGTGACGGCATGCTGCTGATGGTGGACGACGAGCGCTTCCCGCTGAAGCCGGGCGAAGAGCCGGTGATGCGCTCGATCCGCTTCCGGACGCTCGGCTGCTATCCGCTGACCGGCGCGGTGGAGAGCAACGCGCAGACGCTGCCGGAAGTCATTCAGGAAACGCTGCTGACCACCACATCCGAACGCCAGGGCCGCGCCATCGATAAGGACGCGGGCGGCGCGGGTATGGAGAAGAAGAAGCAGGAAGGCTACTTCTGATGGCGGCAGTGCGCCCATCTTTGCTCACGCGGAGACGCGAAGACGCGGAGGGGCTGCAATCAAGCCGCAGGCTTTCTCCTTTTGGCCATGGTGCGGCCCGATGCTGCGACTTGTCCGGCAATGCGGCTTCGCCGCGTGCGCGGCCTCTCTGCGTCTCTGCGGCTCCGCGTGAACCCTCTTAACCAGATCAACGAGATCCCAGCTTGCACTGGGATGACGGGACAGATGACATGACCGACACTCTCGACGAACCCATTTACAAGACCGACGCCCTCATTGCCGAGGATATCGACGAATATCTGAAGGTGCATGAGCACAAGACGATGCTGCGTTTCATCACCTGTGGGTCGGTGGACGATGGCAAGTCCACGCTGATCGGCCGCCTGCTCTACGACAGCAAGATGATCTTCGAGGATCAGCTGGCGGCGCTGGAGGCGGACTCCAAGCGCGTGGGCACGCAGGGGCAGGAGATCGACTTCGCCCTTCTCGTCGACGGCCTCGCCGCCGAGCGGGAACAGGGCATCACGATCGACGTCGCCTATCGCTTCTTCGCGACCGAAAAGCGCAAGTTCATCGTCGCCGACACCCCCGGCCACGAACAATATACGCGCAACATGGTGACGGGCGCATCGACCGCGGACCTCGCCGTCATCCTGATCGACGCGCGCAAGGGCGTGCTGACGCAGACCAAGCGTCACAGCTATCTGGCGCACCTGATCGGCATCAGAAATATCGTGCTGGCCGTGAACAAGATGGATCTGGTCGATTATGACCAGGCGGTCTTCGATGGCATCGTCAAGGATTACACCGAGTTCGCGCGGTCGATCGGCATCCAGCATTTCGTGCCCATGCCGATTTCGGGCTTCAAGGGCGACAATATCACTGGCCCTTCGGAAAACACGCCCTGGTACAAGGGTCCGTCGCTCATCACGCATCTGGAGACTGTCGAGGTCAACAGCGCGACCGATGCGGAAAAGCCCTTCCGCATGCCGGTGCAATGGGTGAACCGCCCGAACCTCGACTTCCGCGGCTTTTCCGGCCTGATCGCGACCGGCACGGTGAAGCCGGGCGACGCCGTGCGCGTGCTGCCTTCGGGCAAGACCAGCACCGTCACCCGCATCGTGACGCTGGATGGTGATCTTGAGGAAGCAGTGGCGGGCCAGTCCGTGACCATCTGCTTCGCCGATGAGATCGACTGCTCGCGCGGCGACGTCATCGCACTCGCCGACAATCCGCCGCAGGCCGCCGACCAGTTCGAAGCGACCATCGTCTGGATGGCGGACGAGGAAATGCTGCCCGGCCGTCCCTACTGGCTGAAGGTCGGCACGCAGACCGTCACCGCGACGGTGCAGCAGCCCAAATATCAGGTGAACGTCAACACGATGGAGCATCTGGCGGCCAAGACGCTGGACCTGAACGCCATCGGTGTCGCGAACCTGTCGACCGACAAGCAGATCGTGTTCGAACCTTATGAGCAGAACCGGACGCTCGGCGGCTTCATCCTGATCGACAAGATCACCAACGCCACCGTGGCTGCGGGCATGCTGCACTTCTCGCTGCGGCGGGCGCAGAATGTCCACTGGCAGGCGACCGACGTCACCCGCGAATTCCATGCGGGCCTCAAGAACCAGAAGCCTGCTGTGCTGTGGTTCACGGGCCTGTCTGGCGCGGGCAAATCGACCATCGCCAACCTTGTCGAAAAGAAGCTGGCGCGGATGAACCGCCACACCTTCCTGCTCGACGGTGACAATGTCCGCCATGGCCTCAACAAGGACCTTGGCTTCACCGATGCCGACCGCGTGGAAAATATCCGCCGCGTTGGCGAGGTTGCAAAGCTCATGACCGACGCGGGTCTGATCGTCATCACCGCCTTCATCTCGCCCTTCCGTTCGGAGCGCGAAATGGTGCGGCAAATGATGCAGCCTGGCGAGTTCGTCGAAGTGCATATCGACACGCCACTCGCCGAAGCAGAGGCGCGCGACGTCAAGGGTCTGTACAAGAAAGCGCGGTCTGGTGAGCTCAAGAACTTCACCGGCATCGACAGCCCTTATGAGCCGCCAGAGGACCCGGAAATCCGCATCGACACCACGTCGCTGACGGCAGACCAGGCCGCTGACCTCATCATCGCGAGGCTGATCCCATGAGCGAGGCGATGAGCGATGGCGATCTCGCCGCGCACCTCGCCGAGGTCGCGGGACGGATCCTGATCAACGTGCGGGCCTCGGGGCTGTTCAGCCCCAAGGCGCTGGGCAAGGCGGGCGACCAGACCGCCAACCAGTTCCTCGTCCACGCCCTGCGGGAGGTCCGTCCCGAAGACGGCCTCCTGTCGGAGGAGGAGAAGGACAATCCCGAACGGCTCGCCAAGAGCCGCGTCTGGATCGTCGATCCGGTCGATGGCACCCGCGAATATGGCGAAGAGCGGTCCGACTGGGCGGTTCATGTCGGCATGGCTGTCGATGGCGAGGCCGTGCTGGGCGCGGTCGCGCTACCGGGCCTCGACCTCACCGGCAGCGGAGGCGGCACCGTGTTGCGGTCCGATCAGCCGCGGCCTCTGCCGGACGCGCCGGAAAAGCTCCGCATGGTCGTGTCGCGCACTCGCCCCGCGAAAGAAGCTGTGGCGGTCGCCGAACGGCTGGACGCGGAACTGGTGCCGATGGGTTCGGCAGGCGCGAAGGCGATGGCCGTGATCCTGGGTCAGGCGGACATCTACCTCCATTCCGGCGGCCAATATGAATGGGACAGCATGGCCCCGGTCGCGGTGGCGCAGGCGCACGGCCTGCACTGTTCGCGCATCGACGGCAGTCCGCTGATCTACAATCAGGAAGATGTGTATCTGCCTGACCTGCTCATCTGCAGGAAGGAACATGCCGAGCAGGTGCTGAGCCTGATAAGCGAAGTACAGGTCAGCGCTTGATATCTGCATGAACTGAATTGAGCCACGCCGCGAGCGCGCAGCGTGGCTCAAACTTCATCTGGTTAAGGCGAACTGGACCGAGACGGTCGCACCCAAAGTCAATTCGCCAGGCGCTACAGGACTGGGTGGAGGCGGGGGAGGGGGCGCTCCTGCCATGCGACCTGTCACCATGATGGGTTGAACCGGATAGTAGCCGCCGCCCTCGCTGATCGAGATGGTTCGCGAAATCCTCAGGCCTGCCGCGCGGGCGTACAGCTCGCCGCGAGCGTGAGCATCCTTGACGGCGGCGACCCGTGCTTCGTCCAATGCGGCCTTTGGATCGTCCAGCGTGAAGGAAGGACCATCCACCTGGTTGGCACCTGCCGATACCAGCGTGTCGATGATGCGCCCCATCTCGCCCAGTTTGCGCACACGCACCTGAACATTGTTGCGCGCTTCATAGCCGATTATGCGCGGAGCCTCTGGCTGAACGGGCGCGACATAGGGTTCCCGCGCCATTCGCGCCCTCAGCTGCGCTTCCTGTTCAGGATTGGAATATTGCGGCTGAAGCGAGAGCGCCGAGGTTTGAATATCCCTGTCTCCGATGCCCGCACGTTTGAGCGCTTTGATCACCTCATCCATCCGCGTGGCATTGGCCGCCAGAGCCTCGCCTCCAGTCTTTCCCTGCGTGACCACGCCTGCCGAAAAAACGGCAAGATCGGGCACCTGCCGGCTCTGCCCTTCGCCGCTGACCACGAGTAGCGTTTCATCCGGTGTAAGAACCGGCGTTGCCGCTGGAAGTTGAGCCTGCACCATCGAAGCTCCTCCCGCCACGGCGATCAGAAAGGCAAGGTATTTCATCGGCATCTCCTGATCCGTTGCTTTAGCGCAACGTATGTTCGAGCATCCGGTTGCATGATCGATGTCATGAACGCAGCAACTTCGGCGGCTCCCCTGCGTTGCGGCGGAAGGAGATGCTGATGAAAATGATGAGAGAAGATCCCGCTGGCTGGCTGACCATGTTGGCGCGGCTTGGCTTTGCCGCGCGCGGTATTGTGTATCTGTTGATCGGCGTGTTCGCCATGGACGCTGCGCTCAATGGAGGTCGTCCCAGCGACAATCAGGGGGTGATGGGCACGATCGCGGAAGCGCCGATGGGACGACTTCTCCTTGTTCTTTGCGCCCTGGGCTTTGCTGGCTATGCTTTCTGGCGGCTTACAGAGGCGGCCTTGGACCCCGAACATAGGGGCGAGAACATGAAAGGCCGGTTTGAGCGCGCGGGCTATGCCGTGAGCGGGATCATCCATGTCGGGCTGGCTGCCGCAGCTGCAAAGCTTGCCATGCGACAGGCCGCGCCTGCGAGCGGGAGCCCCGGCGACCAGGCAGCACAAAGCTGGTCCGCCTGGCTGCTCGAACAGCCGGCCGGGCCGGTTTTGCTGGCTCTGGTGGCGATAGCATTCTTCGCGACAGCGGCCGCTCAGGCGCTCAAGGCCTACAAGGCCAGCTTCGATGACTTGGCAGGCGACGTACCAGCCCCGGCGCAAGTGCGTTGGCTCGGCCGGATCGGATATGCTGCACGGGCATTGGTCTTTGCGATGATCGGGTGGTTTTTGATCAATGTCGTGCTTCATCGCAATCCTGATGAGGCTGGCGGATTAGGCGCGGCGCTCAGGCAATTGCGCGAACAGGATCAGGGTCCGATCCTGCTGCTGATCGTGGCCGCTGGACTCGCGCTATTTGGGTTGTTCAGTTTGGTGGAAGCTCGATACCGGCGGCTGCGCGTCGTCACCCCTCGAAGGCCTTAGCAGCATAAGCCGTCCCAACGATCGAAGGCATCAGGTGCCGCGATTACCGCGCGGCACCCGACTGGGCGAGCCAAAGCGCCACGATCCATCCCGCGACGGCACAGCCGCCGAACCAGATCAACCACATCGCGGCATCGCCCGTGTAGGCGATGCCCACTCCGGGCACGATAGCGCCAACTACATAGAGATGGCGCATTGGCTGACCATGGCCACCGTGCAATCCCGCAGCCCGCCTCCGCTTGGGATCACCAAGGCCCAGGATGGTGAGCAGGCCGACGGAAAATGCCGTTGCGGCGAGGACAAACCAGATCATCATTCGGCCGCCTGAAGTGTAAGTTCGCCTGAACGCGGGGCGCGCTGCGGGAAATGGCGGGCAAGCATCCAGAAGCCTGCGATAAGAAGTGCGATATCGACCGCGGCTATAATGGGCTGACCTGCTTTCATGGCGATGACCCATCCCGGACCGCCCATGAACAGGCGGAGGGAGGGCAGGATGAGCATCAATATGCCCATGCCGCATTCAAGAAGGATACTGAGCTTTATCCGGTCCCTGATGAATGCTCCGCCTATTATCACCAGAGCGGAAGCCATCAGGAAACCAGCCGGTGTCCAGAAAAGGGCGCTTCCGGACGAGGTGGTGCACAGGAATGCGACAGCGGTACAAAGCAGTGCAAACGGCAGCCCGAGACCGACGATTGTAACCATCCGATCAAGCCAGCCCAATGACCTAGTCTCGTTTGCGCGGCGAACGACCCAAAGGCGCAGGCCGGTCAAGGTCACATAGCACATCGCAAAGCCAAGCCCGAACCAGACCGCTTTCGACAATATGCCAGCAAAATTGCCAAAGTGCAGTGGCGACATGATCCCTGCCAGGGCGCCACCGGCGGACGGCCTTGTCCCAATCAGCGGCTTCACCTGCTCGAAACGGCCGTCCGCACCGTCATATAGCAGGCTGATGGGCACGACGCCGCCTTTCTCCGGCGGGTGAAAAGTCGTGACCTTGGCATCTGCGCGGCCGAAATTCTCGATCGTCACGAAGGTCGGGATTTCACCGGTCCGCTGGATGGCGTCGCGCGTGATCCTATCAATGCCGCTGGTGGGGGCCGGGCGGGGGTCCGCTTGCCCCGGATTGCCGAATACGCTGCTGTTGAGAGCCTGAACGTCGCCGCCAAACGCGGCCATGGCAACGATCGGAACGCCTACCGTGCCAAAGAAGGAGAAGAAGCTTCCCGTGAAAGCGAGGATGAAGGCGAAGGGCAAGCTCCACGTGCCCGCGACACTGTGCCGGTCGCGATTGAAAAGCACCGGATTTGCCTTTCGCCGCAGGGTGAATATGTCCTTGAACAGGTGGCGGTGTATCATCAGGCCGGACACCGCCGCGACCAGCATCGCCAGTCCGAGTATGCCGGTCAGCAGCAGGCCCCAAGGATTGGGCAAATGTAGACGGACATGTGTGTCGACGAGAAAATGGCTGAGCGCGTCGTCGTTGCGTGGACCAAATACTTCCTCGCTGGTGCCGGCTTGACGATCGATGACTTGGCCATTGCTGTTGACCCTGTAGAAGATGCCCCTGCTTACCAGTTCACCGTCCGGGTCAATCTCATGCCGGTGGAAGAAGGCGCCAAGATCATGGTCGCCAACCTCGAAGAGATCGACGCCTTCATGATATTTGGTTGGGGTCTGGCTTCCCAGTGCCTGGACGCTCTGCCCGATCGGGCGCTCGAACGCTGATGTACTGGACATATGACCCGAAGACCAAATGCCGATTTCCTCCGCGAACACGGCAGCCGTGCCAGTCAGGACCACGGCATAGAGGATAAGGCCGAGCAATATCCCAGACCAGCCATGGACAGCCACCATCAGCTTGGTTTCATTCTTCGGGAGATGGATCATCTGCCTCCCTCCTTGGCTGTGGATGGCCAATTGGCCCATTTATGCGCGAGCAGCCCGCCATGTGTCAGCAGCAGCGCCAGCGCAATGAGCGCGACACGGCCGACGCTGCGATCAAGGCAGGCGTGAAAGAAAAGCACAGCCCAGATCAATGGCGCGAGCACGAGCGGCAAGACCAGATTGTCGATTCCCGCCCTTCCTCCGGGCAACCACAAGGTCATGCCCGCCATCACGATAACGGTGACGCAGATCGCTCCTGGTCCTGCCAAGAGGATGCGGCTCCAGCGCTTCTGAGCAGGGGGTCCAGCCTTCGCTTTCATGCCCCCTTCATACTGCGATGGGGGTATGATGCAAGTCATTAGCAATTAAGTGACTTCAGCTTTTAGCCGGGAAGGAGACTATCAATATCCCGCTAAAAATCGGCGCCGATCACGCGATAGAGGGTGATCCGGTTTTGCAGCAGTTCAAGATCCGTGGCGATCGCGCTCCGCCGCGCCGAATAGAGCGATCGCTGATTGACGAGTGTCGTCAGGAACGGGTCGATGCCCGCGCGATATCGCTGCTCGGATAGAGCATAGGCGTTCTCGTTGGAAACAACCAAGGCCCGCTGAGCCCGCTGTTGTTCCCCTATGGTGCCAGCGCGGGCCAAGGCATCGGCTACTTCGCGGAATGCGTTCTGGATGGCATTTTCATAATTGGCGACCGCTGCCTGCTGCTGCGCCTTGCTGAACTCGACATTGGCCCTGACGCCGCCACCGAATATGGGAAGGCTGGCGGAGGGCGCTGCTGACCAGGTGAAGGCATTGCCTGTAAAAAGAGACGATAGCGCAGAACTCGCCACGCCGATTGCTGAGGTCAGGCTGATGCGCGGGAACATCGCGGCGCGCGCTGCGCCGATGTCGGCATTGGCAGCTTGCAGTTGGTGCTCAGCCTGCAGCACATCCGGCCGTCGCAGCAGGACGTCCGATGAAGTCCCTGCGGGCACCTGCGCGGTCGTTCCGATCAATGATGAGAGGGAGAGGGGCAGGAGTGCTTCTTCGACCGAGGCTCCGGCGAGCAGGTCCAGTGCATTGCGGTCCTGCGCCACCTGTGTGACAGCGGCCGCGACATCGGACCGCGCCTGCTCTACCACGGTCTCAGCCTGGTGAACGTCGAGCTTACCGGAAAGGCCTACCCCGTTGAGCGATCTGGTGAGCGCCAGCGTTCGTTCTGCACTGGCAAGCGTGTCGCGCGCGACAGTAAGCAATTGTTGATCAGCAGCGAGCACCGCATAGGCACTGGCCGTTTCCGCGACGAGTGCGATGCGGGCTGCCCTCGCTCCCTCTTCGGTCGCCAGATAGGATTGGAGCGCGGATTCACTCAAGTTGCGCAATCGGCCGAACAGATCGATTTCGAAAGCGCTGAACCCGATGTCGGCGCTGTAGCTATCCTGCCGTTGATCATTGCGGCGCGAGAAGGTAGCGCCTGCATCCGCCGTAACCGTGGGCAGCTGCGCCGCTCTCTGGATGCGATATTGCGCTCTTGCGGCGAGTAGATTTGCCAGCGTGACGCGCAGATCGCGGTTGCTCGCGAGCGCTCGCCCGATGATGGTTCGCAGTCGCTGATCGCCCAGCAGCGCCGTCCATGGCAGCCCTGCTTCTTCCGTGGAGATCGCCGCAGGATAGGCTGCTCCAGCAGGCCAGGCTGGAGGGACGGGCGCGGCAGGCCGCTTATAGGTTGGCGCGAGATTGCAGGCAGTCAAGGCCGCGGTGAGGCCAAGGAGGAGGACGCGCCTCATGCGGGCACCTCCGAACCGGGCGCAGGCGAGGCACGCTTGCGGGTGAACAGGCGCGCGATGGTGAAGAAGAACAAAGGCACATAGAAGATGGCCAGCACCGTGCCGGTCAGCATGCCCCCCGCCACTGCTGTGCCGATAGCGACCCGGCTCTGCGCGCCTGCGCCATGGGCAAGCGCCAACGGGAGAACGCCCGCGATGAACGCCAATGACGTCATGATGATCGGGCGGAAACGAAGCTTGGCGGCCTCGATCGCCGCGCTCATGGCGTCCTTGCCCTCCCGATAGGCGAATTCGGCGAACTCGACGATCAGGATCGCATTCTTCGCGGCGAGCCCCATGGTGGTGAGCAGCCCAACCTGGAAAAATACATTATTCTCCAGACCGCGCCCCCATACCGCAACGACTGCACCGATCAGACCCAGCGGAATAACGAACAGCACGGCGAGCGGCACTGACCAGCTTTCGTACAGCGCGGCGAGGCAGAGAAACACGACGAGCACCGAAAGGGAATAGAGCAATGGCGCCTGCCCACCCGACAATTGTTCCTGATAGGAAAGGCCGCTCCACGCGTAGCTTGTGCCGGCGGGCAGTTGCTTTTGCAACCTCACCATTTCATCCATGGCTTCGCCGGAACTTGCGCCAGGCGCGGCCTGACCCTGTATTTCATAGGAGGACTGACCATTGAAGCGAGCCACGCTCGTGGGACCCATCTCCCAATGCGTCGTCGCGAATGCTGAGAAAGGAACCATTTCTCCTGTCGCCGCCGAACGGACCTGCCAGTTGTCGATGTCGGTCGGCAAAGCTCTGTATGGCGCATCAGCCTGCATGTAGACCCGCTTCACACGGCCGCGGTCGATGAAATCGTTGATATAGGTGCTTCCCCAGGCAGAACTCAGCACGTCATCGACGTCACTCTGCGTAAGTCCAAGTACCGCAAGCTTCTCACTATCGATATCGACCTTGAGCTGTGGCGTGTCCTCCAGCGTCGCTGCGCGGACACCGGCAAGAAGGGAGCTTTCCTCAGCCGCAGCAAGCAATTGATTCCTCAAGGCCAGGAACTCGTCGCGGCTGAGACCGCCCGTGTTGAGCAACTCGAAGGTGAAGCCATTTGATTGCCCCAGGCCGCGGATGGCAGGCGGCGTCATCGCGAGGATTTTTGCGTCACGCACCGCTGCCAGTTGCTTAGTGGCGCGGCTCGCGATCTCGCTCGCACTGTTCGCCTTGCCCGATCGATCTTCCCAAGGCTTCAGATTGATGAAGCCTTGTGCGGTATTCTCGCCTTGCCCAGCGAAACTGAAACCTTGTGCGATGAAGACGCTCCCGACGTTTTCGCTTTCCTCGCTTTGAAAATAGTTGCGGACGCTGTCGATCGCCTGCCTTGTCCGGGTTGACTTGGCGCCTGCGGGAAGCGTCATCTGCACCATGACCTGTCCCTGGTCCTCGACAGGCAGGAAGCTGGTCGGAAGGCGAACGAACAACAGGGCAAGGATGCCAAGGATCAGCACATAAACACCCCAGAAAAGGGCACGCCGATGCATGACCTTTTCCAACCGGCGCATGTAGCCGCCGGTTACACGTTCGAACCAGCGGTTGAATTTGCCAGCCCAGCCCTGCTGGCGGCGCTCTTCGCTCGTCGGTTTCAGTAGCGTGGCGCACAGGGCAGGCGAAAGAATGAGCGCCACGACCACGGACAAGAGCATGGAAGAGACGATGGTGATGGAGAATTGCCGGTAGATCACGCCCGTCGATCCGCCAAAGAACGCCATCGGCAACAGGACGGCCGACAGGACGAGCGCAATGCCGACCAGGGCGCTGCCAATTTCTTCCATCGACTTAATCGTCGCGGATCGCGCATCCAGCCCCTCGTCGTGCATCAAGCGTTCGACATTTTCGACGACGACGATGGCATCATCGACCAACAGGCCGATCGACAGCACCATTCCGAACAGGGTGAGTGTGTTTATGGAATAGCCGAAGAGCGCAAGCACACCGAAGGTCCCGAGCAGGACCACGGGCACTGCGACTGCGGGGATGAGGGTCGCGCGCCAGCTTTGCAGAAAGACGAACATGACGACGACGACCAGCCCGACCGCTTCGATGAGCGTCTTGATGACCTCGTTCACCGAAAGCCGGATGAAAGGTGTCGTGTCGCGGGGAAATGCGATGCTGTAGCCATAGGGCAGTCCGGTGGACAATTCTTCCACCTTGGCCTTTACAAGTTCGGCAGTTTTCAGCGCATCCGCGCCGGGGGCAAGCTGCAGCGCGATGCCTGAACCCGGATGCCCATTCAGCGTCGCGGAAGACGTGTAGCTTTCATTGCCAAGTTCAACCCGGGCGACGTCGGAGAGATGAACGACCGAACCGTCATTCTGCGTCTTGACGATGATGTTGCGAAATTGCTCTGGCGTCTGGAGGCGGGAGCGGGCCCGCACGGTAGCATTGAGCTGCTGCCCGGCAGGCGCTGGATCAGCGCCGATCTGCCCAGCGGAGACCTCGATATTCTGCGACCGGATGGCGCTTTCCACGTCCGACGGCATCAATTTGACGGTGGCGAGCTTATAGGGGTCCAGCCATATGCGCATGGCATATTGCGAACCAAAGATCTGAACGTCGCCGATGCCTTCCAGGCGGGAAATGGGATCCTGGAAATTATTGACCAGATAATCCGAAATGTCGGCCTGAGTGGATCGATCGGTGCGGTCGTACAGCGCGACCAGCATCAGGAAGTCGGTTTGCGACTTGGTGACCGTCAGGCCTTGCTGTTGAACCGCATTCGGCAAGCGGCTTAGCGCCTGCTGCACCTTGTTTTGAACTTGCACCTGTGCGGTGTCGGGGTCCGTTCCCTTGTTGAAGGTGACGTTGATGCGCGACTGGCCGTTGGCCGTGGAGGTCGAGGAGAAATACATCAGGCCATCGATGCCGGTCAGCTGCTGCTCGATAACCTGGGTAACGCTGGTTTCGACAGTATCCGCCGAAGCGCCCGGGTAATTCGCGCGAATATTGACTGCGGGCGGGGCAATGTCGGGATATTGTGCGATCGGCAATGACAGCATGGCGCCCAGGCCGGCGAGCATGATGCCGATGGCGATAACCCATGCGAAAATCGGGCGATCGATGAAGAAGCGGCTGATCATTTCGAGGTCCTAACGCCCCTGGCTGATCGTGGCGGCGCGGACTGTGTCGCCCGGCTTTACCTTGTCGGTCCCCTCGACGATCAGCCGCTCACCAGCCTTGAGGCCTGAGGTGATCAGCCACTTGTCGCCTATGGCTTGAGCCGCGGTGACTGTCCGGCGCTCGACCTTGTTCGCGCGATTGACGATCAATGCCGTGGCATTTCCCTTCGGATCACGGCTGATGCCTTGCTGGGGCGCAAGTATGCCTCCGGGGATCACGGCTTGAGGCGCCACGACGCGCACGAACATGCCGGGAAGAAGAAGGCTGTCGGGATTGGGAAAGCGCGCGCGCAGGGTGATCGTGCCGCTGTTCGGGTCCACGATGGGCTCTGCAAACTCGACGCGCCCTTCGAGCGGGTATTCGCTGCCATCGTCCAGTTTCAGACGGATGGTCGCGCTTGCCGGCAGCGTCTTGCCGGCAGCCAGGCTGCGCCGGAGTGCAAGCAGCTGGGCGCTCGATTGCGTGATGTCGACGAAAATGGGGTCGAGTTGCTGGATGGTGGCGAGCGGGCTCGCCTGGCTGGCAGTCACCAGCGCGCCGGGCGTGAACAAGGATCGGCCGATCCGACCGCTGATCGGCGCCCTGACTTCCGTGAAACGCAAGTTGATGTTCGCGGTCTGAAGCGAAGCACGGGCCTGCTGGATCGCCGCTCCCGCTTGCCGGGCAGCGGCGACCACATCGTCACGTTCCTGAGCGCTTACGGCCTCGGTTTTCCCGAGAGCCTGATAGCGGCGCGCTTTGGCTTGAGCCGCAACCGCCGTAGCCTGGGCGTTGGCGAGGGCGGCCTGCGCCTCGTCGCGGGACGCGCGATAGAGCGACGGATCGATCTGATAGAGCGGCTGACCGGCGCGGACGTATGAGCCTTCGGTGAAAAGGCGCTTTTGGACGACACCTGCCACCTGTGGGCGTACTTCCGACATCATCGTTGAAACTGTGCGGCCGGGAAGTTCGGTTGATACGGTCACATCCTGAGCGCGGAGCGTGACCACGCCGACCTCGACCTGTTTCTTCTCCGGCGGCTTGTTCTGGCTGCAGGCGGCCGCGAGCATGCATAGTGCTAGGATCAATTGAACGCCGGGGAATGATGAGGGAGCGAAGCGCAGCGGCATGGCGGCGGGCAAATCCAATAAGGAAATCAACAATTGCGAGAACTTCACCCGGCGCAGGGGGAGGGGGGAGCGCCGGGTGAAGGACGGGCCGACCTTGATGACGAGCGTCACGGGCCATGCTCCGACGCTTCCTATTCGCTCTTCGGCAGGTCCATTAAAAGGCCGATGATGTTCCATTGTGCATCGCAATATGTCGGAATGTATCAGCACGTATCAGCCCCTTTGAGATGGGCAGACTTTTCCTGCCTAAAGCCTTAGAAGGCGGCCATGCCTGACCAGATGAACAGCCGCCCAGCACGCCTGATCGTTGTTGATGATGACCCTGATATTCGCGACCTGATCGTCCGGCAGCTTCAGCAGGAACATTATGATGTCGTGCCTGCCGGTAGCCTGGCGGAGCTTCAGGACGCGCTTGCCGTGCACTCTGCCGACCTTATCGTGCTGGACCTCAACCTGCCCGATGGAGATGGCCTGAACCTGTGCCGGGAATTACGTGCACAGGGCAGCGACGTTCGCATCATCATGGTGTCGGCGCGCGGCAGCGCGATCGATCGGGTGCTTGGGCTTGAACTGGGGGCCGATGACTATCTCACCAAACCGTTCGAGCCGCGCGAATTGCTGGTGAGGATACGCAACCTGCTTCGCCGCGCCCAAATCGACGATCCGGAACGGCAGCGCGACAAGAGCGCGCGAACGGCCAGCTTCGGGCCTTGGCGGCTTGATCTGTTTCAGCGCAGGTTGATCGCGGAGGATGGCCGCCTCGTCATGCTGTCGTCCGCTGAATTCCGTCTTCTGTCGCGCTTCATCGATGAACCCAATGTCGTGCTCTCCCGCGAGAACCTCGTCCCCGAGCGCCGCGCCACGGCCGCCTTCGATCGGTCCATCGATCTTCAGGTCAGCCGGTTGAGGCAGAAGCTCGCGGCGATGCCGGGGGGCGAAGAGCTCATCCTGACGGTGCGGGGTGAAGGCTATGTGCTTGCCAGTCCGGTATCCTTCGAATGATCCGGCCGCTGTGGCATCGCGTCCGGAGCTTTTTGCGGTCGCTGACCGGGCGCATATTCCTGTTGTTGACGATCGGCATGTCCCTGGCCGCGATGCTCGCCTTGCTGGTCGCCGAACATAGCCGCAGCCGGGATTTTCAAAGCTGGCGCATCCAGCGCGTCGTCGCGAGCGCCGAGGACATCGCGCATCGCCTGCAACGCGATCCCAAAAGGGTGGAGGCCATGCTGGCGTCCCAGCAGATCATGGGTGCAGCTCTGGCGCCCGAAGGGATCGCCGTAGCCGAACCGGACGCGGCGCTGGCCAAAGCGCTCAGGGTAAGGTTTGGACGCGGATCTAACCCGGAGGCGAGTCAGGTCCCCGCGGGCCTTTGCTTCCCCCGCCAACGCTATGATCCTTCGGTAGGTGCGGCAGGCGTCGTGGACGCGCCACGCCCTTCCTGCTGGATCGTGCGCTTCACCGACAGGACAGGTGCGCGAAGGTCCTTGGCGCTCAACCTGCCGCGCATGGAGCGGCCCGCAAGCATGATGGCCAACCCGCTCTACATGCTGCTGATCGTCATCGCCTCTGCGGGCCTCGCCATCGTCGTGGCGCGGATCGTGGCCGAGCCCTTGCGCCGGCTCAAACATGCCGCCGAGTCCTTTTCATTGTCGCTCGATCCCGAGGAAATTCCCGAAAGCGGTCCCGAGGAAGTACGGGCGGCGCTATCGACATTCAATGTCATGCAAAGGCGGGCCCGCGCGGGTTTTGCCGAGCGTACGCAGTTGCTGGCGGCGATCAGCCATGATCTGCAGACGCCGCTCACCCGGTTGAGGCTGCGGCTCGAACTTGTCGAGAATGACGACCTTCGCGCGCGGCTGTTGCAGGACCATCAGGCGATGCAGACGCTGGTCAAGGAAGGGTTGGACCTGGCTGCCAGCACGGAAACACAGGAGGAATGGTCAGTCGTCGATATAGATTCCCTGCTGGAGAGCATGGTTGAGGATGCGCAGGACCTGGGCGCTCCCTTGCGGTTCTCAGGCGGATGCGGGGGCACCATTCGTGTGAAGCCCAATGCCCTGAGCCGGTGCATCAGCAATCTGGTCAGCAACGCCATCAAATATGGCGGCGAGGCAGAGGTCGGCTGCTCCCGGCGAGGCGGGCGCGTCCTTATCCACATCCGGGACAAAGGCCCCGGCATTCCGCCGGATCAACTCGACCAGATGTTCGAACCTTTCACCCGTGGTGCTTCAGGACAACCGGGGGGGCGGCCGGGAACGGGCATTGGCCTCACGATCGCCCGGTCGCTGGCCCTGACTTTCGATGCGTCGGTTCGGCTGATGAATGCCGAAGATGGGGGCTTGATCGCGACTATCGAGATGAAGGCATAAGCTCGATCTTCCGCGTCGCCAACCGATCCGCCTCCGCTGGATTATGCGTGACATAGACGATCGGGAGCACAAGCTCGTCGCGAATGCGCAGGATGACGTCCATGATGCCTTCCCGGCGGGCGGGGTCGATCGACGGCAGGGGCTCGTCCATGAGGAGGGCCCTGGCACCGGACAGAAGCGCCCGGCCGATGGCGACCCGCTGCGCCTCGCCGCCTGACAGGGTGCCGGGCCAGCGACCGAGCAGATGTTCGATGCCCAGGAAGTCGATGACCGCTTGCAATGACATCCACCGGTTTTCCGGAGCCGCGAGGCGATGGCCATAGAGCAGGTTTGCGCGCACCCGAAGATGGGGGAAAAGACGTCCGTCCTGAAAGACATAGCCGATGCGGCGGCGGTGGGGAGGAAGGTTTATGGCGGCGCTGTCATCGAACAGCATTTGGCCATCGATGCTGACATGGCCTTGATCGGGGCGCATCAAGCCCGCGATCATGTTCAGGACCGACGTTTTCCCGACGCCAGATGGACCCCAGAGCAGCGTGATGCCGTCGGACGCCACGAAGCGCGCGGCCACGACATGATCGCCAAGGGTTTTGCGGACATCGACGTCAAAGGACATGGCGCGTTCCGGTTGCGCTCGTCCAGCGGGCCAGAGCTTCCGAGAGGAGAAGCGCGCCCAGGGAAAGGCCGATCGAAATCAGCGCCAATCGCCAGACGGCCGCGTCCGCGCCCGGCACCTGAAGGGCGCTATAGATGGCGAGCGACAGGGTGCGCGTTTCCCCCGGGATGTTGGAGACGAAGGTGATGGTCGCGCCGAATTCCCCCAGCGACCGGGCAAAGCCGAGGATGAAGGCTGCTGCGACGCCTGGCAGCGACAGAGGCAGGAGGATCGTGAAAAAGCACCGGGCAGGACTGGCGCCAAGGGTCTGGGCCGCTTCTTCCAACCGGTGATCGACGGCTTCGATCGAAAGCCGGATCGCGCGGACCATCAGCGGGAGCGCCATGATCCCCGCAGCGATGGCAGCGCCCGTCCAGCGGAACATGACGGACAGGCCGAGCCAGCGCTCCAACATGCCGCCCACTGGACCCGCGGGCCCGAAGGTCAGGAGCAACATCCACCCGATGACTACGGGGGGCAGTACCAGCGGCAGATGCACGGCCGCATCCAGCAGAAGCTTGCCGGGAAAGCGCCAACGCGCGAGAACCCAGGCGAGGGCGAACGCGAGGGGCAAGGTAATGAGCATGGCCGCGAGGCTGACCTTCAGGGAGAGCATAACGATCTCCCATTCTTCCGGGCCGAGCGCTGCTACCGTCACCGCGTGCCGAAGCCATAGCGGCGGAAGATCGCCTTGCCGCGCGCGGAAAGAAGGAAGCGATGAAATCCAGCCGCTTCCCTGTGGGTCGATCGGCTGAGTAGCGCTAACGGATAGGTGATCGGCGGGTGACTGGCCTCCGGAAAGACGCCGACGATCCTCACCGCCTTGCTGGCGCGCGCATCGGTTGCGTAGACGATGCCCAAGGGCACCTGCCGCCGCTCCACCATAGCGAGCGCGGCCCGCACATTTTCCGCCGCAGCGATCTTCGCGGCTATCGCAGGCCAGACGCCGAGAGCGGTGAGCGATGCCTTGCCATATTTGCCAGCGGGAACGCTGCCGGGGTCGGCCATCGCCAAACGGCCATTGCCGAGCGCGCGGGCGAGCGGGAAGCCGCGCCGGATTTGCATCGCTTTCATCGTCCCCGCGGGCGCGATCAGGACGAGCTTGTTGGTGAGTAGCGTGGCACGTGTCCCTCGGCGTAGTAGCCCCTTTTTGGCGACTGCATCCATCCAGGGTTCGTCGGCTGACAGAAACAGGTCGGCGGGCGCTCCGGCTTCGATTTGCCGGGCCAAGGCCGAAGACGCGGCGAAGGACAGAATTGGCCTCTCATACCCCTGTGCGGTCCATGCGTCGGCCGCGGCGGTCAACGATTCCTGAAGGCTGGCCGCAGCCAGTACAAGAGGGCCGCGCTCACGGGCTTCGGCGGATCGCCCTGCAAAAACCGACAGAATGAGAAGGAGAAAGAGGAGACGACGCATATGCTGTCCAAAGCCGGAGATATATATGCCGCTATACAGCGCTTCCCAGCCATGGCGATGGGGAAATTGGAGTTGTACGTGCCTGGGGTCGGATCAGCGGGGCAGGGGAAGCCGGTTGCGCTGCGCTTCAAGTGCGTCACCCGTCAGTGGCCGCCGTTCGCTGGCGGCCTTGCCCTTGCGCAAGCGCTTGCGATCTTTCTCGCTTGGATCGACCAGGCGTACGCGCACGGCGCTTTGGCCCGCAGCGCGTATCCCCAGTGCTTGGGCAGCCCCGCGAGACAGGTCGATGATCCGCCCCCGTGAGAAAGGCCCGCGATCATTGATGCGGACCAGCAGGGTGCGTCCACTGCCAAGCTCAGTCACTTCGACATAAGAGGGCAGCGGCAATGTGGGGTGAGCGGCGCTGATCCCCTTGGCCCGGAATTTCTCTCCCCGCGCGGTCCGGTTGCCGGATTCATTGCCATACCAGCTGGCGTAGCCGACCTCGTCATAGCCTGGCTGCTGGGCCGGGACATAGGTGACGCCGCGCACCGTGTAGGCAGGCCCGATGCGGACCGGGGTGTCGGATACGGGTTGGTAGGATGCGCAACCGGTCAGGAGCAGAGGCAGCACGGCCATGGCACGATGAAGAGATAACATTTTATCGTCATAACGCCACTGCAGAGGCGATCTCAAGCGCGGCGGCTATCCGGATAGCTAGTCACGATTCCATGGGGATAGCGCGGCTCCTGTTCAATTCTCCTAAAGGAGACGCGGCTTCGTCCCTAATCGTCGGCCGGGCAGCATTAAGCGTCAGTGCCTGCGGGTCTTCTCAACGGTACAATGCCCTCAGTCGCTGGTGCTCGGGGAGCCTGCGGCGTCCGCAAGATACCCCCAAGCTTGCGGAACCGGGCCCGGCTGCCCCGACCATGATGAAGGTCGACGATTTACAGCCGGGCCCAATTCTGCCGCGATGTGATCATGAGATGCTGATGAGCGATCAGGGTTTTGAACGCTGCTCCCGCTCGCGATCCGCTTCGTCGATCGCTTTTATCAAATCCTCGAACGCGCCATCGCGCGGTAGGGGAAAGAGGCGGGAAAAACTGTCACCGAGCCGCTGAATATCATTCTGCGTCAAAAGGCCTATTGCGACAATGTCGTCACGGGTGTCCATTCAAGACCCCTCCTGACTGTGGATAACGATGCAAAGCGCGTCTGGTGCCAAGCTATTGTGCCGGAATGGCAAAAATCCGTCACATCCCACTGAAAGATGACTGGTCATGAGGCGCGCCAGCGTTCGAGGGCTGCATCATATTTGCGGCGTTCGGCGGCGGCGCGGCGTTCGAGCTGGTCATTCGCTTTCTCCTGCCTTTTACGCAGGCTTTCGATCTGCGCGCGCAGCCGGGCCTGTTCCTCCTCGAGCGGTTTCAGTTCGGCCTTGGCCTCGACCGCCTGCCGGGCGAGCGCCTCTTCTGCTGCGTTCAGGGCATCGCGACTGGGCCGTGGGCGAGGGGGAGGGGTGCGCTTATGCGCTTGCTGCCTGGTTTGGGCGGGCGTCTTGCTGCGGGGCGCCTTTCGTCCTTGCGCCTGCTGAGATTTGGAAAGGGAGGCGAGATGTTCCGCTTCGCTACCCCGTGGCCGCTTGATGACGGTGCCGGGGTGCGCCATCGGCTCCCGGATCAGGTCCGGCTGGGTGACCTGCTCTGCTGACCCGCGAGCGAAAAGATTGGCGTCAGTGCCCCAGGCTTCGAGCGCGGCCTTTTGGCTCGGGGCCGCGACATAGGCGTCATGGAACCCGATCGGAGTGCGATAAACCTTTAGCGCGCGTGCCATTGGAGCTGAACGCTCCTGATGGCCGGGGGTGCCATGCCGACGGGCTCATCCATGTTAGCGGCAGGCTCGGCGCATGGAAACCTGCGGCCACCGCAGCGTTGGACCGAAGATAGCAATCGAGGAAATTTTCATGCAGCAGGACAGGCAACGCGGCCAATCGCCAGATGAACCGGCAGAGGGCAGCAACGACATCCCGCCGCCCGAACGGGGATCGCCCGAGGACGGGAGCGATCATCAAAGCGGCGAGGCTGAGGAAAAGATCGAGAAAGGCGAGGTCGATGACGCCAATCCGCTCGCGCCGCCGGTGAATACGCAAGCTGGAAGCTGAGGCGCGGCTCTCTTCGGTCAATCGCTGATCGTAGCTTCTTCCGGCCAATAGAGGCGCATCGGGTTGTCGACCAGCAACTTGCGCTGAAGTTCGGCCGAAGGTGCGATGCGGGGGATCATGTCGACCAATTCGCCATCGTCGGGAATCGCCTTCTCCATGTTCGGGTGAGGCCAATCCGTGCCCCATAGGACACGGTCCTGATAGTCCGCGACCAACGGCGCTACGCAGCGAGCGAAGTCGTTCCAGGGTGGACCTTTCGGATCAAGCCGGTCGGGACAGGTAACCTTGGTCCAGATATCGTCGCGGCTGTCCAACAGGGCGCGGAAGGCCATCATGTCGCGCCCCGCCGGGCCCTGGGAGATATCGGGGCGGCCCATATGATCTACGACCACCAAGGTCGGGATCGCATCGATGAAAGGCCGCAATTCCCCTAATATGTCGGCTTCGAAATAGATCACCACATGCCAGCCCAGCGGTTGTATGCGGCGGGCGATTTCGAGGAACCGATCCTTGGGCGCGTCATCGACCAGGCGCTTGAGGAAGTTGAAGCGGACGCCGCGGATGCCGCCTTGGTGCAGCGTCTCAAGCTCGCGGTCGCTGATCGCCGGGTTGACGACGGCGACCCCGCGCGCCTTGCCTTCCGACTGGGCGATGGCGTGCAGCGTCGCGCCATTGTCCGTGCCATGGCAACTGGCCTGCACGATGACATTGCGGGAAAAGCCGAGTTGGTCGCGCAGGGCGAAGAGCTTGTCCGGCCCGGCATCCTGGGGAAAATATTTCGCCTTCGGGCTGAACGGGAATTGAGCCATGGGCCCAAAGACGTGACAATGCGCATCCACCGCGCCGGGGGGAGGCGTGAATTGGGGAACGGAGGGGTCGGTCGTCCAGCTGATGATGCGTTCGCTCACCCGAAAATCTCTCCATCCATCAACTTGCGTGCCGTGCGGAGCATGGCCGCGCTGATCACGCTGCCTTCTTCGTCGACTTCCATGACGCATGTGGTTTCGCCGCTGGGATGCTCGACCGAAATGACCTTTCGCTCGCCGTCCGGGACGGCGGCCAGATCAGCGGCGGGGGAGCCGGGAAGAAGGCAGGCGGTGGCGACGCTGACCGCACCGAGTACGCCGATCGACGCATGAGCGCGGTGGGGAATGAAACTGCGCACGGTGATTGCGCCGCCGTCGCGTGGCGGTGCTACCAGCATCATCTTGGGGACGGACTTTTCCTTCACGTCACCCAGGTTCATGCGCTCGCCGACGGCGAGGCGGATCTTTTCGATGCGGGCTTTCAGCGCGGCGTCCTGATCCAGAGTTTCGCGATCCTCATAGCCGCTGATGCCGACATCCTGCGCCTTTATGACGACGCAGGGCATGCCGTTGTCGATCAAGGTGACGCGAACCCCATCGACATCATCGAAGACGTTGCCGGTCGGAAGCAATGCGCCGCAGGAAGAGCCGGCGGTGTCGCGGAATTCCAGCGGCACCGGGGCAGCGGTGCCCGGAACGCCGTCGATCTTGGCGCTGCCGTCATATCGGACGATGCCGCCCGGCGTTTGCACGGTCGCGATCGCGGTCTGGCCGGTATTTTCCATGTAGATGGCGACGCGGGTTTCGCCGTCCTGCGCTTCCACAAGGCCGCGTTCGATGGCGAAGGGGCCGACGCCAGCGAGGATGTTGCCGCAATTCTGGGCGTCGGTAACGATGGCCTGGTCCACGAAGACCTGGAGAAAGAGATAGTCGACATCGGCGCCGGGCCGCGCTGACTTCTTGACGATGGCAACCTTGCTGGCCAGCGGGTCGGCGCCGCCCATGCCGTCGATCTGGCGCGGGTCGGGTGAGCCCATGATGCGCAGGAGGAAGCTGTCGCGGGCGGCGGTATCGGCGGGGAGGTCCCCGGCGAGGAAATAGCCGCCCTTCGACGTGCCGCCGCGCATCCACATGACGCGGGCGGAGTCAGACATATTTGAGGCCCATTTCTTCGAGCCGGGGACGCATGTTGTAAATGTCCAGACCGAGTTCTCCCGCGGCGAGGCGCTGGCGCTTGGCTTCTTCGGCGGCTTCGCGGGCCTGCGCTTTTTCGAGGACAGCGGCGGCGTTCGCGCGCGGGACGATGCAGACGCCGTCATCGTCGGCGATGATGATGTCGCCTGGGTTGACGAGGGCGTTCGCGCAGACGACCGGGACGTTCACGCTGCCGAGCGTCGCCTTGATCGTACCCTGGGCGTGGACCGCCTTTGACCAGACGGGGAAGTTCATTTGCGTGAGGTCGCGGATGTCGCGCACGCCTGCGTCGATGACAAGGCCGCGGCAGCCGCGCGCCTGCGCTGAGGTGGCGAGCAGGTCGCCGAAATAGCCGTCGGTGCAGGGGCTGGTCGGCGCGAGGAGGAGGATGTCGCCTTCGCGCAATTGTTCGATCGCGACGTGGATCATCCAGTTGTCGCCGGGAGGAGCGGAGATGGTGACCGCGCTCCCCGCGATGCGGGCGCCGGGATAGATGGGGCGCATGTAGGGAGCAAGGAGTCCGGTGCGGCCCTGGGATTCGTGGACGGTGGCGACGCCGCAATGGGCGAGGGCGTCGATGATGGAAAGATCCGCCCGGTCGATATTCTGGACGACGATGCCGGACATGCGGTTTGTTCCTTTGGCGAAAGCAAGAAGGAATTGGCGAGAAAAAGCGGATTGAACAAATTTGATCTGTGCGGTGGGCATTAGTTTTTGCTAAGTGTACATGATGCAGCCCGATCAGTTCAATATCCGGCACCTGTCCGCCGCCGCCGCCGTGGTCGCGCATGGGAGCGTCAGCCTGGCCGCGCGGGCGGTGAATTTGACGCAGCCTGCGGTGACGCAGGGGATCGCCAAGCTGGAAGCGCAACTGGGCCTGCCTTTGTTCGAGCGGCATCCGGGCGGCATGACGCCCACGGCGGCAGCGGCAAGGCTCGCTCCCCGGCTGGAGGCGGCCCTTCGGCTGATCGGCAGCAACCGGGCGACGGCGGCGCAGATCCGGGCCTTCGTCGCGCTGGCCCGGGCGGGCAGCTATGCGGCGGCCGCAGGGGAGGCAGGCGTTACCGAGCCGTCGCTGCACCGGGCGGTCGGGGACCTGGGGCTGGTCATGGGGTACAGGCTGGCCGAGCGGCGCGGGCGAGGGGTGACGCTGACCAGCGCGGGGGCGGCGCTGGCACGGCGGTTGAGGCTGGCGCTGGCGGAATTGCGATCCGGGATGGAAGAGATAGAGGCGTTGAAAGGGCAGGAGAGCGGGCGCGTCGTGGTGGGGGCGATGCCGCTGTCGCGCGCGCGGCTGTTGCCCCGGGTGATCAGCCGGTTTCGGCGGGAGTTTCCGCACGTGCATATCAGCGTCCATGAAGGGTCGCATGCCGAACTGGTGGGGCCGCTGCGGGACGGCGAAGTGGACATGATGATCGGCGCGCTGCGCGACGCGCCGATGGGGCAGGATCTGGTGCAAAAGCCCCTGTTCGAGGACCGGCCGACGATCATGGCCCGCGCAGGGCACCCGCTGGCGAGAGGATGGGACGCGGATGCGCTGCGGCATTACCCGTGGATATTGCCGCCGGAAGGCACGCCGCTGCGGCATTTGTGGCGGCGAATGGTGGAGGCGCTGGGTGGTGGCCTGCCTGCGGTGCCGATCGAATGCGGGTCGGTAATGACGATCCGCGAACTGCTGGTGAATGGCGATTATCTGACGATGCTGTCGCTGGATCAACTGGCGCTGGAGTTGAGCGCGGGCATGGTGATCGACATCGGCCCTGCGCCCGGCGCGATCAGCCGCACGATCGGGCTGACGACCAGGGCGGATTGGCGGCCGACGCGCTTGCAGCAATGTTTCATGGACGTGATCGAGCGAGAGACCGGCGTCATAAGTTCGTAAAAACTTATGGGGAGGACATGGATTCGATTGGCCGCAGGGATTTCGATGAGCGATGGCTTTCCCCATGGAGCAGGAAGTCGGTCTGATCGGATTTGGCGAGGCGGGGTCAACCTTTGCATTGGCGGGGGGCTGGGCCGCGCGGGCGCATGTGTTCGACTGCAAGACCGACGATGCGGCGGCGCGCGACGCGATGATCGCGGCCTATGCCCGGGCTCATGTGCCGGGCGCTCGCTTCCTGGAAGATGCGCTGTCGGGCGTGGAATTGGTCATTTCACTGGTGACGGCGGATCAGGCATTGGCCGTGGCTGAAGCAGCGGCGGAGTGCATCGCGCCCGGGGCCATTTATTGCGACATGAACAGCGTCGCGCCGCAGACCAAGCAGGAAGCGGCGCGCGCGATAGAGGCGGCGGGCGGCCATTATGTTGACGTTGCCGTCATGGCTCCGGTCAATCCGGCGCGGTTGTCGGTGCCGTTGCTGCTGAGCGGTGGCCATGCGGATGAGGCGGCGGCCCGGCTTGTCGCGCTTGGCTTTGCCAACATGCGGGTCGTGGGTGAAGCAGTGGGGCGTGCCTCGTCGATCAAGATGATCCGGTCCGTAATGGTGAAGGGTATCGAGGCGCTGACCGCCGAATGCGTGCTGGCGGCGGAGGCTGCGGGCGTGCGGGACGAAGTGCTGGCGTCGCTGGATGCGAGCGAGAAGGCGCGGCCATGGGGCGAGCGGGCGGAGTATAATCTGGAACGGATGCTGGAGCATGGACTGCGCCGGGCGGCCGAGATGGAAGAGGTGGTGAAGACGCTTGAGGCGCTTGGAACCGGCGCTGCGATGACGCGCGGAACGGTGGAGCGGCAGCGGGAGATCGGGGCTTTGGGGGTGAAGATTGTGCCGAAGGGGTTGGCGGGGAAGGTTGCGGTTATCAACTGTCCCGTCATCCCAGCGGAAGCTGGGATCTCTTCGGGTGAGGTTGTTGCTTAGTGGAGGGAGAAGCCAGCTTCCGTTGGCATGATGGGTTGTGTGGGCGTGTCTGCGCTTTGATCGAGACTTGGACGGGGAGAAGGAGTGGGCTTCGACAAGCTCAGCTCGAACGGGGGAGAGAGTGAGCGGTTTTGAGTGATGTGCTCCTGCGAAGGCAGGAGCCTAGGCCTGCCGTTTGAGCTGGGCTCTCACGAGCCACTCGTTTCGTTCGAATGGGTTCGCAGGGGCGGGTTGAGGGTTGGGCTGGCGGTGCGCCGTGCCGCCTGAGATCCCAGCGTTCGCTGGGATGACGGTAAGGATGGGTGGTGTGAGAAGGATGAGGGTAGGAACGCAATGAGCCTGATTATCGACTGCCATGGTCATTATACCGTGCTCCCCAAGGGGCATGATGCCTGGCGGGAGGAGCAGAAGGCGGCGTTCAAGGCGGGCGTCGTTGCGCCGCCTTATCCGAACATCAGTGATGATGAAATTCGCGACACGATCGAGTCCAACCAGTTGCGCCTGATCAAGGAGCGGGGCGCGGACCTGACGATCTTTTCGCCGCGGGCTTCGGCCATGGCGCCGCATGTCGGGGATGCGGAGGTCGCCCGGGAGTGGGCGATGCGGTGCAATGACCTCATCGCGCGGGTGGTGGGCCTGTATCCTGAGACGTTCGCCGGTGTGTGCATGTTGCCGCAGTCGCCCAAGGCCGACATGAGCAACAGCATCGCCGAACTGGAACGCTGCGTCACGCAGCTGGGCTTTATCGGATGCAACCTTAATCCTGATCCCGGCGGCGGGCATTTCCAGCATCCGCCGCTGACTGATCGTTACTGGTATCCCTTTTACGAGAAGATGGTCGAGCTGGACGTTCCGGCGATGATCCATGTGTCGGGCAGTTGCAACCCGGCGATGCATGCGACCGGCGGCTATTATATCGCGGCGGACACGATCGCCTTCATGCAGTTGCTGGAGGGCGATCTGTTCAAGGATTTCCCGACGCTGCGCTTCATCATTCCGCATGGCGGGGGGGCGGTGCCCTATCATTGGGGACGCTATCGTGGGCTGGCGGACATGCTGAAAAAGCCGAGCCTCGACATGCATTTGATGAACAACATCTTTTTCGACACTTGCGTCTATCATCAGCCGGGCATCGACCTGCTGGCCGATGTGATCGACAACAAGAATATCCTGTTCGGATCGGAAATGGTCGGCGCGGTGCGCGGGATCGATCCGACGACTGGCCATTATTTCGATGATACCAAGCGCTATGTCGACGCGCTGGATATCAGCGATGCGGAAAGGCACGCGATATTCGAGGGCAATGCCCGCCGCGTCTTCCCGCGCCTGGACGTGCAGTTGAAGGCGCGCGGGCTGTGAGTTTCCGCACCCCCCATTTATCCCTGTGGGGGGTGTTCCATCTCCCGTCCTTGCTGTGGAAGGACGGGGCGGGAGATGGATTTTCCATTTGTCTGGAGAACCGCCGATGAGCGTTGATATTCATGAATATCTGGCTGAATTCGACGATATCCCCGGCACGCGCGTCTATACCGGCAGGCGCGCGCGGCAGGGATATTGGATGAACCAGTTCGCGATGAGCCTGATGAAGGCGGACAATCGCGAACGGTGGAAGGCGGACGAGCGTGCCTATCTGAACGAATGGCCGATGACGGAGGAGCAGCGGCAGGCGATCCTTGACCGCGACTATAATCGCTGCCTGGACCTGGGCGGCAATATTTATTTCCTGGCCAAGGTATTTTCGACCGACGGCATGTCCTTCTTGCAGGCGGTCGGCACGATGACGGGCATGAGCACCGAAGACTATCAGGCCATGATGATCGCCGGGGGGCGATCACCCGAGGGCCAGCGTTCGATCAGGGAGAAACGTTGATGGCCCGCATTACCGCTGGTGTGGGGACCAGCCACGTGCCCGCGATCGGCGCGGCGATGGACAATGGGAAAGTGGGCGAGCCCTATTGGGCGCCTCTGTTCGCCGGATATGAATGGTCGCGCCAATGGATCGCCCAGGAAAAGCCGGATGTCGTGATATTGGTCTATAACGACCATGCGTCCGCTTTCGACATGAAGATCATCCCGACCTTCGCGATCGGTTGTGCAGACCGCTACGGCATTTGCGATGAAGGTTGGGGACCGCGTCCGGTGCCCGATGTGGAAGGGCATGCCGACCTAGCCTGGCATATCGCGCAGAGCCTGATCCTGGACGAGTTCGACATGACCATCATCAACGAAATGGATGTCGATCATGGGCTGACCGTGCCGATGAGCCTGCTGTTCAATCAGCCTGACAAATGGCCGGTGAAGGTCATTCCGCTGGCGGTCAATGTCGTCACTTACCCGCCGCCTTCCGGCAACCGGTGCTGGATGCTGGGCGAGGCGATTGCGCGGGCGGTGGAAAGCTATGGCGAGGACCTGAACGTGCAGATCTGGGGCACGGGGGGCATGAGCCACCAGTTGCAGGGGCCGCGCGCTGGGCTGATCAATGCGGAGTGGGACAATCGCTTCCTGGACCTGCTGAGCGCCGAAGATGACGGAAAGTTGCGCGCGATCCCCCATATCGAATATCTACGGGAAACCGGATCGGAGGGGATCGAGATGGTGATGTGGCTGATCATGCGCGGTGCGCTGGGCAGGAAGGTCACGCCGCTCCATCGTCATTACCATGTTCCCGCATCCAATACGGCCGTCGGGCATCTGGTGTTGAGGCCCGACGATTCATAACAAGGATCGAGGGGATGGGTCATGGGTCGCGCTGATATCGAGGATGCACTGGCCAAGCTGGAACAGGTGCATAAGCAACTGGCGGTCTTGTCGACTGGTGCGGAGGCCGGTTGGGAAAAGGAATATCTGCAGAGGCGACGAATGTTGCAGGAGCAGATCAACCGATTGTGCCAGGCGGACGCTCAGTTGAACCTGTGCGATGAGGACAGCCGCCGGTTCAGGGATGCTTTCAGCAGGTTCCGGACGGCGACAGCGCTGCACCAGGCGGACTGGCCGGTGGTCGATATCAACCGGCAAGACCCGGCATATGGTCAGTCCGCCGCCAACGTCGGACAGACATATCAGAATTTCATGACGGTGATGCGCACGCTGATGCAGCGATAGCAGGGCGCCAGCTCGCGCAGCCAGGACGATGAGGAGTGAGTTATGAGGATCGCGCTGGCTGGTGCGGGAGCTTTTGGTGAAAAGCATCTGGATGGCCTGAAGAATATCGACGGCGTGACCGTCACGTCGCTGGTGGGGCGTGAATTGGCGCCGACGCAGGCGGTTGCCGCGAAATATGGCATCGGTCATGCGACCACCGACCTGGCCGACACGCTGGCGCGCGATGATGTGGACGCGGTGATCCTGTGCACGCCGACGCAGATGCATGCGGAACAGGCGATCGCCTGCATGGATGCGGGCAAGCATGTGCAGGTCGAGATACCGCTCGCTGACAGCTGGGCCGATGCGCAGGCGGTGCTGGCCAAGAGCCAGGAGACGGGGCTGACCTGCATGGTCGGGCATACGCGGCGGTTCAACCCGAGCCACCAATGGGTGCATCAACAGGTGAAGGCTGGCGCGTTCAACGTCCAGCAGATGGACGTCCAGACCTATTTTTTCCGCCGCAAGAACATCAATGCCAAAGGCGAGCCGCGGTCGTGGACGGACCATCTGCTGTGGCACCATGCGGCGCATACGGTGGACCTGTTCGCCTATCAGGCGGGGCGGATCGTGGACGCACATGCGATGCAGGGGCCGATCCATCCCGAATTGGGAATCGCGATGGACATGTCGATCCAGCTGAAGAGCGAGAGCGGCGCGATCTGTACTCTGTCGCTGAGCTTCAACAATGACGGGCCGCTGGGCACCTTCTTCCGCTATATCGGCGACACGGGCACCTATATCGCGCGCTATGACGACCTGGTGAACGGCAAGGAAGAGCCGATCGATGTGTCGAAGGTGGACGTGTCGATGAACGGGATCGAGTTGCAGGACCGGGAATTTGTAAGCGCCATTCGCGAGAGGCGGGAGCCGAACTCCAGCGTGGTGAAGGTGTTCGACTGCTATCGGGTGCTGGGGGAGCTGGAGAAACAGCTGGGGTGAATCGACGCTGGTTTGTTCGGGCCAGCCTGCGCGTGCCCCCTCGACAGGCTGAGGGCGAATCGGGGGCGGATCAGGCGGTTAGCAGTGGATGCCGCATGCGCAGGTCGTCCATCAGGCTCTCGATCACCGAGATCTCATGGCTGGTGCCGGTGGGCGTGACCGTCCAGTTGCAATGGGGATGGGTGTCGCGGCTGTAGAGGCGGACGGCGCCCAGCACCTTGCGCCAGTGATGCTTGCTGCGGCCATGGTCGCGGACGAGGCGTGCGACCAGCAGGTCGATGATCTTGTCAGACGTCATCTTCGGCTTTCTCTCCGCCGATCCAGCGGCCGGGCAGTTCGATATAGGCTTCCAGCTCGCGCCAGTGCCGGTCCCAGCCGGGGCCTCGGCGATCTTCCGGCACATAGGCCTCCACTATGCGACGGGCGCGGGCGACGGGGTTGCCGGGCGGCGTGCGCAGGCGATCGAGAATGTGGCGGATATCCTCGCTCATGACGGGCTGATAGCCTGTCCCCTGGCGGCGCGCCAGCCGCGCGGCGAGCGGCCGGTGTGGCGGGCGAAGAAGCGGGAGAAATAGGCGGGATCGTCGAATCCCACCGCATAGCCGACTTCCGCGACGGAAAGGTTGGAATAGAGTAGCAGGCGGCGGGCTTCAAGCAGGGCGCGTTCGTCCAGCATGGCCGCGGGGGAGAGGCCTGCCGCACGGGCGCAGGCGTGGCGCAGCGCGGTTTCGCTGACGCCAAGCGCGCGGGCGTGATGGGCAACAGGCTCGCGATGCCGGAAGCGCTGTTCGATCCGCTCACGCAGGCGAGCGACGAGGCGGGCCTGGCGGCCGCTGCTGCTGGCGCCGGAGGCGGAGAGGGTGGCGTGGCGCAGTGCCTGGACCATCAGCCAGAGGAGAAACGCGTCGACGGCGGCGCGCTGGCCGGGGCCGGCCCAGGCCAGTTCCCGCGCGAGCGCGCCTATGCGGGTTTCCACTTCGGCCGCGCCCGGCAAGGCCACTGCGCGGGGCGCGCGGAAGAGCGGCTGGAGATCGGCGTCGCGCTCCAGAAGATGGTGGAGGTAGCTGTCAGCGATGGTGACGACCCATCCACGGGAGTCGCGGTGCCAGGAAAAGCCGTGGATGATCCCGGCGGGCACCAGCAGCAGGCAAGGGGCGTCGAAAGCGACGCTGTCGCCATCGGCGCGCATCGATCCGCCACCTTCGGCGATCAGGATGATATGGTTGAGATCGCGGTGGAGATGCGGCTGGATCGTCCATTCGCTGGGGCGGGACCGATCGTCCAGGCTCTCGACATGGACGAAGCCCTCCGCAACGCTCCGCTGCGGCTCGCCATAAAGGTAGAAGCTGGGAACGGGAGCGGTCATGGCTGGGCACAATTAGCTGCTGGATCGTCCAAGTCATAAGCCAGTTCGCCCATGTCCCGCAAGCGCCATCGCGGGCATCATGCGCGGCATAGAAAAGCTGCGAAGAGGATGCCATGAAGACGCAAGTCGCCATTATCGGCGCGGGGCCTGCCGGGCTGCTGCTCGGCCATCTGCTGCGGGCAGAGGGGCTGGACGTGGTCGTGGTGGAGCGGGCATCCCCGGACTATGTGCTGGGGCGCATCCGCGCTGGGGTGCTTGAACGGACCACAACGGATTTGATGGACCGGCTGGGCCTGGGCGAGCGGATGCATCGCGAGGGGTTGCCGCATGACGGATTTCACCTGGCGGATGGCGAGCGGCTGATCCGCATCGACATCGGAGCGCTCACCGGGCGGCAGGTCGTGGTCTATGGCCAGACCGAATTGACCCGCGACCTGATGGAGGCGGCGGCGGACCGTGGGCTGGAGATCGTCTATGAGGCTGGCGACGTCGCATTGCACGAGGTGGAAAGCGATGCGCCTTATCTCACCTACAGGAAGGGCGGGCGACTGGAGCGGATCGACGCGGAGTTCATCTGCGGCTGCGATGGATTTCATGGGCCCTCGCGGCGGGCGATCCCGGCGGGCGTCGCGACGGCTTACGAGAAAATCTATCCCTTCGGATGGCTCGGCATATTGGCCGATGTGCCGCCATGCGAGCATGAGCTGATCTACGCCAATCATGAACGCGGCTTCGCGCTGGCGTCGATGCGGTCGGAGCAGCGCAGCCGCTATTATATCCAGGTGCCGCTGGACGAGCGGATCGAGGATTGGCCGGACGATCGGTTGTGGGATGAGCTGGCGACAAGGCTTGGCCCGCAAGCAGCGGCGCAGATCGTGCGCGGCCCGGCGCTGGAAAAATCGATTGCCCCGCTGCGGTCGTTCGTTTTCGAACCGATGCGGCATGGACGGTTGATGCTGGCAGGGGACAGCGCCCATATCGTGCCGCCGACTGGGGCGAAGGGCCTCAACCTGGCGGCGTCCGATGTGTTCTACCTGTCGGAAGCGCTGACCGGATGGTTCCGGCGGCGCGATGGCGACGCGGTGGCGGGCTATTCGCGGCGAGCGTTGGCGCGCATCTGGAAAGCGGAGCGCTTTTCCTGGCAGCTGACGCGGCTGATGCACCGCTTTCCGGACAATGATGCGTTCGACCGGCGGATGCAGATCGCCGAGCTGGATTATATCGCATCGTCGGAAGCGGCGCAGACGGCGATCGCGGAGAATTATGTGGGACTGCCCTTGTGACGCGGGGTTGGCTTGGACAGAGTATCCCCATCCAAAAGACCAGCGGCTCTGCTGAGCTGATGTTGGACAAGGGGACAGGAATGAGCCAGAAATCGACCATTGCCGTCATCGGCGCGACCGGTAAGACGGGCCGCCGCGTGGCGGATCGGCTGACGGGGCTGGGTCATGAGGTCCGCATCGGGTCGCGGCAGGCGGAGTCGCCTTTCGTCTGGGAGGAAGAGGCTAGCTGGCAACCCCTGCTGGACGGAGTGGACGGCGTCTATATCGCCCATCCCGACAACACGCATCCTGACGCGGGCGCGCAGATTGGTCGGTTGGCGAAGGTGGCGCGGGATGGCGGCGCGAAGCGGCAGGTGCTGCTGTCCGGGCGCGCCGATGAAGGCTTCATGGATACGGTCGAGGCTGGGTTCAGGGCCAGCGGGGCTGATTGGACGATCCTGCGCCCGGCCTGGTTCATGCAGAATTTTTCCGAGATGTTCTTTGTCGACGGCGTGTTGGCGGGCGAACTGGTTTTGCCCGTGGGAGAAGCGACAGAGCCGTTCATCGATGTCGAAGATGTCGCCGCCGTGGCGGTGGCGGCTTTGTTGGACGGGCGGCATGCCGGGCAGATTTATGAGCTGACCGGCCCTGAGCTGTTGGGCTTTGAGGAGGCTGCGAGGGCGCTTTCAAAAGCAACGGGGCGGAAGATCAGCTTTGTCCCGATCAGCCTGGATGCCTATCGCGAGGGCATAGTGGCGAGCGGGTTGCCCGAGGAATATGCCTATACCTATTCCGGTATCGCGAATGGCAAGCTTGCCTATTTGACCGATGACGTCGAGCGGGTGCTGGGACGGAAGCCGCGGCGGTTTGCAGATTATGCGCGGGATGCAGCGGCGAGTGGCGTTTGGGCGGTTTGATTAAGCTCGCGGCTCTGGTCCTTCAAACGAGTTACGTGCCTTGTTTGAACGTTTGCGAGGGGGCGGGTGAAGGCGGTCCCCTCTCCCGCCTTCGCTGCGCTCCGCACCTCGGCCAGAGTCACGCGCCTCTGGCCGACCCCTGAAGGGGAGAGGGAATGTAGTGCGAAGCCGAGGCGCCTATCTTCATCGGTTTGGATCAATGCGTTGGCGTCGCGGAGGATTTCAGCCAGCCATGCATGCGCATCCAGTCGGCGAACTGGGGCAGCAGCCCGGTTGTGGTGGTGCCGGGGCGTCCCGCGCCGAAGCCGTGCTCGCCGCGTTCATAAGCGTGCAGTTCGACGGGGCGGCGGGCGTTGCGCCATGCGTCGGCAATGGCGAAGCCCTGCTTCTTGAAGAGGCTGTCGTCCATGGCGATGGCGGCGAACATCGGCGGGGCGTCGGCGGGAACGGTGACGGCGGTCATGGGGCCGTAGATATAGCCGATGAAGGCGGGGCGCGCGTCGCCCTGGCCCTCCAGGGTGGCGCTGAGCGCCGTCATGGCACCGGCTGAAAATCCGATCATGCCGAGGCGGGCGGGATCGATGCGAAATTCCTTGGCGCGATTGCGGATCATTGCGAGGGCCGTCAATGCGTCCTGCGTCGCGCGGGGCTCCTTGATCTTGTCGGCGGCGCCCGGCTGGGTCGCCTGTGCCATGCGCTGGCCCATGAATTTGCTGTAGGCCTTCGCATCGCGCGGCGATTCATTCAGGCGATATTTGAGGACGAAGGCGGCGATGCCCTGGCTGGCGAGCCAGCGAGCGATCTCTTCGCCTTCGCTGACCATGGAAAGCTGAAGGAAGGCGCCGCCGGGCGCCACCACGACGCCCGCGCCTGTCGCCTTTGCCGGGTCGGGGAGATAGGGCGTGATCGTCGGCCGCGTGACATTGCGGACAATGTCATTTTCCATGTTCAGCTGACCATAATGGATGCTGTAATGCTCCCATTGTTCGTTGTCCGCGTCCTTCGAGGCTGGATAGAGCGGGATTTCGGCGAGCTTGGGCTTGGCGATCGGCGTGATCTGCATCTGGGCGGCGGCGGGGGCGGCAATCGCCAGGGCCAGGGTGATCAGGGCAAGACGCTTCATCGAATGGGTCTCCTCTCCATCTATTTTGTATCAATCGCATGGACGCGTGCGATTGCACCTTAGACGCCCGTATTCAGTTCGGGAAGCGGCGTCCACTCCCTGTCCGCAGGCAGGGGCGCAAAGATGCTGTCGAGCAGTGTATCCGTGACATCTTCGGGAGTCGCAGGGTTCCATCGCGGCGCATTGTCCTTGTCGAATATGACGGCGCGGACACCTTCGATGAAATCGGGGCGGCGGATGACATGGCAGGCGATGCGATATTCATTGCGCATGTTCGCCGCAAAGTCCCTGTAGCCAGCGCCCTCGGCCATTTGCCGCAGGGCGACCTTGATCGTCTGCGGTGACTTGGTCGCGAGCACCGCCAGTTGCTCGGCCGCCCATTGCGATCCGTCCGCGCGCAAGGCGGCGAGGATATCTTCATAGCGGCGGGCGGCAAAAAGCCGGTCTATGGCGGCGCGCTGTGCTTCCCAGGGGGAGGGGGGCGGCGGGTCGCTCATTTCATCCAGAATCTCGCCGATGCCATCCGGGTCGGCGATGATCCGTGCCTTGACGGCGTCGAGCTTTTCCGAGGCCATATAATGGGTGGCGATGCCGATCGCCGCGCAATCGGCTCCATTGATCCGCGCTCCGGTGGTGGCGAGCCAGGTGCCGGTTCGGCCCGGCATGCGCGGCAGGAACCAGCCGCCGCCAACATCGGGGAAAAGGCCGATGCCCGTTTCGGGCATGGCATAGATGGTGCGTTCCGTGGCGACGCGGAAACGCGCGGGATCGGATATGCCGACGCCGCCGCCCATCACTATGCCGTCGATGAACGCTATGACCGGCTTTTCATATATGAAGAGCAGATGGTTCAGCCGATATTCGATGTGGAAGAAGCGTTCGGCCTCCGAACAGTCACCCTTCGCGCTGTTGGCGATCATGGCGATGTCGCCGCCCGCGCAGAAGCCCCGCGATAATTTGGGATCGCCATCGGGGGAAACGGCATGGTCGAGCATGACAGCGGACACGTTTTCATCGTGACGCCAGGCGAGCAGCGCATCGATCATGGCAGCGCACATTTCGGTCGTCAGCGCATGGAGAGCCCTTGGCCGGTTAAGGCGGATGCGGCCGACGCCATTTTGCACGAAGATGATCAATTGATCAGTCATTTCTCATCCTGCCTGCCGTCCGAGCTTCTTATCTAGATTATCCGAACAGCTGTTATCGGTTCAGATCGTTCCGGGGAAGGGGCCCGGCAGGGAACGGCGGCGCGGCCCGTGTCGTTGAAAAAGCGAGTGTCCATTAGAGGGAGGAAAGGATGAACGGCGATCCGAATGGCGGCGGGCCTGCTGAAACCCTGTCCCCTGCTCTGCCGAACGAGACGGAAGAGGCCGCCGAAGCCTTGCTGAAACTCTGTTGCGACGCCGACCTGAAAATCGCGACGGCGGAGAGTTGCACGGGCGGGCTGCTGGCGTCGCTGCTGACCGATGTGGAAGGCGCGAGCCATGCGTTCGAGCGCGGGTTTGTCGTGTATAGCGAGGATGCCAAGTGCGAGCTGCTGGGCATAGCGCGGGAGAAGATCGATTCGTGCGGCGCGGTGAGCCGCGATGTCGCGATCGCAATGGCAGAGGGTGCGATAGCCCAGTCGAGTGCCGACATCGCCTTGGCGGTGACGGGCTATGCGGGCTCTGCGCCGCCGGGAGATGAGCCGGGCTTGGTGCATTTCGGGTGCGCCCGGCGCGGCGGCGAAACACGGCATCGGGAGGAGCATTTCGGTGACCTGGGACGTGGGCCGATCCGGTTGAAAACAATCGCGGTCGCCTTGGACATGATGAGGGAGGCGGTGCATGGGGGCTGAACGGTTCGAGGCGATTGAAACACATGGGCTGGTGCGGCTGGCTGCCGCGACACCCGAAGCGAGCGTTGCCGATATAGGCGCGAATGCAGCGGCGATCCTGCGTTTGGCGCGTGAGGCGGCTGGCAATGGGGCGGACATCATCCTGTTTCCGGAACTGTCCCTGTCCTCCTACGCCATCGATGACCTGCATTTGCAGGACGCGCTGCTCGATAGGGTGGAGGCGGAGATCGGGCGGCTGGTCGAGGAGAGCGCTGATCTGCCGGTGCTGCTGGTGGGCGCGCCGGTTCGACGGGCGGGGCGGCTTTACAATGCCGCATTGGTGATTGCGGGGGGGAAGCTGCTGGGCGTCGTCCCCAAAAGCTACCTGCCCAATTACCGGGAATATTATGAGAAGCGCTGGTTTGCGCCGGGAGCTGGGCTGGCTGGGCTGGAGATCGACCTCGCAGGGTATCGGGCCCCGTTCGGGCCGGACCTGATCTTCGAGGCCGAGGGACGCGGCGACTTCATATTCCATGTCGAGATTTGCGAGGATTATTGGGCGCCGCTGCCGCCGTCCACCTTTGGCGCGCTGGCGGGCGCGCTGATCCTGTGCAACCTGTCGGCGTCGAACATCATCGTGGGCAAGGCGCGGGACCGCGACCTTTTATCGGCGGCGCAATCCATGCGGTGCATCGCTGCCTATGCCTATTCGGCGGCGGGCTATGGCGAGAGCACGACGGACATGGCCTGGGACGGGCAGGCGATGGTGCATGAGATGGGCGACCTGCTGGCGGAATCGGCACGCTTCGGCGATGCGCCGGAGATCATCTATGCCGATATCGATGCGCAAAGGCTGCGGCTGGAGCGGATGCGCAACGGAACGTTCAACGATACGGCCGAGGCGATGGGGCATCCCGAGCAGCGGTTCCGGAAAGTGGCGTTTGAGGCTGTGGCCGCTGGGAAGCGGGAAGGGCTTTACCGGCCCGTGCGCCGCTTCCCCTTCGTCCCGGCTGATCCGGCGCGGCTGGATGCGGACTGTTATGAGGCGTTCAACATTCAGGTGGAGGGGCTGGTCACCCGTTTCCGCGCGACGTCCGGCAAGCATCTGGTGATCGGCGTGTCGGGCGGTCTGGATTCCACCCATGCGCTGATCGTCGCGGCGAAGGCGTGCGACCGGCTGGGGCTGCCGCGATCGGCGATCCTTGGCTACACGATGCCGGGCTTTGCGACGGGTGAGACGACAAAGGCCAATGCCTGGGCGCTGATGAAGGCGCTGGGCGTGACAGGCGAAGAGATCGATATCCGTCCGGCGGCGCGGCAGATGCTGGCCGACATGAACCATCCCTTTGCGCGCGGCGAGGCAGTGTATGACGTGACGTTCGAGAATGTCCAGGCGGGATTGAGGACCGATTATCTGTTCCGCCTGGCCAACCGGCATGGCGGTTTCGTCGTCGGGACGGGCGACCTTTCCGAACTGGCGCTCGGCTGGTGCACCTATGGCGTCGGCGACCAGATGAGCCATTATGCGGTCAACAGCGGCGTGCCCAAGACGCTGATCCAATATCTGATCCGCTGGTGCATCGCGACGAACCAGTTCGATGCGGAGACGGACGGGATATTGCAGGCGATCGTCGATCAGGAAATCTCGCCCGAACTGGTGCCCGCCGATGCGTCGGGTGCGATGCAGAGCACGGAGAGCAGGGTCGGGCCTTATGCGCTCAACGACTTTTTCCTGCACCATATCGTGCGCTGGGGACAGCCGCCGTCCAAGGTGGCCTTCCTCGCCTGGCATGCGTGGCGCGACATGAAGGAGGGCGGTTGGCCGCCCGGTTATCCCGACAGCGCAAAGCAGGCCTATGACTTGCCCACGATCCGGCACTGGCTCGACAATTTCCTCTACCGCTTCTTCACGATCAGCCAGTTCAAGCGATCCGCGCTGCCCAACGGGCCAAAAGTTTCGGGAGGCGGCGCGCTGTCGCCGCGGGGCGATTGGCGAGCGCCTTCGGACGGCACGGCGACGCTATGGCTGGACGAATTGGAGCGGCGCATCGGGCCTGCCGATGAGCGGTGAACAAATACAGGTGGATCGATGGCATAGTTTCCACGGCGCATCTTTTTTCCGCCACAAATCATTGACCCGAGGGCATAATTGGGTTAAGCAATTGCTAAGGCAGAAAAGCGCGTGATAGCGAGTGATCTGACCGAAAAGGCAAACTGCCGGTGACGGCAAGACGCAAAGCTTCCGGTCTCATGATTGAGACAGCGGGGTTACCGAAGCAGGACATGACGCAATGCAGTCGCTCAGCCTCTTTTCTTCATTCATGATTTTCGGGCCGCCTGGGCGCGCAATATGGCGTCGGCCTTAAACTCGCTATCCGTTCTGGATGGCGCGGGCCTTGATCAGGCCAGCTCGCCACCAGCCAGATTGCAGCATTTCTTGACCGGTCCTGCCGGGCACCATCTCCTTTAACTCCCTCGGGTCGCACTATGGGAGAGAAGCACAGCGTCCCAAAGACCCATCTCCCCACCCGGGGCGCTGTGCTTCATTTTTTACCGGCGAAGGCATGAGAGCTTCTTCATGATCGCTGCAAATCCTGACGGATGAAACAGACCGGCGGCTTGATCGCGCGGCCAAATTGAACCACTGCTGGTGCAGCCCCACATTCGATCTGAGGAACGCTGCATGAAGACCCGCGCCGCCGTCGCATTTGAAGCGAAGAAGCCCCTGGAGATCGTAGAGGTCGATCTGGAAGGCCCGAAGGCTGGCGAGGTCCTGGTCGAGATCATGGCGACCGGCATCTGCCATACCGACGCCTACACGCTCGACGGGTTCGACAGCGAGGGCATATTCCCGTCGATCCTTGGCCATGAGGGCGCAGGTGTCGTGCGTGAGGTTGGCCCGGGCGTGACTTCGGTCAAGGCGGGCGATCATGTGATCCCGCTCTACACGCCCGAATGCCGCCAGTGCAAAAGCTGCCTGTCGGGCAAGACCAACCTGTGCACGGCGATCCGCGCGACCCAGGGTCAGGGGCTGATGCCGGATGGGACGAGCCGGTTCAGCTACAAGGGGCAGACGATCTTCCATTATATGGGCTGCTCGACCTTTTCGAACTTCACGGTGCTGCCAGAGATCGCCGTGGCGAAAATCCGGGAAGACGCGCCTTTCGACAAGAGTTGCTATGTCGGCTGCGGCGTGACGACCGGCGTGGGGGCGGTCATCAATACGGCGAAGGTGACGCCGGGCAGCAATGTCATCGTGTTCGGCCTGGGCGGCATCGGCCTCAATGTCCTGCAGGCGGCGCGCATGGTGGGGGCGGACCGCATTATCGGTGTCGATGTGAACGACGGCAAGGCCGAGTGGGGCAAGCGCTTCGGCATGACCCATTTCTACAACCCCAGGGGCAAGAGCACGGCGGAAGTGGTTGCTGATCTGGTCGCATTGACCGACGGCGGGGCGGATTACACGTTCGACTGCACCGGCAATACCGAGGTCATGCGCCAGGCGCTGGAAGCTTGCCATCGCGGATGGGGCGTTTCGACCGTGATCGGCGTGGCGGAAGCGGGCAAGGAAATCTCCACCCGGCCTTTCCAGCTGGTTACTGGCCGCGTGTGGAAGGGGAGCGCTTTCGGCGGCGCGAAGGGCCGCACGGACGTTCCCAAGATCGTCGACTGGTACATGAACGGCAAGATCGAGATCGACCCGATGATCACCCATGTGCTGACGCTGGAGGAGATCAACAAGGGTTTCGACCTGATGCATGCGGGCGAGAGCATCCGCAGCGTCGTCGTGTTTTGAGCAGCGGCATGGAACAGGTCAGCGCCAACAAGGCCTTTGGCGGCGTGCAGGGCGTCTATCGTCATGCCTCCGCTGAAACCGCGACGGACATGAGCTTTTCGGTCTATGTGCCGCCGCATGAAGAGGGCGCGAAGCTGCCCGTGGTCTGGTATTTGTCGGGCCTGACCTGCACGCATGCGAATGTGACGGAAAAGGGCGAGTTCAGAAAAGCCTGTGCGGAATTGGGGCTCATCTTTGTCGCACCGGACACGTCGCCGCGCGGAGAGGGCGTGCCCGATGATCCTGCGGGTGCCTATGATTTCGGTCTTGGCGCCGGCTTTTACGTCAATGCTACTCAGGCGCCCTTCGATCGCAATTATCGCATGTGGTCTTATGTGACGGAGGAACTGCCTGCCCTGATCACGGAGCATTTTCCGGCCAACATGAGCCGCCAGTCGATCATGGGACATTCGATGGGCGGCCATGGCGCGCTGACCATCGGCTTGCGTCATCCGGACCGGTTCAAGGCGGTGTCTGCTTTCGCGCCGATCGTCGCGCCCGGCCAGGTGGCCTGGGGCGAGAAGGCGTTGGGCGGCTATTTGGGGGACGATCGGGCCGCGTGGCGCAAGCATGACGCCGTCGCCCTGATCGAGGATGGCGCGCGCGTGCCCGAATTACTGGTGGATCAGGGGGCGGCCGACCAGTTTCTGGAGCAGCAGTTGCGCCCGGAATTGTTGCAGGCGGCTTGCGATGCGGCGGGGATCGGGCTGACGCTCAACATGCGCGAGGGCTATGACCATAGCTATTATTTCATATCGAGCTTTATGACGGATCATCTGCGCTGGCATGCGGCGCGGCTTGGCGCGGAGTGATTTTAAGCGGCACCTTTGCGTGAACCGTTCGCCCTGAGGCTGTCGGGGCGAGCGGGCAGGCTTCGACAGGCTCAGCCCGAACGGATGGGGGGTGGGCACTGGATTCCGGATGGCGCACTACCGCCGCTCCTCTGAGAGCTGGAGGCGGCGGGGTTGCTTCAGTTTGACGAAGGTGCCGAGTTCCCGGCGGAGCATGGCCAGCATCCAGCTGCGGTGGTTCGCGATGAATTCGGGAAAGCCCCTGGCGCTGGATGGATCGAAGACCGGCACCTGCCAGTCCGATGGCTGTTCCTCGTAATTCGCTTCGATCCGGGCTGATCCGTCGTCCGGGGCATCGACATGGCTGCCGAAATAGCTGTTGCCTTTGAACCGGAAAGACTCCGCCGGGTCGAAGCCAGCCTTGATCAGATAGTCTGGGCCCTTCCGTCCAATCTCGCTGCCGTAACGGGCAGTGCCCGCGACCTTGAAGACATTGTCGCGAAATCGGATGTCGCGCGCCCATCCGTCCCACTGGGTCGCGACGACCATCTGAACGTCCATCGCCTTGCCGACATGGACGACATTCCTTTCGACCAAAGCTCCTGTCACATTGCCTGCGATCTGGAATATGCGCGTGCCGTCATTGCGGCTGACGTTGAAGCGGGCGACCGTTCCATGATTGCCGATATTGCCGCTGTCATCATGCCGGGGCGAGCAGATGAGCAGAAAGCCACCGGCATTGTCATGGCTGTAATTGTAGAGGAATGTCGTACGGCGGGAGTTGAAGTCTGAATCGAAGCCCTGGCCATCATAGCGGGTGCGGGTATAGGCAGCTTCGTTGAGCTGGATGAGGCTGTTGTCGGTGCTCCATTGCCAGATGCCCGCATTATAGCCGGGCGCGCGGCTGCCTGCATAGCGCACGATATTATGTTCGATGAGCGCTCCATTCGTTCCGCGCGGCACGATGCCGTCGCCGCCCACATCCTCCACATAATTGTCGCGGATGACGACCTTCTCGCTCGGGAACCAGTTGGCGGACGTGACCTGGTCGCTGATGCCTGCAATGCCCGAACGGTCCACGTTCCAGACGATGTTCCGTTCGATGATGAGGTCTTCAAACTTCGTCCGTGTCTTCTGCCCTGCCACGCGGAAGACTATGCCGCCATTGTCCTTGCGATCGTTCGTCCCGCGCACATCATGGATATACATGTCGCGTATGCGGATGCCGCGCGTGATGCCTCGATCTTCGGCCGATATGAGGACGCCGGTGCGGGCGGCGGGCGTCATGCTGTCGTTCGTGACTTCCAGGCCGCTGACCGTCACATAATCGGCGTTCACGATCGCGACGCCGTAGGGAGAAATGCCGCCTGCGTCGATGCGCGGAAGGGATCCTATGCCTTCGGCCGTGACGAGGATCGGTGCATTTTCGCTGCCTGATCGGGTGAGAGTGAGCGGTTCGCGCCACAACGATCCGGCCATCAACTTGACTTCATCACCGGGTTGCAAAGGGAAGGCGGCTACGCGGGAGAGCGACGCCCATGGCTGTGTGGGGGACGTACCTGTGGAACGGTCATCGCCAATCGTCGAGCTGACATAATAGGTTTCGGCATGGGCGACGGTAGCCGCCAATGACAGGGCAAGAAGCGAAGCAGCACCCAATGATTTCAGCAACTTTACCCTCTCACTTTGCTATTAACCTCAGGCAGTTTTTAGCGCCGCCGGGCTGAATGCGAAGTGAAATGGGCGGCCGGAGCAGCAAAAAAAGCCCCGCCTCCAAAAAGGAGACGGGGCATGGGGAGGGAGGCACGAATGCCCCGAAAGCTTGTTAGAGCGCGCTGCGTTTAATCCGACGCAGGTCGCGCGCTCTAGTTGTTCGTCGTCGCGTCGTTACAAGCGCAAAACCGGTTCCCACTTTTGCGCACGATGCTTTAGAATTTGACGCCCACGGTCATGCCGTAGGTTCGCGGTTCGGCATAATAGCCGCCTGCAAAGCCAAGCTGGCCATAGTCGATGCCGCGGACGAAATCCTTCGCATTGGTGAGGTTCTTGACCCACAGGCGGACTTCGCCTTCGCCCGAGCCAAGCGCGAAGCCGTCGATGCCGATCTGGGCATCGATCAGGTCGATATCGTCGCCCTTGATCTGCTCATTGAACGGCGATCCCAGCGGGCTGCTGAAATTATATTTGCCGTCTTCATGCGTGTAGCCGATCCGTGCGCGCAGGGTCGCGTTGCGCCAGTTCAACGGGAACTGCGCGTTCAGCGCCACATTGGCGGTGAGCGGAGACGTGTAGCCGGGCGTCGCGATAGAAGCGATGTTGACCGGCGGCTCCCCGGCTACGGGCGACTGGCCTGCGAGGAACTCCTTATATTTTATGTCGATATAGCCGATGCTGCCGTCGAGCGAGAAATTGTCCGAAAGGACAGCCTGCGCCTCTGCTTCAACGCCGTTGTAAACCACCTTGCCCGCATTGATGATGCGCGTGGCAAACGTCCCGACGGGGGCGTTGGTGACGGGGCCGATGACGGCAAGATTGTCGTAAATGTTATGATAGGCTGCGAGGTTCAGACGCAGGCGGCGATCGAGAAGCTCGGTCTTCACGCCCACTTCATAGGAGGTCACCTTTTCCGGTTCGAAGCTGCCGAGCTGGCTCGTGCCAGTGATTGCCGGGTCCTGGGAATTGAAGCCACCCGAGCGATAGCCGGTGGCCGCGCGGGCATACAGGTTGATGCCGTCGGCGACATCATAGCCCGCCATCAGGTTCCAGGTGAACTTGCTGAACTTGGCTTTGCCATATTCCGGTACGGCGGGTGCGACTGCGCCGTTCTGAAGGCGGAGCATCTTCTTTTCGTCCCAGGTGTAGCGGCCGCCTGCGGTCAGGCGGATGCCACTGTCACGGCCACCCGGATAGAAGGTAAACTGGCCATAAACTGCGGTGCTTTCGCTCCATGCCGTGTATCTCAGCCGGGCGAGCGTCTGGACGAGGCGGTAGCGCGCCGGATTTGCAGCAACAAAGCTGGGGCCAAGCGGGCCGAAGTTTCCGAGGAAAACGGAATTGGTGTCGAGAATGAAGCCGCTGTTCTGACGGCCATTTTCCGTGCCCTTTTCCCAGAAGTAGAAGCCGCCAACGACCCAGTCCAGTGAACTGCTGTCACCGGAGATTTCGACTTCCTGGCTGAACTGCTTGTGCCGCCGGCTATTCTCAACGGAGAATAGATCCTGCGTGATTGTCGGCACTGGCGCAGCGGAGATGAACGGAATGGCCGCTGCCGGGATGGTTGGAATGAACTGCAACAGCGACGCGGGCATGCCGTTGAACAGGGTCGCGTTGGAGAAGGCCGGGCCGCTGAACGCGCCGAGGCCGTCCAGGTCGGTCACATTGTCACTGTTCCAGAACCGGTAGCCGGTGGTCGACTTGACCTTGAAGCCGCCAAAATCATTCTGAACCTGCAGATTGTGACCCCAGGTCTTGTCGACGGCGCGGCTGAGGATGTTGTTGCAGACTTCATGGCGGTATCTGCGCTCCGGCGTTGCGAGCGCTGCGCATTCCGGATCGGCGAAGGTCGCGCCCGCCAGATACTGGGCGACCGGGGCCTGCTGCGTGACCAAGGCCTGGCGGCCGTCGACGGTGATCGGCGCGTTGGGCGTGCCGTCCGAGACATTGGTCAGGATGAAGGGAAGGGGCGTGCCCTTGATCCGGTTCCAGTCGAAAATATACTGGATGCTGCCGGTTCCGCCGAGATCGATGCGGGCAGCGCCGCGGAACGCGTCGGACGTGCGGGCGCCCGGATCGCGAGAGTCGCGTGGTTGGAGGATGTTGTCGATGACGCCGTCGCGTTCGCTGTGGCTGTAGGAGAAGCTGGTTGATATGCCCGCAATCTCACCCGGATCGATCGACAGCTTGCCGTTCCAGGCATTGAAATTGCCATAGCCAGCCTCGGCCTTCAGCCGGAAGGTGGATGAAGGCGCGCGGGTGATGAAATGGATCGCGCCGCCAGTCGTGTTGCGGCCGAACAAGGTGCCCTGCGGCCCGCGCAGCACTTCGACGCGTTCGATGTCAGTGACGCCAAGGCCCAGGGCGCCACCGCGAGCAATATACACGCCGTCCACATACAGGCCGTTGGCAGCGTCGATGCCGAAGCTTTCGCTGCCACCATTGGAAATGCCGCGAATGGAGAAGACGGCGGCGGCGTTGCTGGTCGTGCCCTGGGTCACGACGACGTTGGGCGCTAGGCCGCTCAAGTCGCGGCTGTCGCGGATGCCGAGCTGCTCCACCTTTTCAGAACTGATCGCGCTGATGGCGATGGGAACGTCCTGAAGATTCTGGGCGCGCTTCTGGGCGGTGACGACGATTTCCTCGAGACCCGACGTTGCCGGTTCGGCGTCGGTCTGCGCCATCGACTGACTGGCAAGTGCGAGGCCACTGACCCCCATGATCAGTTGTAGCGCAGCATATCTATATGTCTTGGCCATGAATATCTCTCCCTTGGATATTATGAAGTTGGTGATGAGGATGAACGTGGGCGCACGAAATCTTCGCGCATGCGCCGATCAGGCAGTTTTGATCTGATCCTGGAAGGTATCAGCCGGGCATATACAGTTGAGCGGCCTTTCCGCCGTCTACAGGCAATGCCGTTCCCGTGATGTAACTTGCAGCGTCGGAAAGCATGAAGACGATGGCGTGCGCCAGTTCTTCAGGCTGGCCGCCACGCTGCATCGGTATGGCGGCCGTCGTGCGAGCGGCGGTGTCGGACGCGCGCGCGGAAAACAGTTCCGTGGGGGCGGTCTGCACCTGCCCCGGAATGATGGCATTGATCCGGATGCCAAGGGGTGCGGCTTCCATCGCCGCGGCCGCCGTGAAATGCACCAGCGCGGCCTTCGAAGCGGAATAGCTGGCCATGTTCACGGTCGCGCGGATGCCGCAGGTCGAGGCGATATTGACGATCGATCCCTTCCCCGCCGCAGTCATCACTTTCAGCGCGGCCTTGGTGCTGACGAATGCGGCGTCGCTGTTGACGGCGAAATCCTTGCGCCAATGTTCGAGCGTCAACTTGCTGATCGGCGCATAATGGGTCGACATGGCGTTGTTCACCAGCATGTCGAGCCGGCCATATTTCTGGGCTACGCCCTCGATCATGGCCGTAAGCGCGTCCGTGTCGGCGACGTCCAACTGGACCGCCTCGATCAGGCCGCCTTGCGCCGAAATGCTGTTGCGCGCGCTGTCCAGCAGCGCCTGCCTGCGCCCGCAGATGACAACCTGCGCGCCGCGCTGCGCCAGCAAGCTGGCAGTGGCGAGGCCGATGCCATCGCTGCCGCCCGTGATGATGGCGACGCGGCCTTGAAAATCCTCGCTCATGTCGACGTCCAGAACCTCACCTAACAGAATCGCACTCTGCTCCGAGTGTGGGTGCGATGCGACTCAAGATTCCCAAAAATACGGAATTTGTAAATCGATAAATTCCGAACTTGAATGTTCTGGAGGTGATATGGAAGGGGCCTTGCAGGCAAATGAGCCATTTATAGATCGTGATATGGGCAGCTCCCGGCTTAGAGAAAATCTAGTAAATACAGGGGCAATCACGTTGTTGGCCCAGAAAATGCCGGCATCAATCAAGTGCACTGATCATGCGGAAAAAAAATGTTGTTGAATTACGCGGGCGGCGGAATAGAGTCGTGTTCAAGCAGAACGGCGATGAGTCGAGGATAGAGGATGCCGGAATCGAACCGGGGCCAAGGCTCCGGCGCAATTCCCCGTCGGACGATCCCTGCGGCGGTGAGGTGATCCCCAAGGATAGCATGAGCAAGATCGATCCCATTTTCGCGGCCGTCACCGCACCCGGCACGCCTTTCGAAATCGGCGAGCAGGATGGCCTCCGCTTCTTCGTGAACGCGCCTTCGGACCTCAACCAGTTGATCGAAGGGGCGCGGCGCTTCGGCGACCAGACATGCATCGTCGATTTTGACGGCGCAGAGGGCGAGCGGCGGGTGAGTTTCACCCAGTTGTTCGCCTGGCGCGACCATTTGGCGGCTCGGCTCGGCATCACGCGGGGGCAGAGGGTTGCGATCTGCATGCGCAACCGTGCCGAATGGATGGTCGCCTTTCTCGCCGTTGTGAAGCAGGGCGGCGTTGCAGCGCTGCTCAATAGCCGGGGATCGCCCGCCGAGCTGAACGCGATGGTCGAAGAGGTGACGCCGGAGCTTGTGCTGGCGGATACCGACAGAGCCGCGCTTCTGCGCGATGGCGGTTATGCGGGCCGGTTGATCGATGTAACGCGGCCTTTGGGAGATGCGCCCACTGCCGTAGAACCCGAGAAGACCGCAGCGCCGAATGATCCCTGCGCCATTCTGTTTACATCAGGCACGACGGGGCGGGTGAAGGGCGCGGTTCTGTCCCATCGCAGCCTGATCACCGGATTGCTGGGCACGCAGCTGACCGGAACGATGGTGCTGCATAACATGGCCCAACAATATGGGGTTTCGGTGGATGCCATTGCGTCGCAGGTGCCGCCCCAGGCCATTTTGCTCGTCTATCCGCTTTTCCATATTTCGGGGTTGGGCTCCGGTTTCCTCGCGCCTTTCCTGTCAGGCGGCAAGATCGTCATCATGCGCCGCTGGGATGCGGAAGAGGCTGTCCGGCTGATCGAGCGGGAGCGGGTGACGCAGCTTTCGACCGTCCCAACGATGTTGTGGGACATGGTGCATCGGGCGCGCACCAAGGATGCTGACCTGAGTTCGGTGCGGAACATCGGATCGGGCGGCCAGGCGCTGCCGCTCAACCTGCTGGAGGAGGTGCAGAAGCTGTGCCCCCATTCGATGATCGGGACCGGCTATGGCATGACCGAGACATCGGGCGCGATCGCTCAGGCCGTGGGAGCGGACTTCCTGGCAGCCCGGGCTTCGGCGGGACGGGTGCTGCCGCTGGTCGACTTGCGGATCGAGCGGGAGGACGGCACCGTCTGCGGTCCCAACGAAACCGGCGAGATCATTGTGCGCAGCGCCATGATCATGAGCGGATATTGGAACCGGCCGGAGGATACGGCGAAGACCTTCACGCCTGACGGTTGGCTGCGTACCGGCGACATCGGCTATCAGGATGAGGACGGGTACATCTTCATCGTCGATCGCGCCAAGGACATGGTCATTTCAGGCGGCGAGAATATCTATTGCGCCGAAGTCGAGCGCGTCCTCAGCGAAATGCCGCAGATCACTGAATGCGCGACATTCGGGATAGCGGATGAGCGATTGGGCGAGGCGCTGGTCGCGGTGGTTCAGGCGGATGGCCTGGACGAACGCAGCGTCATCGATTGGGTGGCGGGCAGGCTTGCGCCCTACAAGGCGCCGGTGCGCGTCGCCTTTTCCGCCGAGCCGCTGCCGCGCAACCAGTCGCAGAAAATCAACAAGATCGCGCTTCGTGCGCTGTGGCCTGAACTGGCCGGCAACAACTGAACAGGAGAGTTCCGCATGGGCATGCCCAAGGACATAAAGATAATCGACTGCATGCTGGGCATTCCCGAGGCGGAAGACCGTTCCGCCTGGTTCGATCCCTTCCGTCCGCTGATCAAGGACCAGCAGACGCTTCAGCAGTTCGCGATGCCCGCGCAATATATGTTCAAGGACATTCCGCAGACCGGCAAGGTTGATGACTTTGTATCATGGACCGTCGAGCAGATGGACCAATATGGTATCGACAAGGCGCTGGTCGGATGGAACGACAATGCGACATCCTACCGCGCCAAGGAAATGTATGGCGACCGCTTCTTCTTCGACCTGCCCTGTGATCCCAACCGGGGGATGGAGGAAGTAAAGCGGATCAAGCGCATCCATGCGGAAGTCGGGCTGTCGGCGATCAGCGTCTTTCCGGCGGGCACGCTGCCGCAGGTGGCGATCAATCACAAATATATGTTCCCGCTCTATACCTGTGCGGCGGAACTGGGGCTGCCGGTCTTGCTGAATGCGGGCATTCCGGGTCCGCGTATCCCGATGGAAACGCAGAAGGTCGAACATCTGGATGAGGTCTGCTGGTTCTTCCCGGACCTGAAGGTCGTCATGCGTCATGGCGCGGAGCCGTGGGAAGCTTTGGCGGTCAAGCTGATGCTGAAATGGCCGAACCTCTATTATTCGACCAGCGCCTTTGCGCCCAAGCACTATCCCAAGGCGATCATAGACTACGCCAATACGCGCGGCGCGGACAAGATCATCTATGCGGGCTACTTTCCCATGGGCCTCAGCCTGGAGCGGATCTTCAGCGACATGCAGAACGTCCCCTTCAAGGACGAGGTATGGCCGAAGTTCCTGCGTGAAAACGCCATCAAGGTCTTTGACCTCAAATAATCTGACGGAGCCTTTTCCATGTCTAACCCCGAAATCGCCGCCGCATCCGATGCGCGCACGCCGCCGGTTGCCGTATGGCAGATCCTTGAGAAGCTCAAAGGGCAGGACCTGCTCGATTGGCGGCTGGCCGAAGTGAAGGACCGCGCTTCGATCAAGGAGCGCAACCTCGATATCGGCATTCCTTTTGGCTGGTATCCGATCCTCCTGTCTTCGGAACTGCAGGTCGGAGAAGTGAAGCCGCTGCGCTATTTCTCGCAGGACCTGGCGATCTGGCGCGGCGAGGACGGCAAGGTCCGCATGCTCGACGCCTATTGCAAGCATCTGGGCGCACATATGGGGCATGGCGGCAAGGTGCACGGCAATCTGCTGGAGTGCCCCTTCCATGCCTGGCGCTATGATGGCGACGAGGCGGTGGTCAAGGACGTGCCCTATGCCCGCAATATCCCGCCGCAGGTGAAGCGCAAGTGCACGCGCAACTGGCACATTACCGAAGCCAATCGTTTCATCTGGGCCTGGTATCACCCGCAGGATGAAGCGCCGCTGTTCGAGGTGGCGGTGCTGCCCGAGGCGAGCGATCCTGAATGGACCGACTATGAGGTTCACGAATGGAATGTCTGGGGATCGCTCCAGAATATGGCGGAAAATGGCGTCGACGTCGCGCATTTCCGTTTCATCCATGGCACCGCCAATGTGCCGCTGGGCGAACTGCGGTGGGGAGACTGGGGCCGTGGCGCTGACGTGAAGGCGAAAATGGGCACGCCATGGGGCGAGGTGGATGGCTGCATCAGCTACGACACGATGGGGCCGGGACAAAGCTGGACGCGCTTTACCGGCATTTCGGAGACGCTGCTGGTTGCCTGCCTCGCGCCGGTGGAGCTGGACCATGTGCATGTCCGCTTCTGCTTTACCCAGCCCAAGGCCCAGGCCGAAGGCGAGCGGGCGGGTGTCGCCAAGGCGATCATCCGCGACATCTGCAAGCAGTTCGACCAGGATAAGGTCGTGTGGGATCGGCAGAAGTTCGAGCCCAACCCGATCATCTGCGATGGTGATGGCCCCATCCCGCAGTTCCGCAAATATTATGCGCGCTACTATGCGGATCAGAGCGCGGCGGCCGCGGAATAAAGCGGATTACGAGCAGCTGCACCGCCACCCCCGTCCTGGCTAAGCCCTTCGACAAGCTCAGGGCGAGCGGGGCGGGGGATAGATGATCTCCTATGGCTGTCACGCCAAAAGAAGCTCTTGGAGAGATAGGAATGGACATGACACGCCGGGAAACGATGGCGGGCGGTGCGGCGCTTGTGGGGCTGGCGGGCACTGCCAAGGCTGCGACGCCGCGCTCCACTCCGCTCGACACGCATGATGCGCTCGGGCTGGCCGAACTGGTCGCCAAGCGCAAGGTTTCGCCAAGCGAATTGCTGGAATCGGCGATCGGCAAGGCGGAGGCGCTGAACCCGCGGTTCAACTTCCTTGCGCAGAAACATTATGACTATGGCCGCGCGGCAATCGCCAAGGGGTTGCCGCAAGGGCCATTCAGCGGCGTTCCATGGCTGCTGAAGGATCTCAACACCTATATCGCGGGCCTGCCGACCGAGAATGGCAGCCGTTTCTACAAGGGCTACATGCCTGAGGTAACCTCCGAGCTGGTCCGGCGCATCGAGAAGGCTGGCTTTGTCATCTTCGGCAAGACGACAGTGCCCGAACTGGGCCTGACCGGCACGACTGAAAACAAGCTGACCGGTGACACGCGCAACCCGTGGGACAGGAGCCGGATCACAGGCGGATCGTCAGGCGGCGCTGCAGCGGCAGTGGCGGCGGGCGTGCTCCCCGCCGCGCACGCTACCGACGGTGGCGGGTCGATCCGCATTCCGGCGTCGTGCTGCGGGCTCTTTGGGCTGAAGCCGAGCCGGGGGCGCGTGCCGATGGGACCGCCGCGCACCGAAGGGTGGGGCGGATTGTCGGTGCATCATGCCGTCACCCGCAGCGTGAGGGACTCCGCCGCCATATTGGATGCGACGCAGGGGCCTGAACCGGGCGCCCGCTATGCCGCGCCGACGCCGGGCGAGACTTTCCTGTCGCAAGTCGGCAAGGCTCCGGGCCGGTTGCGGATAGCATTGATGCTGAATGCGCCTGCGGGATCGCCCGTCGACCCCGAATGCGTCGAAGCGGCGCGCAAGGCGGCACGGCTGTGCGAGAGCCTGGGTCATCATGTCGAGGAAGCTGCGCCGAAGCTGGACGTCGCGGCGATGGGCGCGGCGAGTTTCGTGCTGATCGGTTCATCGGTTGCAGCGGACATGACGGATCGCGCGAAGGCGACCGGCATGGCGATAGGGCCGGACGTGCTGGAACCGATCACGCTGGGTTTCGTCGGCTATGGGCAGAAGGCGGCCGGCATGGACTTCGCCCGTGCGAACAACACGCTTCAGGCTGCGGCTATCAGCATGGCGCAGTTCATGGCGAATTATGATGTGATCCTGTCGCCGACACTGGCCGCTCCGCCATTGAAGCTGGGCCAGATCAACCTCACTCCCGATGTCGATTTTGCGGCATGGGGACAGCGGGCGGCGGTCTTCTCGCCCTTTACGCAGGTCGCGAACATGACCGGCCAGCCCGCCATGTCTGTGCCGCTCGCCATGTCGTCGGCAGGTCTGCCGATCGGCGTGATGTTCACGGGCCGTTATGGCGACGAGGCGACGCTGTTCCGCCTGGCCGGTCAGCTGGAAAGCGCTGCGCCCTGGAAGAACAGGCGTCCGGCGGTTTAAGATATTGGAGAGAATGATGCGCGGATTGGAAGGCAAGGCAGGGATCGTCGCGGGCGGCGGGCGCGGTATCGGCGCGGCCACGGCGCGGCGGCTGGTCGCCGAAGGCGCATCGGTTGTGATCGGCGACATCGTTGGCGACTGGGCCGAGGACACGGCGCGCGCGATCCGTGAGGAAGGCGGGCGGGCGATCGGCGTCGTGCTCGACGGGACCAAGGCAGCGTCGCAGGGCGCGATCGTGGAGGCGGCCTTGTCCGAGTTCGGGCGGCTCGACTTCTACCACAGCAATCTGGCGGGCGGGACCGAAGGCGACATCGACGTGCTGAACTGCACGGAAGAGGTGCTGGACCGGTCCTTCGCGATCAATGCCAAGAGTCATTTCCTGGCGACGCAGGCCGCTCTTCCAGTGCTGCTGGAGCGGGGCGGCGGGGCGATGATCTACACATCCTCTGGCGCCGCGATTTCAGGCAACCCGTTGCAGGTCGCCTATCCGATGACCAAGAATGCGCTGCATGCCCTTGTCCGCCACGTCGCGCGAAAATTCGGGAAGCAGGGCATTCGCGCCAACGGCATCTGCCCTGGCGTGGTACTGACAGAAGCGGTCGCACAGCATCTGACACAGGACTATGTAGACAGGATGCTGGAAAATCTGCCGCACCGCCGCCTCGGCAAGCCGGACGATATTGCAGGCGCGGTCGCTTTCCTGGCCTCCGATGATGGGGAATGGGTCAACGGGCAACTCTGGCACGTCAATGGCGGCTCGCTCTTGCGAGATTGAAAGACATGCGCCCTGCTTCCAATCCCTGGGTCGTGCTGGCGATGCTGCTGGCGATCTACATCGTCAATTATGCCGACCGCTACCTGATCACCGGGTTGATCGGCCCGATCAAGGCCGAGTTCGGCATCGGCGATGCGATGATGGGCATGTTGATGGGCCCCGCCTTCGTGCTGCTATATGTGGTGCTCGGCGTGCCCTTCGCGCGGCTGGCGGATCGCACGTCGCGCGTGCGGATCATCGCGGCTGGCTGCATCCTCTGGAGCGCGGCGACGGTCGCCACCGGCCTTTCGAGCGGCCCGGTCAGCCTGACCCTCGCCCGGGTTGGCGTGGGCGTAGGGGAAGCGGCCTTCGTAGCGCCGGCCTATTCGCTGCTATCCGACTATTTCCGGCCGGAGAGGCGTGGGCTCGCCTTCGCGATATTGGGACTTGCAGCCTATGTCGGCCAGATTGCGGGACAGGCGGGAGGGCCAGCGATTGCGGCTGCGCATGATTGGCGCATGGCATTTCACAGCATGGGCCTTGTCGGGGTCCTTCTGGGCCTCGGCGCGCTCCTGCTGATCCGCGAGCCGCGGCGTAGCGGTACGAGTGGAGAGCAGGTGGAAGCGTTGCCGCTTGGCCAGCTGGTCGGATGCCTCGTCCGCAGTCCAGCCTATCTGCTGATGATGTTCGCCTTTGGCTTTGGTGTTTTGTCCGGTGTGTCCTTTGGCTTTTGGGGTCCGGAACTCTTCACCCGGGCTTATGGGCTTGATCCGGTGGCGGCCAAGTCGGCCTTCGCGATCAACTTCGGTCTGTCTGGGCTGATCGGCATGCTGTTGTTCGGCGCGCTGTCCGACCGGCTCGCCAAGCGCAGCATGATCTGGCCGTCGCGCCTTTCCGCATTGGCGCTGGGCGCCGCCACCTGCGCGATCTTGATGTCCAGCTGGGCTGGCAGCTTCGATATGGCGAAGCTGGCGGCGATCCCTGCCGGGCTGCTGGGCGGAGGCTGGTCCGTCGGGTTTATCGCGACACTGCAATATATGCTGCCTGCGCGCATCAGGGCGGCGTCGACGGCTCTGTTTCTGGCGGTTACGACGCTGCTGGGCTTCTTCGTGGGACCATGGGCGACCGGAGCGATCAGCCAGATGCTGGGCCATGACGCGGCATCGCTCCGCATGGCGCTGACCCTCATCATTCCCTTCGGCTTCCTGTCAGCGCTGCTCGGTTGGGCGGCGGCGAGCCGGGTGGAGCAGGACCGTGCGCGACTGAATGATGCTCTTTCGATTCGACCTTCTGACCCTTTGCTGGCAAGAGTGGCGGCAGAAAGAGGTTGAGCGAGTATATGAGTGAGACTTTTGCGTTCGATGAGACGGACCGGAAGATTGTCGAACAGCTGCGGCAAAATGGCCGAGCCACCAATCAACAGATCGCGGAATCCCTCAACCTGATTGCTTCCACCGTTTCGACGCGCATCCGGCGGATGGAGGATGCGGGGATGCTGCGCGTCGTGGCAGTGTCCGATTTCGCGGTGCACGGATATCATGTCCTCATTCACCTGGCGGTGCAGGTGAGTGGCCGGTCGGCATTGGACGTAGCGGAAGAACTCGCTGTATTTCCTGAAGTCTTCGCCGCGCATCTGGTGACGGGTAGTTATGAGATCAGCCTGCTTCTGACGCTCCATGACATTGACGAGCTTCCCTCTTTGATAACGGATCGTTTATCGAAGGTGCCGGGAATAAGATCGATGATACCCGCGATCGGGCTCGATATCGTCCGCTATGGCTTGGACACCGCTCCGATCGATCGCAGGAGGCTTGCATGAGGAGGCCGGACCTGGACGAGCTGGACCACCAGCTGATCGCCATCTTGGCGCAGGATGCGCGCGTTTCCAACCGCAAGATCGCAGCGGATCTTGGCGTGAATGAGGGCACCGTCAGGGGCCGCATCAAGCGGTTGCAGCAGGAAAAGCTGATTGCCTTTACCGCGCTGACAGGGTTGAAGCTTGAAAAGGCGACCAATGTGGCCTTCATCGCTGTGCAGGCCGATGTCAGTCATGTCCGGCAGATCGCACGTGACATCGCGCATATCCCACTGGTCAAGGCCGTGATGATCACATTGGGGCCGTGCAACATCATGGCGACATGCCTTTATGATGACCTCGACAATCTTCACAGGATGGCATCGGGACAGATCCTGGCGATGGAGGGGGTTAATCACGTCGAAACCTCGCTGGCGGTCAGGACTGTCAAGTTCAGCAATCGGGTGGTGCGGATCACGGACGCGCAAACCGTCAGCAGCTTGTGAGGCCAGGTCGAACAAATAAATTCGGAATTTAAATATTTCAGAATTCCGCATATGAGTGCTTGAAAAGAAAATTAAGCTCATATAGCACTATCCGAACGGCGTTTGCGGCATATTGTCGTCAACCGTCGATGGCAGGAGAGAGCGGCCGGTCTACCGGGCGGCTGACATCCGACCCCGACGAGTGCCGGGGCGAGAAGCTCCGCCAACATATTTAAAGGCGGCCGAGATGGAATTCGCATTTACCGACGAACAACAGATGATCGCGGAGACGGCGCGCAGCTTCTTCGCGGAGAATGCCACAAGCGAGCGCACGCGCAAGGCTATGGCGGGCGACGGCGTTGACCGGGCGCTTTGGCAGGCTTTCTGCCAGGAGCTGGGCCTGTCCGGCATCGGGCTGCCGGAAAGCGCTGGCGGCGCGGGTCTGGGCATGGTGGAACTGGCGATCATCGCGGAAGCGGCAGGCGCTCAGGTGGCGGCATTGCCCATGCTCAGCAGTCTTGTGCAAGCGGCTCAGGCGATTGCGGCGGGCGGCGATGCCGAGCAGCAGGATCAATGGCTGCCGCGCCTGATCTCTGGCGAGATGATCGGCGGTTATTTCTATGGTGCGGATATCCAGTCGGATGGCGATCGGCTGACGGGCGGATCGCGTTTCGTTGCCCATGGTGCCTCTGCCGACATGTTCGTGGTTACCGACATGCGGCAGGTCTGGATTGTCCCCGCGAATGCGCCCGGCGTTGGTGTGACGATCCAGACGAGCATGGACCAGACCCGTCCCTTGGCTCATGTGCAGCTGGACAATGTGACGGGCGAGCGGCTTGCTGATCCGCAGGCGGCTCTGGCTGCTGTTCATCGCGCGGCCTTTATTGCTACGGCCGCAGAAGCGTTGGGCGGCGCGCAGGCGTGCTTGGATCGGACCGTCGATTATTCCAAGGAGCGCATCCAGTTCGGTCGGCCGATCGGGTCCTTCCAAGCCTATAAGCACAGGCTGGCCGACATGATGATCGAGATCGAACAGGCCCGGTCGGCGGTTTATTGGGCTGCCTGCGCCGTGGACGAGGGGGCGGAAGAGGCCGAGATAGCCATTCACGCGGCCAAATCCTTTGCCACCGACACATTTTTCCGCTGCGCCGGTGACATGATCCAGCTGCACGGCGGCATCGGCTTCACGTGGGAGCATGACGCGCATCTGTATTTCAAGCGCGCCCGTGCGCTTCAGACGATGCTTGGCACCAATGTTTGGCATCGCGAGAAGATCGCCACGATGATCCTGGGAGAAGTGGCATGAAACTCGGATTTTCCCCGGAAGAGGAACTGTTCCGGCAGGAGTGCGCGGACTGGTTGAACGGCCAGATGGCGGGCGAATTTCGCGACATCAAGGGCATCACCAAGCTGACCGGCAGCCCCGAACGGCGCAAGGAGTGGGAGCAGCAGCTTGCCGAGCACCGCTGGTCCTGCATCGGTTGGCCGTCACAATGGGGCGGGCGCGACGCGACATTGGCGCAGCAGGTGATCTTTGCCGAGGAATATGCCCGCGCAGGCGTTCCAGGGCGGGTGAACCATATCGGCATCGAGCTTGCCGGTCCTACGATCCTGACATTCGGCACCGAGGAGCAGAAGCAGCGCTTCCTGCCGGGGATCGCAGGCGGTAAGACCATTTTCTGCCAGGGCTTTTCCGAACCCAATGCCGGTTCGGACCTGGCGAGCGTGCGAACGAAAGCGCGGCTTGAAGACGGCGAATGGGTTGTGAACGGCCAGAAGATCTGGACCAGCCTTGCCCATATTTCCGATTGGATATTTGTCGTGACACGCACGGAGGAAGGGTCGCAGGGGCCTAAGGGCCTGACCTTCCTGATGATGCCGATCGACCAGCCGGGTATCGAGATACGCGGCATCCGCCAGATCAATGGCGACGCAGAGTTCAACGAAACCTTCTTCACCGATGCGCGGTGCCCGGCTGACAGCCTGATCGGCGCAGTGGGCGATGGGTGGCGCATCGCCATGGGCCTGCTGGCATTCGAACGCGGCGTGTCGACGCTGGGCCAGCAGATGGGTTTCCGCAATGAATTGGATGAGATCATCGCGGCGGCCAAGGCCAATGGCGCGGCGAATGACCCGCTGATCCGCCAGCGCCTCGCCAAGGCGGAAGTGGGCCTGCGTCTGATGCGGTATGGGGCCCTGCGCATGCTGTCGCAAACGGATCATGCCAAGATCGATGGCGCTGCCCTGACCTACAAGATCCAGTGGGCGAGCTGGCGCCGCAGCCTTGGCGAACTGGCGATGGACGTATTGGGACAGGGCGGCGAGATCAGCGCTCATGCCGGATATGAATGGGATACGCTGCCCAACCTGTTTCTCTTCTCCCGCGCCGATACGATCTACGGCGGCACCAATCAGATCCAGCGCAACCTGATCGCGGAGCGGGGACTGGGCCTGCCGCGAGAGCCGCGCGGGAACGCCTGAACGGTGGACGAGGAAGATGCCTTTGAGCGGTTGAAGAACCTGCCACCGCGGGGACATCATGCATTGCTGGGCATCTACAATGTCGATCACGGACCGGATTGGGCGGAACTGGCTTGTCCTTTCGCTCCCGGATTTCTGATGGACGCGGACGCGGGCCTGGTATCTTCCGGGCCGATCATATCGCTGGTCGATGCGGCGGCCGGTTCTGCCATCATCGCGCGCACGCGCCAGTGGCGGCCCATGGCCACGCTCGACCTGCATATCGATTATCTGCGGCCCGCAAGGGCAGGGCACAGCCTTCATGCGCGCGCCCATTGCCATCATATCACCCGCAAGGTCGCTTTCACCCGTTGCGATGTGCATGATGGCGATCCGCAGGCGCCGATCGCAACGGCCACCGCCAGCTTCTTCTTCACGGACGAGTCATGATCGTTCGCACACCCTATGCGCAGATGCTGGGCATCCGAAGCGTTGGGCTGGACGGCGACACCGTCCTGATGATGCCGGCTGCCGCGTCGCTCGAAGGACGGTCGGGGTTTCTTTATGGCGGTGTCATTGCCAGCCTTCTGGAACTCGCATGTCTTGAGGCTGTCGCCCAGGATAGAGGGGAGCCCTGGCCCAAGCCGATCAACATGTCGTTCGATTTCCTGCGCGGTGGCCGGATGATCGATAGCTATGCGCAGGCGCGGCTCGTTCGCGTGGGGCGCCGGGTGGTGAACGCCGATGCGATTTGCTGGCAGGCTGATCGGGATAAGCCCATCGCCACGGGTCGGATGCATCTGCTGCTGGACTGAGAACGAAAAGGGAGAGAGCCATGGCGCTGTTGGATGGACGGGTCGCGATCATCACCGGTGCCAGTCGGGGGATCGGCGCCGCCCTTGCACGACGCTTCGCCGCTGAGGGAGCGAGGGTCGCAATCGTCGCACGGACGGTGGAGGCTGGAGGGAGCAGCCTGGCGGGTTCACTAGCCGAGACAGCCGCGCTGATCCGCGCAGCCGGAGGCGAGTGCCTCTCCATCGGCGCCAATCTTGTCGATGCGGATGATCGGTCCCGTATCGTCGCTGAAACCGTGGGGCATTTCGGCAGGTTGGACATTTTGGTGAACAATGCCGCCTGGTCCCGTTTCGTGCCGATCTGGGAGGCGCAGCCCAAGCATTTTCACTTGGCGTTCCAGATGAATGTCCATGCGCCGCAGGAGCTATCGCAGCAGGCGCTGCCCTACTTCCGCGATCAGGGTCAAGGATGGATCCTGAACATTTCCAGCGCGACTGCGGACGTGCCGCCGCCTGCGCCCTATGATCCCGAAGATCGCTACACCCGGTTCAATCGCGATGGTCACGCCACGCTCTACGGAACGACCAAGGCGGCGCTCGACCGATTGACTGCAGGATGGGCGGTGGAGCTGTCGCGCGAGAATATCGCCGTCAATTCGCTTGCCCCTGTCGGGGCAGTCGCGAGCGAGGGGGCTTTGTCGGTCGGTGGATGGGATGAACGCGATCATCTGGAACCAGTCGAGGCGATGGCGGAAGCCGCGCTTCAGCTTTGCCATCGGCCCGCGAGTGAACTCAGCGGCAATATCGTCCGCAGCCTCCGCCTCCTCGAGCGGCTGAACGTGCCCGTGCGAGCGCTGGACGGGACGGCTTTTGCATGATGGCGATCGTTTAAGGAGGGGTCGCGGGATCGGTAGGCGATAATCAACTCCCACCAATCACTGGATCAGTCTCGCCCCTCAGTTGTTTGCTCCCCAACACAGGAGGGAGTTAAGATGTCAGATACCGATAGCGCTCGAGGCCGGACGGCGACGAGCCCACGGGAAATGCCCAAGGCCGCTTGGCGGGACATTCTGATCCGGACGTGGAATGAAAGTGGCAGCGACAATATCGGACTGATCTCCGCAGGGGTGGCGTTTTACGGCTTCCTCGCCTTTGTCCCTACCTTGGCAGCGCTGGTATTATGCTACGGCCTGTTCGCTGACCCGGCGGCGATCGCCGGACATCTGCAATCCCTGTTCCGGCTGCTCCCGGAAGAAGCTGCTCGGCTGATCGGGGAGCAGCTTCTGTCGGTGGTCAACACGGGCAACGGAAAGAAGGGGTTTGGGCTCGTTCTTTCGCTGGCGCTTTCCATCTACGGTGCGATGAACGGCGCGAGCGCGATCGTCACGGCGGTGAACATCGCCTATGATGAGGAAGAGACCCGCAGCTTCATCAGGCTGACGGTGCTGGCCTGCCTGATGACGCTTGGACTGTTGCTGGCAGGGATCATCGCCATTTTCGCGATCGCTGCGCTTGCTTTCCTCGAACATCTGATGCCTGGTGCGCCCGCGATCCTCATCACGGCGGTACGCATCGGCTTCTGGATATTGGCCGCGCTGGCCGCGAGCATGTTGCTCAGCACCATCTACCGCTTCGCTCCGGATCGTAAGCGAGCGCGCTGGCGCTGGCTGACGCCCGGGTCCCTGCTGGCGACCGTGGGCTGGCTGGCGGTGAGCCTGGGCTTTGGCCTCTATGCGTCCAACTTCGGGAATTACGGCGCTACTTACGGTGCGCTGAGCGCGGTGGTGGTGACGTTGATGTGGCTGTATCTGTCCGCCTATATCCTGATCCTTGGCGCTGAACTGAATAGCGAGATAGAACATCAGACGGCGGAGGACACGACAGTCGGCCGCCCAAAGCCGATGGGCGAGCGGGACGCCTATGTCGCCGACACGGTTGGAAAGGTGCCTTGATCAGCGATTATCGCAGGAGAGGCAACTTTTTCGCCGCTCATGACTTAGCGTGATCATGGACCCGCGAGCGATCAGCAAGGGAGAATTTCATGGCGCGGACTCGTGAGCAACGTGGCGAACAGGAGACGAAGGCGGCTGTCGCCAAGGTGAAGAAGACCGGCAAGGCGACGGGCGGCGCGCGGGGCGGCATTACGGCTCCGGTCACGCCGTCACCGGAACTTGCGGACATCATCGGCGACAAGAAGATCCCGCGTAGTGAGGTGGTCAAGAAGATTTGGGACTATATCAAGGCCAATGATCTTCAAAACCCGAAGGACAAGCGGGAAATATTGGCGGACGACAAGCTGGAGAAAATCTTCGGCGGCAAGAAGGCCAGCATGTTCGAGATGAACAAGCACCTGGCGAAGCATCTCAAAGCCTGACCGGCCGGTCATGCGTAGAAAAAACCTCTCCTCGCATATGCAAGGAGAGGTTTTTTAATGTCCCTCAAAAGATTTGGCTCGGGCTCAGGCCCGGCCAAACTGAGCGATAAGCCACCATGTCCCGCCCGCGACCAGCAGGAAGAGGACGAGCGCTGTCCAGGATGACGCGAAATGCAGGGTGGGATGGTCTCCCGTCCATTTTCGCCGTCCGCTGATCATCGGACCGACCAGATTGTCCCGCCTGTGAAGCAGGTAGAAGAGGATCGCGACGACGTGCAGGGCCGTCAAGGCAAGGATGATGTTGAAGATGAAGGCGTGCCACTCCGCGGCAACCCTGCCTGTTTCGAAATCGACCAGATAGGAGAAGGGGCCGGATTCCATGCCGTCGATGTCGACGGAAAAGAAGCCGAGGCCCACCTGAACCGCCAATATGGCGATCATCGCGATCACACTCCATCCACCCACGGGATTGTGCCCCGGCGCTGGAGCGGCCGACCGGTTGAACATATGGCCGCGGATATAATGGAATAGCCTGGAGGGGCCGCCCACGAAATTGGCGAAGCGAGCCGTGCTGCTGCCCGCGACGCCCCAGATGATGCGGAACAGCAGCAGGGTGAAGATACTGTAGCCAGCCAGCCGGTGCCAGTCGAGCATGCGCTCTTCAGCAGTCCACCAGGCGAAGGCCAGCAGCGGCACAAGCGTCCAGTGGAAGAGGCGGGTCGGCAAATCCCAGATGCGCAGGCGCACAGCCCCGCTGCTCGCGTCCGCCTTCACCATCAGAGCTCCGCGCGGAAGCGGTCGTGGCAGCTTTTGCAGGTGCCGCCCAAGCTGTTGCGGGCCGCAGTAAGGCCCGCGACATTGCCGCTGGCGGCGGCCGCATCAAGCGCCTTTGCAGCGGTGATCATGTCGCCCTGAAGCTTCACGAAGGCGGCATTGTCCTTCCAGATCTCAGCCTTGGCGCGGGTCTTCACGCCCGATTCCGGGCCGCTGCCCTTCGGAAAATATTTGGGCAGCAGCGCTGCGCGCGTGGCGAGGTCGCGCGCGAGCGGGCGGACGCTGTTCATGTCGGGCGATCCGGACTTGATTTCGTCATTGACGCTTTTGAACGCTCCGCCGATTTCCTTGTAGCTGGCCTGGCGCGCCTTGATCGCGTTGGTGACCGCGGGCGTGGCGGCATAAGCAGCATAGCTTGCGGCCAAACCGGCGGTCGCCAAGGCCAGGGAGTAGGGGAGCTTCATCATCTGCCTCATTCTTTCTGTGATCGTCACGCCAATATTTCGCTGATGGGCCGTTTGGTGTTCATCGCATCGATACCCCAGCTATCCACCGAAATTCCCATGACTTGTTGAAGAGTCAAGCCGACGCGGCTGATCGTTTCACCATTGCCCTGGATATGCAGGCCGGTCTTCACCTTTCCGCCAGCGCGCCCGGCGAGCATCACCGGGATTCCAAGCACATCATGGTTCTTCGCATAGGAAACGTCGGAATGAGCAAAAACCAGCGTATTGTCGAGCAGGGTGCCGTCGCCTTCCTTGATGGCCGCGAGTGCCGACACGAAATCGGCCCATGCCTCCATGTTGCGGATGGCGAAGAAATCGACCGTCGGTTGATAGCCGATGGAGCGGTCGATCAGCTCTTCATGCGTGTTCTGGTGGTATCCGGTCGTCTGCCCTGCCTGGCGCAGATCGGACGCTGCCGTCGAGAAACTCATGTTGAATACGCGGGTCTGATTGCAGGCGAGCGCCATAGCCAGCATCTGCGCCATCAACCGGTGATTAATCTTGCGCTGCTCCACATCCGTCGTGTCTCCGGATACGGCAGGAGCGTCCGCTGGCACGACGCAAGCTTCGGCCGGGGGCGGCTTTTGCAGTTGCAGGGCCAGCTTTCCTTCCATCTCGCGGACGGAGGTGAAATATTGATCGAGACGCGCCTTGTCGGTCGCGCCGAGGCTGCTTTCCAAGGCGCGCCGCTGCTCCGTCACGCCGGAGAGGACGCTGCGCCGAACCATGATCCGGGGGTCCGGCTTGAAGTCAGCCTTGTTGGGATCGTTGAAGTCGGGGCCGAAAATCTTGCGGTAGAATTCGACAGCGTTGGGCGTCGCCGAATTCATGCTGCGGCCGTCGCGGAAGGAATAGCTGGTACGAGGATTGCCATCTGCCGACAGTTCGAGCGAGCGGAAGAAGGAGCCACCGCCAATCGCGTCGGCGATCAGCACATCGATCGTGGGCGCGCGGATCGCGAGCCAGTCGTCGGTGGGGGCGCCCGTTCGCACGCCGGTATTGCCCGTCAGGTGCGGCAGATTGCCTTTGCCGTCCAGCACCACGTCGAAGCCGGTGAGGACGCTGACATGCTGCTTCACATTGGCGATCGGCGCGAGTTGCGGCGGCAGGTCGTAATCCGTCCCGGTCTTTTTCGGTTGCCAGCGATCCGGGATCATCCCGCATCCCCAGAACCATGTGCCGAAGCGGACGGGCAGGCGCCCTCCGCCAAGCGTCGCGGCAAAGGCGGTGCCGTTATTGTCGAGAAATGCGTCGAGCAGGGGCAGGCCAAGCGTCACCGCGCCGCCGCCCATTATGCCGCGCAGCAGGAAACCGCGCCGCGTCGTTCCATGCATCAGCATCAGCCAGTCTCCTTCATTCTGCGAACAGTAGCCAAGCGGCGCTCCGGTCCAAGGCGCGGCATCGTGTAAAAGGCGGGATCAAGAGCGATGGCGCGCATCAGCGACGGAAAGCGATGTCCGCCTGCCGCAAAGCTCTGGTCCAGCTTGGCGATTTCCGCCCCATCCTTGCCGGACGGATTGCGGCCATTAGCGTAGCGCCATGCGGACTGAACGAGGCAGCTGCTGACGCGCGGATTGTTGCGGAACAGCTGACCGAGCGCCGCTGCACCATTGAACGCCTGCTTTTCGAAATCGCCGCTGACGTCGATCACCTCGTCATGTTCGACCTTGCGGAACTGTCCCGCACCGTCAAATTGTTCGAGGCCTAGACCAATAGGATCAGTGCGCCGGTGGCAGCTTGCGCATTCCTCGTCATCCAGATGCGCCTGCAGCCGTGCCCGTGTGGTCTTTAACGTCGGGTTATCGACATTCTGCACCACCGCGAAATTCACGTTCGCTGGGGGAGCGGGAATCTTCTCGCACAGGAATATCTCGCGCAGCGCCACGCCGCGCAGCGTGGGCGATGTACGGCCTGGGTGGGAATGTTGCGCCAACATGCTGGCGTGGGTGAGCAGCCCGCTGCGGGGATCACTCTGCGGGAATTCATACATGAACCAGTCGGCCTTGCTGACCGGTATGTCGTAGATCGGGCCGAGCGAGCGGTTCATGGCGATGGACCGGGTCGTGAACAGGTCGCGATAGTCGCCCTTGCGCTCCACCAGAAACCAGCTGATGGTGCGGAGCGTCTGTTCGCGCAGCGATGTGCTGATCGCCTGCGAAAAGGCGGGATAGATAAGCGAGTCCTTTGCCAGCTCGTCCATTCCGTCGAGGCGGAGATAGTCGGTGAAGAAGGCGCGGACACCTTGTTCGAAACGCGGAGAGGCGATCAGGCGATCGACTGCTTTCGTGAGCCCCGCCTGCGTATCGAGCGCTCCGCTGCGCGCTTCGTCAAGCAGCGTCTGGTCAGGCATGCTGTTCCAGAACAGGAAAGAGAGGCGGCTTGCTTTCGACCAGGCATCGATATTGCGGCGCGAGGGTGCGGGCCGATCGATGCGGAACAGGAATTCGGGACTGGTCAGCATGCCGCTGAGCGTCGCAGCGAGCCCCGCATGGAAGTCTCCGAGCGTCGTTGTCGCGTCAGTGGTGGCTTTCGTGAGAGCCGTGACCTCCGCATCGCTTAGAGGCCGCCTGTAGAGTTGCAAGCCCACGCGTTGGAAGAACTGGCGAGCACAGGCAGCGCCATTCTGATCGGCGGGGGTGGGCACACAGCGGACCAGTTTAGCGCGATGCTGTTCGTCCGTCACCTGCGCCGAAATGCTGCGCGCCAAATTTTCATATTGTTCAAGCCCGGCGGCAGTTACCGAAACGGCGCTGGTCCCGACGGCCTGAAGTCCATCTATCCGCAGATCGGGTTCGAACCGGCCGACAATCTTGATGTCCGGTCCGAAAACATCCGCGACGACGTTGCGATATTGGCTTTCGGTCAGGCGGCGGATCTGGCTGGGCGGTGTATCGGCGTGGCTTTCGTCGGCTCGCGCCCCACTGAAAGCGATACTGAGGCCGAGGGTCAGGCAAGCGCCTGCAAGTGCCAGCGACGGCAGTGCCCTGATCTTCATGGCAATGTCTCTCTTTGCGCGACCTGATCGGGTTTGGCGAGGAACGCCCTGACGCCGACGAAGTCATAAGCGGATGATATGGCGGTGAACCGGCCGGTGCGGGGATCGCGATAACCATCGGCGAAGCGGTCGATGGCCCTTCGAATGCCGGGGCAGGAGACGTGCGACAGGTTAGCGCCGTTCTGCGTCATCTGCTCGATGGAGTCATAGAAGCTGTCGAGCGTGTAATAGCCGAATATGCTGCCGTCGATGGAGCCATCGGCACCAAACTTCGCCTTTATCCGCGCGCCCCGGATGTGGCGAGGCGTGTCCAATATCTGTTCCTTGTAATTCAGCGTCAGATCGACCGGATCGGTCGTCAGCACCCCGCCTGTGATGCGCCCTTTCACCGATGCGCGAAGCTGCGGGTTGGGATCGGGCGTGAAGGTTGCTCGGGCGAGAGGCTCTCCGCGCCCGTCGCGGGTCAGCGGTTCGTTGACGGCCAGAACAGTCACGGTCACGTCAGGATCATCCTGAAGACTATCGACGCCCCTCAATTCTATCACGGTAGGCGCCCGCATGGACATCATCGTCTTGCGCGCAAGCTCTTCCTTGCTGCTCTCGCGAAATGCAGAAACGCACCCGACAGCGCGCCACAGCCGATTGTCGATTCCCTTTTCGCCATCTGGCCCTTCAAAGTCGGATTTTCCGACTTTGCCGTCGAGGTTCATGCCTGCGGCGATCTTGCCTTCGTAGGTCTTGAAGCCTTTCCCCAACATCGGGAAGTCAGCAGGGTTCGAGCAGGCGCTATAGACCACCTCGCGCTTCTGGAACGCGAGGCGGCCGGCGCCTTTGGGGAGGCCATTCAGCGCGCCGATCGCTGCCGCAAGTTCCTGTGTCGGTTCTGCCTTAGGATCATAGTTCGGCGGGAATTTCACGGAAGATGCGCGTTCGCCCCGGATGAATATGCGGCGGAACTTGAAATATTCATTCATCCGCTCTTCAAGTGCTTGCCGCTTTTCCTTGCCCGCATATTTGGCCTGCTCCGCGGGTGAGAGCATGGCGTAGAAACGATCAAGATCACCGATGTCGGGGCTGGGACAACTGTCCTTTTCGCCTCCCTGCGCAAGATAGACATTGCTGAGGACAAAGGCGTGCACGCCCTCTTCGCCGCCTGTCGGCGCGTCGGCGCCGACCAGGGATGCAGCGATCAGGGGTAAGGCCCAATATGCCTTGGCCGGCATATCGCCGGTTAAGTCCTCTCTGCCCTTCATGTCGTCCTTTCATGCCGCTTCAACGGGCATTGCTATTTTCATGACTCTTCCCGCAACTGGCCACCACCCCAAAAACGATCATCCGACGCGGCAATTTCGCGCATGGGAAGCTGAGCGGTGTAGGAAAGCGAAAGATTTATCTTGCACGCGTCATATAATAGACTGATCGAAAATAACGGGAGGCGGTGATGCGGTCAGCACAGGCGGAATCAAGCAAATGGCACTTGGCCGAAAGCGTCGCCGAACGTGTTTTCGCGATCTATTCCGAAGCTTTTGGATCGATTGAACCCCTTTTCGAACATGTGGGGCAGAGGCCTGACGGCCAACGTACGCTGAGCAGCCTGCCCGTGGCAGATCTTGCCCGCATGACCAGCTTCGCCATCAATCAACTGGCTCGTCGCGACGCGGTGATGGCGGGCCGCCAAGGTTTACGCGGTTGCGACTGGCGCGTGGTGATGTACAGCCTGACGAGCGCACGCACTCTGCGTGAAGCAATCGTGCGATGTTGCGAATGTTTCGAGGCGATCGACTGGCGATGCGGCAAGATGGCGCTTCGCACCCATGGCGACACGGCTCAGCTTGAACTTGAAGCGGTGCGAGCGGGCGGATCGACTTCGACAGGCTGTTTGATCGACCTGTTCGGGGTGATGGAAATTCATGGTCTTCTTGGCTGGCTGATCGACCATCCGATCGGTGTCCGGAGTGCTTGGCTCAACCACCTGCCGGGAGTCTTCGCTTCGCTAGATTTACCCCCTTTGCCTTTTCCGGTCCGGCTCGCCGAGGGTTGGAGCGGTTTTGATTTCAGCGCCTCCCTTCTTGATTATCCCGTCATGCGCAGTTGGGAAGACCAACAGCGGCGGCCGCTCAGCAATCTGCTATTCGTCTCCAGCGTCAGGGAGACGGATCGCATGCCGACTGAAACACGTGTGCGGGGCATCGCCATGGCGGCGCTGAAGAGCGAGGGGCGGCTGCCCGCCTTCGGGGAACTCGTCAACGCCCTGGGAGGAAGCGAGGCGACGCTGCGGCGTCAGTTGGCGCGCGAGGGCACCAGTTACCGGCAAGTACGCGAAAGCTGCCGCCGCGAGTTGGCGCTGCACCTGCTACGCCGCACGGGCATGTCGATCGAAGATATTGCAGGGCGGCTCGATTATTGTGACTCCGACGCCTTTCGTCAGGCATTTCGAGCATGGACCGGGCATTCGCCGACAGCTTACCGTCATGATAGTGGCGGGGGAGTGGGAATCCAGAAGCTTGCTGGATGAGCCCGCATCTTCATCGACATTGGCGCATGCCTGATGCCGAGTTCGCAAGATCAGGAGATTGCGCCCGTTGCAGCCGAATAAGTGCAAGCGCAGGGGGGCACATTAGCAAAAGGATGCCAGCCTCCGCTTCCCGTAGAAGGCGGAGGCTGGCAATTCTTTACCACTTCACGTTAGCGGTGATACCAAATTCCCGCGGAACCGTGACATTTACCGAGCGGTAGCCCGAGTTGAACGTGCTTCCAAGCAGGGCGTTCACCTGGCCCTCGCCACCGGCGATGTTGCTGATCCGCTTCTGATTAAGCAGATTGCGAACGAAGCCGGTCAGTTCCCACTTGGATTCCGGACCACGCAAGCCGACGAACAGGTTGATCTGCTCACGGCTGCGATAATCATATTGCACGCGCTCCGAATAGAACCCCGGACGATAGGCCAACAAGCCGCGGATGAATGGCGTGTAGTCGCCCATCGGGAACCGCAGTTCCGTGTTGGCGGTCAGACCGAAATCGGGGGTTTCCGCCAGTCGGCCATTGGTGCGGCAGAAGCTGACATTGCCTGTTCCGGTGATACGCGGCGTGCCGTCCTGGTTCGGCGTACCGGTGCCTGCAAAGTCATTGCAGGGAACCAGTGCGTTGCTGAACCGTGCACGCGCGTAGGATGCGGCAATGTTCAGGTCCCAGTTAGGCGTAGGCCTCGCGTCGATGGTGACTTCGATGCCTTTTACCTTGGCAGGAGCATTGTAGTTAAAGTCGAAACCGCCATTTGTTGCAGGCACGTCAGTCGCATTGTCGATCGGTGGCGCGCCGAGGGCGCACGTACCGTCTCCGAAATCAGGGCAGTTATAGAATATGCCCGTGAACCGGCTGAGGAAGCCGTCGAACTTCTGATAGAAGGCCGCGACGGTGAAGTTCACCTTTCGATCAAATACCGATCCCTTCAAGCCGACCTCATAGGAGTCGGTCTTTTCCGGATCGGTTCGGATCAGATCGTTCGAAACGCCAGCGGGAACAGAGACGCCGGTGCTGCCCGAACGGAATGAGTGGCCATAGGCCGCATAGACGTTCAGATCATCGGTAAGTGCATAATTGACGCTGAGGCCGCCTGTGAGTGGCTTGTCAGTGCTGCGCCGCAACGAAGCCGGGATGATTTCCTCCGGACCGCTGTTCACGTCCCCGACCAAGGTCAATATAGTTGAGTCGACCTGCTTCCTGATGGTGTAGCGCAGGCCGCCTTCTACGGTCAGGCCGCCGCCCTTGTAGCGCAGATTAGCGCTGAACGATGCGGTTTTGACATTGACCGGCACATCGACCAGCGTCCTGATGGCCAAAGTGTTGGGGATCGGGAAGGGCGTAAGTGTATCGCAAGGCGCCGTGGGATCAAGGATGCAACCCGGCACCGGATTAAACGACCCTGGCGCGGCCGCATACCAGAATTGCGATGCATCCTGATTAACGGTGGTGGTTCCAGTCTGTCGTGAATAGAAAGCGCCAACGCCCCAGCCAAGACCTTCGTCATTATTTGACTGCAGGCGCAATTCACCAGTGTCGACCTTATAAGGGGTCACAACATTGGAATATTGTATATAGCCCGGGATCGCATTGGTGGTATCCAGGTCGCGATTGGTTTGGAGCTTGCTGTACTGATGGGCGCCTACGAAGGACAGGGTGGACCAGCCCAAATCCAGATCAGCTGCAAGATTGATGAGGTGGGTCCGGTTGCGTGTGCGGAAACCGCCTTCTTGAACCGACGCATAGTCGGTCGCAGACAAAGGTGGGCCGGAACGAACCGTCGTATCGGGGATGAAGATACCGGCCAGAGTTGCCACTGGAACGGCGGAGAACGGCGTGTTGCCGGGACCGAACGACTGAGTGTACTGGTTATTGTCTGCCTGCAGATACTGATAGGTTAGATAGGTCGTCAGATTTTCCGTAGGCCGCCAGCCCAAGGTGACGCGGGCGCTCTGGGTTTGGCCGTACGACCTTTTGTCACGCGGAATATTGTAGACGTGGTTGATGCGGTTCCCGTCAACAAGGCCTGCGACCCGTAGCGACAGGTTTTCATTGAATGGCAGGGTCGTCCCGAGCTGAACGTTATAGCCGCCACGATCTGTTGCGGTCGCCTGGCCATAGCCCTCGATCTGATCGAAATTCGGACGGCGGGTGCGGATTGTGATCGAGCCTGCCGGCGCTGATATACCACGCAGCAAACCCTGCGGCCCGCGAAGAACTTCGATCTGTTCGATGTCGTAGATGGCCGTGAAGGCAGTCTGCGCATCGGTTGGGATTTCGTTGTAATAGAGCTGGACTGCCGGATCGGTGCCCTGGTCTGGATCGAATGTGATGCCGCGAAGGGTCGTCGTGTTGTTACGGCCAGTCGTGTTGGTCAGTTCAAGGCCAGGCGCGAGTTGCTGAACATCCTTGACGTCGAAGATATTGAACTTCTCAAGCTGCTCGCCTGTCGCGACGTTGACCGACATAGCCACGTCTTTGAGGTTCTCAGCGCGGCGCGTGGCCGTGACGACGATGTCGCTCGTCGAATTTTCGGAACCAGCCTGGGCGTAAGCCAGTGCGGGTACAGCAAAAGCAGAAACGCCAGCGCACAGGAGCGCTGCGCGTGTGGCACGCTTCATTCGCATCGATAATCCTCCCCAGAGGTGTTGTTGATAAAACGGCTCTTATGAATTGGCCGTTTGCGTGCACTATATCGGAGGGAAAAACGCAGGCAATAGTTTTTCTGAACGGCTACGTGCGAAATGAACCTCATGCGCAAGATTCCGCAACGCGTTAGGAGTGGTCCAGGCTACGCCTGCCACTTGATCAATGAACGGCCCCCGGCGCAAAAACGCCGCCGCAGAAAAGGCCTGTCAGGCGGCGTGCGTGCGCATTCAGATGGACCGGATCAATGATATTGTCCGCTTCCCCGGTGAAAAAGCGCCGGTGGGATTCCGACAGGATCAGGCTGGTGAGGGACTCCGCTGCGAAGGCGACATCCTGTTCGGGGATCGTCCCCTGATCCACCAATGACTGGAGGAAAGCGATCAGCGGGTCGAGATAACGACGCACGACCACCTGCTCGATATGCGGCCGTGCTTCTTCCATGAAAGAGGGGTTCAACATCAGGAGGCGGCGCATGCTGGTGGCATAGGGTTCGCAGACTTCGACCAGGCAGGCTTCGACGAAGGCGAGCAGACTTTCCCGCCAGTCGGAGCGCCGAGGAATGGTGACGGGGCTGAGCGCGTAACCCAGCATTTGCCGGACGACAGCGGCAAAAAGCGCCGTTTTGTTGGGGTAATAGGCGTAGACGGTTTTACGCGACAAACCGGACGCGGTGATGATGGAGTTCATCGTCAGGCTGGGGCCATGTTCGGCGAGCATTTGCATCGCGGTGTCGACCAGGCGCTGTTCGACGTCGCCGCTTTCTTCGCGGCGGGGGCGGCCCGGACGGCGGATGGGGGGAGGGGAAGTCATGAAGGAAAGCATTGGCAAAAAAAGATTGGGATGAAAATAAACAATCTTGTTTCTTTTTTTCGGTCCGCTATTCGAGAGGCCGTTGATCGAGATTGGAGGTCATCCACTTGCCGCACCTGCCAGGTTCGCGCCCCCTGTCCCTCTTCCTGGGTGTGCTGCTGTGCGGCTGCGCGCCGTCGGTCAAGCTGGCGCGTCCGAACATCAGCCTGCCCGAGCGCTTCGAGGCCGCGCCCGCAGCGGTGGCCGACGAAAAGCTCGACCGATGGTGGGAGCGTTTCAGCGATCCGCAACTTTCCGCACTTGTGGAACAAGCGCTGGCGCAGAATACCGATGCGCGGTCAGCCTATTTCCGGTTGCGCGAGGCGCGGGCGATACGCGACCAGTCGCTGTCGCAGCGGTTGCCCACGGGCGCGATCAGCGGATCGGCGCAGCTGCAGAATGGCCGCCAATTGTCCGGTGTGGACTTGTTCGGCTCCACGGCACAGAGCGATAGCCAGTCGCTCGCCTTCAGCCCAAGTTGGGAGATCGACCTGTTCGGCAGGCTGGGTGCAATCGGGGAAGGGGCGCGAGCCACCTATGTGGCGGCAGCCTATGATTATCACGCCGCACGGTTGAGCCTGGCCGCTGACGTCGCCAGCGCATTGTTCGAGGCGCGCGGCCTGGCGGTACAGCGCGACGATGCGCAGGAAGGTTTGCGGATCGCGCGCGATCTGGCACGCGCGTCGAAACTCGGGCGCGATCGCGGGCTGATCGCAGCGTCGGAAACCGCGCGGCTGGAAGGCGACGAGGCGACAGCCCAGGCAGAGCTTACCCGAATCGAGACAGCGTTGCGGAACGCCAAGCGATCGCTGCTGGTCCTGATCGGATCGCCGGACGCGCCGACGAGCAGCCTCGCCATCGACGCGCGGCTCGACACGCCGCCGCAGGTCCCGGCTTTGATGCCCGCCATGCTGCTGGCGCGTCGTCCAGACATATTGGCCGCCGAGGCGCGGGTTGCGGCAGCCACAAGCGCGGTCAAGGTGGACAGGTTGGCCCTGTTCCCGCGCTTCACTCTTCAAGGCAATGGCAATATCAGTCGCACCGCCGGCCCGGCCGTGGGCATTTCGAGCATCTGGTCGATCGCAGCCGGATTGAGCCTGCCGGTGCTGGACCGCACGCGGCTGATGGCACAGCTGCGCGCCACGCAGGCACAGGGTGAGCGGGCCGTGGTAGGCTATGAGGCGGCTGTGCAGGCAGGCTTTCGAGATGCCGACATCGCCCTTGCGCTGGTTGCAGCCGATCGGGCGCGATTGGCTGACCTCAGCCTTGCAGAGGAGCGGGCGCGCTTTGCCTTCGATGCTGGACGCAAGGGCTTTGCCGCAGGGCTTACCGACCTCACCACCTTGCTCCAGTCCGAACAGACCTGGCGCGCCGCGCGCCGGGCGCTCACCAATGCGCGGACGCAGGCGCTGACCAACGTCGTTGGCGCGTTCCGGGCGCTGGGCGGCGGATGGAATCCCGATGATCCCGCGACGGCGCCTGAACAGCCCGCCGTCGCCCTGCCTATCCAATCCAAGGAACTGCCGTGATCTTCAAGCCGCGTCCCCTTGCCATGACGCTTTCCCTGACGCTGCTGCTCACCGCCTGCGGGGGAAGCACGGACGGGGCGAAGGAGCCGCCGCCGCCGACCGTCAGTGTCGCGCTGGTCGGCGAAAGGGGATTGGCAGGAGGGCTCAGCGCTTCGGGCCGGTTGATCCCGCGCGAGGAAGTGGCGGTCGCGCCCGAGCTTTCCGGCTATCGCATTGCGCGCGTCATGGTGGAGGAGGATGCCCGCGTAGGCGCCGGACAGGTGCTGGCGGTGCTGGACGACACACTCCTGCGGTCGCAGATCGATCAGGCGCGCGCGCAATTGAGCCAGCAGCAGGTGGCCTATGAACGAGCGCGCATGGAAGCAGGACGCGTCGCGGGGCTCGACAATCAGGGCGTGCTTTCACAGGAAGCCATCGACCAGCGCCGCATCGCTGCCCGGTCGGCACAAGCCGCCGTCGGCGTGGCGAAGGCGCAGCTTGACGACCTGCTGACGCGTCAACGCAGGCTGATCGTGCGGTCGCCCGTCGCGGGGCGGGTGCTGCAACGATCGGCACGGCCGGGCGAACCATCGGCCTCGGGCACGATACTCTTCACCATCGCGCGGGACGATCTGGTCGAACTGGAGGCGGAAGTCCCCGAAGCGGCGATGGGCACATTGTCGATCGGCGATCCGGTCGCGGTGACTTTGGCGTCGGGCACAAAGCTGACCGGCAAGGTCCGGCTGCTGGGCGCGCGGGTGGATAATCAGACAGGCTTGTCACGCGCGCGCATCGCGCTGCCGATAAATCCCGAACTGCGCCCTGGCGGTTTTGCCAAGGCGGATTTCGTGAAGGCCACAGGATCAGTGCTGAGCGCGCCTGAACGCGCGGTCCATTATGATGCCGATGGCGCCTATATGCTGCTGCTCGACAAACAGGACCGCGTGCATCGCGCATCGGTGCGCACGGGACGGCGCGCGGCAGGGATGGTGGAGATAGTGAGCGGCGCGAAGCCCGGTGTTCGGGCTGTATTGGGCGGCGGCGCTTTCCTGCTCGAAGGCGACCGCGTGCGGATAGCGCCGAGCGGGAGGCCATAGACATGCGCATTTCCGCCTGGGCGATCCGGAATCCGATCCCCGTCGTCTCGCTGTTCATATTGCTCACGATCGCGGGGATCGTGGCCTATGTGGGGCTGCCCATCAAGCAGTTCCCCAATGTGAACTTTCCCGTCGTCAGCGTGACGGTCACGCAAAATGGCGCGGCGCCGAGCGAAGTCGAAAACCAAATCACCCGGCCAATCGAAAATGCCCTGAGCAGCGTCGCGGGGGTCAAGCACATCAGTTCGACGGCGGTGCTGGGATCATCGACCACGACGGTCGAGTTCGAACTGCACAGCGACATGCAGAAGGCGACGGACGATGTCCGCACCGCTGTCGAAAGAGCGCGCATCGATCTGCCGCCGGGCATCGACCCGCCGCTGGTGCAGCGGTTGGACATCGATAGCGCGCCGATCCTGACTTATGCCGTAAGTGCGCCGGGAATGGGCGATACGGAACTGTCGCGCTTCATCGACAAGGTGGTGACGCGCGCGTTGCAGGCGCAGGCGGGCGTCGCGCAGGTTCACCGCATTGGCGGGGCCGACCGCGAAATCAACATCGTGCTGGATGCGCAGCGCATGGCGGCATTGGGCGTCACCGCGCCGCAGGTGAACAATGCCCTGGCCGCGTTCCATAGCGACGATCCGGGCGGCCGCGCCGATGTGGGTGCGGTGGAACAGACGATCCGCGTTCTTGGATCGTCCATGACCATCGACCGACTGCGTGAACTCGCCATTCCGGTGCAGGGCCGCTACGTCCGCCTGGCCGACATCGCGGAGATTGGCGACGGATCGGCCGAGCAGCGCGGCTTTGCGCGTCTGGACGGCAGGCCGGTTACGGCGATTCAGGTCAGCAAGACGCGTGAAGCAAGCGACATCAGTGTCGAGGACCGGGCGATCAAGGTGATTGCCCAGCTTCAGGCCGATCATCCCGGCGTCACCTTCACCAAGCTCGTGTCGACGGTGGATTCGACGCGGCGGACCTTTGCATCGACCCAGCATGTGCTGATCGAGGGCATCTTCCTGGCGGTGATCGTCGTCTACATCTTCCTGCGCAACTGGCGCGCGACGATCATTGCGGCAGTGGCCATGCCCCTGTCGCTAATCCCGACCTTCGTCCTGATGTCGGCCATGGGGTTCAGCCTCAACAGCATCACTTTGCTGGCACTGACGTTGGTCATCGGCATTCTGGTAGATGACGCGATCGTGGAGGTCGAGAATATCGAGAAGCGGATCGAGACGGGAGAGACGCCCTATCGTGCAGCCCTGATCGGTGCCGATGCCATCGGGCTTGCGGTGATCGCCACCACCGCGACGATTATCGCGGTGTTCGCGCCGGTGTCGCTTATCCCTGGACAGGCGGGGCAGTTTTTCCGCGAGTTCGGCCTGACGGTCGCGGTGGCGGTGCTCTTCTCGCTGGTGGTCGCGCGTCTGTTGACACCGCTGATGGCTGCCTATTTCCTCGTTCCGTTGAAGGATCGCGCGCATCGGGAGAAGCGGCCGGTCAACCCGATCTATGGCCGCATATTGGATTGGGCGCTGGCGCATCGCTGGAAGACGATGGGAATCGGCGCGGGAATTTTCGCCCTGTCGCTTCTGCTCGCAAGCTTCGCTCCGGTAGGTTTCCAGCCAGTCGGCAATCCGGGTTATCTTTACATCGCCGTGCAGGGACCGCCGGGCGCGACGCGGGACGACATGGCGCGGGCGGTCAATGATGCGACCCGCATGTTGTCGGCAGAGCCCGCCGTGGAGCGCGTCTTCGCCCAGGTGGGATCGACATCGGGCGGCTTCAGCGCGGGCGACGACATGCGCACCGGCACGTTGACGGTGGTGTTGAAGCATGATCGCGATGTGACGACCGACGAATTCCGATCGATCATCCGGCCGAAATTGCGCGACATTCCGGACGTTCGTCTGTCGAACCAGGGTACATTCGGATCGGCATCGGTGAACATCGTCCTTGCCGGTGAGGACGGCCAGGCGCTGGAGCGCACGCAGACCGAATTGCTGCGGCAGATGCGCAAGGTGCCGTCCATTTCCGACCCGCGCCCAGCGCCTCCGCCTGCTGGCCCCGAGCTGATCGTGACGCCCCGGGCAGAGGAAGCGGCGCGGCTGAACGTGGACAGCCGGACGCTTGCCCAGGTACTGCGCATCGCGACCATCGGCGACATCGACGCGAGCGTGGCCAAATATTCGGATGGCGACGAACGCGTGCCGATTCGCGTGCGCCTGCCCGAAAGAGCGCGTCAGGATCTGGACACGATCGCGAACCTGCGCGTGCCCACGCTCGATGGGCAGACGACGCCCTTGTCGGCGGTCGCGGACATTCAGTTCAAAGCGGGGCCGGGCAAGATCGTGCGTTATGACCGGGAACGGCGTGTGTCGGTCGAGGCTGACCTGGTAGCCGGGCGAACGCTTGGCCAGGCGCTGCAGGAGGTCGCCGCGCTTCCCGTCATGCGGAACCTGCCCCAAGGTGTTCAAGAGGCCAAGGTTGGCGATTCGGAGGCGATGTCGGAGCTGTTCGGCGGCTTCATGCTGGCGATCGTCGCGGGTATCGGGCTGACATTTTCGGTGCTGGTGCTGCTGTTCAAGGGCTTCTTCAAACCGGCCGTCATTCTGGCGGCGCTTCCGCTGTCGCTGCTTGGCGCCTTTGCCGCGCTGGTGCTGTTCGGCAAGACACTGGACCTGCCAGCGATGATCGGCTTGCTGATGCTGCTGGGGCTGTGCGCGAAGAACTCCATCCTGCTGGTGGAGTTCGCGATCGAGGAGGAGCGGGCGGGAACGCCGATGACGCAGGCGCTGCGCAATGCCTGCCGTGAGCGCGCGCGGCCGATCGTCATGACGACGGTCGCGATGGCCGCGGGCATGTTGCCCACTGCGCTGGGGATAGGCGAGGGCGCGGAGTTCCGTCAGCCGATGGCGCTGGCGGTGATCGGGGGGCTGATCACCTCGACGGCCCTGTCGCTCATCTTCGTTCCGGTGATTTACGAGATCGTCGATAGCATCGAAAGATGGATCGCGCCGCGCGCCGCTCGGCTGGTGACGCCGCGTCAAGCGGGGGACGACGATCCATTTCCCACATGATGAAATTGTTGACGGACGCTCACTAATTGCTTGACCTATCATACAAGCATGTTCAATTAGAGATGCCTTTTAGGCACTCTCCTACACCTACTTGGGCCGGCCAAAAGCCGGCCTTTTCTTTGCCTGTTGCAATGGGACGCAAGAGGAGCGGGCACAAAAAAGGGCGCTTTCGCGCCCTTTTCTTTTCATTGCTGCAGGCTGACGGGTTCAGGGCAGCTTGGCAAGGTCCGCATCGATCGCGGCAAGACGCGCGTCGGTGACATCGTCAGGCGCATATTGCTGGATCGACTTCAGCGTCATGGCGCGGGCCATGTCGACCTGATCATTGGCCGTCATACCCGGGATATGCTTTTCAATGATCGCCTTGGCAGCGGGGTTGTCCAGCAGAACGCCGAGTTCGGTGTCGGTCGTGTTAAGCTTGGCATGGGCCGCATGTGCGGGGGCCGGGGTGGCAGCCGTCTGCGCGAGCGCGGGGGTGGCAACCGACAAAGCAGCAGCGGCAAGAATCAAAAGACGCATAAACAGGATCCTCCATTATGACCGGGCCTATATCGCACGGCTACGTTCTAAATTCAAGTCACCAACTTGCGCGGCCCGCCATAAAAAGTTCGACCGTCTGGCGCGCAGCTTTGATGAACTCCGCTTCCTTGATGGGGCCTGCGCTGCTTTCCTGCAATTCCCACCCGGTGATGGCGGACACGAACATCCGCGCGACCGCGGAGGGATCGCGCGCAGGAATGCCGTCACGCTTCGCCGCTTCGCTGATGTCGTTGCTGATCAGGCGGACGATGTAGAGATAGCCTGCCTCATACATCGCGCGGGCAAGTTCAGGGAATCGCTCCCGGTTGGCGAGCGTCAGGAGTTGAAACGCATGAACCTCCGTCTGGAGGACGGACCTGGCGATGGTCTGGGCATGATGGTGGAGCCGCTCGGCAATGTCGTCGGTGAGCAGGTGATCCTGCTGCGCCGAAGCGAGGGACCATTGACTGACCCGGTCCTGGATGACCGTGGTGAACAGCGCCTCCTTTGAAGGGTAGCGCGCGTAGAGCGTGCCCTTGGACACGCCGGTTTCCGTCGCGATATTTTCCATCGCGACGCCGTCATAGCCCAATTCCAGGAACATGCGCGTCGCCGTCGCGAGGATGGCTTTGTCGATCGCCGCAACCTGCTTTGCGTCGGGGCGGCCCCGCTTGGGGGTAAAGGTTTTTTCCATCTTGGTAGCTGGCATGATCACTTCTCTGACTCAAGCCATCGGCGGAAGCAATGGCCTGTCCCAAATCAATCGAACGCCCCCGATCGAATATTGACGCCCGTCGTTTCAGCCCATAGTATGAAAACTGCCGACATGCTCAAAATGTCCCACCAGCGGAGAGGGCTGAACATCCATGAAGAATTCCTCATCAATCCTGTTGCTCGCAATAGCCGGGACGATGCTGACGCCGCTTGCGGGACATGCCCGTGACACCAAGACCGCTGCAGAGCGCCGGGCGGCGGAAACGCTCGCGAAAATGACGGATGAAGAAAAGATCCGGCTGATCCACGGGCCGATGACCGCGCTGGTGCCTGTAGCCAAGAGGCCGAAGGACGTGCCCATCAGCGCGGGATATATCGAGGGCGTCGAGCGGCTAGGCGTTCCGATGCTGGTCGAAAGCGACGCGAGCCTGGGCGTGTCCAATCTGATGGAACAGCGCAAGGGTGATGTTGCCACGGCTCTGCCATCGGGACTTTCGCTGGCTTCCACCTGGGACCCGGAAATCGCGCGCGCGGGCGGGGCGATGATTGGTGCCGAAGCGCGCGCCAAGGGCTTCAACGTGATGCTGGTTGGCGGCGTCAATCTGGTCCGCGATCCGCGCGCGGGCCGCAATTTCGAATATCTGGGCGAAGATCCTTTGCTGGCGGGTGAATTGGTCGGCAATCAGATCAGTGGCGTGCAGTCCAACAACATCATCGGTACGATCAAGCATTTCGCGCTCAACGATCAGGAAACCGGACGCAATATCGCGTCGGTGAACATGGATGAGCAGGCCATGCGCGAAAGCGATCTGCTGGCATTCCAGATCGGCATGGAACGCGGCAATCCCGGTTCGGTCATGTGCGGATATAATCGCGTTGGCGGCACTTATGCATGTGAGCACCCCTTCCTGTTGAACGACGTGCTGCGGCGCGACTGGGGGTTCAAGGGCTATGTGATGTCGGATTGGGGCGCGGTGCACTCGACCGAAGCGATCGTCGCCGGGCTCGACCAGCAATCAGGCGAGCAGATCGATGGAAAGCCCTATTTCTCCAGCCTGATGGTCGAAGCGGTGAAGGCTGGCAAGGTGCCGCAGTCGGCTGTAGACAAGGCAGCAGGACGCGTCCTTTACGCGATTTATGCCCATGGGGTGGCCGACAATCCGCTGAAGGCAGGGCAGCCGATCGACTATGACGCCAATGGCGACATCGCACAGCGGGCCGCCGAACAAGGCATCGTCCTGCTGCGCAACGAAGGCGGCATCCTGCCCCTGGCCGCAACGGCGAAGAAGATATTGGTCGTCGGGGGCAATGCCGATGTCGGCGTCCCAAGCGGTGGCGGATCGAGCCAGGTCAATCCCGTGGGTGGGTTGAAGCGCGTCTCCAAGCCTGCCGAGGGTGGTCCGGCCGCTGGATTTGCGCGGCGTGGCTATGGCGGCACACCGCCGCTCGACGGACTGCGCGCCGAATTCCCCAATGCGGCGATCACCTATCTGGACGGCAAGGATGTCGCTGCCGCCGTCCAAGCCGCGAAGGCTGCGGACATCGTCATCGCCTTTGCCGAGAAATATGCGACCGAGGCAATGGACCATAAGGACATGTCACTGGGCGAAGGTCAGGACGAACTGATCGATGCAATCGCAAGCGCGAACGGCAAGACGATCGTCGTCCTGGAAACCGGCAATCCCGTGCTGATGCCCTGGCAGGCCAAAGTGCCGGCAATCCTTTCGGCCTGGTATGGCGGTCAGCGCGGCGGCGCAGCCATCGCGCGCGTCATCAGCGGCAAGGTGAACCCGTCCGGCCACTTGCCCGTGACTTTCCCGGCCTCTGTCGATCAGTTGCCAAATCCGGTGCTGCCGGGATCCGACGCGCCGCCAGCGGACAAGGAAACCCGCGCCATTTATGGCCTGCAAGCCGGTCTGAAGCCGTTCGACATCGTATATCCCGAAGGATCGGACGCCGGGTATCGCTGGTTCGACAAAAAGGGGTTGAAGCCGCTTTATCCCTTCGGCCACGGCCTCAGCTACACGCAGTTCCGCTATGAAGGGTTGAAGGTGACCGGCGGCAAGACGCTGTCGGTGCGCTTTACCGTGGCCAACAGCGGCCAGCGGGAAGGCGCCGACGTGCCGCAGGTCTACGTGACCCGGCCCGGCAAGGCCAAGCGGCTGATCGGATGGGCGAAACCGAACCTGAAGCCTGGCGAGAGCAAGGAAGTTACGGTGACCGCTGACATGCGCGTCCTGGCCGACTATGATGCGAAGGCGAAGCGCTGGGTTGTCCCGGCGGGCGACGTCAAGGTGGAGGTGGGCACATCTGCCGCCGATCCGGTGCTGACCGGCACGGCACGGTTGAACCGCATGACCCGGAGGCCCTGAGCCATGATGTCCAAGCGTTCGATGAAAACCTGCCTGCTGGCAGCCGCCGCGATCCTTGCGCTTGCGGAGGCCCCGGCCTTTGCAGCTCCACTCGACGATCATTTCCAGCAACCCCCCATGGAGGCGCGGCCCCGGCTGCGCTGGTGGTGGCCGGGCGATGCCGTGACGGACGAAGAATTGCGGCGTGAGATCAAGTTGATGGCGGACACGGGCTTTGCCGGTGCCGAAATCCAGTCCTTCACGCCCAATTTCGTTACGTTGACGCCGGACGAGAAGCTGCGCGTCAATCAATATGCCGAACCGTCCTTCTTCGCACATGTCCGCACCGCTGCGGATGCCGCAAGGCAGGCTGGTTTGACGCTGGACTATACGCTTGGGTCATCCTGGCCATCGGGCGGCGGCTTTGCCATCACCCCGGAACTGGCCTTTACCGAGCTTGCCATGGCGAGCACGGAGGTGAAGGGTGGCGAGGCAGGACCAATCAAGCTGAACATCCCCAAGCGCACCCGCCGCCTGGGTGCGCTGAGTTTCCTGGATGCGCGCGTCAAGGACCCGAAGGTTGCCGATTGGGGCAAGCGGATGGACGCCCGCGCCCGCACGGTGGCTGTGGTCGCCGTGAAGGGGAAGGCGCCCGTGCTTCAGCCGTCCGCGCCCGGCGCGATGGGCCTTACACTGACGCCATGGCGGGACGTGGTGACGGCGGGAACGCTGGACCCGTCCTCCAGCATCCTCCTTACGGACAAGATGAGCGATGACGGCACGCTGAACTGGACCCCGCCGCCGGGCGATTGGCAGATTTTCGTGTTCCGCCAATATGCGTCCGATGTCGGCGTGCTGGGCGCTGCGGGACAGGGGCCGCAGCTGATCCTGGATCACATGAACCCGCAAGCCTTTGCGACGCATGCCGCGAGGGTCGGCGATCCATTGGGCAAGAACCCGGCCGGTATCCGATCGACATTCGTCGACAGCCTGGAATTGATGCAGGATATTCAGTGGGGACCTGAATTGCTGCAGCAGTTCAGGAAGCGGCGCGGCTATGACCTGACGCCCTATCTGCCTTTCGTCGTGCAGCCGGGATGGATGCAGGCCTGGGCCGAACATTGGTCGCCCCCCTATTTCGATACGCCGAACAGCGATGTGGCAGAGCGGGTGCGCGCCGACTATCGCCGCACGGTGTCCGACATGATGATCGAGGGGTTCATCCAACCTTTTGTCGCATGGAACCATGCGCGAGGGCTAAAGGCAAAGTTCCAGGCGCATGGCGGCGCGTTCGACACGATCCGGGGATATGGGCTGGCCGATATCCCGGAAACAGAAGATCTACCGCATGAGGGCGATCCCTTCTTCATGCGGATGGCGCGGTCGGGTGCGCATCTTTATGGGCGGCCCATCGTGTCGGCAGAGAGCCTGGCATGGCCGAACCGCCCCTATGAGGTAACGCCGGACGAGATGCGCCGCAGGATCGATGCGCTGATCTCGGGCGGGGTCAATTCGATGATCCTGCACGGCTATAATTACCGTTTCCATGCCGAAGACTGGCCCGGTTGGCACGCTTTCCAGCCAAGCCCCTTTGCGGGCGGCTTTTCCAGCATGTTGAACGAGACCAACCCGGTGTGGCCCGCGATGAAGCCGATGGCGGCCTATATCGGCCGCTTGCAGGCCGTGATGCAGGCTGGCGAAGCAGTGGTCCCGGTCGCCTATTTCTACGGACGCTACGGCTATTATATCGGCATCGAGGATGATGGCGCGGGCAAGCAGGCAGCCGAAAAGGCGTTCCTGGCGGGTGGCTATGATTTCGACCGGATCAACCCCGATTCGATCGCGCATGCCCGGATCGAAGGGAAACAGCTCGTTTCGCAGGGCGGCCAGCGCTATCCGGTGCTGGTGCTGCCCCCGATCGACGGCATCCAGGCAGAGACGGCGGAGGCAATCGCGCGTTTCGCAAAGGCGGGGCTGCCGATATTCTTCACCGACCGCGCTCCATCACGTGACGAGGGGTTGGCCCAGGCGCGCCAACGCGATGCGCGGGTGAAAAAAGCGATCGCGGCCGCTTTGAAGGCGGGGGCAAAGGTGGTGCCCGCTGCCGGGTTGACGGATAGTCTGCGCGCGGCGGCGATCCCGGCCAATCTGCGCTTCACCGGCGATGCAGCCGACCTGTATTTCGTGCAGCGGCGTGTCGATGGCCGGACGGCGACCTTCGTTTATAATCGGGGGCAGGCCGATCGGCAGGTGACAGTGACGTTGCCGGGCGCTGGCGGCGTCACACGGTGGAATGCGATGGATGGGACGGCGACGCCCGTTTCCGCGCAAGCCGGGGGACAAGGCACGGACGTGCCGCTTAGCCTAAAGGCGGGGGAAAGCGCTTTGCTGATGCTTGATCCGCAGACCAAGGCTGTCACCATCCCGGCTGCGGCGATTGTGGGCAGCGTGGCATTGCCGGTGGAGGGCTGGCGGCTTAAGGCCAATGGTCATGTGCAGCGCAAGCCCTATGCGCATGATTTCGCTTCGGTCAGCTTGAAGGATTGGGCGGAGGTGCCGGAACTGTCGCGCTTTGCGGGAACGGCGACCTATAGCCGAGCGATCAGCGTCGATGCCGGCTGGCTGACCATGGGTACGCGCGTCATCCTCGACCTTGGCAAGGTGCATGATGTCGCGACGGTCACGGTCAACGGGCAGAGCCTGCCCACGCTGTTCAGCGCTCCGTTCCGCGTCGATGTGACGAAGCTGGTTCGCGCTGGCAAGAACGACATCAGTGTCGCGATCGCCAACGTTCCGCAAAATGCGATGATCGATCCCAAGGACACGATCTACAAGAAGCTGAAGCCCGTTGCGGCGGGATGGGTTGGACCGGCGAAACTGGAGGCACAGCGTTGAGAGGGCGGCGCTTCGCTGCCGCGCTCGCTTCCTGCCTGCTGATAGCGGCTGCCCCGGCCGCCCCTTCGCCCGAGGCGGAACTGAAGTCGGTCAACCCGGAGTTGCGGCCGATCGCGCGCGGCATCATGCAGGCGCAGCGGAAAGGAGCGACGTACAAGCCTTGGAAGCCCGGCCGTCTGCCCGCAGGGGTTGAGGAACGGCAGGCACCGGGATCGCGCGGGCATCCGCCGGTGCCGGTCTACGTCGTGAACGCCGGTGCGGAGCAGGGGCCGCCGCGCGGGGCGATCTTCTTCGTTCATGGCGGCGGCTTTATCGGCGGCGACGCGCGGGAGAATCTGCCTGCGCTCAAGAGCCTGGCCGAGCGGCTGAACTGCGTGATCGTATCGGTGCAATACCGGTTGGCGCCGGGGACACGCTTTCCCGGGCCGCTGGAGGATGCCTATGCGGGCCTGAAATGGCTGCATGGCAGTGCCGCTACGCTGGGCGTCGATCCGCGCCGGATCGTGGTCATGGGCGAAAGCGCGGGCGGTGGCCTGGCCGCCATGCTGACGATCGCCGCGCGGGACAGGGGCGAGGTGCCGGTCGCGTTCCAGGCGCTTGTCTATCCCATGCTGGACGATCGGACGGGATCGTCGCGTCCGGTGCCGCCGCATATCGGCCAGCTGATCTGGACGGCGGAGTCGAACCGCAAGGGCTGGCAGGCGCTGTTGGGGCGGCGTCCCGGTGCTGCCACCCAGCCTGAAGGATCGGTGCCCACGCGCGTGAAAAACCTCAAGGCTCTTCCGCCGACCTTCATCGGCGTCGGATCGATCGACCTGTTCGTCGACGAGGATGTGGAGTTCGCCCGCCGCCTCATCGATGCGGACGTGCCTACCGAATTGCTGGTGATACCGGGCGCCTTCCACGGGTTTCAGATGATCGCGCCGCGCGCGGCCATATCCCAGCAGTTCAATGCCGCGCTGGAAACAGCGCTTGCCCGTGCCTTATCGCCGGAGAAGAAATGATGAAAATGTGCACCTTTCTGGCCGCTTCGCTGATGATGGGCGCTGCGCCCGCCGCTATCGCTCAGCCCGGTGGAGCCGAGGGCTGGATCAGTCATGCGGAGGCGGGGCCGGCGGTGCGTCCGATCGTCCTGCATTTCCGCCGCACCGTCACGCTGCCCGGCAAACCGCGCGCCTACAAGGTGCGAGTGACGGCCGATAACCGCTTCATATTGTTCGTGAACGGCGCCCGCGTTGCGACCGGTCCTTCGACAGGCGATATCCTTCACTGGCGTGAGGAGAGCATCGACCTCGCCCCCTATATGAAGCGCGGCGTCAATGTCGTCGCGGCGACGGTGTGGAACGGCGTGCAGCCGCTGAAGCTGCCCGCCAACCCAACGCCTGCGCAAGTTTCGGCGGCGCAGGGAAATTCGCTGTTCACCAACACAGCGCCGTTGTTTCAACAGAGCGTCGCGACCGGCTTTCGCCTGATCGGTGAAGGCGATGCGGCGGAACTGTCCACGGATCGTGCGGGCTGGCGGGTGAAGCGCGACCAGGGCCGCGGCTTTGCCAATGGCTGGGGGCAAGTGAAGCGATGGTATTATGTCGCCGGAAACCCTGAAAAGATCGACGCGGCAAAGGCCGACTTCGACGCCGCCGGGCCGCAGGAGAAAGGCGAGGGCTGGCAGGACGCGGTTCCCGCTCCCGATGCGGCGAAGCGGACGTTGGTGCCCGACCGGCTGCCGCAGCAATCCTATACCCCGGTGGCAGCGGGCAAGGTGGTGCGGACGGACCTGCCCGCCGCCATGACCTTCCCCGCGCGGGCGGTGACGATCCCCGCCAACAGCAAGGCGACATTGCTAATCCAGCGCGACGCGATGGTCTCGGCTTATCCGCAACTCGATGTGTCGGGCGGGAAGGGTGCTTCGATCAAGCTGCTGTGGGCAGAGGCGCTGTATGATGCGAAGAGCCGCAAGGGCGACCGGAACCTGATCGAGGACCGCAAGCCGATCGGCATATGGGACAGCTTCATAGCCGATGGGGAAAAGCGCAGCTTCGCGCCGCTCTGGTGGCGGACCTGGCGCTATGCGGAGATCACGGTCGAAACCAAGGATCAGCCGCTGGTGCTGGAGGGATTGCGCGCCTACGAAACCGGCTACCCGTTTCAACAGGTTGGCAAGTTCGCGAGCGATGATCCTGAACTTGCACGGATTTTCGACATTGGCTGGCGCACTGCGCGGATCGACGCGCATGAAACCTATATGGACACGGCCTATTGGGAACAGCTGCAATATGCCGGCGACACGCGCCTTCAGATGCTGATTTCCTATGCCGTTTCGGGCGATCCGCGCCTGGCCGAGCAGGCGATCGACGCCTTCGCCGCGTCGGATGCCGAAGGCGGCCTGATGGAAGGCGCATGGCCGACGCGCGGCAACAATGTGATCGCGCCCTTCGCGCTGATGTGGGTAGGCATGCTGGACGATTGGCGATTGCGCCAGCCTGACGCTGCACCGATCGTCCGCAACATCCCGCGCATGCGCCGGGTGTTGGACTGGTTCGAAACCTACCGCCGCCCGAGCGGCCTGCTCGGCAAGAACCCGCAATGGAATTTCATCGATTGGGTAGGCCAGCCGGCGACCGACCGCACCATCTTCCCGTCCTACGGAAAGACGGATGAAAGCTGTTTGATGAGCGTCAGCTGGCTTGGCGCGCTTCAGCAGGGGGCGGCGATCGAGACTGCCTTTGGCGACAGCAGCGTGGCACAGCGCTACGCGGCGCGTGCCGACACCGTCAAGGCCGCGATCCGCAACCGCTGCTGGGTTCCCGCCCGGGGTCTCTACGCGGACAATCCCGATGGCGACCGGTTCAGCCAGCATATGAATGCGCTGGCCATCCTCTATGATGTCGCCACCCGCGACGAAGCCGGGGCGATCATCGACCGGATCATGGTGCCGGGCAAAGGCATCGACGCGCCGGAAGGGATCACCAGCGTCAGCTATTATTTCTCATGGTATCTGGCTCAGGCTCTGGTCCATGCCGGGAAGAACGACCGCTATCTCGACATGCTCAAGACGTGGCGCGATCTGCTGGCAATGCACTATACGACCTGGCCGGAAGAGCGCGACGATGCGGGCCAAGGCGGGAAGGGGCAGTCGACCCGTTCCGACAGCCACGCGTGGAGCGCGCATCCAAGCGCCGATCTGCTCGGCATCGTTGCAGGCATCGGCCCCGCCGCGCCGGGCTATGCGAGGCTGAAGGTCGAGCCCGCGCTAGGTTTGCTCAAGAGCCTGTCCGCGACCGCTGCCACGCCGCAGGGGCCGGTCAGCGTTCGCTATCGGGTTTCCGGCAGCACCCTGAATGCGCAAATCACCCGGCCAGCCGCATTGCCGGGGGATTTCCTTTGGAACGGCAAGCGCTATCCGCTCACTCGCGCGACGACAAAGCTCAAGGTGCCGCTCCGCTAGAGGGGCAGCGCACTCAGCGCTTCGGGGCGTCCTTCGCCCCGAAGCCATTGAGGTCGATTTAACGGAACAACGCGCCGTCCACTCCTGGGTGATCGCACCCTGCTGGCGTTAGGCGGATCGTCCATTGCGCTCCGACGGAACGGCCGATCACCCCGGCCCTGCCCAGCTTAGCCGGCTGCGTCGCCCCATACCTGCGCGAAGAAGGGATTGCGCGCGGCCTCCGCTTCATAGGCTGCGGGATCCAGCATGGTGACCGGGCACCAATGGCCGCCCTGTAGATAAAGGCGCGGCGTCATGGTGAAACGATGGCCTGCCGCCGACTGCCATTCCACCGGCGCATCCGGGCCGTCGAACGAACTGCCGAGATATTTGCCGCCGCGATATTCCGCCGCTGCCTTCAGGTCGTCGGACCGCCAGTCGTCGGGCGAGCGGCTCTCGTCATAGCCATGGTCGAGCAAGGCCGGTTCCCGCGACGGCTGCGCGAAGCGGAACTCGTCCCAGTTGCGGGGAATGGCCTCCCACGCTGCCCGCGATCCGAAATAAGCGCGGATCTTGGCTTCGTTGTTGGTGGCGAACCAGTTGAGACTGCCGTCCGGCCCGTTCGCCAGCTTTTCGATCTGCTTCGACACGACGCCGGGCATCAGCTTTGGCACTGTGCGCGCGATCCATGGAATATGGCGGGGCGCTTCGCGGAAATAGTCATCCAGCGATTGTTCGCGGAACGGCACCAGGGCTTCGAGCCGATCGGAATCCGAGTACCACTGGCCGTGGAAGTTCCGCGTGGCGAACCAGTGCGGCTTCAGCACCTTGCGGTAGTTGGGCATGGATTTCTCCATGAACTCATGGTTCACCACCCGCGAAGAAGCACCGCCGCCCAGATTGTAGAAGTTGCGCCAGAACGTGCCGGGCACATCATCGCCGCAGAGCGCGGCCATCAGGCGGCCGCTGTCATTGGCAGTAGACCATTCGAACACGCCGTTGAGCGGATTGTGGAACATGATGGGGTCGAAAATCTTCCACATCTCGAAATGCGCCATGCCGCTTTGGCGTATTGAGGCCCAATGGGTGATCCCGCTCTGCGCGACGATCGCTTCTGCTTGTGTCTTCGTCACCGCATAATGATCGTAAGCGCTGATCTTGATCGGATCACCGGTCCTGCCCCAATGGACAGGCGCATTGCGGCTGCCGGTTTCGGCGACCGTACCGATATATATGAGCCGGGTCTGCTTGGGATCGCCCACGGCGTGGATCGCGTCGACGATGTTCTGGGCGCCGCCCACATTGACGCGGGTCACCAGATCGGCGGGGAGGCGGTCTGCGAGCGGCGAGACCAGCGCGCCCACGTGCAGAACGATGTCGGCGCCCTTCACGCCTTCGCGGATCGATGCCGGATCGGTAAGATCTCCCCAGATGATCTCGGCCAGGCCCCGGCGCTGAACATCCTTTACCACGGGATGCGCCCTTTCTTCCGGCCGCACCAATATTCGCAAGTGCAGCGAATCCGCCTTCGCGGCGATACGCTTCACCGTCTCGCGGCCCATATTGCCGGTGGCCCCGGTAAGGAAAACTGTCTTGCGAGTGTCGATCATTTTGCTCCCCTCGAATAATTTCGACACAATCGCACGTCGTCGTATCAATAACAAGGGGAGAGGTTTCAGGTGCGGATCAGCCCCCGAAGCGACAGGAGCAGCGTATCACGATTTCCGCAATAATATTGGTAATATTCCTTAGAAATGCGCATCCCGTGCCAGATTTATGCGCGTATATCACGGCTGCGGAATTAAGGGATGTTGCTCATACAGCACGCGGATTTCGAAAAATTTACAAAAAAATGACTGCGCGGATTGCGGGGTGCCTGCACGATGGTTAGCAACTGTCAACATTGTGGACTTGGCCCTGCTAGATAGAAGGAAGCAGTCATGAAAAAGGGGAATTATGTTTCTGGGTTGTTGTGCGGTGCAGCGCTGATCGTGCCTGCCGTCGCCTGGGCGCAGGATGCGGCCGATGGCGGTGGCGAGATCGTCGTGACGGCGACGCGCGAAGCCCGCTCGCTCCAGTCAGTGCCCATGAGCGTCAATGTGGCCACTGGCGAGCAGTTGCAGAAACTGAATATTTTCGACGCCAAGGATGTGCAGCAGCTCGCTCCGGGCCTTGAAATGACCAACACCACGGGCCGTAACAATTCCACCACGCTGCGTGGTATTTCGTTCGATCCTGACCAGGGTACCGATCCGGCGGTTCAGGTTTACTTCAACGAAATTCCGACTGATGCGCAGACGGTCTATACGGCGCTTTACGATATCAAGCAGATCGAAGTGCTGCGCGGTCCGCAGGGCTTGCTGCGTGGTATCTCCGCCCCCGCCGGTGCGATCACCATTTCCACGGCGCGCCCGAGCTTCGACGAGATCGAAGGCTATGCGCAAGCTACCGCGACCACGCGCGACGGCTTCAACGTCCAGGGCGGCGTTTCACTGCCGTTTTCTGACAAGGTGGCACTGCGCGTCGCGGCGCTGGTGGATGGCAATCGCCTGAACAACGTGCGCAACATCACGACCGGCGAACGTTCGCGCAGCCGCACCCAGAGCGCGCGCTTGACGCTAGGTCTGCGTCCGACGGACAATGTCACAGCCTATTTGACCTATCAGTATCTGTATGCAGACAACTTCCAGCCGCAGCAGGTTATCGGGACAGGCAATAATTCGACGTTTGAGGCCGGCCCGTTCTTCGGCGGCGTCCTTGTGCCGAACACGTCGGTGCGTTCAGGTCCGCCGCTTGAGGCGGATGACTATGCCGCAGTCAGCGAAGGCAGGGTCCGCAACCAGAATGAAGGTCACATCGTCAACCTGGCGGTGGATTGGGATCTGGGCCCGGCGACCTTGTCGTTTGTCGGCGCGCATCAATATACAAAGCTGAAGACCCAGCGCGACCTGGATGTCGCCAATGCCGTTCCGAACTACATCTCCAATTCGACGGGATCCATTCCCTTCAAATATGACACGGTCGAGCTGCGCCTGGCGACGAACAACAAGGAAGGCTTCGGCGGCGGCATCGGCGTTTTCTACAACAAGATGGGTGGTACGACACGCCTCAACCAGCCCGGTGACAGCTTCTTCTTCCCGCTGGAGCCGAACGACAGCCTGAATACCGCCGGTGCCTTGCCTTATCTGCCTATCGGTACTGCCATTGCAGTGCCGGTCGACCGTAGCGTCTGGTCGTTCAATGCCAATGCGAACTTCCGTGGGGGTGGCCTGTCGATCGAAGGAGGCATCCGCTATTCGATCATCAAGTCTGTAAACAGCAGTCAGCTCACCTTGAGCACGCCGGGCAATATTCTGGCCTGCACGGGCGATCCGCAGGTTGATGCGGTATCCTTCGGCTGCCTGCCTGCGACCTATCCGGCTACGGAAATCATTCCTGATCGCTTTCGCCGCACGAAAGATACGCCGATCACCGGCGGTCTGACCATCAGCTACCAGTTGATGCCGTCAATGAACATCTTTGCCTCTTATGGCCACTCGTTCCGTGCCGGTGTTGTCGGTGTCGGCCTGCCAGATGGGCTCAGCGATGATCTGATCGTCGGCCAGCCGGAAAAGACGGACGCGATCGAAGCAGGCATCAAGGGCAGCTTCGCTGGCCGCCGTCTGCATTATGCGGTGTCGGTCTACTATCAGAAGCTCAACAACTTCCTGAACCGCTTCACCAACATCTATTACGAATCGACCATCGCCTCGCCGCCGACCGGCTTCTTCGATTTCAACTATAATGGCGATGCCCGGATCAAGGGCATCGAAGGATCGCTGGACGGCCGTATCACGCGCGATTGGGACTTCGGGATCAGCGCGGCCTATACCCGGGCCCGCTTCAAGAATGCGCTCCTGCCCTGCAATGACTTTGCGGGCACGGGTAGCCCCAACCAGGATGGACCGGCGACCGTCAGGGGGCCGGGCAATGTCAGCTATTGCGTCAGCAATGGCCGCCTCAGCGATACTCCGGACTTCAGCCTGACCGCGAATACGGAAATCCGGTTCCCGATGGACAATGTCACGCCGTTCCTGCGCGGATTGTTCACCTATCGCCCGGGCTTTTATTCGGATCGGGTGGATTACAACTATCGCAGCCGCGAACTGCTGAACCTGTTTGTCGGTGTCCGCGCCCCGGACAGCAGTTGGGAGTTCACGCTGTTCGCTAAGAACGCCTTGAACCAGAAGCGGATTGCCAACATCAGCCTTGGCAATGCGACCGTTGGCACAGCTACGCCCGGACTGGATTATGACTCCGGCTATCGCCTGGTCAACGTGACCAACCCACGAGAGTTTGGCTTGACGGGCAACTTCAAGTTCTAAAGATAAAGGCAGGGGCCGGTTGGATCACCAACCGGCCCTTTCTTCATAAGCATGACCAAGGGTAGGATGAATGACGTCACATTTCGGTTTCACGAAGCTTGTTGTGCAGGACCTCGAAGCCATGGGCGCCTTCTACAAGGAAGTCGCAGGCCTGGTCGAAATGGCGCGCGTGCAGGATGCGGTCGGCGATCGGCAGATCGATGAAATCCTGTTCAATGCCACGGGTGAGGGCGGCGCGACCTTCGTGCTGTTCAAGTTCCTCGACCGTGACGCTCCCGCGAAAGATGAGGTCATTCTGGGTTTCCAGACCACAGATCTCGTATCCTTTGTCGAACGAGTCGAAAAAGCTGGCGGCGGCGTGGTGCAGCCGATCGAGGTCAAGGAAGCGCATGGCGTAAAGGTCGCCTTCGTGACCGATCCCGAAGGTCATCTGATCGAGGTCGTCGAGCTTCTGGCCAAATAATATGAGTGGCGGCATGGGTGAAGCCCGCGCCGCCAACTCCCAACCATGTCCGCCGGTCGTCAGATCTTGGGCGCTCCGAAATCCCGGGCGCTTCCCTGATCATGTTGGGCGTGGAAGGCGTCTCCCGTCGATTGATTGCCGGGCTGGCTTCCCGTGTTGTCGCCCTGTTGCAGCTTGTCATCGACGCGGCCGACCAGATCGTCCTTCTTTTCACGCAATGTGTCGGTCAGGCCTTGCTTCTGCTCGCTGGCCATCGTGCGCGCCTTTTCGCCCAGGGAGCCGAGCTTTTCCTGCTCGACCCGGCTGATCGGCAGGGCTGAACCAAGGGCAGCGCCGACAGCCGCGGCGATCAGGCCGCCGACCAGCGGATTGCTTTCGTACAGATCCTGCGCTCTGCTTGCCGCCTGGCTCGCACCGCGCGCCGTTGCCTGCCCAGCCCTGCTGGAGCTTTCCGCCCAGGCATGGCGCTTCTCCCTGAACCGGTCGGTCAGTTCGTCCAGCCGCTGGCGGAAGCTGCTGTCATCTTCATCGGCACGCCGTTCCAGCATCAGGTAATTGGCGCGCGCCTGATCGCGGCGGCGCTGGTAGGCGGCGAAATCTTCGCCCTCCCACATCTCGACCGCCGACATGTGGCTGACATAATCGCGGTGATGCACGTCAAGGTCGCGGGGCTGCTGCTCACGCCCCCCACTCCGGGAGGGAAGGCTGGGGAATTTGGAGTCCTTGTCGCTGATCAGCCAGATCGTGCCTGCCGCAATCAATCCCAAGGCGATGGGATTGCGGCGCGCGCCGTCGAGCAGCATGCGGGCATCGACATTATTTTCGTCCGCCTTGTCCAGCAAAGCGTCGAAAATCTTGCGGGGAGTAAGCTGATCGCCGATCTTGTCGATCGTCCGGCTCATATCCTCCTGCGTGCGGCGGATGTCGCGCTCGATCGCATCGGGGTCCCGTTCGAGAGTGTCGGTCATCTTTTATCCTCCGGGTGAAGGTCTCCGCGAAGGGCCGCGGGCGTTCTTTCAAGGCTGTGCTGGGTGCGTTCGGGGGCCAGATCGACATCACGCATCTTCGCCGCGCCGCCCCTGTAAAGAATGTAGGCGACGATCAGCGTCACGACCCCGACGATCAAGGTCGCAAGGCCGAGATGGTCGATCGCGTCGGCAAGGAGATAGGCGAAGGCCATCAACAGGACGCCAAGGCCCGCGATGCCGACGACCGCCGCGCCTGCCATCGCGCCGATCGCCTTCTTCATGTCATTGCCGGTCTCGCGCACTTCGGCCTTGATCAGCGCGAGTTGCTGTTCGGCAAGATGAGACCCCTGACTGGTCAAGTCCCTAAGAAGCGAGACGATATTGTCGTCCCGTCCCGATGGCGCACCGCCCTCGACCGGCGGGCCTGCCGTTCTGTTCATCGTGTCTGCCATCAGATCGCCCCCACGCTTGGACTTGGAGGCTCGGACCAACCACCCTGTGGGGCGGAAAAGCTTTGACTGCTTGGCACGGCGGGTTCTGCCCGAAGCACGCGGCTTGCGGCGAACCCGGCGGCGGCGCAGGCTGCAAGGAAGGTTGTGGGATTATCGCGCGCGACCTGACGAAGATCGCTCATCAATTGGCGGGAATCCTTTTGTTCCACTGTATCGGCAAGGCGCTGTATCTGCTGCGCGCCTTGTTCGAACAGCGATTTGAGCCAGCCGGGACTTTGCCCGCCGCCCAGATCTTCGGCCGCCTTGTTCAGGGCCGAGGCTACCGAGCGGGCCTGTTCTACCGCAGGACCCTTGCGGGCGTCCGCCTCGCTTTGCAGGCGCTCAGCGGCGGTGCTGGTGAGTTTTTGGGCGTCCCCGCGCAATTCTTCGCGCAGATCGCCCGATGTTTCGGGGGGCTGCTGCATATATGATCCTTCCTGTCCAACTCCAGCAAGTGAACAGGAAGGATCATGTGGAGTTCCGCTTCCTCCGGGCTATTGCGGCAAATTGTTAATCCATGCTGTTGGCCAGGGGATTTTCATGACGTGACAATTAGCATGCGGTATAAGGAAGCATTCTCAGGATTGGCGCTCAAGCGCTTCTGATCACGCTCAGTGCTGCATCAATCGGGCGAGATCTGATGATCTTCAAAGAAGTCGGGCGCATTATGCAGTTGCGCCCCTGCGAAGCGCACCGCTTCGGGGTTGGTCGCCAACCACACCACCGTGTCGGCCGTTTCCTGCGGATCATGGGCCTTCGTGCCAAGACCCACCTCCGCCTCGGCATCTGCCCATGCGGATCGCAACGTGTCCGTCATGGTGAAGGCAGGCTCGATCAGGAATGCACTGATGCCGTCGGCGCGATGTTCGAAATTGATATAGTCGGGGATGTGGTTGAAGGCCGCTTTTGGGCCGGTATAGAAAAGCGCGCCGCCAGTCTCGGTCGGGTCGACAGAGGAGCGCGTCGACATGAAGATCATGCGGCCGCCGCCCTGCTTGATCATCGCCTTCAGCACAAGGCGGCTGAGATGAAATTGGTTGATGAAATTGCCGGCGGTGGCGCGCTCGGCATCGGCCAGGTCGATATCCAGGACCTTCTGCATGATGGAAGGGCCCTGATAGATGCCGTTGTTGACCAACAGGTCTATTCGTCCGGACCGCTGGAGCACCGTTTCCACCGCGGCGTCGATGGACGCCCGATCGGCCAGGTCAAGGCGCACGCCATAGGCGGCCCCGCCCGCTGCTTCGATCTCGGCGACCGTTTCCTCGATGCTGCCTGGGATCGGGACGCCGCCCATTGCGTCATGATGACCGGTTCCGGCAGTCAGCGTACGGCCGGTCACGACAACCTCAAATCCTGCGCGGGCGAGAGCCAGGGCAATCACGCGGCCGATCCCACGGGTGGCGCCTGTCACCAATGCGGTCTTGTGCATCATCTTCCTCAACGTCTTTTTTGCTTGCATGGGCTGTGCCAGCCCGACCATGTTAATACAATAGGCGTTGCTTTAATGACGGCTGCATCGCGCCGTATCAGGGAGAGAGATATGACTGATGCCCTACTGGCTGGCCGTGCGGCCGTCATCACTGGCTCAGGTGACGGCATCGGCGAAGGGATCGCCCGCCGCTTCGCCGCCGCAGGGGCTGCCGTGCTGGTGGTCGACATCAATGTCGAGAAGGGGGAGGCGGTAGCCGCGAGCCTCCGGGACATGGGCGCGCGGGCAGCTTTCCGGCGGTGCGACGTCAGGAACCGCGAGCAGATCGTGAGCATCGTGGGCGCCTGTGTCGAGGAGTTCGGCTCCATCGATATATTGGTCAACAATGCCTATCGCGGCGAAAACATGACCCGCATCGAAACGAAGAGCGACGACATCTTCGCGGAGAGCCTGGAATTCAACCTGTATGCCGTCAAATGGTCGATGGAGGCGGCATTCCCGCACATGCGCCAGCGGGGTTGGGGCAGGGTGATCAACATCGGATCGCTGAACGGCGTCAACGCCCATATCGGCACTGCGGAATATAATGTCGGGAAGGAAGCGCTTCGCGCCTATACGCGCTCGGCTGCCCGCGAATGGGCTCAACATGGGATTTGCGCGAACATCATCTGCCCGGCCGCCGCTTCCGCCAGTTTCCGCCATTTTGCAGAGCTTCAGCCGGAGCAGGCTTCGCAGGCCGCCGCCGCCAACCCGATGGGGCGCATGGGCGATCCGGAAAAGGATATCGGTGGCGTCGCCCTGTTCCTGGCGAGCGAGGATGCCCGCTATGTCACGGGCAACACCCTGTTCGTGGACGGCGGGGCTCATATCAACGGGGTCGCATGGGCGCCCGATCTTGGCCCTGAACAGTAAGTCGGGCTGAAAAGCCTGTCCGGCTTCGGTCCAAGAACAGATTATCTTGTCAGGAGACTGCGGTTGAAACGCGTCAGCATGTTGAAGAGCCTAGCCATCTCGTCACTATCGTTGCTCTTGGCGCCGCCCGTGCTGGCGCAGGCTGCGCCCACACCGGGCAAGGCGGCGATCGACGCGGTTCTGGACAAGAATATCGCCGCGCTGGAATCGCTCTACAAGGATCTTCACGAGCATCCCGAACTCGGCTTCCAGGAACAACGGACGGCTAAGCTGCTGGCGGCAAAGATGCGCGCGCTGGGGTTCGAGGTCACTGAGAAGGTCGGCACGACCGGGGTCGTCGCGGTGTACCGCAATGGCCCCGGTCCCGTCACGCTGGTGCGCACCGACATGGACGCGCTGCCCATGGAGGAGAAGACAGGACTTCCCTACGCCAGCAAGGCGCAGGCCGTGCTGGATGGCAAGCCGACCTTCGTTGCCCATAGCTGCGGCCATGACGCGCATATGGCCTGGTGGGTGGGAACCGCGCAGACGCTGCTGTCATTGAAGGAGCAATGGAAGGGCACGCTGGTCTTCGTCGCGCAACCGGCCGAGGAAGTGCTGGGCGGGGCGAGTGCCATGGTGAAGGATGGATTGTTCACCCGTTTCCCCAAGCCCGACTATGCGCTCGCCGCCCACATCGCCGGGGCTATGCCACTGGGCACGGTGGTGATGAAGGAGGGGGTGATCCTGTCGGCGTCCGACGCGCTGGAGGTCGTTTTCCATGGCAAGGGCGCGCATGGTTCGGCGCCCAGCTCGTCGATCGACCCAATCGTCATGGGCGCGCATTTCGTATCCGACGTGCAAAGCGTGGTCAGCCGCCAGAAGGATGCAGCTACCTTCGGCGTGATCACGGTCGGCACCTTTCAATCCGGCACGGTCGGCAACATCATTCCTGATGAAGCGCGTCTGAAGCTCAGCCTGCGGTCCTTCACGCCGGAGGTGCGCAAGCTGCTGCTGAACGGCGTGGAAAAGACCGCTCAGGCCGCCTCGATGATGGCGGGCGCGCCCGAACCGACGATCACGCGCCTGAATGGCGCGGCCGCCACCCTCAATGATCCGGCGCTGGTCGCCCGGATTACGCCTGCGCTCAAATCCGCATTCGGGCAGGGCGTGGTCTCCATTCCCGCGAGTGCACCCGGCTTTTCCGGAAGCGAGGATTTTTCGGAGTTCGGAGCCGCCGGTATTCCGTCGGCCTATCTGATGATCGGTGGTGATACGCCCGAAAAGCTGGCGGACTACAAGGCGAAGGGTGTCGCGCCGCCGACCAACCATTCACCGCTTTATGCACCGGCCGCCGCGCCCGCGATCCGCAGCGGGACCATGGCTCTTGCCCTGTCGGTGCTGGCGATCAACGGAATCACGGAGCGCTGAGCTTCTCGGGCAGGATGGGAGCTTGAACAGCGGAGGGGGATCGCCCAATTATGCAACTCTTCAGTCCTTCGGGACATCCCAGCCAAGAGTAGCCATGACCTCCCCCAATCCCCTCCTTGCCGACACCGACCTGCCCGACTTCGCGGCCATCAAGGCGGCCCATGTGGTTCCCGCGATCGAAGAAGCGATAGAGCAGCATCGCGCTGCGATCGCGCAGATCACCGAAGGGCAGGCGGACGATTTTGGCAGCGTCATTCTGTCGGCGGAGCGGGCCGACTTCCTGCTGTCGCGGACATGGTCGCCCGTCGGCCACCTCGCAGGGGTCGCTGACACCCCCGAGTTGCGGGAGGCCCATGCGTCGGCGCAGGCGCTGATGACCAGTTACCTGATGGAAGCGGGGCAGAACCGCGCGCATCATGATGCCGTCGCGCGCGTGGCTGCACGGCCGGACTTTGCCGGCCTGCCGCCTGCGCAGAAGCGTGCCGTCGATCTGGCGCTGAGGGCTTTCCGCCTGGCGGGTGTGGCCTTGGAAGGCGAAGCCCGCCAGCGCTTCCTCGACATCGGCGTGGCGCTGAGCGACCTTAGCACCCGCTTCGGCAACGCCGTGCTCGACGCGACGGAAGCATGGAGCGAGCATGTCACTGACGAAGCGGCACTCGCCGGGGTGCCGGAGAGCGACAAGGCGATACTGGCCGCCTATGCGCAGGAAAAGGGCCTGCCCGGCTGGCTGATTACCCTCCGCCAGCCAAGCGTGCTGGCGATCCTGCTGCATGCCGATGATCGCGCGCTGCGGGAACGTGTCTATCGCGCCCATAATACGCGCGCGTCCGATCAGTCGGACGACCGCAGCCATGATAATAGCGATCGGATCGAACAGATCATGGCGCTGCGGCATGAAGCCGCGCAGATATTGGGCTTCAACGATTCCGCCGCGCATTCGCTGGAAACCAAGATGGCGGCGGATGCGGATGAAGCGCTGGCCTTTCTTGACGACCTTGCCAGGCGCGCCCGCCCGGTCGGCGAGAAGGAGCTGGAAGAGGCGCGTGCTTTTGCCGCTGAACATTTCGGCCTGACCGAACTCTATCCCTGGGACCTGTCCTATGTGGCAGAAGCCATGCGGCGGACCTTGCACGGCGTCGATCAGGAAGCGCTGAAGGCCTATTTCCCGCTGCCGCGCGTGCTGGCGGGGACGCAGAAGCTGATCGAGCGGCTTTTCGATGTACGTCTGGTCGAGCGGAGCGGTGTTTCGACCTGGCATCCCGATGTCCTGTTCTATGATGTGCAGGATGCGAGCGGCGAAGTCTTCGCGGGCGTGTATCTCGATCTGTTCGCTCGGGCGGGCAAGCGGGGCGGCGCCTGGATGGATGTGTGCCGGGCGCGGTTCCGGGACGCGGACGCTTTCCACCGGCCGATCGCCTATCTGACCACCAACTTCGCGCCGCCCGCGGGGGATCGTCCCTCGCTTGTCACCCATAATGACGTGGTGACGCTGTTCCACGAGTTCGGTCATGTGCTGCATCATTTGCTGACGGAGGTCGATCTGCCTTCGGTCGGTGGCATTTCCGGCGTCGAATGGGACGCGGTCGAGCTGCCCAGCCAGTTCATGGAGAATTTCGCGTGGGAAAAGGACACGCTGATCGGTCTGTCCGGACATGTGGACACAGGCGAGCCGCTGCCTGAACCACTGTTCGATCGTCTGCTGGCCGCGCGTCAGTTTCAGGCCGGGCTCGCAATCTTGCGCCAGATCGAGTTCGCGACCTTCGACCTGACGCTGCATCGCGACTATCATCCCGCTCAGGGAGCGCGTGTCATCGAGACGCTGGACCGGGTGCGCGCGGCGGTGGCGGTCGTCCGTCCGCCTGAGTGGAACCGCTTCGCCCATGCCTTCAGCCACATATTCGCGGGCGGATATGCGGCTGGCTATTATTCCTATCTCTGGGCTGAACTGTTGTCGGCAGATGCTTTCGAGATTTTCTCGCACGCCGATCTGCCAGGGGGCGGGGCCAGCGCGTTCCGCCGGGAAATCCTGGCGGCGGGTGCCAGCCGCCCGGCCGCGGACAACTTCCGCGCCTTTGCGGGCCGCGCACCGGAGGTCGACGCCCTGCTCCGCTCGCGCGGGCTGGCAGCGTAACGGAAAGGCTGTCCAGCATGACCAGCCCTCTCCTCGTCAGCTGTCCCTCCTGCGCCGCGCTCAATCGCGTGCCGAAGGAGCGGCTGGGGGAGGGGCGCTGCGGACGGTGCAAGCAGGCCTTGTTTCAAGGACGGCCGATCACGCTCACCAGCGGCAATTTCTCCCAGCATGCCGCAAGCAGCGACATTCCGCTTCTTATCGACTTCTGGGCTGGATGGTGCGGGCCGTGCCGCCAGATGGCGCCCGCGTTCGAAGCTGCCGCCGCGCAGCTGGAACCGCGCGTCCGGCTCGCGAAAGTCGATACGGAGGCGGAAGCCGATCTTGCCGCCCGCTATGCGATCCGCAGCATCCCGTCGCTCGTCATCGTGCACAAGGGGCGGGAAATTGCCCGCAACGCCGGGGCGATGCCCACGGCTGCCATTGTCAACTGGGCACGGCAGCATCTCCCGGCGTGATCAGGCCGGTTCCTTGACGCGCTGGACGATGCTGCTGGCGAGCTTTGGCGCCACTTCAGCGAGATGATCGAAATGCGTTTCGAAGAAAGCCATGCCCTGGCTCATGGATCGGACCTCCGCTTCGAGCCCTTGCAGCCCTGCTTCCGGCAATAGCACTTCGATCACGTCCCAGGCCGACCAGCCTTCCCGGCTCGTCATGCGCAGCATCTGGCCGCGCCGGCTTGCGATGGCGGAGGTGATGCGGGACGATGCCGAACCGGGCGTCATGATCGTCACATGTGCGATCGGCTCCAGCAGATAGGGGGAGGCCGCGGCCAGCGCCTCGCTCATCGCGATACGCCCTGCCGTACGGAATGCGAGCTCGGAGCTATCGACACTGTGGAAGGAGCCATCGACCAAGATAGCCGCGACATCCACCACCGGAAAGCCAAGGGGACCTTTGGCGATGGCGTCCTGGACGCCCTTTTCCACGGCGGGTATCCACTGTTTGGGAATGGCGCCGCCCGTGATCCGCTCTTCGAAACGAATGCCCTCGCCGCGCTCCAGCGGACGCACCTCCAGCACCACATCGCCAAACTGGCCATGGCCGCCGGATTGCTTCTTGTGCCGTCCGCGCTGCGTGACGGGTTTGCGGATCGACTCCCGGTAGGCGATCGTCGGTGGCTGCGCCGTGACAGCCACGCCATAGCGGCGCCTGAGGCGAGCCAGCACGACGTTCAGATGCTCGTCGCTCACCCCGTGCAGCAGCGTCTCGCGCGATGCCTCGTCCTGCGTCCAGTGAAGGGCGTGATCTTCCTCGGCCAGCCGATTGAGGGCTGTGGACAGGCGCACCTCATCCTTGTGATCCTTGGCGGCAATTGCGATGGCGCAATTGGTCGCGGGGCGATCGGCTTGAAGAGCGCCGCCGCCCGGCCTTGCTGAAATGCCGATCAGATCGCCCGCCTTTGCCGTGTCGACTTTCGCAATGCCCAGCACCGCGCCGGGATCGGCGGAGGCTATCTTGGCGGTGGCACTGCCTTGAAGGGCGAACAGGCCACCTGCGCGCAAGGTCTGGCCCGCGCTATCCTGCAACTCCGCGCCGTCTGTCAGCTTTCCGCCGAACAGTCGCGCGATCGCCAGCCGACCGACGGTGGCTGCATGGGAAATCTTCAGCACTTGCGCCGCCGCGCCGTCAATCCCAAGCCGTTCGGCGGTCTGTTCCGGTGAAGGCGTGTCGTGGCGCAGCATCTTGAGCAGCCTGCGAATGCCGAAGCCGTTGGCGGCGGAGCCGAACAGCACCGGCACGATCAGGCCGCTCGCCGTCTCCTGCGCCAGATCGGCGAAGATGGTCTGGAGGCTTGGCTGCTCATCCGAAAGAAGCTGTTCGAGCAGGATGTCGTCATGGTCGGCAAGCTGCTCCAGCATGTGGAAGCGCGCGTCGCTTTCATCAGCCTTCAACTCTTCGGCCAGGGCGATCTGTTGCGACGGCTTGCCTGCCTCATAATGATAGGCGCGTTCCAGCGCGAGATCGACGAACCCATCGACCCGGTCGCCCGACCTTATGGGGATCTGCCGCGCGACCAGAGCGGCGGCGCTCATTGGCGAGAGGGCGGCAAGCAATTCCTGGATGCTGCCCCGGGCCTGCTCGATCTTGTTGACGAACAGCGCGTGCGGGACGCCTGCACGTTCGAGCTTGCGCAGGACGGGCTCTGCCAGGGGGGCTCGCGCCGGGTCCGGATCGATGACGACGATGGCCAGATCGGCGGCGTTGAGCGCGATGGCCGCATCGTCCGCAAAGCTCGGGGAGCCGGGGATGTCGATGAGCGAAAAGGGATCGCCCATCCATTCGAACTGCATGAAGTTGATTTCGGTGGAGCTTCCCCGCTCGCGCGCTTCCGGACTCGCGTCGCCGACGCTGGTGCCTGCCTCTACCGATCCCTGTCGCGTGATAGCCCCGCTGATGTGCAACAATGCTTCAGCGAGGCTGGTTTTACCCGCGCCGGCGGGGCCGATCAGCGCAATGGAGCGCGATTGAGTGCCGCTCATCCTTGCTCTCCTCATCCATCTTTGTCGGGCAAGACGGTCTATGTGAGGGAGCGATGTTCTGCCTATCGCGCCGGGAAGGCAAGGGGGGTTGGGCCCGATTGCCGAACCGCCCGCCCAGCCGGGCTTGGCTATTGTGGATGAGCCTATCAGTCATCCTTTTCGGCGACGCCGTTGCGATTGTCGTCGTCGCCCGTATTGGTCGATCCGAGATGGCCGGGACCGTGATAGTCGATCTCGCTCTGCCCGCCATGGCCCATGATGCTGCCCGGATCGTTGCCGGTCTTGCGGCGGCCGTGCGGGTAGGGGGCTCCGGCGCTTTCGCCACCGGGGCTGCTCCCCGCCATGCTGAGATCGCTGACGCCATCGCCGCCTTGCTCGCCCCGCGATCCTGATTCAGGCAAGGTCCGCTTTTCTTCCCCGTCCTCATCCTGGGGGGGCTGATCGAGCCCCTTCGCCTCGGCAAAGGCTGTGCCGGAAATCTCCTCCACTTCGGGCCCTACGCCCGGAATATGTCGGCGCTGCGATTGCGCGCCCGCCACCTCATTGGCCGATCGTTCCCCGCGCCATCCCTGTTCGGGCGGCGCGGCATCGTCCTTGATCGGAGAGCCCTGTCCCTGAAGAAATGCGTTGCGGTCATTCATAATAGTCATCCTCATCAGCCGGGAACTGGTTCGCCCGTCGTTCGATTGAGGAAACGCGTGGGCAAAGCCGCTGATCCGCTTCGATCACTTACCCAGGTTAGGACATCAGGACCTTTCGCCCGATCATCCGCGCGCCGATGTATGGAAAGGTGAGACAATGCCCCGCGATCCAGAGCGACGACAAAGGCGCAGTGCCAAGCGATGGCTATGGGCGATCGTCGCCGCCTGTCTGGCTCTCGCCGCGCTGATCGCCTATACCAGCCTCAGGGCGCCGGACCCGGCATCCCGTACGTCAGATGCCCAGGTTCCTGCGTCCTCGGCAGCGGCGCCAGGGGATGAGAGCCGGAACGAATTGGCGGCTCGGTGATTGCAGTGTTTGCGATCCCGGCGAGCTGATCTTCCCACCTCAGGAGTGTGATCGATGTCGCTAACAGGTCTTACTGCCATCATCATCCTGATCGCCGCGGCCTTGCTGGGCCTGGTGCTCTACGCGCGCAACAGGGGCAGGGTGAATAGCGGCTTCGCGCTGATCGCGGCGCTGATCATCATAGCGGCGGCTTCGGTGACGCTGCTCTATCCTTCTTTTCTCACGACGACGCATGCAGACCGGCCGGTGCCCTGACCGGCATGATCGTCCCTGATCAACCGTCAGACACGGCCAGCGTCGCCCTTCATTATGACGAGCTGGACCTCGCCTATCGCCGCATCTGGGGAGATCATGTCCATCATGGCTATTGGCGCCGAGGCGACGAGACGCCGGAGCAGGCGGCTGGGCAGCTGGTGGCCGAAGTGGAGCGGAGGCTTGGCATCGAGCCGGGGCAAAGACTCTGCGACATCGGCTGCGGCTATGGCGCGACCGCAGCCGATATGTTGGCCCGCCATGACGTGTCGATCACCGGTCTTACCCTTTCGGCCGCGCAGCACAGGATCGGGAGCGCCCGCTCGCCCCGTTTCACTTGCCTGCTGCGGGACTGGCTCGACAACGGCCTTGATCCGGGATCATTCGACGGCGCCTATGCCATCGAAAGCTCGGAACATATGACGAGCAAGCCGCGCTTCTTCGGGCAAGCCAGGCGGATATTGCGCCCGGGCGGGCGGCTGATCGTGTGCGCCTGGCTGGAAGGAGAGGCCGTTCCTGCCTGGCAAGTGCGGCACCTGCTGCTGCCGATCTGCCGTGAGGGCAGGCTGCCAAGCATGGGGAGCCGGAAAGACTATCTGGAGTGGGCCTCCGCCGCCGGATTTCGCCTGATGGATTATCAGGACGTCAGCCGGGAGGTTCGGCGCACTTGGTCGATCTGCCTCGCGCGCTTTTCGCAGAGCCTGTTCAGCGACCGCGGCATCCGCCAGCTGGCGCTCAGCCGGGCCACCACCAGCCGCAACTTCATATTGAGCCTGCCGCGCCTCATCCTCGCCCTGCGAACGGGGGCGATGCGCTATGGGATATTTCAGTGGGAGGCGATCTAGCCGCCTCGCGTCCAGCGCCGCGATTCACAGATGAAAAGCACGCAGCCGGTGAGCTTCAGCGACCCGTCCGGGTTTCTCGCAAGCGACGAGCGATAGCTCTTCCCGCTCTTGGGATCATAGGCCCGCCCTCCGGTCCAGGCCGATCCCGACCGGGTGAAATCCCACAGCGTGAGCAGACCCGCCAAAGGACGCGTGCGAAGGCGCGGATCAGGATTATGCACATCGGTCCTTGGGACGTCAGGCCCTGTGTCCAGCACCTTGACGATCCTCCCGCACAGCTTTGCGCCGCAAGGCGCGATCCGGACGAGCCCTTTGCCATCGTCCGTCATCCAAAGCCCGGTCACGTCGGCAGCAGGAGCCGCAGCCGAAGATGCCAGCATGAGCAGGGCAGCCGCCAACATCGTCATTCTCCCATCATCTCGCCTTCACGGTGATCCCAAAAGTCTGGCGCATCAACTCCGTTCCCGGTGTAGGTGGGTGAGGGGAGTGAATGAACCATGGCCGACCTAAGCACAAGATCGCGTCAGGAAGAGCAGATGGACGCGCCTGACCTAGACCCCGCCACATATGAGCGGGTGCTGCACGATCTCGCTCGGGTGAACCGCTGGACCTTCACGGCCTGGCCAAGCATCGCCTTCCTCCGGCGGGCGGTGGGAAGCGCCAGGCGGTTCCGCCTGCTTGATGTCGGGTTCGGTGATGGCGATGTCCTTCGCGCGATAGCGCGCTGGGCGCGGAAGCAGGGCATCGATGCCGAGCTTGTCGGCGTGGACCTCAACGAAAAGAGCTTGGCGGCGGCTCGGAGCGCGACGCCTCCCGAGCTATCCATCGACTATCGGGCAGGAGATTATCAGGACCAGCCTGAATCCTTCGACTTCATCATCTCCAGCCAGGTCACGCATCACATGACCGATGCACAGCTGATGACCTTTCTCCATCATATGGAAGCGAAGGCGCGGATGGGCTGGCTGATCTGCGATCTGCACCGCCATGGCTTTGCCCATTGGGGCTATCCCATCCTGGCCCGGCTGCTGCGCGTCCACCGGATCGTGCGCGAGGATGGCCAGCTTTCGATCGCCCGCTCCTTCCGCCGTGCCGACTGGATCGGATCGCTGGCGGAGGCGGGCATCACGGCCGACCAGGTGCGCATCGTACGCCGCTTCGCCTTTCGCCTGTGTGTTGAACGGGTGCGGGAAGAGCCGCTCACACTCTCCTGATCCGGGTGAATGCGGCGGCGCCCGTTCCTAGCGCCGGGGCGCATTTCAGCACCGTCATGAGCAGGCTTCGCGAAAGCGGCGCGGCGGCGCCGTGGCGCAGCGCTTCGGCAATGCCAACGGGCATGCCGCACTGCCTGCGCCACGCGCGCTGCCATGCCGGGGCGGCATCAGGTCCGCCCGTCAGCATCGCCCGGGCGGCGCTCGTCCCGCTGGCCAATGCTATGGCGATGCCGTCGCCTGCGAGTGATGCGATGACGGCGCTCTGATCGCCGGTACGAAAGATGCCCTTGTGCGTCACGCTCGCACGCCAGCCATAGGGGACGCCCGCTACCGCGTCGAAGCGGGAGGACGCACCCTGCAACCGCGCCTTCAGCAGCGGTGCCTCCTGCCGCAATTGATCGATCAGCGCGGGAACGCTGCCCGCTTCGGTCAACCTCTCCCGGCTGACTGACAGACAGAGATTGGCCGATCCATCCTCCTGCAACAGCAGCCCGGCATAGCCCCTGTCGAACAGGTGCAATTCCACCATGCCCTCCAAAGCATCATGCAGGATGTGGGACGGGGGCAGGGTGGTTCGCAAACCGATGGACGAGGATGAAAAATCGCGTCCAACGCCCCGCAACTCATGCTTGCCCACGCTGATGAAAACAGCGTCGGCCGCGCTGTCCTGGCCATTGTCGAAGCGCACCGTGCGTGTGTCCGGATCGATGGCCCGTACGGTTCGGCCCCGGCTGACGAGAGCGCCAGCATGTCCGGCAGCTTCGATCAATGCGTCGTCCAGGGTGCGGCGGGAAATTCCGGCAGCCGTTGCAGGCAGGGAGGCTTCAATGCAGCGCTTGGCCGTGGCCAGCCGGAACCGTGTGATCGGCCGCGCTCCAAGCTTCCAGGGATCGACTCCCAGTTCCTCCAGTCCCGCAATGGCATCCCATCCGAGAAAGCCGCCGCACACGCCAGCCGGGGCCGTCCGGTGGCGCTCGATCAACTGCGGCCGCATGCCCGCCTGCGCCAGCGTGATGGCGGCTGCCGAGCCAGCAGGACCGCCGCCGATGATCAGCGTTTCCGGCATCAGCCTGCTCTGGAAAAGCGGAAACCCTCGGCAGCGACGCCGGGGCCAAAGGCAAGCGCGACGCCATTGCCGCGCCGCTCTTCCTGAAGCAGGTCATGGAGGATGAACATCAATGTGGCGGATGACATATTGCCGTTCCGGCCGAGCACCCCGCGCGAGACCGACAGGGCATCAGGCCCCAGATCCAGGCCATTCTGCACCGCGTCCAATATCGATCGGCCTCCGGCATGAACCGCCCAGTTCCCGATCGACGCTGGATCGGATGAACCGCAGATCTTCTCTCTTACGCCATCGTCCCGCAGCGCAGCCTGAATACGCGACGGAACTTCGCCCGACAGGTGCATCACAAACCCAGTGTCGCCGATTTCCCATCGAATGAGGTCGGCAGAGGCCTCCAGGCTGATGGCAAAGGGCGCATCCATAGCGAAACCATGATCTTCCGCGCTGACCAAGGCGGCCGCCGCGCCGTCGCCGAATTGCAGCATCATCAGCAATCTTTCGACCTGCTGCTCGGGCTGAAGATGTAGGGAGGATAGTTCGACCGTGACGACCAGCACGCGGGCTTGTGGCTCCGATCGGACGATATGCCGCGCCGTCCGCAATGCCGCGACTGCCGCGTAGCAGCCCATGAAGCCGACCAGCGTCCGCTCCACACCCGCCAGGCCAAGCGCATCCGCGATGATCTGATCGATGCCGGGCGCTACGAAGCCGGTACAGCTTGCCACCACGAGATGAGTGATGCCGTCCAGCGCTGTCCTGGCGCGCAGGTCCGCGATCGCACGCAGGGCCAGCGGCGGCGCGAAGCGGTGATAAAGTTGCATGCGCTTCGATGTCGAAGGCATGGCATCCGCATAGAAGCCGCCGGGATCGACCGGCGACCCGCCCGCATCGACTGGCGGCAGGACCGACCAGCGATGGTTGATGCCGCTCCGTTCCGCCATCCGGGTGAAAAGGCTGCGGGCCCGTTCATCCGCGATCTGTCGGCTGGCCCAGTTGATGAAAGCGACGTGCACATCCTGATCAGGAACGGCGCAGCCGATGGCGTTTATGCAGGCACGTCTGTCGCTCATCGCGTTCCACTTTGTTGCTCAGACCCTTAACGCCGACGGTGCGTCAGATGATCCGGGCCGTTTGCGGCAGTGTAGCGCGATCATGATTGCTGCCAAATGAAACTGGCAGCTACATCAACCTTGGCGGACGGTTACGGGAACCGTCTCTTCCCAAAGCAGCTCCAGCTTGCGGCGCGTGAACCGCCAGTCCTCGCCCTCCCGGCGCCATTCATCCACATAGCGGATCGTCCAGCGCAGCAGTTGATCCACGTCATTGAGGAGATGATCGGCGGTGCAATAGGTTTCTCCGCTCGCCCTGTCGCCATCAATCATAACCATCTGATTATGGACCTTGTGAAAGGTTGACCGGAACATCTGCCCCAGCGCATCGATGGATTGCAGCGTCGCATCCAGTCCTTCGGTCACGAAGCCGGGGCCTTCGATCCGGCAATCTTCCGCCAGCACGGATCGCCACAATTGCTTGTCCTTGCGATCGGCTCCTTGGGCATAAAGGTCGGCTGTGCGCCGCAGCGCCGCTTCATCCGCCAGTCTGTTCATGGCGCCGCTCACAGGTTCATGCCATTGCCGGTGACGATCGGCATGTTGGTCCAGACGCCCTTGACGTCGCGGATCCACCCTGCCGCCGCCAATGAACCGCCATCCACATGGATCGCCGTGCCCGTCACCCAGGACGCCAGCGGGCTGGCGAGGTAGAGGGCAGCGCCAGCGCAATCATCAGGATGGCCAAAGCGTCCGAGCGGGACCCATCTTTCCACATGCTCGCGATTTTCCGGCGGCACCATATAGTCGATCGGCGTCTGCGGCGTGTCCGTGGTTTCAGGTGCGATGTCGTTGACCCGAATGCCGAGCGGCGCGAGTTCGAGGGCCAGGCTCTTGGTAAAGCCGGTGATGCCCGACTTGGCGGCAGCATAGACGGCGCAGTTGGGAATGCCGCGATAGGCTTCGATCGAGGTGATGTTGATAATCGAACCGCCCGGCGCCGCCGCTTTGAGCAGCGGCAGCAGACGGTTGGTCACTTGCATGAGGCTGATCAGGTTGACGCCGATAATGTCCTGAATCTCATTCCCGCTGAGATCAGAAAACGGTCGGGAATGAAGGAAATGCCCGACATTGTTGACAAGAATATCGAGCTTCCCGCCTGTCTCCTGCTCCAATGTCCTGGCCAGCGCGTCAACCTGTTCCGGCTTCGTAACATCGCACTGAATGGCCGTGCCCGCCGTAAAACCTGTGCCGCGCTCCGGATCGATTTCCGCTATGAAAACCCGCGCACCCTGCCGCGCAAAAGCATCGGCGCAGGCGCGCCCGATGCCCGCTCCTCCTCCGGTCACCAAAACCGACTTGCCCGTAAAATCCAGCATCATCCAATCCTTGCTTTCATTCATGCGTTGATCACGCCGCGCCCAACAGATCGGGATTGCGCCGCAATTCCTGCCCGCCATCGACAGCGAAAGACTGGCCGGTGACCCAGGATGCAGCAGGGCTGGCAAGATAGGCCACCGCGGCTGCTATATCTTCCGGTTCTCCCGTCCGCTTGAGCGGCGTCTGCTCCAAAAAGCGGTCAATGACTGCTGGGCTGGCGAACATATCCCTGGTCGCGTCGCTGCGGGTAAGACCTGGACGCACTGCATTGACGCGAATGCCGAGCGCCCCCAGTTCATCCGCCACGGTGCGGATCAAGCCTTCGAGCCCCGCTTTGCTCGCGCAATAGGTCGCAAGCGCGGGGAAGGGGAGTGTCGCGGCGGTCGACGATATGCATATGATCGACCCTCCCTCTCGCATCAATTTCGCCCCGAGCTGCATAGCGATGAACGCGCTCGTGATGTTGAGGTCGAGATCCCGGCGCAAATCCGCGACGCTGCTCGACAGGAAGGGCGCAAAGCCGCCACCGCCGACCGCTGGAACCAATATGTCGAGCCGATCGGCCAGGGCATAGGCTTTCGCCAGAGCATCCCCGACATCCTTTTCGGATAAGGCATCGCCAGCGAAGACAGCGACCTGCGCATCGGGTAGGTCCGCGACGATCCGGCTGCGTGCGGCCTCAAGGGCCTCTTCCCTGCGGCCCATGATGAGCACGCGGGCGCCATCAGCCGCCAAGGCCCTGGCGCAGGCAGTACCGATCCCACCGCTGCCGCCAGTGACGACTGCTGTCATACCCGCAAGCGGAGCGGCGCTCATTTGACTGACCGAAACTGGTCAACAACTTCCTTCACCGCGCGAGCGACATCATTGCGGCGATACGCCAAGTCAGCCATCGTTTGCGCGTCAGGCTCATATTGCACGACATTGCCGCGCCCGGTGAAGATCGCGACATCGGGAAGCATCGGATGTTCCTGGTCGAGCGAAGGTACATCGACGTCGTTACCGGCAGCCTGGAAGAACAGCTTGAAGTAATCGGCGAAGCTCAGATTTTCGTCACCCACGAGATAGGCCTTGCCATTTTCTCCTCGTTCGAGCGCGGCTTCGATCGCTTCAGACAAGGACTGGGTCGAAATGAAGTTGGTTACGCCAGCAGGGCCAAAGGGCGGAATGCCAAGTTGTCCTTCGGCATAGCGGGTATAGGCCTCGAACATCGGCAGGCTCATGCCGGCGACAGTGCCCACGACGAAGGGCGCATCCACACTGACGACATGGAAGCTGTCATCCGCCAGCGCTGCGATACCATCCGTCGCCATTTTGCGGGCACGAACATAGACGCTCTTTTCCACCAGTTCCGGCGCGACGTGGGGGTAGAAGCTGCCAACATGAATGAAGTGGCGCACCCCGGCCTGCTTGGCGAGCGCTGCGAATTGTGGCACGGCCTCTGCATTGGCGCGATAGACATGGGCGTCATAATCAGTGCCTTCGGGAACATGACGAATATCATTGCCCGCTGCAAAGATGATGGCGTCAAATCCCGCTAGATCCTGCCTTGTGAAGCTGCCCTCCACATAATCGCCCTTGAGGAACGGCATGGGAGAAAGTTCTGTGCTTTGTTGGGGAGGCTTGCGGCCTGAAACCGTGACATCGTGACCCTTGGAAGCAAGATGAAGGGCTGCATGACCACCGATCATACCGGTGCCGCCGACAACGAGAATTTTCATGATAGGGTCCTCTCCATGGGCGCGCCGCGCCTCTTGATCGAGAGAGGTATCGATTCGAGTTTCGATTTGCAACAAGGCACCGATCGGGTATTAGGTATCTTATGGATACCACAGTGAACCCCCAGACTGCCCTCGAGATTCTAGAGCTTGTCGGAAACAAATGGACAATGCTTGTCACTTATCGTTTGGGAGAGGGCGCGATGCGCTTTTCTGATCTCAAGCGATGTGCTGCACCGATCAGCTCCAAGATGCTGACGCAGACCCTGCGCGAACTTGAGCGCTTCGGAATGGTCTCACGCGAGGTGCTGCCGACGATGCCGCCAAGCGTGGAATATCGGCTGACGGATCTGGGCCGAAGCTTCTTGGGAACTGTAAGCGGGATATGCGACTGGATCGGCGACAATCACGAAGCGCTGGAGGAGGCGCGTCGAAGAGAGACAATTGCTGCGTGAGGTATGAAAAGCCAGATCGTTTTACAAACGAGATGGGTCGATAATAAGGATTATGTTAAATAGCAGAGGGGGATAAAGGCGCTGACAATATTGCCAGCGCCCCAAATCTGCTTGAGCTTAGACGATGCCTGCGCCGAGGCCTACAGGCTTGCGCTCCTGCGCCTTGCGCTCACGCCACAAGCTGGCCCGATAAGTCGACAGCACGTCGATCGCGCCGCCAGCTTCCAGTCGCGCCTTGGCGATGATCGGCGCCACATCGATATTATAAGCGCGACGCAGCGCCTGGAACGCCATCATCGTATCGTTGGCTTCCTGCGCCGCATGCAGCGCTTCGCGATCGACCAGCAGTGCCTTGGCAAAGCAGGCCGTGATCGTTTCCGCCGATGACAGCATGGATTCAATCGGGTCAGTCACATTGTGCGACTGGTCGATCATGTAACTGGGGTTGAACCCGTCGCGCGGGTGCAGTTCTGCCTCCACCAGTTCGTTGAAGACGAGGAAGAGCTGGTGCGGATTGATCGAACCGCTATCTAGATCGTCGTCGCCATATTTGCTATCGTTGAAGTGGAAGCCGCCCAGCTTGCCGAAGCGATGCAGGCGCGCCACGATCTGTTCGATATTGACGTTGGGCGCGTGGTGGCCAAGGTCAACGAGGCACTTCGCCTTGGGGCCAAGTTCCTGCGCGGCGAGGATCGATGAACCCCAGTCAGAGATGACCGTCGAGTAAAAGGCGGGCTCGAACATCTTATGTTCCAGCAGCATTCGCCAGTCGTCGGGCAGCGCGGCATAAACCTGTGCGGCAGCTTCCAGATAGCGGTCCAGGCTGCGGCCCAGATCCTGCTGACCCGGGAAGTTCGTGCCATCGCCGACCCAAACGGTCAGGTCAGTCGAACCCAACTGACGGCCGATCTCGATGCACTCGATATTATGCTCAACTGCCTGCTGGCGCGTCGCTTCCACGGTAGAGGACAGCGATCCGGTGGCGTAGGTCTGCGCCTGCCCGGCCTGATCCTGGAAGGTGTTGGAATTGACGGCATCGAAACCCAGGCCGAGGCTCTGAGCTTCCTCGCGCAAACCCTTGTAATCGCTCACCTTGTCCCAAGGGAAATGCGGCGACACGCGCGGTGTCACGCGGCTCAACTGGTTGATGACGGCGCAATCTTCCAGCTTCTCATGGATGTTGGTCGGCTCGCCAGCGATCGGGAACTTGGCGAAGCGCGTGCCGCCCCGTCCCGCGCCCCAGCTGGGCACGGCGACGGAAAAGCCCGCCACCCGATCCTTGATTGCTTCGATGTCGATGCCGGCGCGCGACAGCTTACGTCCGAGCGCGGCATAATCTTCGTCCAGCGCGTCCGCATCGCGGGCATTTGCTTCCGCGATCAGTTCGGCGGAAATGGGCAGGTTGCTCATGATAATAACCTCTCCGTTGCCGATCAGCGCGTGAACGCCTGGGCATTGCCCGCATCGACATTGATCATGTTGCCGGTCGACTTGGCCGACATGTCGCCAGCCAGGAAGTAAACCGCCTCGGCGATGTCGGACGGCAGCACATCGCGCTTCAGCATCGAGCGCTGGCGGTAATGTTCCTCCAGTTCCTTGCCGGAGTCGATCCCATGTGCGCCAGCGCGTTCCTTGCGCCAGTCGCCGTCCCAGATCTTACTGCCCTTGATCACTGCGTCGGGGTTCACCGTGTTGACGCGGATGCCGAAGGGTGCGCCCTCCAGCGCCAGGCACCGCGCCAGATGGTTGGCGGCAGCCTTGGCCGATGCATAGGCCGACGCGTTGGTCGCGGCGGCAACGCCGTTCTTCGAGCCGATGAACACGATCGACGCGCCGCCCTGTTCCTTCATCCGCTTCATCAGGGGGAAGGCAGCGCGGGCGGTGAGGAAATAGCCTTCTGCCAGCACGTCGTAATTCTTGCGCCACAGCGCGACCGTGGTCTCCTCGATCGGAGCCGAGGAAGCGATGCCCGCATTAGCGACGAGAATATCGAGACCACCAAATTCGCGGGCGCAATCGTCGAACGCGGCCTGGACTTGCGCTTCATCGGTCACGTCGCAGACGGCGGCGCGGATAACATCCTTGCCGAACTGCTTGGCGAAACCTGCGCGAACCTCTTCGACCGCATTGGCATCGCGATCGGCGAGCATTACGCAAGCGCCATCCGCCAGCAGCCGCGCGGCGGTCGCGGCACCGATGCCGCCCGCGCCGCCCGTCACCAGTGCGATCTTGCCGACCAGCGGCTTGGGCTTTGGCATGCGCTGGAGCTTTGCTTCCTCCAGCAGCCAATATTCGATGTCGAATGCTTCCTGCTCATCGAGGGCAATATATTCGCCGATCGCCTCGGCGCCGCGCATCACGTTGATGGCGTTGCCGTAGAACTCTCCGGCCAGACGTGCAGTGGTCTTGTCACCGGCAAAGGTGATACGCCCGACGCCCGGCACGAGGATCACGATCGGGTTCGCGTCGCGCATGGCGGGCGAATTGGACCGCTTGCACCGCTCATAATAGGCGGCATAGAGATCGCGATAGGCGGCGATCTGGTCAGCGAGATAAGCGTCATCCTGCAGCTTTGCGGGATCGAGCGGCAGCGGTGCGATCTTCGTGCGCAGGAAGTGATCGGGGCAGGACGTGCCCAGCGCGGCGAGGCGCAGGAAATCGGCTGAACCCACAAATTCCAAAGCTTCGGCGTCGTCGGAATAATGTCCGACCTTGGCACGCGCGCCGGTCATCAGGCCACGCAGACGCGGCATCAGGTCGGCGGCGATCGCTGCACGGTCCGTATTGGGCGCAACCACCTGACCACCGAAGGCTGGCTTTTCAGCCAACTTTGCGTTCAGATATTCGGCGGCGTCCGCGATCAGCTGAACGGTATGTTCGTAGCAGGACTTGGCGGTGTCGGCCCAGCAGATGATGCCGTGACCCGCAAGCATGACCCCTTCGACGCCGGGATTTGCCCTGACGAAGTCACGCAACTGGACGCCGAGCGTGTAGCCGGGACGCTTCCAGGGCAGCCAGCCGATCTTGCCGCCCCAGATTTCCTTGGTTGCGGCTTCGCCACCCGAAGAAGCTGCGAGCGCGATGATGGCGTCGGGGTGGACGTGATCGACATGTGCAAAAGGAAGTAGCGAATGCAGCGGAGTGTCGATCGACGCGGCGCGGGGATTGAGGTTGAACGTGCAGTGGGGCAGGTAGCCGACCATCTTGTCATCGTCGTCCGGGCCGCCATAATGCTTCTCAAGGCCTAGCAGCTTTTCCTGGTAGAGCGTTGAAAAGCCGTCGAGTTTCATTGATCCGATGTCGCCGCCCGAGCCCTTGACCCAGAGCACTTCCACCTTCTCACCCGTCAGGGGATCGGTCTCCACGATCTTGGCGGAGGTATTGCCGCCGCCGAAATTGGTCACCGTGAGGTCCGAACCGAGCAGATTCGACCGGTAAAGGAGCAGTTCGGCGGGGCTGAGAGTCGCGGCGACGCCGTCATCCCAGCGGCTGGAAGGAACGGCAAAGGGAAGTGCCGAGGACGAGACGGGATTTTGCATGTTCATGGCGCTCCTATTATCATTTGCGCTTTCCTCAATCAATCCTTTGCGTTATTAATCGATCATATTCGATCAAACAAGATGAGAAAATTTTCATGCGGGAGGACGAACTGAACCTCGGCTTCGCCATTATCGTCGATATCGGCAAGACGCTGAGCAAAGTGTCCCTATGGTCGCGCGACGGCCGGATTCTGGACCGTCAGGTGCGCCCGAACGAGGTGCGAACGCAGGACGGCATCCGCCGCCTCGACACGGACGGCATCGGCGGCTGGCTCGTCGAATCACTTTCACGCTACGCCTCCAGCAATGTCGAAGTGATCGTGCCCGTAGCCCATGGTGCAGGCGTCGCTGCCCTGACCGATGGCAAGCTGGCTTTCCCGCCGCTCGATTATGAACAGTCCATTCCGGACGACATCATGAGCGCCTACCGCAAGGAGCGCGACGCCTTTGCGGTCACAGGTTCACCCGCCCTGCCCGATGGCCTGAACATCGGATCGCAGCTGTTCTGGCTCGATCGCCTCTACCCGGCCGAAATGGCGGCAGCAACGTTGCTGCCTTGGGCGCAATATTGGGGCTGGTTCCTGTCCGGCACGGCGGCCACCGAGGTGACGAGCCTTGGTTGCCATAGCGATCTTTGGACGCCGGATACTGGCCGCTTCTCTCCGCTGGCCGAGCGGATGGGCTGGGCTGAACGCTTCGCACCGCTGGTGAAGGCGGCCGACAGCATCGGTACGCTGCGGCCCGATCTTGCGGCTCGCACCGGCCTTTCTGCCGACATCCGCGTCCTTGCCGGGCTGCATGATTCCAATGCGGCCCTGCTGGCGGCGCGCGGCTTTGATGAGATCGCGCAGGGCGATTCAACCATCCTCTCTACCGGCACCTGGTTCATCGCCATGCGCCTGCCCCAGGAAGCGTTGGCAACGAGCAGCCTTGCCGAAGGGCGGGATTGCCTGGTCAATGTCGACGCCTATGGCAGCGCCGTTCCATCAGCCCGCTTCATGGGCGGCCGGGAAATCGAGACGGTGATCGAATTTGACACGCGCCGGGTCGACATCAAGCCTGATCAGCCAGCTTTGATCGCGGCGGTTCCGGACGTGCTGAAATCCGGGGCGATGCTGCTGCCGACGCTCGCGCCCGGCTTTGGCCCCTACCCCGCCGGTTCCGGCAATTGGACGGAGCGCCCGGACGACTGGTATCAGCGGCGCGCGGCGGTTTGCCTCTACGCTGCGCTGGTTGCCGACACGATGCTGGACCTGATTGGATCACGAGACCGGCTGCTGGTCGAGGGCCGCTTTGCCGATGCCGAAGTGTTCGTGCGGGCGCTGGCTTCCTTGCGGCCGGATATGGAGGTCTATACCGCCAACGCCCACAATGACGTGTCCTTCGGCGCGCTCCGCCTGATCGATCCCAGCCTGAAGCCGCAAGGATCGTTGAGTCGGGTTGAGCCGCTTGACCAGGATCTTTCTTCCTACCGTTCCAGATGGTTAGCTGGAATTGGTGAGCTTGTTTCTTAAAAGGTTTCGTGCATGCCGATAGCCAGCGTCGCCGATTTTCGTGAGGCCGCCCGACGCCGCCTGCCCCGTTTCCTGTTCGAATATATCGACGGCGGCTCATATGCCGAGGTGACGCTGCGCAAGAATGTGAGCGAATTGAGTGACATCGCGCTGCGCCAGCGGGTGTTGCGCGACGTGTCGGCCCTAGAACTATCCACCAGCCTGTTCGGCCGGAAGCAGGCTCTGCCGGTGGCGCTCGCCCCGATCGGCCTGGCCGGATTGAATGCACGGCGCGGCGAGACGCAAGCGTTGCGTGCTGCCGAAGCGGCGGGCGTGCCCTTCACTCTTTCGACGGTGGGCGCCTGTTCTCTGGCCGAAGTCGCGCGTGCCGCGTCGCAGCCCTTCTGGTTCCAGCTTTACATGATCCGCGACCGCGCCTTCATGAAGGATTTGCTGGCGCAGGCGGCTGCCGCCCAATGCTCCGCCCTCGTCTTCACCGTGGACATGCCGGTGCCGGGTAGCCGCTACCGCGACTATCATAGCGGCCTTGCTGGCGCGGATGGGTTGAAGGGCGCGATCTGGCGCACGGCGCAAGCGATGATGAGGCCGGGCTGGGCCTGGGACGTGGGCGTGCGCGGCCGTCCCCATACGCTGGGGAATGTCGCGCCGGTGTTGCAGGGCAAGACCGGTATCGAGGATTTCTTCGCCTGGATGCGCAATAATTTCGATCCGTCGATCCACTGGCGCGATCTGGATTTCATCCGGTCCGAATGGAAGGGCCCTCTGATCATCAAGGGGCTGCTTGACCCCGAGGATGCGCGGGAAGCCGCTGCGTTGGGAGCGGACGGTATCGTCGTGTCCAACCATGGCGGGCGGCAGCTGGATGGCGTTCTGTCGACAGCGCGCGCCCTGCCCCCGATTGCGGACGCTGTGGGTGACAAGTTGACGGTGCTGGCCGATGGCGGCGTCCGTTCGGGATTGGACGTGGTGCGCATGCTGGCGCTGGGCGCGAAGGGCGTGCTGCTCGGCCGCGCCTGGGCCTATGCGCTGGCGGCGCAGGGTGAAGCCGGCGTCACGAAGATGTTGCAATTGATCGAAGCGGAGATGCGGGTGGCGATGGCGCTCACCGGCTGTTCCACTATCGCGGACATAAACCAGAGCATTTTGACCGGGAGGGACATGGTATGAGTGCGGGAGCACAGAAGGATAATTGGCGGGACACGATCCTTGCTGGACTTGCCAACTATATCGACGCGGGGTCTATCGTCGCTGGCTCTGCCGCACTCGCGCTCTGGCAGGAAAGCTATGGGCTGTCGAACGACTTCATCGGCCTGATCGGCGCTTTCGGGCCGAATGCGATCGGCGCGGGCGTGGGCGCCTATGTCGGCGGGCGGCTGTGCGACAAGCTGGGCCGCAAGAAGATCTACCAGTGGGACATGCTGGTCTATGCGATCGGCATGGCGATGCTGGTCTTTGCCTTCGCGCCGTGGATGATCGTGGTCGGCTTCCTGATCGTCGGCGTAGCCGTGGGCGCGGATATTCCGGCATCCTGGTCGCTGATTGCCGAACAAGCGCCCGATGACCGGCGCGGCAAGCATTCCGGCGTGGCGCAAGTGCTCTGGTATCTGGGGCCCGTCGTCGTGCTGTTGCTCAGCCTGGCGCTGACCAGCCTTGGCGAACTTGGCGCACGGATCGTCTTTGCCCATCTGCTGGTGATCGCGCTCGGCCTCACCTTCCTGCGTTCGCGGATGAAGGAATCCGAACGGTGGGAAGCCGCGCAGGCGGAAGGCGTGACCAAGCTGCCAGTGTCCACGCTGTTCCAGCCCAAATATCTGGCGTCCATCCTGGGCCTGGTCGGCATGTATGGTTTCTGGAACCTGTGGGCGGGGACGAATGGCTTCTTCTTCCCCTATATCCTGCGCACGGTGGGCGCGGCGACGCAGGCGCAGTCGGTCGCCATTCAGGCGCTGTCTTTCGCGATCGGCATGGCCTCCATCGGCCTGGTCTTCATGCGCTATGCGGACAAGGTCAATCAGCGAACGCTGTTCGCGATCTCGGCGGTCATCCAGGTGATCGGCATGGTCCTGCTCGCCATCTTCCCGCTGACCATCCCGATCGCGCTGCTGCACGTCTTCCTGCTTCAGTTCGGCGGCGGTTTCGGCGCACAGAGCTTCTTCCAGCTGTGGAGTTCGGAGATGTTCCCAACGATGCTGCGGTCGACCGCGCAGGGCCTGTGCTTTGCGATAGTTCGCATCAGCCTTGGCATATTCAGCTTCTTCGTTCCGATGCTGAGCGCTACGGGCTTCACGACGCTGGCGTGGATTCTGACAGGCTTCCTCGTCATTAGCGGCGTCATCGGCACCCTTTGGGCGCCGCGCAACGAAGGCAAGTCGCTGGAACAGCTTGAAGCTGAACGGGCGGCTGCCTGATCAAGGGGGTTCGGGGACAATGCACGCGGAGGAACGCGAAAGGCTGATCATCGAAGCAATGGGCCCTACCGGCTTCGTCAGCTATCGCGCCCTGGAATCGCGGCTTGCAGCGTCCCCGGCCACGATCCGCCGCGACCTTTCCCGGCTCGAGGACGAGGGCGTGATCCACCGCGTCCGGGGCGGGGCGCGGCTGACGGAAAGCCATGGCGGCAAGCCGGATGGCGGGGCACGGCTGGCGGGCACGCCTTTTGCCCAATCCATCACGGAAAATCTGGCGCAGAAGCGATCGATCGGCCGGGCTGCCGCGGAATTGTGCCAGCATGGCGAAGGCATCATGATCGATGGCGGCACGACGACGTTGCAGATGTGCCCGCATATCGATGGGCTGGACCTGTCGGTGCTGACCAATTCGCTGCATATCGCCAACGCGCTGCTGCCGCAGACTGGCACGCAGATACTCCTACCGTCCGGCACGCTGTTCAGGGAACAGAACATCATCCTGGCGCCTGCGGGCGAGGAATCGATGCCGCGATTTCACGCGCCCAAGCTCTTCATGGGCGCAGCGGCCGTGGGGCCTCAGGGCGTGATGCAGCAGGATGTCATTCTGGTCGCCGCCGAACGCCGCCTGATCGATCGGGCGGAGCAGGTCATATTGCTGGTCGACAGTTCCAAATTCACGTCGTCGTCAGGAGCGATCGTTTGCGGCCTGAACGAGGTGGATGTCGTGGTCACGGATCGGGGTGTCGAGCCGCGCGCCATCGCCATGCTGGAACATGCGGGCGCTGAAGTCATCATCGCGGACGCGTGATGCCGCGACGTGTTTGATCGAAAAAGCGGGCGAAACTCCGTGGCAGCCCTTTGATGCTGCCATGGCGTCTCACCCGCTAAACTGTTTCTCGGCTTCTTAGCGAAGGTTATTCTTCGCCATTATCCTTCACGCCGACGGTCGGAACGTCGATGGTTTCCTTCTTCGAGCCAACGACGACCTCCTTCGAGTCGACGTCCACCTTGGGAAGGTCGCCGCCCTGGACGCTGACTTCCGGCATGTCGCCGCCCTTGACATCGGCCTTCCAGAAGCCCGTGGCGAACAGGATGCCGACGACTGCCAGGATCAGGATCAATACTATTGCAAGCGTTCGCCCGCCGCGGCTTTTGTGAACGACCGTCCGGTCTCCGGTATAGGGATCTCTGTGAACTTCGGCCATCTCTATCCTCCTCTTGGTGGATAGTGAACAGATGGAGCTTCAGCTTGTTCCGTAAGAGTATCAAAGGGTGGCGAGAGACGGGCTGGTAGCTGCCGGGTCTCTCGCCATCTCTTCCCTGAACATCTTCCTTTTAGGCGAGCGGAAACAGGGGTGCGCGTACATAGGTTAGGGCTTCGATAATGTTCGCGATCACCCCACCTTGTTGAGATCCACCCCGCGCGTTTCGGGTGCCGCCGCAACGGCGATGAGGGTGATAAGCAGGCCGCCGATCACATAGGCGGCGACCATGCCGGTGCCCCCGCTCGCCTTGTAGAGCGACAGGGCGATGATCGGGGCGAGCGAGCCCGCAATGATGGATGTCGCCTGATAGGCTATGCTGGCGGCCGAATAGCGCAGGCGGGTGGGGAAAAGCTCGGTGATCATCGCGCCCTGCGGGGCGTACATGGCGCCATGGGCCACCATCGCGACGGTTATGGCGATGCCAACGCTCCAGATGGTGCCCTCATCAAGCAGCGTGAAGAAGATGAGGAACCAGGCGGCTACGCACAGCGCGCCCGCGCCATAGACGAGCCTGCGCCCGATACGGTCGGACAAGGCGGCGAACAGGGGCATGGTGAGACATTCGAGCGCGGAGCCGATCAGCACGGCGTTGAGGACGAGCGAGCGGTCTCCGCCCTTGATTTCCGTCCAATAGGTGATCGCGAAAGTGGCGGCGACATAGTAGCAGATATTCTCGCCGAAGCGGAGCCCCGCTCCGATGAGGAGGGCGCGGCCCTTGCGGCGGAGCGCCTCGATCGCGGGGAAGCGCTCGACGCCGCCAGCGGCTGCTTCGCGCGCGAAGACCATGCTTTCGGACACGGCGCGGCGGAGCCACCAGCCAACGAACACGAGCACGATCGACAGCAGGAAAGGTATGCGCCAGCCCCAGGCCATGAAGTCAGCTTCGGTGAGCAGAGCCGAAGACATGGCGAAAATGGCGGCGGCGAGCAGATTGCCCGCGGGGGCGCCGACTTGCGGCCAGCTGGTCCAGAAGCCGCGTTGCGAGGCGGGTGCGACCTCCGCCACGATCAGCACCGCGCCGCCCCATTCGCCGCCCACGGCAAAGCCCTGGAGCAGGCGGAGCAGGACGAGCAAAACCGGCGCCCAGGTGCCGATCTGTTGATAGGTAGGCAGCAGGCCGATGGCGGTCGTCGAAAGGCCCATGGTAAGCAGGCTGATCATCAGCAACGTCTTGCGCCCGATGCGGTCGCCGAAATGGCCGAACACGATCCCACCCAAGGGCCGGGCGAGGAAGCCGAGCGCGTAGGTCGAAAAGGCGAGCAACGTGCCCGTCAACGGATCGAAGGACGGGAAGAACAGGCGGTTGAACACCAGAGCGGACGCGACGCCGTAGATGAAGAAATCGAACCATTCGATCATCGTGCCGATAAGGCTGGCGCCGACGACTGTCCTTAGTTCCCGCATGCTGACTGCCCTGTCGGCGGCATCCATTTGCGCGTTCATCCGCCCTCCCCCTTGTTCGCTATGGTCATCTGCATAGGGGCGAAGCGCTTCAAGGAACAAGCGCGAGTTGAGTGGGCGGCGAACTTTGTGAGGGAACCATTCGCCACTTCGGTCGTTGCAGCCCTTCAAGGCACGCCCGAAAACCCTTTTTAGGGGCTATTCGTGCATGTCGGGCGAAGGGCAAAAAGGGGGAAGTGGGCTTCCTGTGGCGCGGACCGCGCGACAGGGGCTTTTTTTAAACGGATGCAGCAGTCTAAATCGCCGATCACGCAGGCCTGGCTTTATGGTGCGCTGGCCGTTCTTCTCGCCCTGCCCTTCGCAGCCGACATCATCTTCCCGCTTGGGACGGCGGTATGGGTCGCCTATCTGCTTCCCATCGTTCTTTCCTATGTGGCGCGGCGGCAGCAGGTTCCGTTGATCGTTACCGCGCTGGCGACGCTGCTGACCATCGTCGGCTTCACGCTGGCGCCCCCGGGCGTCGATCCCCAGGTCGCGATCACCAACCGTGCGTTGGCAGGCGTGACCTGCTGGGTCCTGGCCATCATCGGCGTGCTGTTCATCCGCAACCGGCTGGCGATCGCGGGGGAGGAGTGGCTGCAAGGCGGACAGGTCGGCCTTGCAAAGGCGGTCGGCGGCGAACAGCCCCTCGATACTTTGGCGACGAGCGCGCTTACATTTCTGGCGGATTATCTGAAGGCGCAGGCGGGCGCGCTGTACATCGCCAATGGGGAAGGTTTTCGCCGCTATGCCACCTATGCGGTGCCTGCGGACGCGCCGCTGCCGGAGCGATTTTCGCTGGGCGACGGGCTGTTGGGCCAAGCGGTGCGCGACAAGCGCAGCTTTTTCCTCAAGGACGTGCCTGACGGTTATCTGTCCTACGGGTCGGCACTGGGCCAATCGAAGCCCGACAGCCTGCTTATCAGCACGACACAGGCCGACGGCACCATCAACGCCGTCATCGAACTGGGCTTGCCCAAGGACGCCGATAGCGAAGCACAGGCATTGCTGGACAGGATCGGTGCGCAGCTGGGCGTCGCCATTCGGTCAGGCAAATATCGTGCGCGCCTGCGTGAACTGCTGGAAGAAACGCAGCAGCAGGCCGAGGAATTGCAGGCGCAAAGCGAGGAGCTGCGCGCCAATAATGAAGAGCTGGAGCAGCAAAGCCGCCAGTTGCAGGAATCGGCCGCCAGGCTGGAAACCCAGCAGGCGGAGCTGGAACAGACCAATTCCCAGCTTGAAGAACAGGCGCGGCAGTTGGAAATCCAGCGCGACGACCTGACGCGGACGCAGCGATCGCTGGAAAACCAGGCTGGCGAGCTGGAACAGGCGAGCCGCTACAAGTCCGAGTTCCTGGCGAATATGAGCCACGAACTGCGCACGCCGCTCAACTCGCTGCTTATCATGGCGCGATTGCTGGCGGAAAATCGCGGCGGCAACCTGTCGCCAGAGCAGGTACGGCATGCCGAGACGATCGAGACGTCAGGCAATGACCTGCTGACGCTGATCAACGATATTCTCGACATTTCAAAGATCGAGGCGGGCAAGCTGGAACTGCATACCCGCCGCATGAGCATCCGTGCGCTCACCGAAAAGATGGAGGCGGTCTTCGCGCCGTCCGCAAAATCGAAGGGCCTTGCGTTCAGCGTGAAGCAGGAGCCGGGCGCGCCTGCGGAAATGGACAGCGATCCCCAGCGGATCGAACAGGTGCTGAAGAATTTCCTGTCCAACGCCATCAAGTTCACCGAGACGGGATCAGTCACGTTGGCCGTGAACGCAGCCGCCAACGGCAGGATCGCCTTTACCGTGCGGGACACGGGCGTCGGCATCCCGCCCGAACAGCAGCAAGTGATATTCGAAGCCTTCCGCCAGGCCGATGGCACCGTCAGCCGCAAATATGGCGGCACCGGCCTTGGTCTTTCCATTTCGCGCGAACTCGCCCGCCTGCTTGGCGGCGAAGTGCAGGTGGAGAGTATCGCTGGCGAAGGCAGCGCATTCACGCTGATCCTGCCCGAGCGCTATGATGATGCGGCAAGCAGTTCCGCAGAGATGTTGCGGCCGGTCGAACAGTTCCGCCCTGCCCCGTCCAACCCTAAGCCTGCCCGCCGCCGCAAAGGCCCGGCCGCGCAGGACGACCGGGAAACGCTGTCGGGCGATGCGCGCGTCATCCTGATCGTCGAGGATGATCCGGTCTTCGCCAAGATCCTCTGCGATGTCGCGCACGAACTGAATTTTCAATGCCTGATCGCGACCACCGCTGACGAAGGCGCGCTGATGGCGCGGCAATATGTGCCAAATGCCGTCATATTGGACATGAACCTGCCGGATCATACCGGCCTTTCGGTGCTCGACCGGATCAAGCGCGACGTGCGTACGCGCCATATTCCGGTGCATGTGGTATCCGTCGATGACGATAGTCAGGCGGCGCTGTCCAGCGGCGCGATCGGCTATCTGTTCAAGCCGGTGAAGCGCGACGCTCTGGTCGATATGCTGGAAGGGTTGGAAGCGCGCATGTCCCAGCGCCTGCGCCGCGTCTTGGTGGTGGAGGATGATGCGCAGCAGGCCGAGAGCGTGAAGCTGTTGCTCGCGTCGCGTGATGTCGAGACGGTCGAGGCGCATTCCGCCGCGCGATGTTTCGATCTGCTCGGCCGCGAGACATTCGATTGCATGGTGCTCGACCTCAACCTGCCCGACGCGTCCGGCCTCGATCTGCTGGAGCGGCTGAGCGCCGACGAGGCTGTCGGTTTCCCGCCCGTCATCGTTTATACCGGCCGCGACCTTGCTCCCGAAGAAGAAATGCGGCTGAGGCGCTACAGCAAGTCGATCATCGTCAAGGGCGCTAAATCGCCCGAGCGCTTGCTGGATGAGGTGACGCTGTTCCTGCATCAGGTGGTGTCCGACCTTCCGGAACCGCAGCAGGCGCTGATCGCCAAATCGTTGAACCGCGACGCCGCGTTGGACGGACGCGAAATTCTGGTGGTCGAGGACGACATCCGCAACGTCTATGCCCTCACCTCCATATTCGAGCCGCATGGGGCCAAGGTGCGGATCGCACGTAATGGTCGGGAGGCGCTCCAGACGCTGGACGAGGCGGCGCGCGGCCTTTCCGATCCTGTCGATCTGGTGCTGATGGACGTGATGATGCCGGAGATGGATGGCCTCACGGCCACGCGGGAAATCCGGTCCCAGCCATGGGGCAGGCAGATGCCCATCATCGCGCTCACCGCCAAGGCCATGGCGCGAGACCAGCAGGACTGCCTGGACGCTGGCGCGAACGACTATCTGGCCAAGCCGCTGGACGTCGACAAGCTGCTGAGCCTCACCCGCGTGTGGATGCCGCGATGAGCGAGGAGATATTCGCACTCCACGAGGAGTTGGAGCTTGACCTGCTGCTGGAGGCGCTCTGGCGGCATTATCATTACGACTTTCGCGGCTATTCGCGTGGGTCGCTGCACCGGCGGCTGGCGCGGGCACAGCAGCGGCATGGGTGCGAAAGCCTGTCGCAGCTTCAGCATCTCCTGCTGCGCGACCCGGCGGTGTTCGCCGACCTGATGGGCTTCCTGACCATCCAGGTGAGCGAGATGTTCCGCGACCCCGCCTATTTCCGGGCGTTGCGGGAATTAGTGGTGCCACACCTTCGCACCTATCCTTCGCTCAAGATCTGGATCGCAGGCTGCGCCAATGGCGAGGAATTTTATTCGCTGGCGATCCTTTTCCGGGAAGAAGGGTTGGAGGATCGAACCATCTTCTATTGCACGGACATCAGCCCCGCCGCGCTCAAGAAGGCGGAGGCAGGGATCTATGACCTCGACCGGATCGCGCAGTTTACGGAAAATCACCGGCTGGCAGGCGGCAAGCAGTCGTTGTCCGATTATTATACCGCTGCCTATGGCGCGGCCGTGTTCGACAAGACGCTGCGCCGCCGCGCGGTGTTTGCCGAACATAATCTGGCCAGTGACCAGGTGTTCGCCGAAGTGCAACTGGTGTCGAGCCGCAATGTGCTGATCTATTTCAATCGCGAATTGCAGGACCGGGCGCTCGGGCTGTTCGGCGGAGCGCTGGTGCGGGGCGGATTTCTGGGATTGGGATCGAAGGAGACGCTCCGCTTCTCCCGCTACTCCGCAGCCTTTGCGGATTTCCATGAGGCAGAGAAAATCTACCGGCGCAATGTGAAGGACTTGGAGGATCTGCGCCATGCAGCATGAAAAGCCCAAGATCTTGGCGGTCGATGATGTCGAGGAGAATCTGCTCGCGCTGGAGGCTCTGTTCGCTGGAGAAGGCGTAGAGCTGCTGAGGGCGCGGTCCGGCGTGCAGGCGCTCGAACTGCTGCTGGTGCATGATGTCGCGCTGGCGCTGCTGGACGTGCAGATGCCGGGCATGGATGGTTTCGAGCTTGCCGAATTGATGCGCGGGACCGAGCGGACCCGCCGGGTGCCGATCATCTTCCTGACGGCCGTCGCCACCGATGAAAGGCGGCGATTTCGGGGATATGAGGCGGGCGCCGTCGATTATCTGCTGAAGCCCGTCGATGCGCATATCCTGCGGAACAAGACCGCCGTCTTCGTCGAGCTTTTCCGGCAGCGGGAGGAACTGGCCCGCCAGCGTGACGAGATTGCCGCCGCCCTCGCCCGGCTGCACGCGCATAGTGACAATTCGCCGCTCGCGATCATCGAATTTGACGCGGCACGCCACATCATAGGCTGGTCCAATGGCGCCGAGCGGCTGTTCGGATGGCGATCGCCGGAAGTGGCCGGGTTCAAGACGAGCGAACTCAAATGGATCGACCCCGATGATGAGGCCGCGTTCGATGGGTTGATGAGCGACCTGATCGCCGGGCGCAGCGTTCGCGCCGTCCAGCATTTGCGCATGCGCACGGCCGAAGGGCTGACGCTGGAATGCGAATGCTATTGTTCGGCACTGCTCAATGGGCAGGGACGGATCGTGTCCGTCAATGTCCAGATTCTCGACGTGACCGAACGGAAGCGCGCGGAAGAGACGCAGCGCCTGCTCATCGGGGAACTGAACCACCGGGTCAAGAACACGCTGGCGTCGGTGCAGGCCATCGCCGTGCAGACCTTGCGCCATTCCTCGGGTCCGTCCGACTTTGCCCCGACCTTCACAGGGCGCATCCATGCCCTTGCGCGCGCGCACTCCTTGCTCAGCAGCACCACATGGCAGGGCGCGTCTTTGCGCGAACTGGTCAATGGCCAGATCGACATTGGCGCCATCGATCTAGGGCAGTTGCAGATCGAAGGGCCGGAACTGGAGCTGGCGCCCGAGTTGGCGCTGCATGTCGCTCTCATCCTGCACGAGCTTGTGACCAATGCCCATAAATATGGCGCGCTTTGCACACCGGCGGGCACCGTGTCGCTGTCGTGGAAGATGGAGCGTGAGCATCTGTCGATCCGTTGGGCAGAAAGCGGTGGTCCGCGCGTTGCCGAGCCCACCCGCAGAGGATTTGGCACCGCTCTTATCGAACGCAGCCTGAAGGCGGAAGGCGGGCAGGCGCGCGTGAGCTATGAGGAAAGCGGCGTTTGCTGGACCATGACATTGCCCAGGGGGCCGCGCATCAGCCGGGTCAACATCGCAAGTCCGGGGATCAATCTCGGCGAAGAGCTGAATGCTGCTGAAGGCGGCGCGATCACCGGGCGCGCTTTCCTGGTGATCGAGGATGAACCGCTGGTGGCGATGGAAATTGCAAGCCTGTTGGAGGATGGCGGGGCCGGAGGGGTGACGATCGCTGGCTCGGCCGAAGAAGCGCTGGCATTGATCAAGAGCGCCGACTTCGACGCTGCGCTGCTCGATGGCAATTTGCAGGGCATGTCCGTCGATCATGTTGGCGCGGCACTGGCGCAGAGGAACATCGCCTTCGCCTTTGTGACTGGATATGGCCGGGAAAGCCTGCCCGAGGACTTTCAGGACCGGATGTTGATAGGCAAACCCTTTGATCCCAAGGCATTATTGAATTGTGCGGCGAAGCTGTGCGAAGATGCCGACATCGTCCTCCTCGCAGCGCCACCCATTGCTGTACAATAATGCCTTTCCTGTCCCGCCAGCGTCTTTTTCCTCATAGGTTGGTGGAAAGCGGCGTGAGCGACCCCATCTACAGGGCATGGCAAGTTTTTCGACCGTGAGTTTCCGGGAGCCGCGGGTTCCCTCCATTCCTGCCGCATCGGTGCTTCGATGAACGAGAGCATCGCCTATCTCGGTTTGCTGGCCGATGAGGAGATCGAACTCGACAGCGCCGCGCTGATGTTGAGCGCGCTCGATCATGAAGGGATCGACGTTGAACCCTATCTGGAGCTGCTGCGCGGGATCGGCAAAGCCATCGATGCGGAGCGGTCCGGCGCCGGGGACGATGAGCTGCAATCGGGTGAGGCCCAAGGCGCCCTGCTCGCGCGCGTAATCGGCACGCAGTTCGGCTTCGCGGGTGATAGTGAGAGCTATGATGCACCGCTGAACGCGGACATGGTGCGGGTGCTGGACCGGCGGCTGGGGCTGCCGGTCAGCCTGTCCATCCTCTATGTCGCAGCCGCGCGGCGGGCGGGATGGCGTTCCCACGCCCTCAATACGCCTGGACATGTCCTGGTCAGCATCGGGCCTGAGGATGCTCCGGCGATTATCGATCCCTTCCGGCGTGGCGCACTGGTGCAGGCTGAACAATTGTCAGAGTTGTTGACGAGGGCCGCCATTTCCGGTCCCCAGGCCCAATCCGCCGTCGAGCCGATGTCGAACCGCATGACCCTCGTCCGCCTGCTCCTGAATCAGGCTACGCGAGCGGAGGATGCGGGTGATACATGGCGGGCATGCACCATATATGAGCGGATGACCGTGGTCGCGCCTGAACATGACGCCGGCTGGTGGGCACTTGCCCGCTTGCAGCTGGTGCATGGCGAGGTCGAGGCGGCGCGCGCGAGCCTATGCGCCATGCTGGAGATCAGCCGCGACCCTGAACGCCGCCGCTATGTCGCAGCGGCGCTTAGCCAGCTGTCCGGCCAATCTCAGGCCTAAAGCCCTGCCCGGTGCGGGTTCAATCCCGCCTGAGGTCATTCCCGGCGCGCTCCATAGCGGCGCCCGCGTCCTGCTTGGCTTCCCGTGCTTCGCGCCGGGCATCCTGAGCTGCATTGCGGCTCGCAGCTCCGACTTCATTTGCGCCCTCATCAAACGCCCGCCCCGCATCGTCGAGGCCGTTGTCGATTTTCTCGCCCGCCTGATCCACTGCCCGGCTGACATCATTACCGATCGCCGATCCCGCATTCTCAAGGCTGTCGGCTGCCTTTTCCGAGCAAGCGGACAGGCTCATGCCCGCCGAGATCGCCAGGCCAGCCAGAAGTGATAATCTCATGATCTTCCTCATCTTACCGCAGAGTGCCTGAACTTAACCACCGCAAGACATTATGGTTGCTCGCCAGTCAGCGGCTGCGCAACCCGAACACCATGGACCGGTCGACGTCCGGGATCAATCCTTCCAACACGCGCCAAAAGCCGGTGACGGAGCCCTGCCCCGCCTGCGCATAGGCCGCCGCCATCTTTTCACGCAGGGCACGGAATAATTCAGCCTCCAGCGCCTTGCCCGAGGCACTGAGCCGAAGCAGTTTTTGCCGCCGGTCATTCGCCCCTTGCCGGGTTTCGATATAGCCGCGCTCCACAAGGTCGTTGAGGACGCGGCCAAGCGACTGTTTGGTGATGGACAGAAGGCGCAGCAATTCCTTTACCGTCAGGTCAGGCTGGCGCGAGATGAAATACAGCGCACGGTGATGCGCACGCCCCAGCCCCTGCGCCGCAAGCCCATCATCGATGGACCGCGTCAAGGCGGAGTAGCCGAAATACAGCATCTCGATCCCGCGCCGGATTTCGTCCTCCCGCAGGAACAGGGGAGAGGCAGGCGTGACCTGCGAAGCCGGTGCATTGGCGGGCGAACTATTTGCATTCATGCCGGGCGTTCCAGGAAGGGTTTGACGCCCGCATATTGGCGGAGCAAGTCTGTGATGACTAGGCTTTCCTTTCGCGCAAGAGACGCTATATGCCGTCCCCGCGCCCGGCACCGCCGCGCGCATGCTGGGGCGTAGCCAAGCGGTAAGGCAGCGGTTTTTGGTACCGCCATGCGCAGGTTCGAATCCTGCCGCCCCAGCCAAGGTTTTCTGCGGGTTTCAGCCATCTCCGCTGATTTTATCACAGGCATTCCGCACCAATCATGCCTTGCGAGCCTCCAATTTAGCGACCGCCGAGTTGCTCAAGGCCGCTGTCATCGCCTGATACACATCAAGCATTCTGTTCGCTGTCGTCACCGTCCAACCAAGCATCGCTGCGATCTCCGAAGGCGTCCCGCCAGCCTCCCAGCCCACAGGGCAGCGAAAGAGAGTCCGGGAAAACCGCTTCGCATTTTTTTAGCTGGGACTAACGGGCTTTCCTGAGCCGTAGAGCGCGAAGAGGGGGAGCGCTGAAGGGTTGGATCCCACAGCTCTCCTTGCGTCATCTTGATGGCTTTTTCCGCATCACCGCTGCGGCTCAGGAAGACTCTCTGACCGGATGTAGCCCAGCATCTCCTGCTCGGCCTCGTTAGGGGCCATGCCGTCCTTGCGGTAATCAGCCAAGGCTCGGGCAGCCCCCCGGCTGGAGCAGTATTGAGCGTTGCGCTCCTCCAGCATCTGACAGGCGGGATCATTGAACTGGCGGATGGCATCAACCACCGTTCCTTCTTAGCCTCCTCTGCCATCCCTCCGAACTCCGCAGAGCCGAAGAGTTCACCTAAAGCCGACCCCTTAGGCGGGGCTCAGTGGAGGCCGCTTCCGCCGCCTGCCAGTTCCTTGGCGATGGAGCCGACCATGTCCTTGGCATCGCCGAACAGCATCTGGGTGTTGCTGTTATAGTAGATCGGGTTGTCGATCCCGGCAAAGCCTGCGTTCATCGAACGCTTGATGACGAACACCGACTTGGCCTTGTCCGCCTCGATGATCGGCATGCCCGCGATCGCGCTCTGGGGATCGTCGCGTGCCGAGGGGTTCACCGTATCGTTCGCGCCGATGATCACCGCAACATCCGCCTGCGGCAGTTCCGGGTTGATGTCGTCCAGGTC
>NZ_JALKHS010000010.1:0-233033 GCF_023051225.1 Sphingobium agri | reverse complement strand
AAAGCAGTGAGAGAATAAGCACCGGAAAATTCCCTGAAGCTGCTAGGGCGAAGGCCAGGCTGACCCAGGAAATATTGCGTCTGGACGATCGCCGAAACCGGCCCGCGATTGAATGTGGCCGACAGGTTGACGCGATCGGGTGAGATGTTCACGCCATCGAGATCGGTATCCACCACGCCATCCGCGTTATTGTCGTAGCGCCCCTCGATATGAGCGTAGGCAGCGGGTCCTTCAGCGCTGCTTCTTAGCGATCGTCGCCGTGAAGTCCGGATCCTTGTTAGTCACCCAGTCCAATAATTTGCGCATGTTCGGATTATCCCCCAGGCCCGCCACCTCCATCCCGTGGCATGGAGTTCGAAATTGGTGATTGGGCAATCCGCGTCTGCTGGCAGATCGAGTGCATCGGCACGACATCGCGGCCTCCGCGGCTCTTGGGCACTGGGCGATGCCAGACGATGGTCTAGCCGGTCGGTCGACCACAAAGCCGGCAGAGCACGGCGCTGCCCACGCCTCTTTTTCTTGCGGGAGATGGTCATAAGGGTCGAGTTTCGAACGCTCGCGGCGGGTCATTGGCCCCGCGGCTACGGTCAGAGAAGCGCCGCCTTGTTAACGATCGAATTACCGTCGGTCGCCCTTCTCGACGTCAGTCTTGGCACCGAACATATGGCGGCGAGATTTTTGACGGGCGTCCCCACCGCCGGCAAGCCAACCAATGAACGCCGCTTGTTAGCTGCGTCAGATCAACTGCTCGGCGATTAGTCCCATACGGTAAGAAGAGAGCTCATGAAAATTGGCTGCTATTACACAGATAAACCGGCCAATGAGCAAAGTATATCATCAAGGATTATAATATCGACTAAATAGTCTACAAATTAATATTGAACAGATATGACTGCTATTTTTTCTTAATGATCGAACACGCGCGCTCTTGCAAAATTTTATTTATCTCCTATATGAACACCATCAAGGGCATAAGCAATGTAGGCGTCCTTGACTGAGAGACTATCGCGCTCCCGCTTACCAGGGAATTCGCACATGGATCTCAATCAACTCTATTCCGAACACCAGGTTTCATTGATGCGTGTCGCTGGCGCGCTTAGCGAGTCGGCCCGGCGCAAATATCTGTGCGCCGCCGGACTTGTTGGCGGTCAAATCTTTGAACTGCTCTCCTCGAAGAACGCGCCCGCTTCGGCGGGTTGGTCGCCCTGGGCGAATCGATTGGTCCCCATAGCAGGCCTGGCTGTCCCCGCATGACAAGAGATGCAACGGCGCCCGCGCGCCCCCGAAGGCGAGCATTCGTCAGTCGCGAGACGAAGGTCTCTCCCGAACAGGCAAGGCGGCAGGGCTTGATCACTCACCTTGCATTCGTGCTCCTCGGCCAGAAGGAGGCAATCCGCTTTCTGAACACCCACAACGTGTCCTTGGGCGCAAGGCCGCTCGATCTGGCGATCGCCGATCCGACCGGATACTCAACGGTGGAAAATGCAGTAAAGCTCCTCGCCCAACCCCCGGCTGGCGGCCGTCAGTGATCTCGTCAGCTGACCCCTGCTTGTGACGATCGGATAGAAAAATGGCTGTGGAACCCGCAGACGAAACCGAACTCATGGCTCGCTATGGCATCACCAAGGTGCCTGTATATTGCTTTCATCATCGTGACTGGCGATACTCAACTTTGAACGATGCGATCGCGCAGGCCAAGCGGGATGAAGCGGCGCTCCCGAAGTAAATAGAATGGGGGTGGGTGGCCAATTCCCACGCTAGCGCCATGCCAACTTTGTAATAGTTGGCGCCGCAGCAGGTTTCGATCGATGGTGTATTTGATCCGCCTAGCTCGATTTTGCATTTCCTTCGAATTGTGCTATCAGAACCTTGCTGAACGTCGCGTTTTGACGGATGTCGGGCCGCTTCGGCTCTCCCTTGTCCCTACATTGCCTCTTTTAAGCCGGAATGCGCGAATGGTCGTGCGTTTCCAAGACATGCGACAAGGAGACCGAGCATGATCACCGGAACAGTCAAATTTTTCAATGCCGACAAGGGCTATGGCTTCATCGCTCCTGAAAATGGCAGCAGTGATGCTTTCGTCCATATCTCTGCCGTTGAACAGGCGGGCATGCGCACCCTCGAAAAGGATCAGCGCGTCACTTATGATCTGGAACAGGACCGCCGCGGTAAGACCTCGGCTGCCAATCTCCAGGCAGCCTGAAAACGGCGCCGGGCGGCTGACGCTGCCCGGCGGCCTCAGGCCACTGCTTGAACACAGGACATTTCCCTGCATGAAAAGATATAAAGAGCCGTCCTTCCAGGAGCGTATCGCCTCAGCGGCACGTGCTCGGACGGCGGGTCTCCAGCAACTGCGCAACAAACCGCCCGTAGACCAAGCCGCTGCGGTGGCGAAGGCGGAACTCCGGCAGGCCAAAGAGGCCGCTGCGCGTGAAAAGCGCCAGAAGGCTTTGCTCATGGCCAAGGAACAAAAGGCTGCGAAACAGGCGCAGGCGCTTGAAGCGGCCGCTGCGAATGTCTCACGGCAAAAGCCTGTCCTTACGGAAGCTGAGCAAAAGGCTGCACGCGATGCGCGGTATCTCGCGCGGAAGAAGCGTGCGTCATCCTGACGCCGCCGCCTGCACCTATGTTGAAGCGGAAATCCGGAGAAGGATTCTGGAGCCCACCTGCATGTGGACATTGCCATAATCGAACATGTTGGGCCGTTTAATTTGCCCGGTTCGGCTGCAAGCTGTCCGTCATTACCCGCTTCAGGCTCGCATCACTGCGACCCTTAGCGCTTGAACCACGAATAATGCGGCGTACGCCGCGAGGTTATAAAGTGAACATTATGTTTCCGACCAATAGACGCGCCACCCTTCATCTGCCTTTTAGCCAGGGATCTGTGCCGCGGCCCGTCCGGGCCCGAGCGGCGGTTTTGTCCACTAGTGAGCTAAAGCAGATTGTTGCGGCGATGCTTGGCTGAACGTGAATATACCGGCAGCCCGACAGGCTGCCCTTTCGCAACTACTTAGGAGCCCCCATGAGCCGAGAAAAAGTCGCTCCCTTCCTCATCACAAAGGACCAAGATGGAAATTTCCGGCTCACCGTCCGGGAAACACGGTTTAATTCACAGGGCTATCCTCTCGTGACATCTCACCTGCAGGGGGAGAGCTTCAAGACGGCGGCTGCCGTCAGAAGCCACGCGCGCCTCGTGTTCAGGGCCGAGCCCGGGCAGTTTGCCACTAAGTGAAGCTTTTGACGGCGCACCAGAAATTGGACCTGACACTATCTTCATCTTGAGGATGGAGGATCGCGGCCGGCGCCCTCATACGCGCGCCGTAGCACTAGAGGAATAAGCCATGTTGGCATCGTCTGACGAATGCGCGACCATCCCGGTCGAATTGATCGGCATGGCAGAGCTTCCTGACGGAGGCCGGCTGCGCCTCTTACGCCGCGGTCAGGACTACTCCATCAGGTTCGGCAATAACGAACTGATGGGAAACCAGGTTCGTCATTCGGAAGAAGCGCTTGCCACTCTGACGTGTCAGCGCGTCACCGAAGGAGATGCGCGGGTTCTCATCGGTGGTTTGGGCATGGGCTTCACGCTCGGCGCTGCTTTGCGATCACTGCCGCCCACCGCCGAGATCATGGTAACAGAACTCATCCCTGAGATCGTGAACTGGGCGAAAGGCCCTTTGTCCCATCTCTTTCATGATTATCTCTCCGACCCCCGTGTCGTCCTTGAACTGGCCGACGTTCATGATGTGATTGCCAGCGCCGAAGCTAGGTTCGACGCCATTATGTTGGACGTCGATAACGGCCCTGACGGGCTGATCCATCTTGCGAACGAACGCCTCTATTGCAATTGGGGGCTGCGCACGGCCCATGCAGCGCTCAAGCCGGGGGGCATTCTGGCGATCTGGTCGGCCTATAGCGACGATGCATTTGTCGCACGCCTCGAAAGCAACGGTTTTGATGTGGATGAAGTTGAGGTAGCAGCGGTGGTCGACGGAGAAAACACGATCCACACTGTATGGCTTGCTTCAAAGCGGCCTTAATCCGGCTTCCCGTCAGGGGCGAAGTCGCTTGGCTCCCTCCAGTGCTTCCCGACGGATTACGTTGATGAGTTTCCGGAGAGCATGGGCGTGAACTTCATGCCCGTTCCTCTTTAAGGAACAAGATGACGCCGATGCCTCCTTCAGCGCTTTCGTTTTGCGAGATTGGAGACGATTGATCTTATCCATGGCCTATCTCCGCAGCTGGTAAGGGGGAGCTGCCGCGCGATATGCGACGGCGATCGGATGACTTCGCCCCATATTAGTTTGTTTTTCATCCGGGCACGAAATGCTTCAGCATCCCGGGGGAGCCGTTCAGATGGAGGCGCTCGCCGCCCGAATTCGCGAGATCATCGAAAGCAAAGGGATCTCACCAAAATAGTCGGCCGATAGCGATCCATTGGATTGCTATTCACTGTAGCGATAAAGATAACCGCATGCGACTGGCAGCTATACCCGCATTTGCATCCACAACCGGAAAATCGGATATCGGCCAGACTTGAGGTGCGTATATTGAATAGCTGCCGTTCCGGACCTAGGGATCGAGATCTGGCCTTTGTACGGTAAACAAGAGTCGGCCCCACCATGAAGCGTTTTCCCCGCGGCGATTATGGCCAATTGGAGACGTGTCATGGGATTGTCAGAATTCGATCCTGCCGCTCGTGATCGAGTGTCGTGTAATGCAGGACGCAAGGTAGGTGCGAAGCGAGCGCTCAAACCCCGTCAGATTTGGGCCATCCGCTTCTTCCTGGATCAACATGGGCGGGTTCAAGATCGGGCTCTCTTCGATCTCGCCATCGATAGCAAACTGCGCGGCTGTGACCTGGTGAAGATCAGGATCAGCGACATCGTTTGTGATCGGAAAATTCGTACGCGAGCCACGGTCGTTCAGCAAAAGACCGGAAGGCCAGTTCAGTTCGAATTGATGGACGAAGCTTGCGCTAGCCTCCTCAAATGGCTCGAACTGAGAGGGGGGCTCTTTAGAGGATTTCGCTTCCCCAGCCGCACCGATCATGCTGCCCACATAAGCACAAGACAATATGGCCGCCTTGTCGACAAGTGGGTTACAGGAATTGGCTTGCCCAGTGAAGATTATGGCACCCATTCGCTGCGGCGGACCAGGCATCGATCATCTTCAAGGCGACCGGAAATCTTCGTGCGATCCAGATCTTACTGGGGCACACAAAGATTGAAAGCACGGCCCGATATCTCGGGGTGGATGTGGAGGACGCGCTCACATTGCCGGAGGGCACGGAAATCTGAGGTTGCCTGGCGCCTCGCCGATACGAGGAGCTAGAACCTATTTTGCGGCTGCTACGCGCCACTTTTTGCCTTTACCTCGCGAGGTTGTCGTTCCTCGAAACGGACATCAAAGTGGCGTGAACTCGCTCTCCCGCCGGCGGTGGTCATGGGCCGCGCTCAACGATGTACCTTGATCAATTGCCGCACCGGACGTTTGACGCGTTTTCTCGCGAACCAAAATGACCAGAGGGTCAACGTCCCCAGCAGCCCCAATGCCAGTCCAGCGAAGGTCATTACCAACCGATAGCTTAGACCGCCGACCTTGGCGGCATGAAGCGGGTAGAGCATGTTGTAGATCTTCACGACCTGAGGCAGGCGGGAAGCATCCCGAGCCTTTATCATACGGCCATCATCCGCCGCGAACCATAGGGTTGTGCGTCCGTTTGGCAGCCATTCGTCCGGCCGCTTCATCCGCAAGGTTACGAGGCCGCTGCCTTGCCGGGGGAGCGACAGGCTGCGCACTTCGGCGCTTGGGAAATGCGCCCGGGCCTCCTCGATAAGAGCACGCCCATTATACTTTGCCGCAAGCGGAACATGCGGAACGGAAGGCGCCTTGAGACTTGCGTCGATCTGGCCGGGGGCGGCGGGCCCTAGGATTAGGGCCGCCATCGGACGGAAGACCAATATGGCGCCGGTCAGCAGCGCCAATATCAGTAGCGGTGCCGCGACCACCCCCAGATCACGATGATGGCGCAAGATTGCCGGCCGGCTCATCCGCTTGGGCAGAAGGCGGAACTCGAACGTCTTGCGCGTGCGGATCCACAGGATGATGCCCGAAATGATGAAGAACAGCCCGGCGATTGCGGCGATGCCGATCACCGATTCTCCCGTGTCGCCTGCAAACAGATGATGATGAAGGTCGAACAGCCAGAGTTCCGGCCGCTCCCATTGGCTGTTCCAGCGCGCAACCAGATTGCCCGCTTGATCGGTATAGGCGCCACGACCATCCGCGAAACGCAGCCGGTTGAGGCCGAAATCCTGTCCGGCAAAGGTGATCATCTCGGGACGGGTGGCAGGATCCGCCATGATACGTTCGACGGCCGCAGCGATGGCGTTCGTTTCCTGCACCTGGGTGTCGGATGCATGCGGCAGCAGCACCCAGGCGTCCTTATGTACCAGCAGAGCGCCCGAAAACCCCAGCACTGCCAGAACAAGGCCGATCAATCCGCCAAACCAGCGATGCAGGAGATCGAGCGTCTTCAAAAGATGTAATCCCAACTCAGGGTGAAGGTGCGACCGCGTCCCGCGAAATAAGCAAGATTATCGGTCGGCAGCCGCGTGTCGCTGCTATAGTCGATGTAGAATTTGTCGAACAGGTTCTGCACGCTCAGCCGCAGCCCGCCAAAGCCGGTCTGATAGCGGAAGCTGGCGTCCGTGACGTGATAGCCTGCGAAATTGTTGCGCCGGTCGGGCTGCGTGAGCCCCGGATCGGCATGAAAGGTGCGCGACAGGAAATATTGCGTCTGGACGATCGCCGAAACCGGCCCGCGATTGAATGTGGCCGACAGGTTGACGCGATCGGGTGAGATGTTCACGCCATCGAGATCGGTATCCACCACGCCATCCGCGTTATTGTCGTAGCGCCCCTCGATATGAGCGTAGCCGATGCCGAGCTTCAGCCCTTTGATCGGTGTCTCGCTGCGCAGATTGACTTCGATGCCTTCGATCTTGATGCGCTGACGTTGCACGTCGAAGTTGCGCCCGAGGCCCGGGACCAGAAGCTGCCCCTTGTCGCTTGACGACCAGAAATAGGTGGCCGATGCGTCGATCGGTCCGCGCTTCACTTCAACGCCGATCTCCCGGTTGTTTGACACTATCGGTTCAATGGTAAGGTAGCTGTCGATATCGACGCCGGGAAGATTGACGGAGCGTGCGATGCGGCCCACGTCGGGGGCGGTATAGCCCTCGGCATAGCTGGCATAAGCGCGGATGCCTTCCCATGGTTCGATGATGACGCCGCCGTTCAGCAGAAGATCGTCAAATCTCGGCTTGCCGCCCGCAACGGCGACGCCGCCATAGGTCGACGTGCCGCAAGGCGTGTCAGCCGGCAAGCTGGCTGAGCAAGCGATAAAGGTTGTTGACGCCAGCGTGTGATAATCGTCGATCTTGATCTGGACATTTTCCCAGCGTGCGCCACCAGCGATGCGCACCAGACCATCGAACAGCTTGAGATTGGCCTGGGCGAAGGGGGCGAGGCTCCGGAACTCGGCCGGGGGCACCCAGACGCGGTCCGTGGCGATCAGCCGCTGCTCGGTCTTGTCCCACAGAGCGTCGAAGCCAAGCGTCGCAGTCAGCGCTTCGAAGCCCGGCATCGCGCGCTCATAGCTGAACTTCGCACCGATTTTTCGCGAGCGGTTTTGCGACTGGTCGAACAGCGTGTTGACGGGCGCGAGAGCCGGGTCCTGGAAGGTCGCGATGGGCGCTATCTCGCCGCCGAACGTATCGCGCGAGCGGTTGAAGAATATCTGGCTGATGAAATTGCCGCCGAGCAGCTCAGTGTCGGTGTAGGACAGCGCGATGCTTTCGGTGCGGTTGGCGGCCGGATCGCCCGGAGGAACGCCGCGGACCGCACTGGTCGGCAGGCCGGCGTTGCGGTTGCCCGCGACCGCTACGAAATCCCCGTCGCCCTTCAGCTCGAAGCGGCTGGCGATCAGGTCGATCCGGCCGGTCGCTGAAGTCGCGTAGCCAAGGCGTGCGAAGAAATTGGTCGTGCGCGAGTCTTGCGTCTCGCCCTGCGTCAGGTTCAGGCCGACGCGACGTTCCTGACCGTCATAGAATACGCCGCGCTTTTCATAGGTAGCACCGATCGTCGCGTCGAAATCCCCGGCCTTGTACTGGAACAGGCCGCCGGCCTTCCAGCCGAGCCCGTTGGAGTGGAAGCTGTTGTCGGACGTGGCCTGCAACAGAACCCGGCCGCCTAAGCCCTCCTTGGTTGGGGCGCCGACCGTGACTTGGTTAACAATGCCGCCTGTGCCGCCGATGCCCTGTAGCGCGTTGGAGCCGTAGATCAGTTCAACCCGGTCGACAAAGAAGCCGTCGATGGTGAAGCCGTCGCGGGCGCCGTCGCGCAGCGGGGTCGATTGTGGGATGCCGTTGATCGCGTAGAGCGGCGAACGACCGCGCAGGGTTTCGCCCGCGCCGGAAAGCTTTTGGCGGGTGGGCGAGAAGGACGGGGTCAGGGTTGCTATCGCGTCGGTCACTGAACCGGAAATCGCGAGCTGCTGGTCGAGCGTCTCCTTGTCGACCACGTCGATCGTCAGCGGCAGTGCATTGACAGGAAGGATGCTGCGAGCCGCAGTGACGACAATCGGTCCTTCGGCCTCGGCTTCAGCAGACGCGGGTTGCGCGTTAGCGGTTATGGCCGACAACAGTGTTGTCGTGGAGAGCAGAGTAGAACTGATGATGCGCATGAACAAACCCCTAGCTTGCTGCGCTCGCTAGTGGATCAAATATACTAATGCAAGTCAGTCGCAGCCAGTCTAGCTCTGGATCGGTTCTTGCGATCGCGGGTCATCTCAGTCGATCGTGTCCGATCAGCGGCCGTTCGGCTGAGCGCCAAAGCCAGCCTCTTAACCGCCCTTGGCAAAATCGTCGAAAGCCCGGTCAGTAACAGGGATGATATGCCGCGCGATAAAGGGCGCCCCTTCGCTGGCGCCTTGCTCGGGGTGCTTCAGCGCACATTCCCATTCCAAGACAGCCCAGCCCGGGAAGTCATATTGCGCCATCTTCGAAAAAATCTGCCCAAAATCTACCTGCCCGTCGCCAAGCGAGCGGAAGCGGCCCGCGCGGTCGATCCAGGACTGATATCCGCCGTAGACTCCGGTTCGGCCGGAGGGACGAAACTCGGCGTCCTTGACGTGGAAGCTCTTCACTCGCGTGTGATAGATGTCGAGGAATGCGAGATAGTCGAGCTGCTGCAGCACGAAATGGCTGGGATCATACAGTATGTTGGCACGCGGGTGCTGATCGACGCGGTCCAGGAACATCTCGAACGTCGCACCGTCATGCAAATCCTCCCCGGGGTGGATTTCAAAGGATACATCCACCCCATTGTCATCAAATGTGTCAAGGATCGGCCGCCACCGCCGAGCCAGCTCGTCAAAGGCTTCCTCGATCATGCCTGCGGGCCGTTGGGGCCAGGGGTAGAAATAGGGCCATGCCAAGGAACCCGAGAAAGTGGCATGGGCGGTTAACCCCAGCCGCCGACTGGCCAGCGCGGCCAGCTTCAACTGCTCCACCGCCCATTCCTGCCGCGCATCCGGACGTCCCCGCACTTCAGGTGCCGCAAAGCCGTCGAACAGGGTGTCATAGGCGGGATGCACCGCGACCAGCTGCCCTTGCAGGTGCGTTGAAAGCTCAGTGATTGACAGGCCCTTGTCGCCAAGCTCCCCCAGGATCTCGTCGCAATAATCCTGGCTGTGTGCCGCGGTGGCCAGATCGATGAAGCGCGGGTCGTTGGTCGGTATCTGCAACCCCTTGTAGCCAAGGCTCGCCGCCCAATCCGCGATGGCGTCCAGCGAGTTGAAAGGCGCGTCGTCACCGATGAACTGCGCCAGGAAAATCCCAGGCCCCTTGATCGTTCGCATTTAAGTTCCTTCACACGATGAGAGGGGCCCAGCCGCTTTCATCGCGGCTGGCGTGAACGGCGGTTTCGATCAGCGCCATGCCGCGCAGACCATCGGCAATGCCTGGCAACAATGGCGCTTTGCCCCCGCGTAGCAACATGGCGAAGTCACGATAGAGGTTGGCGAAAGCTTCCAGATAGCCCTCCGGATGCCCACCGGGCGTCCGCAGCCTGGCCGTTGCGTCCGCGCCCAGCGACGCATCGCCCGCCTGGACCAGCTCCGTGCGCCCGTCGCTATGATGAACGACCAGCATGTTGGGCGTTTCCTGCCGCCAATCGATCCCGCCACGATCGCCATGGATACGCAGGCGCAATCCGTTGCGTTCGCCGATCATGATCTGGGAGGCGAGCAGCGCACCGCGCGCGCCGTTCTCAAAGCGCAGCAGCAGCTGGCAGTCATCGTCCAGCGCACGGCCGGGCACCACCGAGCCAAGATCTGCGAGCAACTGCGTCACCCGAAGGCCGGTCACGAACTCCGCCAGGTGAAAGGCATGGACGCCGATATCCGCGATGCAGCCACCCGGTCCTGCGCGTTTGGGGTCGAGCCGCCACGCCGCCTGCTTGCTGTCGGTCGCGGTGGCAAGCCAGCCTTGGGGATATTCGACGATCACCTTCGTCACGCGGCCGATCGCGCCGTCCGCGACGCGCGCGCGCGCTTCGCGGACCAGCGGATAGCCTGAATAGGTGTAGGTCAGCGCATAGGGTACATCGGCGCCAGCCACGATATCGGCCAATTCGCGCGCTTCCTCCAGCGTCGCGGTCGCCGGCTTGTCGCTCATCACTGCAATGCCAGCCTCCAGCGCCGCGCGCGCGGCAGGCAGGTGATGATGATTGGGGGTGGCGATTGTGACGAAGTCTATCCCGTCGGGTCGCACCGCCTCCGCCCTCAGCATCGTCGCCACGTCAGGATAGGCGCGCGCCGGATCGACCCGGAAAACTGCCCCCGCTTCCGCCGATCGCGCATTGTCGCTGCTGAAAGCGCCAGCGACTAATTCTATCTCTCGGTCCAGTTCGGCGGCGATCCTGTGCACACTGCCGATGAAGGACCCGGGGCCTCCGCCGATCAGGGCAAAACGCAGGCGCCGGCCATCTTTTTCGCTCTTCACTCTTCAGCCCTCTTTGATCCTGATGTTCCGCCATCGGCAGGCCGCTCCAGGTCCCCAGCGCGCCTCGCCAAAATTGGAATCATGGTCGTGCACTTCGAATGCGATATGTCCGCGCTCTCCCAACAGGGCACCGACTGCGGCGGGGTCATAGCCGGGCGATCGAAGGGCGGCGGTATCCACCTGCGCAATCTGCAGTCCATTGACCCATGTCGTGATGACCGGCAACGCGCCGCCCACGCAGCGGATGCGCAACTCGTTCCAATCGCCCCATCGCCAGACGGCCAGGAAGTCCTCCACCTTCGCGGCATAGGATAGACGCCTGATCTTGTCTGGCGTCACCGGTTCCGCGCTGGCCGCAGGATCGTCGACCTTAAGACCGATTGGTAGGCCCTTGCTGTCCAGCACGGCGTCGATCGCGAAAGGCACGGCGGAAAAGCCGGCCAGCCCATTGCCGTAAAAGCCGCCGATGCCGCCCGATGGACGATGATCCACCAATATCTGGAAACCTTCCCAGCTGTCGCGCTGGCGGCGCACCATCACACCGGTATCGGCAGGCCAGTCGGGGCGCATCTCCAGCACTAGTTCGAAATCGCCGAACGTCTCTTCGGACAGCAGATAACCGCCATAGCCCAAGCTTGCCTGACGGCCTACGATCGCGCCGTCCTCGACCGTCCATATCGCCGGATGCGCCTCCGGGTCGGCAGGCGTTTGGATCCCATACTGCGCCATCAGGTCAGTGACGGCCGGTCCGCCGGGATTCCAACGGCCATAGACGCGTGGAATCGCCCGCCATCCGGCAAGCGTGCTCCCATCGAACAATGTGCGAAATTCGTCCGTCATTTTCGCCCTTCGCCATTTCCAAGCAGCAGTTCAATCTCGGTTTCCAACGCCGCGGCCATGTCGATCGAACGATCGACCAGCCAGCGCACCTGCAGGCCGTCCGACTGGGCAATCAGCATCATAGCAGCGTGATCGGCGTCCAGCGCGGCCGCCACAACTCCCGCCGCCTGACGCCTGCGGATTTCATCGGCGATATAGGATTGCAGGACGGCAAAGCGCGCCTGGAAAAACTCATGCGCAGGGTGGGACGCGTCCACCGCTTCGGCTGCAAAAGCGGTATAGAGCTGCACAAGCCCGGGACTGTTTGTGTTGCGCCTGGCCCCTTCCACCAGCCCCGCAAAGACATCCTCGCCTGTGGTCAGTTGAGCTGCATTGTCCTCGTCCCACATGCGCAGCACTTCCTGCAGCAGCATCTCTCGGGACGAGAAATAATAGATGATATGCGCGCTATCGATGCCGATGCTGCGGCCGATCTGACTGAGCGACGCGCCCCGATAGCCTTCACGACTGATAACCTCGACCGCCGCGCGCAGAATCTCGTTCCGCCTTTCCTGGCCTTTTGCATAGGGTCCGCGCTTCTTCATTCGGTGGCCATAACATCAGCATTCCCGAAAATATAGTTGTCCTTAATTTTTAGTATCGCTATAGGTTCAGGCAGCGAGCCGAGCCGCAAGGGAGGATGTTCATTGAAACGCGTCGCAATCAACCCGCTCCCCTGGGTAACTGGCCCGATGGGGCCGCACGTTACTGAACAGAATTTGCGAGAAGCCCTGACTGATCTGGTGCAGACAGGCTTTCGCTCGCTCCACACCGATGTTCCCGCGAGAATGAACGTCGCGGAATATAGGTCGATCTTGGACGAATTCGGCTTCACTCCCGCGCCGGGCTATTTCGCCGGGGACTTTCATGTCGCCGAAAAGCAGGCGGCTATTGTCGAACAGGCAAAGGCGCATGCTGGCACCCTTGCTGCGCTGGGCGTCGACAGCACCTTCGTCGCGGGCAATATCGACATGGGGCGCTTCACCAATCCTGCCGTTGGCTACAACGCGTCCGCCGACCGGACCAAGCGGATGGCCGAAACGCTCGCTCGCGCGGCGGATGCGGGCTTTGCGGAAGGGGTCCGCTTCGCCCTGCACCCGCATGTCGCGATGATCATCGAGACCGAGGAGGAAACGCGCGGCGTGCTCGACATGACCGCCGGGTCTCACCTTGGTTTCGGGCCTGACACCGGCCATCTGCTGTGGGCTGGAATGGTGCCGGAACAGATCATCGCCGACTATGCTGATCGGTTGGTGGCCGTGCACCTGAAGGACGTGGACCAAGCCGGCTTCCGCCGGGCGCTTCGCTATGAAGATGATTATATGACGGCGATCGGCACGCGGCACATCTGGAGCGAGCCGGGCCGGGGTATCGTGAATTTCGATGCCGTCTTCAACGCGCTGCCTGCCGATTTCGACGGGTGGTTCGTGGTTGAAGTCGACATACCGAACCTGCCCACGCCGCTGGAAAGCAGCCGCGCTTCCTATGACTTTCTCGCGTCCCATCCCTATTTTGCTGGAGCCACGGCATGAACATGGTCAAGCCACTAGGCGTCGGCTTTGCAGGCGCGGGCCCTGTCACGCAGGCGATTCACCTGCCGACGCTCGCCCATCTGCCGGATCTCTTCACGCCCGCCTGCGTGATGGACGTCAACGGCGATCTGGCTGCTGCGGTCGCGGTCAGCGCGGGCGCACGTTCCGTCACGTCGCTCGACGCGATGCTCGCCGATCCGGCGGTAGATGTCGTCGCGGTCTGCAGCCCCCAGCAGTTCCACGCCGATCAGGTGATCGCGGCCCTGCGCGCAGGCAAGAAGGCCGTGCTGTGCGAAAAGCCCTTGGCGAACAGCGCCGATGAAGCGCGCGCGATCGCGGAGGTCTCGGCGGAAACCGGTATCCCCGTAATCCTGGGCGCGATGCATGTCTTCGATCCCGGCTGGATCGCGGTGAAGGATATGCTCGGAGACCTGGTCCCCAAGGCGCGCAGCATCCGGTCCAGCATCGTGCTGCCGCTGAACGACCGGTTCGAAAATTGGGCGACAGAGGTGACCGGGCGGCCTGACATGGCCTTCTCCATGCCCGACGAAATTACGCCGGATATGATCCGCCAGATGTTCCACACCTTGATCCTGGGTTTGGCGGTGCATGATCTGCCGCTGGTGCGCGCCTTCCTGCCGGACTGGCGCGACCTGGAAATCTGGTCGGCGCGCCAGCTCGCGCCTTTCGGCTATCTGATCGCCGGTCAGGCGGGCGGCCGCGCGGTGCAGCTTGCCGGGACCATGCATGGCCATGGTGAAGCCTATTGGGACTTGGAAGTCGCTACCGATGCGGAACTGCTCCGCATTCGCTTCACCCCATCCTACGTCCACGGCGGTTCAGCCGTCGCGACGATCACCGACGCATCGGGCGCCGTTCGCCAGATCGGTCCTTTCGACCGCAACGGCTATGTCGAAGAATGGCGCGCGCTTTATGCGGCTGCACATGGCGACCATGGTGCCATACCCTCGCTCGACACCGTCGCGGAGGATTTCGACTTTGTGATCGATGTCGCCAACAAAGCCAGTGCCAGTGCGATCGGAGAACTGTCATGCCCCTGCCACTGACCATCGCCGCCGAAGCGCTCGGCCTTCAGCACAGGCTACGTAAGACGCTGGCCACCCTGCCACTGTCCTATCGCGCTCCAGCAGACAGCGCCGCCGCCTCAATCATGTTCATCGCTGGAACCAGCGACTGGGCGGCACGCGCGACGGCCGCGGTAGAGGCGGGAGCGCGCGGCGTCATCATCGCCGATCCGGGCATCACCGACCCAGACGCGATCCTCACCCTCGCCGATCGGGCAAACCAGGCGGGCGCAGTCGTGGAACTGGCGGAACGCTATGCGGGCGATCCGACGCTACTACGTCATCGTGCCGACCTCATCCAGCATCTGGCGGCGACGTCGACCATCCTGATCAGCCAAGTGGGTGACTTCGCTACGCCCGCCAATGCCGCGTTGGACATGGTGCGCACGGCGCACGCCCTCGGCCAGCCGCTTTCCCTCACCCATATCTGGCAGGCATCCCACGCCGTTGTCGTGCGCGGCACGGCAGGCGAAAAGCTTTTCGAAGCGATTGCCACGAGCGGCACCGGCGGCGGTGGCCAGCGGATCGACGCGCTGGGCTTCGGCCGCACCTTACGTTTCTCGCTCAGGGGTGACGGATCGGCCAGACCTTCGGATCTCAGAATTGGGAACGCAAAGGGCGAGCGGAAGCTGTCGCCGGTCTACGAAAGCGTGGATCGTGCGGCATGGTTGCGGGTTCATGCCGCACTTGATCGCGGCGAACCGGACGGTCTGGCATTGCGGCAGTTCGCAGCCGACATCACCATGATCCAGGCTCTCTGAATGGCCAGCACGGCCGACGGTCGCGCAAGCGGCGCATTCATCGCGGCCTATTGGATCGCACAATGCGGCAACTGGCTGGGCCTCATCACCCCGGTCACGCTGACAATCGCCATGCGCATCGCGCAGATTGCTGATCCTGCGCACAAAATGAGTCAGCTCGGCATGATCTTGGGCATCGGCGCGCTTGCCTCGATCATCGCCACCCCTGTTTGGGGCCATATTTCCGATCGCACGACCGCGCACATCGGCCGGCGCAAGCTGTGGATGATCGTGGGCGTTGCGGGCGGCGGCGCGGGCCTGCTGCTTATGAGCGCCACGAGCAACATCATGGTGTTCGGCCTGGGATGGGTCATCGCCCAGATCGGCTTCAACGCCAATCAGGCCGCGCTCAACGCCCTGTTGCCTGATCAGGTGCCAGAAGCGCAGCGAGGCCGCGTGTCCGGGCTGTTGGGCCTCACCATCATCGTCGGCGTGATGGTGGGCACATTCCTCACCCAATTCACGACGGGCAGCCCTTATCTGCTGTTCATGGTGCCATGGATGGGCACCGTCCTAAGCCTCGCGGTGATCCTGCCGATGTTCAAGGACGGGCCAGCCGCCGCGATGGTCGACGCCTGTGGCGGCGTCCGGCAGTTTTTGGGCTCGTTCAGCATCAGCCCGCGCGAACATCCCGATTTCTACTGGGTATGGATCAGCCGCTTCCTCGTCATCATGGGCATGTCCTATATCCAGGTTTATGCCGTCTATCTCCTGTCCGATCGGCTGCATCAACCAATGTCGGACGTCCCCCGGCTGATGTTCATCAATGGGAGCATCGGCGCAACCATCACGATCGCAGTTTCACCGCTCTCCGGGTGGCTCTCGGACAGGATTGGCAGGCGCAAACCCTTCGTCATCGTCGCCGCTATCATTGGGGCCATCGGACTCGTGACGATCGGCATGGCGCAGACCGTGCTTCAATTCCTGATAGGATCGGCGATCGCGGGGGTCGGCATGAGCGTTTATTATGCGGTCGACCTTGCCTTGGTGGCGGCTGTTCTTCCCGATCCGGACAACAGCGCCAAGGACATGGGCATTTTCCAGATCGCCAATACCCTGCCGCAATCGCTCGCCCCGCTCATGGCACCAGCTTTTCTAGCGATAGGTGCGATGCAGGGCGGCAATTATCCGGCCGTGTTCATAGCTGCCTCGGCGTTCGCGTTGCTCGGCGCCGGAGCTATCCTGCCGATCAGGAAAAGCTCTTAAAGAGGCTGGTCCAAAAATCCGGCAAACTGATTGGCTACTCGCCGACGATATGACAGGCACTAAAAAAACTGCGCTCTGCACCGTGGTGCATAAGACCTTCAAATGCGCGTTAACGCGTTAAGCTGCTTGAACGTGTAGCAAACAGAGCTTTGCGGAGTTCAACCGATGTCAGGTCTCGGCCTAATCGGTCAATCGAACCATGGTAACTTAACGCCTGTGTCTGGTCGGGAGGAGCCATCCTGAGGATGGCAGCTATCGCGACCTTTTGGCTCCGAACCTGACAGGCGCCTGCCCGGCCAGTCGCAGCCCAAAAACTGAAAAAGCAGACTGACCGGACTGAGCGCGCAAAATTTGGCGCTGAGCGTCTTAGAAGGGTCGGTATTAGCCCTGCCCTCGAATAAAATGCCCCCTCTTTCAACATATATTTCACAATCTTCGCGCCCGCGCGTAACTGAGTCTCTCGTTGCATCGGGGGGTGTCGCCCCCGTGGCATCATATTGCAGTCGCGACGAATTTTTTCAGGGGATAGTAATTGGCTCGAACTTCAGTCTATGACATGGCTTTCGACGCTTGATGCGTCAGCGAAATTTCGGCAGTCAAATCTCGATCGCGAAGGGAGTGGTGCGCCGTCCAGTGCGCGCTCCCGCAACTAATAGCATAAGCCCGATACGCCACCCCCACAGGGCGGCGTTCGCGTTTAACCCAAAGACCGCGACATCTCACACGCTGGATACGATCCCCGCCTCCACGCCCCCAAGCGCCCTTGGCATACATCGCCGCGCTCTCGACCTGCGGGGGCAGTACGGCGGTGCCTTCGCCCTGTAGACCGCAAACCCTTCCGATAACTCCTCTAAGAGGTGTGAGATGAGAAAATTCGAGCGATTGGCCGTGAAGGCGCAATTCGGACAAGGCGCAGCTTGACCTCTGCCTTCTCCGCTTCGTAATCTGCGGGCAGCTTTGTGAAGGTGGGGCTGAGTGCGCCGCTCAGCATGTTTGCCGCGAAATTCTCCAGCTCGTTTTAACGATAGCAGGGCGCTTTTTAGCGCGTGGTCCTCATCGGCTCCCCGGACCGTGATTTTCGCCATACCCGGGTAAACGACGCGACGAATAGGTGCGCAGGAGGCCAACAAGCAGTTATGCGCATGACAAGGACACATTCCCGCAATGTAGTTGACGTTCTAATCGCCTCTGATAAGCTGTTGCCATAAAAGGTGATCTAGTCAGGATCACATTAGGTAGGGGTGGATACTGTAGTCACGTGCCTGGCGTGGACTAGAAGCACGTGCCTAACGTTTTTCTCTTGCCTGACAAGAAATTGGGGAGGCATGGGATCGGATGTTCCGGTGACCTCTTCGAGTAGCAGGGAGGGGATCATGCGAATGCATTCAGCTAATCGTATCGTTACGCTCGCGTGCGGAGTTTCCGCGCTCGTCATGCCGGCTGTTGCATTCGCGCAGGCCCAGCAAGCACAGAACTCAATGAGTAACGACAGCTTGATTTCCTCGAGCAATGACATCATCGTTACAGCCACACGCCGTGAAACTACTATCCAAGACACACCGATGGCGATTGATGTTGTTACTGGCGAGGATGTTCAGAAATTAAATATATTCGATACCAAGGAACTACAGAACCTATCGCCCGGTCTTGAACTCAGCAATACAACTGGGCGCAACAATACCGCTTCATTGCGTGGCATCGCGTTTGATCCCGATGGTGGCACCTCGCCTGCTGTCGAAGTGTTCTATAACGAAATTCCCGTCAATGCGAATACGGTGTTCACGGCGATCTACGACCTTGGCCAAGTAGAGGTGCTGCGCGGCCCGCAAGGGCTGTTCCGTGGGCGCACTTCGCCTGCCGGGGCGCTCCTGTTCGGGACCAAGCGCGCCAACTTCACGGAGGCTGAAGGGTACGCACAGATGACGGGCACCACTCAAGATGCCGTCAACATCCAGGGCGGCGTTTCCGTCCCTTTGATTTCCGACAAGGTCGCGGTCCGCATTTCGGGCCTCTACGACAAGAATGCCGTTTCGGGGGTCAGTACGATAACGGGGAGGGAATCGCGCAACCGGACCTATAGCGGTCGCGTTTCGTTGAGCCTGCGGCCCTGGGAGGGCTGGACGACATATATTATGTACCAGCATCTCGATGCTAAGCTGACGCCCTATATCCTAGTGTTCGGACCAGGCAACACGGTAGGCGCGAACAGCACAGGCCCCGCGTTGGCGATCAGCGATCGAAAGTCCGTAATCGAGGGACCGCTCGAGTTTCGCAACAAGTCGGACATCCTCACCGTCAACTCGACCCTGGAACTGGGCGGTGTCGACGTCGTCGCCAACCTGGGCTATCAGAACACACGCCTGTTCCAACTACGCGATCAGGACATCGGGAACGCCATTCCAAATTTCGCGACCATCCAGGACCTTTACACGTCGTTCAAGAATTACAATGCCGAACTGCGGCTTGAATCCGACAATAGTAGCCGCTTTACCTGGTCGATTGCGGGGGATTTCCATGACAACAGCAATTTCGTACCGCTGCATACCGACCAGCACTCCTTCTCTCCGACCGGCGTAGTCGGACCAACCTGCATTCTTGCGCTGGGCAATGCCTGCTATGAACGTGCATCGGTGGAGCTGACGATCAAGTCGCGTGGATGGGGCCTTGCTGGCACTGTCGGCTACCAGCTGACCGACGCCATCAAGTTCACCGGCGGCATACGTTATAGCAACGACAAGACCGTTCGCGATCAGCTCGCGGTCATCAACCCAATCACCGGAGGCGGATTCCCTGGATTTTTCTTCGGTTCGCCTGCGCCATTCCTGCCGCTCTGCAGCAACTTCGGACCTGATTCGCCGTTCATACCGGGCGGCTTGGTAAACTTCTACAAGTTCAACTCTGTTGGATCTTCGCCGTTCATCACCGTCGATCCCAACGGTGTTTGCGGCCTTGGAACCTCCTCACATGTCGTGAGCCGCAACAAATTGTGGTCGGGCGGTGCCAATGTGAACTGGGAAATCAACCCTGACGTAAACGCCTATTTCAGCTACGGACGAACGCAACGGCCCGGGCCGCCCGCGGTCGCGGTGACAGCGCAGGTCGGCCAACAATATTTGCAGGCGAAGAACGAAACCGCCGATGGTTTCGAACTCGGCGCCAAGGCCAGTCTTCTCAATCGTCGCATGACTCTCAACGTCGCGCTATTCTATCAGAAGTTCAAAAACTTCCTTAGCTACGAACCGGCGCTGTTCGCGATTGAGCCGACCGGCCGCGTGACCACAATCGCCGTTCCGACCAACGGCAACGCGGACGTCAAGGGCATCGAGATGCAGCTCGGCTACCGGCCGACGAATAATATCGATCTGGGCGTGAACGCCGCCTATGCCAAGTCAAAATATACCAGCCCGGTGTTCTGCAACATCGTCGATGCGAACGGAAATCCGGTACTACCCGCCGCTCCGGCAGACATCACCAGCGGTCTTCCACAAACCGCCACCTGCCTTGGACGTCCTCTGTCGGACTCTCCTGAGTTTACTGCGACTCTAAACGGAGAAATTCGTTTCCCGATAGGCGCGCAAGTGATGCCATTCATCCGTGGCAATGCGAACATTCGCCCTGCCTTCACGTCGGAGCGGTCGAACTACCGCTATCCAACCGACATTCGGCTCGATCTGTTCGTTGGGCTGCGCAGCGAGGACGACCGTTGGGAGCTGACCGCTTTCGTCAAGAACCTGCTCGACCAAGACCGGCTCCGCTCGGTAAGTCCAAGCACTTTCCGCCTGCAATCTACTGCCGGGACCTTCATCGACTCAGGTTATCGCACCGCCTCAATCAATGCGCCGCGTGAGTTCGGCGTCAGCGGACGCTTTAGCTTCTGACAAAGTGCCAATGTTCCACGCGCGCCCGGGCACACTTACGGCTGCCTGGGCGCGCCGATCCTTCCTGTCACCAGCCAAGCCGTGATGAGCGCTGTCCGTATGTCACTTTCGGTAGCTGAATCGTCCAGCCAGCATGAGATCGATCGGCGATGATGACTTACCCAGCCACAAAGCAAATTGTCCTTCAGGGACAACCCATTTTTGTTCCGTTTCACGCCACACACTTAGCGGGTGATTGCTGGCGGCGGGATCGATAATGATCTCTACCTCCTTGCGTTCGCCCGGTTGGAGCTCCACGCGTTCGAACCCTACCAGGCGCTTGGGCGGTTGGGGTGCTCCGGCTGCGTCAGCGCTGCGCGGAAGAGCAAGATAGGCCTGAACCACTTCGGCGCCCGCCATCTTGCCGGTGTTCGCGACAACGGCTTTGGCACGATAAAGTTTTGCTGTTGGATCATAAGCCACCGTCATGTTCGACATGGCGAAACTGGTGTAGGAAAGTCCGTGGCCGAAGGGGAAGGCCACGCACGGGTTGCGGCCTTTCACCAGTTTGCAATTGCCACTCACATTGGCGTCATACCAGCGATAGCCGATGTTCAGGCGCTCGGCATAGCGCACCGTCTGCTTCTTTGTTGCTTCGTCATAGAGGCCGGGAAACTGTTCGGCGCTCACATTGTCCAGAAAGCCCTTGCCCACATAGGGGAAGGTGACTGGCAGCTTGCCGGAAGGATTCTTGATCCCGAACAGCAGTTCGGCGACGATATTTCCGTCTTCCTGACCCGGGAACCAGCTTTCCAATATGGCCGGACCGCGGGGTCCTACCAGATGCGGGTCCATCGCGACGCCCGCATTGTCCTTGAGCACCAGTACAGTCTTGCGGTTCATGCTGACCCCCGTGCGGGAGGGCGCCGCGAGCAGCGCCTTTATCATCGCGACAGTCTGGCTGTTCCGCGCCGCATTCCTTCCGTTGGTGAGAGCGATGACATTGGATCGCGGCGCATACCAATCCAGATTGTCGCCTGCTGCCGCAGATCCGGCCAACTGACGCCCGCTTGCGCCAGCGAAGGTCGCCCGATCAGCGCCTTCTTCGGAGATGGTGCCCGCCATGATGATGACGGCATCAGCCGCCCCCGCCTGCGCGGTCACATCGGCAAAACTAACCCGCGCCCCATCGATGGTCGCAGACATGTTCGCATCATCGACCAGTGCGAGTTTCACCGCAGCACCCGAATTACCCAGCGACTTCAGCACATTGCGCAGGCCTTCCACCGGCGTCACCGTGTAATGCGGCACCACGTCGGAACTGCCGCCGCCGGATCCCATCGGCTCGCCTGGAAGTGACCCACCCGCCACGGCCTGCTGCGCGTAGACCTGGGAGCCCTTGCCGATCACCATGACGGATTGGACATCCCGGCGGAAGGGAAGCGCGCCTCCATTCTGAAGCAGCACTGCCGCGCGCGTGCCGATGTCGCGGGCCTTGCGCCCATTCTCCTCGACTGCCATCGGCGTCTGCACCAGCGGACGTTCGAAAATCCCGGCCTTGAACATCTGGGTGTAGCGCCGCTCCAGTGCGGTATTGATGTCGGCGGCCGTGATCTCACCCTTCGACAAGGCGCTGCCCAGCTTATCGACTGACCAGAAAAGCGGCGTCGGCATCTCATTGTCCAACCCGGCTTTCAACGTCGCAGCCGTGCTCTTCATCGCGAAGAAATCCGATTGCACATAGCCGGTGAACCCCCATTCGCGGCGCAGCACGCCCGTCAGTATATCTTCATTCTCACAGGAGGATTTGCCGTTCACATAATTATAGGCGCACATGACAGCGGCGGCACCTCCATCCTTCACACCCATTTCAAAGGGCAGCAGGTAGATCTCACGCAGCGTTTGCTGGTCCACCGTTTCCTGGATGGACATGCGGTTGGTTTCTTGTTCGTTGGCGACAAAATGCTTGAGCATGGCGATCAGCCCCTTTGACTGAACCGCTTTTGTCTCCGCCACGGCCATGACGCCGCTCAGATAAGGATCTTCGCCGAAATATTCGAAATTGCGGCCGAGAATTGGGAGGCGGGCCAAGTTGACGCCGGGCGCTTCGAATACATGTAAGCCAAGGCTGTGCATTTCATTGGCGATGATTTCGCCATAGGCGCTCGCCACATCGGGATCGAAGGAGGCCGCGATTCCCATGGCGGACGGAAGCGCGGTCGCCTTGGCCGAGCTGGGATGTGTGTAAGCCAGGCCCGCGGCCTTGGCGGCGCTGCCTGCCTTGGCCACCAGCTGCGCATCGACGCAATCATTCTGACCCAGGCCTACCGGCCCGTTTGTGACCCGAAACGTGGGAATCCCCAGCGCAGCAATCCCGCTAATATGTCGGCCGCCGAAACATTGGGGGAGTTCAGGCAGGATTTCAGGCGCGCTGCCTGTCAATTGCTGCATTTTTTGCGGGAGGCTCATCGCCTTCAACAGCAATTGCGCGCGCTGCCGCGCTACCGCCTCGCGCTGGTCAGCTTCGGACGCGCCGTCCTGACGCGCGATGATGTCTGGCGACATCCACGGCAGTGTCGCCGCGCGCGGCGTGTCGGCGAGGGACGCAGCAGGGGAGATAGCTCCAAGCAGCACCCAGGATCCCCAGGCCGAGGCTAAGGCCAAGCTTCTTCTGCTTGTCTTGATCATGGTATCTCCTCCCCGGTAAGCTTAATGACGCTGCTGTCAAAGTTCGTCCCTCTGACTGGTGCGCGTGTGATAAGTGACGGCAATTATGTGCCTCTATCGCCAGTAAGCCGACTGACTGCAATGGCGAGCTCTGAGGTTCGAAGATCGAGCGGCTGCCTTCAGGACCTAAATACCGAGAGTTGGTCCAAGGCAGGGAAAGGGCGGATTGCCCGGCGTCGATGGCGCGCGGCCCGCTGTTCGCCAGCAGATGGTTAAGCGCGGTGGGAGGAGGAAAAACGCTCCCTAGCGGTTGGGATAGCTTGCCCGACACCGTGTTCCCAGAAAGGAAAATCTGTACGCCGGGTTGGCGAGCGAAAAGCTTGAGCGCCACGCCGAGCGGCTAGGCGGGGATAGTCAAAATTACGCGGGGTGCGCGCTACCTGCGCCGCTGTGGCCGCGCGGTGTTGCAGCTGGATTATGCATGTCTGCCTTGGCGGCGGCTTTCCTGATGATCATGACGCCGCCCGCCGCCGAAGTTGCAAATGTCAGTACAGGTGTTGGTGAACGCAAGACGGTGACGATTGCGGACGGTTCTCATGTGACGCTCGATACCGACAGCGCCGTGGTGATCCGGCTCGATGAACAAGAGAGGCATGTCGCGTTGCGCCGAGGTCGCGCCAATTTCGCCGTGGCGCACGATCCACATCGTCCCTTTCATGTAACGGCGGAGGGACTTACAGTAACCGCGATAGGCACCGATTTCGATGTCTCCGCCATTTCCAGGCCGCCAGCGGTGATACTGATTGATGGCCGAGTGGCTGTAGAGGCGCGAAGCAAGACCGGCCAGGCAGATCGCGCCTTTCTGTCACCGGGCCAGCGTCTGACGCTGTCAGCAAGCGGGCGATTGACTAAACCGTCCAAGATCGACCTTGCGAGCGTAACAGGGTGGCAGGAGGACCGTTTGGACTTTACGAACGAAACAGCCAGCCAAACCATCATGCAGGCGAACCGATATTCGGTCCGTAAAATCCGCCTCTTAGACCAAGCTAGCGGCGGGAAGCGCCTGGAAGGTAGCTTCCGTGCCGGAGATACTGACGGATTGGCCGCAGCGCTGTGCGTTTTCCTGGATTTAAGGATCGTACAGAAGACTGACGAGATGCTGGTGCTAGATCGGGCCCGTTAATCGTCGCTTGTCCAGCTTGCCCAAGTATCTGGCGGTGGCGATATGAGTGATGCCGGGAGGCTGACAGAGGGAGGCCAGCGCTGATCGTCCAATTGTCCAATCGAGAGGTTCGACAAGGTGAGCGCCGACGCAAGTCCGCTGCACCATCTGCATTGATGCCTATTTCGAGGGATCAGGTGATCCGTACCGGCTGTTCATCGCGGGACCCAATTCATGGATAAGGCAGTCCACCACCTGATTAACCTTGGGCAGCAGATGCTTCCGTCGCGGATAGACGGCCCAGATCGGTTCATCGTCGGGCTGCACATCTTCTAGCAAAAGCTCAATCATGCCGTTCTGAAGATAGGGCAGAACATAGAAGTCGGGAAGCTGACAGATGCCCATTCCGGAAACGCAGGCCTCCATCACGGCATGTCCACTGTTGCACTTGAAACGGCCCTTGGGCTGGTGAATCACTTGCTGATCGCCGACCCTGAAGTACCAAGCACTTGCAGACCCCGCGATGCATTCATGCCCCGTCAAATCCTCAACACCAACCGGACGTCCTGCCGAAGCAAGATATTCAGGTGCCGCACATGTGTAGAGACGACGAGACGCTACACGTTTCGCTATGAGGCGTGGATCGGTCATTGTGCCTGTTCTAACTGCCAGGTCGAAATCTTCACCGACAATATCGATAATATGATTTGAAAGCTCAATCGAAACAGCGAGTTTACGGTGCTGCATGGCAAAGCGGTTAATGATAGGTGCCACGAACCGCTCACCTATCGCCGTTGAACAAGTTACGCGCAATTCCCCCTGAGGTGTGCTCCGATCTGCGATCAACGCGATGGCCTCATCTCGGGCGCTGGCGATACGCTCGCAGCGTTCAAAAAACACCTGACCCGTGTGGGTCAATTTGACGGCGCGAGTTGTGCGGTGAAACAGTTTGGCCTCAACCCGTTGCTCCAGCGCCTTGATCGATCGGCTGACATGAGTGGTCGACACGCCCAAGGCCTTCGCTCCGCGGGTGAACGAACCGAGCGTCGCGACGCTGATGAATTCGTCAATTCCGTCCCATCCGGACACTTGATTATCCCAACAGAGAAACAAAGCTGTGCACAATGACCATATTATCACTGATTTGAAATGGCGCTACAACAGTATCAACGAATGTTGGCGATGGAAGCGCGGGGGCGGATTTCGCGAGCGTATACGCTGAGTCCTGCTCTCTCTTCCATCATTGATCACCGAGAGGAACGAGATGAAGACCCGTGCCGCTGTTGCGCTCGAAGCCAAGAAGCCGCTTGAAATTATCGAGGTTGACCTGGAAGGTCCCCGCGCGGGCGAAGTGCTGGTGGAAATCATGGCGACGGGCGTTTGCCATACGGACGCCTATACGTTGGATGGCTTCGACAGCGAGGGTATTTTCCCCTCTATTCTCGGCCATGAGGGCGCCGGAATAGTGCGAGAAGTCGGACCGGGCGTTACCAGCGTGAAGCCGGGCGATCACGTCATTCCACTCTATACGCCCGAGTGCCGCCAGTGCAAAAGCTGTCTGTCCGGCAAGACTAACCTCTGCACCGCGATCCGGGCCACGCAGGGTAAGGGGCTGATGCCCGACGGGACCACCCGCTTTTCATACAAAGGGCAGCCGATCTTCCACTATATGGGCTGTTCGACCTTCTCCAACTTCACGGTTCTGCCCGAAATCGCGGTGGCCAAGATCCGCGAGGATGCGCCTTTCCAGTCCAGCTGCTACATCGGCTGCGGTGTCACGACGGGTGTGGGCGCGGTGATCAACACGGCCAAGGTGCAGGTAGGTGACAATGTTGCCGTCTTCGGGCTCGGCGGCATCGGTCTCAACGTGATCCAGGGCGCACGCCTCGCCGGTGCCAACAAGATCATCGGCGTCGACATCAATCCTGGCCGCGAGGAATGGGGCCGTAAGTTCGGCATGACCGATTTTCTCAACAGCAGGGGCCTATCGCGCGAGGAGACGGTGGCGAGGGTGGTAGAGATGACAGACGGTGGCGCGGACTATACGTTCGACGCGACGGGCAATACCGAAGTGATGCGCACCGCGCTGGAAGCTTGCCATCGCGGTTGGGGCACGTCGATCATCATCGGTGTGGCCGAGGCGGGCAAAGAGATCGCCACACGTCCCTTCCAGCTCGTCACCGGCCGGAATTGGCGCGGGACGGCTTTCGGGGGCGCCAAGGGCCGAACCGACGTGCCCAAGATCGTCGACATGTATATGAGCGGAAAGATCGAGATCGACCCGATGATCACCCATGTGATTGGCCTGGAGGAGATCAACACCGCGTTCGATTTGATGCATGCGGGCAAGAGCATCCGCAGCGTCGTGCTGTTCTGATGGACATGCAGGACGTCGACTGCTCAAGGCAGGCGCCGGACTCCACGGCATTAAGCTGTCGCACCACATTGCGGCATGTCGACCCGGCGCTTGTGCAACGGCTGGCGCTCCGCGTGCATTGCCGGAAGCCACAACATATAACGGAAGTCTTGGGTATCAGTCTGAACACCTGGGACAAGCTGCTTTGCGGCTTACCCATACGCGCAAGCGTTGCGAACCGCCTGGTTGCCCGCTTTGAAAACATATCTTGAAGGCTGAAAGAAGCAGGTTCAGCAAGGACAGGCTTGCTGACCGGCAACCTTATGTGGCGCTGATGCTTCGGACCGCCGGATCAATGGGGAGAGCCATCGAAACAGCTCTCCCCTTGATGCTTATCTTCCGTAATTCACTAACAATGTTACGCCATAGTAGCGAGGGCGCGTGTAGATGCTTTCCAGGAAGCCCAGGCTGGAAACATCCAGCGCATAGGTGCGGTATTTCTCTCCCGTGACATTCTTGGCAAAGGCGGTCAGGGTGAAGGGATCGAACTTGTAGCTTAAGCTCGCATCCAGCGTCTGATATGCCTTTTCGCGTTCCACCGGGGCGCACACGACGCTGAAGCAGAAGCCGCTGGTGAACGTCCCGTCCAGCCGGGCCGTCAGGTCGCCTGATCCCACAGGCAGGGTGTAGCTGACGCTCGCATTGCCGGACCAGCGAGGCGCCTGGGGCAGGCGGCTGTCGGTGACCGTCCCGTCGGGCAGCCCGATATCCTTGACCTTGCTCTTCAAATAGGAAAGGCCGCCTGAGATATTGAGGCCCTCCGTCGGCACGGCCGTTATTTCCAGTTCGCCGCCATAAACCCACGCGTCATGGTTGCTGATCGTCTGGACGAGATCGATCAGCGAGAAAGCCTGGTAATTATGATAGTCATAATAGAAGGCGGAGCCGTTGATCAGCAGGCGATTGTCCAGAAGCTTGGACTTGAAGCCGGCTTCATAAGACCACAGCACTTCGGGTCCATGCGGCAAGCGCGACACCACCACGGGGGCAGAAACCGGTGCTGAAAAATTGCCTGACTTCGTGCCGCGCGTGACACCTGCGAACAGCAAGATGTCGTCCGTGGGCGAATAGTCCAGCTGGATCTTGCCCGAATAGAGATTGTAGCGCTTGCGCGCGTCATCCGGGTAGAGGGACGGGTTGAACTCGATGATCTGGTTATCGGTTACGCCGCCGCTGGTCGAGGTGAAATCAAGACGGTAGTCGTCGGTCTTCTTGTCACGGGTGTAGCGCGCGCCGAGCGTCATCTTTAGCTTGTCGGTCAGCGAATATGTGCCCTGCGCGAATATCGAAGGCGATTTGGTGCGAATCGAATAGTCGGAATTTCCGGTGGAAAAATAGTCGAGCGCGATCAGATTATATTCGGCATGTGATTGGTAATGGCCGTCAATGTCGATATAGTTGACGCCCGCGACCCAGCGGAGGCGGCCGGTATCGCCTTCAGCGCGCAATTCCTGAGAAAACTGATGAAGATTGGTGCGCGGAGCGAAGACGCAGCCGTTCAACGGCGTTCCGTCACAATCCTCCTGATAAAATTTCCTCATCCGTTGATAATCGGTGATCGAGATGATCGTCACATCCCCCACGGTCCAGTCGATCCGGCCGGAATAGGCCTGGATCGTGCGGCTGAAGATGGACGGGATATTATTGTTGTTCTCATAAGTGCCATAGCTTGCCGGCTTTACATAACCGTTCGGATCGACGCCGGGGCCAGTGCCCCAGAAATCATCCGTCGGAGACTGTGTCACGCCGCGGCCATGATCGGCCGGCACGGCGGGCGTGTAAGTGTAGGTGCCACCCGCAATGGAATTGTCATCGCGTGACCGCATGGCACGCAGCAATATTTTGAGGTTGGGCGTGGGTTTCCAAAGAAGTTGGACACGGCCCGCAAACTGGTTGGTTTCACCGCTGTCGCCGATCGCGGGATTGTTGCTCTTGACGAAGCCATCCCTCTGGACTCGAGCAATGGCGAAGCGGGCGGCCAGTGTGTCGGAAACGGCGCCGCCAGCGCCTGCCTCGACCGCATAGCCGCCGTCGCTGAACCATGTCGCCGAAGCGTTGAGCGAAAAATCATCGGTGGGCTTGCGCGAGATATATTGGATGGCGCCGCCCGTGGCATTGCGACCAAAAAGCGTGCCCTGGGGACCGCGCAATACTTCCACCCGCTCGATGTCGAACAGGGGGAAGCCTGCGGTCGCCATGGAACTGAGATAGGAATCATCCTGATATACCGCGACCGGCGGTTCCAGCTGATCGGAATAGTCGTTCTGCGATACGCCACGAAGATTATAGACGGTCGTCGAAGGACTATAGGAATTATATTTGAGGGCGGGCACCAGCTTTACGATGTCCGTGCTGTCGACGATCGCCCTGGCTTGCAGATCCGATCCCGACAAGGCCGTAACCGACACCGGCACCTTTTGAAGATTTTCCTCGCGGCGCTGTGCTGTGACAACGATTTCCTGGATGCCCTGAGCGGGAGCAGATGCCCCCGCCGGCTCCTCCGTCTGCTGGGCCAGCGCCGCGGCCGGCAAGGTCATCATCATGGCAAGTGCTCCCAGGCTGGAGCCGCCGTGCCTGCATAACTGGTCTTTCAACTTCGACATACCCTTCGCTCCCTTTGTTGATCGAGTAGATATCAACAAGCGCAGGTTCGACTCCTGCATCTCTTACTATGAACGTATGTTCGTATCTAAAATGTCGGCTGTCAATATCTCATATGACTGGAAGCGGTCTTGACCAAACCAAAGCGGTAAAGGGTCTAAAAGAGGATGGAGAGGAAAAATCTACCGGTTGACACCACGATCCGAATCCTATTAGCATGAATACATATTCGTATTAAAACATGAGTGCCAGGTTACCGTTTCCCTGAAGCGGGGCTTGCATCGGAAGGGGTAGGGGATCGCATGGTGGAGATCCGAAGAAGCTTTCCCACCGCACCCATTTGCAAACTCGCTTTCCCGGCGAGTCCGCAAGAATGGGGATTGCCCGGCGCAGGCGAAGCGTCCCAGAATTTCATCAAGGCGGACAGCCTGGGGCGCCTTTCAAAACGGCCTGGCTAGATCACCTGCAATTGACCGAGAGGATTGGAGCGATGTCATTGGATTTATTCCCCACGATCGCGAACCGCGAATGGCGTGAAGGCGAGGTCGAGGCGGTTATCGAGCCTGCTACAGGGGATCAGATCGCCGACATGGTCGATGTCGGCCAAGCGGGGGTAGAGGCGGCGGTGAGCGCGGCGAAGGACGCGCGGCGTTCCTGGGCGGCTACCACGCCGAAGGATCGCGCAGCGATGCTGTTGCGCCTGGCCGACGCGCTCGAAGCCAATGCCGATCAGTTCGCCGAACTGGAGGCGCGCGATGTGGGCAAGCCTTTGGCCGACGCGCGGGCGGAAATGTTCTCCGCAGCCGATAAATACCGCTTCTTCGCGGGCGCCGGCCGGGCGCTGACGGCGCCTGTGTGCGATGAATATAAGCCGGGCATCACAAGTATGGTGCGGCGCGAACCCTTGGGCATCGTGGCCGCGATCGCGCCCTGGAACTATCCCATGGGGCTGACGAGTTGGAAGCTTGGTCCCGCATTGATGGCAGGCAACACGGTCGTGCTCAAGCCGACGAACGAGACGCCACTGACATCCCTGTTGCTCGGCCGTATCGCGGCGGACATATTCCCCGCTGGTGTCCTCAATGTGGTCACTGGCCGCGGCGACAGTGTCGGCAAGGCGCTGGTGCGGCATCCTGACGTTGCTATGGTTTCGCTGACCGGTGGCACAAGCACTGGCAAGACCATAATGCGCGACGCCGCCGACATGGTGAAGAAGGTCCATCTGGAACTGGGCGGCAAGGCGCCCGTGCTCCTGTTCGACGATGCCGATCTCGACAAGTTCGTAGCGACGATGCGCGGTGCTGCGTTTCGCAACTCCGGTCAGGACTGTACCGCGGCGACCCGTATCTATGTGTCGAAGGCTTTGTTCGGCGAAGTGACCGAACGGCTCGTGCAGATGGCGGAAGGACTGACTGTCGGCAACGGTTTCCTCGACCCCTCGGTCCAGATGGGCCCGGTAGTGTCTCAGCGCCATCGCGACAATATCGCCCGGCAGGTGGAAAGGGCCGCGGGCGAAGGCGCCCGGATCGTCACCGGTGGGGAAGGCAGCGGCGCCTTCTACACGCCCACGATCGTCACCGGCGCTGACCAGCGCTCGGCCATCGTCCAGGAGGAATTGTTCGGCCCCGTGCTGGTCGTCAGCACATTTGACGACGAAGATGACGCGATCGCAAAGGCCAATGATGTGGCCTATGGCCTGGCAGCGTCGATCTGGACGCGGGACATCAACCGTGCCGTCAAATGCGCTGCGTTGATCGAAGCGGGATCGGTGTGGATCAATGATCATGGACCCACGGCGGCGGAAATGCCCTTTGGCGGGTTCAAGCTGTCAGGGATCGGCCGCGACCTGTCGATCCACGCGATCGAGGAGCATACGGCGCTCAAGCATGTCGCCATCAGCCATGGATATCAGCTGTGACCGTCGCTTCTGGCATGAAGCTCTGCTTTGCGCCGGAAATGAGTCCGGCGTTGCAGGAACAGGTGAGCGGCATCCTGTCGCAGTGGGCGCTGCCCGATCTGGCCGATGATTATGTGATCAGCGCGATGAGCGGGGGCGGCAGCAACGTCAACCTGAAGCTGGAAGGATCACGCCACGCGCTGGCACTGCGCGTCTGTGCGCCTGAGCCGGAGCGGTGGGGCGTTGACCGCGCCGCATCCATCCAGGCGCAATGCGATGCGGCGCGCGCAGATCTTGCTCCCAAGATCCTCGCATCGACATTGCCGGAGGGGCATTTCCTGTGCCCGTTCCTGACGGGCGGCGTCATGACGCCCGCGCGCATGCGAGAAGAGGATTTGCTGGGCAAGGTCGTGGAGACGCTGCGTAGCCTCCATGCGCAGCCGACCTCCAGCCGCGCTTTTTCACCCTTCGAGGATGCCGCGCATTTCGTGAAGCTGGGCGACGCGGAAGGCGCGGCGCGGCCCGCCGAGTTTCCGGACATGTATGATCGCGTCAGGCAGATCGCGCAGCTTTTTGCCGCTATCGATGCTCCGCGGGCATTTTGTCACAGCGACCTTGTGCCGCAGAACTTCATCGTCGGCGACCGGCTGCGCCTGATCGACTGGGATTATGCCGGAATGGGCTGGGTCGCGTTCGAAATGGCCAGCTTCGCCTGTCAGGCGGGCCTTTCGGACGAAGAGACGGACAAGTTTCTGCGCCTGTACGATCCGCAGGTCGATGACAGTCAACGCGCCCGCGTTGCGCTGATGCGCGCGGTAGCGGGTGTGCGGGAAGCGGCCTGGGCGACCATGGCCGAACCGATCCTGTCCGCCCATACGACGCCGCTTGATGGCTGGACCTATCAGGGCTATGCAAGTTCCAACCTGACCCAAGCCCGCAATGCCTGGGCGAAGGCAAGCTTTGCCGAGATGCTGGAAGCCGCTGCCTATGTGCGGGAAGGGGCGCGTTTCTGATGCCGCCTTTCGCAACGCTTTGGCATGCTCTTCGCCACTGGGCGGATGAAACGCCGGCGCGGATCGCCCTGCGGCAGGGCGAAAGAGCGGTCGCATATCAAGACCTCGCCGTCAAAGCGGAAGACTATGCGCGGTTCCTTCGCTCATCCGGTGTACAGAATGGCGACCGGGTGATCATCGTCGGCCTCAACATCATTGAATGGGTGGTTGCTTATCTCGCCGTGATGCGCCTTGGCGCCATCGCCGTTCCCGCGAATAATCGCATCAGCGCATTGCAGATGGCCGACTTGGTCGGCTTGCTAGAGGCGCGGGTGGCGATTGCGGACGAACGGCACGCATCGCTTCTTGCCCAGGCACCAATATCGGTATTGCCGATGGAAAAGGCCATGGCCGTGGCGATGTCCGCGTGGGAAGATTTGCCCGAGTTCGTGACGGGAGAAGCGCCCGCGCTGATCAGCTTCAGTTCCGGAACCACTGGTGAGCCCAAGGGGGCGTTGCTTAGCACCGAAGCCTTGTGCACGGCGTCCGAAGTCTTCCGTCTGTTCTTCCGCGCGACCAGTGCCGACAGCACCGTCGTGATCGCGCCCATGTTCCACAATACCGGTTTCATCGACCAGTTCGGGCAGATGCTGCTGGCGGGTGGCGAGACGATGCTGGTGGAGGAATTCCACCGGAAGGAAGCGGTCGCCGCATTCAAGGCCGCGCCCGCGACCTTCGTCACTGCCGTACCCAGCGTGCTGCGCATGCTGATGATATTGGACGATGCGGACGCGGTGTTCGGACCGGCCCGAACCGTCCTGTTCGGTGGATCGCCGATGCCCGCCGCGTGGTCGCGGGAGATGTTGGAGCGCTGGCCGCATCTTGAGCTTGTCCATGGCTATGGGCTGACGGAATTTGGTTGCGCGTGCAGCTTCCTGCCGCCCGAGATGATTACCAACTTTGGCGAGTCCGTCGGCTTTGCCGCGCCTTTCGCAGAACTGCGGGTGGTGGGCGAAGATGGCCGGGATGTTGCGCAGGGGGCGTCCGGCGAGGTCTGGGTCGCGGGGCCCACACGCATGACGGAATATTGGCGGCGTCCAGAAGCCAACGGGGAAAAATTGTTCGGTAAATGGTTGCGGACAGGCGATCTTGGCCGGTTCGACGACGCTGGCCGCCTGTTCCTGCACGGACGGCGGGATGATGTGATCAATCGTGGCGGCGAGAAGATATTGCCGTCCCATCTGGAGTGCCTGCTCGCGGAACTGCCGGAGATCGGCTATTGCGTGGTGATCGGCATCCCTGATCCGGTGTTGCAGGAAGTGCCCGTCGCGGCGATCGAGATCAGGCCTGGCCGGGCGTTCGACGAAAGCCGCGCCCGCTCTTTCCTTGCTGCCCGGCTGCCCGCCTACGCAATGCCGGCCCACTTCATGGTTTTCGATCCATTTCCCCGCATCGCGTCCGGGAAGGTGGATCGCCGGAATGTGCGGGATGCCGTCATCCGGACGCTCGAGCAGCAAAGCGCAAATTCGGGAGGATCTGATGAAACGTGAATTTGACGTCGTGGTGATCGGGGCAGGGGGGCGGCAGGCGCAGGCCATGCTGGCCGCGGCCGCGCGGGGCACCGATGTCGCCCGCTGGCTTGCGATCGATCGGGCGTGGAGGCCCGAAACCCTGGCTGCAACTCGGGCGCTCGGCATGCAGACCCGCGAGCAGGATCCGCTGGCCGACGGTGGCACGCTGGACATGCTGATGCGGTCGACGGCGATCGTCGCGAACTTGGCAGGCCCCTATTACCGCACGGGCTTTACTGTCCTGGATGCGGCGATCGCCGCCGGAACCGACTATCTCGATATCTGTGACGACGCCGACATCACGGTTCCGATCCTGTCGCGCGACGATGCCGCCAAGGCGGCGGGCGTAACGGCAATCATCGGATTGGGATCGACGCCCGGCGTGTCGAATATCCTGATCCGCCTGGCGGTCGATCATCTGAACGGCGCGGACGATGTCGAGATCGCCTGGGTGGTCGATGCCAAGGACATGACCGAGGCGGCGACCAAGCATTTCTGGCACTGCTTCAATCTGGTCGACTTTGATGGCACGGTTCACCCCGTTCCACTTCCCGGCGAAATGGATTCGCGCGTCGTCGATTTTCCAGGGTCGGTCGGACGGCAGACGGTGGTGAAGCTGGCCCATCCAGAGCCGCTTACCGTTCCCCGCTTCCTGCCCGTTAAACGGGCGGTCAACTATGGGGCCATCGCCCCGATCGACGCGCATGCGGTGGCAGCGGCTCTTGCCGCCGTGGCGGACGAGCAGCAGCCCGGCAGCACGGAGCAGCGTACCGACATGCTGGTCAGGGCGTTCCAGCAGTTTCTTACTCGCTTCAAGGGTGGCGAACGCATCGGAAGCGGGCTGCAGATCGACGTTCATACCAACGGCAACGGGCTGCGCTACGCTTCGGGTGCGGACACCAGCATGGAAGAGGCGACGGGCGTTCCAGCCGCCGCAGGGGTGATCATGCTGGCGGAAGGCGACACGCCACGCGGTGGCGTATTCGCCCCCGAAGCCCTGTCGCCCGGGAAATTTTTCGCGGCGCTTCGGCGCGTCAGTCTCGGCGGCGGCGGGCTGGGGGTCTATCGCCTTGAAAATGGCCGCCAGGGTGAGAAGCTGCGCATTCGCGACCTGATGGCCGATAGATCGGAGGCTGCATGAGCGAGGATCTGGCAGGCAAGGTCGCACTGGTCACTGGCGGAGGCCGGGGGCTTGGCGAAGGGATCGCCGTCGCATTGGCGAAACGCGGGGCCACGATCACCCTGAGCGGGCGCAACCCCGCTGCTCTTCAAGCCACGGCGCAGACGATCGAGAGCATGGGCGGCAGGGCGAGCGTGCATCCGGGCGATGTCGCATCGACCAGCGACGTCGAAAAAGTTGTTTCCGGCACATTGGACGCCCATGGGCGGCTGGACATCCTCGTCAATAATGCCGGCATCGCCCATGAAGCGGCGTTCCTCGACATCGAAGAGGCGGGCTGGCGGCGGGTGATCGACGTCAACCTGAATGGTGTCTTCTTCATGACGCAGAGGGTCGCGCGGCAGATGCGCAACCAAGGTCGCGGCGGCGCCATCATCAACATCGGGTCGATCGAAGCGCATGCGGCGGATGGTCCCTTCGCGAGCTATGTGGCCGCGAAGTTCGGGCTGCGCGGCATGACCATGAGCGCCGCGATCGAGTTGGCCGAATATGGCATTCGCGTCAATTCCGTCAGTCCGGGTTGGGTGCACACCAAGATGGCGGAAGAAGCACTGCGGCCCGCCATGTTGCAACACATGCTGCACGACTTCAAACGCGTACCCATCAAGCGCATGGTGACTGTCGATGAGGTGGCCGGCGCGGTCACCTTCCTCGCCAGTGACGCAGCATCGGGCATCACCGGCACCGATCTGGTTGTCGATGGCGGCACGCTAGCCGACATTCATGTCCATCGTTCCCTTCCCAATGATGAGGATGAGCAGTGACCCGTCCAAGGATTGCCATCATCGGCGCTGGCACTGCCGGCTGCGGCGCCGCCCTTCGTGCAGCGGAACTTGGCGCTGACGTGATCGTGCTGGAGCGGGACGCCCCCGCCAGCGGTTCGTCCGGCCGTTCCGCCGGCGTCTATAATTACCAGACGCTCAACCCGCTCGACATAGAGATCCGCATCCGGGCGAAGGAGTTGTTCCTGCGGCTGGAACGGGAGCGCGAGCTGCCGCTTGCGAAAATCGGCAACGTCCGCGTCGCCTATACGGATGAGCATATGGACCGGCTGGCCGAAGCGGTGAAGGTGCAGCGGGAACTGGGCGGCATGGATTCCCGCCTGATCGACCGGGAGGGGCTCCGGCAATTAGTGCCCGACATGCGCGTGGATGACCTTGCGGGCGGGCTTTTCGGGCCCACGGACGGGCATCTGGACGGATATCTTCTGTGCACGACCCTGCTTGAGGAGGCCAAGGAAAAGGGCGCGCGTGTCAGCGTGCAGACTGACGTGCTTTCTCATTCCAAGACGGGCAGGGTGCATCGGCTGGAAACCAGCAAAGGCTTGGTCGAAGCCGATATCGTGATCAATGCTGCGGGCGCATGGGCTGGGAATGTCGGCAAGCTGCTGGGACATGCCGTACCAATCAAGCCGCAGGTGCATGAAGTCTTTCTGGTTCGGCTGCCTCGCGAGCTTGACTATACTGTTCCGATGGTCAATCTCTACATGCCAGGGCAGGAGGGCGAGGGCCTATATTTCAGGCAAGATGGTCCCGACAGCCTGATTGCTGGACTTCATACTTATGAAGCCATCGACGGGCTTGATGTGGATCCCGACAGCTTCAGCCCGCCATCTGGCGACGATCATCTGATCACTGTCGCAACTCTTCTGACAGAGCGGATGGGCATGGACGACTTCGGATTTTCAAACGGCTGGTTCGGGCTCTATCCCATCAGCATGGACGATCGTTTTCAGGTCGGGCCGTATGAAGCCGATCCTTCCGTGCTGGTAGTCGGCGGACTGGGTGGCGTTGGCGTCACGTCCGGATCGATATTGGGCATGTGCGTGGCGGAATGGGCAATCTCCGGCAAGCCCGCGACCGTGCCGGGCGTAGAGGAGCTTCGGCCAGACCGCCCCAGTTTGAGCAGCTTTCGATGAGTGAGGTTATCATGGACGTTCTGTTGACGAACGATGACGGATATCAGGCAGGGGGCATGGCTGCCATCCGCGACGCGATGATCAATGCGGGCCTTAATGTCCTGTCCGTGGCGCCGGACGGGCCACGCAGCGGTACGTCCCGGTCTGCATCCTTCCGCAAGCCGGTCGTGATGACCCGCGATGGCGGCGATGATCGCAATCCGATCTATCGCGCCGACGGCACGCCCGTCGACTGCGTACGCGCCGCGATCCTGTCAGGCTTGGCCAAAGATGTCCGCCTAGTTGTATCCGGCATCAATGAGGGTGCTAACCTAGGTGACGACGCCACCTATTCGTCCACCTTCGGATCTGCGGCGGAGGGAGCTTTGCTCGGACTGCCGGCGTTGTCGATTTCGCAGCAGGCGCGTGACGGCCGCTTCCGTCTGGTCGACCTTACCGATTATGACTATGGCTGGTGCAGTGAGGTGGGCGCTGAACTGGCGGCGTGGATGATAGCCAGCCCGCCGCCGCCGCGCAGCATCCTGAATGTCAATGCGCCCGGCATATTGAAGGACCGGCGCCTCAAGATCACCGCGCTTGACCATCGTGTCTGGGACCCAGGCCATTATGAGGCGGTTGAAACCGACAGTGGACACGGCTGGTACACCTTTCTCACCAACGTCGATCGCGATCCCGTGTTCACGATGCGGCCGGGGTCCGACGCCAGCGCCGTCGCGGCGGGGCATGTTTCGGTCACGCCGGTCAGCTTCGATTTCGGCGATGTACGTGCAGCGGGCCGCCTGCGCCGCTGGCTGAGGCAATCGGTGGACGTCATCAACCCGCGCCTGGGCGCCAGCGACGGTGAGTGCAGGAGCGGCTGCTGTGGATGAACGGCGGGTCGCCCTCGTCACCGGAGCAGGGGGTGAACTGGGGCGCGCGATCTGCCAGCGGCTGGCGGATGCCGGCCATCGCTTGGCGCTGTTCGAACGCGACGAGGCCACGGCCGCGGCCCTCCGGCAGGAGATGCCGGGTGATTGCCTCGTCCTAGCGGCCGACCAGACCGATAGAGATGAGGTCGATCAGGCGATGGAAAAGGTGCGCGCCCATTTCGGCCGTCTCGATGTGGCGGTCGCCAATGCCGGATACGCCAAGTTCACCGGCTTTCTGGAGATGGATCCGGCGGTCTGGGACCGGCATGTCGCCATCAATCTGAGCGGCACCTTTCACATCTGCCAGACAGCTGCGCGGCTGATGGCAGAGCGCCGCAGCGGTGGCTCGATCACGGTGATCTCATCCTCTCTGGCGGTTCGGCACGCCGATCAGATTGGCGCTTACTGCGTGACCAAGTCGGCCCTGCTGATGCTGGTTCAGACCATGGCGGCGGAACTGGGTATCCACCGCATCCGGGCTAACGCAATCCTGCCCGGCGTCATAGAAACGGCCATGACCAAATGGATGGTCGGAAAGCCGGGTGTACGCCGCGACCTGTTGCAGAAGACGCCGATCGGCCGTTTGGGCCTGACCGAAGACATTGCGGAGGCTGTCGCATTCCTGTGTTCCGATAAAGCAGGGTTCATCACCGGAGCCAACCTGTCGGTCGATGGTGGACAGTCGATCTATGGGCAACCGGCATGGGTGCGTCAGGATCGTTCGATACCTTTTGAACCGGAGTGGGCGGCTGGCCTCGGCGACGAGGCGTAAGACGGCAGAGCCTGAACGACGTCCCGGCACGCCTGCCGCCGGGATGGCTTCAGGCGTTCGGCTGATGGTCGCGCCAGTCGACAGGAGCGATCGCGATAAAGACGGTCGCCTGCTCCCCTTCATAGCGTAATTCAGTGCCGTTCCCGATCCAAAGCATGTCCCCCGGACCAAGTTCGTGGACCTCATCCCGCGTGCGTAGGCGGAACGTGCCCGACAGGCACAGGATCATCTCGTCATATTGCACGGTCCATGGCACGCACCGGCCATCGAACATCGCGAAATACGCGCCCATAGTCCGGCTGCTATCCGGGCCGATCAGCCGGGCGATGCTGGCCGAACCGGGACCCTCGCCATAATCCGACATCGCCGTATCCTGCAGGCGGAACAGGCGGATGCTGGCGGTCACAGAAGCGCTCCTTCAAGGGCGTGCAGTTTCGTATCAGACGATGGCACAGCCGCTTCGGCCGCTGCCCTGTCTTCTTCCTCGAAGCGCAAGGCACGCGGCACGGCCAGCCAGCGTGCGACCAAAATGCCGCAAATCGCCCCGACCAGCTTGCCGAACATCAGCGGCACGATCAACGAAGGCTGAAAATTCGCGATGAAGGCGAGCGAGTCCCCTAATATCCAGGAACCACACACGGCATAGGCGATCGTCATCACCTTGTTGCGCGCATCCATTTCCGGGATCAGTTTGAACAGCGTCAGCGGGTTGGCAGTCGTCGCTATCAGCCCGCCGCTTCCCACTGCGCTGAACCCGGTCAGATCGCCCAACCTTTCAATGGCTTTGCCGCAATAACGGCGCAGCGCGTAGACCATCGGAAACGCGCCAGCCAGCATGATGCCGATATATCCGGCTATCTCCAGCCCGCGGATGGAATTGGCGGCGTCGGCCAGCAGTGGATCAAAGGGCCATCCGCCGAAAAGATGGCTGAAAATGCCCGTGAAATACTGGACGATACAAGCGCCGAAGATGAGCTTGATCGCGGCATCGGCAAGGCGGCCGAAGCCCATGAAACCTTTGACCATGAAGTCGGGAATGAAACGCAGACCCGCCACTATAGCGGCAACGATGATGGTCAGTGGGAAAAGATCATGCAATATCTGGCCGAAGGTCATCGCCAGACGGAATGTCTCGGGGCTGCTGGTCGAAACCGTAGGGCGGATGAGCGGGTCGGTCATTGCGACGACGCTCAGTCCCACGAACAGCGCGACCGGTATGGTGATGAGCCCCGCCATCATGCCAAGCGCCAAATAACGATGGTCCTTCCGCGGGAGCATCGCCAGCGCCACTGGGATGGTGAAGACGACATGCGGTCCGAGCAGGAAGCCGTTGAATGACGCGATGATCCAGTTTTCACGGCTGGCTGCAAGCGCATCGGCCATCTGATAACCGCCCATGTCCACGGAAATCAGGGTCGTTGCCGCCATCGCCCTGTCCGCCCCGGCAAAGGAAAAGACGGGGGCAACTGCATGGGTGATGAAAGCGGACAGGAGCGGGGCGGCTGCGAGGACGGCCCCGACTGGAAGGAAAAGGACGCCGGTCGTCCGGATCCCCTCCATGAATTCCCATCCCATGCCTGCGCTGTCATCCCGGACAGCGGCGACAGCACCCCATATCGCGAACAGCATCACGACGCCGATCACATATTGACCCAACCCGTTCATCTTCGAGTCTTCCCGCCGCCTTAATACGAATGTTCGTTCATATTAACCGGGGCGGCGGTGTCGTCAAGCCCCTTCTGACCAGCCCACCTTCAGCATGTTGCGGGCAAGTTCCGACATGCGCCGAGCAACCTTCTCGGGGCTGTCCGACCCGCCCGGGCGATACCACATCAGAACATTGTCGCACATCGTGCCTATGGCAAGCGCGCAAATGCGTGGCTCCAGCGCGTCATCGGGGCGCCCGGCCACGATGTCCCGGACAATCTGGGTGAGGACATCCAGGTAGCGGCGCATGTGAGAGCGGATTTCCTGTTTAGCGCCAGGGCTGCCAATCCTTTCCAGCATCGCCGAATCTATCAGCCGGTCGTTCGCCTTGGCGAAGGCAGCGTTGGAAATCTGGTACAGCACATGGCGGCGGATCAGCGCGTTCATCCGTTCGACCGGCGGCATGTCCGGCTCGTCATTGTCCACAACCTCGCTGTTGAACATGTCAAGGGCAGCAAGAATCGCCGAGACGAGCAATTCATCCTTCGATTTGAAATGATTGTAGAAGGCGGGCGGCTTCAGGCCGACCTCCGCCGTGATGTCACGCAGCGACACTGCTTCATAGCCGCGAGAACCAAACAGCTCTACGGCTGCCTTCAACAACTCTTCGCGCATTCCCGATTTGCGGCGGGTTCTTTTCGGCCGAGCGCGGTCTGGCAAGGGGATCGGTGCCGCGACAGCACCGCCGTCCACTGAAGAGTCCTTTCGCAGCGCTCTGGGGGTAGCATCCTTCACCGACACGCTCCGGCACCCCAGCTGCAGACATATAAATGCAAACGGTGTTTCATATTAATCCATATGCCCTGTTGGGCAGCACCGTTCAAACGGAAACTATTTGGTTCGGGGTTGCGGACCTCTGCAGGCTATGTTTCCCTGAAATCCTGAGAGCTGGTCCCAGCGCCGCTTCTGCCTAAACTAGGCTGTTGGCCGATTTGGCGTATAACTTGGCCATCAGCCCGCTTCGCGCCACGCTTCAATATGTCATAAGGAGGGACGGCCTCATCGGTGTTTCAGATGTGGCTGCGAGAATTTTGATGACTTCGGATGTGCGGCCGTCAGGGCGCGCCTCCCAAGGACCGTGTGGCTTCCGACGGGTTGGAGGAGCATTCACTTGGTTGACACTCGTAGACATGCCAGCGCGGTCCATGTGCTCGCTCGCAATTTCATCGAAGGCGATGTCATCCCTGCGCACGCCCATCCGGACGGCCAGTTTGTCCACGCGGTTTCGGGCGTGATGGAAATCAGGGCGGACCGCAGATTATGGGTTGTTCCACCTCAGCGGGCCGTCTGGATCCCGCCGGGAACTGCCCATGAATTCCGCGCGAGAACACCTGTTCTGCTACGCACGCTCTACATCGCATCCGATCGGACGCCGCCTCATTTCGGGCAGCTGGCGGGGGGATTCGTCGTCACGGCGCTTGTGCGTGAGCTCATATTGCGGGCGATCGATCCAGCCGTGTTGAACTGGGATTCAGCCCGCATTCTTCGCCTTCACGCATTATTGCTGGATGAACTGAACGACCTTCCATCGGACGCGGTGATGCTGGCGATGCCGTCCGATCCTCGCCTTGTCAGGGCATGCGAGCAAATTCTAGATAGCCCCAGCGTGGCCGATATCGACGAGCTTGCGCGATCCTCGGGGGCTTCGACGAGAACATTGTCCCGCCTGGCACGCGAGGAGCTGGGATGCCCCCTTTCCGTCTGGCGGCAACAAGCGCGGATCGTGGCCGCTTTGCCGATGCTCATCGCTGGAGAATCCATCCTGAGCACGGCCTTGTCGTTGGGATATGAAACGCCAAGCGCTTTTACGGCGATGTTCAAGCGCTTGATAGGAACGACGCCGACTGCCTTTGTCGCTGAACGGAGTGGCTCAGCGGTAAGGCCGGAGAGATGACGCTTTCGGACTGAAAGCGGAAGCGCCGTAACGGAAGGTGTTTTCCCACGTGATATAGGAACATTGCTCAATATATAAACAAACGTTAATTATTATTGCCTGGTGGGCCTTGGGAATGAGAGCCATATGTTGATGAACATCTTGTTGACCAACGCGGAAGGCAACTGCGCATGGAGGCATGAGTGAGATTTGTGGCGGCATATCTGTCGTCGCGAATAACTGGATTATGGAAGCACAGGAGTGAGAAATGGCTAAGATTGATTGGGATAGAGTTGGAAAAGGTGTCGCTCGTGAAAATGAGCGGATGATTTGGCGGCCTTATGGCGCACCTGTCGTTCTGGACCTGGAACATTCATCGTTCCACGATGCGCCGATCTCCGTGCCATGGAATATCCCTGAAACACTGGCCGTCTCGGTGGCCATTACGGGCGCGTTCTTCCGCCGCTCGCAAAACCCGAACCAGCCCTACACCCCGGAAGAAATCCGCAATTCAGCGCGCGAATGCCTGGAGGCAGGGGCCAGCACGGTGCACATTCATGTTCGCGATGACGAGGGCTATAATGTCCTCTCGCTTGACCGGTTCGAGCAGGTTATCGCGCCCCTGAAGAAGGACTATCCCGACCTGTCGGTTGATGGCTGCCTTGTTCCCGCGCTTGAAGGCGAATGGGCTGAAATGAAGCGGGTGCTGGCGACAGGCCTGCTGGACGGTGCGCCCATCAACACCACGACGACCTATATCGGTGACTCCCTGTTCAGCAAGCCGGCGCCCGTCATGATCGAAAAGGTGCGCCTCATCCTGGAAAATGGCGGCATTCCTGAAATCGCCGTCTATACCGATGCCGACGTAGCCAATGCCGATCGGTTCCTCATCAAGAGCGGCCTGATCAAGGGGCCGGCCTTCTGGCTGATCCTTCCCGCCCTGCCGGGTTGCAGCCCGATGGAAAATCCGCGCCAGATGATCGAAGGCTTGATGCGCACCGTCACCACGATCCGTGACGTGGATCCCGATGGCGTGATCATGGTGTGCGCGGCCGGCCGGGCATCGATGTATGTCGCGACGCTTGCAGCAGCGATGGGCTTGCACATCCGCGTGGGCATGGAAGACACCTATTGGCTCTGGCCGCACCGCGACGATCGCATTCAGTCGAACGTGCAGACCTTCGAACTCGGCGCGAAGCTGGGCGAAGTGCTGGGCCGCCGTGTCGCGACGCGGCAGGAATATACCGACATGCTGAGATCCTGCGCCCAAGGATAATGGGCGCAAAGGGCGGCCATGCTCCAGTGGACGGGAGCATGGCCGTTCGCCTGTCATGGTAGAATGCCGTAGTGCCGTAGTGGCGGCTGGATTTCCGGATTGATGCTTTGCTGGCCGCGCCTCAACTTCCAGGAGAGCGCAATGCTCTGTTCTTCCGATATCCCCCAAACAGAGATGGGATGTCTTCAGGCCGCCGGCAGCGCTCCGTCGATACCAAGCATCCGCCTTGTAAGTTCCCAATAGGATGCGACGAGATGATCGTCAGCCGCCTTTGAAGTAGAAACATACCAGCGCCCGACCTGATCATACATTGTCGAGACGGCGCTCGACACGATCCTGTAATCGGTCTTCACTGGCGATTCCTCGACAAGCTGAGACACCAGCTTTGTCAATTCGCGCAAATATAGCCGAAGCCGGTCCTGGATGGCTTGCTGGAACGTTATTTCGCCGACACGCTGGAGCAGATTGTGCGCCATCAATATGTCGAACGCCCGAGCGATAACCGGATTATCCAATTGATAGCGGATGTGCCGCTCCAAAATTCCTTCCAACGCTTCCAAGTTCGATTCGCGCTCATCACGTGGGCCCAAGACACGCTCGTTGAAGTCTTCCATCGCCCATAACAGAGCTTCGCCCAGCAACGCTTCCTTCGACTTGAAATGATTGTAGATAGCGGGCGCCTTGATCCCGGCGAACTGCGCCAAGTCGCGCATCGTCGACGCTTCGAAGCCGTTCTTCGAAAACAGATCGAGCGCCGCGACCAGCAGCCGTGCCCGCGTGTCCGATCGCGTGGCGCGGTTTTCCCGTTCGATCGCCAGCTCTTCGGATTCGGCAAGCCGGGCTTCATATCCAGCGCGCTTTCGCAGGGCCTTCGTCTGATTTGTCGGTGAAGTCATTCTGCTCGTTCCTTAATACTCTCCGAACCACGATGGCAACCATCCATGCAACCAGTGGCCGAGTTCGACTGCCGATCACCCACAGTACAACTTTGCACTTGAATTAACGAACGTTCGCTATCATACTCCAAACCGAAATGCGATAGTATGCACAATTAGACGGGAATGCACGGGGGCCTGAGTGAAATCTGCCACGGCCGAGGTGTCACCTAGAGCGGTGGGCACCGTGACGATCTCCCCCCTTGTCGATCCAATCAAGCGGCATCCGGGTGTCTCGCATGCTCGGGCTGTTCGAACCATCCGCCCTTCAGGGCACCTGGTCCATATCTGGACCAAGCAGGGAATGTTGAGGCATGAGTTTTACTATTTCCGTGGATACGGGAGGCACCTTCACCGACGTCATTGTCCGGGACGCATCGGGCAAGCAGACGATCGGCAAGGCGCTGACCACCCATGGCCGCGTATTTGGCGGTCTCAGCGAGTCCATCAAGGCTGCGGCTGCCGATCTAGGCCTCAGTTTCGAACAGCTCCTCGCGGACACGACGCTGTTTATCTACGGCACGACGCGGGCCACCAACGCGATCGTAACGCGCAACGTCGCCAAGACGGCTTTGCTGACCACCGAAGGCTTTCCGGACATCCTCGTACTCAAGGAAGGGGGCAAGCTGGACGGTTACGACTTCACCAAATCCTATCCGGCGCCCTATATTCCGAGGCGGCGGACCTTCGAAGTGCCAGAGCGCATCGATGCGGAAGGCAAGGTGGTCCAGGCGCTGGATGAGGACGCGGTACGCATTCTCCTGCAACAGCTGGGCGGTCGCGGTTTCGAAGCGATCGGCGTGTGCCTGCTATGGTCGTTCATCAATCCCGAACATGAGCTGGCGATCGGCGCACTGATAGAAGAGGTTCTGCCCGGCATTCCCTACACATTGTCGCACCGCCTCGCGCCCATCATCCGCGAATATCGCAGGGCTTCCGCAACGGCGATCGACGCTTCGCTCAAGCCGCTGATGCAAAAGCATCTGTTCGAGTTCGAACAGGATATCCGCGCGGCGGGCTATAAGGGGCAAATCCTTGTTTCGACCAGCTTCGGCGGTGTCATGGACCTGGAATCGGTCATGCAGTCGCCGATCAACATGGCGAAGTCGGGGCCGTCGATGGCACCGGTCGCCGGTATCACTTATTCGGTCGCTGAAGGACTTGGCGACAATATGATCGTCGCGGACACGGGCGGGACCACCTTTGACGTCGGTCTCTCCCGCAATGGTCAACTGGTCTATAGCCGCGACACCTGGCTGGGCGGCATGTGGGAAGGCGACCTGCTGGGCATCTCGTCGGTCGATATTCGCTCGATCGGCGCGGGAGGCGGATCGATCGCCTGGATCGATGACGGCGGCATGCTGCGTGTCGGCCCGCAATCGGCCGGATCTGAACCAGGACCGGCCTGTTATGGGCGAGGAGGCCGAAATCCCACGACGTCGGATGCCGCATGCGTCCTCGGCTATTTCGACCCGGATTATTTTCTTGGCGGGCGCATGAAGCTGGATGTTGCAGCCGCGCGCGCAGCCATCGCGACGGTCGCGGAACCCCTTGGCCTCTCCATCGAAGTGGCGGCCTGGGGCATCATGCGCATTGCCACCGACCACATGGTCAAGGCCATTCACGAAATCACCGTCCAGCAGGGCATCGACCCGCGTGAAAGCACCGTGGTGGCAGGCGGCGGCGCGGCCGGGATGAACATCATGGCGATCGCGGCAGAACTGGGTTCTGACTCGGTGGTATTGCCAAAGGTCGCGTCGGCTCTGTCGGCATCTGGCATGCAGTTTGCTGACATCGTCACGGAAAGCACCGCGCCGCACTTCACATCGACGCTACGCTTCGACCGCGAAGGGGTGAACACGGCGCTCGCCAAGATCGAGGCTGAGCTTAATCGCTTCCGGTCCCAGATCGAAAATGCGGGCAGCGCGCCGTGGCGCGTCGAATTTTTTGCAGAGGCGCGCTATCTCGCGCAGGTCTGGGAACTCGATACACCGATTGCCTGCGACCGTTTCAACGGCCAGGCGGACATCGATGCGCTGGTCAGATCTTTCCATGACCTGCATGAGCGCGTGTTCGCCGTCCGCGACGAAGAGTCGCCGGTCGAGATCATCAACTGGAAGGGCCGACTGACCGTCGAGCTTTCCAAGAAGATGGACCCTCCGCCCAAGGCGGATCGCTTCAGCGCCCAGACGCCCGGTCATAGCAGGACCTGCTATTTCGGGGGTGATGCAGCCATCGACACGCCGATCTTCAAACCGGCCGAACTCAAGACCGGTATGGTCATCAGCGGCCCTGCCATCGTCGAGGAGCCGACCACCACCCTCGTCGTCTATCCCGGCATGTCCGCCGAGATCAGCGGCGCGGGCAATTATATCCTCCACACCCGTTGGGAGCAGGCATGATGGCAGAAGACAGCAAGCGGAATGACGCCATTTTGATGGCCGTCCTCGCCAACCGGATGGACGGCATTGTGCGGGAGATGACGAACACGCTGCTGCGGACGGCGCGTTCGTCGGTGATCAACAGCGCCCGCGACTTTTCCTGCGCCATGTGCACGGCGGAAGGCGAGTTGTTTGCCTGCGCCGAAGGTCTGCCGGTCCATATATTCGGCGTGCAGAAGCAGGCGGCGGAAATGGTGCGGGTGCATCCCGACTTGAAGGAAGGGGACGCGTTTCTGGACAATGACCCCTATGTCGGAAATTCGCATCCCGCCGATCATTGCACGCTGGTCCCCATCTTCCTTGACGGCGAACATATGTTCACCGCTACGGTCAAGGCGCATCAGGCGGACATCGGCAATTCCCTGCCGACCAGCTATTATTCATCGGCGGTCGATGTCTATCAGGAAGGTGCGCTGATCTTCCCCGTTGTGCAGGTTCAGCGCGATTACAAGATGATCGACGATATCGTCCGGATGTGCCGCCGCCGCATTCGTGTGCCGGGGCAGTGGTATGGCGATTTTCTGGCGGCCGTCGGATCGGCGCGCATCGCCGAACGGCGGCTGAAGGAGCTTTGCGAGAAATATGGCAAGGACACGCTGAAGGCGTTCAAATCCTATTGGCTGGAATATTCCGAGGCGCGGATGGAAAAGGCCATCAACGCGCTGCCTCAGGTGAAGCTCCAGAATAGCGGTCGTCACGATCCTTTTGAACCCTTCCTGCCCGACGGTGTGCCGCTGAACGTCGAGATCGACGTGAAACCGGGCGAGGGTAGGATCGAAGTCGACTTGCGGAACAACATTCCCAATGTCGATTGCGGCCTCAACCTGACCGAAGCCACGACAATGGCGAGCGTGTTCGCGGGAATCTTCAACGCGATGCCAGGCGATGTTCCTAAAAATTCAGGCGCGTTCCGCCGCGTCGATGTGAAGCTGGCGGACGGCTGTGTCGTTGGTCGGCCCAAATTCCCTCACAGTTGCTCGGTCGCAACCACGAATATCGCTGATCGGCTGGTGAATATGGTCGGTTCGGCCTTCTCCCAGATAGACGGCTTCGGCGTTGCCGAAGGCGCGACCGGCGTGGGCGTGGGTTATGCCGTGCTGTCTGGGCGCGACCATCGCTATGACGACGCGCCGTTCGTCAATCAGCTGGTCGTAGCGGCCAATGGTGGCCCCGCAAGTGACAGCGCGGACGGCTGGGTCACTTATGGTTTGCCAGTAGTCAGCGGTCTCATGTACCGCGATTCGATAGAGATCGATGAGCTTAAAATGCCCATCATCTACAAGCATATGCGCTTGCGAGGTGGCACCGGCGGTGCGGGCAGACGCCGCGGCGGTATGTCGTGCGATCTGGCCTATGGGCCGACCAACTATCCCGTTACCGCCATCTATCAGCTCGACAGCCAATATTATGCGCCAAAGGGCGTGCGCGGCGGCCAGGATGGGCTGACCGCAGGGGGCTGGCATGTGCTGGCAGACGGGACGGAGGTCGCGTTGCCCAACTCCATTCAGGTGGAGCTGAAAAGAGGCGAATATCTACGGGGCTTCGACTCCTCGGGCGGTGGATACGGGAATCCGCGTGAGCGTGATCCTGCGCTGGTGCTCGACGATGTGCTGGAAGGATGGGAAACGATCGACCGAGCAAGGGATGTCTATGGCGTCGCCTTCACGGGCCGGGTCGAGGATGAGACGCTGGCGGTTGATGCAGAAGGCACCGCTGCCCTGCGCAGGAACGCAGCCGTGTCCCAGTTCCAGGCAGGGTGAAGGCAGTGACGACGCCCAGCCTGTCCACCTCTCCTGACGTCATCCTGTCGTCCGCGCCCGCCGCGCATCCGGTCGAGCTTCATGGCAAGCTGTCCGGTAATATGGGCGCGTTCGATCTCACCATGACGGTGCTGGCGGCGTCCGCCCCCCTTTCCGTCATGGCGGCGTTCGCGCCTGTGTCGATGGCAGTCGGCAATGGTGTCGGCCTGGTGTCGTCCTTCCTGATCGCCGGCGGTGCCCTGCTTTTCTTCGCCTTCGGCTTCATGGCGATGGCACGGTCCATCGCCAACAAGGGGGAGGGAGCGGGTGCCTTCTACATCTATCTGACCAAGGGGCTGGGTCGGCAGTTCGGGCTGGGCGGCGCGTTTCTGGCGATATTTTCATATACGTTGATCCAGACGGGCACGATCGGCATGGTCGGCGTGTCGATCGTTGACTATCTGCATAGCAGGTTGGGCGTTCCAGCCTTTCCCTGGTGGGTGGCGACCGGCATTGCCTGGGCGATCGTTGGCGCCCTCGGCTACCGCCGCATCGACCTTTCAGCGCGCGTTCTGGGCCTTGCGATGCTGGGAGAGATCGCGATCGTTGCGGTTCTGGATGCAGCCGTATTCCTGCGTGGAGGGGCGACCGGCAGCCTGGACTTCACCCCCTATTCGCTTTCATCGCTCCTTTCCGGCAACGCGGGCATCGGCATCATGATGGCGGCCGCCAGCTTCCTCGGGTTCGAAGCAACCGCCATCTACAGCGAAGAGGTTCGATCGCCGGACAAGACCATTCCCAGGGCGACCTTCATGTCGATCATCTTGATCGCTCTCTTCTATTCCATATCGACCTTCCTTCTCGTCAACGCCTATGGCGTGAAAGAGGCGGGCATAAAGCTGCATTCCGATCCTACCGGCATGTTCCCCGACGCGCTTGCCGCCTATGTCGGCCAGCTGTCAGTGGATGCCATGTACCTGCTGCTGATCAGCAGCCTGGTCGCGGCCGTGCTGTCCTTTCACAACGCCATTGCCCGTTACTTCTTCAATCTGGGCTGCGACGGCGTGCTGCCGGCGGCATTCGGGAAGACCCATGCGCGCCATGGATCACCTGCGCTGGGGTCGCTGCTGCAAAGCGCCACAGTGGTCGCGGTCATCGTGCCCGTCGTCCTGTTCAACATTGATCCCGTGCTGCAATTCTACGCATGGGCCGTGGGCCTTGGCACCATGGGCATGCTGCTGCTGTTTGCGATCGCGTCGCTGGCGATCATCCGTTACCTTTCGTGGCAGGAACAGAGGGGTAGCCTCTGGAGCTACCGTATTGCGCCCGTGCTCGGGTTCATCAGTCTCACGGCGATTGCGATCTACGCGACGATCAACTTCGAAGTCTTCGTCGATGCCTCGCCCACATTGGCAACGATCTTCCTGGTGTCGGTTTACGCGACCTTCGTCGCTGGCGTTGGGTTGGCCATGCGCTGGCGAAAGACACGGCCGGACTGGTACGGCCAAATCATCACCGCGAGCACGTTCCCCGATGACGGCGCGCAACGACATTGATCCCCACATGCCAATGAACAGGTTTTGATCCATGAAATATGACGGAAAAGTGGTAGTGGTGACTGGAGCTGGTTCTGGCATGGGACGAGCAATGGTGAGCGAATTCGTTGCTCAAGGCGGACGAGTGGCCGCTCTGGGGCGCACGCTCGACAAGATCAGCCAGACTGTGGAATTGGCTGGCGGCGCCGAAAAGGTTATGGGCATCCGCGCGGATGTAGCGGTTGAAGCCGACGTGACCGCCGCCATTGACAAGGTTATCGCGCGCTGGGGCCGCATCGACCTGCTCTGCAACAATGCAGGCGTGCTCGACAGCTACCGCCCGGCTCATGAAGTCAGCCTGGAGGAATGGAACGAGGTGATGGCCGCTAACGCGACCGGGCCGTTCCTGATGGCGAAATATGCCATCCCCCACATGCTGAAGCAGGGCAAGGGCAACATCATCAACATCGCCTCGACCGCCTCCTTCAGCGCGGCGGGTGGCGGTTCGGCCTATACTGCGTCCAAACATGCGGTGCTTGGCCTTACCAAGCAGCTTTGCTTCGAATATGGCGCGCTCGGCATCCGGGTCAATGCGATCTGCCCGGGCGCGACAGCGACGCCGATGGCCATCCCCGAAGCGCAAACGGCGACCTCCCCGGACATGGAGGCTGCGGTGGCCAAAGTGCCCGCTCGGCGTTGGTGCCAGCCCGGAGAAATAGCGAAAATGGCGATGTTCCTGGGCAGTGACGATGCCGATTACGTGCACGGCAGCGCTTATGTCATCGACGGCGGCTGGCTCACGGCTGCGCGGGAAGCATTCTGAAAATGGCGGGTCATTGCCGCACGGCGATGCCCTGTTCTGATACTGACGAGGTTTAAAATGGCAATCTGGCCCGATGAGGACTCCCAGTCAAAGCGGCTCTACGAACGCGGGCTCAAAGTCTATCCCGGCGGAATTACGCGTCTGGTTCCATGGCTTGAGCCCTTCCCGGTCTACACGAAGATCGGCAAGGGCGCCTATGTCACTGACGTTGATGGCACGTCGCGCCTTGACCTGCTCAACAATTTTGCGTCGCTCATCCACGGTCATGCCAATCCGGCGATCATAGAGGCCGTGTCGAAGCAATTGGTGCTGGGGACAGCCTACACCAACCCGACCGAGGTGGAGATCGAGCTGGCCGAATTATTGTGCGATCGCATAGATACGGCCGAAAATGTCCGGTTCAGCAACAGCGGTTCGGAAGCGGTGATGTCCGCGATCAAGGCTGCGCGCGCCTATACCGGCAGGCCCGCGATCGTGAAGGTCGAAGGCGGCTATCATGGCTCCTACGACTATGCCGAAGTCAGCCTGGATACGCCCAAAGAGCAGTTCACCACGCCGCCAAAGTCGGTTGGCTATGCTGCCGGTGTGCCTGACCGGCTTCTGGAGGATGTCTATGTCATCCCCTTCAATGATCCGGAAACCGCCGCCAGCGTCATTCGTGCGCACAGGGATCGGATCGGCGCGATCTTGCTGGATGCAGCGCCAAGCTATCTGGGCTTTACGCCTGTATCGTCCGAATTTGCCGCAAGTCTGCGCGACCTTGCGACCGAAATCGGCGCAGTGTTCATCCTGGATGAGGTCATCAGCTTTCGGCTCGATCATGGCGGAGCGCAGAAAAAATTCGGCGTGAAGCCGGACCTCACCGTTCTGGGCAAGATCATCGGCGGCGGTTTTCCTGTCGGTGCGCTGGTCGGGTCGAAGGAGGTAATGCAGGTCTTCGATCATCGCGTGGGCAGACCGCTGGTTCCCTGGAGCGGGACCTTCTCGGCCAATCCCATGACAATGACGGCGGGCAAGGTCACGTTGGAACTGCTGACCCCCGAACTGGTCGCGCATATCAATATGCTTGGCGATCAGGTCCGCGCGGGTTTGACGCGAGCCTTCGTCTCATCCGGTTTCCCGGGGCAAGTTACGGGCGTGGGATCCATGTTCAAGATCATCACGCATCAGCGTCCCGTCTATGATTATCGCAGCCAGCGGCACAGCCCTGCGGAAAGTGCGGCGATGATGGAATTGCAGCGCATGCTCGTGCTCAAGGGATTCCATGTGTCGGGCGCTGGCATGGGATTCCTTTCCACTGCCATGGTTGCGCAAGATATCGACAATTTCTGTGCGGCTACGGAGGAATGCCTCCGTCAGCTTCCTCATCCTGAGAGCGGGAAATGACCCAAATGTTCAGACATGAACGCCTGAAGGGAACATCGGACGCTTCGCCCGAGCGTGCGCTCGTCACCGGGGCGACATCGGGCATCGGCCGCGCCACCGCGCTGCGGCTTGCCGGACGGGGGGCGACCGTCTGCCTGGTGGGGCGTAATGAAAACGCGGCAGAAACATTGCGCGCCCAGATCGAAGATATGGGCTGCCAAGTACTCGTTATTCTCGCCGACGTCAGTGATGGTCATGCGGTGGAACGAGCGGTGCGCAGTTTCGCAGAAGCTTATGGCGGTATCGATACAGTGGTCGCGTCGGCTGGCATTGCTCCTAAAGGAAATGCGACTGAAACCAGCATCGAAGACTGGAAACAATGCATATCGATCAACCTGGATTCAGTCTTCTATCTTGCCCGCTTCGCAATGCCGGAACTTATCAAGACGCAGGGTACGTTCACGATCATCAGCTCGGATGCGGGCATGTGGGGCGATTCCGACTTTGCAGCCTACATTGCTTCCAAACATGGCGTGCATGGGCTGATGAAGTCACTTGCCCTTGATTATGGACGTTACGGCGTCCGGACCAATGCCGTTTGTCCCGGGTTTGTCGAAACGCCGATGGCCGACAAGCTGTTGGCGAACCTGTCGCCTGAAAAGCTTGAGGCGCTTCGAAAGGCGGTGCCTCTGGCGAGATTTGCGCAGCCTGAAGACGTAGCCGACGTCGTGGCCCATCTATCTTCGGACGCAGCGCGCCACACCAATGGCACTGAATACCGGCTCGATGGCGGCAAGACCTGTGGTCACTACAAGCCCTGATAATCCCCACGGCCTATGAACTCGAATGGACCAGGAAGATATGGGTGAATTTTCGGGCAAGTCGGTCCTGATCACGGGTGCGGCCGGGGGGTTCGGCCGCGTGCTGACGTCCAAACTTCTGGAAGCTGGCGCCAACATCGTCCTGGGCGACCTCAATGAGGCGGCGCTTGCGGAACTGGCGGCCTCGCTTCCTGGGCGGATCGCCTGGATGCGCTGCGATGTCACGGTGGAAGCGGACCAGAAGGCATTGGTCGATCTTGCAGTCGCCACTTATGGCCGCCTTGACATCGCCATCAACAATGCGGGCGGCACATCGCCCATGAAGAGCTTTCTCGACACGACCGAACAGGACCTTGATCGGAACTTCGCGCTGAATGCCAAGAGCATTTTCCTAGGCATGAAGCATCAGATTGCCGCGATGATCGATGGCGGCGGCGGCTCGATCATGAATGTTGCGTCCGTCGCCGGTATCGCAGGCGCGCCGAAAAATGTCGCTTACGGCGCGGCAAAGCATGCGGTGATCGGCATGACGCGCACCGCCGCGGTCGAATTTGCGCGCAGCAATGTCAGGGTGAATGCGGTCTGCCCCTATTTCAGCCTCACTCCGCTCGTCACGCAGAGCAACCTCATCGAACGCAAGAAGCAAATGGAAGCAGCCGTTCCCATGAAGCGCCTGGCCGAACCGGAAGAGGTCGCGTCTGCCATATTGGCGCTGGTGTCGCCTTCCAACAGCTATTTGACCGGTCAGGCCGTTGCCATCGACGGCGGACTGACCGCTTTTTGATCCAGCGGACACCCCGCGGCGCCCCGCCCAATGCGGCTGGCTCAGACGAGCAGGCGGCGGTCGAAAAAGGAGCAGCACATGCCGGTTGACCCAACGGGAAGCGGCGCTCAGTCCAAGAGCGCCCCTAGCCGCTTATTGCTGAGCGTCTGTCGGCTGTTGGGCGCGCTACTTGTGCTTGTGGGGTTGATCCTGCTGCTGGGAGGTGCATGGCTCGTCCTGCTGGGCGGAACGCCATATTATCTGGTGTCAGGCGCTGCCTTGGCGCTCAGCGGTGGTTTGCTGGCGCGGGCGCGGGTGGCCTCATTCTGGGTTTTTGCGGCCGCCTATGCGGGCACGATCATCTGGGCATTGGCGGAGGCTGGATTGAATTTCTGGCCTCAACTGCCCCGGCTGGGACCCTTTCTTGTCATGGGAGTCATCATGGCGTCGCTCTGGGGATGGCTGGTCCCCCCGATGCGCCGCGCAGCCCGGTCGGCGATGGCAATGCAATTGCTCGTGATCGGTGCCGGAATTGGCGCCATGTTCCTGCCGCATGGCGTGATCCACAGCGCGGAAGCCCGAGCCGACGGCTTGAATGGGGTGAACACCCCGGCATGGCAGTGGCGATCCTATGGTGGGGACACAGGCGCGGGACATTTCGCGCCATTCACGCAGATCAACAGGGACAATGTTTCCCAATTGAAGCCCGCCTGGATATTCCGAACCGGAGAGATCAACGATAGTCCTGACATGCAGGCAACGCCGATCCAAGTAGGATCAAACCTCTATTTCTGCACGGCGCATAACCGCATATTTGCAGTCGATGGGGATACGGGGCGGCGCGTCTGGTCATTCGATCCCCATGTTCGTTCAGACGGCACTTGGAACAGGTGCAGGGGTGTCGCCTTCTATGAAGCTGTTTCGCCTACGGCTGATAAGGTCGAGGGCAATTGCGCGCGGCGCATTTTGGCCACCACCATTGACGCCCGGCTGATCGCGCTCGACGGGGCCAATGGACAGCTCTGCCGCGACTTCGGCCGCAACGGACAGGTCGATCTGACGGCCGGATTGGGTGAGATGAAGCCGGGATGGTACTATCCCACCTCGGCGCCGCTGGTTGCGCGGGGCAGGGTGATCGTTGGCGGCTGGATATCCGACAATCAGTCGGTCGATGAGCCGGGTGGGGTGGTGAGAGCATTCGATGCCGTCACGGGCCGCCTTGCCTGGGCGTGGGACCCTGGGCGAAAGGTAGGGCAGCAGCAGCCCGGTTCCGCTCAGGACCAGTCCGTAAAATTCGCTCGCTCCACACCGAATTTCTGGGGCACTGCAACCTTTGATGAGCAGCTGGGACTCGTCTATGTTCCCACCGGCAATGGTACGTCGGACCATTGGGGCGGCATGCGCTCGCCCGAAACCGACCGCTACTCGACTTCCGTCATTGCCATCGACGTAGAGACCGGACGCCTCGTTTGGCATTATCAGACGGTACATCACGACCTTTGGGATTGGGACCTGTCCGCCCCGCCCGCATTTGTAAACATGCCCGATGGGCGCGGAGGTGTGGTTCCTGCCCTGGTGCAGGTTGGCAAGGCCGGTCAGATCTATGTTCTGGACCGGCGCAATGGGCGTCCGGTCACACCGGTTGCCGAGCGCCCGGTTCCGCAAACTGCTGCGCCCGGAGACCATCTGTCACCCACGCAGCCCTATTCCGTTGGAATGCCGCAACTGATCCCGCAACGTTTGAACGAGCGGGACATGTGGGGCCTTACCTTCTTCGATCAGCTTGCCTGCCGTATCGCTTACCGCAAATTGCATTATGAGGGGCAATATACGCCCCCGGGTGAACGCGACACGCTGATCTGGCCCGGCTATCTTGGCGGCATGAACTGGGGCGGCGTGGCGATCGATCCCGCCCGCAAGCTGCTGATGGTCAACGACATCCGCCTGTCCACCATTGTGCGACTGGTGCGGCGCAAGGACGTGGAAGGCAAAGTCCAGGCCAATTTCAGCCATGCAGGCTATGAACTCCATCCCGTCAAGGGTGCGCCCTTCGGCGTAGAGTTGAAGAGCTTCCTCTCGCTCCTCGGATTGCCGTGCGAACAGCCTCCCTGGGGCAAGATCACGGCGATTGACCTTCAGAGCCGCCGTGTCAGATGGCAAGTGCCGGCTGGAACGGGTCTGGAGCAGACATTCAATCTCGCAGGCGTGGAACTGCCGGTGAAGCTGGGCATGCCATCCATCTCATCGACCATGATGACAGCATCCGGCCTCGTTTTCTACGCTGGTGCCAATGACCCTTTCCTTCGGGCGTGGAATTCCGCCAGCGGGCGCGAGCTGTGGAGGGCGCGGCTTCCCGCCGGGTCGCAGGCGACGCCCATGTCCTATCTTTCCCCACGCACTGGGCGGCAATATGTCGTCGTGGCTGCGGGAGGCACGCCCTATAGCGCGCGCGTCGGGGATTATGTCGTGGCCTACGCCCTGCCGCGATGAATTCCCGCCCGTTCGCGATCGGCAGCGCTCATTGTCCGCTTCGGGCAATCGCGAGGGCAAGGGCGGCCGTGCGATCGATCTTGCCCGAGGCCATTCGCGGCAGGCGATCCACAATGACATAGTTTTTGGGAACGGCATAGCAGGGCAGGTTAGCCGTCAGATGAGCCACAGCGTCATTGCAACTGAATTCCTGACCCTCCCGACATTCCACGACAGCGACGGGCACTTGGTTCAGCACTGGATCAGGCATGCCAACGATCGTGCAGTTGGCGACGCCGCGACATTCCGACAGCAGGCACTCGACGTGGGAAGGCAGGATCTTCTCGCCGCCGCGATTGATGATGTCGTCAACCCGGCCGCTGAGATAAAGCAGCCCATTCTGATCCATCTTTCCCAGGTCCCCGGTCCGTAACCATTCGCCGCGGGTCTTTCGCGCGGTTTCAGCCGGACAGCGCCAGTAGCCCAACATGCGCGTCGGACCCGCGACCCATATCTCGCCAACCGCGCCCGTCGGCACATCCCTGTCCTGATCGTCGACCAGCCGCATTCTCACGCCTGGCGCGGGGAAACCGACCGATGCACCATGGTTATGAATAAGTGCAGGCGGGAGAAACGTGCAGGCGGATCCGAACTCGGTCAGACCATAGCCGTGAACTAGTTCCAGATGAGGCCAGCGGTCATCAAGTTCACGCGACCAGGCCGGGGGCATCGGTGATCCACCGAACACGACAAGGCGGGCAGGTCCGAATATCAGATCGCTCTCGTCCATCAGCATCAACATCCGCAGCACGCTGGGAACAGCGGTGACGAAGGTGGAGGGCGACAGGCGGAAAGCCTCGATCGCGTCTTTGCGATGAAATTCTGACACCAGCACCGTCTCGCCACCGACGATCAGCATGTGCCCCAATTGATCGATAAAGCCGGTATTGTGGAATAGCGGCGAAAGGACGATCGTGTTGTCGTCCGGGCCGGTGTTCAAAAATCGCTGATAGGTGGCCGATGCCTCAACTATGGCTCGTGCGCTCAATACCGCGCCTTTTGGCAGCCCCGTCGTACCCGATGTGAAGCTTATAACCGCTGGGTCGTCGGCGGCGGGAAGAGCGGGAAGAGACAGTCGAGGCGGGCGTTCCCATGCTTCCAGCACGTGGAGCGGCACGTCGGCGATCCCGAACATATATTGATGCTTGATGTCCGCCAGGGCGAGCTTCGCCTCCAACAGCGAAGCGCAGTCCGCCATCTGCTTGGGCGAAATCCGGTTGTTGACGAGAACTGCGATGGCCCCCAAGCGCATGATGCCGAGATAAGCGACCACCCAGTCAATGCTGTTGTAGCCCACGACAATGACTCGGTCGCCCGCAGCCACGCCGAGATCCATGAGCCATTGCGCTCGGCACTCCGCTTCCTTCGTCAGTTGGGCGAAGGTCAGCAGCCTCGATCCGTGCCTGACCGCAGTCCGATCGAAACCATGCTCAGCCCAGTGATAGAGACTGTCCCAAAGGCGTTCGGGTTTGCGCATCGGGGGCGGACTCTCTCTGGAATGATCCGTCCGGCTGACGGCATCAGATAGGATCATCGCTATTGCGCCACTTCCTCTCGCTATATAGGCCTATCGATCGACGCAGGCGGCCTGAGATGGCTTGTCCGTTGGCTGCAAAGATCGGCGTAACGTTTCTTTTGCCACTATCCATATCGTTACTCCCCCAGCGACGGCAAATGATCTTTGTCGTCGCGTGCGGATCGCGCGCCCGCTGGACACCTGTCAGGATGGCTCGACTACATGCCTACAACGGACGGCGTTCACCAGTCCTCCAGTCCCATCCTTCCTGCGCTGCGAGGACGGCCTGTTCTGCGGGATAAGATCATCCGCTGTCTTCTTCGACAGGGCTCCCACGATGACGCGAAGACGCATATCAGCCAATAGGCTTGACATACGAACAACCGTTCATTAATATTCTTGTCACTCCAGCAGATCTTTACAGAGAGGACGGGGGGGAATCATGAAAATATCGGACAAACTTACGTCGAACGCGCGCGATCGACTCGGTGGCATCTCTCGCGTCAGGCGCGGCCGGAGGTCCATATGGCGACAGGCGTATCGCGCCGGTCTTCTTGCGGGCGGATGCCTATCGCTTGTCATGGTCAGCCCGTCCTATGCGCAGGCGCCTGAGCCACAAGCCCGTGAGAGCATGGGTGAGATCATCGTGACCGCACAACGGCGTGAGCAATCGATCCAGAAGGTCGGCATCGCCATCACGGCGCTGTCGGGCGACGAACTGTCCAAACTGGGGGTCGCGACCGCATCCGACATAGCCCGCCAGGTCCCCGCGCTGGAATTCGACAGCGGCAGTGGCGGTGGGCTCAATGCCTTTGTTACGATACGCGGCGTGTCGCAAGTCGACTATTCGGAGCATCAGGAAGCGCCCAACGCGGTCTATCTTGACGAGGTCTATGTTCCGACGCCGTCGATGGTCGCCTTTCCGGTCTATGACCTTGCGCGCGCGGAAGCGCTTCGCGGGCCGCAGGGAACGCTTTTCGGCCGTAATTCCACTGGCGGCCTGCTTCAGTTCGTGACCAAAGACCCCACCAAGGATTGGGACGGCTATTTCAATACCGAATATAGCAGTTTTTCCACAGGCCGAGTCGAAGGCGCTGTCGGCGGCCCCATAGCCGATGGCGTTTCGTTCCGTCTCGCGGGCTTTGGACAGATCGGTAACGGATGGTTCAAGAACAATAATCCGAGCGGCAAGGACAGTTTCGAATCCAACAGCTTCGGCATACGCGGGAAGCTTGCTTTCGACATCGGTTCTGACTGGAAAGCGATCGTGACGGGGTCGCTGAACAAGAGTCCGAGGCATCGGGAGGGCGTCTACAAATCCTACCCGGTCTATGTGGATGCCAATGGGGTTACACAGTTCGTCCCCGCCAATGTCGATATCTACGGTACGGGCGCCGGCAATGATCCGTTCGGATATCGCGACCCCAGTAGTGACGGAACCGAAGGGTCGTTCAACGATGTCGGTTTCCTGAAAAAGCAGACCTATTATGGAACGCTGAAGCTGCAAGGGTCGGTCGGCGGTGCGACGCTGACGTCGATCAGCAATTATACCAAGTCGGACATCGATTATCTCGAGGATTCGGACGGTACGCCCAATAACATCTTCAATTTCGGAAGCGGTGGTTACACTCGCCAATTTTCCCAGGAATTGCGGCTGTCGGGCGATGCAGGTCCATTGAATTGGACAGTAGGCGGCTATTTCCTCGACCTCAAAGGTTCCTATTATACGGATTTCATCCTGATTGGCATTTTCGACGCCATCAACACATATCAGCAGCGCACACGCTCTTACGCCGCTTTTGGCCAGATCGAATATGAAATTCTGCCGTCGGTGAAGGTTACCGTCGGGGGACGCTACACCCATGACCGCAAAGTGTTCAATTCTCAGGTTGCGCTTGGGCCGCAGGACCCTAACTACACTGGCACATCTGCTGATCAATATTGGAATTTCAATGCCCAATCGGCAGCGGCATGGGGCAGCTCAAACAGGCAGAGCCGAGGAGACTGGACCGGCAAGTTCCAGCTCAGCTATGAACCCGACAACAATCTGCTGCTTTATGCGGGGGTCAGCCGTGGCATTCGTGCTGGTGGCTTCAATGCCACGGCTGACGGCACGCTCGGTCTCCAGCCCGATGGCGTAACGGTCGACTATTCGGCAGTTCCCTTCGGAAACGAGACGGTGGTTGCCTATGAAGGCGGCGCCAAGTTGCGCGTTTTCGACGGCAAGGCCAATATTCGTGCGAGTGCTTTCTATTATGACTATACCGGTTATCAGGCATTCAACTACAATGGTCTGATCTCCACCGTATCGAACAATGACGCCTATTATGCGGGCGGTGAGCTTGAAATATTCGCGAACCCGATAGAGGGTTTGAATATCTCCCTGGGCGCAGCCTATCTGGACGCGAAGGTGAAGGACATCGTGACCCCCGGAGGCGTTGTCGATGTCAGGCCAGTCAAGGCACCCAAATGGTCCCTGAACGGCCTTGTCACGAAGACCTTCGACATCGGCATCTATCAACTCGGCTTGCAATATGATTTTGACTATCAGTCGGAAAGCAAAGCCAACCTGATCGTATCGCCTGTGACCACATTGCCGTCCAGCTGGATGCACAACGCGCGCATCAGCTTTGGTCGTGAAGATCAGGGATGGGAACTGTACGGCTTCGTCCGCAACTTTACGGACGTGAACCGCAAAGCCTTTGCCTACGACAATAGTTGGACGGGGCTGGCTCTTGGTTCCTTTGCTCCGCCGCGTACCTATGGCGTCGGGTTCCGTAAGGATTTCTGAGATGATTGGAGCCGGTGGCTGCCAGCCGCCGGCCTTCCACCAAGAATGCAGGCTGGCATGCAGATAGCTGAGACGAGAGATCGTGACCGGGGTAGAGAATGGCATCGGACATTGTTGTGCGTCTCAGGAAACCGCAATGAACCTTGATCGGCGTCGTTTTGTGACGGCAGGTACGAGCGCTTTGTTCATGGGGCAGGGGTTGCTGGCAAGTTCAGCGGGAAACGCGGCTACGGTTGCCCGGCGCCTGGTCAAGACGGTCGAAGGCACGTTGCGTGGCTATGAAACCGCAAAGCTCGCCATCTTCAAGGGTGTCGCCTATGGAGAGGACACCACTCATCGGCGTTTCCAAGCGCCTGTTTCAGTGAAGCCGTGGAATGGCGTGCGAGATGCGTTTGCCTGCGGGTCGCCCTGCTATCAGAATAATCCTGATCCCCCCGCATGGCAGGACGCCCAGCCAGAGAGTGAGGATTGCCTGAAGCTCAATATATGGGCGCCGAAGGACGCGCGGAATGCGCCCGTCATGGTCTGGATTCACGGTGGCGGCTATTGGTGGGGTTCAGGCGGTCTGCCAGCCTATGATGGTTCTGCCCTGGCGGAAAGAGGCGGAGTCATCGTCGTTACGGTGAACCACCGGCTCAACGTCTTCGGTTATCTCAATCTTGGCGCCTTGGTTCCTGAATATGAAGGCGTTGGTAATCCCGGTCATCGAGATCTGGTGGAAGCACTGCGCTGGATTCGGCGGAACATCGCGGTTTTCGGCGGCGATGCTGATCAGGTGACGATCTTCGGGGAATCTGGCGGCGGCGGCAAGGTCACCGCCTTGCTTTCCACGCCTTGTGCGAAAGGGCTGTTTCAGCGCGCGATCGTGCAGAGCTGTTCAGCCCCGCGATTCCGGACGAATGACATGGCCCGAAAGGAGGTGCACGATCTTTGCGTGCTGGCCGGGATCGATCCAGACAACCCGCGCGCTCTGGCCGATGTGCCTGCGGCCCGGCTGAAGGTCGCCTATGCCGAATTCTTCAAGGGCGACGTGCTGAAGGGAGACATCGGCCTGTTGCCGATGGCGCCGGTTCAGGATGGAACTCTGCTGCCCTATCAGCCGCGCGACCCGCGGGCGATGGCTCTGTGGGCGGATGTGCCGCTCCTGGTGGGCACCACGCGTGACGAAGCAGTGTGGCTGATGTCTGTGAACGGGGCCTTGCCGAACCCGTCGAACGACGAGGAGCTTCTGGCTGAACTTGCGCCGATGCATGATCTTGGTCGGCTGCGGCTGAAAGCCTTGGTCCAGGCCTTGCGCGATCAGATGCCCGGTGCTGATTTGCAGCACCTGATGGTCGCGGCCGGAACCGCCATCTGGATGGGAGCCAATGCAGTGCGTCAGGCGGACATGAAAGCCGCTCTCGGCGCCGCGCCAGTCTATTATTATCGCTTCGATTGGGAAGAACCGATCGCGGGTAAATTCTGGGCCTTCCATGGAGCTGATGTGGGCTTTGTGTTCGGCACGCAGGATTTGCCGACGATCATTGAAGCGAAATCGGATGCCGTTGCGGAACGGAGCAAGCGCTACCGCAGCGAGCAATGGCATGCCGTTCGCGATGCCATGATGGACAGCTGGATCGCTTTTGCCAAAACCGGGAATCCGGGCAACCCGACGGTGCCGGACTGGGGACCATATTCCCTTACCAGCCGCTCGTTCATGCGGTTCGATACCCGGCCTTTGGTGGACGAGGGTCCTCTTCCTGCTGAAGTCATTGCCCTGTTGTATGATGCTTGAACATGGGCTCTGGGCTTGCCCGATGCTGGACGCCAACGTCATCGCAGGAACATTGACTGACGGGCATGGCCATGCGTAGCTTTGTTAAAGGAACAATCGTTCATTATCAAATCCATATTTCATCTTTCGTGCTGATGAGGTCCCTATGAGCAAGGCTGAATTCAACCGCAAATTGATCAACGACTATCTCGATTGCTGGGAACGCGGCGATATCGAGACGGCGCAGAGCTATTGGTCTGACGACATGTTTTTCTTCCAGGCCGGCCACAGCAAACTGGCTGGAAAATTCGACAGTCCGGCAGATTTCAACAAGCGTTGGGTGCAGCCGTTGCTCGAAATGACCAACAACCGCTGGACGGTTACATCCAACCCGGAAGTCATCCTGTCGGGCGATGATGGCTGTGTCGTGAACATCTATGAAAAGATGGTGCGCGACGGAAAGGGGGAGATCGATACGAACAAGCTGGTCGTCTACACCATTCGCGGCGACAAGATTACCAGCTGTCGTATGTATGACGGCGACCAGGGTGCCATCGACGATTTCTGGTCGTGAAGGGTGAACGCGCGTGGGAAGTCGAGCAGGTGCTGCAGCTGAAATAGCGTGATGTGGCCACAGCATCCACTGACCGCTTCTTGACATACGAACAACCGTTAATTAATATAATTGCAACAGGGCGAGGTGGAGCAGCGATCATGGAAGTGATGGACGAGGCGAGTCTGAAGCAGTTCGATGTACCCGATCATATTCCACGGGAACGGATCTACGACTTCGACATGTACAACCCCGCGGGCAATGGTGAAAAAGATTATTATGATATTTGGCGAACGCTGCAGGAACCCGGCGTGCCGGACATCATCTGGACCCCGCACAATGAGGGCCACTGGATCGCCACGCGCGGCAGCACAGTCTCGGAAGTGTTGAAGGATTACACCCGTTTCACCAGCGAGATTTTCTTCATCCCCAAGACGATGGGTGCGGAATGGGACGGTCTGCCGTCCATGTTGAACCCGCCTGAACATACGCCCTACCGTCAGATACTGAACCGCTACATGGGTCGTGACAAGATCATGGCGATGGAGCCTGAGATCCGGGCTTTGTCGATCGAACTGATCGAAGCGTTCGCCGCCGATGGGCATTGCGAACTGAAATCGCAACTGGCGAACATATTCCCGATCAAGATGTTCCTCGCGCTCACCAAGCTGCCTTATGAAGATGCCGACAAGCTGCTCCGTTATGTGGCAATGATGATGAAACCCGAAGGCACAGCCGAAGAAATGGCCGATAGCCTAGTCCGGGGGAAGAAGGCGCTGTATGATTACATCGCGCCTGTCCTAGCGGAGCGCACTGCCAATCCCGGTAGCGACATCATCAGCGGAATTGCTCATGCCACAGTTGATGGGCGGTCGCTGACCACGGATGAGAAGAACCGCCTGATCACGATCGTACTGCTGGGCGGGCTCGACACGGTACTGAACTTCATTCCGGTATGCTTCGCTCATCTCGCCCAGCATCCGGAGGTGGTGGAAGAGATACACAAGAATGCCGATCGTCTGGCGATGGTAAGCGAGGAGCTGTTCCGGCGCTTTCCGCTCGTGAACGAGGGGCGAATGGTCGCGAAGGACATCGAATATGATGGCGTCCTGCTGAAGGCGGGCGACATGGTGCTTGCACCCACAACGATGCACGGCATTGATGATCGAGAGAATGAGTGCCCGATGAAGGTGGACTTCAACCGCAAGAGGAAGTCGCACAGCACTTTTGGCGCGGGCGCGCATGTTTGCGCCGGGATGCATCTTGCGCGGATCGAAGTGATGATCCTGCTGGAGGAATGGCTGAAGCGCATCCCTCGATTCCGTATGAAACCAGGGTTCAAGTTCGTCACGCGGAGCGGCATCATCGGTTCGGCTGACGCGCTCGAACTCGAATGGGACGTGAACTGAGGTCGCTCTCCGGCAAAACGATCAACGCAAAAAGGTAATGACGAAGATGGGCAGACTGGACGGAAAAGTAGCGTTGATTACCGGCGGAAGTGCTGGCTTGGGCCGGGTGACCTCTCTCCTTTTCGCGCGGGAAGGGGCCAAGGTCGTGATCAGCGATCTTGCCGATGGTGCGGAAGCCGTCGCCGATATCGAGGCGATTGGCGGAGAAGCGCTGTTCGTGAAGGCGGATGTCAGCAAGTCGGCCGATGTCCAGAATATGGTGCAGGCGGCCGTCGATCGGTTCGGCCGACTCGACATCCTCTACAATAATGCCGCCATCTGGTTCGAACAGCCGCCGCTCGCGGATATTTCCGAAGAGGATTTCGACCGTGTCTACCAGGTGAACGTCAAGGGCGTTTTCCTGGGCATGAAATATGGCATCCAGCAAATGCTGAAACAGGGCGGCGGCACCATCGTCAATTGCGGGTCTATCAATTGCTTCGTCGCAGAGGCGGGATCGAGCGACTATGCGACCACCAAGGGCGCGGTGCTGATGCTGACGAAGCAGGGCGCCGTTGAATATGCGAAGAAGAACATTCGCATCAACTGTGTGTGCCCCGGGCCGATGCTGACGCCTATGGTGCGCGCGGCGGCCGAAAAGGCGGGCCAGACTATCCCGGAATTTTCCCAGCAATGGAACCTTCCTCGTGGGACGGTTGCCGATCCGCTGGAAGTGGCGAAAGTCGTTCTGTTTCTGGCCAGCGACGATTCTTCCAATCTCTTCGGCGCGTCTATCTTGGCGGATGGAGGCTACACGGCACTATAGCTGGTTGGTCAATGTAAGATCCGGAACGACGAACGAAAGATGAGCATGCAAAGCGGCCGCGTCGATGGGAAGGTCGCGCTGATCACCGGCGGCGCAAGCGGTATGGGAGAGGCCATCGCCACCCGGTTCGTGCGGGAGGGGGCGTCGGTCGTCATTGCCGACATGGACGCCAGTCGCGGTAAGGCGCTGGAGGAAAGGCTAGGCCTACAGGCGCGCTTCATGCCGCTGGACGTGCGGTCGGAGGGAGATTGGAACAGCGCCGTCAATGAGGTCGAGCGGCAATTTGGTCCCCTCAGCATCCTCGTGAACTGCGCTGGTATCTTGAAGGAATCGTCGCTCGAATACACGACGCCGGAGGAATATCGCCTCCTGACCGATGTCATGCAGTTTGGTGTTTATCTGGGCATGCGCGCCGTCGCGCCATCCATGCGCAGGGATGGCGGCGGATCGATCATCAACATTTCCTCGACCGCGGGCATAGTTGGCTATCCCCAGACCTTCGCTTACACGGCAGCGAAATGGGCTGTGCGTGGCATGACAAAGGCAGCGGCGTTGGACCTTGCGGACGGAAAAATCCGCGTGAACAGCATCCATCCCGGCAATACGAATACGCCCATGATACAGTGCAATGACTATTCGGTGGAGGATGTGCCGCTCAAGCGCAACGCCAGCGCGGAGGAGATCGCCCATCTTGCGCTGTTCCTGGCATCCGATGAATCCCTTTATATCACCGGTGCGGAGCATGTAATCGATGGCGGTTTCACTGCATATTGATACGACCGGTAGACGGGAACGAAAGTAGGGGCATGATGAAGGTCAAGGACATCGGCATGACCTTCGTCAAATGCACCCGGTTCCTGAGCGTGGACACCGCGCGTATTGAGATGCACGGCATCGACGGCGACAGGGAGTTCATCCTGCTCGACCAGCATGGTGCGCCAATGCCGCCTCATCATCATGGGCTGTTCGCGCCGCTCGCCTTCTCTTTCGATCCGACGAGCGCGCGGCTGACTCTGACCTTCCCCGACGGCCGCACCGTCGAAGGCAGCGGAGCAGGGAGCAGCGCAACCATGGCGCTGGATTATATGGGTATGCGGACGATCAATGTCCGTGATATTGATGGGAATTGGAACCAGATTCTAACCGAGCATGTCGGCCGACCCGTGCGCATGGTCCGCAGCGTCCGGGCCGGTGGCGGTATAGATGTCCTGCCGATCACCCTCTTCACCACGGCCTCACTCCGCATCCTGTCCGAAAAACTGGGACAAGCCGTAGATGCACGACGATTCCGGGCGAATTTGGTGATCGATCATGACCAGCCCTTTGCGGAGGACAGCTGGGAAGGCTGCACCTTGAGGATCGGCGACGCGTTGCTGCGCGTGCGTAGCGGAGTGCCGCGTTGCGTGGTGACTCAGTGTGATCCGGAAACAGGCGAAAATGACATGGCGGTCGTTCCCGCTTTGGGTAAGTTCCGAAACCGCGTTCAGCTGCCCGATGGGCTCATGCCGCACTACTGCACGCCTGCTTTTGCCGCCTATGCCGAGGTACTCGAGCCCGGTATCGTACAGCGGGGAGATCAGGTGCAACTTACGGACAGGCCGCATTGACGGCGCTTATGTGCGTTGCTATAAGAACGATCGTTAATTAATATTGTCATGCGCCAAAGAGCCATTGCCGATCAGGCCGGATATCCCACTCCTCTTCATAGAGGTTTGCAAAAGGCGAGGGTAACCGCCGGTCAAAGTCTTCTGGTTTCCATCGCGACCCAGGGGAGGGACGACTCTTTGCGTAGCTGGACGATGAGGGTGTGAGGATTGTAGGAATGACCACCGGAAACCCGCATTTGGGCGAGTCCAAGCTTGACCTCGTCATCCTGTCGCGGCGTGTGGCGGCCGAAGGCGTGGTCGTACTGGAATTGGGATCGAGCGATGGTGCTGACCTGCCAGCGTGGGAGCCGGGTGCGCATATCGACCTGGAACTCGCTAACGGGATGATCCGGCAATATTCGCTGTGCGGGTCGCCATCGGATCGCAAGCGCTGGACGATTGGCGTGCTGCGCGAGCCGGAAAGCCGGGGTGGGAGCGCTTTCATTCATGATGTGCTGAAGGAGGGCATGACGGTCCACGTCGTCGGCCCCCGCAACCATTTCAAGCTGGAGCCGAGTGGGCGCTACATCTTCATCGCGGGCGGCATCGGCATCACGCCGATCCTGCCCATGATCGCAGCCGCCGATGCTGCGGGGGCGGACTGGACATTGGCCTATGGCGGCCGCTCGCGTGGATCAATGGCCTTTATGGAAGAGCTTTCCGGTCGCGGTCCTGCCGTTTCGGTGCAGCCTTTTAACGAGGTTGGTCATATCGACCTGGCGTCTCTCCTCGATCACCCGGATACCAGCGCGCTCGTCTATTGCTGCGGCCCTGAGCCGCTGCTTTCCGCGGTGGAAGGCAAATGCGGGAACTGGCCGAGCGGCGCTCTCCATCTGGAGCGCTTTTCTGCCAAGCCGCTGGAGCAGCCCTCCTTCGACGGCCCGTTCGAGGTCGAACTGGCGAGCAGCGGTCAAGTTTATACCGTCACGCCTGGTGAATCGATCATGGAGGTGCTGGAGGATGCGGGCCTCGACGTTCTCTGCTCCTGCCGGGAAGGTGTATGTGGCAGCTGCGAAACGGCCCTCATTTCTGGACCAGCCGACCATCGCGATTCCGTCCTGTCCGAGGATGAGAAGGCACAGAACAGCCGGATCATGATTTGCGTATCGCGCAGCCGCACCGGCGAGCGGCTTGTGCTGGATTTGTGACGGTCGCAGCATGTCGGTGTCGTAAGCTGCTGATAACGGTGAACTTGATCGTGGAAGAATGTGAGCTGTAGATGATCGGGACGATGATGGATTATGAGCTGACGATAGGCTCTATCCTGCTGCATGCGGACCGTTTTCACGGAACCCGCGAGATCGTAGCGCGCCAGCCCGACGGCAGCATCACGCGTAGTTCCTATTCGCAGGTTCTCAACCGAGCGCGGCAGCTGTGCAATGCGCTGACCGGCCTGGGTGTGGTCGCGGGAGACCGAGTCGCCACTCTGGCCACCAATTCCTTACGGCATCTGGAGGTATATTTCGCCGTTCCGGCCATGGGTGCGATCATCCACACCGTAAACCCTCGGCTGTTCCCGGAGCAGATCGAGTTCATCATCAATCATGCGCAGGACAAGGTCCTGTTGGTTGAGCCGCAATTCGTTCCCCTTGTCGAGCAACTCAGGGCAAGCCTGAAAAATGTTCGTCACATCATTGTCATGGGGTCGGGCGGCAGTGACGCTGTTGGGCTTTTGCCTTACGAGGAATTGGTAGAAGCGGCTTCCGGCACCTTTGACTTTCCGGTGATCGCCGAACGGACCGGATCAGCGCTCTGTTACAGTTCTGGCACGACCGGGGTGCCCAAGGGAGTTCTTTATTCCCATCGCTCGGTAGTATTGCAATCACTGGTGATTTCGGGCGTCGACTGGTTCGCGGTCCGACGCCGGGACAGCCTGCTTCCCATAGTCCCCATGTATCATGTGAATGCATGGACGCTGCCTTTTGCAGCGGCGATGAATGGGTCGAAGCTTGTCCTTCCGGGCAGCGCCCTTGATTCACGCAGCCTGTTCGAACTGATCAGCAGGGAACAGGTGACGCTGGCCGCGGGGGTGCCCACCATCTGGAGCGACCTGATCCAGTTTCTGGAAGCGCAAGGCAAACGCATCGACTCGCTTGAGCGCGTAATCGTGGGTGGGACGGCTCCCACGCCTTCGATGATCAAAACGCTGGAGGAAAAATACGGCGTTCAAACCTGTCATGGCTGGGGGATGACCGAAACCAGTGCAGGCGGCCTTTTCAACGCTCCGCATGATTGGGATCATCTCGCCAATGAAGACAGGCGCGTCATGCTCGGCAAGCAGGGACGCACGCCCTATCCTTTCGACATTCGCATTGTCGATGCAGGCGGGGAAGAAGCTCCCTGGGATGGGAAGACTTTCGGCAACCTGCAGATTCGTGGTCCAAGCGTCACATCCTGCTATTATAACGGCGGTGGCCCCCCTGTCGAAGCCGCTCAGGACGGATGGCTCCCGACTGGCGACATCGCGATAGTTGATTCCGCTGGCTATGTCGAAATCGTGGATCGCGAAAAGGACGTCATCAAGTCCGGCGGAGAATGGATCAGTTCCATCGCGCTGGAAAATATCGCTACGTCTCACCCCGATGTTGCCGAAGCCGCGGTCATCGGCGTTCCGCATCCAAGATGGGATGAAAGGCCGCTGCTGGTCGTCGTTCCTCGCGGGGGCTGTCGACCGGATCCCGCCGACCTCATCGCCTATTTCGCAGGCAAGTGCGCGAAATGGTGGATTCCCGACGAGGCCGTGTTGGTGGACAGCATCCCACGGCAAGCAACCGGCAAGGTCTTCAAGGCGCGGCTACGGGAAGACTATGCACACGCCAGAGCGCCAAGCGCGCCCAGTGAAGCCGGCCCAAATACGGTCTGAATTGCCAGGCCCCCGCTTTTCCTCACGCATTTTTCGGCGGGCCTGCTGATATGACCAGCAACAGACATTCGGACATCAAAGAATAGCGGCGGGAGCAGGTAAGTGGTTCATATCCAGGATGATCTGGCCAAGGCACAGGACGAGTTCCTGCCGCTTGGTGACCCTGAATTTGTCAAAAATCCCTATCCCTGGTTCGAACGGCTGCGCAAGGAACGCCCCTTGCATCGGCTGCCGAATGGCACCTATGTCGTGTCACGCTACCATGACATCGTCAAATATGGGCGGTTGCCCGAGCTGACGATATTGGAACCGGAGGACGCGCCGGAAAATGCCTTTACGGCGGGCTTTGGCGATACGATGCTCAGCAGGGAAGGCCCGGCGCATGTCGCGCTGCGCGGCCGCACCGCCAAATGGTTTACCCCGCCGCTGATAAGACAATATGCAGCGGCTGCCGAAAAGGCGGTCAACCAGGTGCTGGATGATTATCAGCCTGGCGAAGTGATCGACGGGCACCACAAGCTGGGCATGATCCCGACGCACGCGCTGATGTGTGACGCGCTCCAACTGCCCACCGACGATCCCGAGTCCGCCGTGAGTGCCATGCTGGACGTGATGCGTGGAATCAGTTCAGTCGCCACCGCTAAAGATGACGAGATCGCCGCGCAGGGTTTCGCTTATTTGCGGTCTCGCGTGATGGATCTGATTTCCTACAAAAAGGAAAATCCTGGCACGGGGCTGGCTGATGCGCTTATCAAGGCTGAAGAAAATGGAGAGATCACACGCGAGGAGATGATCCAGACGCTTTCGCTGTTCTGGGGATCTGGCGCGCATAATCCATCTTACCTCATTGGTGCGGCGCTAGAATATTTCGCAGGACATCCTGATCTTTATCAGATTTATCGCGAGAAACCGGAGAAGCGGCGCGCGATCCTGAATGAGATCATACGACTGTTCCCTGCGGAATTGTCATTCATACGGAATACCACGAAGCCGGTGGAGATATTGGGCACGCTGATTCCGGAACGTACGCCGGTCCGCTTCCTGCTCAATTCGGCCAATCGCGACCCTGATGTTTTCCCCGATCCGGACAAGGTGGATATCGATCGTCCGCCCAAAGCCATGCCGCTCAGTTTCGGTATCGGCCCGCACGCATGCGCGGGGACCGCCATTGCTCGGATCGGGGCGGAGATTATCTTCGACATCGTTGCCAACCGGGTGAGGCGGATTGAATTAGCTGGAGATTCAGTCTTCGATGCCACGGACAGATCGCGCGCTTTTATCAGTCAGGCGCTCAGGCTTTATCTCGACTGACAGGAGTCCGCTTCCATGACGCGATAAGAGCGGCGACATGATAGCGTTTGGGATTGCCGCTGCCAATCGTGATCCAGCCGTCTTCATTGATGCCAGCCGCTTTGACCCCACGCGCGACAACGGCAATAGTTTGATTTTTGCATATGGTCCTTGGGTATGCACTTGGCGCGCCGTGAATTGGAAGCCGCGCTGCCCTCGCATCAATAGAGCTGCGTGATTTAACAAGCAGATTGAACCGCTTGTCCCCTGCGTCTTAGTAGGCGCAGGGGGACGGACAGTAACTATCCTGCGTCTCAGTTTCCGTTGATCACCTTCGCTCGCTCGGCTGGCGTCAGCGCTTCGGCATTGATATCGGACTCGTCGATCGCCTCTTCGCGCGCTTCCCCCGCCTCGCGGGTGGCGTCCGCCTTGGCCTGCATCATGTCCTCGGCGGTGCCGCTCATATTGTCTGCCATGGCGTCCATCTTGTCGGCCTTATTCTCTGCGGCTTCCTGCGCCTGTTCGCCCAACTTGTCGTCACCCTTGCCGCCGCACGCCGCAAGGGTCAGGCTCATGCCGATAATAGCTGCCAAGGTCGTTGTGCGCTTCATAATCTCACTCCCTCTGTTGAACCAGCTTAACGTCCAACAGCGGACTTGGCTCCGCGCCATCATCAGAGTCAGCAAAGTTCCTAATTCCAGTTTCGGCGCGCCATTCTCCCTAAATGCCGGGCACTCGGCTTTACAGTGCGCTTCTTGGTGTCTCTGTTCACTGCAATCAGGCCGAACTTCGGACGATAACCAAAAAGCATTCAAAATTATCGAGCAAAGACCAATGAATATATCCGCGCACGTCGATCCTGTCGTCAATGGCGGCTCTAAGGCCGCGTGATGCTTCGTCATTGTATCGGATCCAGTGCCTTGGCTTTCCGAGGCGCATGAAGGTTGGACTGCGTGTCGGGGGCGTTAAAGTCCATGAGATACGTCCTTCCAATGACGTGGCGCTGCTGGTGGACGCGCGCTTCTCTTGACAACCGACGGAGAAGGCAGGTGTCCGATGGGTGCAACCCAACCTTATCCAAGTGGGCCAGGTGCTCTCCGTCGAACGACCGAACTTCTGGATCGCCCAGATTGCTGTACGTCGAAATGAGCAGCGATTTATCGAACCAGCAATTTTGGCGGCCTCCCGTTTGCGGGTCGGGGGCCGGCGAGACGTTTCCTCCGTGTAGCAGTTGCGAGACGAGGGGGAATATGAACTTTTTCAAAAGAATGTGCCTTGGCACTGTAGTCAGCAGCTTGGCTCTCGGCACCGGCATTCTGCCGGCTGGGGCGCAGGCGCAACAAACGGCGGCTACTGGCGTGGAGTTGAACATCCCCCCTGGCCCGGTCAGCCGAGCGGCCATCGCTTTTTCGCAGGCGGCGGGCGTGCAGTTGATCCTTGATTCCAGCGTCGCGAACGGCGTTTCCTCGCCAGGTGTGCGCGGCCGTTATCCAGTCGCCGACGGCTTGGCCCGCTTGCTTGCGGGCACGGGCCTGACATTCCGTTACAGCAGCAGCAATGTGATCGTGATCGAGCGTGCACCCGAAGCGTCTACATCTGGCGCTCGCACATTCGATCGCGTGCTGGTCGAAGGAACGCGTGAGACGGGAAATGGTGCAGGCGGGGGTGCCTTCGCTGCGCTTGACGGCTTTGGTTCCGGTGCTGGGGCTAGCGGCAGTTCGGACGTGACGGCGACCGAAGGTACGAGGAGCCTGACAAGCAACGGTGTCACGGTCGGCGGCCGTACCCCCGTAGCGCTCAAGGATATTCCCCAGTCGGCGAGCGTCGTCACGTCGGCGCGGCTTCAGCAACAGAATATCACCAATGTTCAGGACGCCTTGCAGCAAATGCCAGGTATCACTGTGCAAACCGTGCAGACTGGCCAGCAGAGGTATCTGTCGCGCGGCTTCATCGTGGATTCCTTTGCAACCGATGGCGGGGCCGTCAGCACTTTCCTGCGCGATGCTCCGGCGCCGGACATGGCGCAATTTGACCATGTCGAAGTTCTGCGCGGCGCCGATGCCTTGTTCGGCGGCGCGGGCAATCCCAGCGGCACCGTAAACCTTGTGCGGAAACGCCCGCTGGATCATCAGCAGTTTTCATTCGAGCTGCAGGGCGGTTCGTGGAACAATTACCGGGGCGTGATCGACGCTAACGGACTGCTGACTGAAGATGGCCGCGTTCGCCAGCGTTTTGTCCTGTCCTATCAGGACAAGGAAGCTTTCTACGATTTCGAGCAATCCAGCACCATCAACCTTTATGGTGTCACCGAAGCGGACCTCGGCCCGCGCACGCTGGTGCGCGTGGGCGGCTCTTACCAATATCGTGATATTCAGGGACCGATCAATTTCGGCCTGCCATTCGGCAATGACGGAAAAGATCTGCAACTTCGCCGATCCTTCTCCTTGAGTTCGCCTGATGATTACCAGAACTCACATACTTACGGCGCGTTCGGGCAGATCGATCATCAGTTTTCCGACCGCTGGTCCGTGGTCGTGAAAAGCGAGTGGCAGAAATATACGCGAGATGCGAGGCAGATCGCATTTTCAAACAACATCGCATCGACCCAAGTAAATATCCCCGTCAGACATCTGGCCACCGCAGCGATGCTCGAAAATGAGCTTACGAGCTTCAACGCGTCGGCGGCGCTTTCCGGTCAATTTGATCTTTTCGGGCAAACCCAAAAGGTAACGCTGGGCGCCGACTATCTCAAGACCAGGCAAAAGAATACGGCCGATCAGGCCAACGTTTTCTACACCTTTCCGCTCGCCCAATATGATCCCGATCTGATTGTGTTTCCCTCCACGCTTCCCGACGGGTCGATCCGCACGCAAGAGGCGCGGCAAATCGGCGTCTATGGCAAGCTCGATCTTAAACCGCTGTCCTTCTGGCATCTTAGCCTTGGCGCCCGCTTGAACTGGTTCGAACTGGATTCTACCAATTTCGTTCGATTTGGAACGTTCACCAGCACTATCGTGGCGCCGACCAACAAGGTGAACGCCCATCTCAGTCCCGGTGTCTCAACCTCCTTCGACATCACCGAAAATCTGAGCCTCTATGGAAGCTGGTTCCAGATTTTCACGCCGCAGGCGACCTTTATCACTGCCGAAGGTGACACATTGCCGCCTGTTACCGGCGACACCTATGAGGTTGGGGTCAAGGGCAGCTTCATGGACGGGAAGATCAATGCATCGCTCAGCTTTTACAAGCAGATGAGCGAAAACAGGGCCGTTCAGACAGGCTTTGGATCTATCCGTCCTGGGTATAGCTGCTGCTATGTCAATGGCGGGCAGTATCAGAACAAGGGGATCGATTTCGAAGTGGGCGGGGAGGTGCTGAAGAACCTTCAGGTCCAATTATCCTACAATTATGTGAAGGAGGATTTCGACCGGGACGTCGCTAATACGGCTGGCGGTGCATTTGTTACGCAGCAGCCGAAGCACCAGATCAAGTTGTGGAGCGACTATGATGCCGGATCGTTGCTGAAGGGGCTCCACCTCGGCTTGGGCTTCCGCCTCGAAAGCTCGCGATATACCGTCGGAACAGCCTGTATAAACGGCGACTTCGACACAAATTCGGGCCTCTGCAGAAGGGATAATTTGACCGTCCCGTTCACGCCGTTCAACTTCACGCAGCCCGAATATCACGTCTTCGATGCGCGCATAGGATATGACATCACGGACGCATTGTCGGCCTCGTTGAACGTCACGAATATCAATGACGCGAAATATTATCGCACCATCGGCAGCAACAGGCTTGGCAACTTCTACGGAGAACCGCGCGCCTTCATGCTCGCCTTGCGCGGGCGGCTGTAAAGCCGCGCATATCCGCCGGTGATTTGGCTTCGGTCACACCGGCGGTGATTTGACTGAAATGAACGGCGCATCGCCGTGTCCTGCCGGACGGCGACGCCCGGCAAGAAAATGGAGCATTGACCTTGATCGACACCGACGAAAGCAGTTTTGACCAGAATGTCCAAGGCGAAGTGCCCGTGCTGGTCGATTTCTGGGCGCCGTGGTGTGGGCCTTGCCGCGCGTTGCTGCCTCATATCGAGAAGATCGAAGAGGAATATGGCGACCGGCTGAAGATCGTGAAGGTGAATATCGAAGACTGGCCCGCCATTTCGGCACGGTTCAATGTTCGCAGCATACCGACCCTGATCCTGTTCTCAAACGGTGAGGAACAGGGGCGGGTGACCGGTCCGACGCCGGGGCGCCTCAAAGTGTCGGTCGAGCAATGGTTCAGTGAACTCGGGCTGGATGCACAGGGCACTGCGGCGCTCTCCGAGGTCGACGCGCCGAAGCAAAAATCGCAGGAGTGGCGTAGTTTTTCCGGTGATGAGGCTGTGAAGGCTGCGTGCCTATCTCGCTGGGAGAATGCCAAGGTTCCTTCGATATCCAATGCGCCCGCTCTCATATTGCCGGGAGACGGGGCTGACTTCCAGGATGTCGTTGGCGTTCCGGCCGCCTTGGGCGCGATCCTGGACATGATGTGGATACTGCAGGATTCGAGCGATCCGTCGACCCTCGATCTTGTGCACCAGCAGATCACCCATGTGGTGCGGGCCATTCCGGTAGGTGTCGATACCGGCAGCGTGCCCTTCGCGTTTCTGTATGACTTCGTCTATAATTCACAGTGGAACATCCCCCATTATCTGAATGACGAGACGGCCGTCGATTTGCTGGCACAGGTGCGGGCATTGCATGATCGGGAACGTGCGGATCAGGCAGTCCCCGAAGCGGAGTGGGAAAAGCTTCAGCGCGAAGCCATTTTGCTGGATCAAGCCGATGACGGCGGGCGTGCCTCTCAAGCCCTTGAGGAATTGGCCCATCCGCTCTGCCAGCAGCCCGCCATGCTCATCAGCAAGGTGGTAGACATGGCTATCCGGGACTTTGACGTTTATCCCGATTGGAGCCGGGAAGATGGTGCCCTGGTCCTATTGGCGAACCGGGAGGATTTTGACGCCGCCAGGGAAAAGCTAGGGGATAAGCCCAAGGATTCCGCCGAAGCTGAGCGCTGGTCCAAGTCGGTCGATGAGCAAACGCGGCAGGCAAGGCAGAACAGGCGCCTTGCTGAACCCGAATTATGGGGGCGCTACGATGCCTGGCTGGTCTTCCGCATGAAGGTTCGGCTGAACATCGTCCGGCATATCGCGGAGGATCTGATCAGCCGCCTTTCTTCGCTCGGCAAATAAGCGCTTTTCGAGATTTTCCCGAAAAATCGAGTTCTAATCCTCTGTCTTATACTTTCGTTCCAGTTCCGCCGTCGAAAGGCCTGTTTCATGCTTCCCGCCCAAACGCTCCGCGATCGCAGAGACTACCGGATCGACGGACGGTTCCTGCGGCGCATGTTCGTATTTTCGCGCCCCTACTGGACTCGCAAGGGTGCGTGGCCTTCTTGGTGCGCGCTCGGCGTCTGGATCGCCTTCGCCTTTGGCGAAACCGCCTTGGGCGCGAAGCTTTCGTTTCTGACCAAACAGATGAGTGACGCGCTCATTCAGCGGCAGGAGGTCGCCTATTGGCAATATTTCCTGTTGCTGGCGCTGGTTGGACTTTTGATTAGCCGCCCGCCGGATGTCGGCCTGCTGAATCATCTGTTCAACTATCTGTTCGAGCGGCTCGTTCTGCACTGGCGCACTTGGACCACGCGCGATCTCGTAGGCCGGTTCCTCGGTAACCGGGTCTATTACCGGATCGAGCAGGATGCCGATCTCGATAACGTCGATCAGCGCATGCAGGCGGAAGTCGGCCAGTTGTGCCGTATGATCACGTTACTGCCCAATGTCATATTCGGGTCCTTGTCAGGACTGAGCGTCCAAGGCTGGATTCTCTATAGCATCACGCCCGTCCTGTTCTTTGGCGTTCTGATCTACGGCGTCACGATGACGGTGGTCATCTTCCTGATCTATCGCCCCTTTATCCGGCTCAGCTTCGATTCTACGGTGGCGGAGGCCGACCTGCGTTTCGGCATGTTGCACGTCCGCATCAACGCGGAAACGGTGGCCTTGTACCGCGGCGAGATGGCGGAGGCGGCCAGCATCGACAATCGCCTGATGCGCGCCATCAGGATCGGGATCGCGCAGGCACGCTATCAGGTGGTGATGGGCGGCATTAAAGCTGGGCTCGGCGCGGTCTGGCTGGCGCTGCCGGCCATGATCCTGGTGCCGATGTATTTCGACAATCAAATCAGCTTCGGCACCATCGCACAAGCGACGGCTTCGGCGGCCCTGCTGCTGAACAATTTCAAGACCATCACTGATTTCGTGCCGGTATTCGCCAACAGCGCGCCGCACGTTGTGCGCCTTGTCGAGATCATGGAGAAGGCGGACGCCGTCGCCAAAAACACGACCGATAGCAGCCGATCGATCCGCTTCAGCCATGACGACAATATCCGCATCGACAAGCTGACCCTACAGACGCCGGGTAAGGAGCGCACGCTGCTGCGCGATTTGACGATGACGATCCAGGGCGGCGAGAATGTCCTGATCGTCGGCCGGACCGGCGTCGGCAAGAGTTCGCTGCTGCGCGCGCTCGCGGGGCTTTGGCGCGAAGGGAAGGGCGAGATCGGCATGCCGTCCCCTGACGAGATGCTGTTCCTGCCCCAACGGCCCTACATGCTGCTCGGAAGCCTGCGCGAGCAGTTGCTCTACCCCAACACGGATCGGGTCATGCCCGAGGCGCAATTGCAGGAACTGCTGGAAAAGGTGTCCCTTCCAAATCTGGCGGCGATGCATGGCGGCTTCGACAGCGTGATCGACTGGGCGCGCGTGCTGTCGCTGGGAGAGCAGCAGCGGATCGGCTTTGCCCGGGCGCTTGCGGCCGCGCCGCGCTATGTCGTGCTGGATGAAGCGACGAGCGCGGTGGATGGGGGAACCGAGCGGCAACTATACGAGGCGCTGGCGCAAAGTGGTGCGACCTATCTCAGCGTCGGACATCGCGCCACATTGCTCGCCTATCACAGCCGGGTCCTCCAGCTGCTGCCGGGCGGCGACACCGTCCAGAGGAAAAGCGATCCGGCTGATCATGTAGAACTCGCCTGACGCGACGCATCTTTTTCACTTTCTTCCAAGGACCTGTCATGCCCCTTTCCGACACCGCGCTCATTCCCCGTGCGGACCTTTTCGGCAATCCTGAACGCGGCGGGTGCCAGATCAGCCCTTGTGGCCGGTGGCTTGCCTTCTCCGCGCCTCGCGATGGCGTCATGAACCTGTGGGTATGCGAGCGCGGCGCTGATCTTGCAGAAGCGCGGCCGATCACGGCCGATCGCGGGCGCGGAGTCACGGAATTCTTCTGGGCCTACGATGGGGTCCATCTGATGTTCATGCAGGACAGCAATGGCGACGAGAATGTCCACCTGTTCGCTGTCCCGACAGCAGGTGGAGAGACGCGCGACATGACGCCCTTTCCCGGCGTGCGCGCTTCGACGTTCCCGGCGGAACGGAAGCATCCCGGAACTTTGCTGGTGATGCTGAACAAGCGCGATCCGCGCTATCCCGACATTTTCCGTCTTGACTTGGCCAGTGGCGAATTGACGCTGGTAATGGAAAATAGCGGCTTCGGCGGCTTCGTCATCAATGACGATTACCGGCCAGTCCTGGGCATGCAGCCGCAGCCTGATGGTGGCATGGCGCTGGTCAAGCTGGACGGCGACAAACGCGAAACGTGGCGCATCATCGACGAATGCGATGTCACCAACACGCGTCCCGCCAGCCTGCATGCGGATGGCAGGACGCTCTACATGCTGGATAGCCGGGGCCGGGATACGGCCGCGCTGGTCAGCTATGACCTGTTGGGCGATCCGGACAAGGGCACGGTGATCGCAGAGCATCCGCGTGCCGACATCAGCGGCGTGTGGACCGATCTTGAAAGCCATGCGCCGATCGCCTGGACAGCGACGTTCGAGCGGCGGGAGGTCCATCTGCTGGGCGACCAGATCAGGGCCGATGTCGAGTTTCTTGACAGCCAGAATCTGGGCGAATGGTCGGTCGCCAGCCGCACTTCGGATGACCGGATGTGGACCTTGCGGGTTGCGACCGACGTTAATCCGCCCAGCATGTACCTCTACGAACGGGACGGCATGGTGCTGACCAAGCTCTATGACATGCTGCCTAAGCTCGCTGGGGCACCGCTGGCGCATATGCACGCCCTGACGATCACCAGCCGCGACGGGTTGCCGCTCGTCAGCTATCTGACGCTGCCGCGCCATGCCGAGGTGCCAGGCCAGCCGCTGGCCAGTTCAGAGCCATTGCCGCTCGTCCTGCTCGTCCATGGCGGACCGCGCATGCGTGACGCCTGGGGCTTCAACGTCACGCATCAGTGGCTCGCAAACCGCGGATATGCGGTACTCGCGGTCAACTTCCGTGCTTCAACCGGCTTCGGTAAGTCGTTTCTGACTGCGGGCGATGGCGAATGGGGCGGCAAGATGGATGACGATCTGGTCGATGCTGTCAGCTGGGCCGTCGAGCAGGGCATCGCTGACCGTAACCGGCTATGCATCATGGGGGGCAGCTATGGTGGATATGCGACCTTGTGGGGTTTGACCGCCCATCCTGATCTTTATGCTTGCGGCGTCGATATCGTCGGGCCGTCCAACCTGGAAACGCTGGCGGGATCGATCCCGCCCTATTGGGAAGCGGCGAAGAACCAGCTTTACCGGATGATCGGCCATGCCGAGACGACCGAAGGCCGTGCGCTTATGCGTGAACGTTCGCCGGTGCATCGCGCAGGCCGCATCGCCAGGCCGCTGCTGATCGGGCAAGGCGCCAATGATCCCCGCGTCAAGCAGGCGGAAAGCGATCAGATGGTTGCCGCGATGAAGGCCAACGGGGTGCCAGTGACGTACGTCCTTTATCCGGACGAAGGGCACGGGTTCCGCCGGCCTGCGAACAATATCCGTTTCCAGGCTATTACCGAAGAATTTCTGGCGCAGAACCTGGTTGGACGCAGCGAACCTCTCGCTCCGGGCGAGGTCGATGGCAATACGGCGGTCATTGTCGAAAATTCATTGACCTGAAAACACCACCGCCGCTTGCGGCCTCCTCAAGCTGCAAGCGGCGGCTTCCATTGTCTGCAGCCTCCTCAAGTCGCAGACAACGGTTTCGGTCGTCAGCCGATCAGCAGCAGCGCCACGGCTAACGACAACATGAAGGCCATCACCGTCGCCGCGACGATGACCATGAGGGGTTTGACGCCCGCCTCCATCAGCTTGGGAAGCGGCGATCGAATTGCGGTCGCAGTGACGGCAGCAGCCAGTAGCGCGGTTGCCGCCTTGGCTGAAAGCACCGACATGGCAGACGGGATGATGCCGGTCGAATTGACGGCTGCGAGCAGGAAGAAACCGGCGACGAACCAGGGGAAGGGCGTTCCTCCACCAGACGCGCCTTCCCGCCGCACGATCAGCGGCACAATGGCGAGGACGGGGGCGAGCAGGGCCACGCGCGTCAACTTGACGATGGCCGCAATCTGTCCCGCGCCGTCGGAATAGGCATAGCCAGCGCCAAGCGCCTGCGCCACGTCATGGATGGAAGCTCCGAGCAGGAAGCCCGCATTTATATCAGGAAGATGCAAAAGATGAGCGGCGATGGGATAAAGCACCATCGCGCCCGCGCTCATGGCGGATATGCCGACGAGCACGAGCGTGAGTTGCGCATCGTTCACGCGCTTGGGGCCCAATGTGGTGGCGAGCGCCATGGCGGCGCTGCCCCCGCAGATGGCGACCGACCCCCCAGCCAGGAGGCCGAAGGGCGTGTCATATCCCGCCAGCCGGGCAGCGCATATGCCCGCAGCAATGGTGATTGCGACGATTGCCGCGATGGAAACAAGTGCGACCGGGCCCAGTCCCGCGATTTCTCCCATGGTGACGCGGGTGCCTGCCAGGACGATGCCCCAGCGCAGCAGCGACCGGGCGGCGAAGTTCAATCCAGGCTGCAGCCGGACGTCACTGGATAGGAAGTTGAGCGACAGGCCGAGCAGCAAGGCCATCAGGGTCAGCGGCGCGCCATAATGATCCGCCATGAATCCGGCCGCAAGCGTTCCCAGCGCGACGATGACAAGCCCGGGTGCAAAATCCCTTCCGCGGGATCGCTTGAGGGGTGGCACATCGCAATAAAGGTCAGCGCCAATCATGGCCCGCATGACGATTTATTCCGCGCTGCTGGGGACCAGCGGTCCCTTTTCGCGAATGCTGTTCCGGCGCTTCAGGACCATTGCGTCATGAAGCCGTTCGACCATGTCACTGCCCGTGGTGATGAACAGGCCCGGAATGATGGCGTGCACCATGCAGGCAAGGCCAGCTGTCACCATGGAAAAGCCGAAGCGTGATGCCATCACGAAATGTTCGCCATAAGTCTCGTTTACGGCCGCAGGATGTTCTGTGAACAGCTTCCGGATCATGGTCTTACCCCCAAATTTTCGATAAGGCGATCCTACTCCCGTACCTGGAGAAATGATTTTCTATTTTTCGAAAATAACGGGATAAGGTAGTAGATCATGCCAGGGAAATGCTGAACATGGAGAACATCATTCTCGATCACACTGACCGCAAAATTCTGAACCTGCTTCAGCAGGATGCAACACTCACCGTTGCGCAGATCGCCGATCAGGTGGGACTATCGCAGACGCCGTGCTGGAAACGCATCAAGCGGTTTGAGCGGGAAGGGCTGATCAAGGGGCGCGTGACGCTGCTTGACCGTCATCAGCTGGGCCTTGGCGTCATCGTGATCGTCACGGTGAAGACCGCCGATCATAGCGACCAATGGCTGCAGACATTTGCGGAAGGCGTATCCCTCATCCCCGAAGTGGTCGAATTCTTCAGGATGAGCGGCGATATCGATTATCTGTTGAAGATCGTCGTGCGCGACATCAGCGATTATGACCGCATCTATCGTAAACTGACCAAGATCGCGAAGTTGAGCGACGTCAGCTCGTCCTTCGCGATGCAGGAAATCAAATCGACGACGGTCCTGCCGCTTCCATCGTGAAGCGGCAGGACTGTCATTTGCCCGGCTATCGGGCGGTTGCGACCTTATATTCGACCGGCACCACGAAATCGATCCGGTCGCCTGCTTCGCTAGAGGGAGGAGCGGGCAGGGGCGACGCGCGGCGCGCCAAATCCAGCGTTGCACGGTCGAGGAGGGGATTCTTGCGGCTTCGTTCGATCGAAGCGTCCAGCACCTTGCCGGAGCGGTCGATCGTCAGGTGCAGATAGACGATATCCTCGATGCCCCGCCGTTGGGCTTCGCCAGGATATCTCTTCTTGCGGTCCAGCGTCGCCACCACCATCGCTTCCCACCGCTTTTCGGCTGAGGCAAAGCCTTGCGCGGCTGCCCCCTTGACCGGAGCCGCCATCGCAGGGGCAGGCGGGGCGATCGGAACCGGCGGAGCGCTGGCCCTGTCGGACTCCTGCTTCTTGCGCGGAGCATCGTCCTGAACTGTTGGCCGCGGCGTCACCTTCTTCTGCGGCGGGGTAACCACAGGTGCGGAGGCGGTGGGAACCTCGGGTATGTCGAGCGGCTCCTTTTCAGGCACCGGTTCATCCACCGCCTTTGATCGCTCCGCCTCGGGACCGGGCGGAATCGGAGAGGGCGGCTGCGGCATCGCCATTGGGTCAGGCGCCATGGTCAGCGCAATCGCTGGCGGCAATGTGGAAGGAGGCGGGGGGGTGTTGACGATGCCCACTGCAAGGCCTGCCACCACCAGCGCGTGAGCGCCAATGGAGATCATCAGGCCGCGTGACCAGCGCTGTCCGTCCCCTGCCGTCATCCGCCCGCTTTCCGGCAGCGCCTGGGGTTCAATCCGCTCCGCTGCTGACGGCAACGAGCGAGACCTTGTAATATCCTGTGTCGCGAAGGGCATTGAGCAGACCCATCAAATGTTCGTAATCCACAGCCTTATCGGCACGCAGGAAAATCTGCGTTTCGCGATTTCCCTTGGTCTCCGCCAGCAAAGCGTCCCCGATCTTCTGGCGATCGACCTTCCTGTCACCGATGGAAACAGCGAAGTCCGATTGCAACGTCACATAGACGGGCTTCGATTCGGGTTGTTTCTGCTGGGCGTTTGATACCGGCAGATTGACCGGCACGTCCACCGTGCTGAGCGGCACCGTAACCATGAAGATCACCAGCAGCACCAGCATGACGTCGATGAAAGGGGTGACGTTGATTTCGTGCGTTTCGGCAAGGCCGTCATCCGCATGTGCGATATGGATGGCCACGTCAGACCTCCATGCCCAGCGTTCCGGCCTTGTCGGAGGTGGGATTGCGATGCAGCTCGATTTCAGGCGAACGGCCGTGCCGCCGCTCTGATTCATGCTCCAGAACGCAGGCCACCATCACCGCCGCTTCCGACAGCATCCGGCGATATCCCGCGATCGATCGTGACAGCGTGTTGTAGATCAGCACCGCCGGAATGGCGGCCGCAAGGCCCAGGGCCGTTGCGAACAGAGCCTCGGCAATGCCGGGCGCGACCACGGCGAGGCTTGTCGAATTGCTCTGTGCGATGCCGAGGAAGCTGTGCATGATCCCCCACACGGTGCCTGCGAGGCCGACGAACGGCGCGGTTGCGCCGATGGACGCGAGAACGTTCGTGCCCTGCAGCATGTGGTGAATGGCCCTCGCTTCGATGATGGGGAAACGGACGCCGACGCGTTCCTCTACGCCGCGAATCGCGCGGAACGACGGTGAATTGCCGATGCCGTCCAGTTCCGACCGGACCATCTCCACCATTTCCTTAATGGCAGGGTAATGGACGGTCGCAGCTCCGTCGAGCGACGTGGCGCGCGATAGAAGGTCCACGTCATTCTTCAACGCGACCTTGGCAGCGCGAAGCTGGCCATGTTTGACAAACCAGATTGCCCAGGTTGCGATGGACGCGATCACAAGGATCGCCATCACGCCCTTCACCACCGGATCGGCATGAGCGATGATCTCGAATAGCTGATTATTGGACGTGCTGACCGTAACTCCGCCGACCGGTTGCGCCCAGGCAGGCGAAACGAGCGCAAGACTGATCGCCATGCCCCATGCCCCTGCGAATATGGATCTGCCTTGTGGATATCGCGTCATCTTGAAAACCCATCATCCTATTGCCGCTCTCAGGAAGGAAACGACCCGCGATGGGCCTTCCCGCAAAGCAGGCAGCAAGAAAGTTTTGGGCGTTCGAACCAGGGTAGCTTCGCGCAAACTGCGCATGCGCAGGCCGCGCCGATATAATACGCACTTGACGGCCCCGATGATAAAGGAAATGGTCGCCTTCTTGTAAGATTGCGCCGTCCTGTGGGAGAGAAGGCAGGCGTCAGGTCGCGGGGCGGGTCATGTCTTGTATCACATCGCGTAATGTAGCCAGTTTGTTTCAATTTAGCGTCGGCCGGGCACGATGAGGCGGTTGTTCACCGCAAGAAAGCCGTTGACCGTCCAGCAGCTGGCAGACCTCTTCAGTCATATGCAACCCGATTTACAGGCGGTTGGCGTGAGGCGGACGGGGAACCCTGAAACAGCGGCCGACCTGGTCCACGAAGTCTTTTTGAAATTGCAGTCGATCCGCACGCCCCTCTACAGCGACGGCGAGGCACGCGCCTATATCTACAGGATGATGCAGAATTTGGCGATCGACCATGTGCGAACCGAAAGCCGGCGGTCTGCGATAATCGACGGAGCGCAGATCCTGTTCGAGGATGCGGTCATGTCGCCGGAGGCCATAGCGATCTCGCGAGATCAACTGCGTCGGATCGATCGTGCGCTCGGCGACCTGCCACCCAAATGCCGGGAAGCGTTCGTGATGACCCGCGTCACCAACCTGACGCACAAGGAAATTGCCGAACGGCTGGGCGTTTCGGTCAGCCTGATAGAAAAATATCAGCTTCGCGCTTTGCGCCACTGTCGCGATTTTCTTGCTAACGATCTGCAATAGTTGTTTTATAATAATGTGTAGGGTAGCTCTTCATCAATCCAAATGTGAGCGATTATGACATGATGCGGCTGGTGCATTCCTCCTCTGCCCGGTCAGACGACAATGCCGACGAACAAGCCCTGAACTGGGTCGTGCTCCTGACGTCAGGCCGTTTGACGGAAGAAGATGTCGCCGCGTTCCGGCGCTGGCGGGACCGTTCTTCCGGCAACAGGGAGGCGTTGGCGAAGGCGCGCGAAGCTTGGCGGCTGACGGGCGAAGCTCTGCCGCGTCTACGCCGCCGGGATTCATTCCGGCAATTCTGCCGCAGCCGCCTGACGCTGGCAATCGCGGCCTCCCTGGCGCTTACCATCGGGCTCAGCTATCAATATCAACATAGCTGGCAATATGATTATGTGAGCGGCGTCGGCGAACGCCGACCGGTGACGTTGGCGGACGGCAGTGAACTTATGCTGGGCGCGGATACCGCGCTGAAGGTCGACTTTTCGCAGGGCCAACGCCGGATCACCCTTGGGCGCGGGCAAATCATGCTGCAAGTCGTCCATGACGATGCGCGGCCGATGATCGTGTCGGCCGGTGCCGCAAATTACAGGGATGTCGGCACCATTTTCGGGGTCACCCGTGATAATGCGGCTTCCCAGATGGTAGTGGCGGAAGGCCTGGTCGAGGCGCAGGGCCGCAATCGCCGGGTTACTCTGGGGCAGGGCTGGTCGGCCTCTGTCGATGGACAAGGCTTCGTTCGCACGCGGCGGGTTGAGCCGACGCAGGAGCTTGCCTGGGCGAAGGGCCGGATGATCTTCAATGATCGTCCGCTGCGCGATATCGTTGGGGCGTTACGGCCATATTATCGCGGCCGGGTGTTCTTGCTTGATGCCACCGCTGCCAATCAGCGTTTGAGTGCGGTCGTCCAACTTGACAGTATTGACCTCTGGCTCACTGGCTTGAGCAAGACCAATCTCGTCAAAGTGAATTCGATCGGCAAGTTCCACCTGATAAGCTGACAAGCCTGCAGTGCATTGGCGCGCTGTTCGCTCGGACATTCCGGTTCCGGCATGCCCTTTGACAGGTTCGGCACGGATCAGCCTTCAGCGGGAGACTGATCGCGGCGACAATGCCGCATAGCCATGCTTTTTGTCGAAGTATGTCCCCGCAGAGATCAGGGTTTGATGAGCACCTTGCACTGGTCTGTTGGCTTTCGCAGCGCTTCGAATGCGGCAGGAAGCTCGTCCAGGCTGACGGTCGACGTGTGCAACGGCCGGGGTTCGACCTCTCCCCGGGCGAGCGCGTCGATGACGGCGGCGAAGTCGCTTTCCGTATAAGCCTGGCTGAACCGGATCGTCACTTCCTTGCCCATGGCAACGATCGGCGCGAAGCTGTCCTCCTGGAAGACGACGCCCGCGACGACGACACAGCCGCGTACCGCCGCCAGGTCCACCGCTTGCCGAATCATGCCCGGCAATCCGACGCATTCGAAGACGACAGCGGGACGCGCCTCGCCAGTATCCTTGCGAAACGCTTCCAGCACATCCTCTTGAGCCGGATCGATGACGGCGGTCGCGCCTACTTCCAGAACACGATTCCGGCGGACGTCCGACATCTCGCTGACCACGACGTGCCGCGCGCCGGCATGGCGCGCGAAAAGCGTGACAGCCGCGCCGATGGGGCCGCCACCGAGCACCAGAACCGATGCGCCGCGTGGCAGTTCGGCCATTCCGACAATGTGGTGACCGACAGCCAGCGGCTCGACCATGGCGCCTTCCGCGAAGCTCACGCCGTCGGGCAGCCGCTGCAACATCGAGCCGCGTGCCGCGACATATTGCGCGTAGGCGCCTTGAGCAGTGAGAAAGCAGCCCGTAAACAGATTCTGGCTGCACAGTGCAGGAAGACCCTGGTCGCATGTGTTGCAGCTGTTGCAAGCGTTGAGCGGCAGCGCTGTCACGCGATCCCCAGGGCGCCAGCCTTTAACTGCTGATCCGACGGCAGAAATCGTGCCAGCAAATTCATGGCCCAGAATGAGCCCAGCAGGCGTATGCGCGCCTTCGGTCATGTGGAGGTCTGATCCGCAGATACCGGCATTTTCCACCGTCAGAATGACCTGATCGGGCGCGGGGGTAGGATCGTCCACCGTCTGGATCGATAATGGCTTGCCCACGCCTTCGAAAATAGCAGCTCGCACGATGATCCTCTCCTGCCACCGGTCACGTCCGGAGGCTTGTTGGCCGACTATAGATAAGCGTCGGCATTATGGCGCATGTAACGGCCCGTTACGCCATATGCAACGCAACGCAGGATAAGCCGTCGCGATCAGCGTGCCGTCGGCTGGTCAAAGCTCGCAAAATGGCTTGAGCAGGAAGTCCAGATTCTGCGGAATCTGCCGGATCGATAGTTGGACTTTTGATATGGGCGGAAATCCCGTTACCGCCAATCACTGTCTGCACCACGTAAAATTTCGGCAGTTTGCATCAGACATCGCTTTGTTCCGTCAGGCCGTTCCGAAGGATACCTAGGGAAAGGATTTCCGCCGACGATTGCAGGAAACCCCGGCTGGCAATGGCGTCCGGCACGCGGCCATCCGCATAAGCATCGCTTATTTCCCCGATAACATTGCGGACGTGCATGCGTGCCGCCACGAACAATCTTCTATCATCGGGCGTTTCCGGAAACTGCGCCTCCAAATAGTGGACCAGCGGCATAACCTGGTCGCGGACAACCTCTTCCCGCATCATTCGCTCCAGGTCCGGTACGCGTTCTTTCTCTTTCTGCATCAGCCGCAGAAAAGCTGCTGTACGTGGGGCTGAATAATGGTCGAACAAGGCTTCGCCATATCGGACGAGTGCTGGGACTAGCGGCATGTCGGGTGGCAGGCTCAGCGCGGCCTTGGTGCCCTCTGACGATAGCCACTCCAATACCGCCAGGAACAAGGATATCTTATCGGGATAGCTGGCGTAGAGCGTCCTTTTTGAAACGTTGGCTGCGCTGGCGATCGTGTCCATCGTCACCGCAAGGCCATTCTCGATGAACAGCCCCATGGCCGTTTCAAGCAGCTTGTGGTGACGGTGTTCCAGATCCTGCCGTCTGGGCCGACCACGGAGTGACGGATCATTCCTTATCGATGACGCACGAGCCATGGGCAGGTCCTCGCAGAAACCATCCAAACTGCAAGCCTGTTTACATGAAAACGAAATCGTACCATTATCGGAAGGTAGGAGAGGAACGACAGATATGCGAATCATCGACGTCGACAGCCATTTCAACGAGCCAGCGGACTGGTTCGTACAAGCCAATCCCGGCCTCGCTGCCAAGCTGCCTAAAATGACGGTAGCCGAACAACTGCTCGACATCGTCGTCGGAGACCTTTTCTCCTCCGTGCCGCCAGCCTTGCGTCCTGACCCGTTGAAATTGATCCCGCCCTATGTGCTCGACGCTTATGAGAAATCGCTGGCTGGTGGTGAGCCGCCGCAAATCGCGGTGGATGCGGGTGCCTTCGCCCCAGAGGCGTGGCAGCCCGCGCCGCGTATTGCATGGATGGACAAACGCGGCATCGAAAAGCAGATCTTGTTGCCGTCCAACGGATATCATCCTTATCGGCATGCCATGCGCAACGATCCATCTTTGGCTCTTCCGGCGCTGGATACATACAATCGTTGGGCATTGGAGCAGATGCACGGTTACACCGACCGCCTGATCCCGGCCGTGGTAGTTGATCTGATCGACGTGGAATGGTCGATTGCGCAGGTTATCTCGGGCCGGGAAAAAGGATCGCGCGCCGTATTCGTCAAAGCCGATCCCCATGGTGGAAAAGCGCTCAATCACCCAGACTTCGAACCTTTCTGGGCTACATGTGAGGATCTTGGCGTGGCGATCCTTTTCCATGTTGGCGGCGGCCGCGCGGCCATGCATCCCGGCTGGGCAAATAATGGCGGTGACCTGAGCTCTTTCTACAGGCTCGCCAATTTGTCCCGCCGTCTTGTGCCGCAACTGGCGGTCGCGGCGATGATCTTTGGTGGTGTGCTGGACCGTTATCCCAATCTTGCTGTCATTGTGTCGGAACTTGGGATCGACTGGATACCCGACTTCCTGGAAACAATAGATAGGGAAGCCGATAACAGCCGCCCGCGAATGCTCAGCTTCGCACCTTACAGCCTGCCGCTCAAACCCAGTGAATATGTCCAGCGACAGGTACGCGTTTCGGTTGTGCACCAGCAAGACGTGTTGCGCCCGACGATTGATCGCGTCCCGGAGGGGATTATCGTCTTTTCATCCGACTTTCCTCATGTCGAAGGACATCAGGAAGCAGTGGCGCTGTATGACGCACAGATGGAAGGGATGAGCCAATCGGCACGGGAGAGCTTCTTTGGAAAATCTGCCGCGGAACTTTTGAAGCTATAGCCGAATCCCGGAACGCGTTCCGCTATCTGGTCCGCGTGTTCCTAGCGAGGGAAACTTCCGTGAATCAATTCCCTGCTTCGCTCAAAGTGATGGCATGTCTGATGTCGGATATTCTTCGAAAGGTCGTTGAGAATCTCCGTCGCGAAGCGCCAAGGCTTGGCGGGCGACCGTGACGCCGTGTAACAGGATATATAACCCATATTCCCAATTGGTTTCCGTCACCTCACGGCCGAAGACATCGATAAACTGCCGCAGCAACACTGCCTCGTCAGGCGAACGGCTCAAAACAGATTTCTTTATAATGTTAGAACGTGAACGCCCTTCCCTGCGAAGCGTCCGGTCCCGCTTCGATGCAGCGGCCGCGCCAATGACAAGGTGAGCAACGATCCGGCGAAGCTGGAGCGCTTCCTCCCCGGTAAATCCGCGTTTGGTCATCGCCTGCAGCCATGACTCGCCGGAGTCGACTTCCAGGGTCGGCGATTGGACGCCATTGATCCAGGTTTCGAGCAGCTCCCCATCCATGGTGAGCACTTCGTACAAGGCCCGGGCGTCTTCGAGGATCCAACTGCACCAGTGCTGGCCATTATCTTCCGGGTTATGAAGCCGGCGGGACGCCTTGGCGGAGGCGATCCGGACCAATTCGTCCCGGTCCTTGACATAGCCATATAATACCGCCTTCGCGACTCCCAGCTTTTCCGCAACGGCGGCCATCGTCAATTGGTGCAATCCGACGGCTAAGGCAGCGTCGATCACCTGGCCCAGTTCCAGTTTACGGGGGCGCCCCCTTGGCAATGCTTTCGCCGCCTCTTTGGCCTTCAAGCCAGTATCCTTGGTCATCATCCGGGTGTTTCGCGCCATATGGTTGCTTATCTTCCGATAGCATAGTTGGGTCTGCCGCCAACGCATCATCATTACCGATATTTATCGACCATGTGGTCGAAAAAGGTTGCTTCCCGAGTAACCGGGATATATTCACGGACCAAGCTACGCGAACCCTCCTTCAAGAAATCGCGAGCTGGGAGAGGTTGGCGATGGCGGACCCGGAAATATGTGAAGCAGACCGGTTAAGTTCGACGCGAGTATGCGCGTCCGGCTTCTTTCAAGCCGTGCTGAGCCTCTGCTGCACAGATACTGAAAAGCCGGGCTCCCTACTGCTCCTGACCCTATTCTGGATCAATGGGTCAACGCCGCCCTTGCTTATTGCGATGGCTGATTAAAGCCATGCCGATCTCTCAGATACGTTGGTTGCCGGAGAGATTGCGTAGCCGTCACCTCTCTAATCGACGTGCCGCAGCATCAACGATGCGCAGCGTAAACATGATGTTTAAGGAACGATCCATATGACGGAATCACGTAAAGCAAGCTTTGGATTCACAAAGCTGATTGTCTACGACGAAGAGGCTCAAGCCGAATATTATCATCAGGTATACGGCCTCAATAAGCTTCATCGCGTCCAGAATGACGATAGTGGCGCGGGTGGCGCGATACGCGAAGTCATCATGGGCTCAGGAGACACTATGTCTTCGGAGTCTTTGGTTATGTTCAAGCTTATCGATCGTCCGGCCCCTCGCGACCAGGAAGTTATTTTGGGCTTTATCACCGATGACCTGGATGCGCTTGCCTCGCGGGTTTTGGCGCATGGCGGCAAGCATAACGGCCCAATCAAATCAATGCCGGAACATGGCGTGCGCGTACTCTTCACCACCGATCCAGAAGGGCGGCTGAGTGAAAATGTCGAGCTGCTGGCAAAGTGAACATGTCAAACGTCCAACACTGAGGAGCCTGCCATGAATGCACCTTTTGTCATTCGTCCCGTCGCAGAGCCGCGCATCGTGGATGGCGTCTATACGGAGGATCAACATGCCCGGATGATGGATGTTATCCGCCGTGAAGGGCCATGGAAGCTTGTGCTTGCACAGCATTTCAAGTCGGTCGAGGAATTGATCGCCACTGGCTCTGGATCAATGCCGGAGGGTGTGACGCCTACCTTGGACATGTTCGTCTCGCCACATTTTCGCGGCTATTTCGCCCAGCACGGCGTGTGCCAGTTCGAGGAACTTGAGGACATATTCTATAACAGCGGCAATATGGCGCGCGTCCGTTCCTACTGGAATGCGAAATATGCGGCGCCGGAGTCCATGAACTTCATTATCCAGGGTGCCGCGCATATGTCCGATCCGGCTCACCTTGATGCGACCGAGTTTCGCGGCATCACCCATCGAAACACGCCCATTTGGCTCATGAACACCATGACGAAATCTGGCTTGTTTCAGAAGTGGCTGGTGAAGAAAGCGCAGATCGTGTCCTGGTTCTACCGCGGCACTATTGGTGGCGGCTTCACTTACTGGCCCGACGGCCCGCAGGCCGCGCCCAAGCGAATTGCGGCGCCTATGTGGAACAGAGGCGTCGTCGTACAGAATGAAATGATGTTCCATCGCGGCGAAGCATGCGGCCCGCTGCACCGGCGCAAGCCCGAGGGGCTTGCATTCGAGTCCTTGATTTCAGCCGACCCAGAGGTCGCCGATGGTTGGCGGATCAAGACGGGCGACCGCGTGATCGATCGCATTTCCGCCGACGAGGTGCGGTTGATGGTTCACTGGGGCGCTAATGTCTATGCCGACATGGACGAGATGAAGATGATCCTTGAACATAAGGATGATCTTACACATGAGCAGGTGCTGGACATGTTCTGCGCGGATCTGCGCGAACGGGGCGTGAGCTTCGGGATGCCGTCCGACTTCCTGCACGATCGTGACTTCATCCGCGTGCTTACCGCGACCTATGACATGGGACGCCCGAGCATCTATCCGCGTGAAGCACCTGGTCCTCATGAAGAGCAGATCGCCGCGTAAACTTGCGGCTACAAAGGCTCGTAGTGCTCATGATAGATCGAATATTTTCGGATGTCCGGAAAAATCAACCTTTCAATGAACCGCAAATCAATACTCTGCTCTTTTATAAAGAGCGGCCTCATAGGGGCCGACATACAATAATAATACCAAAAAAAATCAGATCAATTTGAGGGAGAGTGTATGAGAAGGGTAAGGAACAACTTCGATGTCTCGTTATTGGCAGGCGCGGCATTTCTAGGTGCAATCGTGCCAGCTCAGGCCCAGACGGGAGCGTCGGATGCGGCCGCGCAAACAGCGCAGATCAGCGACATCATCGTCACGGCGCAACGTCGCGAAGAACGCGCGCAGGACGTGCCGATCGTCATCAGCGCCTTCTCGCCGGAGAGAATCCGCGAACTGAATATCACCGAGCCGCAAAAGCTCTACGGCAATGTTCCCTCGTTGGTCGTCGGCACCCAGGGACAGGCGAGCCGAGACGTGCAGAGCTTCTCCATCCGCGGCCAGTCGACCGGCTTTCTCGCGCTACCGTCAGTCGCGACCTACTTTAACGAAGTACCACTCATCGCTTCGATCAGTCTCAGCCTTCAAGGAGGCCCAGGCCAGTTCGTCGACCTTGAGAATGTTCAGGTTCTTTCTGGCCCTCAGGGCACTTTGTTTGGCCGGAATACGACTGGCGGCGCGGTTCTGCTATCCGCGCACAAGCCGTCCACCGACCGGGTGGAAGGCTATGTCCAGGGATCCTATGGCAATTATGACCTCGTGAACATCGAGGGGGCGCTCAACGTCCCGCTGATCGAGGATAAGCTCGCCGTTCGAGTGGCTGGCGCCTATTATGACCGCACCGGCTACACCCAGGACATCGTCTGGGACAAGGACCGCGACAATCAGCACTGGTATACCGGCCGGGTCAGTATTTTGGCGACCCCGACCGAGCGCCTGTCCAATAATCTTATGGTCTACGGATCAAAGTCGCGCAACAACGGCGCGGGCTACATCAACCGCGGCTTCAGGCTCGGCTTGAGGCGCATGCCGGGTGCGCCGGACATTCCCGGCGGCTTGGTTACAGGTGGTTGTATGGTGCCAGATCCATGCGCCGCGATCTATAATCGGCAGACGGAGATCTCGCAGCAGATCGGCCCTCGGAAGACGCGGAATGATGTCGATGGCTATTCCAACATTGATGCCTGGGGCGCCATCAACACCACCGATCTTGAACTGACCGACGAATTAAAGCTGCGCAACATCGTCAGCTACCAGAAGCTGAAGTCGGAATATGGTAATGACAATGACGGCACGCCGCTGCAGGCATATCAGACCAGCCAGAGCGCCAATTTTCCCAACTTCCCTGTGGCAGGCCTGACCGATGAGTTCGGCATACCGGCGGCGGGTTATAACAATGAAGTCAAGCTAGCCCATCCGCGAGACCATCTGGAACAGATCACGGAAGAATTGCAGCTTCAGGGCAATATGCTGGACAATCACCTGACCTATACGGTTGGTGGTTTCTACATCGATACCAAACCGGCAGGATTGTGGGAATCAGCTGCGGTGCAGTTCTGCTCCCCGACCAACACAGGCAATCCTGTCACTTGCGCAGGCACGCGCGGCAGGTCGGGCGTTACGAATAAATCGAAAGCGCTCTATGGGCAAGGCACGCTGGATTTCGGCGCTTTCTCCCCAGCGCTCAAGAACCTGCGCTTTACGGGCGGCTACCGCTACACCTGGGACACGGTAAAGGGCTTTTCCGCCTCTTGGTCGCCTCTGCCTAACGGCACTGTCCGCTGTTCGCTCGACAATTCGACGTCGAGCAATCCGGAGGACTGCCGTTTTGACGCGACGTTGAAGACCAAGGCGCCGACGTGGACAGTGGGGCTGGACTATAAACCGGTTGAAGGTCTCATGGTTTATGGCAAGGTGACGCGCGGATACAAAGCCGGCGGATTTAATTCCGTCGCCGTGAATGATCAATTCCGCACCTTTGAACCGGAAAAGCTAACCAGCTATGAAGCCGGTTTTAAATCTGACTGGCGCGTGGGTTCGGTGCCAGGTCGTCTGAACGTCACCTATTTCTATTCCGACTATAAGAATATCCAACGCCCGGGTTCGGACTTTAACCAGACGACCTTCGCAGGCGGCGCCAAAATCTTGTCGGCCACTGCCACCATTCAGGGCGTCGAGGCAGAGGCTTCGATCCGCCCGTTCGAAGGATTGGAGATCGGCGGCACCTTCAGCCACACCGATGCCGACTACAAAAAATATCAGTTCACCTCGCTCGGTGCGGATCGCACCTGCCTGCCAGGTGGCGGCTTTGCAGTTGTTCCCTTCGGCGGCACCGTCGATGCGAGCTGCATACCATTCCAGTTCGTGACGCCTTACATCTACAATATCCGTGCCACGGCGAAGCTGCCGATGGGCGAGGACATGGGTGAATTGTCCTACCTCATCAGCTATTCCCACTTTTCCAAGCAGCATACGTCGCCCACTGGCGACCCGTCTTTCGAACCGGGATCGACGCTGGAGCCGTACGGTCTGTTGAACATGTCGCTCGACTGGCGGAATATTCGCCAGACGGGCTTGGACGCGAGCCTGTTCGTCACCAATGCGACGAACAAACTGTATCGCGTTGCAAATGCCAACAGCTATAACGGCCTCGGCATCTTCGCATCGCTTTACGGCGAACCGCGCATGTATGGCATCAAGCTGCGCTACAGCTTCGGCAACAACTAAATAAGATTTGGAAAATCGACGGACGCTCACACAATGAGCGTCCGTTTTTCTGAATAACTGTTTTGACAGTCGCGTTTCTCAAGCGCCAGTGAAGGCTGTAATTCCTCCATCAACGACCAATTCTGTGCCAGTGATGTAGTTCGCCTCGTCAGAGGCCAGAAAGAGGGCGGCATGCGCTACATCCCAAGCGTCGCCCATCCGCGCCATGGGAACTTGCGCGTTACGGCGAGCGACCATTCCTTCATAGTCGCCTGCATTATATTTGTCCGCCAGCCGCTGAACGATCGGCGTCATCATCAGTCCGGGAACGACGCAGTTCATTCGCACACCCTTGGCGGCATAGGAAACTGCGGTAACCTTGGTGAAGTGGATCAAGCCCGCTTTGGCAGCGGCATAGGCAACCTGGTCTTTGCCGACCCAGCGTTGTCCAGCGATAGAGGAGATATTGACGATGGCGCCCGCGCCCTGGCTTGCCATCACCGGCAGCGCGGCCTTGCTGGTCAAGAAAGCGCTCGTCAGATTGAGGTCAAGTTGGCGGCGCCAGACGGCTTCGTCCATCGTCTCGGGATTTCCAGGCTCCGAGCGGCCAACATTGTTGATCAGCACGTCAAGGCGGCCAAAGCGGCCGACGCAATCGTCAACGAGCGCCTGTACCTGCTCTCCGTTTGTCACGTCGCAGCTTGCCACGTGCATGACATGGCCTTCGCTTTTGACGATCTCGCAAGTCTCGGCGGCTGCGTCCAGATCAAGATCGACGCCCAGCACTGTTGCGCCCTGGCGCGCGAGCAGAACGGCTATCGCCTTTCCATTGCCCCAACCCGGCGCAAAAGAGCCGCAACCCGTGACGATGGCGATTTTATTATCCAGCCTTAGCATCCAACCCCTTCCTTCCCACTTGCGGAACGGGGATGGCAGCGCCATGGCGCAATGACAACTTTAATTGCGGAGAGTGCAATGCCCCAGCCACCGCGCGTCATGCTCATCAGCGCTCTTGCCCAATCACCAGGGCCTGCGATGGACGCAATTCGCGAAGAGTGGCCGGAAGCCATCGCCCATAATCTGATCGATGACTCGCTCGCGGGTGATTATGCGGCGCTCGGGGAGATCACCGACGATATCCACGAAAGATTTTTGACGCTCGGCCGCTATGCGGCCGCGAGCAGTGATGGGCGTGCGCCGACCCAAGGCATATTGTTCACCTGTTCAGCCTTTCGTCCTGCAATTGAAAAGGTGAAGGCGGATCTCGACATCCCAGTCATTACACCCAATGAAGGTGCTTTCGACGAAGCCCTGAGCCTTTGCCGCGACAAGCCGGAGGGCGGCCGCATTGGCCTGCTGCTCACATTTCAGGGATCCGTGGCGCCGCTGGTGGCCGAGATCAACGCCATGGCTGATGCGATGGGTCAGGCGCATCCGACTGTCGTACCGGCGGTCGCGGCCGGAGCGCTGGAGGCTCTCCAAGCAGGTGACGGCGATCGGCATGACGCCTTAAGCGCCGCCGCAGCCGCTACATTGCCACCAGTCGATGTGATCGTCGTCGGGCAATTCTCCATGGCGCGCGCAGCCCCTCTCGTGAGAACGCTGCGATCTGAACCAATATTGACGACGCCGCACATGGCGGTGCGCAAGATACGGCGCTTGATCGAGGAGGCAGAGCGGCACACGGGACCCGATCCTGTTAACTGAATGGCCGAGGAGCGCCGTTACCAAGCTCGCGTCAAGAAGGTTCAGGTAGGTTAGTCCAAGTCCTCGTTCATTCCGAGGTCCGCGTCATCCTTGCGCGTGCCCGAAGTCGGATGTCTGGTGAGACTGGTGATCCCGCCCGCCACGCCTGATAGCCGCCTGGACGCGGGCGACCAATTCGCTGCGACGATATGGTTTGCCAAGCACGTCTAGCGCTTCGGGCTGCGGTCCCTGAAGAGCCATCTCGTCATTATAGCCGGTCGTAAGCAGTACGGGCACTTCAGGCGCGCGCGCCCTGACCTCCTGCGCGAGGGCGAGGCCATTGTGGGTTCCCGGCATCACAACATCGGAGAAGACGAGGGCGACGCCGCCATTTGCCGTTAGTTCCTCGAAGGCAGCCAGTCCCTGGTCATAATCATGGGCGACCCGGACATGATAGCCCGCCTCCCGCAAGGTCGCTTCGGCAATATCTGCGATCATCGGCTCGTCTTCGACGACGAGGATCGTCTTGCTGCTCTGCCGATCGACCTCATCAGGCCGGAAGCCCCCGGTGTCGGGTTCCAAAGCCATCTGCCGATCATCATCGACAGGGATGGGGAAGAAGAAGCGGACCGATGTGCCCTGTCCCTCGACGCTATCGATCTTCAGCGCCCCCCGCGACTGCTGCGCAAAGCCGTGCGCGGTGGCGAGGCCCAACCCTGTACCTGCTCCCTTCGGCTTGGTCGTGAAAAAGGGTTCGATCGCGCGTTGCAGCGTGTCTTGGGACATGCCGGTGCCGTCATCATCCACCCGCATCACGACATATTGGCCATGATCGAGGCCAGGCACGGGATGTTCTGCGTCCACCGTTTCCGTGCCGGTGGAGACCGTAATCACGCCGCCGGTGGCCACCGCGTCGCGCGCGTTGACGATGACGTTGATGAGGGCCATTTCCAGATGATTGGGATCGGCCTCGATCTCAGGCAGCCGCCGCCGCAGGTTCAGTTGCAGGTCGGCACGCGACCCCACCGTTGAATCCAGCAGTTCAGCAATGGAACTGATGAGGCCGGTCAGTTCGATCCGCCTTGGTTCCAGGCGGCTGCGACGGGCAAAGGACAGGAGCTGAGCGGTCAGCTTCGTCCCCCGCTCGGCCGCCTGCGTGGCAGCGGCATGATAGCGCCTGAACGTCCGATCATCGTCCCGCCGCGCGGCCATCATGTCGAGGCTGCCGCCGAGGACCTGAAGCAGATTGTTGAAATCATGGGCAAGCCCAGCCGTCAGCTGTCCGATGGATTCCATCTTCTGCGATTGGAAGCGGGTGGCCTCAGCCTCCCTGCGCGCGGTGACGTCGAGCTGACTGGCGAAGAAGTAGAGAAGCTTGCCATCCTCGTCATAGACCGGCCCGATGAAGACGCCGTTCCAAAAGGGGGAGCCGTCGCGCCGATAATTCAATATCTCGATGCTGATGGCGTGACGGGCCGCGACGGCCTCACGCAATTGCCGCACTACTTCACGGTCGGTCTGAGCGCCCTGCAGGAACCGGCAGTTGCGGCCGACCACCTCATCGAGGTCATAGCCGGTGAGATCGAGAAAGGCATTGTTTGCAAAAACGATCGGATTGTCGTCCTGCGCCGGATCGGTCAGGATCATTGGCATGCGGGTCATCTCGATCGCGGCGAAGAAGACGCTGCCACGTTCGTCCAGCGACGGGTTGGTGATGACGCTTTGCTTCCAGTGATGCTGCCCGCTTTGGCTGCCCAATATATTGTCGTGCGGCGTATCCATTTCGCCGCGCGATGGGGTGCCGGTGGCTGCCTTGTCTTCCTCCATCACTCGATCTCGCTCGCCATATCTGCACGCACCAGTGTTAAAGAATGGCTGAGGTTCTGCGTTGGATCAACCGGTGCGGAAAAGATGACGCGCAGACCCGGCCGGTTGTCATCATCCTCGATCACCCCTGACAGCCGTTTGACCATGGCATTCAACCTACGCAATCCAAATCCCTGCCTGTTGCCCACATCCTTTCCCTTTGTCAGCGACAATAAGCCGGAATCGGGCGCGGTGCTGCTCCAGAACAACCAAAATCGGCCTTGGTGCCCCGCCATATGCATATTTCTGCGCGTTGATGACGAGTTCACCAGTATGAGTCCCATATTGACGGCATTATTCAGCTGACACTTGAGCGGTCGATACGACCTAAAATGAAAAAGGGGCCAGCAGATATCTGCTGGCCCCCCATTCCGGATAACCGTCACGTCGAAATCAGAAGCGGAACATTCCGGTCAAACCGAACTCACGCGGATTGGTGACGTTCGCGGTGCGATAGCCGGATTCATACGGCAAACCGGGCACTGGCGAGCCGGGGATGCCGGTGTTGAACTGCGTGGTCCCCAGGTTGATATTGGTGATCCGCTTCTGATTCAGCACATTCTTAGCGAAAGCGGTGAGTTCAAAGCGATCGTCTTCAGTCCGGAAGCCCGCGAAGATGTTCAGCAGGGTGCGCGAGCGATAGTCGTAATCGACCTGATCAGCGTAGAAACCAGGACGATAGTTGACCAAGGCCCGTACAAACGGGGTGACCTGACCCATCGGGAAACGAATTTCCGTATTGGCCGTCAGGTTGAAGTCCGGCGTCTGCGACAACCGTCCATTGGTCTCGCAATAGCTTACATTGCCGGGGCCCGTGACAGCGGGAGAAGTTGCATCCTGGTTCGGCGAACCAGTACCGGCATAGTCATTGCAGGGCACGACAGCATTATCGTAGCGTGCACGGACATAGGAAGCGCTTACACCGAGGTCCCAGTTATCGTTGACGCGGCCATCGATCGACGCTTCCACGCCCTTGATCTTTGCATCGCCATTATAGTTGAAATCGAAGCCACCCGTCGGCGGGCTGGCTGCCGCCGACTCATAATAGATGCCGGTGAAGCGGTTGAGGTAATTTTCCAGCGTCTGGTAGAAAGCCGCCACAGTGAAGTTCACGCGGTTGTCCAGCAACTTGCCCTTCAGGCCAACTTCAAAGGAGTCGGTCTTTTCGGGCTGCGTACGGATCAGGTCCCGGCTCACACCCAGTGGAACCGCCACGCCCGTGCTACCGGCGCGGTAGGAATGCCCATAAGCGAAATAGGCATTGAGCCGCGGGTTAAACTCGTAGGAAACCGTCACACCGCCGGTCAGCGGCTTGTTGGTGAACCGCTGCAGGTCGGCCGGGACGCCTTGCTGCGGCGGAAGCACGAATGCGGGCGCACCGATCGCCGGATTGCCAGGAGACGATACGAAGATGTCGGTGGTCTGGACATTCTTGAGGATCGAATAACGAAGGCCGCCTTCGATCGAGAAGCCGTTCGAACGATACCGCAGGTTGCCGTTAAATGACCAAGTCTGGGTATCCACGGGGGTGAGTACCAGGGTATCGATCGGCACATAGGCGCCAAATGCGATCGGGAGAGGAGCGAAGAACTGATCTGCGCGCTGATTGGTGACAACGGTGCCAGTCTGCTTCGTGTAGAATGCGCCTACGCCCCAACCGAAGCCTTCCTTGTTGTTGGAGGCAAGACGAACTTCAGCCGAGTCCACCTTGTAAGGCGAGCGGACCGTGGATGCGTACACATAATCCGGGATGGCGTTGCCCGCGTCGAGATCGCGCTCAGCCGTCAGCCTGCTGTACTGATGAGCTCCGACGAACGACAGGGTTGCCGGACCGAGATCATAGTCGAATGCCAGGTTAACGATGTGGCTCTCATTCTGGTTGCGGAAGCGGCCGTCCGAGACTGCGGCATAGTCCGAAGCGTCGAGCGCCGGACCCGACCTGTTGAAGCCATCGGCCAGAGCGCCAGAACCGACAACCTGCTGGTTTTGAAGATTGTCGGCGAACAGATATTGATAGCTCAGATAAGCGGTGAAATCGCTGCTCGGACGCCAGCCCAAGGTCACGCGCGCGCTTTCGGTGCGGCTGCGCGAGCGTTCGTCGCGCGTGATGTTGCGCACATTGTTCAGGCGGTTGCCATCGACGAGGCCAGCAACGCGGATCGCAAGCGTGTCGTTGAACGGCAGCGAAACGCCTGCCTGGACGTTGTAGCCAGCGCGCGACGTCGCGGTCGCCTGTGCATAGCCTTCGATCTCGTCGAAGTTCGGGCGGCGCGTTGCAATGGTGATGGAGCCGGCCGGGGCGGACAGGCCGCGCAGCAGGCCCTGCGGCCCACGCAGCACTTCGATCTGCTGAATGTCATACAGGGCGGTATAGACGGTCTGCGCGTCGGTCGGAATTTCGTTGTAATAGACCTGCACCGCCGGGCTGGTGCCCTGGTCGGGATCGAAGGTCACGCCGCGCAGGGTCGTCGTGTTGTTGCGGCCTGAGGTGTTGGTGAGTTCAAGGCCCGGCGCGAGCTGCTGCACGTCCTTGGCATCGAAGATGTTGAACTTCTGGAGCTGCTCGCCGGTCGCGACGTTGACGGTCATCGGCACCGACTGGAGCGAGCGCGCCTCACGCGTTGCGGTGACGACGATCTCGTTTACGTCATTGCCTTCGCTGCCGGCGGCATCCTGTGCCAAAGCAGCTGCCGGTGCGATCAGAGCGGCGCTGCACAACAACGCAGCGAGGGTATTCGCCTTTTTCATGTCATCCTTTCCAAGGTTCAGGGATTAGGTCCCGCGAATGGTGCCGCCGCTAGCCGCGGCGCCGCCAAGCCGCAATCCGGTTCAGCATCTGACAGCAATTTTTCGAACGAAACCGTGCTTTATATGCAACAGATGGTCAGAGGATTTGACGGTTTATCCCATCAATACTGCATATTAGCGCTGCTGATATGACCATTTGCAAACCGCGGGGTCGCCTGGCGGGTCGGCGGAGGAAGGATCGGAAGGGAAGCTCGGTAATGCGCTAAGGCTCGATCACGGACTTGCTATTAGTACATAATCGTTCGAATAATGAGAGATCGTTTGAGAAGAGGCCAGGATCATGAACATGCCCCAATCGTTGCTGGTGACCGTCGCCATGTGCATGGCAAGCACCGCTCTTGCCGCACCAGCCGAGCAGCGCATCGCTCAGCAAGGCCGCTGGTTCGTGGATCAGACTGGCCGCACGATCATGATCCATGGTGGCAATGTCACGCTTCCCGAATTCCGGGCTGGCGGTTCCGATGAACAGCGATGGAGTGCGGAGACGGCCTCCCGCATGGCGGAACAGGGCTTCAACGGCGTGCGGCTCGTCATCTTCCTGTCGGGTTTGATGCCGCAACCCGGCGTCATCGACACAGCCTATATGGAGCGCATCGCGAAAACCGTGGCGGCGTACAAGGAAGCGGGGATCTACACCCTCATCGATTTCCATCAGGATCAATATTCTGCGCTGGTTGGCGTACGGGGCATGCCGGATTGGGCGGTTTTTGCTGACGGTCATCAGCGTATCCCCGGCATGAATTTCCCGATGGGCTATTTCAAGGATCCTGCGGTACAGCGTTCCTTCGACAATTTCTGGAAGAACCATCCGGTTCCCGGCACGGGGAAGGGTGTCCAGGATCTTTATGTAGAGGGACTGGCAGCGGTGGCGCGGCGGTTCCGGGACGATCCGGCGGTGATTGGCATCGATGTCATGAATGAACCAGCGACTGGAAGCAGATGTGCGCAGCCTGATCCGGCCAAGGCGAACTGCCCGGAGTTGGAACAGGAACTGCTGAAACCCTTTTACGAAAAGGCGTCGCGGGCGATCAATGAAGCTGCGCCAAGGATGATCGTCTTTGTCGAGCCCTTCATGCTCCAGGGGGCTCTCGGCACGCCGATCAACACGCCCTTTGCCGCCGCGCAGGGGACGCGCGGCTTTTCATTCCACAATTATGGCCCGGTCAAAGAAATACGCGACCGGGTGAACGATGGCGCGCTGGCCCATGCTCAACAGGAGAAGGCGGCGATCATCAATACCGAGTGGGGCTTCAGCAACGATCCGGCCGAGATAGCGGGACAGGCCGCCGACTTCGACATGCGCCACATATCCTGGCTTGCCTGGACGCGGGGCGCGTTCGAGGCTCTGGTCGATCCCAAGCTGCCTGATCGGGGCAATGGCAATCGCGTCGCCCTGCTGCGCGCCTATGCGCGCCCCTATGCAGAGGCGACGGCGGGTACGCCGGTGACGATGAGCTTCGACGGCGCGAAGGGCGTGATGCGGTATCATTATACCTCTGCACCGCCCGGTGGTGGCGCGGCGAAGGGCGAGACCATGATCCGCATCCCGGCGGTCAACTATCCGGGCGGCTACACTGTCACGGTAAGCGGCGGCACGGTCCGTTCGGCAAAGAACGCGCCGGTCCTGCGGATAGCGAATGCGCGGGGCGCCAGGGACGTGACGGTCACGCTCAGCCGCGTCGGGGAATTGCCGCCGCTTCCGGCGGGCAAGGGCGAGCCGGACCGGAGCGAGGCCGCCTTGCGCGCGCTGCCGCCGATCCCGGCGGGTCCGCTCACGCGCAATTCCCTTCTGGGCCATATCGTCGTGACACCGGGCGGGCGGGCGCTGCTCGACCGGCAGGTGCCGGGCATGCTCGCGGGGATGAGCCATGTCCATGGGTGGGAGAAGATGACGCTCGCCAGCGTCCAGCAGTTCGACAGCAATACGCTGAACGAGGCGAAGATGAAGCAGATCGAGGCGGAGCTTGCCACGCTGAAGGTCGTGGCGGGGCCGGTCAAGGTTCAGGCGGCAGACCGGCTCAGCACCGAGTCCCTCACCAGCGACCTGCTCGCCGATCCGCGTGCCCGCGCCATCCTCGACCGGGAGGCTCCGGGCCTGTCGACCTCTTCTCAGCAAGGACTGTTTCCCCAGACGCGGCTGCGCGCGCTTCAGCCTGCCATGCCGGAAATCTTGACCGACGCCGCGCTCGACCGGATCGAAAAGGCGCTGGCGGCGCTGCCGAAATAAGGCAGCTTATATGGGGCCGGGAAATCCCGTCCCGCGATCGGCCAGCCGTTGTTCGATGGCCAGGAACAGGGGAGGCGGCGCATTGAGCAGATGCTCCGCCTCCGCCGATGCAGCCCACCCCACAGTGCGCTTGAGGTCGAACCCTGCGAGGAGGGGGCGGGCGACCCCGTCCCGCCGGTAACAGAGCGGCATCACGGTGATGCCCAGGCCTGCGGCGATCAGGTTCAGGACGCGATCGTCATCAGTGGACCGTAAAGCGAAATGCGGCCGCACGCCCCGTTCGGTGAAATGGCGGCTGGTGTCGGACAGCGCCTCGCAATGACGGCGAACGATCATCACCTCATTGGCCAGTTCCTCTGCCGCGATGCTTTCTTGCCCGGCCAAGGGGTGATCGGCGGGCATGGCCAGGGCATAGCCTTCGGTGCAGACCGGCTTTTCCAGGAACCGTTCGCCGCCGCGCTGGACCAGGGTCAATGCTATGTCGATCCGACCTTTCGCCAAATGGCTGGTCAGTTCCCGTTCGCTGCCGAAGATCAGTTCGAAGCGGTAATGCTTCATTGGCCGCGCCGCCGCGACGGCCTGCGCCACAAGTACGCTCGGCACGCTGCCCAGAACGCCCAGCCGCAGGGATGGTGGATGATCGGTCGGGCTCATCGAACCAATGGCGAGGTTGAATTCCCGCTCTATTCTGCGCGCATGGACGAGGAAACGGCTCCCCGCTTCGGTCAGTTCGACGCGCTGGTTGGTCCGCACGAACAACGGCGTCCCGAGGGTGCGTTCCAATTTCGCGATCCCGACCGACAGCGTGGGTTGCGACACATTGCAATGCGCGGCGGCGCGCGAGAAATTGCCCTGATCCACGACGGCCAGAAAATAGCGGAGGAGATAGCGGTCAAGCATCGGGGATATGGAGCGTGGACCTTGGATCGAGTCTGATCATTATAGATAGCGTTAATAGCGTGGATGGCGAAACTTCAATTTATCGCCTGAGCAAAGGGATGATAAGGCATGGTGGCAGGAGAGTTTTCCATGACCGATTTCGATTTCGCCCTGGGCGACAATGCCGACATGATCCGGGAAAGCGCCGCCCGCTTTGCCGCTGACAGGATCGCCCCGCTCGCGGCGGAGATCGATGAGAAGGACTGGTTTCCCCGCGACGAACTATGGACCGCGATGGGCGATCTGGGCCTGCACGGCATCACCGTGGAGGAGGCGTATGGCGGCCTTGGCCTGGGCTATCTGGAGCATGTCGTTGCACAGGAAGAGGTGGCTCGGGCATCGGCCTCCATCGGCCTGTCCTATGGCGCGCATTCCAACCTTTGCGTCAACCAACTGCGCCGTTGGGGCAATGAAGAGCAAAAGGCCAGATATCTGCCCAAGCTGATCTCTGGCGAGCATGTCGGCAGCCTTGCCATGTCGGAAGCGGGCGCTGGCTCCGACGTGGTGTCGATGAAGCTGAAGGCGCAGAAGAAGGGCGATCGCTACATTCTCAACGGCACCAAATTCTGGATCACCAACGCGGCTTATGCCGATACGCTGATCGTCTATGCCAAGACCGGCGAAGGATCGAAGGGCATCACCACCTTCATCGTCGAAAAGGGGATGAAGGGCTTTTCGATCGGGCAGAAGATCGCGAAGGTGGGCATGCGCGGATCGCCCACATCGGAACTGGTTTTCGAGGATTGCGAAGTCCCGGAAGAGAATATCATGGGCCCGTTGAACGGCGGCGCGGGTGTGCTGATGTCGGGGCTCGATTATGAGCGCACCGTGCTGTCGGGCATCCAGCTCGGCATCATGCAGGCCTGCCTAGACGTCGTGCTGCCCTATGTCCGGGAGCGCAGGCAGTTCGGAAAGCCGATCGGCGCGTTCCAGCTGATGCAGGCGAAGATTGCGGACATGTATGTCGCGCTCAACAGCGCCCGGGCCTATGTCTATGCCGTGGCGAAGGCATGCGACGCGGGCAGGACGACGCGTTTCGATGCGGCGGGCGCGATCCTGCTGGCGTCGGAAAATGCGATGAAGACCGCGCTGGAAGCGGTGCAGGCGCTGGGCGGGGCGGGCTATACCAAGGATTGGCCGGTCGAACGCTACATGCGCGACGCCAAGCTGCTGGATATCGGCGCGGGGACCAATGAAATCCGCCGGATGCTGATCGGCCGGGAGTTGATCGGGGCATGAGCGCGCCGGTTCTGGACACGAAGCTTTCGCGGGCAGGAGAGGGCTTTCGTGCGAACGCCGCGCATAATCGCGCGCTGGCCGAGCAACTGCGCGAGATGGTCGCCGCCGCTGGCTTGGGTGGTTCGGAAAATGCCCGTGCCAAACATGTGGCGCGCGGCAAGCTGCTGCCGCGCGATCGGGTCGAACGGCTGCTCGATCCGGGATCGCCCTTTCTGGAAATATGCCAGCTTGCCGCCAACGGCCTCTATCATGACGAAGTGCCCGGCGCGGGCATCATTACGGGCATCGGCCGGGTGTCCGGCCGTCAGGTGATGATCGTCTGCAACGATGCGACGGTGAAGGGAGGCACCTATTATCCCTTGACCGTCAAGAAGCATCTGCGCGCGCAGGAGATCGCGCTAGAAAACCGGCTGCCCTGCATTTATCTGGTCGACAGTGGCGGCGCGAATCTGCCCAACCAGGCGGAAGTTTTCCCCGACAAGGAGCATTTCGGCCGCATCTTCTACAATCAGGCGAACCTGTCGGCGCGCGGCATCCCGCAAATCGCCTGCGTCATGGGAAGCTGCACCGCGGGCGGCGCCTATGTCCCCGCCATGTCCGACGAAACGGTGATCGTGCGCAATCAGGGGACGATCTTCCTGGCCGGGCCTCCGCTGGTGCAGGCGGCGACGGGCGAAGTCATTTCGGCCGAGGATCTGGGCGGCGGCGATCTGCATGGCCGCAAGTCCGGCGTGGTGGATCATGTCGCGGACAATGACGACCATGCGCTTTCGATCGTGCGCGACATCGTCTCGACGCTTCAGCCGGACCTGGAGCCCGGCGTCAATCTGCGCGACGTGAAGCCGCCCAAATATGATCCGCGCGATCTCTACGGCATCGTGCCCCAGGATGTCCGCGCGCCCTATGACGTGCGCGAGGTGATTGCGCGGATCGTCGACGGCAGCGAATTTCATGAATTCAAGGCGCTGTACGGCACCACGCTCGTCTGCGGCTTTGCGCATATCTGGGGCATGCCGGTCGCGATCCTCGCCAATAATGGCGTGCTGTTCAGCGAGAGCGCGGTCAAGGGCGCGCATTTCATCGAGCTTGCCTGTCAGCGGCGCATTCCGCTGCTCTTCCTCCAGAATATCTCCGGCTTCATGGTCGGCGGCAAATATGAGGCGGAGGGGATTGCCAAGAATGGCGCGAAGCTGGTGACGGCTGTCGCGACGGCGCAGGTGCCCAAGATCACGCTGCTGATCGGCGGCAGCTTCGGCGCGGGCAATTACGGCATGTGCGGCCGAGCCTATCAGCCGCGCTTCCTCTTCACCTGGCCGAATGCGCGCATTTCGGTGATGGGCGGCGAACAGGCAGCATCGGTGCTCGCCACCGTGCATCGCGATGCGGCCAAATGGTCGCCCGAGCAAGCCGAAGCCTTCAAGACGCCGATCCGCGAAAAATATGAGCAGGAAGGCAATCCATATTATGCCACCGCGCGCCTGTGGGATGATGGCATCATCGACCCCGCGCAGACCCGCGACGTACTGGGCCTCGCCTTCGCCGCGACGCTGAACGCGCCGATCGCTCAGCGGCCGCAGTTCGGCATCTTCAGGATGTGAAGGAAGGTATGTTTACTCATTATCGTCATGCTGAACGTGTTTCAGCATCCATCGGGCCGCAGCGGAGGAAGCCCGAGCGACGGCGCAAGGTCCGCCCAATGCGGGTTGTCGCTTTCGATCAGATTGATCTTCCACTGGCGGTGCCATCGCTTCAGCTGCTTCTCGCGCAGGATCGCGCGTTCCATGTCGCCGAACATCTCGAATCGGACCAGCCGATGCACCGCATAGCGCGCGGTGAAGCCGGGAAGAGCGTTGCCACGATGCTGGTGCAGCCGGGAAATCAGGTTGGAGGTGACGCCTATATAGATCGTCCCATAGGGCGTGCTGCTGAGAATGTAGACGCAAGGCTGCTTTTCCATGACGGCCCTGGGCCTGCCGCCAAATGGATGCTGAAACAAGTTCAGCATGACGAAGTTGGGAAATCCGTGTGATCCAGTCTATTCTCATCGCCAATCGCGGCGAAATCGCTTGCCGGATCATCCGCACCGCGCGGCGGCTGGGCATCCGCACCGTCGCGGTCTATTCAGACGCTGACGCGGAAGCGCTGCACGTTCGCTTCGCCGACGAGGCGGTGCATATCGGGCCGTCGCCGGTTCGGGAATCCTATCTGGTTGGCGAAAGGATCATCGCCGCGGCCAGGCAAACCGGCGCGGAAGCAATCCACCCCGGCTATGGCTTCCTTTCGGAAAATGCCGCGTTCGCGCAGGCCGTCATTGATGCGGGACTGATCTGGGTCGGGCCCAATCCGTCCTCCATCACCGCCATGGGGCTGAAGGACGCGGCCAAGACGCTGATGGAGGATGCCGGAGTGCCGACCACGCCCGGCTATCTGGGCGACGATCAGTCCCCAGAGCGGCTGAGGCAAGAGGCCGACGCGATCGGCTATCCCGTCCTCATCAAGGCAGTCGCGGGCGGCGGCGGCAAGGGCATGCGCAAGGTCGACAGCGCCGCAGACTTTGCCGACGCGCTGCTCTCCTGCCAGCGCGAGGCGGCGTCGAGCTTCGGCAATGACGCCGTGCTGCTGGAAAAATGGATCACCAACCCGCGCCATATCGAGGTGCAGATATTCGGCGACGTTCATGGCAATGTCGTCCATCTGTTCGAACGCGACTGCTCGCTCCAGCGCCGTCACCAGAAGGTGATCGAGGAAGCGCCTGCGCCTAGGATGGGTGCGGAGACGCGCGCGGCGGTCTGCCGGGCGGCGGTGAATGCGGCCAAGGCCGTCGATTATGTCGGCGCGGGCACGATCGAATTCATCGCCGATGGTTCGGAAGGTCTGAAGGCCGACCGCATCTGGTTCATGGAGATGAACACGCGGTTGCAGGTCGAGCACCCCGTTACCGAAGCGATCACGGGCCAGGATTTGGTCGAATGGCAGCTTCGGGTCGCTTGCGGAGAAAAGCTGCCGAAGAGCCAGGAGGAACTGTCGATCAACGGCTGGGCGATGGAGGCGCGCCTCTATGCGGAGGACCCGGCCAAGGGGTTCCTGCCCTCTATCGGCAGGCTGGACGTCTTTGAGCTCAGCGACCGGAACGTGCGCGTCGATACCGGTGTGGAGCAGGGCGCGGAAATTTCGCCTTTCTACGACCCGATGATCGCCAAGGTCATTGCGCATGGTGCGACCCGCGATGCCGCCCGATCGGCGCTGGCGCAGGCGCTGGATGAAAGCGCGGTCTGGCCGCTCAAGACCAATGCCGCTTTTCTCGTGAAGGCGCTGGAGCATCCCGATTTCGTTGCCGCCCGGCTGGACACCGGGCTGATCGAGCGTGCGGGCGAGGCGCTGATGCCGCCCGCCCGGCCAAGCGAGGAAGCGCTGGCGGATGCCGCCGCAAGCTTGACGCGGGGTGGCGACCTTACTGGCTTTCGCCTCAACGCCCCGGTGCGGCGCGAAGGCATGTTCCTGCTGGATGGGGAGGCGGTGACGATCACCTATGATCCGTGTCAGGGGGGCGAGGGCGCAGACGATGTGCTGGTGGCGGAGGGCGGGCAGGTCTGGCGTCTCGCGCCATGGCGCGCCGATGGAGCGGCGGGGGCGGACGCGGCGGACGGCGCGATCCTTTCGCCGATGCCCGGGCGCATCATCGCCGTCGCCGTCGCGGCGGGGGAGTCGGTTACCAAGGGGCAGAAGCTCTTGACGCTCGAAGCGATGAAGATGGAACATAGCCTCGTCGCGCCTTTCGACGGCACGATCGCGCAGCTCAACGCCAGCGAAGGCGGACAGGTGAGCGAGGGCGCGCTGCTGGTGAAGATAGAGAAGGGGGATGCGGCCTGATGGCGGGCAAGTTTTTCGACCAGTGGCAGGTGGGCGAGACGCTGCGCCATGAAATCCGCCGCACTGTGACGGAGACGGACAACCTCCTCTTTTCGACGATGACGCATAATCCGCAGCCGCTGCACATCGACGTGGAGGCGGCGAAGGCGAGCGAGTTCGGCCAGATCCTGGTCAACGGCACCTTCACCTTTGCGCTGATGATCGGCCTGACGGTTGGCGACACGACGCTTGGCACGCTGATCGCGAACCTTGGCTATGACAAGCTCGTCATGCCAAAGCCGGTCTTCATCGGCGACACGCTCCGCGCGGAAACCGAGGTGCTGGAGCTAAAAGCCAGCAAGTCCCGTCCGGGCGCTGGAATTGTCACCTTCGCGCACCGCATGATCAACCAGCGTGACGAAATCGTGTGCCAATGCCTGCGAATGACCTTGATCAAGGGCAGCAATAGCTGACATTGCGCCATTTCCTTGCATCGCGAAAGGCCCTTACGTTAGGGGACTGCCAGAATCGATCGCGAGAGTGCGATTAACAGCGGTAGGTCGCGAAAAGGAGCAAGGCGTTCGATGATGGCGAAAGCGGATTTTATCGTGGTGGGGACGGGCGCCGGCGGCCTTGCGGGTGCGATTTCCGCCAAGCTCAACGGCCTCAACCCGATCATCATCGAAAAGGCGTCCTGCTGGGGCGGCACCAGCGCTCTTTCGGGCGGCGGCGTCTGGATTCCCAACAACCACCTGATGCAGCGGGACGGGATCGAAGACAGTTTCGACGCCGCGCTCGCCTATATGGAAGCAACCATCGGCGATGTGGGCCCGGCCAGCAGCCGCGAACGCAAGACCGCTTATCTCAATGCCGGTCCGGACATGGTCCGGGGCCTGGAAGCACAGGGGCTGGGCTGGCGCCGGGCGCCGCGATACCCCGACTATCACCAGGATCAGCCGGGCGCGCGCGTCGGCCGCACGCTGGAGGGAGTGAGCTTCGACGGGAAGAAACTGGCGGGCTGGCTCAAGACCATGCGCACGTCCGGCATGCCGTCGATGGTGATGAGCACGGATGACGCCCCCCAGGTTCCCACCATGCTGCGGTCGTTCAAGTCCTTTTCCGCCGCCATGCGCATGATGGGGCGGACGCTGGCCTGGCGGGTGCGCGGGCGCGAACCCCTTTCGATGGGCCCGACGCTGGTCGCGCAGCTAATGGCGATCGTCCAAAGGCTGGGAATACCGGTCCTGCTTGATACGCCGATCAAATCGCTGATCAAGGATGGCGACCGGGTCGTGGGCGTGGTCGCGGGCGAAGGGCCTGCCGAACAACGGTTAATGGCCCCGCACGGCGTGTTGCTCGCCACCGGCGGCTTCGCAAAGAATAGCAGCTATCGCAGGCAGTTTCAGGAAGTGGACGGCCGATGGAGCCCGGCCAGCCCCGACGACACGGGCGATGGCCAGCAGATCGGGGCACAGGCTGGCGCCGATCTCGCGCTGATGGACGCGGCCACCTGGTATCCGGTATCGATCCTGCCCGATGGCACCATCAATGCCGGAATCTGGGAGCGCACCTTGCCCGGATCGATCATCGTCGATGCGTCCGGCCAGCGCTACACGAACGAAGCGGCGTCCTATGTGAATGCGGGCCGCGCCATGCTGGACCGTGACAAGAGCGTCAGCGCGGTTCCAAGCTGGCTCATCTTCGACAACCGCTATCGTAGCCGCTATTTCTTCGGCTCCACCCCTCCGGGAGTGAACGGCGAATTTTTGAAGAGCGGCTTCTTCATCAAGGCGCCGACGCTTGGCGAACTGGCGGAGAAATGCGGCATCGACGCGGATGGATTGAACCGGACGGTGCAACGCGTAAACGCCATGGCGCAAAAGGGCGTCGACGAAGATTTCGGCCGTGGCGACAATGTCTATGATCAATATTATGGCGATCCCAACAACCGGCCCAATCCCTCCTTCGGCGCGATCGACAAAGCACCATTTTACGCCACCCGCTTCTATCCGGGCGATCTCAGCACCAAGGGCGGGTTGATGGCGGACGAACATGCGCGGGTCCTTCGCGCGGATGGCAGCGTGATCGAAGGACTTTACGCCGCTGGCAACTGCGCCGCGCCAGTGATGGGCCGGACCTATCCGGGCGCGGGCGCGACGCTGGGGCCATCCATGGTATTTGCCTGGATCGCCGGGAAGCATGCCGCCGTAAAGGCCGGGTAAGCCTTCTCAAAAAGGCGCGATCAGGAGAAGCCGAAACCTTTTGGGTAAGACTTTCGCGCCAAAGACATACGCGGACCCGTCAACTATCACGGTTGGATGGCATCCGATACGACCTGGTGGAATCAGACGGGTTCACAGCTTCTGGCGCTTGGCGATTGGTGCGCTCGGGAAGGGCGGCGGGCACCGGTTCGCCTTGTCCTGCACGTCGCTATCGGCGTTGCATTTCTCTGGCTCTTCCTGCGGCAAGTGGATCTGGGCCCCGCCCTCGCGGCCGCCGGCCGGGCGTCCATCCTCCCGCTGTCGATCGCGCTTGCCGCTTACGCCGCCGACTTCCTGCTACGCGCGGCCCGCTTCTGGCTGTTGCTGATGCGGGCGTCCGGGCAAAGCTTGCCCTGGGCCAGGGTGCCTGGTCCGTTCATCGCCAGCTTCGGGATCAGCGACCTGCTGCCCTTGCGCGCAGGGGATGTGTTCCGCCTGCTCTGGTTCCAGCGGAACATGGGGCTGCGGTCTGGAACCGTGCTTGGGGCGATGATGGTAGAACGCTTTTTCGACCTGTTCACGCTTCTGCTGCTGGGCCTTGGCATCTTCGCATGGCACGTTGCGGGCGACTGGCTTGTCTGCCTGATGCTGCTGATCCTTGTTTGCGGCGTGGCTGGATTGCTGGTGCTGATCGCGAGCCGCATGGCGGAAAAGGCGGGCAGCATGCGCCACAAATGGCTGGCATGGCTGGTGTCCGCCATCGGTTGTTTCCAGATGCTGCGGTCGCTGCGGCTGCTGGCCGGTCTGACGGCCATGTCGCTCCTCTGCTGGCTGCTGGAAGCGATGGTCATGATGGGCGCGTGGATCAGCCTGAACGGCGCTATGGAGCGGTGGGCGGCGCCGGTGGCCGCCTTCGTCGGCAGCACGCTTGGCACCTTGTTTCCCGGTTTGCCGGGCCATTTCGGCACGTTCGAACTGTTCGGGCTGGAGATATTTTCGCGCAGTGGCGTGGAGCCGGGATTTGCCGCCGCGGTCCTGCTGCTGGCGCATCTTCTGCTGTGGGCACCGACGGCGTTGTTCGCGATCCTGTGGCTGCCGCTCAGCGGGTCAGGAAAGACGGCGTAGCAGTCCGATCATATGTTGATCGACGGCCGACCGATGCGCGGAGGCGCCGCGTTCGGCAACGCGGTGCGTGCGAAACCAGTCATAGCTTTCCGCCAGCATGTCCGCATTCGAATAGCGGGCTGTCCAGCCAAGCTCTTCAAGCGGCGCGGTATCGAACCAGCAGTCGCGATGATAGGTCCGATATTGCCATGGGACGAGCGGCGAGAGCCGCATCCGGCGAAGCAGGCCCAGCGCGGCCATGGCGGGCGCGGCCGGTAGGCCGACGATGCGCGACGGGCTGCCAGCATGGGCGATTAATCCTTCAAGATCGTGCCGCAAGGTGCCGAAGCGGTTGGTTCCCACATTATAAGTGCCTGGCTGCCCCCGGGCGAGGACCAGCAGGATGAAATCGACCAGATCGTCGGCATGGATGAACTGCATCCGGTTCGATCCGTCGCCGATGATGAACAGCCGCCGCCCTTCCGCGATCCATTGAAAGAGGATCTGGTAGATGCCGAGCCGGCCTTTGCCCAAGGTGGCGCGCGGCCGAATGATGGTGAGCGCTATGCCCGCCGCGCCGCAAATGTCCGACACGATGCGTTCTGCCGCCAATTTCGACCGGCCATAAGGTTCGAACGGGCGGGGCATAGTCGCGCCAGTGATCGCGCCTTTGGGGGGCAAGCCGAAGATGGCGGTGCTGCTCACATGCACGAATGCGCTTGTCCCGGCCCGGACAGCCTCTTGCGCGACGATGCGTGACCCATCGACATTGACCTGCTGATAGCGGCTGCCGGCGTTGGACTGCGCAACCAGGGCGGCATGATGATGCAGCACGTCCACGCCCCGCATTGCGCGGGCAACGGTGGCACGATCGCAGACGCTGCCCTGACGAAATTCGATGTCCGGCGGCAGTCCGGGATCGCGGACGATATCCAGCACGCGCACCTTATCCCCGGCCTGATGCAGGCGTAAGGCGACGCGGGAGCCGATGAAGCCCGATCCGCCGGTCACGAGGTGCGTGGTCAAGCGAACCGCCTTTCGATCGCATGAAGTGCGTTGCGATGGGCGATGGCCATGACCGATCCTTGCGGATTGGCGATGGTCGGGCCGCACATCAATGACGCGTCGGCGATGCGCAACCCGTCCCCGCCATGCACCCGTCCCCAGCTGTCGGTCGCGGTGATCCGCTGATTGCCTCCCATCGGGCAGGATGCGAAGACATGCACCGAAGAGAGCGATGCCGACTTGCGGGGCAGGCTTGCCGGGAGCGCGTCGATTTCAGCAGCCGATCGCAGCATGGGAAGGCCCGGCAGGCAGGGCTGAACCGCCTCTGCCCCGGCGGCGAACAGGGCGCTCAGCAGATGGCGGAGCCCGTCATACAGCGCCTCCAGCTCATTGCTCTCATGCGCCACCGACACGATCGGATCGCGCACGCCCGGCAGGCACCTGACCCGCGCATGGCCGCTGCCATTCTGGACATAATAAAGCCCCATCCGATCCGAAGCCTGCGCAATGTGGGCGCGCATCGCCGGGTTGCCCGCCAGCGCGAGCGCGAGGAGGGCGGGCGAACTGATCGAGCAGCCAATGCCGAAGCGCGGCTCGAATGCCTTGATCTGATGGACGGGATCGGGATCGCCGGGCCGGTTCACCGCGTCGCTGAACAGGGCAACCGCCTTCAGCATCGGATGAAAGCGCAGGCTGTTCCCGACATTGTGTCGAATGCCGGACCGGCGCAGCAGCGCAGGCGTCTGGACCGCTCCGCACGCGACGAACAGGCCATCGGCCTCTATCTCCAGCGCGCGCCCGTCGCGGACCGCGCTGACCCGCCATCGCCGGTTGGCGCGGGCGATGCGCAGCGCCCGCGTGCCTGCCATCACCTCGCCGCCTGCACGGCGGAATTGCGGGATGAAGGTTTCGCTCATCGACTGCTTTCGTCCGCTGGCATAGTCGAACAGCCGGGGCGCCTGCATGCTGTCCCATCCAAGGGCCGCGCCGCCATCGCCCAGCCGCTGCGACAAAGGGGGCGCTCGTCCTGGGAGGCCCGCAACCCTGGCTCTCGCCTCGCAGGCGTCGAAATGCGGCGCAAGCGCGTCGGGCGTCAGCGCATCGACCTGATACTCGCGCGCCCACCGGTCCAGCACATAGGCGGGCGTGCGATGGTAGAGCCCGCGATTGACCTCGCTCCCGCCCCCGACGCAGCATCCTTCCATATAGCTGATCGATGGCTTGCCGAAGGCGAGGCTGAGGCCCCTGTTGCGATATTTGCGCACGATCTCTTCGCCGGAAAAATGCCTGCATGCGTCCAGCGGGAGGTCGGGCCCTTCCTCCAGCAGCAGCGTCTGGAAGCCTGCCTCGGCGCATAGCGCTGCGGTGACTGATCCGCCGGGGCCCGAACCAAGTACCGCTACATCGACGCGAAGCCGGTCAGCCATAGCGCCTGTTCTCCTGCTGTCCGCTCTTCTCCTCCTCATCGTCGGGCCACAGTCCGAACAGCGTCAGGCTGACATAGAGGGTCATGAGCATGCGGCACGGCCCAAGGACGGATCGCTCCCACGCATCGATCTGCCGCAGCCGGGCTTCGTGGCCCAGGCGGTGGAACGGGCGGCCCCGCGAGACGATCGGCCAGGCGTCGAAGGCAAGCGTCGCCAGATGGATGGGCGGACGGAGATAGCCGGGCATGCCAGCAAGGCTGTCCATGACGAACCGGAGCGCCACGTCCGGTTGCGCGGCATCGCCTCTCTCCCGCCGCGCGACTGCCTCGACGAGCGCGCGAATGGCGGAACGGGCATCAGGCATCATGGCGGAACATGGGTTCACGAAAATGACGGAAGTCCCGGCCACGGATCAGGGACCGCACGCCGATCCGCCGCGCCGCTTCCCCGTCCCGGTCATCGCGGTCGCCGATCATCAAGGTGCGGGCGGGCACCGTCTTCGCCTGGTTAATCAGCCATAGCAGGCCCGCCGGGTCGGGCTTCAGGCGGCCGACATCCTCCGCTGTCACGCACAAATGCGCCGACAGGCCCAGGGCGGTCAGCTTTCCTTCGGGCCGATAGTCGGAAAAGACCGCCAGCACATGGCGCTCCGCCAGTCGCGCGAACAGCGATCCCGCTCCCGGCGTGCGGCAGTCGCGCAACAAGGGCAGGGGGCGCTGCTCCATCCAGTCGGCGACGATGGCGCGCACCCTGTCCGGCTGATGGCCGGGCAAGGCATATTGCGCGTCGGCGAAGTCGCTCGCCATGATCTCGCCCATGGCTTCGCGCTTCCTGCGATAGGCCGACAGCGTGCGCATCACATGCAGGCTGCGGCTGCGAATGGCCTCCCGCGCGAGCAGCCCGGCCATGCGCCGCCGCAGGCGCGGCTGGTCGTACAAGGTGCCGTCCATGTCGAACACGATCAGGTCGAACCTGTCCCAGGGAACGGCAGTCTTCACGGGCGGGCATAGACATGGCTGGGGGAGGACAGGTCACTGATCGACGGGATGTCGATGAAGGAAAGGCCCGCAAGGGCGGCGATGACGATGAAGGACGCCATCATCAAGCGGCGCGACCGGAACAGCCGTTCGGGGCGGGACGCAACCGAATCCCGCCGCATTGCCAGCCAGAAATAGCTGGCGAACAGGACGGCGATGAACGGCAGGGCGAATATATATTCCTGCCGGTAGCGGATCAGGAACGCAGCAACGAAGAATGCGGACAGCATGGCATAAAGCATGCAGGAGACTGCCAGATTTTCCGCATTGTAGCTGGCGAAGGACCGGCGATAGCGCGCCAGCAGATCAGCCCCGCCCGTCTCGCTGATGTCGCGATATTCGGCCAGCCGCTTTGCCGCCATCAGGAACGCGCCACCCATCCAATAGGCGAGCAGCAGCGTCGCGGGCGCGCGGCTGTAAGGTTCGATCATCGTCCAGCCCAGCATCAGGCGGATGGGATTGTTGATGCTCTCGCTGATCACATCCAGATAGACGCGGTCCTTGGTACGCACCGGCGGCACATTGTAGATGAGGCCCGACAGAACGAAGGCCGCCGAAGTCCAGGCGAACAGCGCCCCCAACTGTACCGCAAGCGACAGACCCACGATGACCAGCAGCAGATATTCGGCATAGACGATCGGCGCCGACAAGCTGCTTTGAACCGCGGTACGAGCGGACTTGAGCGGGTGAAAGGCGTCGAAGTCGCGATCCAGCCATTCATTGATCACATAATTGGCCGAAGCGATCGCCACGGCGCTGATCAGGCCCAGCAGCAGCGTGACAAGGCGCGGGTCCTGTGCCGGATCCCGGAGCACATAGGCCAGCACGATCCCCGGGAGGATGAACACATGCTTCGTCATATGGTCCAGCCGGGCGATGGCGACATAATCGCGCCACCGGCCATGTGGAGCCTGAACTGGACTGACCGTCATGGCTTCCTCACTCATTGTTGCCCTCCTTGCCCCACGCGCGTCGATAAATGGCGCCGTCCTCCAGCTTGGCGGCGCGTACCAGGTTAAGGCGATCGGCAAGCTCGCGCTCCGACGCCATGTAAAAGCGGAAGTCGATCCCGTTCAGGAAGACGACATAGGCATTGCCGCGCGCCAGCGCGGCGCTGGCTGACGCCAGTTGCCTGGCATAGGGGAACTGCGCGTCCTCCCGGCCGATGCGCAGGCTGATGTGCATGGGAATGTCGCGCGCCGGACGGCGCAGCAGATAGCCGATGACATCGGGGCCGTTGGAGTAGATGACAGCGTCCCGCGGCAAGCGCGCGACCGCCGCGATCGTGGGGGACCGGACCCAGTCCAGCGCCGCATAGCCCACGCCCTTGTGATAATCATTGTTGGTGCGGACAGTCGTGCGGACGGCATGACTGACCAGCATCATGCAGCCAATGCCGATCAGGATGAAGCGCAGCAGGCGTGCTGCCGTGGATGCGCGGTCCAGCTGCGCCACCGTGATCGCTGTCGCCATGACGCTGGTGCAATAGATCGGATAGGCATAGCGGCCGTTCATGTGGAGATTGGCCTCTATCGATGTCGCGAGCACCATGAAGGCGAGATAGGTGAAGAAGAACAAGGCCAGGGGCACGGCGAGCAGGGACACATCCGCGCCACCTGTCCGCCCGAGCGCGCGGCGGCCATGAAGGGCCACGGCGGTGAGGCCCGCACCGAGCGCCAGGAGGAACACGGCGCCACGCGCTGGTCCTGGAACATCGTCCGGCAAGAGCCAGGCGGTCATCGCGTGGAAGCTCAGCCACCAATCGGCCACCGTCATGTTGCCCAGCCATTCCAGCGGACGGCCGGTCGACCTGCCATTCACCGCTTCGCCCAGCGCAACCCATCCAAAGAATATGAACGCCGATGGCAGGAGGATGCGGAGGATGTTGGCGAACCTGCCCGGCAAAGGCTGGCGTGGATCGATCAGCAGGAACAATGCGATCGCCGCGCCGAGCGCCGGGCCGGTGAAGCGTGTCAGAGAGGCAAGGCCAATGCCGATCCCCGCCATGATCAGCCAGCGTCCGTCCGCATCGCGCAGATAGCGGGCAAGCGCGATCAGCGTGCCATAGATGGTGGTAAGGAACAGCGGCTCCGACATGGCGAGGCCATGCAGCGTCACCGTCTGCGGCGCGATGATGATGATCGCGGTGCCCAGGGCCGCCGCCGCTGGACTGCCGCTTGCTGTCCGTATCAGATACCAGGCGAGAAAGGCGTTGAGCGGCGCCAGCACCAGCCCGATGCCCCAGGCGCCACTGACGATGTCGATGCCGGGCATGGCCACCAGTTGCAACAAGGCAGGATAAAGCGGTGCGTCCCAAGGCTGGCTCGACAGGCTCATGTAGCGGGTGCTGTCCGGCCAGATGCCGATGCCGTGGTGCGTCACCAGCAGGAACAGCAGAAGCGCGAGGAGCGGCAGGCCGCCCGCGCTGATCCCGTCCAGCACAATGCCGGACCGGGCACGAGCCAGAGCCTCGTCGGGTTGGAATGGATACATCACGGCTTTGCCCGGAAGCCAGCCAGGATGCGCTTCACATTTCCGGCGACGAAATGGAGCACCGAGTCCGGAATGCCGCGATCGAAGATATCGTCTAGCCCATCCACCAGCCGATCTATTTCTGCCTTGGTGACGGTGAAGGGCGGCATGAAGTGCAGCATGTCCCGCGCGCCGGGCTGGAAATGCACCAGGACGCCGTGCCGGTCGAAAAGCTGCCGGGCGAGCGCGCCGATCAGCACGGACTGATAGGTGAGGAACAGGGGATTGTTGGACACGTCGACCAGCTTTGCCGCCAAGTCTTCACGGAAATTGAGCCGGATGGCGCGGAACAGTCCCCGGCCGCGCACTTCCAGGAGGGTGCGCGGATATTTGATGTGCAACGCTTCCAGCCTTGCCTCCAGATAATCCCCCATTTCCCGCGCATTGTCGATCAACCCGTCTTCATAGAGTGTGTTGAGCGTCTCGATCGCGACCGCGCAGCTTTCACCGATCCCGCTGAAGGTGGAGCTGTGCAGGTTGCAGTCGTTGCGATTGCCATAGGCCTGTTCGAACAGGGCGCGCGAAGTCACCATCGCGCCGATCGCCCGCTTTCCGCCGCCCAAGGTCTTGGCAAGGGTCACCATGTCCGGCACCACATCTTCGTGCATGAAGGCGCAGAAACGGCCAGTCCTTCCGCAACCGACCTTCACCTCGTCGAAGATCGACAATATGTCATTGTCGCGGCAAAGCTGGGCGAATTGCTTGAGATATCCGGCCGGGGGGACCTCGCAGGCCGTGCCACGGATCGGTTCGATGATGGCCGCGATGATGCTGTTGCCGTTTGCGCCGCTTTCATCCGCGATCGCCCGGTGCATCGCGTCGATGTCGCCGTACGGGATATAGATAAGATTCTCCTTGGGCACACCCAGCAGGAAACCGGTATGGACATTGGTTGCGGTCGTCAGCGACAGTGCGCCATGCGTCTTCCCGTGAAAGGCACCGCGCATGCAGAGGAATTTCCGTTTACCCTTTGGCGTCTGGATGCGCTCTGCCAGTTTCATTGCCGCTTCGTTGGCTTCGGCGCCTGACGTCGAAAAGAAGCTGGTGTCCAGAGGATCGGGCAGGATTTGCGCCAGATTATAGGCCAAGGCCGCCTGCAGTTTGTGGGGGGCGAGCTTGATGATGTCGAGCACCTGTCGGGCATGGCACAGCTGTTCGGCGGCGACGATGCGGGGGTGATTATGGCCGAGGCCCGCCGCACCCATGCCGGTCGAAAAATCCAGAACCTCCCGTCCATCGGCCAGGTGCAGCACTATGCCCTGCGCTGCCCGCACGTCGAGGTCATCGAGGCCCAATATGCCATAAAGTCCCAGCAGATGCCGGTTGAGGTGCCGGGCATAGAGGCGGTTGGCTTCGCTTACTTCCAGCGACAGCGATTGTTCAAGTGTCAGGATCGCCGGCTGATCAAAGGCAGCGGGCAGGATTTCCTGTTTGAACTGGGTTGCCATTTTGACCGATTCTCCCGCCGAACGATGCCGATGGGACAATCTTTATGGACGCTGGAGAGACGCGGGAATCCATGGATTTATATACTCCCAAGGGGCCGTGGCCTAGCCCTTCGGAGGCTCACCATTTGCGACCGTTACACCCTCGAAATAGATGGCGGCCAAAGCGGTGCGGTTGGTGATGCGCAGCTTCTGGAAAATATTGTGGAGATGGATCTTCACCGTGCCTTCGCCAGCGCCCAATTGTCGCGCGATGTCGCGGTTGGAAAGGCCCCGGCATGCCTGCGCGGCGATCTCCATCTCGCGCGGGGTAAGCGCGGCCAGACCGAGCGACGGGCCGTCATCGCGCCAGACGCGGTTGGCTTGACGCGCCATTTCCTGTGGCAGCCATTGGCATCCACGCGCGACGCTCCGCAGGCAGTCGATCAGCGTGTTGGGGGCTGCTTCCTTCAGCACGACGCCCCAAATGCCGTTTTCGATCGCTTCGGATAGCTGTTGGGGCGTAATCAATGCGGTCAGGAAGACGGGCCGGACGGGCAGATTTGCCATCCTTATGCGCCGCAACAGCGCCAGCCCGCTGATGTCGGGCATGTTGATGTCCAGCACCACGATGTCGGGTTTCAATCGGTCGATCGCCTGGAAAGCCGCCGTGCCGTCGGTCATGCTGCCGACGACGCGGAAATCGGGCTCCATCGCGACCAGTTCGGCTAGGCCGTGCAGCACCACCGGATGATCATCCAGCAGGAAAACCGAATGCTTCATTGCAAAGGCACCTCGATCCGCATCGCCAGCCCGGGCGCGTAGCGCATTATGTCCATGCGGCCGCCCAGGTCCCGAATGCGCGCCCGCAAGGATCGCGGCCAGCCGGGCTTGCGGCCGGATGCCGGCACCATGCCGCAGCCATTGTCGGAGATGGTGAGGCGCAGGGCGTCATCCTGCTGGTTCAGTTCAACGGACAAACGGGTCGCGCCGCCATGCCGCACCGCATTGGCTGTCGCCTCGCTCAGCAATTGCCTGAGTTCACGGTGAAGATCGCCTGACGCCTCCATGTCGGGCGGGTCGATCGACAGGGCGATATCGCATCCCCATTGGTCGGCCAGTTCATCGGCGCTCTGGGCGAGCGACAGGGAAAGAAGGCGCACGGGCGGCGCTTCTGTGTCGCGGCTGCCCTCGACGAACAGGCGGATGCGGCGCTGCTGTTCGGCCATGACGCTCGCGACGCTGTCGAGCGCCCCGCGGGCGCCTTCCGGCAGGCTCATGCCGGCGGCCTTCAGTTTCAGCGAGGCGGCGGTCAGTTCCTGCAGAACGCTGTCGTGCAGGTCGCGCGCCAGCCGGATGCGTTCCTGCCCGCGTGCATTGTCGGCAATCGCATGGATCAACTCCCATCTTTCCAGCTCATGCCCGATGCGAAGCGCGGTGATCTGCGTCAGATGCTGCGTTTCTTCGTGATGATTGGCGGAGCCGATGACGAACAGCCTGTCCGCGCTCCCGGCGCTCCCTACGGGAGCTGATCGCACTCCGGCCGGGTCGGCAGATAGTTTCTCCCACCCGGCGGCGGCGGCGATCGCGTCCAGCTCTGCTGCATCGCCGCGCCGGAAAAGCTCCTTCCATTCCCGCTTCGGGCTTCTGGCGCGCCAGAAGGAGGGATCATCGATTTCCGCAATCCTGAGACCCCCCGCGCCCCACAATGCGACGGTTCCGCCGGAGCCTTTCTGATTTTGCCAGAGCAGCAGCACCTGGCTGACGCCGAGAAGCTCCGACGCATGACGCAGCATGTCGCTCAACAACAGTCGCCGGTCCGTCGGGGCGGGGGCCGGATACCAGCTGGCCAGTTGAGCGAAGCGGTGGCTGCTCCGCGCGCGGCATGCGCCGAAATAGCCGAGCATGGCCGCCGCCACGAGGAAATAGGCCGACCGCATGATCAACAGGTTGAGTTCGGACTCCCCATCCTGCAAATCCTGCCATCCCAGGGCTACCAGCAACAGCTGCATGACGACCGCGCCCAGCACGGCGCCCAGCATGTCCCAACGGAGCGTCGTCGCCAGCAGGATGAACGGCAGAAAAGGGAAAAATGGACTGCTAAGCTCATCCGTCAGATAGACGAGCGCGCCAAGCGCCAGCAGGTCTATGCCGTGAATGATCAGATGCAGCTTGCTTTCCAGCGGCCAGCGCGGCGGCGTCAGGGCCAGCCAGAGCGAAAAGGCGATATAGCTTGCCAGCAGCAAATGCGCTTCGGCAAGGAAACCGGCCGGGCGTGTCGGGTCCAGGTATATGGCCAAGGCCGCGAACAGCACCGTGACCAGCCTGCCCGCCGATATCAGCCATTCAGGATCGGCACCAACGCGCAATCGTCCCAGAAGAGAGCTTCTTCGTAATGCCGCCAACATGCGCGGCGCCGGTTCTTGCATTTTGCGCGTACGCATATCTTTGCGAGGATTGTCACGAACTTACATGATGCACAAATGCGATTATGGATAAGAGGCCAGAAGGCAACGGCCAATTCCGCGCGCATCAGTCGATCATCATCAGACTGGCGTTCCCGCCAGCGGCAGTGGTGTTGATCGATATCGACACCTCTTCGAGCAACCAGTCGCAATGATAGGCGAGGGGCTGGTCCTGGTCGGCGGCATGGACCGGGATGATCGGCCCGGGCATCGCCGCGACTTCGGCCACCGCCCGGGCGACCGTCATTCCGTCGCCTTCCACCAGGACGACGGAACAGGGGCCGTCCGCCCAAGCGGAAAAGGCGGTGGCGACATGGGGCGGCAGATCGTCAGGCAGCGGCTCTTCGACCACGCCCTGGTTGCCGGTCGCCAGCACCGCCGCCATCTGTTCGAACAAGCCATGCCGCGTGCTCGGCTTCATCCCTATCCGGCCACGGGGGTGAAGGCTGTAGAGGTTGCTTTCCCCCACCGGCCCCGGCAGCGCAAGCTTGGTTCCCAGCGTAGAGGCAGCGGCATAGTCGCGAGCTTTTGCCGCGTTGGCCCATTCACCCTTCGCTTCCAGCCAGTCGGCGAAATCATGGATCGGCGAAGCGGCATCCATTGCCCGGTGACGCAGGACGGGCGGCCGGGCCACCAGCCTGCCAAGGTAGAGCGGCCCGCCCGCCTTCGGGCCTGTTCCCGACAGCCCCCGCCCGCCGAACGGCTGGACGCCCACGATCGCGCCGATCATGTTGCGGTTCACATAGAGATTGCCCGCCTGAACGCGCGCCGTGACATGCGCGATGGTCTCATCCAGGCGGGTGTGCAGGCCGAAGGTCAGGCCATAGCCAGTCGCATTGATCGCATCGATCAGCGCATCCAGCCGCTCCCGCCGGAACCGCACGACATGCAGGACGGGGCCGAAAACTTCCTGTTCAAGCTCTGCGATATCGCCGATTTCGATGATCGTCGGCGCGACGAAGCTGCCATGCGCCGCCTCGACAGGAAGGGCGAGTTGATCGATATGTGCGCCGCGCGCGCGCATCCTGGCGACGTGCTTTTCGATCCCGGCCTTGGCCTCCTCCGTGATCACAGGGCCGATATCTACCTTCAGCGCGTCGGGCCGACCGAGACGCATTTCACGCAGTGCGCCCTTCAGCATCAGGAGGATGCGATCCGCCACCTCTTCCTGCAGGCACAGCACACGAAGCGCGGAGCAGCGCTGGCCAGCACTGTCGAAGGCCGACACCAGCACATCCGCCACCACCTGTTCTGCAAGGGCGGATGAATCGACGATCATCGCATTCTGCCCGCCCGTTTCGGCAACCAGCGGGATAGGGCGTCCCGCAGGGGACAGCCGCTTGGCAAGCTCGCCCTGGATCAGCCGCGCGACAGCGGTTGAGCCGGTGAACATGACGCCTGCCGTGTCCGGCGCTGCCACAAGGGCGCTGCCCAACAGCCCATCGCCGGGGGTCAGCTGAAGGGCATGGGCCGGCACGCCCGCCTCGTGCAGCAGGCGCACGGCCTCCGCCGCTATCAAAGGCGTCTGGCCCGCCGGTTTGGCGAGCACCGGATTGCCCGCGACCAGAGCGGCGGCGACTTGCCCGGTGAAGATCGCCAGGGGGAAATTCCATGGACTGATGCAGATGATGGGGCCCAAGGGCTGCTGCTCGGCGCCGAAGCTGGTGCGTGCCTGCACTGCATAATAGCGCAGGAAATCGATCGCCTCGCGCACTTCCGCGATGGCATTGGGAAGCGATTTTCCAGCCTCTCGGATCAGCAGGCCGAGCAGGATCGGCATGCGCGCCTGCATCGCATCGGCGGCGCGCTCCAATATCGCAGCGCGCTCGTCCACGGACTTGCTGCCCCAATCCGATGAGGCGGCGTGGGCGACAAGGGCGGCGGCATCTTCCGCCGCCACTTCCATTACCGTGCCGACCCTGTCCCGATGATCGGCGGGATTGACGATCGCCCGCTCTTCGCCTGACCCGAAAGTCGGGGCTGCCGTCCAGCCGATCTCTGCGCTTTCGCGAAGGGCTTGCGAGAGCGCGGCGAGCGTTGCCTCGTCGCTCAAATCGAAACCCGCCGAATTGCGGCGATCGGGATAGATATGGGCAGGCAACGCTATCTGGTCATGCCTGGCTCCCGGATGGGGCATGGCGCGGACCAGTTCGACTGGATCAGCGGTCAGATCTTCCAGCCGAACCGCCGGATCGCCGATGCGGTGGACGAAGGAGGAATTGGCGCCATTTTCAAGCAGGCGGCGGACAAGATAGGCAAGCAGCGTCTCATGCGTGCCCACCGGCGCATAGATGCGGCACGGCCGGTCAAGCTTGTCCTTGCCCACCACCTGCTCGTACAGCGGCTCGCCCATGCCATGCAGGCACTGGAACTCATATTGGCCGCTCCTGAAATCCGGCCCGGCGATGCGGTAGATGGTCGCGAGCGTCTGGGCATTATGCGTCGCGAACTGCGGGAAGACTGCGTCCGGTGCCGCAAGCAGCTTTTGCGCGCAAGCGATATAGGCGACGTCGGTATGCACCTTGCGCGTATAGACCGGGAAGTCGGCAAGGCCGTCCACTTGCGCCCGCTTGATCTCCGCGTCCCAATAGGCGCCTTTTACCAGACGAACCATGATGCGGCGCCCGGAACGCCGGGCAAGGTCGATGATCCAGTCGATCACGAACGGGCAACGCTTGCCATAGGCCTGGATGACGAAGCCCAGGCCGTCCCATCCGGCAAGGTCGCGATCGGTTGCCAGGCTTTCGAGAAGGTCGAGCGAAAGTTCGAGCCGGTCCATTTCCTCGGCATCGATATTAAGGCCGATGTCATAGCGCTTGGCGAGCAGGGCCAGCTGCCTCACCCGGGGCAGCAGTTCGCCCATGATCCGTTCCGCCTGCGCCCGGACATAGCGGGGATGAAGGGCGGACAGCTTGATCGAAATGCCGGGCCCTTCATAGATGCCGCGCCCACCGGCCGCCTTTCCGATCGCGTGGATGGCGCGTTCATAGTCGGCATGATAGCGGTCGGCATCCGCAGCGGTCGCCGCTGCCTCGCCCAGCATGTCATAGCTGTAGCGAAAGCCTTTCGCTTCCAGGTTGCGCGCGCGCTTCAAGGCTTGGGTGATCGTCTCTCCGGTGACGAACTGTTCGCCCATCATCCGCATGGCGAGATCGACGCCGCGGCGGATCACCGGCTCCCCGGCGCGCGCCACCAGACGCGTCAGCGCGGCGCCAAGCCCACGGTCATCGACGCTGCCGACCAGCTTGCCCGTGACCACCAGTCCCCATGTGGCCGCATTGACGAACAGCGATTTGCCACCGCCCACATGGGCGCTCCAGTCGCCGCCAGCCAGCTTGTCGCGGATCAGCGCGTCCCGGGTCGCATCGTCAGGGATACGCAGCAATGCTTCGGCAAGGCACATCAGCGCAACGCCCTCTTCGCTGGACAGCGAATATTCCTGGATCAGCGCTTCCACGCCGCTGCCGCTGCGGTTGGCCCGGAGCGTCGTCACCAGCTGGCGGGCGATTTGCCTGACCGCTTCCCGGTCCAGCCCATCCAAAGTTGCGGCCTCCAGCAGCGGCGCCACGCACGCCGCTTCATCGCGGCGATAGGCGGCCGTGATCGCCTGCCGAAGCGGGCTTTGCGATCGGATCGGGGGCGCGAAGGCGTCGAAGACGGCGTGATGGGGCATGGCCAGCAAATTATCCAAAGATCTTAGGCGTCATATATGGATAGAACGCGCTGAATTCCGACTTCCCGCAACGCAAAATGTACAGAAAGTGAGCTAGTCCCGCTTTGCGCATGCAAGCGCGAGCGTGTAGTTACTGGCGTCCGGGCAAGAAACTGCTGCCCTAGGGAGGAGAGGCCAATGGCTGAGTGGCGGCATCATTGGGCCGATATCAATGGCCTCACCATGCATTATGTCGAGCAGGGCCAGGGGCCGCTGGTGGTGCTGGCCCACGGATTTCCGCACAGCTGGTTCAGCTGGCGGCACCAGATCGCGGCTATAGCTGCCGCCGGATATCGCGTCGTCGCCTTCGATCTGCGCGGCATGGGGCAGACAAGCGCCCCGGTCGAAGAGGAAGCCTATGATGTTCAGCATACGATGGGCGATCTTGTCGGCTTGCTCGACCATCTTGGCGAGGAACGGGCTGTCTTTGCCGGGCTGGATTTCGGGCTCTTCGCCATTTACGACATGGCCTATCACTGGCCCCAACGCATGCGCGCAATCATCGGGCTGGGGAATCCGGCCTGGCCTCATGACCCGGACTGCTCGCCGCTGACCGCCGCCCGCGACCTCGGGCAAAGGCATTTCTATCATATCGACTATTTCACGCGGCAGCCGGGCGTTGCCGAAGCCGCGCTCGATGCAGAACCGCGCGCGTTTCTGAAGCGGGTCTTTTACGCTCTCTCAGGCGATTATCATTATGTCGACGTCTGGAAGCACCCGCCTGGGACATCCTATCTCGATGCCCTGCCCGAAGCGCCGCCATTGCCATGGCCGTGGCTGAGCGATCTGGAGCTTGAGTTTTTCGTGAGCGACTATGCCCGATCCGGATTTCTGGGCGGGCTGAACTGGTATCGCGCCATGGACCTGCGTTGGGCCTATCGCCGCCAGTTCGAGAATATACCCAACCCCGTGCCCTTCTATTTCCTGACAAGCGAGAATGACACGGACATGGAAGCTTTCCATGGTGACGATCCATTGGCGAAATTGCCAAGCCAATATGCCGACCTGCGCCGCGTCGAGATCCTGCCCAAAGCTGGACATATGCTCCAGATGGAGCGGGCGGCCGAAGTCAGCGCCCGCATGGTGGAGTTCCTGGCGGACATCGGCAGGTCGGAAGGCTGATGCGTGGAAGGGCAGAGGCTTCAGGGGGAGCGGGCGTGCGGCGCACCGCTGAAGGGCTAGCCCTTTCTGCGGCGAGGGCCGGTTCGGCTTTAAGTTACGGTACAACTTCAAGAATTGATCTCGCCGACCCATGTAAATGATGCTGCCTTGCTCGGACGTGACAAGGCTACGACAGCGTCAACGGGGATTTGATTAAGCCATTATTTGCTCAAACAGCTTGAAATCGAACGCCATCGACTTGATTTCGAGTGAATCTGCCCTTATCGCTGCGGGCAGGAGAGAGATGCTGAAGTAAACAGAATGGGTTTGGCCGTCCGGGCGCTGGGGTAAGGCTCAGTCGTCCGGAATTCTCTGGCTGGATCGTGACAACGCTGTCTTTCGGGTCGAGACAACTGGGAAGGCCATAAAAACCCGGCTTCATATCGGGCAAATTCAGGGAGGATGAATGTGAGGAAAACTCTATTTTTAATTGGTACGATGCTGACGAGCGCGCCCGCTTTTGCGCAGCCGGCAACGCAGGTGCAGAACGTCGAAGCAGCCGCGGGTAGCGGTAACGCCGCCGATATCGTGGTGACGGCGCAGAAGCGCGTCGAGCGTCTGATCGACACGCCGCAGACCGTCAATGTGGTCAACGGCGAACAGTTGGAGCGCTTCAACATCACGCGCTTTGAAGATGTCGCGAAGTTCGTGCCGGGTCTGTCGATCTCGTCGGGCGACGGCCGTCAGCAGGCCGTGTCTCTGCGCGGCGTGGCATTCGATCAGGACAGCCAGACGAACCGGTCGGTCGACATCTACCTCAATGAAGTCCCGTTCGATCCCACACAGGCGCTTCAGGCTCAATTCGACATCGGGTCCATCCAGGTGCTTCGTGGTCCCCAGGGCACACTGCGCGGCGGGACGGGTCCGTCCGGCGCGATATTGATCGGCACGCGCCAGCCCAGCCTGCAGAAGTTCGAGGTAAGCGGCAGTGCAAGCTATAGCGATCGCGAAGCCGTCAATTTGCAGGGCGGCGTCAGCATTCCCGTGGTGACCGACAAGGTCGGCCTTCGCGTCGCCGGTCTTTACGACCTCAATTATGGGAATGGCGTAAGGAACATCCTCACGGGCGACACCGACCGCTCGCGCTCTTACGCCGGTCGCATATCCTTGCTGCTGCATCCGACAGAAAATCTCGACATCCTCGTGATGCACCAGCAATTCCGTTCGAAGGTCAGGCAGCTCCGCCCCGTAGTCAGTGCGGAAGGTGCACCTGTTGGCGAGTTCGGCTTTATCGGTCCGGATGACCGCGCCGCGATCACTGATGGCGACAATCTGTTCGTCACAAAGGGACGCGCCACCATCGTCAATGCAAGCTATGATTTCGGCGGTCACCTGCTCAGCTACATCGGAAGCTATCAGAACAACGACTTCAACACCGTGCGCGATCTTGATCTTGGCAACGGGCTGCTGTCCTTTGGTCCTGGGTTCCGACTCCCGGTTCAGCTGTTCCAGCGGATCGACATCAAGACGAAGACCCTGACCAACGAACTGCGGTTCGAGCGGACTGGCGAACATTTCTGGATCTACCGCTTCGGCGTTTACTTTAACGACGTGAAGTCACCTTTCACTGGCCTCGTCGACTATACGGGTGCGAACGGTGACTGCGAAGCTACGCCCGGACCATTGGCCGGTTTCGGCTTGCCATGTCTGCCGTTGGGTGGAGGCACTCCGACGAAATCGCATGATCGGGGCTATTTCACGACGCAGACCTTCAACTTCACCGACAAGGACACGCTGGACGTCGGCCTGCGCTATTCAACGAACGAGATCAATGACCCGACCAATCCGTCAAAATATGACGCCTGGACCGGCACGGCGAGCTACAAGCATGAGTTTTCCGACAGCCTGATCGTCTATGGCAATTACGGACGTGCCTATCGCCCCGGTGGGTTTGACACGACCGAGGCTGCGACCAATGGAGGTCCGGGCCGCATTCCCACTTCCCTCTATAGATGGAGCCCGGAAAAGTCCGATTCTTTCGAAGTCGGCGCGAAAGGCACATTGTTCAATAATCGCCTGACCTATGCCGTGTCGGCCTTCTACCAGAAGTTCAACAACTTCATTAATCGGGTCAACGGCATCGCCTGTGACTATGATCCGTCGACACCTGGGACTCAGGACGGATGCTCCGCCACCAACTTGACCTATAATGGTGATGCAATCGTGCGCGGTGTTGAAATGGAGCTGCGCGGGCAGATCACGCGCAACTGGAATGCTCAGCTTTCGGCATCCTATACAGACGCCAAATATGACAATGCGGAAATTCCCTGCAACGACTATAACAATGACGGCAACCCCGACTTCGGCGGAGCACCCGCAGTACAACCCGGGCGCTATTACAGCGTTTGTTCGTCCAACAGCGCCTTGTCCGCGCTGCCCAAGTTCCAGGCGTCGTTCAACACGGAATATAGCATAGATCTGCCGGACGATTTCCAGACCTTCGTGCGCCTGTTGGGCCGCTATCAAGGCAAGCGGGTCAACCCGAACTCCAACATCCGCTACCCCAATTCCTTCAAGCTGGATGCGTTCGCGGGCGTCAGGACGCCGATCGGTGCGGAGGTGAACTTCTTTGTGCGCAATGTCTTCGACCAGCGCCGGGACAATGTCGATCCGGGCCAAATCTTCGACCTGTTCGGCACGCCGACTGGCTACACGGCGATCAATTATGATCAGCGCCGTGAATTCGGTATTCAGACGCGGCTTTCCTTCTGATCATGGGCTCGCCCCCAACAGGGGGCGGGCATCATGGTGAATGTCAGAGCCAAGGCAAAAGAGAGGGCCCGCTGCGCAAGCTGCGGGCCCTCTCTTCGATCTTCGGTCAGGGCGGCGGCACGCGGGGCAGCCGCGTGCCTGTCCTTAGGTCCTATTCAGCCGCCAGGCCATATTCCGGCGGCATGATCGTGGGCAGGCCCGGATCGAAATGGGCGGTCAGCAACTGGATGAACTCCCCGTCATGCAGCGGATCCGTCGGCATCTTGAACGGAACGCCGCGAGCGCGCAGTTCCGACAGGAAGATGTCGAACACCCGCTCATGCGACAGGTCATCGCTATGATCGAGCACCAGCGACATTTCATCCAGGTCCATGAAAATGTCCGCTCCCCAATGGACCAGGAACCGGACTTCGTCGGCGGGCAGCTGCTGGATGACCTTGCCGTCGGTCTTGATCTGCCAGTCGCTGGATGACGGATCGGCCGCGATGACGGAGTCGATCGCCAGACCCTCGGGCCTGCGCATATGCTCCGGACCACAGGAGTTGGCGCCATGATACATGACCTCATTCTCGACCACGGCGGCACGCCCCCACATCGGCGCGTACAGCTGCTTGGGCTGGCCCTGAGGACCATCGGGCCAGTAAGTGAAGCCCCCGCCGATCTGCCCCTTATAATACCAGGTCAGAACCTGCGCCTTCTTGATCTGCCACTCGCGGAACAGCCCTGATTTGGTCATCAGTCCGACGAGCCAGGACGGAGAATTCTGAATCGTGATGCCGCGGAAGTCAGCGCCATCGACGTGAGGCGTGCCGCCCGAACCCGAAGGACCCTGGATGTTGCAGAGCATCAGGTTCGGCGTCGCATATTTGGCGTTCCAATAGCCGCGCACCAGTTCAAGGAACTTGAAATTGAGGAAGCAATCCTCGATTTCGGGGTAGAGGCTGGCATGGCCGCGTCCCAGGGTCGCGCGGAACACGGGGCTCAGGAACATGTCCCATGTGGGCACAAAGCCTTCGGGAAGGCTTCCCGACGTCGTGGCGATCACTTCTTCAGGGGAAGAGAACTCCTGCGACAGGATCGTTTTCCACGGACCTTTGTCGCGCATGACGTTGAAAAGCCTCTGACGCTGATCTTCGCTGAAGGCGGCTTCTACCAGCTGCGGCTCTGCGACGGGTCGCAGGAATGCGTTGTTGTTCATGGCCGTTTCCTCATAGCCCGAAGGCTTCTTCTAACTGGCGCACAAAATAGCGGCGCTGCGGATCGCTGCGCCCTGACAGCCTAAATCCCGCGCCGGGAAAGAGTGGACAAAGCTCAACGATTGTCAATCCCGTGCTGCAAAGGTCATGTCCTTGCCGAGAGTGAAAAGAGGGGCTTGACTAAAGGTTGACGTGGACCAACAATTCCGCGGGCTTCGGGAAAGCAGTGCGCGAGTTGAGTGAAGCGAGTGCCGTCTTCCGGAAAATGTTGGAACGGCCGCGGGATGCCCGCCGGCCGGATAAGGCGGTTACTGCATGATGGAACATGTGCGCGCGGATGCATTTGATACGGGAGCGGCGCGACTGAGACGCGGCATGCTGGTTCGCGCCATGCTTGCGCAGAATACCGGCACCGGCTGCGCTTTCGGCGGGTTGGCCATAACCGTTCTCGCGCTGCAGGATCGTTATGGCGCATCTTTGGGCATGGCGGCGATGGCGCTTTCCCTTGCCGTTCTTTCCATGACTGCGTTCGGCCCGCTGATCGCGGGTGCCATCGCCCGCTGGGGTCTGCGGCGGATCATGCCGGCAGGAGTGCTGCTCTCCCTCATCGGATATATCTCCCTTGCCTATGCGCCGAGCATGCTGTTCGCACTCGCGGCCTGTGGTCTTCTGATCGGACCTGGCGCGGCCTTGTTTGCCGCCCTTCCGCCAGCTGTACTGGCGGGCGGCTGGTATCCCGAAGCGCGCGGCAAGGTGATGGGCATCACCTATCTGCCCCTGTTTACGACGGTCATTCCGGTGGTGGGCGTCAGCATCGTCCAGACTTATGGGCTGAAGGTCTTCTTTCTCTCGCTCGCCGCCCTGCACCTGCTGTTGCTGCCCTTGATGCTGGGCGTGGTCGACCCGCCGATGGAGGCGCTGGACGATCAAGGGCCTGCCGAAAGCCCGGGCTTGGGTTCTCGCCATATCGTCATCCTTGGCGGCGCGATGTTCTGGATGATCGCGGTGGCAGACGGCATCCTGAACGGCACCGCTATTACCGGGGGTGCGCACATTTTGCCAATCGTCACGGAATATAAGGCGTCGATGGAGGCAGGAGCCATGTTGCTCGCTGTGTCCGGCGCGTCGAGCATCATGGGTTCCCTATTTTCCGGCTACGCCTGCGACCGCATTGGTGCTGCCAATACGCTGGGTCTGGCCGGAGTAGGCTTTGCCATCGCCTGGGTCCTGCTGGCGATTACCGGATGGATGCCCGCCCTGGTTGTTTCTTCGTTCCTCATAGGTCTGTGTGGAGCATCGGTGTTCCCGCCGCTCAACGCGCTGGTGGTGCAGATCTATGGGGCCGAGGCGCTGCCGAAAGTGCTCGGCCTGCTGGGTGTCATGACGCTTCCCTTCACCTTCCTCATGTCTCCCGCCGCAGGTTGGTTGCGCGACTATGCGGGCAATTATGAACCCGTCTTCATCGCAGTGGTGATAGCCAGCGGCGCGGCGGCCGCCATATTCTTCGGCATCAGCAGATATCTTGCGCGCAACGGTGGATCGGGGAGCGACATGCCGGAAGCCGTCCTGTCGCCCGTCAACCCGACCTGAATTCTTCCAGCCATCCGGAACATTTCAGGCTGCCGGTCGACCGCTCGGCGCGCGCTTGATAAATGTTGAACAACGCCAACGATTGAGAATTTTGAGGAGCGGTAAAGCGCTAGTCATACGGCCTTGGCGGACCCGCCCTTCAGAAGATTGGAGGGAGAAAGTCGGATTGAGATAATCGCAAGAGAGGTTTTCCGGAGATGGCCCACAAGAAATTCCACCTCGGCTATTTCACCAAGTTCGGCGCCACCTCCTGGCCGGGTGACGGCACGGAGTTCGGTTCGCAATGGGCGGATGGGTCTTACCATAAAGAGCTGGCCCGGATGCTGGAGGCCGCGAAGTTCGACTTCATTTTCTTCGAGGACACGACGATCGTGGGTGACCGCTATGGCGGCTCCATGGAGCTGGATCTCAAGAACGCCACCCTGGCGCCCAAGCTCGACCCGTTGCCGCTCCTGCCCCTGATGGCGCAGGATACGTCGCACATCGGCCTGATCGCGACCGCCTCCACGACTTTCTACCCGCCCTATCTGCTCGCTCGGCTGCTCTCTACCATTGATAGCCTGACGAAGGGGCGGGCAGGCTGGAACATGGTGACGTCGAGCGAGAAGAACGCCGCCCTGAACTTCGGCCTGGAAAAGCTGCTCCCGCCGAGCGAACGCTACGACATCGCCGATGAGTTCGTCGAACTGTGCAAGAAGCTGTGGGACAGCTGGGAAGAGGGCGCGCTGGTCGCGAACACTGAAACCGGTGTTTATGTGGATCATACAAAGGTCCACACCGTCAACTTCGAGGGCAAGCATTTCCGCTCACGTGGCCCGCTGAACACGCTGCGATCGCCGCAGGGCTATCCTGTCCTGGCGCAGGCGGGCGCGTCTGATCGCGGGCGTGATTTCTCGTCCAAAAATGCCGAGGTCGTCCTTGGCATGATGACGGGCGGCGTCAAGGGCATGAAGGCCTATCGCGATGACATCCGCAACCGCGCCGAAAAGCAGGGCCGCAATCCCGACGACATCAAGGTCTTCTTCCTGACGCCGCTCAACATCCTCCCCGAAAATGGCGAAGTCCGCGAAATGACGGAGGCGGACAAGCAGGCCGCGTTCGAGCATAATATCGTCATGGCGTCGTCGTCGCTCGACATCGACTTCTCGCAATATGATCTCGACGCGCCCGTGCCGCAGGACATTGTCGCTGGCGGCCATACTAGTGCGCTTGAACATATGAAGAAGGCCGGGCGGGAGGAGGGCAAGTCCCTGCGCGACCTCTTCTCTACGGGGAAAGGCGGCAGCAATGCGCGCTTCAGGGGCACGGCGCAGCAGGTCGCGGACCAGCTGATGGCGGTGATGGACGAAGTGGGCGGCGACGGCATCCTGATCGAAGGATCGGGCTACAACCACCAGCTTCCAGCCCTGCTCGATGGCGTCATTCCCGCACTCCAGAAGGCGGGTGCCGTCCGCACCGAATATGAGGGCACGACCCTGCGCGAGATCCTGCGGGAATTTTAGTTTCGCGGCGGACTGGCCTTCGTTCAGCCAACAGCGGCCTGTTGCGACTGGCCGCTCGCCTCTTGCAAGACCATATTGTGCGTCTAAGGAACGGGATGATAATGCATTGAACTGAAAAAACACGATAAAGAGGTCGCAATGACGCGCATATTGGTGGCAGAGGATGATCCGCTGACATTAAGCGGCATCGGTATGCTGCTGGACAAGACCAACTTCGAAGTGGTCGCCACTGTGAACACCGGCACGGCGGCGCTCGACGCACTGCCCAAGGCGCGGCCGGACATGCTGATCCTCGACAACAGCATGCCCGAGCGCACCGGCCTCGACGTGTTGCGGACGCTGCGTCATCGCGGCGACAATCGCCCGGTCGTCCTGCTGACCGGCGGCATCAACGACCAGGCGACGAAGGAGGCCATGCAACTGGGCGTGGACGGCATCGTCATCAAATCGACCGCGCCCCGTGACCTTCTGACATGCCTGGAAACCGTGGCGCAGGGGCGGCGCTGGCTCGACCAGGAAGTCATGCAGCGGGCTATGCAACTGGCGATGTCGCCGGACGCGCCGCGCGATCCCTTCGCGGTGCTGAGCGGGCGCGAGCGGGCCGTGGCCTCGCTCGCCCAGCGGGGCCTGCGCAACAAGGAAATCGCCGACGAACTGGGCCTGACCGAAGGGACGGTTAAGGTCCATCTGCACAAGGTTTTCGAAAAGCTCGGGCTGCGCGGCCGGACCGAACTCATCCTGCTCGGCCAGGACCGCGAGGACTGACATTATACCCAAAGAGATAGGCGCTTTCATCCGAAGGTAAGCGCGCTTCTCGCCACGGGTTGAATGGCCGTCCCGTGGCACAGCGGGCATTTGCCGATCATGGCAGCGGTCGTGGACCGCGCATGATGGGCGAATGATGACGCGGTTTCTGATCCTCTGCATGGCGATGGTGGCGGCGCTCGGCTTTGCCGGCCAGCCCGCGCATGCGCAGGTGACCGCCTATGCCGCGGGTCAGGGATCGGTGAACAGCATCACCGTTGGCGTCGACGTGCGCGCTTCCGTGCGCGGCCGTTGCGGCTTCGCGACCGGCGGCGCGCCTTCGGGCAGCATCGACCAGGCGGATTTCGACCAGACCGGCTTCACCAGGGATTTCGCGATCCAGCTCAATTGCAGCGGCGCGTCGCGCATCGCCATCTCGTCGGCGAATGGCGGCATGGCGGGGTCCGCGACGGGCGGACAGGGCTATGCCGCCAAGGCGCCCTATCAGGTCGCGCTGCGCATGGTGGCGGATAATGGGACCAGCGCTTCTGCCTCCTGCGATGCTTCGGCGCTGGCTTCGGGCGGCGCTTGCAGCTTTGCCGGGGTGGCTGGCGAGACCAAGGGGCTGCGCCTTGCGGGCGCGTCGACGAAGGCGAACGGCTCCTATCTCCGCGTCAGCGCCCCTGCCTATTCCGGGGCCGACACGCTGGTCGCGGGCCGTTACAGCGACACATTGTCCATCACGGTTAGCGTTTCTCCTTAAAATGCTGATAAGTAGTTAGAATGAGTGATCTTTCACGATTGGAGAGCATTGTCATGATCGATGACGCGGACAATCTCCCCTCCGGCCAGCAGCCAGACAGTCAAGCGCCCGCTCGCCTGGATGGCGGCGATCCTGTTCCTCACGCCGGTTCAGGCGCAGGCAGGGGCGCAATTCGACGTGGTCGGTCATGTCGCGCCGCGATGCTGGATTTCGAACGCGGCCCTGCAGCCGCAACCCGCCACGCAGGGAAGCGCGATCTGCAATCAGGCGCGTCCCGCCCTGCAATCGCGCGTTCGCGTCCTGGAGACTGCCGGAACAGCACAGCCGCTGGGCCCGCAGCTGTCAGCCCGCACCGCGTTGGAGATCATCGTCTCGCCGCAACTGTGATCGGCTGGAAAGCCGGGCTGATTATCGCCGCCTTGTCCGGCGCGATCCTGACGGCGGTCCCCGCAAAGGCGCAGACGCAAATATCCTCCGTCTGCGGCGTCACCGGCAATGCCACCGCGCCTGCCAGCATCACCTATGACCCTTTCTCCCCCACCGGCCTTTCCGAAGTCACCATCCCGCTGATCCTGCGGCGCAACCGTGGTCTGCTCACCGGCCGCACGAATGAGGTCAGCCTGGTCCTTACCGCGCCATCGGGCACGCCGCCGCTGGAAGTCACCTATCGCGGTTATCGCGTCCTCTATCCCGAAGGATCGACCGCCGGGCGTCCCCGCTCGCTCGATTCGAAGGATGGCGGCGCGGGCGCAGCGGGAGAGATCCGCTACGACTTCGGCGGTCTCTTCTCCTCGGATCTGTCGGCCGCGCTAAACCTGCGCGTGTCGGTGCCGCCGGGCACAGACTTGTCCGCGGGCGATCCGATCATCCTCGACATGCTCTACATCTGTTCGGGGGAAGGCGGGATGCTGAGCGTGCCGGTGCCCACGCGGGAAACGGGGTCGATCAGGATCAACGTCAACACCGTCAGCGCGCTCCAGGCCTATTATGCAGGCGCGGCGCTCGACTTCGGCGAAATCGGCGATGTGACGACCGCGCAGGTCCAGGCTGCGCCGGACCGTTACACCACATCATCGGCCAATGCGCTCAAGGTCCGCAGTTCGGGCGCCTATGAAGTGCAGGTGCGATCGCAAAATGATTTCCGCCTCACCTTCCCCGGCGGCAATCTGGGCGATGCCGCGCAAACGATCCGCTACAGCGCCCGCTTCCTGGGGCAGGAGGTCACGTCCAACGCATCCTTCGGCACGCGCACCTGCGCCCGTGCGGGCGTCGGCGGCGAAGCGGGCACGCTCCCCTTGCGCGCCACGCTGAAGGAAGGCGGCGCGGCCAAGACACCCGCCACCAACTATGCCGACATCATCAGCATCACCTTCACCCCCATCGTGTCCGCCGCATCGGCGATCAACTGCGCGGGGCTCTAGGGTCCTCCCGCTATATCGTCCGGTATAGCGGCTTATCTCCTGAAGTTAGGGCGTTTTTCGCTGGCCGCTGAATGGGTTGGCCGCGTGAATGGCCGTATCTCCAATCTCGTCGGGGCGATCGCAACCCCAATCATTTTGGAGATATGAAGATGAAGAAGCTGCTTGTTTCCGCCCTGATGTTCGGTTCGGTCGCCACCGCCGCTCCCGCTTTTGCACAGGCCAGCGGTTCGGTGGATGTCAGCGGCACCGTTGCGGCAAAATGCTCTGCCGTGACGCCGATCAGCGGCAGCATCACGCTGGGCGAACTTGCCAAGGCAGACGGCACCGTCGATCCCGCCTTCGCTGGCAATACGGGCGGGCTCAGCCGCACCTTCACCATCAAGTGCAACGGCGCGAACCCCAAGCTCACGGTCGAAGCCAAGCCGCTGGTGAACGCTGCGGCGACCAACTCGCCCAACGGCTACACCAACACGGTCCACTATACCGCAACGGTCGTCGCAACCGGTGCCAAGGGCGGCAGCGCGACCGTGGCTGATCAGTCGCTCAGCTCCGGCGCGACCTCGGGCCAGGTCGGCGATCGTCTGGCGGCGGTTTCGAACAACCTCTCGCTCACCGTCGGCAGCGGCCTGACGGCGGACTCCACCGCGATCCTCGACGCTGGCACCTATGCGGGCAAGGTCGAAATCACGGTTGCTCCGGCCGCCTGATCCAGGACATCGGGCAGGCCTGATCATCGGGTCTGCCCGATCTAGCCCAGGGGCATGGACTTGAAAGATCCTCTCGCACTGGCGACGGAACTCCGGAGCCGGGCAGCGGATGCCCCGGCGGAGCAACGTGCCGACCTGCTGTTCCTTGCGACTGAATATGAGCGGATGGCCGACGTGGCCCCGCTTTCGCCGGATGGGGAGCAGGTGAGGGTCCGCCTGCCCCAATGATGCTCCAGTGCAACAGTGCATCCTTTCCGGATGAACATCTGGGCAATTCAGGCTTTTTCTGTCTTGGCGGCGGCGGCTCATAAGTTCATCACCTTGCCAGCCGCTCCGGTGAACTGGCCCAAGCTGTTAGGAACAAGCCCTTGAAGTTTCAGCCTAGATCCTTCGTCACTGCGCTCCTGGCCTGCGTGGCGGCAGCCGGACTTGTCCCGGCGGCGGATGCGATGACGGTCCAGCCGGTGGTCATCGATCTCACCACCTCTGGCCGCAGCATGAGCCAGGTCGTGACGGTCGAAAACAGCTTCGACAAGCCGCTACCGGTGGAACTGCGCATCGAAACGCTGGACCTGACCGCCGATGGCGCGAAGCCGACCGGTAAGGATAGCGGCGAACTCGCCGTCTTCCCCCCGCAGGCGTTGATTCAGCCCGGCCAGCGTCAGAATTTCCGCGTCCAATATGTGGGTGATCCTGCCCTCGCGCGCAGCAAACATTATTTCGTGACCGTCGCGCAGCTGCCGGTGCAGACCAGCGACACCCAATCCAACATCCAGCTGCTCTATAACTTCCAGGTGCTGGTCAGCATCTCGCCTGATGGTGCAAAGCCCGCTCTGTCGATCGCGTCGGCCGAAATCGGGAAGAATGCGGAAGGTGCGCCTGCCCCTGTCATCACCGTGTCGAACACCTCCGTCGCGCATGGCTATCTGTCGCGCGGCCGGGTCCGCGTTGTCCAGTTCGGCCCTGATGGCAAGGAAGTGCTGCGCAAGCAACTGACCGGGCCAGAGCTTCAGCAGACGATCGGCTATGGCCTGATCGGCGGCGGACAGACGCGCCGGGTGACGCTGCCCGTCACGCTTCCACAGCCCAGCGGCAGGGTCGAGGCGCAGTTCACGCCCGACAGCTGAGCCTACTCTTGTCCGTAAAGCCGACTGCCGCCGCCGGGGCGCTGCTGCTCGCCGCCTGCCTCATGCCGACTGGCGCGCGCGCGCAGACTGGCACGGCCTTGCCCGCGCCGGTGGTGATAGATCCCGATGCGAACGCAACTGGCATAAACCCGACCGGCAAGCCCGTCATTCTCACCGCGCCGGTGATGGACGGGCAAGCCTATCTCGGCGATGCGACCGTCACCTTGGATCCCGGCGGGCGGGCAAGCTTTTCCGCCGAACGCCTGCTGACGCTGCTTGAACCGCGCATCGCCGCTCCCCTGGTGGCGCGCCTACGCACCCGGCTTGGGGAAAGCGGCCAGCTGGACGGCGCGGACCTGCGCGGCGTCGGCGTCAGCATCCGCTATGATCCGCAAGCGCTGCAAGTCACGCTGGATATCGCGGCGCCCAGCCGGGCGGCGCGTTCGCTCGATCTTGGCGATGCTAACAGGCGCGGCCCCGTCACCTATGCCCCTCCCGCCGATGTCAGCGCCTATCTCAACATCCGGGGGTCGCTCGACTGGGTCCAGCAGGGTTCGGACGAAGGCCTCGCCGCGCCCATCACCTATCTCGACGGCGCCATCCGTGCCGGTGGCGTGGTGCTGGAAAGTGAGGCGAACTGGCAGGCGGGCGTCGCCGGGCCGGACCTGCAAAGGCGGGGCACCCGGCTCGTCTATGACGACCGGCGCAACCTTGTCCGCTGGGCCGGAGGCGATCTTCAGACCCTCGCGCGCGGTTTTCAGTCCGCGCCCGAAATCGCTGGCCTGTCCGTCTCGCGCTTCTATTCGCTGCTCGATCCGCAAACCATCATCCGCCCGCGCGGCAGCCGCAGCTTCCAGCTAGAGCGCCGCTCGGTTGTCGAGGTGCGCGTCAACGACCAGCTCGTCCGCCGGATGGAACTTGACCCCGGCACGTTCGACCTGCGCGATTTTCCGTTCACCCAGGGGTCCAATGACGTCAAGCTGACCATCACCGACGACGCCGGCCGCAGGGAGACGGTGGATTTCAGCATCTTCCTCGACCAGGCCCAGCTTGCCAAGGGGCTTAGCGAGTTCGGCTTCTACGCAGGCGTCCGTTCTCCGCTTGGACGGCGCGGGCCTGTCTATACCAATGATCTGGCGTTCAGCGGCTTCTACCGGCGGGGCGTCAGCGACCGGCTGACGCTCGGCGCCAATGCCCAGGCCGATGGCCGTGGCTGGATGGGCGGCGTGGAGTCGGTCGTCGCCACCTCCATCGGCACCTTCGGCAGCTTTGCGTCCGCGTCCCATGTGGAGGGCTCGGGATCAGGCTGGGCGTCCATCCTGACCTTCCAGCGCACGATCAGCCGCAGCAGCGACCGTGCCGACGCCCTGTCGCTTTCGCTGGAGGCGCGCAGCCGGAAATTCGCGCCGATCGGCACCATCACGCCCTTCAACCCCTACAGCTATATCGCGGGGGCAAGCTATAATAGCGGCATAACCGAATCCCTCTACGCCGGGCTCGACGCCCGCTATTCGCGCGGCCGCGATGGAGAGCCCGACGCGGGCAGCGTGCGCCTGACCGGCGGATGGCGGATTTCTCCCGCGCTCAACTTCACCGCCGATGTCGGCTATGAACGGGCGGGCCGCAACAACCGCCTCGCGGCCTTCCTCTCGCTGACCTATCGCCTCGACCGCTCGTCGAGCCTGCGCAGCGATTATGACAGCCGCAACAACCGCAGCCGCCTCAGCTACCAGAGCTACAGCGGCTCGGGCACCGGCGCCTATAATCTCAGCGCCGACGTCGAACGCAGCGATATCGGCGCAGGGGTGAGTGCCAGCGGCGTCTATTATGCCAACCGCGCCGAACTCGGCTTCAGCCATTTCGGCACGTTCGATCGTGACCTCAGCGGATCGACCGGCCAGCGCACTTCCCTCCGCTTCGGCACGGCGCTGGCGCTGGCGGATGGCGCTTTCTCCATCGGCCGTCCCATTCAGGACGCCTTCGCAATCGTCCGCGCCCACCCTTCGCTCAAAGGGGCGGACATTTTCATCGACGAAAGCGGCGACAGCTACACCGCCCGCACTGGCCGCCTTGGCACCGCGATCCAGCCCAGCCTCAGCAGCTATAGCGAGCGCAACGTCCTGACGACCGCGCCCGACGCACCGCTCGGCCTCGACCTTGGCGAAGGTTCCTTCCGGCTTCTGCCGCCCTATCGCGGCGGCTACAAGCTGACCGTCGGCTCCGATTATATGGTGAGCGTCGTCGGCCGCCTGATCGGCACCGATGGCCAGCCGCTTTCCCTCGTCGCGGGCCAGGCAGTCGAGGCAGCGCATCCGGACCGCGAGCCGATCCCGCTCTTCACCAACGCCGCTGGCCGCTTCGGCGCGACCGGCCTCGCGCCCGGCCGCTGGACCATCGTCATGGCCGATGCCGACAAGACCAGCTACGACCTCGTCATTCCGGCAGGCGCCACCGCGACCGTTCCCGCCGGGGATCTGCGCCCCAAGGGACAATAGCCGCGCCCATGCCGCCGCCCGGTTTGACTCGGGGCATTGCACCATGCAATGAACCCATCATGCATTCACGCAGTGATCATGTGCGTTTTCGCTACCAGGGGGGTCAGCTTCTCGCGGGCATCTAGCCCCGGGTTACGGCGCGTCATGCCCCGGGCCCGGGGCAAATCGGTAGATTGCAGCACGTCGGACAGATGTGCGCCCAGTCCTTTCGAAAGCCAGCGCCATGACCAGATCCTTGAGCCGGGGAAACCCGCCAGTTTATTTCATCGATTCCGAAGCCGACAGCCTCGCCAACCTGGCCCTGGGCGTCGCCAACAGCATGCCCGACGTCAGCGACCTGCTGCTGAGCGAAATCAACCGCGCGAAGGTGCAGGCGCCCTCGCGCATAGCACCCGATATCGTCACCATGCATTCGACTGTCGAATTTGTTGACGAAGCGAGCGGCGCCGATCGCACGGTGCAGATCGTCTACCCCGCTCAGGCAGACATCAGCGCTGGCCGCATTTCCATCCTCACCCCCATTGCCGCCGGGCTGATCGGCCTGCGCGAGGGGCAATCCATTAACTGGCCCGACCGAGATGGGCGCACCCGGACGCTGACGGTCGTCAAGGTGACGCAGCCCACCCGCATCTGATGCATCCACAAAAAGGAGAGAAGACATTGCCCCGTATCGACGAGAAACTCCTGCCGATATTCGAAGACGTGCTGAGGCGGAATGCCGGTGAAACCGAATTCCACCAGGCTGTCGAAGAAGTGCTGGAAAGCCTGGGGCTCGTCGTCGCCAAGCATCCTCAATATATGGACAACGCCTTGATCGAGCGCATCTGCGAGCCGGAACGCCAGATCATCTTCCGCGTGCCCTGGGTCGATGACAAGGGGCAGACCCACATCAACCGCGGTTTTCGCGTGCAGTTCAACTCGGCGCTCGGCCCCTATAAGGGCGGCCTGCGTTTCCACCCATCGGTCAATGTCGGCATCATCAAGTTCCTTGGCTTTGAACAGACCTTCAAGAACGCGCTGACCGGCCTTCCCATCGGCGGCGGCAAGGGTGGATCAGACTTCAATCCGCGTGACCGCTCGGATGGCGAAATCATGCGCTTCTGCCAGTCCTTCATGACCGAACTATACCGCCACCTTGGCGAATATACCGACGTTCCGGCCGGCGACATCGGCGTCGGCGCGCGAGAGATCGGCTATCTCTTCGGCCAATATAAACGCCTCACCAACCGCTATGAAGCGGGCGTGCTCACCGGCAAGGGCCTGATCTACGGCGGTTCCCGCGCGCGCACCGAAGCGACCGGCTATGGCGCCGTCTATTTCGTGGATCAGATGTTAAAGACCCGTGGCGAAAGCCTGGAAGGCAAGCGGGCGGTGGTGTCAGGCTCCGGCAATGTCGCCATCTTCGCGATCGAGAAGATCAAGGAATTCGGCGGCAAGGCGGTCGCCTGTTCGGACTCCTCCGGCTACATCGTCGACGACGAAGGCATCGACCTCGACTTGCTCAAGGAAATCAAGCTCGTCCGCCGCGAACGCATTTCCGAATATGCGCGGTTGAAGGGGGCAGGCGCCTATTTTGTCGAGCAAGGCGTCGTGTGGGACGTTCCGTGCGAAGTCGCGCTCCCGTCCGCGACGCAGAATGAACTCAATGGAAATGATGCCGCGACCCTGATCCGCAACGGCGTCGTCGCCGTAGGAGAGGGCGCGAACATGCCCTGTACCCCCGAAGCTGTCCGCCTGTTCCAGAATGCGAACATATTGTTCGGCCCTGCAAAGGCGGCCAACGCGGGCGGCGTCGCTACGTCCGCGCTGGAAATGCAGCAGAACGCGTCCCGCGACAGCTGGACCTTCGAGGAAACCGAGGCCCGCCTCGCCGCGATCATGCGGCGCATCCATGACAGCTGCGCCGAGACCGCCGAAGAATATGGCGCGCCCGGCAATTACGTCCTCGGCGCGAACATCACCGGCTTCGTCCGCGTCGCCGAAGCGATGGAAGCAATGGGCGTTATCTAGGGACAGCGCGGGCTTTCGCCGGTCCAGGCGCGCAGGCGTCCGGACCGGCGAAAGGCATCAATGCGGCTGGCCGGAGCCTCCACCGCCCTGCTGTCCTTGTGAAGCAGCGCCAGCTTCACCGCCGGGATCGCCGCTGCGTCCCTCCAGCACCTGGCCGCCCTGTCCATTGCCGATCTGGCCATTGCCGATCTGGATACGGCGGCTGCGCTCCTGACTGCCCTGCCTCGGCAGGCTGATCTTGAGCACGCCATTGTTGAAATCGGCATGGACCTGATCGGGATCTGGCTGGAACGGCAGCTGGATCGATCGGGAGAATGCGCCATAGGAGCGTTCGAGGATATGCGCCTGTTTGTCCTCATGCTCGCGCCGCTTCTCTCCGCTGATGATCAGCATCTCGCCCTCCAACCGAAGATCCACATCCTCCTGGGCGACGCCGGGAAGTTCGGCGGTGATCTCCAGCTTGTCCCCCGCCTCATGCACGTCGATGCGCGGCATGCCCATCATCGTGCCATGTCCGCCGGGGCTGCTGCCCATGGCCCGGAAGCTGTCATCGAACAGCCGGTTCACCTCGCGATGCAGGTCGAGAAAGGGGTCGCCGCGGTTCAACAGGCCGCGACCACCAAAAGGTGTCATGAAATGCGAAGCCATCGAAAGACCTCCTGTCCAGAGTATCAAGGCCCTGACGACGGAGCGGCCCGCCGCAGGGACCGCGCCAAAAACGATTGGAAAACAGGCTGGTTCCGCCGCAGCGCTCCGCTTCAGGATTTCCGTTCGCGGTAAAATTGCACGCCCAATTGCAGGCTTTCGGCGATCCGATCGGCCTTTTCCTGAAAGGCGGCCGCCGCTTCCGGCGCAAGCATGTCGTCGCTCGTTTGCCGCCACAGCGCCAGCCAGCGGCTGAAATTATCCTCTGTCATATGCGGTTCGTGCCGGACATGCGCGACCATGGGCTGCCCCTTGTATCGGCCGGTGCCCAGCATCACCGATGACCAGAATGCCTTCAGCTTCTCCAGATGCAGCGGCCAGTCGTCGATCGCCTGATCGAATATCGGGCCAAGCACCGGGTCGGCACGCACCCGATCGTAAAAGGCCGGGACGAGGCGGCCAATATCCTCCTCACTTATCTGGCTCATCTATCGGCAACCGGTAACGGCATGTCCTCAGTCACAGGAAATGGCAGCATTGCGCAGCTCATAGCCCGTGACGAGGGGATTCCACGTCAGTGTCGGCGCGCGGTCCAGCTTCAGGCCCGGCACCTGCAACAGCTGTTCCAGGAAGATGCAGCTTTCCTGAAGCGCGACCTGGGCGCCGGGGCATCGATGTTCTCCATCGCCGAAGGACAGGCCCGCATTGCCATATTTGGCGCTGACTTCCCGGCCCGGCACCAGTTCGCAGGGCCGCTCGCCAAAGGCCGCCATATCCGTGTTCGCCGCGCGAACATCGACGGCAACGGCCGCGCCCGGAGGGGCATCGGCCCCCGTCTCTTCGGCGGGGACGCGGCGATAGAGATAGCCGACCACCGGCTCCAGCCGCAGCAATTCCTCCAGCAAGGCGATCTTGCCTTTCTCATCGGCGGCGAGGAAGGCGGTCTTAACCTCCTCCCGCTCCAGCATGTGCCACGCGGCCATCACGATGAACTCGCGCGTCGTCGCCATGCCCGCCGCGCCATAGACCAAGCACTCGGTCAATATCTCCCGGCCATTATAGCCCTCGTCGATCAGGTGGGAAATGACATCGTCCCGCCGCTGCTTGCGCCGGGCGCGGATCGCCGGGGCGACATCATGATAGTAGAAGGACAGGACCCGATATTGGGCCTGCACGAATTTGATCAGCGACGTGACCTTGTTGGGGTGGGCTCGAAAATCGCCGGTGAAGAACACGTCCAGCCTGCGGGCGAGCCCCTTGGGATCGCTATCGGTCAGGCCGACGATATGGCTCGCGACCGCGACGGCCAGCTCCAAGCTGAGCTGGTCGAGGAAGCCGGTCTTTTCCTTTTTAAAGCGGGATATGAGCTGGTCGCTGAGTTCGACCATCAGTTCGCGATAATGGGTCGTGACGATGCGCGGGGTGAAGAACCGCGCCGTGGCGCTGCGCTGCACACGATGCGCTTCGCCTTCCAGGAACAGGATGGGCTGGCGCGTAGCGCTGCCGATCCGGCCGACCTGTTCGGCCAGGAAACCCGCCTGCCGCACATTCTGGTTGCGCAGGATGGCGCGCGCTTGGGCAAAATTGCCCGTGCGGACATCGGGGTCTACGGTCCCACCCGCACTCGACGCGGCGGCGGACTTGCGATCATCGCCCTTGCGATGAAAAGGACAGGCGCCTGAAAGACGAGCCTCCATCAGCTTCGACCCCTCATATGTGCACGACGGGCTTATAACTTAGGAGTAGCCCGGTGCCGGTCAAGGCCGCGCCTGTCCTCATCTTCAATGCGGGAAGGTGGGGAAGCGTCTGGCCGCAAGGCAGCCCGGCGCCTCCCACTTCATGATCAGTCGAACTTATAATCTTCCAGAACGGGCTTTTGCAGCTCGTTCCACATGTCGACGAGGCGGAACGGCCAGGGACCGACCGGGCGGCCCTTGCTGTTCTGATAATAGCTCTTCGACTTGGGATGGGTCCAGATCATGTGTTTCATCTGATCGTCGATCCGCTTGTTGTGGCGAAGGAAGGCTTCCTCCGTCACTTCAACCGTGCGCGCGCCACGAGCGATCATCTCATCGAGGCATTCGATCAGATAATGGACCTGCGATTCGCTGACGATGTTGAGGCCGCCTGCGTGGTTCGGGCCGATATTGGGGCCGGTCGACAGGAAGTAGTTGGGATAGCCGGGGATGGTCGTGCCCATATAGGCCCGCTCTTCCTCGTCTGCCCAGTCCACCGCGATATCGTGACCGTCGCGGCCCTTGATCTCCAGGTCCTGCACCAGCGACGACGCGTTGAAGCCGGTCGCGCAGATGATGATGTCCAGTTCGTAAACCTTGCCGTCATTCGTGCGGATGCCGTTGGGCAGGATTTCCGCGATGCCTGCCGTCTCCAGAGTCGTGTGCGGCTGCACCAGCGCATCGTACCAGCCCGCGTCCATCACCACGCGCTTGGAAAAGATCGGGAAATCGGGCGTCAGCTTCTCGATCAGGTCCGGACGGCCTGCCAGCTTGTGATGCATGTGCGACAAGGCATATTGGCGCATGCCTTCGTTGAGCGCCGACACGGCGATGCCGTCTTCGGGGTAGGACGGGTCCTTCACCACATTGGGGTAGAGGCCATCGGCCGCGAACCAGAACACCCGGAAACGGAACCATTCCTTGTAATAGGGGATGTGCCGCATCGCCCACTTCACGGGCTCGGGCACTTCCGCCTTCACTTCGGGATTGTTGATCATCCAGTGCTTGGTGCGCATGAAGACGACCAGTTCGTCGACTTCCTTGACGATCGTGGACACGATCTGCGCGGAGCTGGCGCCGGTGCCGATGACGGCGACCTTCTTGCCCTTGAGGTCGATATTCTCGTCATAGTCGGCCGAGTGGGTGATGATGCCCTGGAAGCTTTCGATGCCCTTGATGTCGGGCAGCACCCAGCGGTCGGTGGTGCCGAACGCGTTGAATACCGCATTGGCCTTGATGACTTCGCGCTTGCCGCTGTTCAGGTCTTCGACCGTGACGTTCCACACGGCTTCGTCCTGATCGAAGACCAGGCTGTGCACCATGGTCTTGAAGCGGATGTTGCGGCGGACGTCATATTTGTCGGCCACGGCGCGGAAATATTCACGCATGTCCGCACCATGGGGGTGGTAGTGGTTCCACTCCGGGCTGATTTCGAAGGAATAGGAATAGAAGTGGCTGGGCGTATCCACGCCGACGCCCGGATAGCGGTTCTTCCACCAGGTGCCGCCGACTTCTTCATTCTTCTCGATGATCACATGCTCGTAACCGGCACGCTCCAGCTCGATCCCGGCGAGGATGCCGGTCAGGCCCGCGCCGATCACCAGCACCTTGAAACCAGCCGGGGGAGGGGTGCGCTCCGACAGTTCCTTGCGCACGGGGCTGCGGTGGAATCCGCCCTGCTCCATGACCATCGGAACGAACTCGTCCGTCACCGGCTCGCCGACGCCGACGCTCATCATCTTCTGCATCAGTTCGATCGGCGGATCTTCCGACTTCGCCGCGCCCGGCGTCGTCAGCACATGGACCAGCTTTTCATGCAGGTCGTCGATGCAGTCCTGCGGCATCACATAGTCGGGATTGGTGTAGGGCGGGTGAATGTGGACCTTGAAGGTTTCCAGCATCGATTCATCATGCGTCAGGTGCACATAGACCATCAGCAGCGTCTGGAGATTGGCCGCCTTCAGCGCCTCCCGCAGTTCCGGACCGTCTGCGAGGGGAAGGGGGCGGCTGCCACTGTCAAGCATGTTCGGCAAAGTCGTCGTTCTCATATCCATATGTCTCTCCATGAGAGCTGCGGATCTTCCGGGGACGCGGGGGCCGTGCTGCCCTGCCGTTATCGCGCCGTCATCTCCACATTCTCGCTCAACCGTCCTTCAGGTCGCTGACGAACAGGACGCGCGCGTCCGGTTCGGGCATTTGCGAATCGGGCTCGACATGCTTGCCGCCATGCGCCAGGACGCATTAGGCCAGCGCGTCGGGCTCCTTGGCGGTAAAGCCAGCGATCATTCCCGTTCGCAGGAAGCAGGCCTATCCAAAAAGTTGATCATCGTCAACGATTTGAATCGGTGGCTTCTCCTGTTTCCCAGTGCCCGCATATCCCTGTTGATCAAGGGCGCAACTGCGTCCACCTTCGCCGCCAGCTTTTCCGCCAGGCGGACGAGCCACGGATCAGAACAGATAGCCGAACGGAGAGAAGGGCATGCAAAGGTTCCAGGATAAGGCCATCGTCATCACCGGCGGTTCCAGCGGCATCGGCCTCGCGGCGGCGCAGCGGATCATGGAGGAAGGCGGATCGGTACTGATCACTGGATCGAACCGCGACCGTCTGGAAAGCGCCGCTGCCGCGCTTCCCGGCGTGCATGTCCTGCAGAATGACGCCGCCCGGCCCGAAGCCGCCGAGGCCCTGGCGCAGGAAGCCGCCCGCCTGTTCGGCCAGGTCGATGGCCTCTTCCTGAACGCAGGTGTCGGCGCGGGCGCGCCGCTCGGCCATATCAGCGCGAACCTCTACCGCAACCTCATGGACCTCAACATCGGCGGCCCCGTCTTCGGCACCCAGGCGATGGCGCCTCTGATGCGCGACGGCGGCTCCATCCTGATCACGGCCTCGGTCGCAAAGGACAAGGGGCTGCCGGCAAGCGCCCTCTATGCCGCCACCAAAGGCGCCGTCCGCTCGCTGGCCCGCGGCTTCGCCCAGGAACTCGCCCCGCGCCGCATCCGCGTGAACACCTTGAGCCCCGGGCCGATCGCCACCGACTTTTTCAACCGCCTCGGCCTGCCCCCGGAACATCTGGGCGCCATCGAACAGCAGATGGCGGGCAACAACCCCCTCGGCCGCCTCGGCACCGCGCAAGAGGCGGCGGCGGTCGCCCTGTTCCTGCTCTCGGATGAAGCAAGCTATGTGACGGGTTCTGACTATTTCGTCGACGGCGGCGAAGCGCAGATCTAGCCGCTCTGCCTTGCCCGGGGGCCGTCAGCAGCCTGGCTCCCGGGCCAGCCCGCGAACCGCCGTTCCGTCACTCGCCATCCTGTACTGCCGGGCTTGCCGACGGCGACCTGATCATATGCTTGGCCCGCGCGCGCTGCTCGACCGCATAGGCGCGCTCGGCATCGCTCGGCATCACCAGCGGCACCGCCAGGCACATGCTCTGCGTCGGCAGCACGTCGCGCCACTGCTGGATCAGCCGCTTGTACGCCTTGCCCACCGGCCGGATCTTGCGGTCGAGATCGAACAGGCCGAGCGGATTGACGTTGCCATTCTTCTCACGAAGCGCGCTGTCCCAATCCACCTGATCCGTCAGCGAATACCAGGTAAAGCCGACGATCGGCACGCCGTCATTACGCACCCTCAGCACATTGGCCCATTGTTTCCACATCCAATCGACCGCTTCCGTGCCCAGCGGACCTTCGGACAGGTTGGTTTCGGTGTGCATCACCGGCAAATGATAGCGTTGATGATATTGGCGCGTGATCTCGCTATAGCCGAAAATCTCTCCCGACGCCCGCGTGGCCCCGTCCGCCGCAACGCGATGCTCGTTGGTGACATAATAGTCATTGCCCATGATGCAGTGCTGTTTCAGGCGATTGTCGAGGAAGAAATGATATTCCTCCCGCGTCATCCCGTGATCCATCAGATATTCGTACATCTCTGAATCCACGCGCCGCCCGTAATTCAGGTCCAGCGAAAGGAAACGCTGCGAATTCATGATTTCCGCGGGCTTGATGGCGGACGGAGATTCGGCGTGAAAATATTCCGAAGACTCGCTCTGGATGAAGATCGCGTCGGGCCGCACTTCCAATATCTGCCGCATCGCCATCACATTGGCGCGCACGATGTGCTTCAGCGCCGTGACGAACGCCACGTCGCTGCTCAGCTGCTCGTTCCACCAGCCATAGCGCGCTGAAAAGGTGGCGCAGATAAACATTTCATTGACCGGCGTATAAAGCTGAACCCAGGGAAAGCGCTCCGAAAAGGCGCGGGCATAGACGCCGAACAGGTCGCAAAAATCCGGGTTCTGGAAATTGCCGATCCAATCGGGCACGCCGAAATGGCACAGGTCTACGATCGGCACGATGTTGAGCCGCTTCAGCTCGGCAAATGTCTCGTCGGCAAAATCCCAGTCGTAACGGCCGGGCCCCATCCACGTCCGGTGGATCGGCGGGCCATAGCGGAGGTAGCCGATCTCCATTTCCTGAACGAGCGCGAAGTCCTCGCGCCATCGCTCATAATGGTGGCAACTCTCCATCTCGTCGACGCGCACCCGGCCATTGTCGATGGTGGGCACACTATTCTCGACGCCCGTCGCGAACATGAAATTGGCGATCGGCTCTCTCCCGGCAGCATCTGCCTGTCGAAACGCCGGGGCGGGCCTTGGTTTCCGCGGAAATCTGATTGCCATCCTCTGCACGCATGCGGGGAAGATGGCTGGATCCGTTTATTGAGGTTCCGAGAAAATCATGAAGGGCAGGTCGAGCGGCTCATATGCAAAGCCGAGCATCGAAATAGCAGCCGTGATCTGGCCCCTGTGATGCGTCCCGTGATTGAAGACGTGGAGAAGCGCGCTCGCCATAGGCAGCACGCGCGCTTGGCCTGTCGTCATCGTGTATGAAAGGTCCCCGGCGACAGCGGCTTCATCAAGCCCGTCAATATATACAGACCAGCGTGCCGTCGCCGCCTTCAGACTGGATGCCAATTCAGCTCGATCAGCCTCAACTTCCGCGTCCAGGCCCAAGCCCGTAACTGGTAACTGAGCAAATCTGGGATACCAAATTCCGCTATCGGTGAGCAGCAGATGATTGAGGGTCCCGTGGACCGATCCGAAAAACAGCCCAAATGGCTGATGATATTGTTCGTCCGCTATCTCTTCGACGGAGGCCAAAAGCCGTTCGGTCGCCCAAGCATGATAGCGCGCCATCTGCGCGATCTGCATTTTGAACGACACAGTCATGCATCTCTCCACCCCGTCATCCCGGCGCAGGCCGGGATCTCAGGCCGCTTTTTCAGGACCCTGACTAGCTTCCAAAAAGATAGCCGGACCCATCGGCGCGCCTCAATTATCGCAATATTCCCAGCGCCCCGAATTGCAGGCAGCAACCGCGCGCCGCCAGGACGCCATCTTGCGCTCATAGTCCGCGCGCGCATCGGCATAGCCCGAACCACCGCTCTGCGCGCGGCGATAGTCCCGCATGATCCGTGCATCGCGGTCCCGGACATAGGCGAGCTGCTGCTGGTTCATCCGCCGGATTATCGCACGGTCCCGCTCACGCGCCGCCGCACTGCGCATCGTCGGATCACGGGGATCATCGGCCATCGCCACAGCCGGAAGCATCGCGGCGCCCAGCATGGCCACGCATGCGAAAATCTTGACCTTCATGGATCCTTGCCCCCTTACGTTCCCTTGTCTCTGCTATTCGCGATCCGTTTCGTCCAAGGCAACGGATTTGCGACGAACGGCGGGCTGCGTCCGCAACCGGGATCGTGGGAGAGTGGCCGATGGCAGCAGGAGCGACAGGGATTTGAACAGCTTGTCAGGCGCGAAGAGAGCCTTTCCCCCGGACTTTTTCCGTCAGGACATCGAAGCGGTGGCGCGCGGGCTGATCGGTGCGACGCTGTTGGTGGGCGGCGTCGGCGGCCGCATCGTCGAAACCGAAGCCTATGACAGCGGCGACCCAGCCTCCCACAGCTTCCGGGGGCAGACGGCAGGCAATGGAGCGATGTTCGGTCCGATCGCCCACGCCTATGTCTATCGCATCTACGGCTTGCACTGGTGCCTCAATATCGTCGCCGGGCCGCCGGGCAGCGCCGTCCTCATCCGGGCGCTGGAGCCGTTGGAGGGCGTCGACCAGATGATCGCCCGGCGCGGCATTACCAATCCATTGAAACTCTGCTCAGGCCCGGGACGCCTATGCCAGGCGCTCTCCGTCGATGGCTCGCTGAACGGCGCCTCCCTGCACGCGCCACCTTTTGCGCTCCATCCACCGGCAGGTCCGGCGCCGATCGTCACCGGCCAACGCATCGGCATCAGCCGGGGCGTGGAAACGCTATGGCGCTTCGGCGCGAGCGGCTCTCCATATGTGAGCCGCCCCTTTCCGGCATAGCGCCCGTCAGTCTTCGTCGGGCTCGACACCCAACGCGTCTTCTTCGTCGCGGTCGAGCTGCGCATCGATCGCCTCGGCGATCAGGTCCAGCTGCTCATAGGATGCGCTCAGTTCCAGGCGTGGCCCATCCTCGGTTTCAAAGCTGATGAGATATTCCTCACCGGAGCGTGTGATTTCGAAACCGGAAATCTTGTCAGCCATGAAGGTCCTCCTGCGGGGGTCTGCCGAGCTTTTGGGGTGAGTGCCGTCAAGCGCTGGCGAGCGCCAAGGTTCCACGTGCCTCAGGCGGCGGCGCTGATCGTGCGACGGTTTCCAGCAGATCGGTAACGCAGGTGATGCGTTCCTCATCGCTTGTCTGCTGTTTCAGCAACCAGCGCCCATCCTTTTCGGCCAATTCCGCGTGGCCCGGATCGAACCCGGCCTTGTTGCGGGGGGTGAGGGCGATCGCCGCTGGCCCCGCATCCACCCGCGCGACATGCGCCGCCCGCGCCAATATCGCGATCCTGGCGCTGGCGACCAGCGCCTCCGCGACGGGCGGCATGGGCCCGAAACGGTCGATGATTTCCTCTTCGAACCGCTGCAATTCCGTCTCATCGCTGATACGGGCCAGTCGTACGTACAGGCCCAGGCGGATGTCGTCCTCTGGTATCCATTCCGGCGGGAAAGCGCCTGCCGCGCCGATATTCACCTCCGGCAGCCACAGGCCCGGATCTTCACCACGCGCCTGCCGGAGCGCCGCCTCGAACAGATGCTGGTACAGGTCGACGCCGATCAGCTTCATGTGCCCGGCCTGCGCATCGCTCAGCAGGTCGCCCGCGCCCCGCTGATCGAGATCGGCGGCACTGATCTCGAACCCCGCGCCCAGCTGGTCATAGGTCGAAAGGGTGCGCAGCCGTTTCATCGTACGTTCCGCGATGCCGGGACCGTCCGTCACCAGCATCACCTGCCCACGCCGGTTGCCGCGCCCAACCCGGCCGCGCAGCTGGTGCAACTGGGCAAGGCCGAAACGGTCCGCGCGCCACACGATCATGCTGTTGGCCCTCGGCACGTCCAGCCCCGCCTCTATGATGTTGGTGGCGAGCAGTATGTCGCCCGCGCCATCCGCGAAATCCACCATCGCCCGGTCGATCTCCGCCGCCGGCATCTTGCCATGGACCGTTACCAGCTTGAGCGACGGGACGATGCGCTCCAATCGCTCACAAAGGGGGCCGATATCCTCGATGCGCGGCACCACGACGAAGCTTTGCCCGCCACGCGACTTTTCGCGCAGCAGCGCCGTCCTCATCCGGTTGTCGTCGGGCTCGACCAAGCTTGTGCGGATCGGCTGGCGGCGTGCGGGCGGGGTCGCGATGATCGATATCTGCTGAAGCCCGATCATCGCGCGGTGCAGTGTGCGCGGGATCGGCGTCGCGCTCATCGCGAGCATGTGGATGTCCACGCGGCTGCGCAGCTTCGCCTTGTCCGCCGCGCCGAACCGCTGTTCCTCATCGATTATGACAAGGCCAAGGTTCGCATAGCGCACATCCTTGCCCATGACCGCGCCGGTGCCGATGACGATCTGCACCGATCCGTCGGCCAGGCCCGCCTTCACCGCCTTCTTCTCCGCCGCACTCGACAGGCGGGACAGGCCTGCGACCTTGATTCCGCTGTCGGCAAAGCGCCGCTTGAACGTCTTGATATGCTGGCTGACGAGCACAGTGGTCGGCGCGGCAAGGATGACCTGATATCCCGCCAGCGCGGCGAGCGCCGCTGCGCGCAGGGCGACCTCGGTCTTGCCATAGCCAACATCGCCGATGACCAGCCGGTCCATCGGTTTGCCCGATGCCAGGTCGTCGCGCACCGCCTGGATGGCGCGGGCCTGGTCGGCGGTTTCGTTGAACGGAAAACCATGAACGAACTGCTCATATCGTGACGGATCAGGCGCGATGACCGCCGCCTCCAACCGCGCCCTCTCATCGGCCACTTCCAGCAAAATTCGCGCGCTCTCGCTAATTGCTTCATGAATTTGCGCCCGCCGCTTCTCCCAACTCGATCCATCCAGCTTGTCCAGCCGCACCGCATCGGCATCCGCGCCATAGCGCCACATCCGCCCCGCTTCTCCGACCGGCACCAAACGCCGCGCTCCATCCGCATATTCGAGCGCGATCACCTCCGAACCGGAACCGTCCGGCGCAGGCTCCAGCCCGGCGACGCGGCCAACGCCATGATCCTCATGCACGACGACATCCCCGGCCCGCACCTCTCCGCCGTTCCGCGCGAGGACATTGGAAACCGCTTCCGGCGCCTCGCCAATCAGCGCCCGGCTTCCCAGAAGATCGGCGGCCGCGATCATGACGATGCCGTCCACAACAGCGCCCCGATCGATCGGCGCGATCAGCGCCGCGCCTCCGTGCTCCGGCAGCGCTCGCGCCTCTGCAAGGCTGGCGGCCTCGGCGAGCGAGATTTTCAGCTTCCGCTCGATCCGCGGCCGCAGGAAGCGCAAGTCCCGTTCGCTGCCGACGAGCAGGAGCCGATGCCCATCCGCCAGCAGCGGGCGGGCGAAGCGCGCCATCGCGGACAAGGGCGAAGGTTGCAAGGCGAAGCGAGGAACCTCCGTCACCGGCTCATCCAATGTGACTTCTGCCCAGGACTTGGTGGTCCGCGCCCAACTATCCTCATCAACGGCATCGTCACCTTTGGCCACTTGCGCCGCCAGCCGGACGAACCTGCGCCGCCGCTCGTCAGCCTTGGGCGACTTGACGATGGTCCCTCGGCTAAGATGAGCCAGGATGCTCACCTTCTCCGCGCATTCAGGCTCTGCCGCCCGGCCGATCTCCAGCCGTTCGCGTTCCTCGGTCGTCAGCTGTGTCACCGGATCGTAGCGGCGGATGCCGCTGATCCGCCCGTCTGCTATGTCGATGCGGGCGGGTGTTCCGGCATCGGCGGGGAAAATATCGATGACGTCGCCGCGCCCCGCGACTTCGCCCGGCTCATCCACCCGGTCGTCGATGATGTAGCCAATCGCCTCCATCTCTGAAGCGAAACGGCCGCTGTCGATGGGATCACCTTTCGCCAAGCTTGGCGGTGCGGCGTCGTAAGCCTCTGGCGCGGCGTAAAGGCGCGCGGCGGCTTCGCCACTCATGATCGCGGCCAGCGGTGCCCGGTCCGCATCCTCATTCAAGCGGCGCAAGCTCCGCAAGGCAGCAACGCGCTTCCCGATATTAGCTGGCGAGGCGGGTGCGTCGTCGCCCGGCAACGTGTCGCTGGAAGGCAGGAAGATAACGGGCCTGTCAGGCGCCAGAGCCCCAAGCGCTGCGGCAAGCGCGTCAGCCTCCTGCTCATCGTCCGCCAAGTAGAGCAGGTCTTCTTCTTGCACCAATTGCCACAATAGGAGCGCCGTTTCGCCCAAGCCGCGCGCCGCACTCATGCCGCATCGCCCTTTGGCAGTTCAGCAGGCGCGGCGGGCCAGTCTCCGTCCGCAAGAGGCGGCAGAGCCTCGAACCACGCTCTGTCTCGCTTCAGCGCGAAACCGTCGCAGGAAAAGCCGAGATCCTCGCGCGCCACGGCGCGGAGGACCTCATTCAGCCCACCAACGCCACTGGCGCTGATGACGACATAGCTGACCTTCCCGCTTTCGCAGGTGACAAGCGCTTCCACGACCTTGCCGACTGTCTCGCCATTCGGAGCGGTGACCGGCAAGCCCGCTACGCCGGTTGCGGTAAAGAGCGTAGGATAGGCGGAGCGGCGGCTCGCTTGAGTGGCCGACTTGCCACCATCCTCATAGGCGCGCTGGCGGCCGAGCCATCGCCACACGCCGACGAGGTTGACGAGCGTGAGGAAGCCGTTCGTCGCGACAAGGTTCGTCTGCCCCGACGATATACCAACGATCGACCAGGCGATCGATCCGGCGGTGAATACGACAAAGCCCCAACCCGTGACGCGCGCGCCCAGATTGGCGGCGGTCATCATCGCGGCGATCATGGTCGCAATCGGCGCGACCCAGCCAGCAACATCTTCCAGAACAAGCTCCCACGATCAGCGGCATCGAACGACGCTTCAACGCGCGCCGATCCGGTTGGTGGCGGCGGACGGCAGGGCCCGAGAAAAATCTATGCTAACCTATGTGAAGGCGCGCAGCCGATCCGAGGTCAGGACCGGCTGTGGGCTCTATCAGTCTTGCGGCAGGATCGCGGCGATCCCCGCGCGCGCGATCTGCGCGTCCTGGACCGACTTGACGCCTGACACGCCGACCGCTCCGACATAATCACCGTTGATGACGATCGGAACCGCGCCCTCCAGCATGGCAGCCATGCCGGGCGCAGACAGCATCGAAACACGCCCGCCGAGCACCAAGTCTTCGTAAACCTTCGATTCCCGTCGGCCTAGCATCGATGTCGATGCCTTCGATTCCGCTATCTTGGCCGTGCTCGCCGCCGCGCCATCCAGGCGGAGAAGCCCCAGCAGATGCGCGCCGTCATCGACCACCGCGATGGTAACGGCCCAGCCATTCGCCAGCGCCTCGGCCTCGGCTGCGGCGAGGATCGCCTTTACATCGCTTGCTTCCAGACAGTGCTTCGTCTTCATCCTGTTCATACCCGCTGTTGAAGGCGCCGGGGCGCTTGATGGAGCAGGCGCCTTATCACCCGCCGCCCATCTTGCCAGCATTATAGCGGGGCAGGCTGTTCTATGGCGGGCTGATCCGATTGCACGGGGATCGTCAGCAATTCGGGTTTGTCCGTGCCGAAGAACTGAATGGCGATCACAGCATCGCCTGCTGCCGCAAGGTCAGCCAGGGGCATGTCGACCGCGATCGTGTCAGGACCCGGCCTCTGCCATTTCACGCCGATGCTCCGTCCCCCCGGCAGCTGGACGGAGACATTCTTGACGCAGGCGGTGGTAGGTCCGCTCACCAGCAGCTTGCCGTACTTTCCGGCGATCAGTTGCTGGCCAGCCACGGCCTGCAAGCTGCCCGCCTGCGGAAACTGCAGCGCGAACTCCGGTCCTTCAAATGCGTCAAAGCCCCAATGTCCGTGCAAGCGCCCCGTCATCGGCCCGCTCATCTTTTCGGGTTCGAAGGAAGTCCCGAATATGTAGCCGCCCTTGTCCGCCCGCGCGACGACGGGTGCTTCGACGCTGCGGCCATCCTTGCCGGTAAGCCTCAGGGTCATGTCATGAGCATAGTCGGTGGCGAAGATAAGCGGCGCTCCATCGACTCCCAGCACCACGCCGGGCCGAGATCCGCATATCGGCGCATCACTGCTGCGGCGTAGCGGCGGGGGGACATTCTTTTCGATCGCCGGTAGTGCCGCAACCAGCACGGACTTCGGTTTGCGGAAGGAGGGAGCGCTGTTCAGCAGCAGCGACAGGGACTTGCCGTTCGCGATCCCGAGCGCTGGCAGGTAGTTGAACTCAGGATTGTTGAACGCGCCGAAGATGCGGGCAAGGTCGCGCACGACGCCGATATAGGGGCTGTAGAAACCATAGCCCCCTTCCCGCGTGGCGCTCAGCTGCAGGGCAAGATCGGTGGGAGCGCCGATGATGGTCTCCGTCAACGAGTTGCTGTGAATGTCGCCCAGCACAAGGCTGTCGCGGTTTTCGACCAGGCAAGCCGCCTGAAACTCGACGATCTTCGCGAGGCAATCCGGATTGAGCTTCACGGCAAGGCTGGAGGACAGGACCGGCGCCACATTCCTCAGATATTCGGGGTGGCTGTTTTCCTGTGACCGGATACCCAGGATGAAGGCGTTGAGCCGGGTGCGGTCCAGTGACGCCTTGTTGATGTCCTGAGTGACGCGAACAAATTCACCAGGGCGGCCGCGGATGGCATCGCTGATGGTGCTGAGGTCGCCGCCCGTGTCGGGAACCATGAACAGCACCAGCTGGCGAGCATGATCGGGTACGGTCAGCTTCAGGTTCCGTTTCCGCTCATTCTGCTCCCATGTTTCCGCGCTTGAAATCCATTTCTTCGGCGGCGGATTGATGGCGCCGCGCAGGAAAGCCGATATCAACCGGTAGCGGACTGATTGATCCTCAGGCAGGTTCGCGTCGATCCTGACGATGTCTCCGGTTGCAAGTGCGGGCACCTGGCCGATTGGCAAAGTCCGTCCCGCCCGCGTGACCGTGACGGACAGTTCCGGTCCGGGCAGGTCGAACGGCGCCGGGTCCGCCGCCGCGGCGACAACGGGAACCATGGCTGTAGTCAGCGCAAGAATGCAGATGCGCGTCGAACGAATCCAGCGATAGGTCATGTCTTCTTCCCTGCGCGGGAGAGCCGAACCGTCAAGAGAAACCGAGGAAATTTTTGCTCACGAAGCTCTGGAGGGAGGCAGAATGTGCGTCGCGCGCGTTGGAGTGCCTGCGACGCTGAGCCACTACCTTGGGTTACAGAAGTTGCCGATTGCCGCAGCTGCGACAATGTTGATATGATGGATGACGCATTTGGTTGATGAGAATATGTCTTCGGACGCTGCTGTAGTATTTCAGCATTTCTTCGAATTGTCCGTGGACATGCTCGCTACCGCTTCGTCCGACGACGGGACATGGCGCAGCGTCAATCCGGCTTTTGAGCGTATCTTGGGGTGGAGCAAATCCGATCTGATCGGTCACCTTATTGCACCGTTGGTACATCCTGACGATTTGGAACGAACACAGGCAGCAAGCGCTGACCTCGATCGCGGGGCTTCGTTGTTCGAATTTGAGCATCGGCTTCGGTGCAAGGATGGCAGCTACCGTTGGATTTCATGGCACGCCGCGGTTCGGGAAGCGGACGGTCTCGCCTATTGCATCGGCCGCGATGTCACCGCGCGCCGCGCAGCCGAGGAGCGGCAGGCATTTTTGCTGAACCTTAGCGAAGGGCTGCGCGATCTGGCAGAGCCGGTTGAGGTTCAGAAATTCGCACAGCGGTTGCTTGGCGAATATCTGGGCGCGACGCGCGTGGGCTATGCCGGGGATGTCGGCGATGGCGTGCCCGCCCAAATCTCGATCATCGAGGAAACGGCCCAGCGGACGCTTATTGCCGTGGAGCGTGCCCGGGCGGAGACTGCCTTGAGGAGAAGCGAGCTAAAATATCGTGATCTCTTCAATTCGATGGATGAGGGCTATTGCATCATCCAGATCCTGTACGAAGCGGGCCGCCCGGTCGATTGGCGCTTTCTGGAAGTAAATCCGGCGTTCGAAAAGCATAACGGGCTTGGCAATGCCGTGGGCCGGACCATGCGGGAACTGCAACCGGCGATCGAACCCAAATGGGTCGATATCTACGCGCATGTCGCGGAGACGGGCGAAAGCCTCCGGTTCGAGGAAGACTCGCAGGCACTTAATGGGCGGACGTTCAATCTCTTCGCCTTTCAGGTGGGCAACCCCGACGACAAGACCGTCGCCGTGCTATTCCAGGACATCACTGAACAGCGCCGGAGCGAGAAGGAGCTGCGCGAAAGCGAGGACCGCCTGCGTGTGCTGGTCGCTGAACTCCAGCATCGGGTTCGCAACATGCTGACGGTCGTCCGCTCGATGTTCGCAAGCACTGCGGAGACGAGCGAGAATATCGATCATCTGGTCGATCATTTCGTCGGACGGCTGGACGCACTGGCGCGTACGCAGGTGATCGTCACAAGCAGTGTCGATCAGACGGTGGACCTGGAAAATCTCATCAGGGACGAACTGCTGAGCGTAGGCGTCCATGATGGTCCGGCGGTCGAGATCGAGGGGCCGGACGTGGCCCTGAGTTCCAAGATCGGCGAGACATTGGGATTGGCATTCCACGAACTCACGACCAACGCGCTGAAATATGGAGCGCTGAAGGCTCCGAACGGGCGCCTGAATATCTCCTGGCACGTCGAAATGGATGATGGGGGGGCATCCAAGCTTCACCTGTGCTGGGCTGAAAGAGGCGTGCCCGCCATCTCCGTCAATCCTTCGCGTCAGGGATTTGGCCGCGAGTTGATCGAGGACGCGCTTGCCTATCGCCTGGACGCTGAAACCAGGCTGGAGTTCCGCTCCGGCGGCGTGCGCTGGTCCATTTCTCTTCCTTTGGCAGGGTAGGGAGTATAGGGCGCCGCACTGTTACAGGAGACCATCGTGCTACCAGCCCGGACGTTCAGCGTGTCGATAAAACAGGAATGGCGCGCTCTCTATGAGAAGATCTGGCGACCGGAGTTTTTCCCCGAGTGGGCCTCTGGCCTGGCGGAATCGGCGCTGCGCCAGGATGGGGACAGTTGGTTGGCCGACGGCGCGGAGGGGCCTGTGCGCATCCGCTTCACCCCTCACAACGACCTTGGGGTCATGGACCATTATGTGGATTTGGGTGGCGGGGAAGAGGTTCATGTCCCCTTGCGTGTGGTCCAGAATGGCGAAGGCGCGGAAGTCATGCTGACGCTGTTTCGCCAGCCCGGCATGGATGACGAGCGATTTGCCGCCGACATCAAATGGGTCAACCGTGATCTCAAAAGCTTGAAGAGGCTGGTGGAGGCCTGATCAGGGCGGGCGCATCAGGCCTCGCGCCATTCGCCCTGCGCAATGCCATCCAACGTCCAATCGCCGATCTGCCATCGCACGAGGCGCAGTGTTGGATGCCCGACCGCGGCCGTCATCCGACGAACTTGTCGATTCCGGCCCTCCCGGATCGTGATGCGGAGCCAGCAATCGGGCACGCTCTTGCGGTAGCGGACTGGCGGATCGCGTGGCCATAGGTCTGGCGTATCGATCCGCTCGACCTCAGCGGGCAGGGTGAGCCCGTCCTTCAGCTTTACGCCCCGCCTTAATGGCTCAAGTGCCGCATCGGAAGGGTCGCCTTCGACCTGCACCAGATAGGTCTTGGGCATCTTGAAGCGCGGGTTGGCGATCCGCGCCTGCAATCGCCCGTCATCGGTCAGCAGCAACAAGCCTTCGCTGTCAAGGTCGAGCCGCCCCGCAGGATAGACGCCCGGCCTGTCGATGAAGCTTGCAAGCGTCGGACGCGGCGGACCCGTGCTGTCATCCGTGAACTGGCAGAGCACGCCATAGGGCTTATTGAAGAGGATCAGCGTCACGGGATCAATCCTCCTCATCGAAGGCGAGGCTGCCCTGATCGATCAGTGCCTTGATAAGGGCGACCGCTCCGGCCGCTTGAGCAAGCTTTGGATCTGGCGCGACGGTGGAGACGGAGCATAGCCTTTCCGCGAGAGGCGCAGTGTCTTCGCCGCAATCGAAGCAATGACCATCGACGAACAGCATGAGGGAGGGGCCTTGCCGGATGAAGGCGTAACGGCTTGCCGGATTGCGGCTGAGCGCGGCGCCTTGGGCCAGCAGTGCCTGCACTTCATCGGGAGCGATTGGTTCTTGAGGCCGCCAGTCGGCGTCGGCATATTTGGGCAGGCTGTTGTGAAGCCCGAACCAGCGGGCGAAGGCGTCGCGATCGCTCAGCGCTTCCATCACCATCGCATGCATCCGGTCGAGGGCCGCGTTGCTTATCTCCCCGGGGTTGGACTGGAGGATGAGGTCGGGATCGGCATAACGATCTTCCTCCATCATGCCATCGGCCTGATGAGCGCTCCAGCCTTCGACGAGGTCGGCGCGGGAAGAGGCGCGAAAGCCGATAGAATAGGTCATGCAGTCATCGCCGAGAGCGACGCCGTCATGCGCGAAGCCGGGAGGCACGTAGAGCATGTCGCCGGGTTCCAAAATCCAGTCTTCCTCGGCGTTGAAATCCGCGATGAGGCGTAAGTCGTCATGGGGAAGCAAAGGCGTCGAAGCATCGCAGCGCGGGCCGACACGCCAGCGCCGCCGGCCGAGGCCCTGGATCAGGAAGACGTCATATTGATCATAATGAGGGCCGACGCCGCCGCCGTCTGTGGCGTAGCTCACCATGACATCGTCGATGCGCCAGCCGGGTATGAAGCGGAAGGGTTCGATCAGTGCCGCGACATCGGGGACATGATGGTCCACGGCCTGCACCAGCAATGTCCAGGGGCTGGTTCCGAGTTCGCCAAATCTGGCTTCCGGCAAGGGGCCGCTTTCCACCGTCAATTTACCGGCTGGTCCGGTGATCAGGCGCGATTCTATGCCTTCTTCGCAGGCGAGGCCGGCGAGTTCGTCCGGGTCGAGCGGGTTGTGCCAATTGTCCCACGGATTGCGGATGAGGAGGGGGCGTTTTTGCCAGAAGTCGTGAAGGAAATCGTCAACTGAAAAGTTTTTGAGATGCATGGGGTGCACATGGGGGGATTGGGAGCGGGTGTCAAAAGCCACTTTGGCGATCCGTGCTATTGAAAATCGGTCGCAATGTCATTAGCAGCGCCCGCAACGAGCGATCCCTGGGGGAACAGACATGACAAATCACACAATCCTGAAGCTGAGCGTGGCGCTGTCCGCGCTGGCTCTGACATATCCGGCCATGGCAGAGGACGCGGCGCCCGCCGCCGGTGAGGCGAGTGCGAGCGAACAGGGCATCATCGTCACGGCCCGCGCGGGGACGAAGACCGAGACGCCGCCGCTGGAAGTGCCGCAGCCTGTCACTGTGATCAGCGAGCGCACCTATTTGTCGCAAGGCGCGATCAGCATCAGCGATACGGTTAAATATGCCGCGGGCGTTACCGCCAACGCCTATGGCCGCGACACGCGCGTCGACAATTTCGTCATCCGCGGGATCGACGCGCTGCAGTTCCGCGACGGCATGCGCGACATTTTCAGCTATTATGCCAGCATCACGTCCGACCCCTATAATTTCTCGCAAGTCGAGATCGTGCGCGGCCCGGCGTCGGTGCTGTTCGGACAAGGATCGATCGGCGGCCTCGTCAATCTGGTTTCCAAGACGCCGACCTTCCAGACCGGCGGCGAAGCGTCGATCGTCTATGGCAGCTATGACCGCAAGGAAGCGATGGGCGACGTCAATGTCGCGCTGTCCGACACCTTGGCGATCCGCGCGGTAGGCCGGGTGCGCGACGCGGACACCTATGTCGATCATGTGCGGGACGACCGGGTGATGTTCGCGCCGTCCATCCGCTGGCAGCCGACGCCGGACACCGATCTGGTGCTGCAGGGGCTGTACCAGAAGGACAAGAGCGGATCGACGTCGCAGTTCCTGCCTGTCGTCGGCACTTTCCGTCCCAATCCGGCCAATGGCGAAAGGTTGGACCCGTTCCTGTTCGTTGGGAAGCCGGGGTGGGACCGCTATGATGGCCGCACGCTGCAGGCCGGGGGATCGCTTACGCAGCGTTTCGGCGACAATGTGCAGCTGAACTTGAAGGCGCGGTACATCGACAGCAATGTCGAATATTTCACCCATTATGCCGACAGCTATACCAACCCGACTGACCCGTTTTTGCCCTACGCGCCTTACGGCACTTATGGCCGCACCATCGGCCTGATAGCCGATGCCAGCGATGCGCGTATGAACGTGTTTTCGACGGACAATAATCTTCAGTTCAAGTTCAATACCGGCGCCAATATCGAGCATAAGCTGCTCGTCGGCGTTGATTATAGCTGGAACAAGGTCGGCAAGAGAGCAGCGGTCACGCCGGGCTTCTATGACGCAGACGGAAATTTCACGCTGGATAATGTCGAAAAGATCGACATTTACGACATCGATTATGACGCGCTGCAGACCTATGATCCGAGCGGTCCATTTGCCTACGCTTCACAAAAGCAGCTTGGCATTTATGTGCAGGACCAGATCCGCTTCTGGGATCGCGTCTCGGTGGTTCTGGGCGCGCGGCGCGACCGGGTGACGACTTCGGGAACGGCGGTCAAGGACAAGGCGACCACCTTCCGTGCGGGCATCATCGGCGAATTGGGTGCGGGCTTCTCGCCCTTCTTCAGCTATACCGAAAGCTTCCTGCCGATCGCGATGACGGTCGATGGCGGCAGCCCGGCCCGGCCGCAGCGCGGGACGCAATATGAGGTTGGCTTCAAGTGGCAGCCGGAACGCAACACGCTGATCACGGTGACGGGTTTCCATATCAAGGAAATCAACCGCATCATCTATGGCTCGGCTGGCTCCATCACGCAGTCCGGGGAGATCACCAGCAAGGGCATCGAGATCGAAGCAAGCCATCAGCTGCCCGGCAATTTCGAACTGCTGGCCAATTACGGCTATAACAAGCTGGTGTCGCACGATACGGCGACCTTCGATTATCTGCCGCGTCATACGGCGTCCTTGTGGACGACGAAGACGTTCGGCCTGGAAGATGGCGCGCAGCTGCGGCTGGGCGCGGGCGTCAACTATACCGGCAAGCGGACCTCCATCGGCTCGGCCTGGACGCTGGTGACGCCGAGCTACACCTTGGTCGATGCTCTGGCGGAAATCAGCTGGAAAGATTGGCGCTTTGCGGTCAATGCCACCAACCTGCTGAACAAGCAGTATTTCGCGTCCTGCCTGGCGCGCGGTGATTGTTTCGTGGGCGCGCCGCGCAATGTGATGGGGACGGTCGGTTATCGGTTCTGATCTCGCCTGTTCCCCTCCCGCTTGCGGGAGGGGTTAGGGGTGGGGCGAGCGGTAGCGAGCTTTTGACCTTTGAGCGTTGTGAGCGATTGCTGGCGCAATCGTGCCCACCCCCAGCCCCTCCCGCTTGCGGGAGGGGAGCAGTGAGGTACGCCCGTCCCGCTTGCAGGAGGGGCTACTGTGCTAATCTGGCCTTGACTCATTATGGAACTCACCGATACCCATTTCGCGAAATATGGGAAAGGATGAGGAATAATGGCGCGTTTGGAAGGCAAGGTCGCGATCGTCACGGGCGCGGGGCGTCAGGGTAATATCGGCGCGGCGGTGTGCGACGCATTTCTGCGGGAAGGTGCGCGGGCGGTGATCGCCACCGATCTGCGGACCGAAGATGCGGTCAGCAGCGAGATGGACGGCAAGCATGGCGCTGGCCGGTTCAAGCTCGTCGCGCAGGACGTGACGCAGGAGGCCGACTGGGCCAAGCTGGTGTCGTCGATCATGGCCGAATATGGCGCGATCGACGTGCTGGTGAACAATGCGGGCATTTCCATCCACGGCGGTATCGAGCACACGTCGCTGGAAGACCTGCACAAGGTCATGGCGGTCAACCATGATAGCGGTTTCCTGGGCATCAAGCATTGCGCCCCTGCACTGGCGGAAGCGGTGAAGCGCTTTCCCGGCGGCGGATCGGTGGTCAACACCGTGTCGATGGCGTCCCACATGCCCAATGCCAATAATCTGAGCTATCATGTGTCCAAGGCGGCGCAGCGCATGCTGACCATGTGCGCCGCGATCGAATTCGGCCCCAAGCGCATCCGCGTCAATTCGGTGCATCCGGGGCAGACGACGACGCCGCTGCTGAGGGAAGGCTATGAGGGCTATGCACAGATGGGCCTTTATGAATCCGCCGAGGCGGGTATTCAGGAACTTGTGAAAATGTGTCCGCTCGGCATCGAAGCCTTCCCGGAAGATGCAGCGCATGCCTTTGTCTATCTGGCATCGGATGAGTCACGCTTCGTAACTGGCGCATCGATCTATCATGACGGTGGGCTCGGCCGTCAATATTAAGCGGGATTGATGAGGGGCGGCCGAGGCTGCCCCTTGTCATGTTTCAAGATTTTTGTGCTGTTTGCTGTTGTCATGGGCGGGCGTTGGCCTGGTCGAGGCGTGACCGTCTTACACTGAGGGACTCGCGTCAGGCGTTTTGCGTCACCCTCAGGATTGACTTCTCCTTGTGATGCTTGGGCAGCATCGGAGGAAGCGGGGACCCCGGATCGAGTCCGGGGTGACGAACATTCAGACATTGCGATGTTGTATGCGACAGCCAGCAGCCGTGCGTTTGGGAAGGCTCAGCCCGAACGCGAAAGAGCGTTGTCCGCGACGGGCATCAGTCCCCGTGCGATCAGTTCCGCGACGCGAAGGGCCTTTGCGTCGGCCTGTTCGTCGGTCAGGGGCTCGGCCGTGCCTGCCGAGACAGCATCGACCATGTCCTGCGACAATAGCCAAAGGAACATCGATGCGACCTCCTCGCAATCAATGGCACGGATCAGGCCGCGTTCCTGAAGCCGTTCCAGATAGGCGCGGAGCGGCGCCTGCTGGCGCGCGGTTCGTGCCTCACCCATGGCATCGCGAAACTCGGGGAAGCGCAGGCCTTCGCGCATGCTGATCGCGGTCACGGCATGCGCAGCTTTGGTCCGGGTGCTGCGCATGATCATGCGGGCCCATTCATAGAGACCCTCCACCGGATCGTCCCGGTCGAGCAGGCGCAGGTCGGCAGCCATGTGCCTGTCCGCAATCCGGTCCAGAACGGCGCGCAGCAGTCCGGGCTTCCCGCCATATTTGGCATAGATGGTCTTTTTGGAAACGCTGGCGCGCTGGGCGATCAGTGTCAGCGTGGCGCGTTCATAGCCAAGTTCGATCAGCGCTTGTTCGGCCGCCTGGAGCAGTGTTTCGGCGCGTTCTTGAAGCTCTGCCGCGCGCGGACGGCCAGCGCCGCTTCGCTTTTTCCCCTGGTGCATGGTGATGGCTTGGCTTGATCGCGAGCGGAGCGCAAGGCCCGGCTGTACGAGAAAAGCGTCCCGCCTTGCCCCAGAAGGCGGGACGGGACGCTCCGACGGTCGCAGGCCGCCCCCGGGAAGCCGTGCGCGGGCCGCGTCCGGAAAGGGAAACCTGCTAAGCCATTGATAGTTCCAGAGAAGATCAGTCATTCGCAGGGACGGGCAGGACCGGCGATGTTGATGAGATTCTTTCATCGGCCAGGGCCATGGCGATTTGCGCGTTTCGTTGTTCCGGTCATTGCGGCCGATATTGGAACCACATCGCGCGGTTTTTGTGCGATAAGAGGCCATGGCCGGACTCACTGTCGATCGCCCCGCAGGCGCTGCGGAGGATTGGACGATCCCACAGGATTGGGACAGCTATTCGCCGCAGGATCATGCCGTCTGGGATGCGCTGTTCGCGCGGCAGGCCGCCCTGCTGCCGGAAAGGGCGGTGAAGGAGTTCATCGACGGGCTGGACATATTGCGCATTGCGAAGCCGGGCATTCCGAACTTCGAGGACCTGTCCGAACGGTTGATGAAGAGAACTGGCTGGCAAGTGGTCGCGGTGCCGGGATTGGTGCCGGACGACGTGTTTTTCGAGCATCTGGCGAACCGGCGCTTCGTCGCGGGGCGCTTCATCCGCAGGCCCGACCAGCTGGATTATCTGCAGGAACCAGATGTTTTCCATGATGTGTTCGGTCATGTGCCGCTGCTCGCTCATCCGGTCTTCGCCGATTATATGCAGGCCTATGGCGAGGGTGGGCTGCGTGCGGATGGATTGGGCGCGATCGAAAAGCTGGCGCGGCTCTATTGGTATACGGTCGAGTTCGGGCTGATCCGGCAGGACGCGGAATTGAAGATCTACGGCGCGGGGATCGTCTCTTCCTATGGCGAGTCCCTGTTCGCGCTGGATGATCCGTCGCCTAATCGCATCGGGTTCGGCCTCAAGCGGCTGATGCGGACCAAATATCGGATCGACGATTACCAGCAGTCCTATTTCGTGATCGACAGTTTCGATGATCTTCTGCGTCAGACGGTGGAGATGGATTTCGCGCCGCTTTACGAAGAGTTGAAGCAGGAAAGCACCATAGAGGCGGACGAGATCATCGATGAGGATCATGTCTTCAACCGGGGAACACAGGATTATGCCAGATCCAAAGCCTGACGAAGCAGCCGTGAGCATGCGCGTAACGCTTCACGGATATTGGCGATCGTCGGCGGCCTATCGTGTTCGCATCGCGCTCAACCTGAAGGGCGTCGGCTATGATCAGGTCAGCCATGACCTGCGCGCGGGGGAGCAGCGGGATGCCGATTATCTTGCGATCGCGCCGCATGGCCTGGTGCCCGCTCTGGAGGTGGGCAGCAGGACGCTCATCGAAAGTCCGGCGATATTGGAATGGATCGAGAGCAAATGGGCCGATCCGCCTTTGTTGCCAAGGGATGCGGATGAGGTCGCGGTGGTGCGGTCGATGGCGGCGCTGGTCGGATGCGACATCCACCCGCTCAACAATCTGCGTGTCCTCAACCGGTTGCAGAGCCAGTTCGGGGCGTCCAAGGATCAGGTGAAGCTATGGGTGCGGCATTGGATCGCGGAGGGTTTCGCGCCGCTTGAGCAGCTGGTCGCGCGGCATGGGGCGGGGTTCGCCTTTGGGCGCGCGCCGACATTGGCCGACTGCTATCTTGTGCCGCAGCTTTATAATGCGCAGCGGTTCGGGGTCGACCTGTCGCCCTATCCAAGGTTGGTGGCGGCGGGTGAGGCTGCGCTGGCGCTGCCCGCTGTGCAGGCGGCCCATCCGGATCGGCAGCCGGACGCGGATTAGGCCGTCTGTTCGGACTTGTTGAAGACGGCGAGTTGATCGGCGAAGGCGCGCTGGTAGGCCGGGCGCTGTTCGGCGCGGGCGATATAGGGCGGGAGATTGGGGTAGAGTTCGAGAAGCCCTGACCCGGTGAGCCTGCGCAGGACTGTGACCATCAGCAGATCTCCGGCACTGAAGTCGCCCTCCAGCCAATCGCGGTCGCCGAGCCAGTGGGAAAGCTCCGACAGGCGCTGCTTCACGCGGCTGTCGAGGAGGGGCATGCGTGCTTCATACCAGCTTTCGTTGCGCTCAAGATATTTGGGCATTTCCCACTCAAGGATCGGCGGTTCGACCGTGTTGAGGGCGGCGAACATCCAGGCGGTGGCGCGGGCGCGGCCATGGAGGTCCGCAGGCCAGAGGCCGCCATGCCGGTCACCGATGTGCAGGATGATCGCGCCGGATTCAAAGAGGGCGAGGCCATCTTCCTCATAGGCCGGGATCTGGCCGAAGGGCTGGGAGGCGAGATAGCCGGGCTGCTTCATTTGCGCAAAGGAGAGGAGCCTGACCTGGTAGGGCAGGCCAGCCTCTTCCAGCGCCCATCGCACCCGCATGTCTCGCGCCATGCCCCGGCCGCGATCAGGGGATCGTTCGAAGGCGGTGATGGTGATGGTCATCCTTCAACTCCGGCTGGCTGATCGGTGCATGGAAATTAGCTGTTCGAACCCTCAAAGTCGAACGGAGCGATCGATACGCAACCGATCCGGACGGATGAGGGTTGTCATGGTCGCATGGCACGGCGCCATCATGGGGTGCATATGAGCTGGATGGCGCTGCAGGCGGGGTTCTGGGGACTGGTTGGCGGTTCCGCGCTGCTTCTGGGAGCGATGGTCGGATATCTGGTTGCCCTGCCGCAGCGGCTGATCGCGGCGATCATGGCGGTGGGCGCCGGGGTGCTGATCTCTGCGGTCGCGTTCGACCTGATGGACGAAGCCTATTCGAAGGGCGGGTTCGATTCCGCCGCCTTGGGCTTTCTGGCTGGGGCGGCCGCTTATACCTTGGCCAACATTCTGGTCACGCGGAATGGGGCGAAGCATCGGAAGCGGTCAGGCTCCAACCCGGATCAGAGCCAGCAATCGGCCGACGCGGGATCGGGCATGGCCATCGCGATCGGCGCGCTGCTGGACGGAATACCGGAGTCCATCGTCATCGGCGTCAGCTTGCTGGAAGGAGCAGGCGTGAGCATGGCAGCGGTTGCGGCCGTGTTCCTGTCCAATGTGCCCGAGGGACTGTCGAGCGCCGCGGGCATGAAGAAGGCCGGGCGCAAGCCTGCCTATATCTTCCTGGTGTGGGGCGGGATCGCGCTGGCGTCGGGGCTTGCGGCGCTGATCGGGAATGTGGTGCTGGCCGACGCGGGCAATGAGGTGATCGCGGCGACGATGGCGGTCGCCGCTGGCGCGATCCTGGCGATGCTGGTCGATACCATGATACCGGAAGCGACCGAAGAGACGCATGAATTTTCAGGGCTGATCGCGGTCGCGGGATTCCTGTTGGCGTTCGTGCTTTCGAAGATGGGTGGATGAGATATGGGAAGGATCAAATCCGAGTTGCTTTTCCGTCACCCCGGATCAAGTCCGGGGTGACGATTATTTGAACATGATCATGACCGGGTGGGCGGGCGCCCGTCTTGCAGCGGAGCGCTGTCAGAGTCCGCTATCGTAGCGCGACATTTCCTCGCGATAGCGCGTGGTCATGCGATCCTGATCGGCGGGGGGTAGCTCGTCCTTCAGATGAAGGAAGCGGTCATTTTCCTCTTCATAGACATGATGAGCGACCGCGCCCTTGATATGCTCAAGCTTTTCCTGCCAGTCGTGACTGAGCGGATCGAGTTCCTCCAGCAGCGCCAGTTGGACCTTGGCGGCCTGCTGTTCCTCATAGGCCATGGCCATATGGCTTTTATGATCTTTGGACAGCTGCGGGTAGATGACGGCTTCTTCAGCGCTGGAATGGCTCGTCAGCAGGGCGGCGAGCTTTCTTTGCGCACTCGTCCGGCTCTGCGCATCGGCGGCGGCTTCTGCTTCGGAGAAGGCGGCCTCTATCTGCTGATGATGTTGCAGTATCTGGTCGAGCCAGTCGCCGGGCGCTGCCGCGGCACGCGCTTTCTGCCGCGCTTCGGCACGATCTTCCTCGGATTCCGGCGGCGTGACTGCCGCGACGATCCTGTCGAGAACGGACATTGCATGCTCCTATTGCTGAACGGATCGGCCGTGCAAAAAGGCACGGCCTGACATTCCAGCAATCCTCGCAGGCTTCGCAGGGTTCCGGGGCCGGGCGGCAAAGCGCGCCGCCGCTAACCCAGATTGCAAAGGCGGATGCGCGGCCCCGTCAGGCCGCGATCTTGTCCAGTTCGCTGATCAGGCGCAGGAACTCCACCTCATTTTCGTCATGAGGCGTGCCGTCCTCATGGAAGATGTCGTGGAACCAGCGTTCCTTCAGACCATCGATGTTGGGGTTTTCCCACTTGTCCCATGGCAGATGCGTCTGCGTCTTGCCACGGACCAGGCCCCAGCAGAAGGTGCCGACTTCATGCTCCTTCGCCACGGGGAGGATCGCCTGGAAGGTGCTGCCCGCCGGCCGCGCCATATATTCGGTGCAAAGCAGCGGGCGGCCCATGGTCTTGAGCCATTTCACGCGCTGTGCGAAATCTTCGGCGATGCCGTAGTTGTGGAAGGAGATGACATCCGAATTCCCGGTCTGGGCCCGCTGGATCGGACTCAGCAGGTCAGGCGCGGACCAGTCGCCAAGCCAGATGCCGCTGGTGAGCGGGTGTATCGGATTCATTTCCCGCGCCCAGCCGAATGCTTCGACGAGCAGCGGCACGACGAGGTCAGCCTTGGCCTGCAACGCGACGGGATCGCAGAGCGCGACTTCAGGACCATTGTCGGGTTCGTTCCAGATATCCCAGGCGAGCACGCGCGGGTCCTGGCCGAAGCGGCCAACGACGCCCCGGACATATGCTTCCAGACGATCATGTTCGTCGGCGTTCATCAGCGTCGGCATGCCGGGCGATTGCACCCAACCGCTGTTATGAACGCCTTCACGCGGTTCGGGCTGAGGCCCAAGCGCCGGTTCGGGATGCCAGCAGGAATCGAACAGCACCAGCATCGTGCGGATGCCGTGGCGGTCCGCGACGCCAAGGAAGGCCTCGATGCGGTCGAGGAAGCCTTGCGCATCCTCCAGCCAGAGCAGGTCATGCAGATAGACACGAACCGAGTTCATGCCCACCGACGCCGCCAAGGCGAGTTCGCGGTCGATGGTCGGCAGGTCGAAGGTGCTCGCCTGCCACATCTCCAGCTGATTGATCGCATTGGATGGTGTGAAATTGCAGCCAACCAACCAAGGTTGAGCCTTGAACCAAGCATGTGCCGCTTCCGGCGTCCAACGTTCACTCATAACTGTACCCGCTCACGACCCCCGTCCGATTCGACGGCTCTTTAATGGCGCGCCACTACGAACCCCGCTAATTTAGAACAAGAGGGTTAACTGGATATGAGTAAGTGGAATTTTCGATCGATTCCGATCGATTTCTAAGCGGCGTTTTGCATCGATTGTTCCCGGAAATGCTGGGCAAAATGTTCCATGGCCGAAAGGAGCGAGGGAAGCTGCGGACCTTGGGCCGTGGCGAGGGCGACGTTGGCGGGACGGGGGGCGGGCCAACCGAAAGCGTGATGAGCGACGGCATGGACGCGTGAGGGATCATGGCCGCATATTTCAGCGATGCTTTTTGCGAAATCGGCCCAGGAAAGAGCTTGGCCATTGGTGAGGTGCCAAAGGCCCGCCTCTCCGTCGATCAGCAGGTCGAGCGATGCCGTCACCAGATGCGGCACATAGGTCGGTGAGACGACAAGATCAGACGCCGCGTGAAATTCCTCGCCCCGTGCAAGCGCCGAGACGACAGCAGTCGCGAAATTATATTGGTCGTAGGGAGAGAAGAAGGCTGCGGTGCGCGCGATCAGATGCTGACCGGAAAGCTCCGCGATGCCTGCTTCCATCTGCGCCTTGCTGCGCCCATAGCTGTTGCACGGCGAAACGGCATCGCTCTCGACATAGGCGGAGCCTTTCGTGCCGTCGAAAACGAGGTCGCTGGAGAAGGAGAGCGTCGGGATGCCTTCACGCTCGCAAGCCTCGGCAAGCGCGATGGCGCCCAGTGCATTGGCGAGCATGCAGGCCGATTCCTCCGTTTCTGCTTCGTCGACCCGCACCCATCCGGCGGCGTTGACCACTGCCCAGGGGCGCAGCCTTTCCAGCGCCGCGCCGATGCTGGCGCGATCGGAGAGGTCCAGATCCTGGCGGCTTGTAAGGATGAAGGGGATGTTGCGGAGCGAACAGGCGCGGGCCATCGCCTGTCCCAAGGTGCCCGTCGCACCACAGATGAGCAGGGGTCGAGGCGATGTTGGACCGCGAGAACCGGCGATGTGCTGCGTGATCGGCGCGGGCCGTTGGACAGGCGGATGAACCATGCGGACGGGCCTATGCCACCAGCCCGCTTCTGTCGTGACAGGCGGACGAGCGGCCTTGGTCGCCAGCGCTTTTACCAGCGAAGCCATGGCGGTTGGGCGAGGTTGGCCGCTGCTCACGTCCCAGACGCCCGGTTCATAGACGCCCGGTCGAGTGAGGAGCGTGTTCCAGCCGGTGCTGCCCAGAAGGGACCAGATGGTCACCGCTTCCACCGGCACGCGCTGATCATTGAGACGGGTTGCGACGTCCCATGCCTGCGCCATCCAGCGGAGCTGTTCCTCGCGGGTGCAGCCATTATGCACTTCGGTGATCGCGACCGGCAGGCGGTAGCGTTCCCACGCTTCGCGGATCGCGCCTTCGAGCCCCTGGGAGGGTGGATCGAGCACGCGCACCGCCTCCACATCGGCGTAAAGCTGCGTCTCGCTGCCGCCATGCAGATGCCGGGGATAGCGTTGCAGGCGATGATCGAGGAAGCGGTCGCTGGTGAGATAATGGTTGATGCCGATCACGTCGGGCGGGCAGGGATCGTCGAGGATCGTTTGCAGCCGATGTTCGAGGCCGAAGGCCGCGATGCGTTTCCAGAAGGGATCGCTGCGGTCGATCTTTCCGCAAAGAAGATCCCATCCGGTCCAGCGCCGCATATTGTCGAATGTGGCCTGATCCCGGAGCGCGGCGGTGGCGTAGGTGCGGCCAAGGTCGTCCGTCTGGATCAGGCGTGCAGCAGGGTTGATGCGGCGGATGGCCCGCATCGACAGGCGGGTGGCATCGACCTGATTGAGCAGCGCCAGCCAGAAGTCGCGTTCGGAACGCAGATGCGGATACCAATGCCCGTACAGCGCCGAAAAGCGCGCGGTCGTCAGGGGTTCGTTGACGGGCGTCCAGTCTTCGATCCAGGGATAGCGTTCGGCGACATGGCGGGCATGAGTGGCCAAGCCTTCGGCGAAATTGTCAGAGACGAGGCTGGTATAGCGCGGCCCGCTGCCGTGATGGATGAGGCCTGCGATGACCCGGACGCCGAGTTCGCGCAGGCGGGAGAGCCTCTGGTCGCTCCACGCCCAATCGCATTGATCGGGATGATCCGGGCTGGTCCGTTCCCAGAGCACAGGGTAGCGGATCGCCTTTATGCCGAGTTCGGCGAAGCGGTCGAGATCCTCCAGCCGATCCTGATGGCCGCTCAGGCGGATCTGGTCGCCATAATGTTCGTGCACCCGGTTCACGGTGCACTCAAGGCCGCCCCATAGCTGCGGATATTCGGTCATTTCGGATCCCCTCTGATGGCTTTTGGAAGAGGAAGCGGTTCTGACGGTGCCCCCGAGTAGGTCGAAACGGTCCAGCCGTTCAAGTGGATGCCTCCAAATAGCATCCTTCCGCCAACTTATATCAGCGGCAGGGCAGGAACGCGTAAGCTACTCCCGGGGTTGTGTCTGCATTCATCATCCAGAAAGGTACGCGCTTATGGTCCCGCCCCATTCGTCCACTCGGCATGGAACAGGACCAAGTCCCAAACCCGGCGCTCATACGTTAATCTGCTTCAGTCATCTTCGTTGGAATTTCGTATTCCAGCGCCCGCAGCATCTGATGAGCCGCTTCGCCGCACACTCCCAGGTGCTGTTCTGGGAGGAGCCCAACCATGTCGCTGAGCTGAAGGCGCCAGACCTGCATGTCGAAACGTGCGCCCAGACAGGGGTCACGGTGGTTACGCCGCAGCTGCCCGCCGGGCTTCCCAGGGAGCAGGAGTGCGAGGTTCTGAAGCAGCTGCTCGACCTTTATCTCGCCGGGGAGCCGGGGCCGTTCATCCGCTGGTATTATACGCCGATGATGCTGCCCTTTTCCGAACATGTGATGGCGGACTGCATCATCTACGACTGCATGGACGAGCTTGCCAATTTCAAGGGTGCGCCGCCCGAACTGCTGCCGTTGGAGCAGCGGTTGCTGTCGCAGGCGGACCTTGTCTTTACCGGCGGCTACAGCCTGTATGAAGCTAAGCGGGACAAGCATCCTGCCGTCTATCCCTTCCCGTCGAGCGTCGATGCCCAGCATTTCGCGAAGGCGCGCCTTGCTCGCCCGGCCAATGACGATGGGCGCCCGCGCCTTGGCTTCTACGGCGTGGTGGATGAACGGATGGACGTCGAACTGCTCGCCGCACTGGCGGATGCGCGGCCGGAATGGGTGCTGGAGATCATCGGTCCGGTGGTGAAGATCAGCGAGGATGATCTGCCCCGCCGCGACAATCTGCGCTTCCTTGGCGGCCGGTCCTATGAGGATTTGCCCGCTTGCGTTTCGGCATGGGACGTTGCGTTGATGCCTTTTGCCATCAATGACGCGACGCGCTTCATCAGCCCCACGAAGACGCCCGAATATCTGGCTGCTGGCAAGCCGGTCGTGTCCACGCCGATCGCGGACGTGATCCGCCATTATGGCGACATCGAAGCGGTAAAGATCGCGCCGCGCGGGGAAGGCTTCATCGCCGCCTGTGACGAGGCGCTGGCCCTCGCGCGCGGCAATGGGCAGTGGCTGAAGGAAGCGGACCAGCTGCTGGCGGGCATGTCCTGGGACAAGAGCTTCCAGCAGATGGACAGGCTGATCAAGGATGCGCTGTCGCGCAGCGTCCACGCTCATCCGATCGTCTCCCCCACGTCCTGGAGCAGCAGCCGGTCGCATCATTATGATGTGATGGTGGTGGGCGCTGGCTTTGCCGGCGCGGTGATGGCGGAGCGGCTGGCGGCCGATGGCGGCAAGAAGGTGCTGGTGGTCGACCGGCGCCCGCATGTCGGCGGCAATGCCTTCGACGAATATGATGCGAACGGGGTGCTGATCCATCGGTACGGGCCGCACATCTTCCATACCAATAGCGAGGAGATATTCAGCTATCTGTCGCGCTTCACCAAGTGGCGGCCCTATGAGCACAGGGTGCTGGCGGCGGTTGATGACATGCTGGTGCCGATGCCGATCAATCGCACGACGCTCAACATGCTCTATGGCCTTGACCTCAAGACGGAAGAGGATGCGGCGGCGTTCCTGGCCGCGCAGGCGGAACCCGTGTCGGTCGTCCGCACGTCGGAAGATGTGGTGATATCGGCTGTCGGCCGGGAGCTGTATGAGAAATTCTTCCAGGGCTATACGCGCAAGCAGTGGGGGCTAGACCCGTCGGAACTCGACAAGGCGGTAACGTCGCGCGTGCCGACGCGGACCAATACCGACGATCGCTACTTCACCGACAAGTTCCAGGCAATGCCGCTGGAAGGCTATACGCGGATGTTCGAGCGCATGTTGGACCATCCCAATATCGATGTCCTGCTGGGTGTCGATTATTGCGAGGCGCGCGATGCCTATCCGCATGATCATCTGGTGTTCACCGGGCCGATCGACGAATATTTCGGCTATCGTTTCGGCAAGCTGCCCTACCGGTCCCTGCAGTTCGAGCATGCGCAGCTGGACCAGGAACAGTTCCAGCCGGTCGCGGTGGTCAATTACCCGTCGCCCGCGACCGAATATACCCGGATCACGGAATATAAGCATCTGACGGGGCAGCAGTCCCCCCGGACAAGCATCACCTATGAATATCCGGCGGCGGAAGGAGACCCCTATTATCCCATCCCCCGGCCGGAGAACCAGGCGCTGTTCAAACGCTATGAAGCATTGGCGATGGTGCAGCCGGACGTCAGCTTCGTCGGACGTCTCGCTACCTACCGCTATTATAATATGGACCAGGTCGTCGGGCAGGCATTGGCTACCTACCGCAAGATGGCCCAGCGCCACGTCCGCGAGCAGGCTGTTCCAGCAGTCATTGAACTGAGGCCTTCATCGGGCGCGGCTTAGCTGCTCCCCGCCGCTGTTGCCGGGGATGCGGCCGGAGCGTGATCCGATTTCTCTCTGATCGGATCACGCTCCGCTCGTTCAAAAGAGCTGCGCGATGACATGGGAGCTGCAATGCGTATCCATCATCTTAATTGCGGCACCGATTGCCCGCTGGGCGGCAGTCTGTTCGACGGGACCAGCCATGGCCTGACAGGGCGGCTGGTGTGCCATTGCCTGCTGATCGAAACAGACAGCCATGGCCTGGTCCTGATCGACACGGGCTATGGATTGCGGGATGTCCATCATCCCCATGCGGGCTCCCATTCCCGTATCACCCGCACGATGCGCGCCCTTCTCAACATCAAGCTGAAGGAGGAGGAGACAGCATATCGGCAGATCGAACGGCTAGGCCTTTCCCCGTCGGACGTGCGGCACATCCTGCTCACGCATCTCGATTTCGATCATGCCGGTGGGCTGGAGGATTTCCCGCAGGCGCAGATCCATGTGATGGATGCCGAATACAGGTCAGCGGCTGGCCCGCGCCGTGGCTTTGTCACGCGCAACCGTTACCGGCCAGCGCAGTGGAATGACGTCCGGCAATGGCGGCGCTACGGCGCGAGCGGAGAAAGATGGTTCGGGTTCGACGCCGTGCGCGATCTGGAAGGATTGCCGCCTGAAATATTGATGGTCCCCTTGCCGGGCCACACCTGGGGCCATGCGGGAATTGCGATCCACTCGGGTGGCCGCTGGCTGCTGCATGCGGGAGACGCCTATTTCTACAGGGGTGAGATGCGGGGGGCGGCGAGGCATTGCACGCCGGGCCTGCGGGCTTACCAGAATATGATGGAGGTCGATCGGCGGGCGCGATTGGAAAATCAGGAACGCCTGCGCCGATTATCCATCGAGCAGCGGCATGAGCTATCCATCCTCTGCGCGCATGACCGGGTGGAGTTCGACCGTGCAACGGCGGGGCGGCTGCTCTAGCTTCGACGGGAAGGATCGCGGCCGTAGCCGTCATTCTGAAGGACCACGCTGCCGCCGTCGGGAAAGGCGGTCAGGTAGAGGATATAGACGGGCACAGGTTCAGGAAGGGGGACGCGCAGTTCGGTGGCGTTGACCGCGCCCATGGCTTTGCCGTGCATGAGCCAGGTGTAGAGGCGTTCTGCGTCGGCCACGCGGACGCAGCCGGAACTCAGCAGACGATCCTTGCGGGCGAAATTCTGCTTGGCGGGTGTGTCATGCAGATAGATGCCGAGCCGGTTGGGCAGCATGAACTTGACCGCGCCCATCATGTTATCCGGACCCGGCAGTTGCCGCACGCGCAGCTTGGCGGTGCCCGCTGCAACCGCCGGCCAGTCTACCTCGTTGGCCTGGAGGATGCGGGCGTCATCGCCCCATCCCGACAGCAGTTCCAACCGCTCCTGTTCCAGAAGGGCGGGGCCGTCCGAAGCGATGCGGGCTGCACGTGCCTGGATGAGATCAGGCGGGAGGTTCCAATAGGGGTTGCGGACGGAAAAGCGGATCAGCCCGGCAAGCGACGGCGTCTGATGCTGCTTGCGGCCCACGATGACGGGCATTTCGGCCACGCTTTGGCCATTTTCGACCATGATCAACTTGGCCGATGCGCTGTTCACCAGAATGTAGCGGAGGCCCGGATCAGCGGGAAGGGCACGGAGCCGGTCCATGTTGATGAGGAGGGCCTGCTCATAATCGGGATTGGGGAGCCTTGTCGGGTTGATGCCGGTGCGACGATAGTCGCCAAGCGCCTTGCGTAGCCGCTCATAGAGCGGGTGCATCTGCTGGACCTGGGCGAGATAGGCTGTGGCGGAAGGCGGATCAGCGGTTGCGCGGAGCAGGGTGTCGGCGCTGGTCTGCGGCGCGAGACCGGCGTCCACATAGAAGACCCGGTTGCTTTCAGAGGGCGTGCGGAGGGCGCGGACATAGTCGAGCAGGGCTTGCGTCAGCAGGATTTCGCGATCCATCCCCTTCTGCCGTGTGGCGGTTATGGCCGCACTGAAGCTTTCGGGATCGAGGCCGTCTTCGCCCGCATTCGCCAGCATACGCCGGAACATGTCCGCAGCCGCATCCGTCCAGAAGGGACGGTGAGTGCGGGCGCGATAAAATCGCTGGATTGCGGCAGCATCTGCCGCTGCGCCTTCCAATATTATCGCGGGCGTATCGGTTGTGGGCGCATGGCCGATCGCGGGGCTGTCGCTTCGAAAGCCCAGAAGTGCTGCAACCGCCAGCGCGCCGATGCACATCCCGGCGATTTGTGTCTTTGGCGTTGAAGCGGACGGGCCGCTGCCGCCTGGGCGCGGCGTTACGGCAGCGGCGTCATCCGTCCTGGCTGTCAGCCGCGTTCTCCAGCACGCGATACCGCCGAGCCGCCAGTGCTGCTGTCTGATCCGGTCGTGCCATATTGGTCGCCGCTCATCGAGCCACTGCCGGTCGTTCCGGTGCTGCTTTCAGCCTGGCCTGAACCGTAGGTGCCGCTGGTGCCGCTCGTCGAGCCGGTCGAGCTGCCGCTACCCATTGTCCCGGTCGATCCCGACGAGGTCGTGCCGCTGGTGCCGCCGCTCATCGTTCCTGAGGTTCCGGATTGCGCCGTACCGCTGCCGCTGCCACTCCCGCTAGTGGTGCCTGAATTCTGCGCCAACGCAATTCCGCCTGCGGTCAGAGCGCCTAGCGCGCCGACTATTGCAAGTCTTTTCAACATATCATAGATTCCCTCTACTTGGGTGGGGCCGGGGAAACGAGGTGGTTACACTGTCGTTCCGCGCATGAATATTTGTTCTAACTTGAGTTACGCGTTTAATTGTTACGCTTACGTTTGGGTTGGGGGGCTTCTTGACATTCCGGACATTGCTGCTCGTCGCAGCCTTCGCTTGCGGGTCCGCGGCGACGCTGCCGGTTGAACGGCCGACCGTGGCGATCATCGATAGCGGTGTTGCGATGACCGCCGAACTCGCACCGCTGCTGGTCGCGGAATATGACGTGGCGGCGCACCCGGCGAGGGCGCCATTTCATCCGCGTTATGATCATGGCACGATGGTCGCGACGATCCTCGCACGCGCCGCTGGGCGCGATGTCGGGATCATATCCATGCGCATCGATGATCCTGAAGGATGCCCGGCGAATGTCAGCCCGCCTTGCCAGAATGATCCTGCGCCGGTCGCGGCCGCAATCCGGAAGGCGACGGCGCTGAGGGTCGACGCCATCAACATCTCGCTCGCGCTGGGCCAGGATGACGGCATTACGGCAGCGGTGCGGGAGGCCGGATCGAAGGGGATCAAGGTCGTGCTGGCGGCGGGCAATGAGGGATGGGATCATCCCGGCAATCTTGCCCCCGCGCGTGAGGCCTTTCCCGCTGCCGTGCTGGTTGGCGCGTTGGACGGCGCGGGCCATCCGTGGAGCGGCACGAACCGGCCGGGACCTACGCCGCGCGACTATAATTATGTCTGGCAGCCTGGCGTCAAAGTGCCCACGGCCGCTGCCGATGGAAGCGCGGTGCGTGGCACGGGCACATCCTTCGCAGCGCCGATCGAGACTGCACGATTGTTGCGGACTATCGGGCAGGTTCGGGCTTCCTCCCGGACCGCCAACGGGATTTCCTGAAGCCATATCAGCTTCTTTTGGCCGTTATTGAGGCAAGCTTCGTCTAAATTGACTTGATCAGGAACAAAATGCTTGGGGCGCCGATTATAATCCTGTGAGATGGAATTGAGGCGGCTTGTCGATGTTGTCCTTCATCCCCTTGTTATTCGACAATGATCTGGAGGCCGGTGTTTTGCGCCGGTTCGACAAGCCGCATCCTCTCATCTGCAAAAGGAGCACATGAAAGTGACCCAAGGAAGAGGATGGACATTGGCGAGCGCCTGCATGCTCGCACTCACCGCGTGTACGACGGCGACTCCCTATCAGCCTTTGGCGGAACGTGGATCGGTGACCGGCGGCTTTTCCGATGAACAGGTGGAAGCGAACCGGTTCAGGGTCACATTTTCCGGCAACAGCATGACGTCGCGCGACACGGTCGAGCGCTATCTGCTGTATCGGGCCGCCGAATTGACGCGGCAACAGGGATATGACTGGTTCGTCATGGCCGACCGGGCGACGGAACGGCGCAGCAGGACCTATGTGGACCGGCCGTTCAGTTCGGGCATGTACGGCTATTGGGGCCCGTCCTGGCGCTATTATGGCCGCGGGTTCGGCTGGCGGACCTGGGACCCCTTCTGGGGCGACCCTTTCTGGGACAACAGCATCGATGTACGCACCGTGGATCGTTATGAGGCGACGGCCGAGATCGTGATGGGCCGTGGGCGCAAGCCAATGAATGACGTTCGCGCATTCGATGCCAGCGAGGTTCTACGAAATCTCGGACCCAATATAATGCGCCCTACGTGACCAAGCTGCCTGGATGATGGCCGCAGGGGGCGCGGCGGGATGATGAATATGGTTGAGCCTTGGACCCATCGACGGTCCAAGGCTCGACTCCGTGTATGCGGCCGCAGGTGTCAGCGGCCAGAGCCGCTTTGTCCGGGCGCGGACGTGCCGGCAGATCCCCTGGCACTGGTTGGGGCATCGGTGCCGGAGACGGCGCCCCGCGTGCTTGTCTCGCCATCGGTCATGGCGCTCCCGGCGCCTTCGCCTGGAATGCCGTCAGGAACTGTCCCAACCGTGGTGTTGCTGGGCGCGAAGGTGGAATCGCCGGAATCGGCCTGGTCCGACGGAGCGCAGGCCGCGAGGCCCATGGCGATGATCATGATGGGAAGGGATTTGGGCACTTCATCTCTCCTGTTCTGGCATGGCAAGCAACCGGCCATGGGCGCGGCTGTTCCGGGGAACAGGCTTTCGACAATAGTGGGTTAATGCCATCGGCGTTCAGACGGTGACGGGTGCCTGTTTCCTGCCAGTGTCGCCGAAGACACGGAGATAGCGCGCAATTTCCGCCACGTTGCCCGTCGCTTTTTCAGGGTTGTCGGACAATTTGACGGCGGGCCTTCCATTTGCCTCCACCACCTTGCAGACGAGGGAGATCGGGTCGAGTCCGTCGCCTGGAAATGGCGCGCACTGCCGGAAGTCGTTGGTGAGGTTGGTGCCCCAGCCAAAGCTCATCCGCACCTGACCTTCAAAATGCCGATAGGTCTGTTCGATCGCATCGACATCCATGCCATCGGAGAAGATCAGCAGCTTGGTGCGAGGGTCGCGCCCTTTGTCGCGCCACCAGCGGATGATCTGCTCCCCGCCCTCGATCGGCGGCATGCTGTCGGGGCGGAAGCCGGTCCAGTCGGCGACCCAGTCCGGCGCGTCGCGCAGAAAGGCAGCGGTGCCGAATGCATCGGGCAGCACGACCAGCAGGTTGCCGCCATAAAGGGCCCGCCAATCCTGAAGGACGCGATAGGGTGTCGCTGCCAATGCTTCATCGCTGTCCGCCAGGGCTCCCAGCACCATCGGCAGTTCGTGCGCGTTGGTTCCGATTGCCTCAAGGTCGGCGTCCATCGCCAGTAGCACATTGGACGAGCCGATGAAGCGATGCCCGAGGCCTTCCTTCAAGGCTTCCACGCACCAGCGCTGCCACAGGAAGCCGTGGCGCCGCCGGGTGCCGAAATCCGATATGACGAGGTCGGGCAGACGGCTCAGCCTTTCCACCTTTTCCCACAATTTGGCCTTGGCGCGGGCATAGAGCACGTCCAGGGCAAAGCGCCCGCGATCCTTCATCGCCGCGCGGGAACGCAGTTCGTTGATGATGGTGAGCGCGGGAATTTCCCACATGGTCGCATGCGTCCATGGACCGGTGAAGCGCAGCTGATATTCGCCGTCCGCCCTGCTCAGTTCATAGTCGGGCAGGCGGAAGTCGGCGAGCCATGCGATGAAGTCCGGGCTGAACATCTGCGTCTTGCCATAGAAGCTGTTGCCTGCGAGCCAGATCAGTTCCTTTTTCGCGAAACACAGCGATCGGGCATGGTTGAGCTGCGCGCGGAGTTCGCCTTCGTCGATGCTGTCGGCAAGCCTGACCGAGCGGCTGCGGTTGATGATCTGGAACGTGACTTCGACGTCCGGATAAAGACGCCAGATCATCTGGAGCATCAGCAGCTTGTAGAAGTCGGTGTCGAGCAGGCTGCGGACGATGGGGTCCAGCCGCCAATTATGATTATAGGTGCGGGTTGCTATATCCGTGAAAACCATGGGCCATCCTGTCGGGGGTCAACGGCCAAGGCGGTGCAGGGGATCCATTTTCTTGTGCCCATCGGCAATGTGCCGCATCATCGATCCGTGCTTGGGGAAGTGAAGTGGCAGGGATGACAGTTTTGGCCAAGGACATGGCGGAAAAGCCCGCTGGCGGCCGTGCGGCCTATCTGGAGCGGCGGCGCGCGGCGACGCGCGACGGGATCGTCCGGGCGGCACGACAGGTGTTTGCCGAAGCGAGCTATGTCGATGCGAAGATCGACGACATATTGGGCGCGGCTGGAGTCAGCCGGGCCACTTTCTATTCGCATTTTGAATCGAAGCTGGAGCTTGCCAGCGCCATCTATGAGGAGACGGTGCCGCAGACGCGAGCCTTGTTCGAACGGCTGCCGCTGCTGGCGAGGCAGGATCGGTCAGCGGTCAGGGAGTGGTTGGCGGACTTTGTCGGTATCCATCTGGAACATCGCTATGTGACGCCGCTGATCGCGCAGTTGCAATTGTTCGAAACTGGCTTTCGAGCCCGAATATTGGCGGATACCGAGGTGCTGATCGACTTGGTGGCGGGATCAGGTGTCGATGCCTTTGCCAAGGCAAGCACAGACGATCGGCAGCGCATCGGGGTGCGGCTGTTGTTCAATCAGATTGCCCATGTGTGCGCGGAGGTGGCCCGGGGCGAGTTTGGCGTGCAATCCGACATCTGCCTGGATTTGGTGGCAGAGGATATTGTCCGGTTCGTGAAACCGGCTGCCTGACGGGCCGCGAAAGCCGGTGGACTTGAAACCAGACTGAGAGTATGGTTTCAAGAATAACAGGAGTAGGAGAGGCGCCGGTGGTGATCCGGGTCGGCATGGTGGGTGCGAGCCCCGATTATGGCTGGGGTTCTGGCGTCCATCGCCGGGTGATCGAACGATTGCCTGGCTACACGCTGCAAGGCGTATGCACGACGCGGGAGGAAAGCGCCCGGGAGGCCGCCGCCAGGTTCGGGGCGCCGCTGTGGTTCACTGATGCCGAAGTGCTGGCGCAACATCCCGACATTGATCTCGTCGCGATTTGCGTGAAGGTGCCGCATCATCATGCGATTGCCAGGGCAGCGCTGAACGCGGGCAAGCATATCTATTGCGAATGGCCGCTGGCGATCAGCGTGGAGCAAGCGGAGGAACTGGCGGCACTGGCGCGGCGGCGGGGCGTCAAGGCGATGATCGGCCTCCATCTGCGCGGATCACCGGTGATGACCCATGCGGCCAACTTGGTCGCGGAAGGCTATGTGGGCAGGCTCTACAGCGTGACGCTGCATGCGCGGATTTTCGGTCCGGTGATGCGGGCGATGGCGATGCGGGCAGGCGGCACGACGCTCCTGTCCATCTATGGCGGACATTTGATCGACGCCATGGACCATCATTTCGGCCCGATCGAGGATGTCGATGTGCGCGGGGCGATCCATTTGCCGCCGGTCGATGAAAATGGTGCGCCGATTGATCGGGATGCCGACGATCATTTGCTGTTCGAGGGCAGGCTGCGGGGTGGCGCGCTGTTCCAGATGAACCTTGCAGGCGTGTCGATGAGCGGCATGGGTTGCGAGTGGCGCATCGAGGGCAGCGAAGGGTCATTGCTGTTATCGACGCGCGACCCAAGCCTTCCCGCGATAGAATCCTTGGTGCTGCATGGCGTACGAGGGGGTGGCGCGATGGAGCCGATCGCCATCCCCTCTGCCCTGGAATGCGCGGCGATACCTGCTGAACCAGACCGCTACAGCGCCTATCCGGGCAGCTTCGCATCGCGCGAGGCGCTGTCGTCCATCGGCAATCTCTATACGCGTCTGGGCGAAGCCATAGTGAACGACGCAGCGGTTGAGCCAGATTTCGATCGGGCGGCCGCCATCCAGAACCTGCTTGCCCGTCTGGACGGCGCAAGCTCTCCCCGTGCATGTGCACAAGCTGCCGGAGTTACGCCATGAAAGCTGAATTGGAAATCGCCGATACCGCGCAGGCCGACAATGCCGAAGAGGTCACGTCGGGTAGTGCGATCTTCTACCTGAACGGCCGCCGCAAGGTGCGGACGGAAAGCAGTGTGCTGGTCAGCTCTTCGCGGTGGCTGAACGATGCGCGGGTGCGCGAGTGGATCTCGACCGAAAATCTGCGGCGCAACGGTCATGACTATCCGCTGCTCTATGGTCTCCCGACGCTGATGCAGGCGGTCGATGAGGTGCGTGATGTCGAAGAGGCCGAAAAGCTGGTGGCGGAGGAACGCCGCCGTAACCCGGCATTCGACCAGTGGCTGAACGAAGCTTTTGTGTCGACCTACAGCAAGGATGATCTGAAGGAATATCCGGAGGGTTCGGTCGGCCGCCAATTGTTCGAATATATGGATGAGTTCGACCTTTCGCCTGAACTCAACTCCCGCATCCTGGACAATCCTGATTGGAAGCCAGCGAATACGCTAGACTATTGGAACCTGCGCATGGGACAGACCCATGATGCCTATCATATATTGGGCGAAGTAGGATTTGGATCAGTCGCCGAATATTTCATCACCGGCGTGGTCACGGGCAATGTGTTCCGGCATCTGGGCGCGGAACTGGCGGGCGCTCTGATGACGGTCAATACGCTGATCATGTTCCCTTGGATGACGCGGACGATGCTGCATTATCCGGGGGCGTGGCCGGATTTGTGGCGGAACCTGTCCTATGGCTATGAGGTGGGGCAGCAGTCGGACGCGCTGTTCACCGCGAAGTTCGAGGAGATCATGCACCTTTCACCCGCCGAGGCGCGGGCGGCGCTGGGCTGGCGCGGGCACCGGGAGGGCGTCGATAGTAGGCAGGCGTCGATGATCTTTGGCGAGGGGCGGGAGATCATTCCCTGAAGTTGTGGCGCGGGTTCTTGAAAGGGAAGAAGAGGACTTCGACAAGCTCAGTCTGAACGGTGCTTGTATGTTCCGGACAGATCAGAACGGGAGGAGGCGCTTAGCCCCCTCCCGATATCTCACTTCCCGTCGAGATGGGCGAAGTCGAACTGGCTCGTCGGAATGATGTCGATGCGCGAAAAGTCGATGAAGCCTGCGCAGCTGTCCGCCATATCCTTTGTATTGCGGGCGAATTTCTCATCATCGCCGACTGCGTCGAAGAAGGCGGGAGAGTTGGTCATCGCTTCTGGCGTGAAGCATTCCTCGACAAAGGCATCATAGTCGGGTGCATTGGGCGTCAGCGCGCGAACGATGATATTCTGGACATATTCGAAATTCGCCTGCGTATCGATGGCGACGCGGGTGTGGTGCCGGTGCCAGTGCGCGACGGCATCGTCCCAGCTCATGTCCGAGCGGAAGGAGATGAAGCTCGCCTGCGACCAGCCCCAGGTGCGTGACCCGGCCTGCGGCGCATGATCCCGGTTGGGAATGATGGTGGATTCAGCAACGACCCACAGCTCGAAGCGGCTGCTATGTTCGGCCAGGATGTCGTCAATGGGTCCGCGGAAATGGGCATTGGCGGTGGGTAGCCAGAATTGCACCACCGCATCCTGCTGCGGCTGCTGCCATGTTTGCAGGAGGGGGGCAGCTGGTTCCACGGTCGCGTCGCGCAGGTTCAGGCGGATCGCAGTTGCGCCCGCATCCTTGAGCGCAGCGGGGAGCGCGGCTTTCAACTGTTCGGCATAGTCGGCGCGGGTGACGCCCTCGGGCGCCCAAAGAGCGCAGATCAGCTTTTCCATTCAGATCTCTCCATCAATCTTTCAGGTCAGTCGAAATTGGCCTGTCCACCGTCAAGCGGGATGGTGGCGCCCGTCAGATAGGACAGGTCCGATCCGCACAGGGCGACAATGGCGCGGCCGATATCTTCCTCCAGCCGGCCGATGCGGTCGAGCGGGATGGTGCGAAAGAAGGCCTTTGCCTCCTCGGGATTATTCTCGATCCACCATTTGAGGCCCGGCGATTCGGCGTGCGGAGCGATGGTGAGGACGCGGATATTCTGCCGCCCCCATTCCGCCGCGCCCGCGCGGGTAAGGACACGGGTCGCCTGCTTCACAGCGCCATAGCAGCCATAGCCGGTCATGTCCCAGCGGATGCCAGCGGAAGAAGCGAAGTTGAAGATGGTGCCGCCGCCGCGCGCCGCCATATGGGGACGCACCAGCTTCATCAGGCGGAACGAGGCGAGGGGGCCAGATTCAAATCCTGCCAGGAAAGCCTCGTCCGTCACTTCATCGAGCAGGCCAAGCGGCACTTCCTGCGCATTGTTGATCAGGATATCGACGCCGCCAAGATCGCTGACCGCCCGGTCGACGGCAGCGGCGAGATCGTCCGCTGCCTTTACGTTACAGGCGACGGCGATGGCGCGAACGCCATGGCCTTCGGCAAGGCGTGCGGTTTCCTCAACCTTTTCGAGCGTCCGCCCTGCCAGCAGCAGATTCACGCCTTCAGCCGCCAGGGCTGTGGCGATGCCCTGCCCGATGCCCTGTCCCGCCCCGGTGATCAGGGCAACCTTGCCTTTGAGAGCCGACATCGCTCTATCCTTTCCCTTCATTTTGTTTCTGTGGCCTGCGCGTTGCCGCGCCTTGGATGTCAGACCTGGCGCGGCCGCAAGATCGCGTCGCTGCCGCCGTCGATGAAGATCAACTGACCCAGCAGATAATTATTTTCCATGTTGAGCAGGAAGTCGAGCAGTTCGGCGATCTGTTCCGGCCCGGCATATTCGTTGACGGCGATCGGATTGCTCTGGTTGATGAGCTTTACCATGTCCGGCTGGCTGAGCAGCGGTGTCGTCATCGGCGTTTTCACCACGCCAGGCCCGATGCCATTCAGCAAAATGCCTGCGCCGCCCCATTCGGGCTGCACCGCGGCGCGGCGGACCCATTGCGATAGTGCGTTTTTCGACGTGGAGTAGGCGTTGCCCCCATCATTCGCCATGGCTTCGCGCGCGGCCTCTTCCTTGCCCGCGAGGCAGAGTTCGACCACCTGGGCGTTGGACGGCAATATGGCGGTGGTGGAGCAGATGGCGACAGCGCGCGGGCGGGCCGATTTCGCCAGCAGCGGGCGCAATCCTTCCAGCGTGGCGACCGCGCCGAAATAATTGATGCCGATCGTCTCCCGTTCCATCCCTTGGGCCGAGATGCCGGCCCCGGCGAGGACCGCGTCGATGCCATCGGGTGCGCGGCGCGTGACCTCATCGATCATGCTGGTCCGACCTTCCGCCGTGCCGAGATCCGCATCAATGTCGGAATTGCGCAGGTCGACACCGATAACCTGGTGACCCGCGCGCTCGAGCCTGTCGCGTGTGGCGGCGCCGATTCCCGATGCTGCGCCAGTCACGACTATGGTTCTGCTCATGAAAACACTCTCCGCCTTTTGCTTTGTTGCGTTGTAGATGGCAGCTTTTGCTGCGCATAGCCAGTGCTTGTTCTTATGAGCCTATGAGATTATCGTTGGTTCATGACGCAGCAGGTTCCGATCGGCCAAGAGGCTCCGTTGCACAGCGCGACTGGGCCGTGGACGGTATTGGCCGTCGTAACGAGCAGCGCCGCGCGGGTAGAATTGCGCCGGTACGAACTTCCGCGTCCCAACGAGATGTGGGAACTGGACGAGGCACCGATCCTGTCGATCGTCATGCCGCGCGCCGAAGGGACGCAGGGCGAAATCATGTTCGACCTAGGCGACCGGCGGCGGCACAAGGTCGGCCGCCTGATGCTGCGGCCCGGCGGCATTGCCATGCATTCGCGGGGCGACGGAGGTACGCTCGACATATTGACCTGCCGGTTCGATCCGGTGCGCTTTGCGGCGGTGACGGGACTGTCGGATTGGGATTCGCGGCGGTTGAGCCGGTGCGCGTCGATTACTTCGCCGGTGCTGATGGCGTTGGCGGAACGGCTGAAGCAGGAGACGGTGACGCCTGGCTACGGCTCGGAAATGGCGGTCGAGGCGTTGGTGCAACTCGCGATGGTGGAGCTGGCGCGGTTGTTCCGGCGGCCGCGACAGGCTGATGCCGCGCAGGGTGGCCTTGCGCCCTGGCAGCTTGCGCGGATCGAGGAGGCACTGCGGTCGAGCGATGGGGAATGGCCGACGACGCAGGCGCTTGCCAGCCTGTGCGGGATCAGCCGGTCGCACCTGTCGCGGTCGTTCGCGGCGACGGCGGGCATGGCGCTGTCTGACCATGCAGCCGCGATCCGGATGGAGCGGGCGCAAGACATGATCCGGGGCGGCGTGCTGCCGATGAGCCGGATCGCGGAGGCGCTGGGCTTTGCGACGGCAAGTGCGTTCAGCGCCGCGTTCCGGCGCGCCACGGGGCTAACGCCGCGCGCGTTTCGGCAGGGGTTTCATTAAGGGCTGACTGTGTTCGGGGTTACGCAAGTAGGCTCTAGATCGCCCGATTGGCATTGAGAAATTCGATCAGCACTTGGGCGAGTGCTGCGCCCTGGTCTTCCTGCACGAAATGTCCGCCGTTGGCGATGCGGGCGTGCGGCTGGCCTTTCGCGCCGGGGATGCGGCGTTGAAAGACCTCTTCCCAAGCGATCGTGGCGGGGTCCTGATCGCTGAAGGCTGTGAGGAAGGGCTTGTCCCAGCTTTCAAGGAAGCGCCAGGCGGCGCGGTTTGCCTCCAAGCCTTCGGCGCCCTCAGCGATCGGGATGCCACAGGTGATCTGGAGCATGCCTTTCTTGTAGGACGCGTCGGGGAAGGGCGCGGCGTAGGCGGCGAGGACGTCTGCCGGAACATCGGTAGCGCAGGCGCGGCCGACCAGCAGGTCGAGCGGCAAGTCTTCGCTGGTGCGGCAGGTTTCGACCCAGGCGGCGATCTGCTCGCCCGGCCAATCCGCCACGCCGAGCGGCGGCGCATCGCAATTTTGCAGCAGCGTGTTGGTGGCGAGAACGGCGCTGAAACGCTCCGGACATTCGGACAGGACGCGCAGCCCGATGGGGCCGCCCCAATCCTGGCAGACGAGGGTTATGCCGGTGAGGTCGAGCGTCTCGACAAAGGCCCGCATCCATTTGACGAAGCGGTCGAACCCGTAATCGGCGCGGCTGGCAGGCTTGTCCGACTTGCCGAAGCCGATCATGTCGGGCGCGATGACGCGATAGCCCGCTGCCACGACCGGGCCAATCATGTGGCGGTAGAGATAGCTCCAGGTCGGGTTGCCGTGCAGCATGAGGACGATGGGGGCTTCGCGGTCCCCCTCATCCACATAATGCATGCGCAAGGGGCCGAGGCGGGCGTCTTCCACCTCCACATAATGGGGCGCGAAGTCATAGCCCGGCAGAGCGTCGAAGCAGGCTTGCGGCGTACGCAGGATGCCGGGCCGGACTTCCATCGTCAAAGGATGTAGCGTTCGCGATAAGTGGCGAATTCGCGCTTGATCGCCTCTTCATCAAGGCCGAAGCGTTCGAGCGAATAGTCGTGCATCGGCCGCTGCTCGCGCTTGTTGCCCGCGAGGAATTCAGCCAGCACTTCTTCCAGCTGGGCATCGACGGGGATGCCCATGCGAGACAGCACGCGCTCTGCCTGCGCCATCGGTTCCTTGCCGACTTCGCGATAGTCGATGTCGATGAAGCGGTCTTCGCCGATCCGTTCACGCGCTGCTTCGAACAGGCGCATCCATTCTACAAGGCGCGGGAACCAGAAGGCACCGACTTCCGCGTCAGTAAGGGTGGCGCTGAGCTTGTACAGCGCCGCCTGCATGGAGACGTAGGAGGGCACGGTCTGCAACGGGTCGCGGTGCGTCATGATGAGCAGCGCGTCCGGGAAAGCCTTTGCCGCGACTTCCGCATAGGGGAGGTTGGAGGGGCTCTTCAAAATCCACTTGCGGCCCTTGCGCGAAGGGTCCTGCCACTGAAGATATTTGAGGATGGTCTTGAGGTCCTCATGCCCTTTGGACTGGTCATATGTGTTCAGCCAGCGGCTGAAGCTTGGCACATAATTCATGCCCTCTATCATCGTGCTGACGAACATCTGGCCGAGGACCAGGATTTCCTCGTCCGGCGCGTCGGGTTCGAGGGGATGGATGGACGCGAGTTCGGGCGAAAGCTGCAGCCAGCCATCGATCATCGCCTGCGCATAGGCACGGCGTTCGACCGGATTGCCGCGTTCTTCGCCGGGGAAAGGAGCGAAATTCTGCGCCTCGTACCAGCGCAGGCCCGTCATGCCGGGCGCGCTGGCGAGCAGGCGCTGGAAGATGGTGCTGCCGGTGCGCGGCAGGCCCAGGATGATGCCCGCGACATCGACCTTTTCGTCGAGGATTTCCGGGTGGCGCTTGATGTCCTCCACCATGCGCAGGCGGCTGACCAGGCCCTTGACGATGACCTCGGTCGTCGAAGCGCGCCCGGCGGGGGTGAGGCGGCCTTCGCGGTTCGATGCCTCGATATAGCGGTCCATCGGTTCGAAGAACCACTCGTCCCCGAAATCGGAGAGCCCTGCCCGCTCGCGCGCCTGTTGCAGCAGCGCCTCCCGTTCGAGGGGCTGGGTCTGGATCTGGTCGGGCTGGGTCGCCATGGTCGTCACTCTTCTTCAAAAGCTTAAAGGTTGGGGTAGGTCAGCCTGCGGTCTGGCCGCCGTCGACGGGGAAGGCCACGCCGGTGATGCGCTTGGCCTCTGCCGATGCAAGGAACGCAACAGTGTCGGCAATGTCGTCGGTCGTCGCCATCGCGCCGCTGTCCAGCCAGGAGGCCGAACGCATGACCATCTGCCAGTCGATATTGTCCGGCGGCGTCTGATGCAGCATCGGCGTGTCCACGCCGCCCGGGCAGACGGCGTTGACGCGCACGCCTTCCTTCGAAAACTCCAGCGCCAGCGCGCGGGTCAAGCCGACCACGCCATGCTTGGATGCGGTGTAGGCCGAATTATAGGGCACGCCGACAAGACCGGCGGCGGAAGCCATGTTGACGACATTGCCGCGCCGCGCGACCAGATGGGGCATGGCCGCACGGCACATCTGGTAGACGCCCGTCAGGTTCACTGAGATAACCCGATCCCAACGGGTGCGATCGACATCTTCGAAGCGGCCGAAGTCCAGCACGCCAGCGATGTTGCAGAGGATGTCGAGCCCGCCATGAAGCGTGACAGCGCGATCGATTATGGCTTTGCAGGATACTTCATCCGCGACGTCGAGCGCCAATGCGGTGGCCGCCGGTCCAATGGCCTGCGCGGCGTCCTCGACACCCTGCGCATTGCGATCACCGATGACGACTTTTGCGCCGTCTGCTGCGAGCCGCCTTGCCACCGCCAAGCCGATCCCGGACGCCGCGCCGGTCACAACCGCGATCTTGCCATCCAGACGCATGTACCTCTCCTCATCTTTTAATTTGTTGATCGATGCTTGCGTCAATTTGCTACGCAATTCAAGGCTCATGCACGGAAAAACTTGACAAGCGCGAACCTCGCAGGCCTGATCTGGTTCATAAAATCAGAAGGAGGATGTCTGATGCTTTCGCTCCAGGAAATTTCGGACCGGCTTGAAATTCAGGATCTTCTGTCCCGCTACAGCTATGCCATCGATGAGCGGAACTGGGACGGACTGGACGAAGTCTTCACGCCTGACGCGGTGATCGATTATAGCGAGACGGGCGGGGCAAAGGGCAGCGTCGCGCAGATCAAGGCATGGTTGCCGGTTGCCATGGAGCGGTTCCCCCTCTTCCAGCATATGGTCGCGACGACGAAGCTGGAACTGGACGGCGACACAGCCCGCAGCCGGACCATGCTGTTCAACCCGATGGTCTACAAGGGTGACGATGGCAAGGAGCAGGTGTTCTTCATCGGCCTCTGGTATCGCGACAAGCTGGTGCGGACCGGCGAAGGCTGGCGGATTGCCGAGCGGTACGAGGAAATGGGCTACGCCCATAATGTGCCCGAGATGCCGCCGATCCCGCCCGTCCCAGCTTGACGGTCTCGCGCTTGCTGGCGGGCTCCGCGGCCCGCGCTGCCTCTATCTGCACCGGCCAAAATGTCCTATAGCTGGCGTCAGCTGCACGGCGTTCGTGCAGCGTCATGGTGCCAGGCCAAGAGGGGGACGACGCCAGCCGATGATCAGCAGCGAGGCAGAAAAAATCGAAGAGGGGGCGAAGAGGCGGGTCGGCAGGCCCAATGCCCGTGAAGCCGAGCTGAAGCATGAGGCGATGTTGGAGGCGGCGCTGGAGGAGTTTTCCAGCCATGGATTTCATGGTGCGTCCGTGCGATCCATCGCTGAGCGGGCGGGCGTGTCGACGCGCACGGTGTATAACCGTTACACGGACAAGGTCGCGCTGTTCGAAGCCTGTCTGGAGATGTCGGCGATCCGCCATCATGTTCCGACAGATGGGAAAGGCACCCTGCGTGAACAGTTGATGCGCTATGCGCTGCACGTCAGCAGCCGCGTCAATGAGGACCGACAGGTACGGTTGGCCCGCATCATTTTTCGTGAGTGCATCAGCTTTCCTCAATTGGAGGAAGTGTCCCGCCGACAATTCGAGCGGTTTCAGCTGGAACCGCTGCAGAATATCCTGACAGCGCATGGTTTTGCCAAGACGCAGGCTACGACGCTGGCGGAATTTTATGTCGCCCTGCTGCTGCGGCGGTGGCAGAACCGCATCATCTACAATGAGAAGGCGATGACCCCGGCGCAGATCAGGGCCAATGCCGAAACCGCGACGAACCTGTTCCTGAATGGCGCCAGCGGAATGTCCAACGAGGATCCGAGCACCCGCAAGGCATGACCGGACCTGCCGGGCCGTCAGACTGTAGCGATCGGCGTCACGGGTGAACCCACGCTGCCGGGCAGGCGGAGCGGCGGCGCGGTGAGCAGGAAAGCATGGCGGCCCCGTTCTCCAAGCCATTGGGCCAGTTCTTCCAGATACCAGAGTTCACCCAGGAAGATGCCCTGGCGGAACAGGCAGAGGTCATGGACAGGCAGGCGGATCGGCGGCGGTTCGGGCGAGAGAATGAGGTCGAGCGCCTCGATCGCGAGATTGTCCGAGCAGATGGCGGTGATGCCGCTGTCGATGATCCATTGGAGCAGGCTTTCGTCACGCCCGTCGAGCGCGCACCCGGCCATTGCAAGCGGCACATCCTTGCCGCGCGCTTCCCGGTCGAGCAGCATGCGATCGACACCAGTGTAGAGCAGCAGGAAATCGCCTGTGCGCACCTCCACGCGCTGGGCATTTATCGCGCGCAGCAGATCGTCGCGCGTGATCGGTCGGTACTCCGTTCCATAGGCGGCCTTCAGGTTGACCAGGACGCCGCGCCCTTGCACCCCGGCTGTCGCCAAGGTCTCTATGCCGAGCGCGCGGGCGCAGGGCGCGCCAGCGGCACCTTCACCACCGCTGACATGATCGCCAGCGCGGAAGCCGTTATAATAGACCAGTTCCGCCACCCCATCTCCGTCCGCGTCGAAGGTGCGGCCCCGATGCGACAACGCGTCCCACTGCGTTGAGTGCTGCGTGTATAGCAGGACCCTGTCGTCGCAGGTGGATTCTTCGCCATTGGGGTCGAGGCGGTTGTACATGTCGCCTTCCTCATCGCAGGCCGCGCTGAGCAGCGGCGGGCGGCGGAAAGGCGTGAGGGGAATGGTGGGCACGTTGAGCGGCAGGCTGAGCGTGAAGGCGATGCCTTCCCGGACTTCCGCCATCGCGGCGCGGCGGCGTTCCGACGTGATCAGGTTCATCCGGCCGATCTGATCATCGTCGCCGAAATCGCCCCAATTCGACCCTTCGGGCCGGTTCACCCAGCGCGGCATCTCCACTCTCCTCTTATTCTGTCATCCTTGGGATGCAGGCGCATCGTGGCTGCTCATGCGGCCGGGGTAAAGCTGCATCATGACGCGGCGCAAGCCTTCGCGCCAAGGGACCCGGCAAGGTCCGGTGATGGCGAGACGCCGTGCGTTGTCGACGCCGGAGCCGGGCTGCGCTCCGGGCGCTGGAGCGATCTCGACACGCGCAGGGAGGCCGAGCAGACTTCCGGCATAGGCGGCCATGTCCTGCACGCTCACCATGTCATCCCCTGCCCAATTGACGATGGTCGCGGGGACGCTCGCAGCATCGAGGAGGGCGGGCAGTTGGGCGAGCAGATCGTCGTCATGGATCGGATTATAGGGGCAGGGATCGGACCGCGTGATCCACGGGCGGCCTTCCGCCATGGCTTGTGCGACCAGTGTCGGCAATCCGCCGCGCGGCCCGTAGGACGCGCCCATCCGGGCGAGGGTGACGGGTATGCCGAACTCGCGCGCGCAATAGCGGGCGACCGCTTCCTGCGCGATCTTCGCGACTGAATAGGCAGTCATGCCGGGCAGCATGGCGTCGCCGAGCGGGTCGGTTTCGCTATAGGCGTGGCGCGGGTCGGGGTGCGGCTTGTAGACGGCGACGGTCGACATGATCAGCGCCGCTTCGACATTGCGGCAGTGGGACAGGAGCAGGCCGGTTCCTTCAGCATTGGTGGTGATCGCCTGATCGCAATCGCTGCCTTCGACCGAAGCGGCGAGATGCAAGAGATGCGTGAAGTCGCGGGGGAGGTCGGAAAAGTCAGGCTGCTGGAGGTCGACGGCTAGGGTCCTGATTCCCGCATCCTCGACTTCCCGTCGCTGCGCAGGATCGCTGAAGCGGGCGATGCCCCAGACTTCATTGAAAAGCGCGAGGGAACGGGCAAGCGGAAAGGCGATCTGGCCAGCGGGGCCGGTGACCAGGATCTTGCGTCCTTGAAGCGTGGAAGATGATGCCATGATCCGAAGCGTAGGCGAGACGCGGCGCGGACCGTAGCGAGGAGTGCGGTTCTACGCATTTCCGTAACGGAGTGGCGTAAATGTGGCTCTAATTAATGGATGAAATGGTGAATTGGCCGCAGTTAGGATATTGATTTCACATCAGGGCATGTTATTAGGCCGCGCGAAGTGAGTGCTTACATAACGTTCCGGTCAACGGAGGTGGCGCTGAACCATAAAAAGGGGAGTCCAGATGTGCGGCCTGTATGACATCAAGAAGATGACCGGCAGAGACGCCGCAGCAGCACCTATCCCGAATATCGCCAGCGCGCCCGCCTAATCTTACCCTTGCCTGCATAGGCTGATCCGGTCGGATCGGTAACAAAAATCAATTCAGTAAAAAACGTCTGGAGAGGATTGGGGCTGCGGTGGACGCCGCAGGCCTCTGCACCACATGCATAGGAGAGTGTGAATGTCGTCTGTTATCCGCGCGCGGCGCCGATTGCCGTTGCTTGCCACCAGCATGATGGCCGGTGTTGTCGTGTCGATCGTGGCTCCGGCCGCCCTGGCCCAAACCGAAGCCCAACCGCAGGGCGCGGGCGAGAATATCGGCCTCACTGACATCGTCGTGACCGCCAACCGGCGCGCGGAACGCAACCAGGATGTTCCGATCGCCATCACCGCGCTGTCCGCCGATCGGCTGGAGCAACAGGGCATCGCCAAGGAGCAGGACCTTCAGGCGAGCGTGCCGTCGCTGGTCGTTGGTCCCAACGGTCAGGGATCGCGTGAATCGCAGTCCTTCACCATTCGCGGCCAAGGCGCCACCTTCCAGGCATCGCCTGGCGTCGTCGTTTACATGAACGAAGTGCCGCTGCCCGCTGGCATCACGCTCAGCCAGCAGGGCGGCCCTGGCAACTTTGTCGATCTTGAGAATCTGCAGGTACTGTCCGGCCCGCAGGGCACGCTGTTCGGTCGCAACACGACCGGTGGCGCCGTGCTGTTGGTGCCCAAGAAGCCGACGAACGAGTTCGGCGGCTGGATCAAGGGCGAGATCGGCAATTACGACCGCCGCTATGTCGAAGGCGCGGTCAATGTTCCCGTTATCGAAGACAAGCTGCTGGTCCGCGTCGTCGGCGCATTCCATGATCGCGATGGCTTCACGCGCGATGTCGTATGGAACAAGGATCGCGACGACGAACATTGGTATTCAGGCCGCATCGGCATCACCTTCAAGCCGACCGAGACCATCGAAAACTACACCATGATTTATGGTGCGAAGTCCAGCAACAATGGCGCGGGCTTCGTTCACAAGGGCTTCAACATCGAAGGGCTCAAGAGCCTGGTGAACCCTGCCGATGGCTCGCCGGCCCCCTTCTGCATCGAAGGGCCAACCATTCCGAACGCGGTCGCATCCTGCGACGTGTATCGCGCTGCATCGGCACAGGCCAATGCATTGGGCCCGCGCAAGACCGCACTCGGGGTCGATATCTTCTCGCGCACCAAGACGTGGGGCGTTTCCAACACGACCGATATCGAGTTGAGCGACGAACTGACGCTGCGCAACATTGTCAGCTTCCAGAAACTGAAGCTGGATTATGCCTATGACAGCGACGGCACGATCCTGCAGCAGCATGATGTTGATCCCAATCGCCTGCCCGCTCCAGGCCAGGTCCTGCTGCCAGGTGACAACACGCCGCTGACATATCTCAATGCGTCGGATCCGGGCTTCCCGCGTGACGATCTGAAGCAGTTCACGGAAGAACTTCAGCTGCAGGGATCCACCCTCGACAAGCATCTGACGTACACGGTCGGCGGTTTCTATTATGACCAGCGGCCGAGCGGCAAGCAGGTTGGCGCAGCGATCGTCTACTGCCCGGCTGCGTTCACCGGATCCAATATCGTGTGTCCGTCAAACTACAGCACTTACGGCACGACCCAGACGTCGAAGGCCCTCTACGCTCAGGCAACATTCGATTTCGGAGCGGTGTCGCCTGCTCTGGAGAGCTTGCGTCTGACCGGCGGCTATCGCCACACCTGGGACAAGATCCGTGGTTTTTCGACGGCATTCGTACCGGAGATCAATGGAACTGACGCGACTTGCGCATCGAGCGGTCTGACCGTGCCTCTTGCGACTGCCATCGCAGATTGCACCTACACCGCGGAACTGAACAGCAAGGCTTCGACCTGGCTGATCGGACTTGATTACAAGGTGATGCGCGACGTGCTGCTGTTCGGCAAGGTGAGCCGTGGGTACAAAGCAGGCGGGTTCAACCAGCAGGCCGTGTTTACCAACACCCGAACCTTCCAGCCGGAAAAGGTCACATCCTATGAAGCTGGCTTCAAGGCCGACTTCCGGATTGCCGATGTGCCATTCCGTCTGAATACCAGCGCCTATCTGCTGGACTACAAGGACATTCAGCGGGCTGGGGCGGACTATAATCCCGCGTCGGCCGCTGGTGGCGCGGTCGTCCGCAATGCCGACGCGCGGATCAAGGGTGTCGAAGTCGAAGCTTCCATGCAGCCGTTCAAGGGCCTGGAGATCGGTGGTAACTTCAGCCACACTGACGCGAAGTACAAGACATATGAGTTCACCACGAGCACCGGAGGCTTCGGCTGTAACGGTGGCGTGGCGCCGGGTGGCACGGTGGACCTGAGCTGCCTGCCGTTCCAATATGTTTCGCCATACATCTGGAGCATTCATGCGAATGCCACGATACCGGTTGGCGATGACATGGGTGATTTGAACTTCTTCGTGAATTATTCGCACAGTTCGCGTCAGTATACTGATCCCGGCAACGTGCCTGCGCAGCAGCCGGGCGCCTATCTGGAAGCGTTCGGCTTGCTCAACATGTCGCTCGATTGGAACGGCGTTGCGGGCAGCGGGTTCGATGTGGGGCTGTTCGTCACCAATGCGACCAACAAGCTTTATCGCATCAGCAACAGCAACGTGTACCAGCAGGGCGGGTTGCTGTATCAAACGAGCCTCTATGGCGAACCCCGCATGTACGGGCTGCGCCTGAAGTATCGCTTCGGCGGCGAGTGAAAGAGAGGGCTGGGGAAACCCGGCCCTTTTTCTTTGTGGACATGCCGGGCAGCCAAGGCATCATCGGTATCGATAGAATGGACCGGGAGAGGGCGAATGGTTGCAAACGGATTGCCGGAGCGGCTCGCCCGCCCGGAGATGAGCGCGCAGGAGGCCTTTGCCGCGTTCATTGGCGGGTGGCAGCTGGTCCTGTGGACGACCTTTCATTCCGATGGCTCGCGGGATCATCCCTTTGGCACGGATGCCCTTGGCCAGATCATGTACAGCGCCGACGGACATATGAGCTGTCACCTGATGCAGGCGAACCGGCCCCTGTTCGGCAAACCCAGCGTGTATCAGGTGAGCGACGAGGCGCTCGGGGAGTCGATCCGGGGCTATAGCGGCTATTTCGGGCGCTTTTCGATCGATGCGGAAGCCGGGATCATCATCCACCATGTCGATGGGGCGTGGTATCCCGACTGGATCGGATCAGACCAGCCGCGCCATTATGCATTCGAGGGTGATCGGCTGTTCCTGGAAGCCGCGATCGGTGATGATCTGGTGCGGATCGAGTGGCGGCGCGTGGTTACGGTTGCGGCGCGGGAGATGAGTGGCGCGTGATGCGATCACCGCCCATCATCTGTTTTCCCGAGAGGCAGGATCCAATTCCGGCGGATATTTGCCTGGAGCATGATCGATCCTGTTTGCTCCGGATCATGCTCTAGGCCGATAGGGCCGCCATCATGCGTGCAGCCAGCGCCTTGGGCACCCGAAGGGGATTTAGATGTTCAGCGACTGACGAAATGCGGTCACCATTGAAGGTGAACAGGAAAACATAGTCGTTCGTGTAGACCTGACCGGCGTCGAACATTCCTTCAGACCGGGCTTCGGCGGCGGCGCGATCGCCCTCCGCAATGATCGCATCGATGTGGAAGGCAAGGCCGTCGGGAAAGATGCTTTTCAGCATGGCGGGTACAGCGCGGTATAGCCGCGCCTCCATTTTTCCTGATGCAGTAGTCCAGCAGGCCAGATCATCCGGGAAGAGATCGGCATCGAAGGCACCGCTGGTGAGGCCGTCGAAGAAGCGGCGCACAAGCTGCCGTTGCCGGTCAGCCATGCGCGCCATTTCTCCAGCTGGTCAGGATCACGCGTTCGCGCCGGTCATGTCGCGGGCGGCGACATAGGCGAAGGTCATTGCGGGGCCGATGGTGACGCCCGCGCCGGGATAGCTTTCTCCCATGGCTGAGGCGGCATTGTTGCCGACCGCATAAAGGCCAGGGATGGGCGCGCCTGCATCGTCCAGAACCTGGGCCTTTGCATTGGTGAGCAGGCCGCCATTGGTGCCGATGTCGCCCGGATAGATGGGCATGGCGTAGAAGGGGCCTTTGTCGAGCGGACGCAGGCAGGGGTTGGGGCCGTGGCGGAAGTCGCCATACATTTTGTCATAGGCCGCTTCGCCGCGATGGAATTCGGGGTCTTCACCCTTGGCAGCATGGGTATTGAACCGGGCGATGGTGGCCGAGAGCGCCGCCGGATCGATGCCGATCTTGCCCGCCAGCTCCTCGATCGAGCGGCCCTGCTTCAGGATGCTGCGCACGCCCTTGTTATGCATGAAGGTCGGCATGAGCGGGTAGAGGGGGCCCATCGGAAACTGGTGGCGATATTTGTGGTCGAAGATCATCCAGCTGGGGCTGGCGTCGTGATGTTCCGCTTCCCGCCGCGCCATTTGCTGGCCGACGATATGGTAGGAGGCGGCTTCGTTCAGATAGCGCTTGCCGCTCTGGTTGACCATCAGGCAGCCGGGCAGCGCCCGTTCGACCGTGCATAGCCGCCCGCGATCTTCGCCGGGCACATAGAAGACCGGCGCGGCCCAGGCCGATTGCAGGTTCAGCATGTTGGCGCCGACCGCTTCGCCCGCACGGATCGCGTCGCCGGTATTGCTGGTGACGCCGCCCGAATAGCGGGACGTGGGATAAAGGGGCGAGTTGGCGTCGCGCATCGTCTGGTTCTTGTCAAAACCACCGGCGGCGAGCACCACGCCCTTGCGCACGCCGATGCGGTAGGGCTTGCCATCCTTTTCGACCACGGCGCCAGTGACGCGGCCGTTTTCGCGGATGAGTTCGCTAAGCGGCGTGTTGAGCCAAACGGGCACGCCCGCCTTGTCGAGCGCCATGCGCAGGCCGCCGGTCAGCGCATTGCCGAGCGTCAGGCGGCGATCCTTGCGCGAGGTCAGGCGGAAGGGAAGGTCGAGCCAGTAGCGCGACATGTTGACGACGAGGTTCTTCATCCAGCCCTTCGTGCGGTAGAGCAGTTCGCTCGTTTCGCTGAAATGCCAGTTGAGATAGCCGAACAGGCTGGCGGCGGGCGAGGCGAAGCGCAGGGTGCGGATTTCCTTGCCGAGCGGCTTGCCGTCGATGGGCATGGGAAGATGGGTGCGATAGCCCTGCGCCGACCCGCCCGGATTTTCGGCATGATAATCGGGATAGGGGAAGGCCATGTACTGGACCGGCGTGTTCGCCATGACCCAGCGCAGCATGGGCGCGGCATTATCGACATAGGCGCGGATATTTTCGTCCGGCACATTGTCCGCCGAAAGGCCGCGCAGATAGGTGAAGGCGTCGTCGAGATTATCTTCGAAGCCCGCCGCCTTGGCCACGTCGCTGCCCGGGATCCAGATGCCGCCGCCTGACGTGGCAGACGTGCCGCCCCAAAGATCGGCCTTTTCAACGATCAGCACATCGGCGCGGTTGTGCGCTCCGACAAGACCCGCGAGGAGGCCGCCCGCGCCCGACCCCACCACCAGAATGTCGACTTCCTTGTCCCAATTACTCATTACAGCCCCATTCCGATCCGGGTTCCCAAGCGGACGGGTGGCGCTGCCGCGAACAGGCCGCTGCGCCAATCCCCTCCCGCAATATTCACGCGAACTGTGACCTTACCGGCTATAATGTCAACTCTTGCGTAGCTGCGGCGCGATTTTAGCATGCAAGGGCGGTGGTTTGGCGGCGATCAGCAGCGGCCCGTCACCGGGATGCAGGCGCCGGTGACAGCGGCCGCGCCGTCCGACAGGAGGAAGGCGATGACGCTGGCGACCTGCGCTGGCGAGACCCAGCGGCTGAAGTCGGCGTCGCTCATGTCCGCGCGGTTGGCGGGCGTGTCGATGATCGACGGCTGCACGGCGTTGACGCGGACGCCATTGTCCTTTTCTTCCTCGGCCAGCGCTTCGGTGAGCTTTGCGATGCCCGCCTTGCTGGCGGCGTAGGCGCCCATGCCTGCGCCTGCCTTTATCGCGGAGGCTGCGCCGATGCTGACGATCGCGCCGCCGCCTTCACGAAGCGAGGGGAGGGCGGCGCGCACGGCGTTGACGGCGGTGCGCAGGTTGATGTCGAACAGCGTCGCCCAGGTCGCGACATCGCCATCGGCGACGGTTTCCCAGCGGAAGGTGCCCGCGACGTTGACGAGGGCTGAGAGGGGCCCGTTGGCGCCGATCGCCTGATTGACGGCGGCCGCTGTTGCGTCAGCGTCAGCCAGGTCGACGCCGCCCAGATAAGTGCCCTGCGTCCCCGTGCCTGCGCTGTCGGCGCGGTCTATGCCGGTCACCTTATAGCCTGCCTGGACCAGCGCCTGGGTGACGGCCTGGCCCAATATGCCAGCAGCGCCGGTCACGATCGCGTGAGTCTTCATGCCATCTTCTCCTGTTCGTGGCTCTGTTGCGGCGATCAGAGCGTCGATTCCTTCAATTTTCCCTCGCCCGGCAGTGAGGGGGCCTCATCGGAGCGACCGACGCGGGTCAGGTCGTGGGGATAATGGACAGAAGCCCGCCAGAAAAGCAGCCCGCCGAAAATTGTCAGCACCGAAAGCGAGAAGAGACTGATGCGGAGGGATTCGGCACCGAACCGGTCGGCGAGCAAGTCGCTGACGATGCCGCCCAGAACGGGGCCGAAGGCGCTGCCTATGACGTTGATGATGACGACCAGCATCGCGGTCGCCTGGGCCCGTTGGTGCGGCAGGACGAGGCGGGCGGCTGCCCCGAAGGAAGGGCCCGCCCACATCGCGGCCATCATGCCGGTGAGGATGGAAAGCAGCGCGACGCCGGGGACGCGCAGGCCGCCGATCTGGACGGCGGCGCCGCCGGGCAGCGTGAACATGACGATGAAGAGCGGGAAGGCGAGCAGGAAGGCGATGGCCGGGACGCGCAGCTGCCATTCTTCACCACGCACGCGCAGGCGGTCGACGATGACGCCGCTGAGCAAGCTGCCCGTGATGCCGCCGATCGCCGCGCCGATGCCGAGCCAGGAGCCTGCTTCGACAATGGTCATGCCATGGGACCGCATGAAGAAGGCGGGTTTCCATATGGCGGCGGCATAGCCGAAAATGTTGAACGTCCCGACACCCAGGCCCAGCAGGCGCAGGGAAGGGATCGACCAGCAGCGCCGGATGGCTCGCCACAGGCTTTCGGACGGCTCATCGCTGGGCGTCTGCGCGGCCTTGCTGCGGCGCGGGCCGGTGAGCCAGAGCAGGAGCGCCAAGGGAAAGCCGGGGATGGCGAGCGCGAAAAAGGCCCAGCGCCAGCCCCACATCGCGGCGACGGCCGCGCCGCCGGTGAGGCCGAGCACGACGCCGATATAGGTGGAGGCGGAAAGAACGCCCATAGCGCTCGACCGGCGGCGTTCGTCATAGAGGCTGGCGAGGAGAGATTGCGCTGGCGGCAGGCCGCCCGCCTCGCCGATGCCGACCATCAGGCGGGCAATGCTCATTTGCAGCATGTTGCCAGCCGCACCGCATGCCGCCGTCGCTGCGCTCCAGAGCGTGGCCGACAGGGTGAGGACCCCGCGCCGCGACCATCGGTCGGCGAAACGGGCGAGCGGCATGCTGAACAACACATAGCTGGCGACGAAACCGGGCCCGCCGACGAGGCCGAGCAGCGAATCGGACGCGCCGAATTCCGTCTTGATCGCCGGGATGAGGACGGAGAAGACGTGGCGATCCGCGTAGCTGAGCGAATTGATCGCCAGCAGCAGCAGCAGGATATAGAGCGCATAGGCCGGGCGGGCCGGCCTTTCCTCCATGGGCGCCATCATTCTCTCCTCACATTGCGGGCACCCGGTCCGCGCAGCTGAAACTTCATGGCCGGGTGCAATTATCCGAGGAGGCATGGCGCAGGCGCATCAAATTCGCAAGCGCTGAGGTGCGTTGATCCGCAAATGTGGAGCGGCGCCGGACGGGCAGGCCCGGCCGGTCCGCTCCCAGCGAACCTCTCCTTTACCTCACCATTCCATCTCTGGCGGGACGATCAGGTCTTTCACGGCGTCAGGGGCATAGGTCCAGGGTTCGTCGAAGCCGACCGAGACCGAGCTGTAGCCAAGGATCTGGCGCAGGACCTTGGACGAGCCCTTCATCACTTCAGGGTCGATCGTCATCGGGAAGTTGATCATGGGCTTCCACCAGGGCGGGCAATAGCCGACGATCACGCCAGCGCGCTCCAGGTCCGTCGATGTGTTCGCGCCCGTGCCGTGCAGCAGCAGGTCGGTGTAGATGAGCACGGACCCGGCTGGCGCTTCGGCAGGCACGGATTCATACTGGACCGCCCAGGATTGCGGTTCCGTATCGCGATGGCTGCCCGGGACCATGCGGGTCGCGCCATTGGCTTCGACGAAATCATCGAGGCACCAGATGAAGCGGGTCTGCGCGGCACCGGCGGACAAAGGCATCGCGCCGCTGCGGTCGCGGTGAATGCCCTGCTGCGCGCTCCCGGGACGGGTGACGTTGGCGCCATAGCTGTGCACCAGATATGATTCGTCCAGTGTCTGCGGCCCCAGCAGTTCGCGGGTAAGCTGAAGCGGCATTTCATGTTCCAGAATGTCGCGGAAGAAGCGTTCCCGGTTCATCAGATGGCAGCCCGACATGCGGCGGTTGAGATCGTCATTGTCGGTGTAGAAACGGCGCACGCGCTCTTCGTCGATCGCTTCTTCGCGGGCGATCTCGGCGGCGAGGAAGTCGCGCATCTCGCGCGCCTTGTCCCGGCTGACGACCTCTGCCGCGATCGCATAGCCCGCGCGGTCGAGATCGGCGCGGATCTGGTCCATGTCCTTGGTCGGTTGCGGCAGGGGACCGTCAAATTCCAGATGTTTTACGGGGCGGGTGTCCATCGCGCCCATATTGTGCGTGACTTGGCGTTTCGCGTTTCCGGTGGCCATGGCTTATCCTCTCTCTCCTATTCGTCCGTGTTCCGGATCGTCCCTATTTTATAATCCCGATCTCACGCAATCAATTCAAACGGCCGTTGTACTTTCCTGCTTGAGGGCGCGCACCGCCATGGTCCAGTGCCAGGCGGCCCACAGGAAGAAGGCGGTGAGGCAGATCAGCGCATCGCGCAGGCCAAGCGCCGCGTCACCCCCGCGCAGATAGGCGAAGGCGTCGCTGAGCACGCCTGCGGCAAGTGGTCCCATCGATACGCCGATCAGGTTCGCCGCCACGATGTTCACGGCGCTCGCCCGCGCGCGCATCGACACCGGCGCGAGGCTTTGGATGAGGGCGATGGAGGGCGCGGTCCAGAAGGAGCCGACAATGTAGCTCGGGATCAGGATGAGGAGGACGCTCTGCCCATCCGCCATGCTGAGCGCGACAATGTCCAGCGGGATGGAGAGGAGCATGCCCGCGATCGGCAGCCAGAGCGCCATGTGGAGGCCTGACTTGGCAAGGCGCGTCCCCTGCCAGCCGCCTGCCCAGGTGCCGATCGCCCCGCATATGCCGGTCAGCAGGCCAAGGCCGATGCCGACATGCGCCAGGCTCATGCCATGGTTGCGGATGAGGAAGGAGGGTAGCCAGGTCGAAATGCCGGTCTGGGCGAAGGCCATGATCGCCGTACCGGCGACGATGTGGACGAAGGCCCGCCGCCGCGCCAGCACACGCAGGCTCTGGAAGAAAGTCAGCGACTCTGGCGCTTGTGCCGGTTGATCGAACGGGTCTTCGGTTCCGCCACGGATCGGCTCGCGGGCGATGAGGGGAAAGAGGATCGCGATCAGGATACCGGGGACACCCGCAAGCAGGAGAGCCGTGCGCCAGTCCGTCGCCTGCGCGACGATGCCGCCGATCGAAAGGCCCGCCATGACGCCGACCGGCACGCCAATGGCGAAAAGGCCCGCCGCAGCGGGGCGCTCGCGGGGCGGGTAGAGATCGGAGATGAGGGAGTGGGCGGCGGGGGCGAAGCCTGCTTCGGCAAGTCCCACGCCCATGCGCGCGGCGAAGAAGGCGCCGAAACTGCGGGTGAGGCCGCAGAGCGCCGTCATGACGCTCCAGCTGGCGGTGAACAGCGCGATCAGCCGCACGCGATTGACGCCACGATCGATCAGCTGGGCGATGGGAATGCCCATCAAGGTGTAGAAGATGCCGAAGGCTCCGCCGGTCAGTAGGCCGAGTTCCCAGTCAGCGAGCTTGAAGTCGGCCTTTATGGGTTCCTGAAGGATGACGACGATCTGGCGATCGAGATAGTTGAGGCTGTAGATGAAGGCGAGCATCAGCAGCATTGCCGTGCGGCGTCGGCCCTGGAGCGGGGGTGATGCGGCGATAGCGCCCGGTCCAACCGCCGGGAGGGCATCTGACATGGTCAGCGGTGCCGGGTTCGTCATCAGCTTGTCTCCCAGGGAGCCGCCACATGCGCAACGGTTCAGGTCATGGGAGCCAAGATCATCGGATCGCGATCAGGATCAACGCGGGTGCGCAACTTTCCGCGCATATGGAAGGCATCGCTTCACGACCGGGGCAGGCCGAGGTGATGCTGCGCGATGATGGTGCGGTGAACCTCGCTGGTGCCGCCATAGATGGTCTGGCCGATTGATTGGCGGTAGGATTCCTCGATATTCGCCAAGGCTGGCGTTCCATGGGTGAGCGTGCCGGGCGCGGCAAGGGCGGAGAGATCGGCGGCGTCAGCCATGTAGATTTCGGTGGTGAACATCTTGGCCATCGGGCCGATGGCGCGGGTCATCCGGCCTGCCTCTATCGCCCAGGTAACGCGGCGGCACATGAGGTCGGCGATTTCCAGATGGGTGCGCACGCGGGCAAGGCGGGCGCGGACGGTTGGCTTGTCGATCGGGCGCTTGCCCGCCGCGTCGCTGCTGTTTGCCCAATCAAGCGCGGCGCGCATCAGGCTGTGGTGATAGATGTGATAGCCTTCGCCGCCATGTTCGATTTCCATGGCGGCGGCCATGACCTTGAGCCCGCCATTGACTTCGCCGAGCCGGTAGCGATCGGACACGCGCACTTCGTCATAGAAGGTGATGTTGGTGCGCTCATCCTGGAGCGTGTCGACCGGCTGGATCGTGATGCCCGGCAGGCTCATGGGGAAGAAGAAGATGGTGATCCCCTTATGCTTGGGCGCGTCGGGATCGGTGCGGGCGAGCATCAATATATAGTCGGAGATATGCGCGCCGGTGGTGAACATCTTTTGCCCGGTGATGATCCAGTCATCCCCATCGCGCACGGCACGGGTGCGGGCGGCGTACATGTCCGATCCTGATGCGGGCTCGGTAAAGCCAAGGCAGGCGAGGGCCGATCCGTCGGCGAGGCGCGGCAGCACTTCGGCCTTCAGCTCGGGCGAGCCGAACTTCATCGTCATGCGGGCGCCCATGTTGGTGCAGCCGATCGGGATGCGGGAGATGCCGAATTCCTCGAACACGCGGCCGAGCGCGGTGACTTCCATGGGGCTGCGGTCCTGCCCGCCCCATTCACGGGGCCAGTCGGGATAGGCGAGGCCAGCGGCGGCAAGCTTGCGGTGGAGGTCGGGCAGGTGGCCGTCGGTGGAGGTGGCGGCGGCAGCTTGCAGTTCGGGGGTGACTGCGGTTTCGAGAAAGGTGCGCACTTGCGCTGCGAAGGCTTCTTCGTTTGCGTTGAAGCCCATGTCCAGGCCGGGATCGCCAGCGTCGGGCAGGGCGGTCGTCGTGCCTGCCCAGAGGCGATCGCCCGCGTCGACCAGCCTGTCTTCGGGGTCGCCTTCAGCCAAGGCCACGCGGTCTATCGCGAGGAAATAGAGGTGGATGTCATATTCGTCGGACAGGCCATAGCCGCCGAAGGTGCGCAGCGCCCGGCGCACGGCAGCGCGCGCGGTGGTGGCGGTCCACCAGCTGGTCATGGCGGCGAGCGCGCCTGCTTCGGGCTGCTTCTGTGCGACGCCCCAGACGGTGCGCCATAGCAGCAGGCGGCCGCCCTCCATGTCGGTGATGGAGTCGGCGAGGGGGAAAGCCACGCCCTGAAACGCGCCGATCGGCTGGTCGAACTGCTTGCGTTCGGTGGCGTAGGCGGCGGCCATTTCGATGGCGCGGGTGCCTGCGCCGACCAGCCAGGCGGAGCGGAGCAGGGTTCGTTCGGTGAGGGCGGCTTCGTATGACTGCCGTGCCGCATTGCCGCTGGCTATGATGCGCGCTTCGCCATTGGGCATGGCGGCGTGGATGGCGTCGGATTGCCAGCTGAGCCGGATGCAGCCGTCCTGCGCGTCGAAGCTGATGGGCGTGGAGGATGCCTGATCGAGCAGCGCGGCGGCGGCTTCGCCCTCAAGGTGGCCCAGAAGCGCGCAGGCGGCGATGCCGTCAGCGATCGGGAGGGGGGCCGAGCCCCGGCCTGCCGCTTCGCAGATCAGCGCGGCTTCCATGAGGCCCATGCCAAGGCCGCTACGATCTTCGGGCGCGCGCATGGTGATGAAGCCCATCTCGGCGGCTTGGCTCCACAGGCTGGCGTCGACGGCGCCTTTGGACGCGCGGGCGGCCTGCACCACCTCTTCGCGATCGAAGAAGCGCAGGGCTGCTTCCTGCATCATCGCCTGCTGTTCGCTAAGTTCGAGATTCATGCCGTTTTCACCTTGTTCGCGCCCTTCTGCTTGGCCATCCTGAAGTGCAAGATGTCAATTTGGCGGCGGCGCGCTTCCGGCAGTGCGGAAGGGCGCGGGTAACGGATGTCCGCAACGCCGATCGCGCGCAACCAGCGGTCCAGGAGTAAGTCAGATGGTAGAATATATCCGTTACGCGGTCGAGGAACGGGTGGCGACGATCACGCTGGATCGCGCCGACCGGGCGAACGCGCAGAATGAACCTTTTTTGCAGCAGTTGAACGAAGCGTGGGAAAAGGCGGCGGCGGATGAGTCCGTGCGCGTCATCCTGCTGCGTGCGGAGGGCAAGCATTTTTCCGCCGGGCATGATGTGAGCGCGGAGGCCATTCGTGACGGGTCGTTCAACCGCATCCGCGAGACGATCCCGGAGCGCGGGCTGCTGGGCATACATGAATGGGAGGCCAAACATTATCTCGGCTATTCCAGGCGCTGGCGCGATATTCCCAAGCCTTCGATCGCGGCGGTGCAGGGCGCCTGCATCGCGGGCGGGCTGTTGCTGGCGTGGCCGTGCGATCTGATCATCGCGGCTGACGATGCGCGCTTTTCCGATCCGGTGGTGCTGATGGGCATCGGCGGGGTCGAATATCATGGGCATACGTGGGAGCTGGGGCCGCGCAAGGCGAAGGAGATGCTGTTCACCGCCAAGCCGATCGACGCGCATGAGGCGGAACGGCGGGGCATGGTGAACCGGGTCGTGCCGCGCGCGGAGCTGGATGCCGAGGCGCTGGCGCTGGCGCGGGAGATCGCGCAAATGCACCCGCATGCGCTCGCCATGGCGAAGCGGGCGGTGAACCAGACGCTCGACATCATGGGGCAGAGCGCGGCGCTGCAAAGCTGTTTCGATATTCACCAGTTGGGCCATGCGTCAGCCTATGGCCAGACCGGCGAGTTCATCGTGGCGGGCATGGACAAGGTGAAGTCGCACTCATGAGCATCCTGACGCAGGTTGACGGGGGCGTCGCCACGCTGACGCTGAACCGGCCGGATCGGTTGAATGCGGTGACGGAGGCGATGCTGGACGAGATCGCGCTGACGCTGCGCGGCTGGTCTGTTGATCCGGCGGTGCGCTGTGTCGTGCTGGCGGGTGCGGGGCGGGGTTTCTGTGCGGGCTATGATCTGTCTGGCGATGGCAAGGCGGCACGGGACGAGCCGATGCGGGCCGATGAGGCTGCGGCGCGGATGAGCATTCATGCCGAGATTCCGCTGTTGCTCCATCGCATGCCCAAGCCGACGATTGCTTGTTTGCGTGGGCCGGTTGCGGGGAGCGGGCTGGTCATGGCGGCCGCGTGCGACATGCGGATCGCTTCGCGCACGGTGAAGTTCAAGCTGGCCTTTGCCAGCGCCGGGCGGTGCGGCGATCCGGGCGGCAGCTACCTGCTGACCCGGCTGCTCGGCGCGGCGCGGGCGCGGGAGATGTTTCTGCTCGACGAGCCGATGCTGGGGGACGAAGCGCTGGCGAGCCGGTTAGTCAATCGGCTGGTTGAGGATGAGGCGCTTGAGGGTGAGTGCGCCGCCCTGGCGGCGAAGCTCGCCAGCGGGCCGACGGCGGCTTTTGCGGCGATGAAGCGCAATCTCAACGCGGCGGGAGTTATCGCGCTGGAGGAAAGCATGGCGCAGGAGGCGGCGGCGAACGCGCAGATCAGCCTGTTGTCGCATGATGCGAATGAAGCAGCGCTGGCGTTCATGGAGCGGCGCACGCCCAATTTCCTGGGCCATTGAAACGCAAGGAATAGCGGCTCTTTAAGAGGCCGTTCCGGCATTGCGGAAATGGCACGGGTTCGGCTTACCTCGGTCTTAAGTTTCGATATTGCAAAAAATGAGACGGGCGCACTCGGACGCGTCCGAAAAGAATGGGACGGGATGAATGGCCACGGCGGCAAAGGCGATCGACACTGATAGCATCCAGCGCGCGGTTGAACTGGCGGACCTCAATGCTCTGCGGGTCGCGCTCTATCAGAATAGCGGGGATGAGGAGATTGGCGCTCTGCCCGCTGCTGCGCAGATGAGCGACGGGCAGAAGGCGTTGCTGAAGGAGCGCGCGGTCGAGTGGTTGGCGGACAATGCCGGTCCGGTGGATCTGCCGGAGCCGCCCGAGGACGAGCTGCGCCGCCTGATGACGATGCTGTCGGGCGAGATGACGGATGTCGAGTTCGAGGCGCGGCGTGATCTTCCGGCCTTCCGTGCCGTTCCCTGCGCCGTCGAATGGGAAGGCGAGAAGCCTAAAATTCCCGAAGATTTCCGCATCGTCGTCATCGGCAGCGGCCCGGCTGGAATCGCGGCCGGGGTACAGTGCGAGTTGTTGGGCCTGCCCTATCTGCTGCTCGATCGTCAGCCGGAGGCGGGGGGCACCTGGACGATCAACCGCTATCCTGATGTGCGGGTCGATACGCCGTCGATCACCTATGAATATAGCTTCGAAAAACTCTATCCCTGGGGCGAGCATTTCAACCGGGGCGAGGATGTGCGCACCTACCTCCAGCATGTCTCGCGCAAATATGGGGTGATGGCGAACAGCCGCTTTGGCCATGATGTGAAGGGTGCGGTGTTTGACGAAGGGCGCAACGTCTGGAAGCTGGACGTCGAAACGCCCGGCGGACGTCAGGAGATCGTCGCCAATGTGGTGATCACCGCTTGCGGCACCTTCGCCAATGCGCAGCTGCCCGACATTGAGGGTGTGCATGATTTCGGCGGGCAGATCATTCATCCGTCCGCCTGGCCGGAGGGGCTGGACCTTAGCGGCAAACGGGTCGCCATTATCGGCAATGGGTCGACCGGCGTACAATTATTGAGCGCGGTGGCGCAAAAGGCGGGGCATGTCAGTGTCGTGCAGCGCACGCCCCAATGGATCAGCCCGCGCGAAAAATATGGCGCGCCGATCGAGCCGGAACTGGCGTGGCTCAACGAGAATATGCCCGGCTATTGGAACTGGTCCCGCTATACCGCGACGATGCCGCTGTTCGACATCGATCGCTTGCAGCGCGTCGATCGCGAATGGCAGGCTCAGGGGGGCAAGGTCAGCAAGGCGAATGACGACCTGCGGGCCTTCCTGACCAACTATATCCGGCAGGAAACCGGCGGGCGCGAAGACCTGATCGAAAAGCTGATACCCGATTATGCGCCCATGTCGCGCCGCCCGGTGGTGGACAATGGATGGTATCGCGCGCTGACCCGCGACAATGTGGAGTTGCTGACCGGATCGGTGGCGCGCTTCACGAAGAGCGGCTTTGTGATGGCGGACGGGACGGAGCGGGACTTCGAGGTCGTGATTGCCGCGACCGGTTTCGACGTGCTCAAATATCTGTGGCCCGCGCGGTACAAGGGGCTGGAGGGCAAGGACCTGCACGACACCTGGGACGCAGGCGATGGGCCGCGTGCCTATCTGTCGATGATGGTGCCGCAATTCCCCAACTTGTTCATGCTGTACGGCCCCAATTCGCAGCCGCTGACCGGGGGCACCGGCCTGCCGCAATGGTGGCTGATCTGGGCGAGCTATGCAGCCCAATGCGTCATGCGCATGCTGAAGGAAGACAAGCGGCGCGTCGATGTGAAGCCCGAGGCGTTCGAGCGCTATAATCGCGAACTGGATGCCGAGGCGCAGAACTGGCTTCAGATGACGCCTGAAGGCGGTATCGAGAAGAATTATTATGTGAACCGGGAGCATCGCAGGCTTCAAGTCAACGCGCCCTGGCTCAGCCCCGATTACCACCGCATGTGCACGGTGGTGAATTGGGACGATCTGGAATTGAGCTGAAGGAACGGCGATGCCCCGCCCGGCCCTGGCCGCGTCACGCGCCATCGACATATTGAACTTCATGGCGGCAGCGCCCTTGCGCGGCTATTCGCTGACGGAGCTGGTGCGGCAGCTGGACCTCAATCCCGCATCCTGCCACGCGCTGCTGGGCGCGATGACCCGGGACGGTTATCTCGTCCGGGCGCAACGGGGGAAGGATTATCGTCTAGGCCCGGCGCTGATCGCGATCGGTCATGCGGCGCTGCAATGCCATCCGGTGGTGGCGGCGGCGCGGAACCAGATCGCGCTTTTGTCGGCTGAGCTGGACCTGGACAGCCTGCTCACCGCGCGGCTGGATGACCGGCTGATCGCGCTCGCGTCGGAAGGGCCGGGGCGTATGCCCGGTCTGGCGGTGGGGCAGCGGGTGCCGCTGATCCCGCCGCTGGGCACGCCCTTCCTCGCCTGGGCGGGTGAGCGGGAGGTGGATAGCTGGCTGGGCAAGGCTGCGGGGGCGATCGATGCCGACCGGCTGCGCCAGTCGCTCGCGATGGTGCGGCAGCGCGGCTATGCCGTCACGCAACGCAGCCCGGAGCAGGCGGCGACAGGGCTCGCCGTTCTCGGCATGGCGGAGGAACCGCTGGCCGGAGACTGGCAAAAGCGCGTCGCGGAACGGATCGGGCAGATGGGCGAGGATTACCTGATGATCGAGGCGCAGCCCGATCGGCTGCATCCGGTGATGATGATCTCCGCCCCAGTGTTCGGCGCGGACGGCGCGGTGCTTTGTACCCTGTCGCTTTTCGGTTTCGACCGGCCGCTGCCGTTGAGCCGGATCGCTGCTCTGGGCGAGGCAGTCGCGCGGCATTGCCGGGCGGCGAGCGGGATGCCGTGTGAGCCGGACAAGCAGATGAGTGAAGTTGGGAGAGGCTGAACATGCGGGCGCTGATCTACGAAGGGCCGGGCAAGATCCGTTTTGTCGAGGATGTCGAAGTGCGCGAGCCGGGCGCGGGCGAAGTGCTGGTGCGCATCGCGGCGAGCGGCATTTGCCATTCGGACATTTCGGTCATCAACGGCACGATCGACTGGCCTGCGCCTGCGGTGCTGGGCCATGAAGGGGCGGGCATCGTCGAGAAGCTGGGGCCGGGCGTCACCGAACTGGCGGTGGGCGATCATGTGGCGCTGCATACGCTGGCCAATTGCGGGCGTTGCGGCCCGTGCGAGAGCGGCAGGCCGACCCATTGCCGCCAATCCTATGGCAACCGCGCCCAGCCGTTCAGCCGTAACGGAGAGCCGGTGTCGAGCTTTGCAGCGACATCGACCTTTGTCGAGAAGACGGTGGTGAAGGCCAATCAGGCGGTGAAAATCGACCCGACGGTGCCGCTCGACATCGCCTGCGTCGTGGGATGCGGCGTGCTGACGGGGGTGGGATCGGTCGTCAACCGGGCGCGGGTGAAGCCGGGCGAGACGGCGGCGGTGTTCGGTATTGGCGGCATCGGGCTCAACGTGCTGCAGGGCCTGCGGCTTTCGGGCGCGAGCCGGATCATCGCGATCGATTTGCTGGCGACACGCGAGGCGAAGGCGCGGGAGTTTGGGGCGACCGACTTCATCGATGCTTCGCAGGGCGATGTGCCGCAGCGGATCAAGGACATCGTGTCCGGCGGCAATCCCGATCATGGCAGCGGCGTCGATTGGGCGTTCGAGTGCGTCGGCAATACGCGCGTGCTGAACGATGCCATGGCGAGCCTTGGCTGGGGCGGCAATTGCGTGATCGTCGGGACGACTGCGATGGGCACGATGGCGGAGGTTTCGCTGACGCCGCTCTCCTTTGTTGATCGCGGCGTCATGGGTGCGCGCTATGGGGCGTCGCGGCCGCATCAGGATATCCCGTCCTATATCGCGCAATATCGGCAGGGTAAGCTGCTGCTGGATGAGCTGGTGACGCAGCGTTATGATCTGGCCGACTTCGAACGGGCCTTCCATGACCTGGAGGAGGGCAAGCTGGCGCGTGGGGTGTTCGTGCTGTGACCGCGGCCGGTGCCTGGAATCTGCCGCCGCTGCGAGAGGGCCATGCCGCCGATGACGCGCTGATCGAGCGGCGGGCGCGGGCGGCTGGTCCTGCTGATGCTGTGGAGCGGGCGGGCGAGGCGGTTATTGGTGGCGTGCGTTGTTTGGTTATCGAGCCGCGTGGGTGTGATGCGCGGGGGGAGATGATCTACCTGCATGGCGGGGGGTATCGGCTGGGTTCGCCGCTTGCCTATGTGGATTATGCGCAAAGGATCGCGGATGAGGCGGGTTGGCGGATCATCCTGCCCTTTTACCCGCTGGCTCCCGAGCAGCCCTTTCCGGCGGCGTTGCACGCTGTTGTCGCGGTTTATCGCGGGTTGGAGGACAGGCAGTCGGTGGTGGTCGCGGGCGACTCTGCCGGTGGCGGGCTAGCGGCGGCGCTCTGCATAGTTGCAGCGCGTGCTGGTGAGCGGCCTGCGGGTGCCGTGCTGGTGTCGCCGATGCTGGATTTGACGGCGCGCGGTGAAAGCCTTGACCGTAATGCGGCACGTGACCCGATGTTTTCCAAGGCTGCCGTGTTGGATAGCGCGCAGTTATATTTGCAGGGGCATGATCCGCGTGATCCGCTGGTTTCGGCGCTGGAGGCTGACCCGGCGGACTTTCCGCCGACATTGGTGCTGACCGGCGGCGCGGAGGTGTTGCTGGATGAGGTGGTTGCCTTCGCCACGCGGCTGGCGCTGGGGGATCGGCGGGTCACTTTGCATGTCGCGCCGGGCATGGGGCATGTGTGGCCTTTGCTGGCGCCTGAGACGGGCGAAGCGCGGGATGCGGTCGCGGCGATTGCGGGCTTTGTGAAAGCGTTGGAACCGGCTCAATCCGGGGTTTCCATGTAGCCGGAAAGCCGGTCCGCTCAATTGACCGGAAGCGGGCCGGTGCAGGACAAGTGTAGCATCAACCTATTATAGCTGACCGAAAGACATTGTGATGACGACGCCCAGCCTTCCCTTTCCCGTCTATGACGCGGACAATCATTTTTACGAGCCCGAGGATGCGCTGTTCCGGCATCTGCCCAAGAAGTGGCACAAGGATTTCCGCTTCGTCGAAGTGGATGGCCGCAAGCGGCTGGCGATCAAGGGGCAGATTTCGGACTATATTCCCAACCCCACCTTCGAGCGGGTCGCGGCGCCGGGGACGCATGTCAAATATTACAAGGCCGAGAATCCTGAAGGCCTGACGATGCGGCAGATGACGGGGAAGCCGATCGCTCCGCCTGAATCCTGGCGCACCGGCAAGGAACGGCTGGCGGTGCTCGACGGGCATAATGTGCACGCGGCGCTCATGTTCCCCACCCTCTTTTCGGTCATCGAAAAGTGGATGAGCTATGACCATGAGTTCCTGCACGATGCCCTGCATGCGCTCAATCAGTGGACGAGCGAGGAGTGGGGCTTTGCGCGCGAGAACCGGTTGTTCGGCGTTCCGGTGGTGTCGCTTGCCGACATGGACCGGGCGCTTGCCGAGACGGACTGGCTGATCAAGCAGGGTGCGCGGACGATTTGTATCCGACCCTCTCCGGTGCCAGGCTATCGCGGCGGGCGGTCGATGGGGCTCAAAGACTTCGATCCATTCTGGGCGCGGATCGAGGAGGCGAAGATCTTCGTGTCGATCCATGCGTCCAATTCCGACTATGATCATCTGATCGAAATGTGGACCGGCGGGGCGGAGTGGCTGCCGTTTGAATCCGATCCGTTCGTCAATTGCCTGAGGATCATCGAGCGGGCGATTTCCGACACGATCGCGGCGATCATCTGCGGCGGCGTGTTCGATCGCTTCCCGGGGGTGCGGATCGTCAGTGTCGAGAATGGCGCGAAGTGGGTCATTCCGCTGATCGAGCAGTTAAAGCATGTTTATGGGCAGATGCCGCAGAAATTCATGAATGATCCCGTTGACCAATTTCATCGGAATATCTTCGTGACGCCCTTCGTCGAGGATGATTTCGGGCAGTTGAAGGAGCATATGCAAGTCAATCGCATATTGTTCGGGAGCGACTATCCGCACCCTGAGGGGACTGAACACCCACTCGACTTCCTTCATGAGTTGACGAACTATTCCATGGCCGAGAAGGAAATGGTGATGTCGTCGAACCTCAAGGGTCTGTTGGAAGGCGTGCGCAATTAACGACGGCGGCCAGTTAGGACTACCATCAGTGAGCCAGGACGTTATCGAGCAGCTTCGCGCCAACCTGCGCGACCATAAGGACGAGCGCGGCATCGAGTTCGAGGGCCGGTGGGTGAGTTGGGGCGAGGTGGCGCGCTATGGCGATGCAGTGGTCGCGCTGCTCGACGCAGCCGGTTGCCCGCCATCGGCGAAGGTCGGCATCATCATCCGCAACCGGCTGGCACATGCGGCGGCTGTGGTGGGGCTGCTGGCGCACAGGCGGTCGGTGAGCTTCGTCTATCCCTTCCTCCCCGCGACCGCGATTTCGGACAATATCGAGAATCTGGGAGCCGCCGCGATCCTGGCGGACCAGCAGGATTGGCCGAATTTCGCGCAAGCAGCGGGACAGGCGGGCTGCGCAGGGGTAGCCTTTGGCGGGATCGACGACGCCCCGAGACTGGTCGATGGGCTGGAAAAGTGCAGGCGATCCTCGTTTGACGATGCCTTGCCCGATGGCGGGATAGAGGTGCTGTCGAGCGGGACTACGGGCACGCCCAAGCGCATTCCGATGCCGCTGAAGCTGCTGGAGCGGGCGGTGATGAGCGCACCTGGCGCAGAGTCCGGCAGCGCGCCGCCGGTGCAGATCAATATCTGGCCGCTGGGCGGTGTGGGCGGCGTGTGCCTGCTGACCGGCGCTGCCGTCAACAACACGCCGCTGGTGCTGATGGAGCGCTTCACGGTCGATGGGCTGGTGGATGCGCTGCGCCGCCACAGGCCGGACACGCTGGGCCTCAATCCCACGGCGATCGCAATGATCATGGATGCGAATGTGTCGCCCGAGGACATGGCGAGCGTGAAAAGCGTGTCGGGCGGATCGGCCTATCTGGACCCGGACCTTCAGGAACGGTTCGAGGCGCGCTATGACCTGCCGATCCTTTGGGGCATGGGGGCGACCGAATTTTGCGGCACTATCGTCCGCTGGACGCCGCAGATGCGGGCGGAGCGTGGGGACAGCAAGCGTGGCAGCACCGGCCTTCCCATGCCGGGCGTCGAGATACGCGCGATCGATCCCGAAAGCGGCGTGGAAGTGCCGCGCGGGACGGAAGGGCTGCTGGAAGTGCATTGCCCGTCGGTGCGGGCTGACTGGGTGCGGACCACCGACTTGGTGATGATCGACGAGGACGGATATGTCTTTCACCGCGGGCGGCATGATGGGGCGATCGTGCGGGGCGGCTTCAAGATATTGCCCGAGCGTGTGGTCGACGTGCTGCGTCAGCATCCGGCTGTGGTCGATGCTTCGGTGGTGGGAATACCCGACGCGCGATTGGGCGCGGTGCCGGCTGCGGCGGTCGAACTGAGCCAGAGCGCCGGGGCGGTGGATGAACAGGCGCTGCTGGCGCATGTGCGGGCCGAATTGCCGCCGACGCATGTGCCGGTGGAGATCCGGATCGTGGATGCGCTGCCCCGCACGCCATCGCTGAAGGTCAGCCTGACCGAGATCAAGAAGATGTTCCTGGCCGACGCCGCATGAGCGGGCGCGCATAACGAAGAGGATGGGGAGGATGACCGTGTCATTGCTGGGCCTTGAAGGAAAGAAGGCGCTGATCGTCGGTGGCGGGCGCGGCATGGGCGAGGCCAGCGCGCTGCTGCTGGCGGAGGCCGGATGCGACATCGCCGTGCTGGACAGCGTGATGGAACGCGCCGAGCAAGTCGCCAGCGAAGTACGCGCGATAGGGCGGGCGGGCATTCCGATCGAGGCCGATATATTGGACGAGGCATCAGTCAAGAAAGCGGTGGCGGATGCGGAAGGCGCGCTGGGCGGGCTTGATATATTGGTGACGATCGTGGGGCAGGCGCTGTTCAAACCGCTGCTCGACGTGACGTTGGAAGAATGGGATTATGACCAATCCCGGAACCTGCGCTACTTCTTCGTGACGGCGCGTGCCGTCGCCCAGTCGATGATTGCGCGCGGGGTGGGCGGATCGTTGATCTGCATCGGGTCGGTGGATGGTGCGGTCGGATCGCCGATGCATGCGCCCTATGGCGCGGCGAAGGCAGGCCTGATGCATCTGGTGAAGTCGATGGCGACCGAATGGGGCCGGCATGGTATTCGCGCCAATGCCGTGGCTCCGGGCAGCATCACGACGCCGCGCCTGCCCGAAACGGCGGAATCCCGTGCGCTGATGGAGTCGAGCGTGCTGCCGATCGGCCGTCCGGGCACGACGCGGGACGTGGCGGGGGCCGTGCTGTTCCTGGCGTCGGGATTGTCGGAATATGTGACCGGCCACAGCCTGTTCGTGGATGGCGGATGGATGGCAGCCAACCATTTCGACCCGAGGGTCATGGCGACCAAGAAGAGCAACGAATAGGAACGACGTTCACTCCGCAAGGAAGCGCCTGATCGCAGACAGGCATGTGTCGAAGGCGTCATGCTGGGGCCAGTGGCCGCTTTCGGGCAGGCGCAGTTCCCGCACATCGGGGATATGGGTGAGCAAATCGGCGGGCAAGCCGGAAGGCCAGCTGCGTTCGCCATAGAGGAGGAGGGTCGGGCAGGCGATGTTGCGCCACAAGGCCCGGACATCCTCCATCGGAATGTCGGGAAATGCCCAGACGGCGAGATAGGGATCATGCTTCCATTGCCATCCAGCCTTGCCAGCCCGCCGCAAGCCATGGCGCGTCATGTGCCGCGCCTGCGCGGAGGTGAGGAAGCCATGGCGTTCCCGCATCCGTTCGACCGCTTCGTCCACCGACGCGAAGATGCGCGGGGCGGTGCGGGAGGCGGCTCGCCGCTCCCCGAGCCAGTTGCGAGCGCTTTGGTCGATGCTTTGGCTGGACCGATGCGCCTCGATCGCGAGCGGTGCGCCGACGGCCTCGATCGCGACGATCCGGCTGATCCTGTCGGGATAGGATCCGGCAAAACGCAAGGCGATGTGCGCGCCGAGGGAATGGCCGATCAGGATGGCCGGGCGCTGCGGACCCAGCGCCAGATGCTCCGCCAGCGCGTCGAGATCGGCCAGATAGGCCGCGAAGTCGTAGCGCCCGTCCTGCGCCCAGCCGCTGTTGCCATGGCCGCGAAGATCGGGGGCAATGATGTGATAGTCGGGCAGCAGGGCATCCGCCAGCGCGTCCCAGCTGCGGCCATGATCACGGCTGCCATGCATGAGGATGGCGAGCGGCGCGCCCTCCTGCGCCCATTCGGTATAGCTGAGCGGCATGCGGCCGTTGAGGAAGCGTCGCCTGACGGGCTTTGTCCTGATGTGGGAGCGGCGTTCTCTGTCGTGCATGCTGGCAGTTTAGAGATGAGCGACGATGCGCTGGCGACCGGCAATGGCGGCTTTCCATATTCGCGTAACCGCGCGGGTCGTAGCGGATTCCGGACGCTTGAATCCCTGTTGCGCTCAGAATATGGTAGTCTTCACCAAAATTCCGGTGACCGGCAGAACCGGCGCCCGCAAGGACGATGTAGGAGGCGGGATGAGCGCTAACTCACAGACGGAAGGCAGGTCTGGCGGCCGGGGTAGCGTCAAGTCGTGCCTGCGCACCCTGGAAGTGCTGGAATATTTCATGAAGTCGGGCGAGCCTGCGCGCACGATCGAGATCAGCGAAGCATTGGGCATTCCCAATTCAAGCGCGGACGAGATTTTGCGGACGCTCGCGAGCACGGGTTATCTGAGCTATAGCCAGGCGACGAAGCTTTATGCGCCGTCCTACAAGATCATCGCCAATGCCACAGCGATCGAGCAGAGCTTTTTTGGAAGCGGCCGGATCAATGAGGTGATGGAGGATATGCGGCGCGAGACCGGCGGGTCGGTCTTCGTCACGCAGCAGAATGATTGCTGGTCGGAAAGCGTCGCGGAAATGTCCGGCGGCTGGGCGGCGAAGCCGGACGTCGAGCCTTATTATCCCACCGAGATGATCTGCTTTCAGCGTAACAGCTGGCGGCCGGGCACCAATTTCGCCGCCGCGATGCTGGCGCAGCAATCCAATGTCGACATCATCCAGCTGGCGACCCGGACGCAAAAGCTGGGCCTGGGTCCGAAGGGGCCAACGCTGATGAAGCATCTGGTGGACCGGATTTCAACGACGCGGGCGCGCGGGTTCGCCCTGTGCCGCCGGAGCGCGTCCATTCCTGTGGACTCGATCGCCGTGCCGCTGCGGGTGCCGCATGGCGTCGCCTCCTACGCGATTGGCGTGGTCGGCGATCCGCTGTTCGTGAACGACAATGATGTGCGGCAGATGCTGTCGGGCATGCAGTCGGTCATCTACCGCTATAATGATCGCATCCGCCGCAAGACGACCGTCAGCGTTCAGTAATCGCCTGGCGTGACGAGCGCCTGCGCTATGTCAGCAGCGCTGGCGATGCGTGCCACCATGCGGAGTTGATCCCGCACGATGATGTCGTGGGTGGCGGGATCGGCCGCCGCGATGCAATCTTCCGCGACGATCGCGTGATAGCCAAGGTCGGTCGCTGCCAGGGTGCAGCCTGCGACGGCGACGTTGGTGGACACGCCCGTGATGACGACCGTCCCGATGTGCAGGCGGCGCAACAGGGCGTCGAGGGCGGTGCCATGGAAGCCGATGAGGCCGGAGCTACGCTCTATGATGAAATCTTCAGTGGCAGGGGCGAGTTGCGGCATGATCTCCGCCGCTGGACTGCCGGTCACGAGCGAGCCGCCCTTGCGCGCCATTGCCGCAAGCATGCTGTTGCGCTGGACGTCCGCAAAGTCGGGGCGATGGGCGATTGTGAGGTGGAAAACCGGGAGGCGGGCGGCGCGGAAGCGGGCGGCGAGATCGGCGATGCGGGCGATGATGCCGCGTTCATTGACTTGGGCGATGAGGCCGGAAAAGCCGCCCATGCCGGGTTCGACGATGCCGCGCTGACATTCGCTGATGATCAGGGCCGGGCGGCCATGAAGTGGAACGGGCAAAGTCTTGGCTCCTGAACAAATTCCGATGGTCAAGGAGCGCTGCGCGCGCGGCTTCGGCAACAGCGGAGCGGGCCGCTCCACAGATACGGAAAGGCGGGGTTGGCGGTTGGTTGCCGTCCCGCTGCCGGTAGACATGCGGGCATAGAAGAGTGAATTTGCGTAGGAGTTGGTGAATGGCCGCGAAATATGCCGATGTGGCGGGGACTGCCCGTGCCGATTTACGGGCACGCAAGCTGCCGTTGAAGGACAGCCCGGAATTGCGTCAGGCTCTGGCGGAGGGCGAAATTCACACGCTGCTGATGACTTATGTCCATCTGAGCGGCGACGAGGCGATGCTGGACAAGTTCGTGCCCCACATCAAGTCGCCCTACGCCTATCCGCCAGAAGAGATTCCGGGCGAACTGGTCGAGGAGCTGAAGGAAAAGCTGCTTCATGTGCTGACTACGCCTGGCGCTGCAATGGACGAGGAGCCGTCCGACGCGTTGATGCACCGGATGATGTCGGCTGGCCTGGCGGAGGAGGTGGCGGACGAGTTCCTGCCGCTGCTGTTCGACCAGATCGGCTTCCGCCCCGAACAGCCCCGCCTCGCGCGCAAGGATCGGAAGCCTGCGCCTGCCGGGTTCAAGGTGCTGGTGATCGGCGCGGGGATGACGGGCATCGCGGCTGGCGTGAAGCTGGCGGAGGCGGGCTATGACTGGGAGATCATCGAGAAGAATGAGGAGGTCGGCGGCACCTGGTGGGAAAACCGCTATCCGGGCGTGGGCGTCGATACGCCGAGCCATTTCTACTCCTTCTCCTTCGCGCTGAATTCGGAATGGCATAATTATCATCCGCTGGGCACCGACATGTTCGCTTATCTGAAGCGCGTGGCGGATGATTATGACCTGCGGCCGAATATCCGCTTCAACACGCGGGTCGAAAAGCTGGTGTGGGACGAGGATGCGGCGGTGTGGAACGTCACCGTGCGCAAGAAGGATGGCAGCGCGGAGGTGATCCGCGCCAATGCGGTCATCAACGGGCATGGGCCGGTCAACCGGATGAAGTGGCCCGCCATCCCCGGGCTGGAAAGCTTTGCGGGCACGCGGCTGCATACGGCGGCGTGGGACACGTCGATTGACCTCAAGGGCAAGCGCGTCGGCGTGATCGGCACGGGCGCAAGCGCGGCGCAGCTGATCCCCGCGATCGCGGGGGATGCGGGTGAACTGCACGTCTTCCAGCGCAGCCGCCACTGGGTGATGCCGAGCCCGGCCGGGAATGACGAGGTCACGGACGGCGTCAAATATGCGATGCGGCACATTCCCCATTATCTGGAGTGGTTCCGTTTCCGCATCTACTGGTATGCGGCGGACGGCCTGTATCCCAATGTGCTGCTGGACCCCGAATGGCCGGAGGATTCTCCATCGGTCTCCGCGGTCAATGAGACGATGCGCAAGTTCGCGGTCGGCTATATCGACAAGATGTTCGCCGACCGGCCGGACCTCAAGGAAAAGCTGACGCCCGATTTCCCGGTCTTTTCAAAGCGCATCATTCTGGATCGCGGTCCCTATTTCCCCACTTATCTCCAGCCGCATGTGCATCTGGAGCAGACTGCCATCACAGAGGTCACACCCAAGGGGCTGGTGCTGAAGGATGGGCGCGAGATCGAGCTGGACGTGCTGATTTGCGCGACCGGGTTCGACGTCGCGAACATGCTGGGCGATCTTGAGATCGTGGGGATTGGTGGCAAGCATCTGCGCAGCGAATGGGGCGCGGAAGATCCGCGCGCCTATTTCGGAATGCTGGTGCCGGGCTTCCCCAACTATTTCCACACGGTGGGCCCCAACAGCGCGCCAAACCATGCGGCGGGGCAGAACCTGATTTCGGAGCGGCAGGTCAATTATGCGATCGAATGCCTCGACTGGGTCAATGCGCAGGAGAAGAGGGCGCTTCAGCCGAGCCGGTCCGCCTTCGACGCATGGCAGACCAAGGTCGAGACGCAGATGGTCAAGATGATCTGGAGCCATCCGCGCGCCTATAGCTATTATAACAATAGCAAGAAGCGGAACTTCCTATCCTGGCCGTGGCGGCTGATCGATTTCTGGAATGAGTGTCAGGGACCGCGCAAGGAAGACTTTGAACTGCTGTGAATGGAATGAGGGGCGGCCTTGCTGGGCCGCCCCTCAAACTTTCAAAGCTGGTCGGTGTAGGTGTCCGTGCCAGGGATCGTCGGGATGAAGGGCGATGCGATCGCGATGCGGCCGATGCCGCTTTCCTCGATCGCCTGGGCGAGGGGGACATAGGCGCTGTCCCAGACGGCTTTCGGGTCCTCGACGGAGAAGCTGAGGAAGACCGCGCGGTCATTGACCTCTACCGGCACATCCTTGGGACTGGTCGGATCGAGCGGCAAGGGGGAGCCGGTGAGTGCCACGTCACCCGGCAGGTCGCGGGCGCGCAGCAGGGCGGAGAGGTCCGCGCTGGTCTTGCCGGGGTTCAGATCGACGATGAAGGCGACGAGCCCGCCAAAAGGGCGATCAAGCGCGAGTTCGATCGGCATCGTGCTGCCGGGCGCATTATATTCCTCGTCGAAATTGTAGAAGCTGGTGTGGATATGGTCGCGTTCCTTGAACATGCGGCCGGCGGCGTGAAGATCATTGACCTGTTTGACCGCCCACGCGTCCCAATCCTTGTGATGCCCGTCGAGGATCCAGTAGAGTGCGAGATAGGAGCCTTTCGACAGGTCCATGCTGCCTGAACCGAAGCGCTTCGCCTTCTCCACACGGGTGGCGACGTAGCGGCCGCCTGAAACCGTGTAGGCGCCGATCATGCAGCCGCTGTAGAAATGATCGCGCTCATACCAGCGATTATAGGCGACCTCATAGCCGGGGCGCGGTTCAACCATGGTGAAGAGCAGGGAGCCCAAGCGTATCGGCCGGTTGGCGCGCGCTATGTCGGCCCTCTCATATAAGGTTTCGCAGCTTTGCATGGGCCTCTCCTGAAATTGATGGCGCACTGAAGCGTGCGCGGGAGCCGGATTAAAGCAGTGCTGCGCCTCTTCCGGGTCGGCGGAAGGTCGCGGGTGGCGCTACCGGCCTGCCAGGGCGCGATAGGCAGGGTGGCCGATGTCGCTCAGCACATCGACATGGCGGGGCGTCCAGCCCAGTTCCCGGCGGGTACGGGGGCTGCGCGAGCGGCTGCATGTCGCCATGCCGATCAAAGTTTCGAACTTCCCCCAGCGGCGAACGCCTTCGGCAAAATCGACGCTGCGCGCCTCGATGCCGAGGTCGCGCGCGACCGCTTCAGCCAGAGTGCGGTTGTTCAGTTCGCCCGCGACCGCGTGATAGAGGGCTCCGGCTGAACCCCGCTCCAGCGCGAGGCGGTAGACCTCTGCCAAGTCGTCGACATGGATGTTGGAGTAGAGGTTGAGCCCTTCCCCGAGATAGCCGACTTCGCCGGTGCGCCCCGCATCGGCGTAGAACATGCGCAGATGTCCGCAGCCGCCATGTCCCCAGATCATCGGCGGCCTGATCACCATGGCGCGCGCGCTGCCCGCCGATCCGGCGCGACGGACCATGGTTTCGGTCTCAAGGCGGAGGCCGATATATTTGGAGGGCTCGAACGGGTCGTCTTCGGCAAAACTGTCCTCGCTCCAGAGCCCATCGGTGCGTTGCGACAAAAGGCCGGTGCCGCTGGTGAAGATGAAGTGATGGCCGCGCCCGTCAGCGGCATTCAGCAGCCTTTTGACGGCGTCATGCTCCTGCTGAAGCAGCAATTGGACTGCGTAGATGGTGGCATCGTGATGGCGCATCATGTCGATCACCGCGTCCAGATGCGAAAGGTCGCCCCGCAAGGGGGTTATGCCATGATCGGCGAGCGTCCGATCGCCTTCGCCTGTACGGCTGAGGCCGCTGACCTGATGGCCGGATGCCCTGAAATGCTGGGCGATGTGCGATCCGAGATATCCGGTCGCGCCAAGGACGAGAATGCGCATCGGGTTCCTTCCGCGCGGGAGGAAGCAACAGCGATGCACCCGGCGTCAAGAGCCGGGCCGTGCGTTCCGGAGAGGCGGAGGCAAAAGGGGAGCGTCCGCAATCAGGTTCTTGCCGTCACTCCCGGGTCCCGCTCTTTCGGCAGCGTGAGACAAGAAGTGGGACCCCGGCTCAAGTCCGGGGTGACGATTATTTAGAACTGATCTTACGCTAAAGCGAGCTGACGAGATGGCCGCCGTCGACCACCAGTTCCGCGCCGGTGATGTAGGCGCCAAGGTCCGACGCGAGCAGGAGCAGGGCGCCGTCAAGATCTTCCGGACTTCCAATGCGGCGCTGCGGGATCCTGTTGATCATCGCCTTGCCCGTGTCCGTTTCCCAGACATGCTCGTTCAGCGGCGTGACGATATAGCCCGGGCAGAGGGCATTCAGGCGGATGCTGTGGCGCGCCCATTCCAGTGCCATTGCCTTGGTCATCTGTACCACGGCGGCCTTGGAAATCGAGTAGGGGCCAAGCTGAGCCCCTTGTCGAAGGCCCAGGATGGAGGCGATGTTGATGATGCTGCCCGGCGTGCCTGCCGCTACCATCGCGCGCGCCGCCCCGCGCGCGACGAGATAAGCGCCGCGCGCGTTGGTATCCATCACGCTGTCGAATTGGGTCACGTCCTGATCGAGCATCGGCCCGGTGGTGGCGATGCCTGCATTGTTGATCAGGATGTCGACGGCGCCAACCGCTTCCCACAAGCGATCGACGGAGGTGGCGTCCTGCACGTCGAGCGTGATGGCTCGCGCGTTGGGGAGCGATGCGGCGAGCCTTTCCAGCTGGTCACCCCTGCGCGCGGTAAGGACCAGCTCAACACCCTCTGCAGCGAGCGTGCGCGCGAAATGCGCGCCGAGTCCGCTGCTTGCGCCGGTGATAAGCGCGGTCCTGCCCTCAAGCCCGAAGGTGCGTGCCGTCATGCAGCCATCTTGTGCCGGGACTCCAGCGGCGCATCTGGGTGATAGCTGGTGGGGCTGGTGGCATAGGCAGCGGCCAGCGTCGCGATGAAATCGGGGTCGGACATCGGGTCTGTCGGGACCGTTACTGGAATGCCCTTCGCCTTCAGGTCCGCGATCATGATGTCGAAGGCTTGATCGGTGGTGAGGTCATCGGTGTGATCGTAGAAGCGCTTCAAGTCCGCCATGTCGGTGAACACGTGCGCGCTGTAGTGGAAGAGCATGCGCATGTCGCTGGCTTCATAACGGGCGACGATGCGATTGCCGTCTATGATGCGCCATCCATCTTCGCCATCCGCTTCGATCATCGATTGAAGCGTCATGCCAACCGCCATGTCGCGCTTTTCGCGCGGGCCGGATGCCTCGCCCCGGTGGAACATATGCTGATTGTCGGTCACCAGGCCACTGTTCCAGATGGGAGCGGTCAAGCGCTGCGGCGTGCGATCCGGGCCATCGGGCCAGTAGGTGAAGCCGCCATCAATGTCGCAGTCATAATACCAGGCGATCACCTGGCCCGCCTTCACTTCCCATGAGTCGAAGAGGCAGGATTTCGCCATGACCGCGCCCAGCCATGCGGGCATGTTGGTGGGATCGAGCCCGCGCCAGCTGCGGCCGTCGATATGGCCCGGGTCAAAGCCGTGACAGGGTGCGTTGATGTTGAATTGGAAGAGATAGGGCGCGCCGTATCGCGCTCCGTGCATTTGCCTGACCAGATCGAGCAACCTGCGGCTGTAGAATATGTCATGCGCTTCATCGATATAGGGCAGGCCATTATTGCCGAAGGTGCCGCGAAACGCCGGGGTCAGAAGGTCCGCCAAGGTGATATTTTGATTTCGTTCGCCCTTGGGCGTCGAAACGGCGAGCATTTCTTCCGCTGAACTGAAGTGGATGGCCTGGATCAACTTCCACGGACCCTGGGTGCGCAGGATGTCCATCATCTGTGCATTTTCAGCATCCGTGAAGATGTCGCTGATCGGCCGGGGCGGGACGATCGGGGTCATGGGGCGGCGGCGCTTCGATGGTTCCATGGGTCCTCTCTCTTATCATTAGAACTTCGTACGGCCGCCGCCGTCAGTGCATCTGTCGTCAGGCGGCCAGTGCTTCCTCCGGTTCAGGCGGGAAGATGGATGGCTTTCCAGGATCATAGGTCTGGACCAGCAGGCGGATGAACTGCTGATCGGTGAGCGGATCGCTCGGCACCTCGAAAGTGGCGCCGCGGGCGCGCAGATCGGCGATCAGCATGTCGAACACCTGATCATTGCTGATGTCGTCGGTGTGGTCGAGCGAGCGCTTCAGTTCGCTATAATCCATGAAGATGTCCGCACCCCAGTGGATGAGGAAGCGGAACTCTTCTTCGGGTATCTTCTGGATGACCTTGCCGTCTGTCGTGATCTGCCAGCCGTTTGGATCTTCGGGGTCGGCGCTGATGAGCGAGTTGATCGCAAGTCCTTCGGGCTGGCGAAGGGCGGCTGGGCCGCTGGCTTCGGCCGTGTGGTACATCATTTCATTTTCAACGACGACGGCGCGGCTCCACATCGGTGCCTTGATCTGCGCGGGCTGGCCCTGCGGACCATCGGGCCAATAGTTGAAGCCGCCGCCGGTCTTGCCCTTGTAATACCAGGTGATCACCTGCGCCTTTTTCGCGCGCCAATGTTCGAACAGGCCGGACTTCACCATGATGTTCATCAGCCATACCGGCGATGTCTGCATGGAGATGCCGCGGAAACGGGTGGCATCGACATGGGGCGTCTCGCTGCCACGGCAGGGGCCCTGAATGTTGAACAGCATATTGTCGGGGCGGGCATAGTCCGCTTTCCAGTAGCCGCGAACCAGATCGAGGAATTTATGGTTGAAGAAGCAATCTTCGATCTCGGGATGCTGGACTGTCGATCCTTGCGCGAAATAACCCCGGAATACCGGCGAGAGGAACATGTCCCATGTGGGCGTGAAGCCCTTTGGAAGGCCGCCGGAAGTGGTGGCCACGACTTCCTCGGGTGATTTGAAATGCTGTGCCAGGATCAAGGACCAGGGGCCGTTTTCCCGGACGACATTCAGCATGCGGCGATGCTGGTCGTCGGTATAGGCGTTTTCGATGATCTGCGGCGGGGCCACGGGGCGGAACTGGGTGGTCATGTCAACTCTCCTGAGTACCTACATCGCCGTCCGCCGTTTGGTTTGCAGCCCGTGAGAGCTGTGGCGGTTCGGTTACTGAGTGAATCCTAACTTATTCTTCCGGGGTTCGCAAGATATGACAACACATGCTGTACTTCAGGCAGGTTGGTCCGCCGACATCTCGGGCAGCCATTCACGGACTGCGGTCTTCAGCAACTTGCCGTTGGGATTGCGGGGGAGCGGCCCCTCTACGATGTAGACATGGTCGGGCACCTTGTAGTCGGAAAGATTGCGCGCGCAGAAGTCGCGCAGGGCCGTGCCATCCAACTGGCCAGGGGCCACCACGAAAGCCTCGACTCGTTCGCCGAGTACCGGGCAGGGCCTGCCGACGACAACCGCTTCAGTGACGGCTTCATGCGACATGAGCATGTTTTCGACTTCCACCGAATAGATTTTGAAGCCGCCGCGATTGATCATGTCCTTCATCCGGTCGAGCACGCGGATATAGCCTTTCGCGTCCATGGTGCCGATGTCGCCGGACCTCCAATAGCCGCCGGTGAAGCCGCGCTCCGTCGCTTCTGGATTGTTCCAGTAGCGGGGTATGGTCATTGCGCCTGCGATCCAGATTTCTCCCTGCTCCCCGCGCGGGAGTTCGCGGCCTTCCTCATCCATGATGAGAATGTCGGCATAAGGCAGGGCCTTGCCGACCTTGTCCGGATGAGCGGGACAGTCGCCGAGCGGCATCATGACCGCCGGGGAGGAGGTTTCGGTCGATCCGTAGATGTTCACCAGCGTCAGTTGGGGGAGCTGGGCGGCAAGCGTTTCGATGCAGGATTCGGCCATGGGCGCGCCGCCAAACGCGCCGATCCGCCAGTTGGACAAGTCGAAGCCAGCGAAATCCGGCTCCATCAGGCACAGCTTGTACATGGCCGGGACCATGATGGCGTAGCTCATGCGTTCGGCCTGGGCGAGTTCCAGGAAGGGGCGGGCCTTGAACGCCTGCTGCATCACCACCTTGCCCGCGACCCGGATGCTGAGCATCAGGATGAGCGCGATGCCGGTTACGTGAGAGGCGGGTACGGCGAGGATCATCGACTCGCCATCGCGCAAGCCAAGATGCTGCTGGCTGCCGATGCAGTTGGTGACGAGGCCGAGGTGGGTAAGCACCGCGCCCTTGGGGCGGCCGGTGGTGCCGGAGGTGTAGAGGATGCAGAAGGGATCGTCCTCGCCAACGGCGGCGCAGTGCGGGGCGTCGGTTGGCGGCTCGGCTTCAGCGTTGGACCATAGAGCGGCTTCGTCGGGATAGCGCAGCCAGTGGCGCAGTTCGGGATGGTCGGATCGGTTGGGCAGCTGGTCCTCCAGCGCGTCGTCAAAGATGATCGCCGCCGCGCCGCTGTCATTCAGCACATGGGCGGTTTCGGGGGCACGCTGGCGGATATTCATGGGCACGGCGATCAGGCCCAGCCTTGCCGCCGCCAGCAGCAGGGTGGAATAGTCCGCGCGGTTGGAGAGAAGGATGGCGAGCCGGTCGCCCGCTGCCAAGCCCAGGGATGTGAGGCGCGCCGCGCAGATGGCGACGCGGGCGGCGAGGACGCTATAGCTCCACCGCTCTTCGCCATCGACCAGTGCGATGGCTTCGGGCGACCGGCTGACGGCGTCCAGGAACATGGCGTAAATGTCTGCGGGGCGGTCCTGATGGCAATCGACCAGCCTGTCGTGATGCACTTCCTTGCGGAGTTGCAGATGCTTCATCTCTTTATCGGTCCTCTCCATCCGGCCTGTTGTGCTATGCCGGTCACGAAGCCCTTGCAGGGCTTTCTAATTACACCTTGCATTGTGCTTCTTCCCTTGGCAAGCGCCAGCCAACAAAAGGAGCGGAGACAAGCCATGGCAGATCATGAGGATGATGCGGCGATCGTCCGCAAGGTCGAGAATTTCGTCCGCGACGTGGTGATCCCCTATGAGACGGATGACCGGAGGGATGATCATGGTCCGCTGGACGCGCTGGTGCAGGAAATGCGGGCCAAGGCGCGTGAGGCAGGCGTCCTGACGCCGCATATCCGCGCCGACGGAACGCACATTAGCCACCGGGCGACGGCGCGCGTGCTGCGCGCTTCGGGGCTTTCGCCGCTCGGGCCGCTCGCTTGCAACACCAATGCGCCCGACGAAGGCAATATGTTCCTGCTGGGCAAGGTCGCCACCGCGGAGCAGAAGTGCCGCTATCTCGATCCGATGGTCGCGGGCAACGGACGCTCCTGCTTCCTGATGACCGAGCCGGCGGCGGAAGGCGGAACCGGATCGGACCCCTCGATGATGCAGACCGTTGCGCGGCTGGAGGATGGCGAGTGGGTGGTCAATGGGCGCAAGGCGTTCGCCACCGGGTTTGCCGGGGCCAGCTTCGCGATCCTGATGGCCAAGACGGAGCGCGATGACGGCGCGGCCGCTGCAACGATGTTCCTCGTCCCGCTGCCGCACCCCGCGCTGGTGCAGGAACGGCTGATCGGCACGATCGACAGCTCGATGCCGGGAGGCCATGCGGTGGTGAAGGTCGAAGACCTGCGCCTCCCGCCCGACGCGGTGCTGGGCGCGCCGCATGAGGGCTTTGCCTATGCGCAGGTCCGGCTCGCCCCGGCGCGGCTCACCCATTGCATGCGCTGGCTGGGCGCTGCCACGCGGGCGAACGAGATTGCGACGGACTATGCGGTCAAGCGGCAGGCGTTCGGCAAGCCGCTGATCGATCATGAGGGCGTCGGCTTCATGCTGGCCGACAACCTGATCGACCTGAAACAGTGCCAGCTGATGATCGATTGGTGCGCGGACGTATTGGACTCAGGCGAAAAGGCGATCACTGAAAGCTCGATGGCGAAGGTCGCCGTATCGGAAACGCTGTTCCGGGTGGCGGACCGGTGCGTTCAGGTGATGGGCGGGACCGGGGTCAGCCATGACACGATCGTGGAGCAGGTATTCCGCGAAATTCGCGCCTTCCGCATCTATGATGGGCCGACTGAGGTGCATAAATGGTCGCTCGCCAAGAAGATCAAGCGAGAGGCGCTGGCGAAGTCATGAATGCCGAGGAACTGAACGCCGGGCTTTCCGACGTGCGCGAGGCGCACCGTTTCGATGAAGGCGCATTGCAGGCATGGCTGCGCGAGAATGTGCCCGAAGCGCAAGGCCCGCTGACCGTTCGCCAGTTCAAGGGCGGGCAGTCCAATCCGACTTTCCGACTGGACGTGCCAGGACGCTCCTTCGTCATGCGCCGCAAGCCGCCCGGTGTGACGGTGCCGGGTGCCCATGCCGTGGATCGAGAGGCGCGGGTGATAGGCGCGCTTGGCAAGCAGGGTTTCCCTGTGCCCCGCATTTACGGCCTTTGCACGGACGATGCGGTGATCGGCAGCTGGTTCTACGTGATGGAGTGCGTCGAAGGGCGTGTGTTCTGGAATTCACGTTTTGAGACCGTCGCGGCGGAAGAGCGGGTCGCGTATTTCGACGCCATGAACGCGACTTTGGCGCAGCTTCACAATTTCGATCCTTTGGCTTTGGGTCTCGATGATTTCGGGAAGAAGGGCAATTATTTCGAGCGGCAGATTGCGCGCTGGTCGCGCCAATATCTGAGCGACGAAGCGGCAGGCCGCGATCCAAACATGGACCGGCTGATCGAATGGTTGCCGGCGAATATCCCGGCAGGCGATGAAAGCCGGATCGTCCATGGCGACTATCGTGCCGACAACATGGTGTTCCATCCGACCGAGCCACGCGTGGCGGCAGTGCTGGACTGGGAGCTTTCGACGCTGGGCCATCCACTTGCCGATTTCGTCAATCATCTGATGATGTACCGGCTGCCGCCTACCATTCTATCCGGCCTGCGGGGTGCCGACTTCGCCGCGTTGAAGCTGATGCCGGAAGAGGAGTATATCGCCGCCTATTGCCGCAGGACCGGACGAGAGGGGATCGGCCATATCGGCTTTTACCGCGCCTTCGCCCTTTTCCGGCTTGCGGCCATCTATCACGGCATTAAGGCAAGGGCACTACGCGGAACGGCCGCATCAGCGCATGCAGAAGAACTGGCGGCGCAATATCCCCTGCTCGCCCAATTGGGATGGAGCGAGGCGGAAGCGGTTTGATCAAAAGGGGAATGGTGGAATGAAGACCCGGATTACCGAGCTTACCGGCACGCGCTATCCCATTATTCAGGGTGGCATGCAGTGGGTGGGCCGTGCCGAGCTTGCGTCGGCGGTGTCCAATGCCGGCGGTCTGGGCATCCTGACGGCGCTGACGCAGCCGACGCCCGAGGCGCTGGCCGCCGAGATCGAGCGGTGCCGCACCATGACCGACAAGCCGTTCGGCGTGAACCTGACCATTTTGCC
>NZ_JALKHS010000001.1:0-59667 GCF_023051225.1 Sphingobium agri | reverse complement strand
GCAAAAACAAATAGACGCAGGAATACCACCACAACAACGCGCAAAGAACGCGGTGGATTGCGTGAAGGAAGTAGTGAGAAGAACGCGCTGAAAACGAAAATAGGAAAATAGGAAAATAGGAAAATAGGAAAATAGGAAAATAGGAAAATAGGAAAATAGGAAAATAGGAGAGAAGAATGCGTGACCTGATCGAACCTAGCCTGTTGCCGGGGTTGGAATTCATGCCTGCGTTCGAGCTTACGGACGAGAGCCTGCCCGCGGTCCGCGCGGGGATGGAGCAGATGAGCGCGGCGGTGCCCGAGCCGGAAGGTAGCGGGGTTGAGTGGCGGGAAGAGCGGATCGCCGCGCTTGGCGGCCATGAACTGGTGGTGAGGGTATATCGCCCGTCTGATGCGGAAGGCGTGCTTCCGGCTGTCCTGCATATCCATGGCGGCGGTTATGTGATGGGATCGGTGGCGACCAATCACCTGTCCAACATCGAACTCGCGCGTTCCGCCTCCGCCCTCATCGTTTCGGTCGATTACCGGCTTGCGCCGGAGACGGTGGCACCCGGCGCGGTCGAGGATTGCTATGCCGCCCTGCAGTGGCTGCATGACAGCGCGGAGCAGTTGGGCATAGACCGGACGAGGATCGCCGTGCGCGGGGAGAGCGCGGGCGGCGGGCTGGCCGCGGCGCTGGCGTTGCTGGCGCGCGACCGGGGCGGCCCGGCGATCGCGCATCAGAACCTGATCTATCCCATGCTGGACGACCGCACCTGCATCACGCGGCTGCCTGCACATCTGGGCGCGTTCGTATGGACGCCGCAGGCCAACGCCTTTGGCTGGCGGAGCCTGCTGGGTCAGGAACCCGGATCGGCCGACATATCCCCCTATGCAGCGCCTGCACGGGCGGAGGATCTGGCCGGATTGCCACCCGCCTTCATCTGCGTGGGCGCGCTCGACCTCTTCCTCGTCGAGGACATGGACTATGCCCGGCGGCTGATCGAAGCGGGCGTCGCGGCCGAACTGCATGTCTATCCTGGCGCCTATCACGGTTTCGACGTGTTGCCAGATGCGCCGCCCGTTCTGCAGATGAAACGCGACGCCATTGCCGCCCTGCGCAAGGCGCTCCATCCTGCTGAAATATAGCAGGAGGAGCGGCGAAAAAATGAGCAAATAGCGGCGGTAACAGCATTGAGTCTGGTGCTGTGCGTAAGTGCGCGCTATCAAACCAGCTACATTTTTGAAGGCGGGGCAAGAATGCAGATCAGAAGCGGGCGGAAAACAACGCCGCCATCGCTGGATACGCTCGACACGAATATCATAGAGATACTTCGGACCAACGGCCGCGCGACCAACCAGGAAATTGCGGAGCGGCTTTCCGTCACCGCCGCCACTGTTTCAGCCCGGCTGCAGAAGATGGAAGATGCCCGCGCCATGCGGGTGGTGGCCGTCACGGATTTTGCAGCCCATGGCTATAATGTGATCATCGCCCTGGGGGTCAAGGTCCAGGGCCGCAGCGTTCAGGATGTCGGTCAGGAACTCGCCGCCATTCCCGAAGTGCTGAGCGTGAACATCATGAGCGGCGAACATGATGTGGAGTTGCTCGTCGCGCTGCGTGACTTTGGCGAGGTCCAGCAGATGCTGTTCGATCGCATTGCCAGCGTCGATGGGGTCATTCACATAAGGTCGGGGGTGGCGGTGGACATCGTGAAATATGAATTCAACGTGGTGCCGCTGTGACGGGGAAGGCTGACTGGGCGCGCCTGGACAAGCTGGATCAGGGCATTGTCGAAAAGCTTGCCCGTGACGCGCGTATTTCGAACCGGGCGATCGCCGCGGAATTGGGTGTTACCGAAGGCACGATCCGCACGCGCGTCAAGCGGTTGCAGAATGAGGGGTTGATCCAGTTCACGGTCGTCACCGATTTCCGCATGGCAGGATCGCCCAATCTTTGCATGATGGGCATCGACGCCGACCCGTCGCAAGTGTCCGAACTGGCGCGCAGCCTGTCGGACCTTGAGGAAATCACATGCGTCATCGTGCTGCTCGGCCGTTACAGCCTGCTGGCGATGGGCCTGTTCACCAACATCGAGCAGTTGAACGATCTGGTGACGGAGCGCATACGGCCGATGCCGGGGGTGCAGCGCGTCGAAACGTCGGTGTCCGTCCATAACCTCAAATATGAGGCCGGTATCGCCAAGATCACGCGGGACGTCGTCGCAGGCTAGAAAAAACGAGCCGGTCAGCCATGGTCTGACCCTTTCGCGAAAAACAGGGGGCCAAGCCCCAAGGAGAGTATCATGTCGATCAATCTGGAAGAACTAGCCGCGCGTGTCACGGCACTGGAAGATGTCAGCGCAATCCGCCAGCTGAAGGCGCGCTATCTGCGCGCCTGCGACCTGAAGCTGGTTGATGAACTGCGCGAGACGTTCCTGCCGCAGGGCATCAGGCTGGATTACCAGAATTTCCCGCTGTTCACCGATCGTGACGAATTCATCGCCATATTCCAGAAGATGGCGATGGGGGGCGGTGTCTATGACATCCACCATGCGACGAACGCGGACATAGAATTGATCAGCCCCGATGAGGCGCGGGGGCGCTGGTCGCTCAATTTCCGCACGATCATCCTTGCGACCCGTTCGGTCACACGGCTCGCGGTGGAATATCAGGACGTCTATCGCAAGCAGGACGGCCGCTGGTGGATTGCAGAGTCGGTCAGCCGCATCACGTCGATCCTGACCGAAGAGATCGGGGAGGACGGCACGCCGCGCTATGTGGCGTTGGGTGAACTGCCCGGCGCTTCCTGATGCCCTGAAGGGGGAGACCCTTGATTCCAGTTGCCCTCGATCCTGCCGGGGTTTATCCACGCGTATAGAGCCGCCGACGCGGAAAAGAACGCAGTTATGCGTAACGGTCGGCGGGATAAGCGATGGAGAGGCAGGACTCGATGGGCCGTTTGCAGGGCAAGGTTGCAATCATCACAGGCGGCGCTCGCGGCATGGGTGCCGCGACAAGCCGCCTGTTCGCCGAGGAAGGCGCGAAGGTCGCGATTACCGACGTGCTGGAGGAAGATGGCGCGCAACTGGCCGCCGAGCTGGGGGACGCCGCACGCTTCTACCGCCATGATGTGACGAGCGAGGAAGGCTGGGCCGATCTGGTCCGGACGGTCGAAGCGGACCTTGGCCCCGTCGACATATTGGTCAATAATGCGGGCATCCTGCTGTTCCGCACTTTGCTGGACACGACGCTGGCCGATTATGAGCGTGTGTTGAAGGTCAACCTGACTGGTGAGTTTCTAGGGATCAAGGCTGTCGCGCCGGGCATGATCGCGCGGGGCAAAGGGGCGATCGTCAATATCTCGTCGGTTGATGGGATGAAGGGCGCCAACGGCCTTGCCGCCTATTCGTCGAGCAAATGGGGCGTCCGCGGGCTGACGCGGGTCGCTGCGCTGGAGCTTGGCCATCGGGGCATACGCGTCAATTCGGTGCATCCAGGCGGCGTGGACACGGTGATGACCAACCATGACGGTTCCACGCGCGAGAAGGTCAATGAGCGCTTCGGCAATGTGCCGCTTCAGCGCGTTGGTGCGCCGGAAGAGGTCGCGCGCGCGACATTGTTCCTGGCGAGCGACGAGGCTTCCTATCTCGCCGGGGCGGAGATCGCCGTCGATGGCGGCATGCTGACCGGCCAATATTATGTGCAGTTCCCTGGCGCGCCGGGGGTCGATTGAACAGCGAACGGTGAACAAGATAGCGACATAAGGAGAGATGCCATGATCCGTATCGACTTACCCGAGCAGGACGCCGCCGATCCCTATGGCTACGCATCGCGTAATTATGCGCGCGAGATCATGGCGGCAGCAGGAGGCTTTTCGAAGGCGGTCTATCAGCACAGCCTGTTGTCGCTGCGCGAGTTCGAGGGTGCACGGTCGCGCACGGCGCAGATCAATGGTTGCGTGATCTGTCAGCAGTTTCGGGCGGCGCGGGATGCGCAGTCGATGTTTGCCGCGTCCGGGCAACGGCCCGCGCATACGGTCGCCGACAATGGGCCAGCGCCGGATGAGGAGTTTTACGCGGCGGTCGAGAATTGGCGGACATCACCTCTGTTCAGCCCGCGCGAGCGGACGGCGATCGAATTTGCCGAGCGTTTTGCGCAGGAGCCCAAATCCATCGCCCAGGATGAGGATTTCTGGGCACGGGCGCATGCGCTGTTTTCCGACGAGGAGATCGTGGACCTGGCGCATAGTGTTGCGGCCTGGGTTGGACTGGGTCGGGTGGCACATGTGCTGGGGTTCGACAGCGTGTGTCTGCCTTTTGCCGAGGTGGCGTGAGTTTAGCGCCTACCCATTTTTAATGAACGGAGTGTTTTAAGTACGTGCTCCCTCTCCCCTTTAGGAGAGAGGGGCAGTGCGGGGAGAGCGCTATTATTCTCCCCCTCTCCCGGCTTCGCGTCGCTCGCCACCTCGGCCAGAGTCACGTGCCTCTCGCCGACCCCTAAAGGGGAGAGGGGAGTTTTCGCTAAGGCCTGCGAAACCCGACCGATTAACCGAGATTGCCGGGCTCAGCGTGGAGGATCATCGGATCGCCGGTATGCGCGGCCCAGATCGCGTCGCGGCGCACGATACGCCATCCTTCGGCACGCCGTTCCCATTGGTCGACATATTCGCCATTGGAATCAAAGATCGGGCCAGCCGGGTCGTCCATCCGCTGGTGCCGGGCCTGCACATAGGAACGGCTCGTCGCGCGATCGCCTTCGACGTCTACCAGGATGCTGCCGATCAGATGCTGGGTGCCGCCGCAGCGGTCGAGAAAACGGCGCATGTTGGTGGTGAGCGCCGCCATGCCACGCTGATCGCCGCCCGTGCCATAATCGAAGCTGAGATCATCGGCGAAGACATCGCTCAAGCGATCCCATTGCTTGTTGTCGAGGATGCGGGCGAAGCGGGACAAGCCGCGCATGATCTCCCGTTCGTCCAGCAGCGCCTGAGGTGTGATGGCCTTGGCCATGTCCGCGCCCTTTTCATCGACCACCATCATGCGGGTTGCCGCACGATCCAGGAAATTTTCCTCATCCTGCGCGATTTGCCGGGCGATGTCCTCTTGCGCGGCGGCCGCGGTGAAGCGGTCATAGGCGGCGCGGTCGGCAAGCCATATTTCGGTGATGACGTCGAAGTCGATGGGGGCGGCTCCAGGAAACAGGAACGCGCCCTCCAGTTCGACATAGTTGCGGCGATAATCGACTATGCCCGGCAGCAGGCGCCGGATCAGGGGCGCGTGCTGCCTTTCATAATAGTCGATGAACGCTTCGCGGGAGAGATCCGGCCTGCGCCTGAGCAGTGCGATGCATTTGAACATCGGCCACCTCCCTTAAAGGATCAGGGCGCCATCCACTGGCCGCCATTGACGTCGAGCGAAGCGCCGCTGACGACGCGCGAATAGTCCGAGATCATCATCAGGACGGCGCGGGCGCAGTCATCTTCCGGCGGGATGATGCCGATCGGGATGTTCTTGGTAACGCCAGCGACCACATCCTCGCGCTTGAACCCGGCGTCGACCTGCGACGCGATGAAACCTTCGACCGGCTCGCCATGAATCCAGCCCATGCGGCAGGTGTTGACGCGGATGCCGTGGCGGCCAAGATCGCTGGCCATATATTTGCCCAGGGTATTGAGCGCGCCCTTTGCCACTGCATAGGGCATCTCCATGCCGCCTTCGTGGCCATAGGGGTTGACCGACGCCATGGTGGACACGTTCACGACTGCGCCGCCGTCGCGCAGATAGGGGATGCAGGCGCGAGTGAGGCGGAGGGCGCCGACGCAGTTGACGTCGAACGCCTTCGTGAAGTCGCCAATGTCGGCATTGTCGACGAAGCACCAGTCGCCATGATAATAAGCGCTGTTGACGAGGCCATGGACCCGGCCGCCAAATTCCGCGGCGGCGCGTTCTGCCAGCGCCTTGCACTGACCCTCATCGCTGACGTCGCAGGCGACGGCGATCGCCTTGCCACCCTTTGCCGTGATGTCGGCGCACACTTCATCGAGAAAGGCCTGGTTGCGGGCGGCGAGGACGACGCTTGCGCCTTCGGAGGCGGCGATGCGGGCCAGCGCCTGGCCCATGCCGGGGCCGACGCCGCTGACGATCACGACTTTGTCCTTCAGCAACATCCTCTTTCCTTTCTCATTGCTTGCGCGGCCGATCCGCGAAATCCGGTCGGCAGCTTTGCGGCGCAGGATAAGAGAAAAAAACATTTGTTCAATGCGCTTTTTGCGGGAAGCGCCCGCTTCTATTCGGGATATGCGTAGCGGCAGGCGGAATCGCGCACGAAAGAGATTGCCGCCGCTGTTGACTGTATTTTCCGCCGAAGGGATAAGGTGAGGAGCACCCGGCGCTAGCAAGCAAAGCCGCCGCGGATGAATAAAGCGAGATGGAAGGAGAGGGCGATGCGCTTTCATTTGGGCGAATCGATGACCGCGATCAACTATTACGCGCCGCTTGCCAAGGCGGCGGAAGCGGCGGGCTATGCGGGCTTCACGGTGCCCGACAGCCTGATCTACCCGAAAAGCTCTGGCACCAAATATAGCTATACCGACGATGGCGGGCGCGAATTCCTGGAGAACAAGCCGTTCCTGGAGTCGTTCATCCATGTGACCGCGATGCTCGCCGCGACCGAGAAGCTGGAGGTCACGACCAACGTCGTGAAGCTGCCGGTGCGCCCGCCGCTCTATGTCGCGAAGATAGTGGCATCGATCGAGGCGCTCTACGACAACCGCTTCAACTTTGGCGTGGGCCTGAGCGTTTGGCCTGAGGATTATGAGGTCATGGGCGTGGCATGGGAAGGGCGCGGCAAGCGCTTCGACGAGTGCATCGACATCGTGCGCGGCCTCACCAATGGCGGCTATTTCGAATATCATGGCGAGTTTTTCGATCTGCCGCCGGTAAAGCTCAATCCTGTCCCGACCAAGCCGGTGCCGATCCTGATCGGTGGCCATTCCGACGCGGCGCTGAAGCGGGCGGCGCGCAATGATGGCTGGATGTTCGCAGGCGGCGGAATGGACATGATGCTGCCGATGCTGGATAAGCTGTCCACCTATCGCGAGGAACTGGGGCGCAAGGACGCACCGTTCCGCATCTTCGGTTCGGCGATGGGGGGTGCCGATCTGGATATGATCCGGCGGCAGGAAGATGCGGGCGTGACCGATGTCGTCGCTTCTTTCCGCAACCTTTATGCGGTGGAAGAGGACAGCCAGCCTCTGCAGGAAAAGATCGACGATCTCAACCGCTTCGCCGACGATATCATCGCCCGCTATTGATCGGCTTGCCCGCCGCCCTGGCGCAATTCGCGCCAGCGGCTCGGCGATGATCCGGTCCATTGCTGGAAGGCGCGGCGGAAGGCGCCTGTGTCGCTGAACTGCGTCCGGCGACCGACTTCGGTGATGGTGAGGCGGGGATCGTCCAGCAGCCGGGTGGCGAGGGCGCGCCGTGCCTCGGTCTTGAGCTGGACGAGGGACGTGCCTTCATCGGCCAGGCGTCGCTTCAGCGTGGCGACGCTGATGCTGAACTGGCGCGCGAGCCTGGACGCGGTGGCGGGCGCTTCGCCACTGGCGAGCATCGCGCTGAAGAGATGCTGGATGCGTTCCGACAGCGGGGCATCCAGCGACTGAGGCTGTTCGACGTCGAAAGGGAAGCGTTCGAGCAGATGCTCAAGCTCATGATGGCTGCGCAGCACCGGGCGGTCGAGATAGCTGGCGGGGAAGCGCAGGCTGTTTTCGGGCGCGCCATGCTGCATGGGGACGGGCATGAGGTAGGAAATGGTCTGCTCGTCCAGCAGGGGCGGATAGCGCATCGCCGCGCCCAGTAGCGGAATATCCTCACCGATGAGCCAGCCGAACAGGCGGTAGTAGGTAGAGAGGCCCGCAAGGTCCGACACATAGGCGCTCGCATTGCGGATTTTACGCGGCGTGGCCATGTCCAGACGCGCGACCCCGTCATCGACCTTCAGCCGCAGTCGACCGGCGCGCGGGCCGATAAGGGCGGAAAAGCGATCCGTGCGCTCGATCACGTCCGCCAATGTGCGGCAGGTGATGATGCAGTGGCACAGCATGTCCACCCCTTCCTTCGTCAGCGGCTCGCGTCCTTCCTGCCGCGCCGCCTGCGCGTCCAGAGCCCAGGTGCAATGGGCATAGAGGCGGGTGAAGTCATCCTGGACAACCCCGCGCTGCGCGGCGGCTCCCCCGATCGGCGGCCCAATGAGATGGGCGAGGCTCGCCTGCCGCAGTAGCTCTGCCGGATCGACGCCGATCTCCTCGACCAGCCGCAGCAGATCGCGGGCGATGGCGACCGGAACGCGGGTCGCGACCGGGCGGGACAGATGTTTGGTGTTGAGCCTTTTTGTCATGACCTTTGAGCTATTTTGGCATTTTCAGAACCAAGGGGATAGCGGAAACAAGCGGTCCAACGAGAAAGGATCGAGAGGGTGGCGGACGAGAGCCTGATTGCGCGGATAGACCGACTGGAATCGCTGGATGCGATCCGGCAACTGGCCGCGAAATATTCCCTGGCGCTGGACATGCGCGACTCCGATGCCTGGGTGAACCTGTTCCCCGAAGATGTGAAGGTCGGCGGCGGCAAGCAGGGCCGCAAGGCGCTGCGCGACTGGTTCGACGAAACCCATTCGATGCAGTTCGACGGCACGTCCCACCATATTGGCGGGCATGTCATCGATTTCGACGATCCGGACCATGCGCAGGGCGTCGTCTATTCCAAGAATGAGCATGAGACGGGCGCCGAATGGGTCATCATGCAGATGATGTATTTCGACAAATATGAGCGGATCGAAGGCCGCTGGTACTTCCGCCGCCGCCTGCCGCTTTATTGGTACGCGACCGACCTCAACAAGCCGCCGATTGGCGATCGCAAGATGCGCTGGCCCGGCGTGCAGCCCTATCATGGCAGCTTCCACGACCTGTTCCCGAGCTGGAAAAGCTATTGGGACCGTCTGGGGCAGCCGCATGACGGCCCGGTCGAAGCGCCCGCTCCGCTGGAAAAATTCATCGAAACGATGCGTCGGGGCGCGCCGCTGCCCAAGCCGCGCGTGCGGAGTTGATTGCCATGACGGATATTTTCTCACCCGTGACGCTGGGTGACATTGCGCTGTCCAACCGGATCGTCATGGCGCCGATGACCCGCGACCGGGCGGGGCCGGGCGACGTGCCGACCGACATCATGGTCGAATATTACCGCCAGCGCGCCAGTGCCGGGTTGATCGTGACGGAGGGGACGCAGCCGTCGCCCACGGGCAAGGGATATTGGCGCACGCCTGGCATCCATAGCGAAGCGCAGGTCGAAGGCTGGCGCAAGGTTGCCGACGCTGTCCATGGCGCGGGCGGAAAGATCGTCATGCAGTTGATGCATGTCGGCCGTGCTGCCGTGCAGGCGAACAAGGATGCGGACGCGGAAACCGTTTCGCCGTCAGCCATTCAGTGCCCGGACAAGATTCCCGGACCCGATGGCGTTCCGGTGGAAACGGTCGTGCCGCGCGCGCTGGAAACCGACGAAATTCCCGGCGTCATCGCCGAATATGTGAAGGCTGCCCGCAACGCGATCGCGGCTGGTCTGGACGGGATAGAACTGCATTGCGCCAGCGGATACCTGCCGATGCAGTTCCTTTCTTCGAACAGCAACCAGCGCACGGACCGCTATGGCGGATCGGTCGAGAACCGCATCCGTTTCGTGGTCGAGTTGTTGCAGGCACTTGCCGCAGCCGTGGGTGCGGGCCGGGTCGGTTTCCGCATCTGTCCCGGCGTCAAGTTCAACGGCATGGACGATGCGAACCCGCATGAAACCTATGCGGCATTGCTCAGGGCCATCGATGGCCTGGGCCTTGCCTACTGCCATTTGATCCACATTCCGCTGGAGGGGCAGGACGCGCTCGACCTGGTTCGCGACAATTGGAGCGGCCCGCTGATCGAGAATGGTGGCCTCAACCTGGAAAAGGCGTCTGCCGTGATTGCGGAGGGCAAGGCGGAGGCAGTGTCCTTCGGCTATCTCTACATCGCCAATCCCGATCTGGTCGAACGTTTCCAAACGGGTGCGGCGCTCAACAAGGCGAATCGCGCCAATTTCTACACCGGGGATGGCGACGATCGGATCGGCTATCTGGATTATGCGCTGCTGGACGCCTGAAGCGTCGAGAAACATCACAAGAATATAGGAGAGCTAAAATGGCAAAGCTGCTGGAAGGGCGCACGGCGCTCGTCACCGGGGGCGGGCAGGGCGTGGGGCAGGGCATCGCCCGCGCGCTGGCCCACGCCGGTGCGAATGTCGCGATCGCTCAGCGCAAGGCTGATCAGGGCGAGGAAGAAGCGCAATATCTGCGCGACACGCATGGGGTGGACGCCTTTTTCATCCGCACCGATGTGACGCAGCGCGCCGAGGTGGAAGCCATGGTTGAGGCGGTCCACCAGCGGTTCGGACGGCTCGACATATTGGTCAACAATGCTGGAGCCAGCTTCCCCAAGCGGATCGAAAAGCATAGCGACGAGGACATGGAGGGTTCCTTCGCGCTCAACTATTATGCCGTGTTCTGGGCGATGAAGGCGGCTTTCCCGATCATGAAGGCGCAAGGCTATGGCCGCGTGATCAACCTGGGGTCGCTGAACGGCGTCAATGCGCATATGTTCACCGTCGCCTATAATGCCAGCAAGGAAGCGATGCGGGCGCTGACCCGGACTGCGGCGGTGGAATGGGGGCCGCACGGCATCACCTGCAACACCATCTGTCCTTCGGCGACGAGCCCGCAGGCGCGCGACTATTTCGCCGCCAACCCGGAAATGACGCAGGCGATCCTGCAGCAGGTTCCGGCAGGCCGATTTGGCGATGCGGAAAAGGATATCGGCCCGGTCGCCGTCTTCCTGGCCAGCGAAGGCGGCGGCTATATGAGCGGCAACACCCTCTTTGCCGATGGTGGCGCGCAGGTGAACGGCGTCGCCTGGCGGCCTGAAGTAGAGGATTGATCCCATGGAAGGGCTGAAGGGAAAGCGCGCGGTCGTGACGGGCGGCGCGCAAGGGATTGGCGCTGCCATCGCGCGCCGTCTTGCCGCGGAAGGCGCAACGGTCGCGGTGCTGGACCTGGATGCGGCGGCGGCTGGCGCAGTGCTGCCCGCGCCGCATGTCGGCATCGCTTGCAACGTGGCGGACACGGCGTCGGTGGACAGGGCCTTTGCCGAGGTGAAGCAGGCGCTGGGCGGCGTTGATGTGCTGGTCAACAATGCCGGGCGGGGTAGCGCGGCGGGCGACGGCATGGACCGCTATTATGCGGCACAGGCGGAGAGGGCGGAGCAGATCGCGCGTGGCGAGGAGCCGACCACCTTTGTCGACCAGACCATCCATTGCGGGGATGATGGCTGGTCGGGCGTGCTGGCGGTGACGCTGGACGGTACGTTCAAATGCAGCCGGGCTGCGGTTCGGCTGATGGCGGAGCAAGGCACCGGCGGCAACATCGTCAACATCGGATCGACGTCCGGCGTAAAGGGCGATGGACCTATCCCCTATTGCGCGGCGAAGGCAGCGGTGCTGGGCATGACGAGGGCCATGGCCCGGGAGCTTGCCGATCGCGGTATCCGAGTGAATGCGGTCAATCCCGGCGCTACCGAAACGCCGATCTATGCAACCTTGCCTGCCGAGATGAAGGACATGATCGCCGCCGACAGCCTGATGAAGCGTCTTGCCCATCCGGACGAGATCGCCGGGGCGGTGGCGTTTCTGGCCGGGGATGACGGCAGCTTCGCCACCGGGAGCATCGTGACGGTGAACGGCGGGGCCTATTTCACATAACAAGGCTGATGGGAGCAGGACATGAAGGCACTGGAAGGCAAGGCAGCGATCGTAACAGGCGGCGCGCGCGGGGTGGCCAAGGGTGTGGCGACCGCCTTCGTCAAGGCGGGTGCGCGTGTTCTGATCGTCGACCGGGAGGAGGAGCTTGGCCGCGCGACCGAGGCCGAGCTGCGCGCTCTGGGCGGAGAAGCGCATTTCCTGGCGGTTGATCTGGCGCAGCGAGCCGAGTTACCGAAGATCGTCGAGGCGGCGATCGGCCATTTCGGCGGGCTTGATGTGCTGGTGAACGCGGCGCAGGCTTCGCGCCAGTTGCCGCTTGCCGAGACGACTGACGAGGCCATGGAGGTCGCGTTCGACACGGGCTTCTGGCCGACCTTCGTGTTGATGCGCGAGGCCTATCCGCATCTGGTTAGAGCCAAGGGATCCGTCATCAACTTCGCGACTGGCGCGGCGTTTGATGCGATCCCGACGCAGGGCTCCTACTGCGCGGCGAAGGAAGCGATCCGCGCCATTTCCAAGATCGCTGCCAGCGAATGGGGTGCGGAAGCGGTGCGGGTGAACATCATCTGCCCGTTCGCCAATTCTCCGGGCGTGATGGCGTGGAAGGAATGGGCGCCCGCCGATTATGATACGCAGATCAACAAGGTTTCCTTGAAGCGCATTGGCGATTGCGAAAAAGACATTGGAGCAGCCGCCGTATTCTTGGCAAGCGATGCGGCAGGCTATATCACCGGGCAAACGCTGATGGTGGATGGGGGGCAGACAAAGGCTTTCTGATACCGATCGCACAAGGAGAGGACAGTCTTTCGTGGCCGACATTTCGCTTCATCGCCCCTATCCCGCCAGCAAGGTTGAACGGTGGGATTTCGAAACCGACGTCGCGGTTATCGGCTTTGGCGCGACGGGTGCATGCGCGGCGATCGAAGCGGCAGCCGGTGGTGCGCGGGTCATGCTGTTTGAACGGGGTTCGGGCAGCGGCGGGGCGTCGGCGCTGTCGGGCGGCGAAATCTACATCGGCGGTGGCGGCGGCACGGATGCTCAGCGCGCGGCGGGGTTCGAGGACAGCACGGAGGATTTGGCCGCCTATCTGAAGGCGGCAGGCGGGCCGTGCGCGGATGAAGCGAAGTGCGACCTTTATGCGCGGGAATCGCTTGGCCATTATGCCTGGCTGAAGGAGCAGGGCATCCCCTATCGCGGCAACTTCCTGCCTGGCAAGCATATCGAGCCGACCGACGATTCCACGCTGATCTGGTCGGGGAGCGAGGCGGCATGGCCGTTCTGCGAGATCGCGAAGCCTGCGCCGCGCGGCCATGTGATCGCTCATATGGGCTGGGGCGGGGGTCGGCCGCTGGTCGATCTGCTGGAGGCTCGGGCAAAGGCGCTGGGCGTTGAAGTGACAACCGATGCGCGCGCCGTTGCGCTGGTGCAGGATGACGATCGGCGAGTGGTCGGCGTCATCGTGCGCATCGACAATGTCAATCGCTTCGTCCGTGCGGCAAAGGGCGTCATCCTCTGCACGGGCGGCTTTGCCTTCAACGAGGATATGCGGCGGCGCTATTGCCCCGACACGTTCAAGATCAGCAGCCCGATCGGCGATCAGGATGACGGCGTGGGCATCGAACTGGGCGTCAGCGCGGGCGGCGACGCCATCCATATGGAACAGTTCTTCACGACCTGTCCCTGGACCATGCCCGAACCGCAGGCGCATGGCGTGTTCGTCAACCAGATGGGCCAGCGCTTCATCAATGAGGATTGCTATCACGGCCGGGTCAGCCGCGTTGCCATCGACCAGATGGGCGACAGGGTCTATCTGCTGCTGGACATCGCTCATTTCGACGAGCCGCTGCCGATGGCGGGGATGACGATAGCGGGTACGGGCGACAGCTGGGAAGAAGTCGAGGCCGAGCTGGAAATGGCGCCGGGTACGCTCTCTGCCACCATGGCATTCTACAATGCGCATGCGCGGGAAGGGCGCGATCCGCTGTTCCACAAGCGCGCGCCGATCCTGACGCCGCTGGATCAGGGGCCGTTCGTGGCCCTGGAGCTGAATTTCGCGACCAGCTATTTCAGCTTCTTCACGCTGGGGGGCTTGAGGACCTCGACCGATGGCGAGGTGCTGGACCGGGCCGGTGCGCCGGTCGCTGGACTGTTCGCGGCGGGGCGCTGTACTTCGGGGCTGCCGGCATGGGGGCATGGTTATAGCTCTGGCCTCAGCCTTGCCGACTGCACCTTCTTCGGACGGCAGGCGGGGCGGAAGGCGTCGCGGGGGTGATCTTCGCCTGTTGGTGAGGGCCTGATCCATTTGAATGATGTGCGGCATTGCCGGTTGCGGCATCATGATGGTCAGGAACACAGCCAACAGGAGAGTGACTTGTCCATCGATCAGGGCCGCAAAGGCCTGCGCTTCGCCGTTATCGGAGCAGGCATGGCTGGCATCCTTGCCGCCATTCGCCTGCGCCAGGCGGGCGAGGATTTCACGGTTTTCGAAAAGGCCGGGCGGCTAGGCGGCACCTGGCGGGAAAACCGGTATCCGGGCCTGACCTGCGACGTGCCCGCGCACGCCTATACCTATAGTTTCGAGCCCTATGCGGAATGGGACGCCTATTATGCCAAGGGCGGCGAGATCCAGACCTATTTCGAGAAGACGGCGGAAAAATACGGCATCATGCCGCACGTCCGCTTCGACAGCGAAGTCGTGTCCACGGTATGGGACGAAGGCGCTGGCGTCTGGCGTCTGAGACTGATCACCGGTGAAGAGGTCGAGGCGGAGGTCGTCATCGCGGCTTCGGGCGTTCTGCACCATCCCAAGCTCCCCGATATCGAAGGGCTGGACAGCTTCGAGGGGCAGGCGTTCCACAGCGCCCGCTGGCAGGATGATGCGCTGGTCGACGGCGCGAGGGTGGGTGTGGTCGGCAACGGGTCCACCGGCGTGCAGATCGTCACCGCGCTGAGCAAGCGTGCATCGAAGCTGGTGCATTTCCAGCGCTCGCCGCAGTGGATCATGCCTGTCCCCTATTTCCAGTATAGCGAGGAAGAAAAGGAAGCCTTCCGCCGCGACCCTGCGCTGATCGAGGATATTCGCAACAACAAGGAATATTGGGACAGCATCTTCCGCTTCACCCATGCCATCACGGATACGCATGGTCCGGAGATCGCGGCGATCGAGCAAATCTGCCTCGATAATCTGGAGAACAGCATCCGCGATCCCGAGCTCAAGGAAAAACTGCGCCCCAATTATCGCGCGGCGTGCAAGCGGCTGATCTACAGCTGGTCCTATTATGACGCCGTGCAATCGCCGAACGTAGAGGTGGAGCGGAATCGCATCGCCCGCGTCGAGGCCAAGGGCGTGCGGATGGAAGACGGGCGGCTGCACGAACTTGATACGCTGGTGCTGGCGACCGGCTTCCATGCGGACCGCTTCATCCGCCCGACAACGGTTCTGGGCCGGGGTGGCGTTTCGCTGGACGATGTGTGGTCTGTTCGTCCGACTGCCTATTATGCCGTGACCATCCCAGGCTTTCCGAACTTCTTCATGTTGAATGGTCCGACCGGTCCTGTTGGCAACTTCTCCCTGATCGACATCGCAGAGAAGCAATGGGCCTATGTGGATCAGCTGATCGATCTGCTGCGATCGGGCGAGGCCCGGACGATCGAACCGAGCGCTGACGCTCACGCCGATTATGAGGAGCGGCGGATCGCGGCGGCGCGCACGACGATCTTCGGATCGGGTTGTAACAGCTGGTATCTGGATGCCACCGGCGTTCCGGCAAGCTGGCCCTGGAGCTATGAGGCATTTGCCGATGCCATGGCGGCTCCGGTGCTGACGGATTATCGAGTTGAGGCTGCGGCTGAACTGGTTGAGCGGTGAGGGGTTTTTAATCCACCAAATCCGTTCGGGCTGAGTTTGTAGAAGCTATTTACTTCTAAAAAAGTAAGGCCCTTCGACAGGCTCAGGGCGAACGGTTGTTGGGTGGTCTCGATAAGGGGCAGCTTAGATACAAAAAGGGGAGCGTTGCGGCGCTCCCCTTTTCTTTGAGCTTGAAGATCCGATCAGCGGCCCATGGCGGCCACGGCTTCGGCCGCACCACGGATTGCGCCTTCGATATAGGTTACGCCCGTGCCGTCGCCGACCTCCACCACATCATGGCCCTGCGCACGGAGCGCATTGGCAAGGGTGGAGTCGCCATGCGCGCCCATGGCCACCACCACATGATCGGCAGCAACGCTCTTATGCTCACCGTCTGCGCTGGTGAAGGTGACGCTGTTCTTGCCGATCGCGATGCCGCTCGCGCCGGGGAACATGGCCACGCCATGTTCGCGCAGTTCCGCCAGCAGGCGCATGCGGCGCACCAGCAGCAGGCCGCCGCCGAACCTGGGTGCTTCGCCGACAACCGTAACTTCACGGCCGCGTTCCATCAGGAATTCGGCCAGCTCAACGCCGACCAACTCGCCGCCGATGATCACGACGCGCTTGCCGAGCGGCATCCAAGCATGGGTCGCCTTGCGCACCAGATCGAGATTAGCGGTGGCGCCGGTCGCTGCGCCGAGCTTTGTCGCGACGCGGGTGGTCCAGCTGGTCTTGCGGCGGATTTCAGCAGAGTCCTCACCCAACATCATGCCGCGCAGATCGTCGCCCGACAGCACGAAGTCCTGATCATTGCCGGGGATCGGCGGCATGTCGCGCACGGCGCCGGTCGCGACGATGACCTTGTCGGGCTTCAGGCTGGCGATGAGGTCCGGGGTCGCGACAGTCTTCAGGCGCACATCGACCTTCGACTGACCGATCTGGTCGCGCAGCCAGTTGAGCAGCCGTTCATTGGGTTCATAGGCGAGCCCTGCGAAGCGCAGCGTGCCGCCCAGGCGATCGGATTTTTCAAGAAGCGTGACCTTCGCGCCCGCAAGGTCCAGCCTGCGCGCGGCTTCCATGCCGCCGGGGCCGCCGCCGATAACCACGACATGGCCGGGAACCTTGGCCGGGGACCAGTCGAGATCCTCATAACCGGTTTCCGACCGCACGGCGCAGCGCACCTGTTCGCGAAGATAGGCGGTGCTGACGCAGGTGTAGCAATAGATGCACGGGCGGATATCGGCCACCCGGCCTTCGGTCAGCTTGCGGGGCAGATCAGGGTCGGCGAGGAGCTTGCGACCCATGGCAAGGAAGTCGAACTCGCCCTGCGCCAGCCCCTTGTCACCACGATCGAGCTCGACCCGACCCGACGCGATCACGGGGATCGAAACCACCTTCCGGATTGCGGCGGCGGCTTCCAGGTTGAAGGCGGGCTCATGCGGGATGTTGGAACCCGAATGGAGCTTGCCCTGGCCGACGTCATGATAGGCAGTGACGGTAAGCGCGTCGGCACCGGCCGCTTCGATCATAGGCGCAAGTTCAAGCGCATGGTCGATGGTGATGCCGTTTTTGCCCAGCTCTCGTGAATCCATCTTCACCCAGACGGGGAAATCTGGGCCGACCGCAGCGCGCACCGCGCGCACCACCTCAAGGAGCAGGCGCGCGCGACCTGCCACGTCGCCGCCATATTCATCCTCGCGCGTATTGGTGTAAGGCGAAACGAAAGAGGAGAGCAGATAGCCGTGGCCACCGTGGATCTCCAGGCCGTCCATTCCAGCGCGCTTAGCGCGTAGCGCGGCGTCGGCGAACTGGCGGATCGCATGATCAATGTCGGCCTTCTCCAGCACCTTGATCTGCGGCACCACGCCTCCGGCGAAAGCGGCCATCTCTTCGGGCAGGAAAAAGTCTGGGAAGTCGCCCGCGAAGGGGGGCGGATATGCCGGAGCCCAGAGAGGATGCCCATCCTGCGCGCTGTGCCCGGCGACAAGGCCGCCATGGTGAAGCTGAGCAGCGATGCGCCCGCCTGCTGCATGGACGGCCTCTGTCAGCTTCGTCAGGCCGGGCAGGAAGCGATCGTCCGAGATGGCGGTCTGGTTTGGCTGGACCGCGCCTACCGGCCACGCGACGCCGGTCACGCCCATGATGATGAGGCCAGCGCCGCCCTTAGCCTGGGCAACATGATAGTCGATCAGGCGCTGGCCGACCGTACCGTCGGCTTCTGCCAGGCTGACGCCCATGGCGGTGACGATGATGCGGTTGGGAAGGGTGAGCGTGCCGATCTGGCCGGGCGTGGTGAGAGATGCAGGCGCTGCGCCCGAACGGGATTGTGAAAGGGCAGGGGCAGCAGTCATGAGAGTCTCCTAATTCGCCACATGCGTATGGTCTGCTCGTCTTTTACCGCCTTGTTCACTGTTAGTCAGGCGAAAATAACGGCGATCGCGTAAGAATTTGTACGATTCTTTCCCGATTGATCGATTCGCAAAAGAATGATCGGATCTGACAATAAAAAGGGGAGCGATCGTATCGATCGCTCCCCTTTCCATTCTTTCAGGCTTAGAAGATCAGCCGATCTTAAGCGCCGCCAGTTCGTCGGCCGACAGGGTGAGCGAGGCGGCCTTGACCGCTTCCTCGATACGGGCCGGGCTCGACGCGCCGAAGATGGGGATCACTTGCTGCGGCTGGTTCAGCAGATAGGCGAGCACGACGTCCGAAACGCTGACGCCATGCTTGGCGGCCACGTCCTTGGCAGCGGCCAGACGGTCCTTGTTGACCGGGTTGTCGTAGAAGCCCTGGAGATGCTCGGGCACTTCGCCCTTTTCAGCGAAGGCGAAGTAGCCGCGGCTCTGCGAGCAATAGGGGATGATGGCCAGGCCAGCGTCCTTGAGCTTGCCGCCATGATCTTCGAAATACATCTGGTAGCCCTGTGCCGTGGCAGCCTCTTCATTGGGCTTGGCGAGGCCCCAGAAGGGTTCGACGGCGACGAAGCCAGCCTTGCCGTTCGCCTTGGCATAGTCATTGGCTTCCAGCACGCGGGCGTCGGACCAGTTGGACGCGCCGAAATAACGGATCTTGCCCGCATTCTTGGCTTCGTTGAGGAAGTCGACCAGTTCGGCAACCGGGGTTTCCGGATTGTCCATGTGGACCCAGTAAAGGTCGATCGTGTCGACGCCGAGATGCTCAAGGCTCTCGTTCAGGTCGTTGCCGATGTCGGCCGGGTTGACGCGGTTGCGATAGTCGCCAGCGCGCATGTCGAAATGACCGCCCTTGGTCGCGACGATCACGTCTTCGCGCTTCTTGCCCTTCAGCCAGGCGCCGATGGCGCGCTCGCTGGCACCCTTGGGCGCGTCGGGCATCCAGTCACCATAGGAACGGGCGGTGTCGACGAAATTGCCGCCCAGCTCCAGGAACTTGTCGAGGATGGCGTTGCTGCGGTCCTGGTCGATCGACCAGCCGAGCATGTTGGTGCCATAGCACAGACGGCTGACCGAGAGGTCGGTATTGGCGAGCGTGACCTTTGAAAGCATGGCTAACTCCTGCATGGCGGCGTCTCTTGCGGGTGCAAAAGCGTGCCCTAAACTACCCCGCGAACCGGGACCGGATCGCATCCGAACTAGCGCTCAGCGCCGTTCCGGACATCCCGCAACGCACAGACAACCCTTGTTGCGCGCGTCATGGCGAGAGCGGACAGTTACGCAGCAGTTGGGGAAAAGGAAAGGGGGATTGTTCATATTCGTAGACGTTACGGAAGGGTGGAGCGCCAGGCCCGTCAATAGCTGCCGTTGGTGACGATGACGGTCGCGCCGAGCGTGGTCGAGGGCAACGGAATGAAGCTGGCATAGCGTATCAGCGGCGACCTGCTCATGTCGTAGCGGACCTGCACCTTGAACTGTCCTACGCCGTCGGGTTGCGCCTGAATGTCCGGCGCGCCTCCGGAGCCGAGCAGCGCGCCGTAGCCGTTGATCACTGCTTGGGCTCGGCTGCGCGCGAGGTCGGCGCGTTCGCTGCTGGAAAGGCCCGCCATCGCCGCCCTTGCTCCTTCGGCCGCGGCATGGCGCACGCCGAGCAGCGCGGAGAACCAGAAGGAATAGATGATGATCGCGAAGATGAGCATCAGCAGCGCTGGAGTGACGAGTGCGAACTCCAGCGCGGCTATGCCTTTCTGACAGTGGAGGAGCCGGAGCGCGGGCGTGCGGCTCCTCCTGCGGCGGGTGGTCATTGGCGGGTCAGCTGACGCTGTTGAACAGGGCGGTGAAGGCGCCCTTCAACCCATTGGTGAAGTCGGTCTGAAGCGCGGTGATCGCGGCCACGATCACGCCGCCCAGCACGGCATATTCCACCGCCGTCAGGCCCTTCTGGTCGCGTGCAAGCCGCTTCATGAACTTGCGTACCGGTTCGATCTTCATCGTCATTCTCCTCTTATCCCTCCGGTTGAAGATCGTCGGCGCGTGGAGGGGGTCGCGCCGCCGATTTCCCTAAATCAGCACCGGCACGCCGCAGCGCGCTCCCGTGACCCACACCGTCGCATGGCCAAGCTGAATGCCGAGCGCAGCCAGCAGATTGTCGAGCAGGGGATCGGCGGTGCTGCCGAGCAGCGCCCCCAGTGGGGCCGTGATCGCGCCGAGCAGTTGGGATCGCGTGGCGGTGGCGTCGCAGACCGGCCATAGGCAGAGGTCGAGCGCTTTCACCTGAATGCCGCTTGGGGCCCCGAGGCTGTTGGTGAGCGACGTCAGCAGCGTTCCGGTCTGCGCGCCATTGCCGATGCTGGCGGCCGCGCCCGGCGTTCCGGGGCGGCCGATCGTCCCCGGGCCGCCTGGGCCGAAGACCAGCGTCCCGCTGTTGCCGGTGACTGGCTGGGCGATCGCGCGGACGTCTGCGGTGATGAGGTTGAGGACGTTCAATATTCGTGCAGGCGCTATGTCGCTGGCTGAGAGCGGCGGCATCGGGCGGGTCATGGCGCTGGCGGGGGCCTGACCGATATAGGCGTTGACGAGGCCCGAGCTGGCAAGCACGCTGACCCGGCTGTCGCGCGCTTGCTCGGCTGTGCTGGCGCAATCGATCGCGCTGACGTCCGCCCTTGCTGCGGCGACATCGATCAGGACGGGCACCGCGCCGACGCTGATCCCCAGAATGTTGAGGTTGAGGCCCAGGTTGAGCTGTAACCGCAGCGCCGAAGTGCTGGCGCTGGTCTCGCCTGCCGGGCCGAAGGAGAAGCGTGGCCTGTCGATCGGGCCAGTGGCGACGGCGGCGAGGCGGATCGTGCTGCCCGCCGCGACGCGGCTGATCGCGTCAGTGAGGTCAATGCTGCCCTCGCCCGCCTGCACGGCGAAAGTGAACAGCTGATAGGCGTTGATCCCGGCGCGAAGGCCCGGCTGCTCGTTCGCCTCGCCCACGGGCATGTTCTTCCACACGCCGAGCCCGAACAGGCCCTGAAGCGGAACGGGGTAGCCATTGGTGATCCGGCCTGCGACGAGGTTCAGGGTAGCTGCGGTCGCGGGCTGATCGGCAGCCTCCGCCGCTGCCAGCATCAGCGCGCGCAGGTCCACGGTGCGGCTGGTGAGCGCGCCATAGGTGCCGGTCTCGCCCACGCGCGCCGCGAGAGCGTCGAAGAAACGCCCGGCGTCGACATAGCCGTTCGCCAGGGTCTGAACGTCATTCGCGCCCAGTTGCAACTTGATGCCAAGAAGAGCGCCGAGCAGGTCGTTGACGCTGTTTACCAGCGCGTTGGTGACGGTCAGGATGCCGGAACTGACGCCCACGCCCGCTTCGTCGATGCGCGCGGCGGTAGCGGTGGCGGACAGGTCCGGGATGGGATCTGCTCCGCCCAGGACGCGGGTGAAGAATTGGCGGCTGGGCTTTCCGGTGCGGATGCGGACGGCGGTGGATTGTCCGTTGCCGGGGCAGCGGGTGAAGCTGGCGTCGAACCGCTGGGGCGAGGAAAGGGCTGCGTCAGCGCAATAGCGGCCAAGCTCCACCGAACGCAGGATAGCCGGATCATAGCCGTTGCGGCTGAGGCTGTCGCGCGCGCGCGCCTCTGCCTGCGCGGGATACATGGCAGCGGCGAGCGCGGCGCTTTCGGTCGCGGCGCGCAGGTCGCGGCTCCCCGCATAATAGAGGCCTGCGTCGAGTGCAAAGCCCATCGCGCCGACCAGCGCGGCCCCGAATGCCGCGACCATCGGCACCACGGAAGCGCGCCGGTCGTGCCACAAGGCTGGGAGGCGGCGGAGCGGCATCATGGGATGGTGGTGGCATCCTGATCGGCGGATCGGGGAAGGGTTTGGCCGATGGATTGCAGATAGCGGCTGCGGATGACCTCCGCTTCTTCGGCGCTGAGACCGGTGCTTTCCTCGGCGCGGGGCGGTGAGCGCAGCTGCCATTCGACGACGCGGCGCGCCTGATCGGGCTGGGGGAGCGTGGGGGCGGAAGCCAGCAGGAGACACAGGCAGAACATCAGCGGTCTTTCGGGGTAGCGAGGCGAGCAGCTTCGAGGGCGATCTGACGGCGCAAGGCGTCGCGTTCGCTCCCATCGCGGACGGTGGAGAGGAGGGCTTCGGCTTCGGCATTCTGACCGGCAGCTCTAAGTGCCAGCAGCAGATTGTTGCGGATCACCGCCGTCCCGGGCGACAGGTCCAGCGCGCCGCGCAGGCTCTCTATCGCCTCTGCCGCGAAGCCAGCGCGCAGCTGGGCGAAGCCGAGTGCGTTGCGGAGCATGGAGTCGGCGGGGCTCGCCTGAACGGCTTGCTGGTAAGGCGTTATTGCCTCTGCCCAGCGGCCGCGCGCGGCGAGCAGATGGCCGCGTATCGCGCTGCCGCCGCCATCGGGGAGCGCCGCTGCCGCTGCTTCCGCTCCGTTGAGATCGTTAAGGTCGAGCAGGCTGTTGACGCGCAGGATGCGCGCGTCGCGGTCGCCCGGGTAGCGGCGGTCGAAATCGTCGAGATAGGCGATGGCGGCGCGCGGCCTGCCATCGGCGCGCGCCTGATGGATGAGTTGCAGATAGAGGCTGCGCGTCGATCCCGAGGTGTCGGCGGCTGCAAGCAGCAGGGGAAGCAGCCACATCATCGCGCGCTTGCCCGCAAAGTGTCGAGGATGGCGACGACCGGCGGCCCGCCCAGAACGATGAAGAGGGCGGGCATGAAGAAGAGGATCATCAGCACAACCATGCGCACAGTGATCCCGCCCATTGCCTCCCGCGCGCGCGCAACGCGGCGCTGGGTGAATTCGCGGGCGAATTCGCGCAGGGCCGGGGCAAGTTCGATCCCCTGGAACATGGCCTGGCGGAACAGGGAGGCAAGTTCCTTAGCGCCGCTGACGGCTACCCGCGCGGCCCAGCGGTCGAGCGCCAGTTCATAGCGCATGCCCCGATCAAGGTCGCTCACCAGCAGGCCGATCAACTCGCCATGATGCGGCACCGCCACCTGCTCGTCCCGCGCGATCGAGCGGAAACATTGGTCGAGCGACACGCCGCTTTCCAGCATCATCAGCATGAGGTCGAGCAGAAAGGGAAATTCGGCGGTGATCTTCCGTGCCCGTCCCGAAGCGAGCAGGTTCAGCATCTGTCGCGCGCCGACAAAGGCAAGCCCTGCGGCGATGACGATCAGCATCGGGCGTGACAGAAATTCGCCCCATGCGATGCGGCACAGGAGCGCGGCCAGTAGCGCCGCCAGTATCGTCCCGGCCAGCCGCAGCCAGAGGAACCGGTTGACCGCGCGGGGATCCTGATAGCCTGCCAACTGCAACTGGCGCTCCAGGCTCGACCGGTTGCGGCCTTCCGCGCCCAAAATGGTTGGCAGGCGGATGGCTGTCTTCGCTTGCGCCGACGTTGAGGGCGCCAATCGCGACAGCCGCGCCTCCAGCCGCCGATCGGCCATCAGCATCCGGCCGCCGAGCACGGCTATGCCAAGCCCCAAAAGCGCCATGAGGAAGCAGGCGAGGAGAAAGGGCGAAGGCATCAGAAGGCGAGCCTCATCACGCGGCGCATGACGAGCATGCCCGCGATCTGGAGTCCGATCGCGATGACCGCCATTCGATGCCCCCGCGCATCGTCGAGGAAGAAGTCGATATAGGCGGGGTTGGATGCCATCAGCAGCGCCATTGCGACGATCGGCATGGCGATGAGCACGCGGGAACTGACCTTGGCTTCGGACGTCGCGGCTTTCAGTTCGCGGGCGATGCGGATGCGTTCGCGCAGGATCGCGGAAAGGTTCGACAGGACGGCGCTGACCGGGCCGCCATAGCGCATGTTGGTGCGGATCGCCGCTGCCAGCATCGACATTTCAGGAACGTGGAGACGGTCGGCGAGCTGCTGCATCGCCTCGCTCACCGGCGCGCCGAGTTCAAGCCGCCGTGCGGCTGGGGCAAGATAGCTGCGCACGATCGCGGGGGCATCGGGGAGCGACCGTTCCAGCGCCTGGGGCAAGGAGCTGCCGACCGCCTGCATCTGCCGCACGGCATCGATGTAGAAGGGCAGCGCTTCGATGAGGGCGTTCACCCGGCGCTGCGCCCGTGCCCTGATCCACAGGAACAAAATGGCGGGGGGCAGTGGCAACAGGAGTACCGTGGCCACCGGACCAGCGGCGAGCAGCACCGCAAGGGCGAACAACACCATGCACCCGCCGAAGATACCGATTGCGCGCGTCGTCACTTCCAGCTGTGCCCGCGCCAGCATCGGCGCGGCGAGACTGGGCACTGTCAGGCGGGCGCTTTGGCGAAGAGCCGGGGCGTCGCCGGGCGCGATCGCCGCCAGCCGCCGCGAAAGCCGCGCCCTTTCCCGCGCTCGCAGGGCGAGCAGCGGCGAGACCGCCGCCGCCAGCGTCAACAGCCCGAGCAGGAGGAACGCCGCTGCCTTCACAATATGCCCTGCCGGACAGCAGCCGCCGTGTAGTCGCGCAGACGCGCTTCGAAATAGGGGCGGGGCGAGTGGCTGCGAAATTCGCCCATGCCGGACATGGCGGGCTGTTCGTGAAAGCTGAACAACTCGTTGAAGGAGTATGCCTCGCCCTCGATGCCGGTGACTTCCGTTACGCCGGTCACGCGGCGGCTGCCGTTCGCCAGGCGTTGGATATGCACCACGACATGCACGCTGCTGGCGATAAAGCGCCGGATTGCGCGAATGTCATTCTGAACCCCGGCAAAGCCCATCAGCATCTCCAGGCGAGCAAAGGCGTCGCGCGGGGAATTGCCGTGCAGCGTCGCCATCGACCCGTCATGGCCGGTGGACATGGCTTGCAGCATTTCCACCACTTCCACCCCGCGCACTTCGCCCAGGATGATGCGGTCGGGCCGCATGCGCAGCGCGTTGCGGACCAGTTCCCGCGCGCTGATTTCCCGATTGCCATCGACATTGGGTGGGCGGGTTTCCAGCCGGACGACATGATCCTGCCGCAACTGCAATTCGGCGGCATCCTCTATGGTGATCAGCCGCTCGCGGTCGCTGATGAAATGGGACAGCATGTTGAGCAGGGTGGATTTCCCCGCGCCCGTGCCTCCGCAGATCAGGATGTTGAGCCGCGACCGCACGGCGGCGGCGAGGTAGGCGGCCATTTCGGCGCTCATCACCTGACGATTGATGAAATCCTCCAACCCCAGCGCCTGCATGCGGAACTTGCGGATGGACAGCAGCGGCCCGTCGAGCGCGACCGGCGGGATGACGATGTTGACGCGCGATCCGTCGGCCAATCGGGCGTCGACATAGGGGCTGGCTTCATCCACGCGGCGGCCGATCGGGCCGACGATCCGCTGGATGATGTTCATCAGGTGGGCGTCGTCGCGGAAGCGCCGGTCGACCTTCTCCAGCATGCCGCTGCGTTCGACATAGATGGTGCCGGGGCCGTTGACGATGATGTCGTCGATGCTGCCATCGCGCAGCAGCGGCGCGAGCGGGCCGAGCCCGGCGACCTCGTCCTCCACATCCTCGATCAGCAGCAGCCTTTCCGCTGCATTGAGCGCGAGTTGCCCGCGCCTGCTGCGGCTGGTGATGACCTGCTCGATTTCGGTGCGCAACGCCCGCGGCCCGAGCGTTTCAGCGGTGCTGCCGCGTGCTTCCAGCTGTTCGATGACCTGCGCGCAGGTTTGGGCCATCACCGCCTGATAGCTGTCGCTCATCCGCTGGGCGGCTGGCTGCGCCACTGGAGCGGGCCGCGCTGCGCCGCGCGGCAGGCTTGTGTCGAAGAGCAGGCTCATGCCGCTGGCTCCACCGTTCGCTGGAGCAGGCGGCGAAGTCGTTCGAGGCTTTTGGACGATCGTTGCGGTTCGATGCCGCAGGCGGTGCGGATCGCGCGCATGTAGCGGTCGGGCGCAGCCTCCAGACCAAGCGGGCGACCGGCGTTCAGGGCATTGCGCAAGCGTATCTGGTCGATGGGGAGCGGCAGGGTGCTGCTGGTGCGCAAGATCTCGCCCATGCGGCGGCTGTCCAGCAATATGCCGGGTTGATGATCCCACACCAGCAGCCGCGTTCGTGACAAGCTCGCCTCGTCATCACCGATGCGCTCCAGCAGGCGGCGGCAGGCGTCCATCTCGCGGATCGACTGCGCGCAGACCAGTTCGACGCGGTCGGCGAGCGAAGCCAGCGTGCGCAGCAGCACCGGATGGCGCAGGCTGCCCGCGCAGATGACAAGATCGCCGCAGCATGCCCGGAGCAGCCGGACCAGCGCGGCGATGTCGGCAGGCGCGATGCCCGCAGGCTCGGCACCCGAACCGCCGTCTAGGGTGAGGAGCATCAGGCCGCTTGGACCATGCCGGGCCAAGGTGCTGGACAGCAGGCTGGCGTCCAGCCGCTCTATGTCGGCGATGGCTGACGCGATGCCGTAGCTTACCGGCAGGTCGAGATAGGCCTCAGCCGCGCTGGTCGGCATGGTGAAGTCTATCAGCAGCGTCGAAGACCCGGTGCGGGCGCGGCTGACCGCCATGTCGGTTGCGACTAGCGCGGCGGCTTCGGCGTCGGCGCCAAGGATCAGTGTCAGTCGGCCGCCCTTGCCATGATCGGCGGTCGAGCGATTGAGCAGGCGTCCGATTATGGTGGCGATTTCGTCGCCTCCTGCGTCGCGGCGGATGACGTCGTCAGCGCCGGATCGAATGGCGTGCAATATTTCTTCCGCGGCGGTTTCCCCGGTCACGAGCACCACCGGCCGCCCGGCTGCGCCTTCCGTCGCTGCCGACAAGGCCGTGGCTATCGAGCGCTCTGGCGGCACGGCGTCTCTGTCCACCAGAATGACGCAGGGCCCTTCGACCAGATCCGGCGTGACCGCCTGCGCCAGTTCGACCGCCGCGCGGCCCTGCATCGCGTCGCCGATCCGCCCGGCGAGGCTGTGATCGACCGATAGAAGGATGATCCGTGCCATGGTCATGGCCTCACCACGCCGAAGGGCACGACCGGGTCTTTCGTGTCGAGCAGCGATCCGGGCAATGCGGGGATGTCCTTCGCCTGCACCGGTCCTACCAGGCGGGGGGTGGCGACGATCACCAGTTCCTGCCGTTCCTTTTGCATCTGTTGCCGCCGGAAGAAGGCGCCGATCACCGGGATGTCGCCCAGCAGCGGCGTCTTCTCCCGCGTTGTCGACTGGCTCGAATAGCTTAAGCCTGCGATCACAAAGCTCTGGCCGCTGCCGAGTTCTACCGTGGTTTCGGCCGACCGGCGGCGCAGGCCCGGCACGACATAGCCCTGCAACTGGACGCCGCTATTATAGTCGAGTTCGCTGACTTCCGGCGCGATCTTCAGCACGATCTGATCGGGCGACAGGACGAAAGGGGTGACGGACAGGCGGACGCCGAATTCCTTATATTGGATGGAGATGGCATTGCCGGTTCCCGACGCCTGCGGCACGGGCACGGGAATCTCGCCGCCAGCAAGGAAGCTCGCCTGTTCGCCGGAGCGCACCAACAGGGTGGGCTGGGCCAGCAATTCGGACAGCCCGTTGGAGGAGAGGGCGCTCAGCACCGCATTGATGCCGCGATTGGGTGCGGACAGGAACAGGTTGAACGCGTTCTGGATCGGGACGCTGGCGTCGAGTGATGAGCCAACGGGCGCGAAGCTGGCGCTCTTGAAGCTGCTGGGCGATACGACCGCGCCCTGTATGTCGCCGCTGAGCTTTGAGAAGTTGAACCCCAATGCCTTCAGGGTAGAGGAGGACACGGCGGCGAACTGCACATCGACGGCGACGACCTGCTCGCCTGCGACGATGCGGGGGCCGACAAGAGCGCCCGGCTCCCGGGCGCTTGCGGTTGGCGGCGATATGGCGAAGCGCGTCTCCGCCATCAGCGTACCGTCCCTTCCAAAGACGCTGATCGTCGCGCTTCCCGCGCCGATGCCAGTCACGCTCAAGGACCGCGCGGTAGGCGCGGTGACCGAAATCACGTCATCGCGATCCACCTCGATCCTCCCGATGGGGCGCGGATAGCTGAGCGTGCGCTTCTGCTGGATGGCAAGCGGCCTTTGTTCCTGTGCGCGCAGGATTGCGGGAGCAGTCATGGCAAGCACTGCTGCGAGGGCGTGGATGCACTTCAACGCTGGGCGCTCCCCGAATAGATGGTTTCGCGCCGGTCGCCGATGACCAGCTCTATGGGTTGCCGCGGGGCGGGGGCGGGACGTGCCTGCATGGGCGCGGTCAGGGCTTGCGCCGGGAGCGTTGCGGCGACCGGGGTTGGATCAGGGCCTCTGGAGCTTGCGGGCGCGACTGCCACTTGCTCGCTGTCTACGGGGTTGCGCAGCGACAGAGTGAGCGCGCCGGTGCTTTTCGCGAGTGACAGGGTGGAGACCTGTTCCGGGTTGAGCGCCAGCGTCACCGTTCGTGCGGGGACTGGCGCTGCGGACAAGGCGTCCTTCGCGCCGGAAGGAGGAGCGGTGCCAAGAACCGCGTCACCCACTGCAAGCACCTGGACCATCTGCAACAATGTCTGGGCACGGCTGCGCCCTGCTCCGCGCGCGCCGCTGATGGCGTCTGCGCCGGGATAGACGACCTGCACGTCCACCCGGTCACCGGGGCGGACCAGGCCTGCGACGGCGATCTCCGCCGTGGTGTCTATGCTGATTGCCCGCATGCCAACCGGCACGCGGATGGCGAGCTTTTCCTCGCCGCCGACCGCATCACGCGGGATGAGCGCGCCTGCCGCAATCGTGCGGGTGGCGACCTTGCCAATCAGTTCGGCAGGCGTGGCGGCAGCGGGATGGCGCGCAGGGTCGGCCATGGCATTGCGGATCATGGCGGCGGTGATCGTCTCGCCGGTCCGGATTGGCCGTGCAGCAGCCGCAAGGACCACCGGCTGCGGCGATATGTGTTGGGCCGACTGGTCAGGCGCGATTTCGGCGGCGGAGGACCGCTGCATTTCCCGCATGCCGAGCATCAGGAACAGCAGGGCGCACAGCGTCCCTGCCACCATCATGATCCTGGCTTTCCATCCCCAATGCATCAATTCCCCCTTGATCTTGCGTCCACGCAAAGCGGGTCGCCGGGACAGACAAGATCCTGTTTCGAAGGGGATATTATGCTTTACGCTACGGACATGGGATCGGAGATGCCGCCGATTTGAGGGGATCGGATGGGCAAAGATTGCCGCGCGTTAACCTCTGACCCGCTGCTTTATGTGAAGCGTCGGTGGCAACGGCATTTGGTCCGCCCGGCCATTGAAGGGAAAGGTCCGATCTGGCGCAATTTCCAAAGGGCCGGATGGCTGCGGACGGTCAGTGCGCCAGCAACAAGGGAACCTGTGCGTCGCGGAGCATCGTCCGCGTCACGCCGCCGAACACAAGCTCCCGCCAGCGGCTATGTCCAAAAGCGCCCATCACCATCCAGTCCGGCTTCAGCACGCCGATCGCAGCTTTCAAAGTCGCTTCCACGGTGCGGCCATCCTGCGGCCAGCTATGAAATTGTGACTTGATGCCGTGGCGGCAGAGATATTCTGGCGCATCCGTTGCCGGGAAGGGGTATTTGCCCGCTTCCTCGACCGTCACCACATGCACTTCACCGGCATGTTTCAGCAGCGGCACACCCAGCCGGAGTGCGGCGGAAGCTTCTCGCGAGCCGTCCCAGGCGACGAGCGCGCGGCCCGTGATCATGACGCCCCGCGCCGCATCCGGCACGGCAAGGACTGGCGTGCGCCCGCCTATCGCCAGATCTGCCGCAAGATCCAGCGGATCGCTCATGTCGCGGCGGGGACGGCCCGGCAGGGTCACGACCATGAAGTCGCACAGGGGGGAGGCGGACAACAGACCACTGACGATATCGCCATCGGCGTGCCGCCAGTTCCAACTCACGCCCTCACGATGAAGCCGCTGCTCGAGCCGCTGCCGCATCCGCATGTCGATTTCGTGCAATTCCGCCATGATCGATGGCGCCATGGCCGCCCCGCCATAGACATCCCCCGCCACCAGATTGGGCATGGCGGTGATTTGAACGCAGTGAATATGCGCGTCCGTTGCGCGGGCAATGTCGCAGGCGGCCTGCAATCGGCTTTCCATGCCGCTATCGTCATGGATGTGAAGCAGAATGGATGTCATCGCATCTCTCCATATGCTGCTGCCTGGCGAAACGTCTTTCCCAAGCCGTTTCCTTATACCCTCTTTTTGCCGGTCCTTGTTAGAGGCTTTTGACCGCTGCCCGCGCGCTGCCCTCCCCTTTGGAGCGGAACGGCGCGGAAACATGTCTGCCTGCCGGTTCCTTATTGCGAACTATTCGGATGTGCAGGAATAAAAATTTTGCAATTGTCCAACTGCAAGGGCCTGTTTTTGCAGTCTCGTGCGTATTATATTCGTAACATGACTACTGCGGCGGGAGTCGTCAGTGACGAAAAACGAACTGTTTTCGAGCTTCACGCGGAATTTTGACGAACGGCGTCAAGCCGAAATGTCGATCGAGGATTATTTGCTGGGATGCCGCAATGATCCTCTCATGCACGCATCAGCACCGGAACGCCTGCTGGCGGCGATCGGCGAACCGGAGATCATAGATACTTCCCGCGACCAGCGGCTCGGCCGGATCTTCATGAACCGCACCATTCGCCGCTATAAAAGCTTCGCGAACTTCTACGGCATGGAAGCGACGATCGAGCATATCGTCAGTTTCCTGCGCCACGCGTCCCAGGGCCTCGAGGAACGTAAGCAGATCCTCTACCTGCTCGGGCCTGTGGGCGGCGGTAAGTCCTCGCTCGCCGAACGGCTGAAGTCGCTGATGGAGGCGCACCCTATCTATGCGCTGAAGGCTGGGGACGAGATCAGCCCCATCTTCGAAAGCCCGCTCGCCCTGTTCGATGCGGAACAGCATGGCGCCTTCATCGAAGATAATTACGGCATCCCCCGCCGCCGGCTGACCGGCATGATCAGCCCATGGGCGCGCAAGCGGCTGGATGAATTTTCCGGCGATATCTCCCAGTTCAAGGTCATCCGCCTGATGCCGTCGCGCATGCGGCAGATCGCGATCGCGAAGACCGAGCCGGGTGATGAGAATAATCAGGACATCAGTTCGCTGGTCGGCAAGGTCGATATCCGGAAGCTGGAAATGCTGTCGCAGAACGATCCCGATGCCTACAGCTATTCGGGTGGTCTTAACCGCGCCAATCAGGGCATGCTCGAGTTTGTCGAGATGTTCAAGGCGCCGATCAAGATGCTGCATCCGCTGCTGACGGCGACTCAGGAAGGCAATTATATCGGCACCGAGAATATCGGCGCTATCCCCTTCAACGGCATCATCATGGCCCATTCCAATGAATCGGAATGGGCGAATTTCAAGAATAACAAGAATAACGAAGCTTTCATCGACCGTATCTACGTCATCAAGGTGCCCTATAGCTTGCAGGCGACCGAGGAGCGGCACGTCTATGAAAAGCTGCTGCGCGAGTCCGACCTGAACAAGGCTCCGTGCGCGCCGGGCACATTGGACATGCTGGCGCGCTTTTCGGTGCTTACCCGGCTGCGGGAGCATGAGAACAGCAACCTTTATTCCAAGATGCGCGTCTATGATGGCGAAATGCTGCGGGAAATCGATCCGCGCGCCAAGAGCATCCAGGAGTATCGCGACGCCGCTGGCGTGGATGAGGGCATGTCCGGCACATCGACGCGCTTTGCCTTCAAGGCGCTATCAGCGACGTTCAATCATGACAGTAGCGAGATCGCCGCCGATCCGGTCCATCTCATGTATGTGCTGGAACAGATGGTCCGGCAGGAACAATTCCCCGCCGACGTCGAGGCCAAATATCTGGAGTTCATCAAGGGCGAACTGGCGCCGCGCTATGCCGAATTCATCGGCAACGAAATCCAGAAAGCCTATCTGGAATCCTACAATGATTATGGCCAGAACCTGTTTGATCGCTACGTCGCCTATGCCGACGCGTGGATAGAGGATCTGGATTTCAAGGACCCGGACACGGGGCAGCTTCTCGACCGCGAAGTCATCAATCAGGAGCTGACCAAGACCGAAAAACCCGCCGGGATCGCCAATCCCAAGGATTTCCGGAACGAGGTTGTGAAATTCGCCCTGCGGATGCGGGCCAGCAATGACGGGCGCAATCCCAGCTGGACCTCTTATGAAAAGATCCGCGAAGTCATCGAAAAGCGGATGTTCAGCCAGGTCGAGGACCTTTTGCCCGTCATCAGCTTCGGGTCTAAGAAGGATGGCGATACCGCCAGCAAGCATGACGAGTTCGTCGCCCGCATGGTCGAGCGCGGCTATACCGAGCGGCAGGTCCGGCGGCTCGTCGAATGGTATATCAGGGTCAAGCAGGCGGGATAGACAGATGGAGGCGCCCTCTTCGTGACAGCGCAGTGGCCACCATGCACATAGTCGACAGACGGCTGAACCCGGGGGGCAAGAGCCTGGTAAACCGGCAACGGTTCCTGAGGAGAGCGAAAGCCTATGTCAGTCAGGCGGTGCGTGACAGCCTGAAGGATCGCAGCATCAAGGACCTGGCCGGAGAAGGCGAGGTGACAATCCGCCGCGACGCGATCCATGAGCCCACGCTGCACCGGGCGGAAAAGGGCGGTAATCGGGAACGGGTGCTGCCCGGCAATCGCGAATTTCTGGAAGGGGACCGGATCAAGCGGCCGGATGGTAGTGGTGGCGGTGGGTCTCAGCCGGGTGAGGGCGAGGATCAGGACGACTTCCGTTTCGCGCTCAGCCGGGAGGAGTTTCTCGATCTTTTCCTGGAAGACCTGGAACTGCCCGACATGGCCAAGAAGAAGCTGGTCGCTGGCAAGATCGAGGGCGTACGCCGCGCGGGTTACGCCACCATCGGAAACCCGTCCAATCTTTCGGTTCCGCGCACGATGCAAAAGGCGATGTCCCGCCGTATCGCGCTGCGCCGCCCGAGTGGGCGTGACTTGAGCCGCATTGAAGATGCCATTGCCGAGATTGAGGGGCGCGCGGTGCCTCTGCCGGATGATGACGTTGCGCTGGAACGGCTGCGGGAGGAGCGGGCGCACATCATCCGCCGCCGTAACCTCATTGCTTATATCGACCCGGTGGACCTGCGCTTCCGCCGTTTCGAACCCGTGCCCCGGCCGGTCGCCCAAGCGGTCATGTTCTGCCTGATGGACGTGTCTGGCTCCATGACCGCGCATATGAAGGACCTTGCCAAGCGCTTCTTCGCGTTGCTGCACCTCTTCCTGTCGCGCTGTTATGAGCATGTGGAGGTGGTGTTCATCCATCATACTGACCGCGCGGCGGAGGTGGATGAGGAGACCTTTTTCTATAGTAGCGTAACCGGCGGTACGCTGGTGTCGAGCGCGCTGGACAAGCTGATCGAGGTGGTGAAGGACCGCTATAGTCCCACCGACTGGAACATCTATGTGGCGCAGGCTTCTGACGGCGACACGCTGGCATCCGACAATGCCCGGGTGGTCGGCCTGATGCAGGACGAAATCCTGCCCTTCTGCCAATATTTTGCCTATCTGGAGGTCGGTCGCGAGGAGTTTGCTTCGATCGAGTCCGCGACCTCCACCACCGGTTTGTGGGACGCCTATCTGCCGGTTTCGCAGGCCAATCGGCAATTCACGATGCGAAAAGTGTCGCATCGCCGGGAAATATATCCCGTTTTCCGCGAGCTTTTCCAGCGGCGCGGCGTGGGTGAAAGGGCCTCTACCTGATGGCGTCGGTTGCTCCCGCTCCGCTGTTCACCGGCAGCGACTGGGACTTTTCGCTGATCAACCGCATCTATGATACGGTGGAGCCGATCGCGCTTCAGGAGATGAAGCTCAACATCTATCCCAACCAGATAGAGATCATCAGTGCCGAGCAGATGCTGGACGCCTATTCGTCCATCGGCATGCCGTTGTTCTACAAACATTGGTCATTCGGCAAGCAGTTCGTGACCAATGAAATGCTGTACCGCAAGGGACTTCGCGGCCTTGCCTATGAGCTGGTGATCAACTCCAATCCGTGCATCAACTATCTGATGCAGGAAAACAGCGCCACCATGCAGACGCTGGTGATTGCCCATGCGGCATTTGGACATAATCACTTCTTCAAGAATAATTATGTGTTCCGTCAATGGACGGATGCGGAGGGCATTCTCGATTATCTGGAGTTCGCCAAGCGCTACATATCGCAATGCGAAGAGCGCTACGGGCAACTCGCGGTCGAGCGGGTGCTGGACGCCGCCCATGCCCTGATGAACCAGGGGGTCCACCGCTATCCGCGCATCCGCCCGCGCGACATGCGGGCGGAGGCCGAGCGTGAGGCAGAACGGCAAGCCTATCGCGACCGCATCTATGACGACCTTTGGCGCACGGTGCCGGTGGGCGCGAAGGCGGCGGCCGTGCCGTCGGACGAACGCCGCGCAGCGCTTGGGCTGCCGCAGGAAAATATCCTCTACTTCCTGGAAAAGACCGGACCGCGCCTCGAAAGCTGGCAGCGGGAAATCCTGCGGATCGTCCGGCTGATCGCGCAATATTTCTATCCGCAGCGCCAGACCAAGGCGATGAACGAGGGCTGCGCGACCTATACCCATTATCGCATCATGACGATCCTGCATGATCGCGGCTGGATTACCGATGGCGCGTTCATGGAGTTCATCCAGTCGCATACCAATGTCGTCTATCAACCAACATTCGATTCCGGCCATTTCGGCGGCTTCAATCCCTATTCTCTGGGCTTTGGCATCATGTCCGACATCGAGCGGATCTGCATGGACCCGACTGCGGAGGATCGCGAGTGGTTCAGCGACATTGCCGGGTCACGCGATCCGGTAGAGGTGCTAAAGGACATCTGGATCAACTATCGCGACGAAAGCTTCGTCTCGCAGTTCCTCAGTCCTCATCTCATACGCCAGTGGCGGCTCTTCAAGCTCCTCGACCATGAAGGCGAGTCGGAACTGCGCGTCGACGCCATTCATGACGAGCGCGGCTACAGGCGTATTCGCCGCGCGCTCGCCCGCGAATATGACATTGCCCGGCAGGAGCCCGATATCCAGGTGGTCGATGTCGATCTGGCTGGCGACCGTACGCTGATGCTGGAGCATGTGGTGAATGACGGCGTGGTGCTGGACGCTTCGGACGCGACGATGGTGCTGCAAAGCCTGGCCAATCTGTGGGGCTACGAAGTCGCCCTGAGCGAGGTGCATGGCGAGAGCCGCAAGGAGTTGAAAAGCCATCGCTGCCAACCGCAACAGGGATGGATCGGCTGAAGCGGTGCGCGGCGGCGGCAGGCCCAACGGCAACAAGAAGATTCCATTTCCAAAGCTCTGCGGAAAGGCGTAAATTCCGCCGGGTTTCGTAAGTGGCTTCCTTGGCTGGCCGCGCCCTGCGCCGCTTGGGATTGGCTCGAAACCTTTAGCAGGAGAGCATTTTCATGACACATGCCCTCAATGCACAGGAATGCCTGGAAAGAGCGCGGATGCATGAGCAATTGGCGGCGACGACCGCCGACGCGTCCGCGCGAACCATGCATCAGGCCATGGCCGCCGAATTTCGCCGCCGCGCTGCGATGGGTTCGATCGACGGTAGTGGACCGATGATCAGCAAGCCAATGATCGAGTTGAGAGTTCCGGCCGCCTGATCCTGAATCGTCAGGCGTCCTGCCGCAGCAAAAAGACGTCCATGATCCATCCATGCTTCTGCCGCAATGCTGCGCGGCGCTCGATGATCTTTGGTCCTGCCAGCGCGAGTGGCCCCTTTGCCAACGCCTGATGTTCCATGCCGAGATAGGCGCCCCACCAGATCATGAGATGCTCCGGTTCCAGCGTTTGAAAGGCGCAATGTCCGTCGAGCATTACGACGATGTCCCGCACGCCGTTCGGCCAGCCGTGATCGCGCAACTGCCTGCCTGTGGTGATCAGCACCGGGCCGGCCAGGCGGTTGAGGCAAATGCCATGCGCGGCCGTCAGCGCCTGAATACTGGTGATGCCTGGAACGACGCTTATCTCAACGGAGGGACCTAGCCGCTCGGCGATGCGCAGGCTGCTGTCGTAGAGCGAAGGGTCGCCCCAGACGAGCAGCGCTACGGTGCCGCCATCGGGCAGGTTCCGGGCGATCTGTTCCATCCAGATTGCGGCGATCGCGTCATGCCATTCCATAACCACATCGACATACATGCCCTGCTCCTCTCTGCTGGGCATGTCGAACTCTGCGATGCGCACGGGCCGGGTCAGCACCTCCGCACATATGGCGCGGCGCAGGTCGAGAAGGTCGGATTTTGCTTCACCCTTGTGCGGCAGCAGGATGAGGTCCGCCGCGTTCATCGCGCGGATAGCGGCGCGTGTCAGATGATCGGGATTACCTGTCCCGATACCAATGAGCGACAGGTGGATCATGTGGCACTCGCGATCAAGTGGAAGAAGCTGCCCGTCACCCGGCCCCGGCGCGAACCGCTGCTGGCCACCGGCACGCCCATCGCGTCAGTCACATGAGCGAGCGGCTCGTCCGGTTGTTCGACGACGGTCGAATAATGAAATTCATGCCCGCGCAGTGGCGCGCCTGAATTATGGCCGCCCATCGGCGCCAGCAGCCGCGCCTGACGATAGCCCAGGTGCAAGCGCCGCTCTGCAAAGCTGGAAACCAGGCCGAGCAGTCCCGCCATGGCATGGGATTGCCCCTGCGCATCGATGATCGCCTGCCCCAGCACCATATAGCCGCCGCATTCGCCATGGATCGGCCGACCCTCTGCATGGCTGCGCAGGCCGTTCAGAAAGCGGCTCGCCTGCGCAAGCCTTGGCGCATGCAGTTCGGGGTAGCCGCCGGGCAGCCAGACGGCGTCGGCCACAGGATCGGGCGCTTCGTCGGCCAGCGGGGAGAAGGGAATGATCTCCGCCCCGGCTGCGCGCCAGCCACTCAGCATATGGGCATAGGTGAAGGAAAAGGCCGCGTCCTGTGCCAACGCGACACGCTGCCCCGGCGGCGGACAGTGATAAGCGGCAGGAGGCAGGGCCGGGAGGGCGTCCGCTGCCGCCTGGAGAACTGGAACATCGACATGCGCTTCGATCAGGTCTGCGATGGCGTCGATCATCCGGTCCGCCTCTCCCTGCTCACTCGGTTGAACAAGCCCCAGATGCCGTTCGGGAATGGCGAGGGCAGGCGACCTTGGGATAGCGCCCAGCACTGGCATGGCGATGTCCTCCATCGCCTGCCGGATCATCGCTTCGTGACGCGGGCTGGCGACACGGTTGATGATGACGCCTGCCACGCCGACATCGGGGCGGAGCGTGCGGAATCCCTGGGCGATGGCGGCTGCCGACTGGCTCTGCCCCGACGCGTCGATGATCAGGATTACAGGCCAGCCCAGCAAGGCGGCTATGTCGGCGCTGCTGCCGTTGCCGCTCGCCCCGCGTGCTGGCGCGCCGTCGAACAGCCCCATCACGCCTTCCGCGACGATCAGCTCTGCGTCCGCCGCTTCACCGGCGAGACCGTGGAGCATGGCCGCATCCATTGCCCAGCTGTCGAGATTGAAGGAAGACCGCCCACTCGCCAGCCGGTGAAATCCCGTGTCGATATAATCCGGACCACATTTGTAGGGCTGGACGCCCACGCCTTGGCGTCTCAGCGATCGGAGCAGCCCCAATGTGATGACCGTCTTGCCGGATCCCGATCGCGGTGCGGCGATGAGGAGGCCAGGCGTCATTCACCCGATCCGGCGAAGGGGGAGTCCGCCGTCGCTGGCCGAAATCGCCGGTCGTAACCGGGCGCGTAAAGCTGGCTTTCTGCGAAATCGGTGTCGCCCAGCACCGACCCGACAAGAATTATGGCCGTCCGCTCCGGGCCGCCTGCCGCCAGACCTTCGATGGTGGCGAGTGTTCCTCGAACCACGCGTTGATCGGGCCAGCTCGCTCGCCATATGATCGCCGCCGGGCAGTCTGGGCCATGGAGCGGTACGAGGTCTGCCACCACCTGCGGCAGATTATGGATCGAAAGATGGATTGCCAGCGTCGCTCCCGTCGCGCCGAAGGCCGCCAGCGTTTCGCCTGGGGGCATGGCGCTTGCCCGGCCTGGCGTGCGCGTGAGGATCAGCGACTGGCCTAGCCCCGGCAGCGTCAGTTCCGCCTCTAGAGCGGCGGCGGCGGCGGCGAAGGATGGGACGCCCGGCGTCACCGTATAGCTGATGCCTAGCGCCTTGAGACGGCGGATTTGCTCGCCCATCGCCGACCACACCGACAGGTCGCCTGAATGCAGCCGGGCGACATCCTGGCCCGCCGCATCCGCCTCTGCGATGAGGGCGATGATTTCGTCCAGTGTCAGCGGCGCGCTGTTGACGATCCGCGCGCCCGCCGGGCAGTGGTCGAGCAGCGCCCGGGGTATGAGCGACCCGGCATAGAGGCAGACGGGGGAGGCCGCGATCAGGTCGCGGCCACGTAGCGTCAAGAGGTCGGGCGCGCCGGGGCCAGCGCCGATGAAATGGACGGTCATGACGATACTCCTCGGGCAAGCGCGCAGGTGGCTTGGCCATCGGGTGAAATGATGCGGGATGCGGCCAATTGCGCGCCGGGGCCTGCGGCGATGAGGGCGACGGCTTCGGCCACGCTGCCGGTGCCATGGGCGGCGAGGCTGGCGGCGGATTGGGTTGGCGTGTTCACCGCCGCGACCGCCGCCGGATCGACAAGGATTAGTGGTAGACCCAAGGCGCTGGCGAGGGGAGCGAGCAGCGCTTGCCTATGCGTCAGCGTCGCCAGCGCCGCGACGGCTTCGCCATGCGCGCCGAGCGCCGCTTGCAAGGACCGTTCGCTAGCCCCGCTGCGGCAGCCGAAACCCGCCACGATCATAGCGTGACGCTCCACTGCACAAGCGGATAGGCGGCTTTCCACCCGCGCCGGGTGCCGATCGGCGCGGCGCTGGCCATCTCGATCCGTAGCAACTCGCCGCCCAGCCGCTCATGCCAGCGCGCCAGCAGCGCTTCCGATTCCAACGTGACCGCATTGGCGACCAGCCTTGTGCGCTCGCCTGGCAAAGCGATGATCGTTTCGATCAATGCATCGCTCAGACCGCCGCCGATGAAGATCGCGTTGGGCCGTACCCGTCCTGCCAGCGCCGCCGGAGCGCGTCCCTCGACCAGCAGGAGCCGATCCACGCCCAACCGCCGCGCATTGGCCACCGCGCGTTTGGCGCGTACTGGGTCAGCTTCGAAAGCCAGCGCCTGCGTGGACGGATGGCTTAGCAGCCATTCGATCGCGATTGATCCCGATCCCGCTCCGATATCCCACAATGTCTCGCCAGGACGCGGGGCGAGCGCCGACAGCGTCAACGCACGGGCGGGCCGCTTGCTGATCTGCCCGTCATGTTCGAACCAGCTGTCGGCAAGGCCACTTGCACATGGCATCGCCTCGCCGTCGCCCGAAATTTCAACGCCGACCGCCACGGGATGCGCGATATCTTCGAAGGCGAGCTTGTCAGCCTCCTCCGACCGGATACGCTCGCGCGGTCCACCGAGGGCTTCCATGATGTGCAGCTTTGACGCGCCAAAGCCTGTTTCTGCCAGATAGGCGGCAAGTGCCTGCACCGCCGCTCCATCCCGCAGCAGCACCAGCGCGCGGCGTCCCGGCGCAAGCATGGGCCTCAACCGATCGAGCGGCGCGGCGTGGAGGCCATGGCAGGTCACATCCTGCAACGCCCAGCCCAAACGGGAACCCGCCAGCGAGAAGGTCGATGGTGCAGGATGCGCAATCCACTCGCCGGGCGTCAGATGCCGCGAAACCCTGATGCCAGCGCCGAACCAGAAGGGATCGCCCGACGCCAGCATCACCGTCGGCTTTCCACGCCGGGCAAGCAGGGCCTCTACCCCATCATCGAATGGCACTGGCCAGTTAAGCCGTTCCGCTTTAAGGGGTGGCAGCAGCGCCAGCTGGCGCGGAGCGCCCATGATGAGGCGCGCCTCTTCCAGCGCCGCGCGTGCGGTGTCGGACAAGCCTTCCGCCCCGTCCTCGCCTATGCCGATGATCGTCAGCCAGGGAACTTCAGTCGCCATGCGCAACATCCTGATCCTTGGCGGCACCATGGAAGCGAGCGCGCTCGCCAGAGCCTTGGCCGAGCGCGGCGAACAGGCGACGCTGAGCTATGCCGGGCGCACCGGCAATCCCCGTGCACAGCCGGTGCCGATCCGCGTCGGCGGCTTTGGCGGCGCTGACGGCTTGGCGGCGTTCCTGAAGGCGGGGGCTTTCACCCACCTTGTCGACGCCACCCATCCCTTCGCCGCTGCGATCAGCGCCAATGCCGCCGCCGCCGCGCGTGCTTCTGATGTCGCCCATCTGATGCTCACCCGTCCGGAATGGCAGGCAGTGGACGGCGACCGCTGGACCCACGTCCCTGATATCGCCAGCGCCGTCCGCGCGCTCGATGGCCCGCCCCGGCGCGTGATGCTCGCTCTGGGTCGGATGCATGTCGAAGCCTTCGCCGCGCAGCCACAGCATCAATATCTGTTGAGGTTCGTAGATGCGCCTGATGCGCCGCCCACATTGCTGCGCCACCATTTGCTGGTGGATCGTGGCCCTTTCACACCAGCGGGTGACCTTGCCCTTATGAGGGATCACGGCATCGATCTGGTCGTCGCAAAGAATGCGGGAGGGGAGGGTGCCCGCGCCAAGATCGACGCCGCGCGAGCGCTCGGCCTGCCGGTCATCATGATCGATCGCCCGCCCATGCCGCAGGCGCGAGCCGTCCATGACATCGGCGATGTGCTGGCGTGGGTCGATCATTCGGCCCATCGTGGCGTGTAGAGGATCGGGCGAGGCGCTCCTTCGATAAAGCGCGTCCGGCTTGACCCGACGATCACCATCGTGCGCATATCCGCCATTTCAGGGGCCGCCTCGGCCAGTGTCACGACGCGCAACTGCTCCTCCGCCGTCGATACCGCGCGAGCGAAGAGGATCAGCCGATCCCCGCCGCATTCCTCCCGCAACAGATCGAGCACGCGCGCAAAGCCATCAGGCCGCGCCTTCGACCGGGGGTTGTAAAATGCCATGGCGAAATCGGCCTGCGCGGCAAGGCGCAGCCGCCGTTCGATCAGCGCCCATGGTTTCAGATTATCCGACAGGTTGATTGCGCAGAAATCATGGCCCAGCGGCGCGCCCGCCCGCGCGGCGGCGGCGAGCATGGCGGTGATGCCCGGCAGCACACGAACGTCGATCGCGCGCCAAGCTCGCGGCCCGGCCTCCAGCGCCTCAAACAACGCGGACGCCATGGCGAACACGCCGGGATCGCCAGAGGACGCCACCACCACGCGCCGCCCCGCCGCCGCCAGTTCCAGCGCATGCGCTGCCCGGTCCAGCTCAACCCGATTGTCCGATGCATGGCGCACCAGATCCGCGCGATCCGCCACCCGCGCGACATAAGGCGCATAGCCGACCAGATCGGTTGCCTCGGCCAATGCTTCCGTCACCTCCGGCGTCACCAGTGCGCCAGCGCCCGGACCAAGGCCCGCCACCGCTACCCATCCGCTCATGGCCGCCGTCCCTGACCATGGATCAACAGGATGGAAAAATAGCTGGTGACCGCCTGCGCTTGCCCCAATGGCGTGATCTTCTGATCCGCCATGGTCGCATATTCGACCAGCCAGGCGCAGTCGTCCTTGCCCGCCGCCTCCACCGCGCGGCGCAGCTTGGCGAGGTTGCGGCCGATCTTCATGACGACCAACGCATTGCTGTCACGGATGCGCCGCGCCAGCTCCTCTTCCGGCAAGGTCGCCATCAGCACGGTCAGCACATCGTCGCCCCAGCTGATCGGCATGCCGCTCGCGGTCCAGGCGCCTGACATGCCAGTGATGCCGGGCACGATCCGGACGGGCGCGAGCGGAGAGAGGCGGCTGTGCAAATGCATGAAGCTGCCGTAAAAAAAGGGATCGCCTTCGCAGAGCACGACCACATCCTCGCCCGCCTCCACCAAGCCGTGCAGATGTGCGGTGCATTCGGCGTAAAAGGCCGACAGGCATTGATTATAGCGCGGATCGCTTACCGGAATTTCGGTCGTCACCGGATATTCCATCGCATATTCGACCGCATCCGGGCGCAACAGCCCATCCACGATTTTCCGAGCATGGCCGTGACGGCCGGGCTTGCGGAAATAGGCGATGTGGCGCGCCTCGCGGATCAGCCGGTCCGCGCGTACGCTCATCAGGTCCTGTGCACCGGGACCGAGCCCCACGCCATGGATCGTCCCGCTCATTCCGCCGCACTCGCGAGAGCGTTGACCGCCGCGACCGTGATCGCGCTGCCGCCTAGCCGTCCTTCCACGATGCAGCAGGGCACGGGTTGGCTTTCCCATAGCGCCTGTTTCGATTCCGCCGCGCCGACGAAACCGACAGGACAGCCGACGATCGCCGCCGGACGCGGACATGCAGGGTCTTCCAGCATGTTGAGCAGGTGGAATAGCGCGGTAGGAGCGTTGCCGATCGCGACAACCGCTCCGGCCAGACGGGGGCGCCACAATTCTAGCGCGGCCGCCGACCGGGTGTTCGCCATCGACCGGGCGAGGTCTGGAACTTGTGGATCGTTAAGGGTGCAGATGATGGCGTTGCCATTAGGCAGGCGGGCGCGCGTGATCCCTTCCGACACCATTCGCGCATCACACAGGATCGGCGCGCCAGCCTCCAGCGCGGCGATCGCGGCTTTGGCAAATCCCGGCGAGAAGCGAATATGCGGCGCCAGACCTACCATGCCCGCCGCATGGATCATCCGCACGGCAACCCGCTCTTCCTCGGTGGAGAAGCGGTCCAGCGCCGATTCCGCGCGGATCATGCGGAAGGACTGGCGATAGATTTCCGCGCCGTCTGTTTCATAAAGATGCGGCATCAATGGGCTCCGAAATGGGCGAATATCTGATCAGGCCACAGGCCCGCGTGCAGCGGCGGCGCACCCGCGCGCGCATTAAAGGCAAGGTCGAAGACGCCCTCTCGCCCGGTCAGGACGACCGCCGCTTGTGAAGGCCGGGCGCAACCCTTGGCACATCCAGACACATGCAGCCCCGGCACATAGGGCGCGAGCCGGGCGGCAAGTTCACGGGTGGCGACGCTCGACTGCGGGCAGGCTGGAGCGCCCGGACAGGCATCGGCGGCAAGGCGCGGGTCGGACGGATCGTCGGCAGGTGCGCCGCTGCCCTCCAGCACCAACCCTCGCCATGGCGTGACCCGCACCGCACGCGCGTCATCGGCGATGATGGCGAGGAGTTCCGCCGCCTCGATCCGGCCGAAGGGCGCGGCATGAAAGGGGCCGGGCGTAGCGGCCAAAGCGACGGCGCGGGAACGTGCCGGGGCGGGCGCCTCGATCGCCTCTTCAGACAGCGGGGCGTTGTGCCGCGCCATGCGGCCAGCCTGAACGCCGCCGCTTGCCACGAACCGATGGGCCATGCGGATCAACCCTTCCGCCGCGTCTGCCGTGTTGACCGGAGTACCTTTTATGCGCCCGTCCGCCCGCAGGATCAGCGCGCCGCTCGCGGCCCGTTCCACCCTGAAATCGGCCGACGCGTCGCTCAGCACCGGGGCAGGGCCAGCGTCGATCGCGAAGCCGACCTTCGCGGGAAGGTCCGGCAGTTCGCGCAGGCGCGCCGTCAGTTCCGTCGCAATCAGCGCGCTATCATCGCCCTCATGCCAATCCGGGTTGATCAGTATAGGAACGTGAGCGTCTCGCTCCTCATCGGCATGCGCGAGCCCAATAGCGATCAATCGCTCCATCAGCGCACGATGGTCAGCCTCCGGCACGCCCCTGATCTGAAAGGCGGCGCGGTTCGTGACGTCGATATGGCCACTGCCAAGGGTAAGCGCCGCCTCGCAAAATCCTATCGCCTGTTCCCGGCTCATCCGGCCAAGCGACGGACGCACCCGCACCAGCAGCCCGTCGCCCGCCATCATCGGCCGCCATGCCGTCGGGCACCAGCCGCGTACACCGTGGCGCGTGCCGGTGCTGGCGGTATCCCGCCGCATCTGCTCCTGCATTGCTTCAGCCCTCCAGCACTTGCGCCACGACCAGCGGACGGCGCGCGCAGGAAGGCGGCCAAGCCGCTCGCCTGCACGGCCGCAGCCGCACCAAATTCGTCGCTCAAACGGAGAACCGAGCCGTGACCATCCCCTGGATCATGGCAAGAGCGACCTTTGCTCCGGCAGGTCTCCTGGCTTGCGGGTCACAGCTTGGCATGGGGCCTTCCCGGATCGCTCCAGTGGCTGGCCGTCCCATTGTCAGAACTGGCCGGTCCATGCTTCGCTCGCCGCTCACAGTTGCAGGGACAGCCACGGATTTGGGAGAGAGCCTCCCGCACCGCATTCCCATTTAAGCCCCTATACCGGGGCACCGGCGCGATCGATGAACCGGGCGAACCGGCTCGACGCGCTTCATAATGGCGATGCGAGCGAAAGGGAAGTAGTCAACGCCCGCTTCCTTGCGTCCATCGCGCATCGCCGCTACGCCCTCGCCAAATAGTGCAAAAATGGAGAGGAAAAGATGGGCGATTTCAGCTTCGAAGGCACCAGCCGCTTCCTGGAAACGGATAAGGGGCGGCTTCATTATCATGAAGCGGGATCAGGCCCTGCGCTGCTGCTGCTCCATGGGTCCGGCCCCGGCGTCACCGGCTGGGCCAATTTCCGAGGCAATCTGCCCTTCTTCTCCCAGCATTTCCGCACCATCATCCTGGACGCACCGGGATATGGGAAGAGCGATCCCGTGGATGGCGACCCGGTAGGAGTAGCCCGCGATGCAGTCGTCGCGCTGATGGACGGCCTTGGCATCGACCGCGCCCATATTGTTGGCAACAGCTATGGGGGGATTGTCGGCGGACATCTGGCGGCCTCTCATCCCGACCGCGTGCTGCGCTACATCACGATCGGCGGCATCGGTTTCAACATCACCTCGACCTTCCCCAATGAAGGGCTGACCCGCCTGGTGGATTTCATCGAAGATCCGACGCGGGAGAACATCGTCGCCTGGCTCGAATCCATGGTGTACGACAAATCGATCATCACCGATGAATTGATCGACATGCGCTACAAGGCGGCGCTGGAACCGGTGACGATGGAAAGCAGCCGCAAGATGTACACGCGCGCCGCCCTCGGCTTCATCGCGCAGTCGATGAGCGGGCCGGGCGTGTCGCAGCGTATCGACTATCTTGGCAAAATCCAGGCGCCGACGCTCATCATGTGGGGCCGCGATGACAAGGTCAGTCCGCTCGACGGCGCGCTGCTGCCCATGCGCATCATCCCCAATGCCGAACTGCACGTCTTTCCGCGCTGCGGCCATTGGACGATGATCGAGCACAAGGACCGGTTCGAAACGCTGGCGCTGGATTTCCTCCGGGGTGAATAGCTGATCTCGGTCCGAACGGGGGGGCGTATGCGGATGCGGAACTAACGCCGCACCACCACGGAATGCCAGTCGGTCCGCTGCTCCCAACCCCGCCGTTCCAGTTCCGGCACATCCTCTTCACTGACAGGCCGGCCAAGGCAGAGCAGCCCCAGGCACTCCCAGCTTGCGGGAATATCGAGCATCGCGTTCACGCCTTCGGGCTCCATGATCGACACCCAACCCATGCCGATGCGCCGCGTCTGCGCCGCCAGCCATAGCGTATGCACCGCCATGACGCAGCTGTAGCGGCGCGCTTCGGGCATCGTGACGGCGCCCAGATGATGGCCCGTCTCCGTCCCATCGTCGCAATAGACGGCGAACAGGACCGGCGCCTCGCGCAAGCCATGCAGCTTCAGGCTGCGATAGAGCTTGTCCTGATCGCCATCATATTCCTTGCCGGCTTCCTTGACCTGCCGGTCGACATGACAGGCCAGCCGCTCGCGTAGCTCCACGGTTTCCACACGCACGAAACGCCACGGCTGCGACAAGCCCACTGATGGCGCGCGATGCGCCATGCTGAGCAGCCATTCGACGTCCGTCTCATCGATCGGGTCCGTCCTGAAATGGCGAATGTCCCTTCGCGCCCTTACCAGCGCCTCGAACTGCGCGCTGTCGATCGGGGTGATGGCGGGACCGCTCATGTCAGAATTCGATCCCCGCCTGTGCCTTCACGCCGCTGCGGAAGGGGTGCTTGATCAGCGTCATTTCGGTGACGAGGTCCGCCGCTTCGATCAGGGGCTCGGGCGCGTTGCGGCCGGTGATGAGGACATGCTTCATCTCGTCCCTGTTCGTCACGGCTTCCAGCACCTCTTCGACCGGCAGATAATCGTAGCGCAGGACGATATTCAGTTCGTCCGCCAGCACCATATCATAGGCCGGATCGGCAATCATCCGCTTGACCTCATCCCATGCTTCGCGGGCAAGGGCGATGTCGCGGGTCTTGTCCTGCGTGTTCCAGGTGAAGCCTTCGCCCATCGGCTTGAATGTGACATTATCGGGAAACGCATCGAACACCGCTTTTTCTCCGGTGGTCATCGCACCCTTTACGAACTGGACGACGCCGACCCGCTTGCCATGGCCGATGGCGCGGATGACCATGCCGAGCGCGGCGGTCGTCTTGCCCTTGCCCTTGCCGGTATGGACGATCAGCAAGCCCTTTTCCTGCGTCTTGGTCGCCATGATCTTGTCATGGGCGGCCTGCTTCTTCTTCATCTTTTCGGCATGCTGTTCCGGCGTGCGTTCGATCATGGGCGATCTTCCTTCAGTTGGGCAAGGATCATGGCGGCGCTGTTCGAACGTGGGCGCCACAGCCCCCGGTCCAGCGCTTCGTGGAGGCGTGCCGCGGTTTCGCGCAGCGCGGCGGGGTTGGCTTCGGCCATGAAGGCGCGCACGGCTTCGTCCTCGATGAAGGCGGCGTGGACGGCGTCGAAATGATGGTCTTTGACGCCATGCGTCGTCGCGGCGAAGGCGAAGAGATAATCGACGGAGGCAGCAATTTCGAACGCGCCCTTGTAGCCATGGCGCATCATGCCCGCGATCCATTTGGGATTGGTGACGCGCGCCCGCACCACCCGGCCGATCTCGTCCTCCAGCGTCCGGATGACCGGCCGTTCGGGCCTGCTATGGTCATTATGATAGCTGAGTGGCTGGCGGCCCGACAGATGCTCGACCGCCGCTGCGATCCCGCCTTCGAACTGATAATAATCATCGCTGTCGAGCAGGTCATGCTCGCGATTATCCTGATTCTGGATGAGAGCATCAGCCTCGCCCAGCCGCCGGGCGAACAGGTCGCGTTCCGCATCGCCCTCGACGCCGCCGCCATAGGCGTGGCTTCCCCAATCGAGATAGATGTTCGCCAGGTCCGAACGATCATGCCACAGCCGCTCGTCGATCATCGCCTGCAATCCCGCGCCATAGGCGCCCGGTTTCGATCCGAAGACACGCGTTCCCGCACGGCGCAGCGCTGCCTTTTCAGCCGCGCCCTCAGCCATCAGGGCCGTTGCTTCCGCCCGGTGACGCGCGGCGGCGGGATTGTCCTCTTCCGGCTCGTCCAGTCCCATGACGGCGCGGGCGGCGCTGTCGACCAGGTCGATCTGTTCGGGAAAGGCGTCGCGGAAGAATCCGGACACGCGCAACGTCACGTCCACGCGGGGCCGGTTGAGTTCGGCGATCGTCATCACCTCAAACCCGACCACCCGTCCCGATCCCCAGTCCCACCGCGGCCGCACCCCCATCAGCGCGAGCGCCTGCGCGATGTCGTCACCGCCGGTACGCATGTTCGCCGTGCCCCACGCGGACAGGGCGATGGAGCGCGGATATTCGCCTTCGCGCTGGAGATAGTCCTGCACGACTAGCTCTGCCGATTTCTGGCCCAGGTTCCACGCCGCGACGGTCGGCACCGCGCGCGTATCGACCGAATAGAAATTCCGTCCGGTCGGCAATACATCGGGCCGTCCCCGTGTCGGTGCCCCGGAGGGACCGGGCGCCACGAACCTTCCGTCGAGCGCCTGAAGCAGTGCCGTCCTCTCCGCCTCTCCGCAAGCGTCGACGCGGGGCGCGAGGTCATTGCGGATCGTCTCCAGAACCTGCGCACTTGCAGGCCCGGGACCGGCTTCTCCCGTATCGAGTAGCTGCATGGCATAGAGCTCGAGTCGCTCGACCGTATCGCCGGTGCTGCGCCAGACGTCAGGTGTCGTATCCGCCAGAATCTGCGGTCTCGGCCCCGTCCACGGCATGCCCATGCCGCAGTCGATCGGATCGAACCCAAGCGCCAGATCATCCGCCAGCGCCCGCAGCAGCGATTGCTGCCCTCCGTCCAATCCCCTGGGGCAGCGAGCCAAGGCGATCAGCAAATCGCGGCGCAATGCCCGCTCGGGCGATAGGGTGAAGACATGCAGACCATCGCGGATCTGCATTTCTTTCAACTCACACAGATAATTGTCGATCGCCGCCAGCGCATCATCACCGCTGCCCTGAGCCCCTGCATCCTTGTCCAGCCCCTGCGCCGCAGCCAGCGCCAATATGTCCCGCCGCAGCGTCTCCAGCCGGCGCGGGTCCATACCAGCCGCCAGATAATATTCGTCGACCAGCGCCTCCAACTCCTTGAGCGGCCCATAGGTCTCTGCCCGTGTCAGTGGCGGCGTCAGATGGTCGATGATGCACGCGCCGATCCGGCGCTTCGCCTGCGTGCCTTCGCCCGGATCATTGACGATGAAGGGATAGATTTGCGGGATCGGTCCGGCGCAGATTTCGGGGAAGCAGTTTTCCGAAAGCGCAATCGCCTTGCCGGGCAGCCATTCCAGATTGCCATGCTTGCCCACATGCACCACCGCGTGGGCGCCAAATTCTTGAGCCAGCCAGATGTGGAAGGCGAGATAGGCATGCGGCGGCGGCAGCGCTGGATCATGATAGCTGCTCTTGGGATCGACATCATAGCCGCGTGAGGGTTGCACCGTGACCGCGACATGGCCGAAGCGATGCACCCGCAGGCGAAACGCGCCATCCTCGCAGAATGGATCATCCTCCGGCTCTCCCCATCGGTCCGTCACCAGCTGGCGAACGCTTCCAGGCAGGCCTGCGAACGCAGCACGATAATCCGCGAGGGGCAGCGCGCACGTTGTTTCGCTACCCGTCATCAGCTGCATCAGCGCCGCGCCCTCGGCGGGCGCACCGCTAATGGCATAGCCAGCCTCTCCCAGCGCCCGCAGGATCGCCGCTGCGCTTTCGGGGGTGTCGAGTCCGACGCCATTGCCGATCCGGCCGTCCCGGTTTGGGTAATTGGCGAGCACCAGCGCCACGCGCCGCTCACCCGAAGGAGTACGCCGCAACCTCGCCCAATTTCCAGCAAGTTGCGCGACGAAGCTCACTCTGTCCGCCAGCACCTGCGGCACGATTATGCTGCATTCGGTGCGCGCGTCGAACCGCGCCGCCGCCTTGAAAGCGACCGCCCGCGTAAAGATCCGCCCGTCCACCTCGGGCAAGGCGATATGCATCGCCAGATCGCGCGGCCCCAGGCCCCGCGCGCTGTCCTGCCATGTCGCCTGTTCGGCGCTGGCGAACATGGTCTGGAGGACAGGGCAGTCCGCCTGCTCCAATATCGACGGCGTGCGCGGCTCGCCCGGCGCGGATGCAGCAAAGGCGGTCGCGTTCAGGATGACATCAGGACCCACCGACGATATCACCCCTTCCAAGAAATCCCGCGCAAAGGGTTCGCGCAGCGCGCGCACATGCACTGCCAGCACATTCAGCCCCGCTGCCTGCAGTCCGGCGATCATCGCGTCCACCGCCTCCAGCGTCCCGGCGATCAGCAGCGCACGGTAGAATAGGAACAGCACTACAGGCTGCCCATCCGTCCAGCCCGCCTTCACCTGATCCAGCACGGGACGCTCGACACCCGGCAAATACAGCCCCGCGTCGGCGACCGGCACCGGCGGGTCGGCATAGCCCGCATCCAGTCCCGCGATCCCCGCAGCCGTCTTCAGAAAGGCGATCGCATTGGCGATGCCTCCCTGTCGCAAATAATCCCGCAGCAGATCGCATGTTTCGGGCGGCAGGGTGGAGGCGAGGCGCAGTTCCGGATCATCCTCCCGCCCATCGGCGATCGCGGCGAACGCTATGCCCTTTTCGCGCGCGACATTGGCAATTTCCTCAATGCCATAGGGCCAGTAGCTCTTGCCCCCCAGCAACACGACGCAGATAAAATTCGCGTGGGAAATCACCTTTTCGACATAGAGATCGACCGAATAGGGATGCTTCAATTGCAGAAGGTTGGCGAGCCGGATGGAAGGCGCGCCATCGCCCAGCATCGCCGCCGCGCTCGCAAAGCAGGCAAGGTCGCTGTCCGCCACGGTCAGCAGTACGATGTCGCCCGGCGACTGGCCAAGATCGATGGCTTCATCCCCGTTCGAAACGGTGCCCGGCGTGGCGGTCAGCAAATGCATCAGGCGTCTGCCAGCTGTCCTGACAGCGCATCTTCGATGGCGGCGCGATCCAATCCGGCCTGACCGATCACCACCAGCTGCGACGTGCGCACCTCGTCTGCCTGCCACTGCCGGTCGAAATGATGCTGGATGCGGGGTCCCACCGCCTGAATGACCAGCCGTGCGGGGCGCCCGGCGATGGCGATAAAGCCCTTCACGCGCAGAATGTCATGGTCGGTGATGAGCTTCTCCAAAGCCGCCAGCAGCGGCGCGGGATTGCCGATTTCCTCCAGTTGCAGGACGAAGCTGTCGAAATCCTCATGATCATGATCCTCCTCATCATCATGATGGGACGGGCGCGCATCAATCTGGTCCTCGACGCCCGCACCAAGGCCGAGCAGGACGGCGGGGTCGATCTCGCCGCGCGCGGTGCGCAGGAGGCGGACGCCCGGCCGCACTTCCCCGCCCAGCTGCTGCTCCAGTTCCGCCAGCTTTTCAGGCGCGACAAGGTCGGTCTTGTTCAGCAGCACCAGGTCGGCGCAGGCCAGCTGGTCTTCGAACAGCTCCTCGATGGGGCTGTCATGGTCCAGCGTCGGGTCGGCCGCCCGCGCCGCAGCGAGCGCGGCTTCATCATGGGCAAAGCGCCCGGCTGCCAGCGCATCCGCATCGATGAGCGCAATGACGCCGTCCACGGTCGCCCGCGTCCGGATATCGGGCCACTGAAACGCTTTCACCAGTGGCTTGGGCAGTGCGAGCCCTGAGGTTTCGATGATGATGTGATCGGGCGGCACGTCCCGGTCCAGCAGCCGCTGCATGGTGGGCAGGAAATCGTCCGCCACGGTGCAACAGATGCAGCCATTGGCAAGCTCGATGATATCCTCGTCCGGACAGGCTTCGTCGCCGCAGCCCTTCACCAGCGAACCGTCTACGCCGACATCGCCAAATTCGTTGATGATGAGGGCGAGCCGACGCCCGCCCGCATTTTCGATCAGGTGGCGGATCAGCGTCGTCTTTCCGGCACCCAGAAAGCCCGTGATGACCGTGGCGGAAACCTTGCTCATAATGTCTGTCCTTTGTTGGGGATGAGCACGTCGATCTCGTCGAAGCGCTTCCAGCGGTAGATGATCCAGCTCACCAGCCAGCAGGCGGCGAACAGGCCGATGATGAAAAAGCCGAGGCTGTTGAAATGCTCGCCCAGACGGGCGGTGATCGACCAGATGCCGCCGGTCAGGCCCAGCTTGTCGCCCAGCAGCGCCGCCGCTTCGATCCCGCCGATGACGATGGCGACCAGCGCCGACACCAGCGTGATGGTGATGTTATAGTAAAGCTTGCGGATCGGCTTCACGAATGCCCAATGATAAGCGCCCATCATCAGCGCGCCGTCCGCCGTGTCGATGAGCGCCATGCCCGCCGCGAACAGCAAGGGGAAGATCAGTACCGTTGCGATCGAAAGACCGCTCGCCGCCTGACCCGCCGACAGGCCGAGGATGGCCACCTCCGTCGCCGTGTCGAACCCCAGACCAAAGAGAAATCCGAGCGGCGCCATGTGCCAGCTACGCGTGACGAGGCGGAACAGCGGCCGGAACAGGCGCGACAACATGCCCCGATTGCCCAGCAGAATGTCCATGTCCTCATCGACATAGCTTCCACCGTTGCGAACATGATTGAACGTCTTCAGAACAGACCGCAGGATGATGAGGTTCATCGCCGCGATAGCGAAGAGGAAGCTTGCTGAGATGATCGTGGCGATCGTGCCGCCGATCTCCCCCGCCGCCTCGACGCGGCTGAGGGCACTGGCGGCAAAGGCGATGAGGACCGCCGCGATCAGCACGATCGCGCTATGCCCGATGGCGAACCACAGGCCCACGGTCAGCGGCTGCTGCCCGTCCTGCATCAGTTTGCGCGTCACATTGTCGATCGCGGCGATATGGTCGGCGTCCACCGCATGTCGCAGGCCCAGGCTCCAGGCGAGCAGGGCGGTGCCCAGCATCATCGTATCGCCCGAGAAGATCATCAGGGCGCATATCCAAAGGCCGATATTGGCGGCGATCAGCAGCGCGAACATCCATGTCGCGCGGCGGCGCAGCGCCGGAACTTGCATAACCATCGGACGGCTTGGCTCCCGTCTGCGTCAGCGAGACTGGACGGGACCTCCGCTATGCGGCCAGCACGACGCGCCGGACGGACGCATCTTAGCGCCCGGCACGCATGCCGGTGCGGTCCCGCCGCACGCGTCGCTCAGACGGAATACCGTGCCCCGGCCATCCCCTGGGCCAAAGCAAGAGCGACCAGACGCCGGCAGGTCTCCTGGCTTGCGGGTCATCGCTCGACACATGGCCTTCCCAGGCCTCGCATGATTTAGCGTCCGGCCCAGTGGCTGACCCTCCGGCGGTAACGGAAAGTCGCTATGCGTCTCGCTCACCGCTTACAGTTGCAGGGACAGCCGCGGATTTGGGCGCCTGACCGGCAGCCCGCACCGCATTCCCTTTGAAGCCCGTTCGGGCACCGGCGCGATCGGGGCTGTGCATAGATGGCTTGACCGGCAAAGGAAAGCGGCAGTTGCATGGTTGCGTGATATTGCAGGGCGCATCCCGCCCGCCTAGACCGGCGCTATGCCGTCTCCTTTCTCCTTCACCCGCATTAGCCCAGAGGGCGACGCATCGCCCGTGGAGCGCGATCTGGCGGAAGAGATGCCAGTCGCGATAGAGTTCAACGGCGTCGGCTATGCGGTGCTGATGGCGACGCCAGGGGACGTGGCCGAACTGGTTCAGGGCTTCGCGCTTGCCGAGCGGCTGGTCCTGCCATCGGACGCGCCGCTCGACGTTGACGTCCATGTAACGGAGCAGGGCCTCGTCGCCCGCGCTACGCTTCCGCCGGAGCGGGTGGAGGGACTGCTCGGCCGCGTCCGTCACCGCGTCTCCGATTCCTCCTGCGGCTTATGCGGCGTCGAAAATCTGGAGCAGGCGCTGCGGCCCCTGCCCGCCGTGACAGCCCGCTCGGCCGCAGGCCGGGCGGCTATCTTCCGGGCGTTGGGCGATCTTGCCGCGCATCAACCGCTCAATCGGCAAACCGGTGCTGTCCATGCCGCTGCTCTGGCGGGGGCAGATGGCGCAATCCGCCTCGCCTATGAGGATGTGGGCCGCCACAACGCGTTCGACAAGCTGATCGGGGCGATGCGGCGGCGGCAATTGTCATGGGATGGCGGCTTTGCGCTACTGTCCTCGCGTTGTTCCTATGAGCTGGTGGAGAAGGCCGCGCTCGCCGACTGCCCGCTGCTTGTCACCATATCCGCCCCCACCCGCCTCGCTGCCGAACGCGCCGCCAGCGCCGGGTTGCCGATCATCGTGCTGGCCCGGGCAGACGCCGTGCTGGCGGCGGGCAGGCCGCCCGGCTGACGAGGCGCCGCTTCATCTACCGCTTGCGGGCTTGGTCCTGCCTCATTATCAGCAGCGCCGCGACAGGTTCCCCGCTTGGGGATCAAAAGGGAAGTCGGGTGCAATGCCCGCGCTGCCCCTGCAACTGTAAGCGGTGAGTGGACCGGCCACGCAGCCATTGGGGGAGTATCTCCCGAGAAGGCGGCCGATGCGCATCGACCCGTGAGCCAGGAGACCTGCCTGCCGCAGTCGTTCTTCGACCGGACAGGGTGTACCGGACGAACGGGGTTCCCCGCGCGGACGACAGCCATCGCCTTGCCCGCCACTGGCCGGGCAGGGCCGTTGCGGTTCGATTTTGCAGGGAGGGCCATGATGCCCGTCTTTCATGTTCAGATGATTATAAAAGCGTGCCGCTGATGCTGCGTGCCGTCGAAAACAGCGCGTCGGTGGTCGTCTGTTCGGCCTGCCGCCTGTCCGCAGACCAACGGGAAGACAGCGAAGGGCGCCGCGGCGGTGCGCTGCTGGTCGATGCCATGCGTGGCCTTCAGGCGCAGGAGCCTGCCTATGAAGCGATCGCCGTGCAGGACATGCCCTGCCTCTTCGCCTGCCAGCGGCATTGCACCGTCCATGTGCGCGGCCCTGGCAAGGTCGGTTATGTGCTGGGCGACTTCACCCCGGACGCGGATGCCGCGCGCGCCATCCTCGACTATGCCCTGCGCCATGCCGCCAGCGAAGAGGGCGTCGTGCGCTACGCCGAATGGCCGCAGGGGGTTAAGGGGCACTTCATCGTCCGGACGCCGCCCGAGGGCTTTGTCTGCACATGATCCGCTTTGAAGACCGCGACGGTTTTCAGGCCGCGCTCGCAACACTTCCTGGGAACGACGCGACGGCGATCGACGCTGCGGCGGCGCGGCAGGCTTCTTTGACGAAGCCCGCCGGATCACTAGGCCGCCTGGAGGAAATTGCCCTCTTCATGGCGGGCTGGCAGAGCCGCGAGTATCCGCGCGCCGACCGTATCCGCGCCGCCATCTTCGCTGGCAATCACGGCGTTTCCGCACGGGGCGTCAGCGCCTTTCCAGCGTCCGTCACTGCGCAGATGGTCGCTAACTTCCAATCTGGCGGCGCGGCGATCAATGCGCTTGCGGGCGCTTGCGGAGCCGATCTGGTGATCGTCCCGCTTTCCCTTGAACAGCCCACCGCCGACATATGCGAGGCCCCGGCCATGACGGAGGCCGAGTGCCTCGAATCCCTGAACGCAGGCGCTGCCGTGGTCCCTGAAGATTGCGACCTGCTCTTCGCCGGAGAGATGGGCATCGCCAACACCACCCCCGCCGCCGCGCTGTGCCTTCACGCCTTCGGCGGCGAGGCGCAGGACTGGACGGGGAGGGGAACGGGCATCGACGAAGTAGCCCTCGCCCGCAAGACGGAGGCCGTCCGCGTCGCGCTTGCCCTGCATGCATCCCATTGCACCGACGCCTTCGAAACGCTCCGCCGCCTCGGCGGTCGGGAGATCGCCGCCATGGCAGGTGCGATCCTAGCCGCGCGGATGATGCGCGTGCCGGTGCTGCTCGACGGCTTTATCTGCGGCGCCGCGATCGCTCCCCTCGCGCGCGACAATCCCGCCATCACTCAACATTGCCTGGCTGCCCACTGCTCAGCCGAAGCAGGCCATGCCCGGCTGCTCGAAAAGCTCGGCCTCAACCCGCTGCTGCACCTCGGCATGCGCTTGGGCGAGGGAAGCGGCGCGGCCGTCGCGGCACAGCTCATCCGCTCGGCCCTCGCGGCGCATGCGCATATGGCGACCTTCGCGCAAGCCGCCGTCGCGGGCGCGCTATGAGCCCGTTGACGCTCCACCTGATGCGGCATGGAGCACCACAAACGCCCGGACTTCTGCTCGGTCACACGGACATGCCGCCTGATCCAGCCGCCATGCAGCTGTGCATTGATCGGTCACGCGCGCTCGCATTCGACTGCCTGACCAGCTCCGGCCTGGCACGCGCCAGCGCGCCCGCCGCGCTGATCGCGACCGACCGCCAAGCCGCTCATCGGATCGACCCGCGCTGGCGCGAACTGAACTTCGGCGAATGGGAGGGCATGGACCCCGCCACGCTTCCAGCCGGCGACACTGCCCGCTTCTGGTCGTCTCCCGACGACTATCCTCCGCCAGGCGGCGAAAGCTGGTCCGACCTCTGCCACCGTGTTAGCGCGGCACTGCTAGACGTAGGGGAGCCCACCCTCATCCTTACGCACGCAGGAGCGATCCGTGCTGCGCTGACGGCGCTTTGCGGCCTGAATTATCAGCAGGCCTGGGCGATCGATCTCCCCTATTCGGCGGTGCTCACGCTGCGCTTCTGGCCCGGAGACAATCCCGGCGCGCAGATCACAGGTCTCGTGACATGACCCGCCTCATCCTTGCCCTGCAACTCATGACCCGCCTGCCGCTCCCGAACGTAGGCGCGGACGAAAACGACTTCGTCGCCGCTATCCGCTGGTTCCCCGCAACAGGCATCATCGTCGGCCTGACGATCGCCGCCGCCATGACAATGGGCTTGCAGAGCGATCCCTGGATCGCCGCCTTGCTCAGCCTCATTGCCTGGGTCGCCATGACGGGAGCGCTCCATCTCGATGGCCTGGGCGACATAGCCGACGGGGCCGGAGCAGCGCATCATGACCGGGAAAAGCTGTCCGCCGTCCTTGCTGATCCGCACATCGGCAGCTTCGGCGTCGTCTCGATCGCCCTGCAATTGCTCACAAAGCTCGTCCTGCTCCGCCTGTGCGCGGAGCATGTCCCGCCGCTAGCCCTTGTCGCCGTGCCCTTCGCAGCCCGGATTGGCCCGCTCGCCTGGACCCTGTGGCTCCCGCCGCTTCACCAGGGTCTCGCCAGCCGCTTCCGCGACGGTATCGGCGCGTCGCATCTGTTGGGCTGGACAGTATTGGCCGCAGCCCTCTGCCTGATGATCCCCCCGCTCTTGTCCGCCGCCCTCTTCATCCCATTATGGGCATGGTGGTTGCGCAGTCGCATCGGCGGCATTTCGGGAGACGGCCATGGCGCGGGCATAGAGCTTGTTGAAAGCGGCTTGCTCTTCGCGCTGGTGCTGGCGCGATGAGCGGCATCTTCCACTGGCATGGCGGGCGCCTCGCCGCTGCGCGTCAGCATTACAAGGAGGCGCGCCTTCCCTGGATCGATCTCTCTACCGGCATAAACCCGCTCGCCTGGCCCGGCGCGACTGCGATAAAGACCGATTGGCGATCGCTCCCAGATCCCGCAGCACTCGCCGATCTCGAACAGGCCGCCGCCGCCCATTTCGGCGTTACCACCGGCCATATCTGCGCTTTGCCCGGCAGCGAGACCGGCCTGCGCCTGCTCGGCCATCTGCTCGACGCCCCCGCCTGCCACATCCAACCGTCCTACCGCACCCATGCGCAGGCTTTCCCGAATATGCATGCCTTGCAGCAGCCGGAAGCTGCACCGCCGGGCACCGCGCTCCTCCTCGCCAATCCCAACAATCCTGATGGCCGCCTCTACACGCGGGCGCAGATGCGGCAGCTTCTGTGCCGTCAGGAAAAGCGGCGCGGCTGGCTGATCGTCGATGAAGCCTTCGCCGACTGCATGCCTGCCGCCAGCATCGCCAGCGACGTTGCCGATGGCCGAAGCCTGATCATCCTCCGATCCTTCGGCAAATTCTTCGGCTTGGCGGGGGTGAGATTAGGTTTCCTCCTCGCGCCATCCGCCATTGTCGCTGCCTGCCGCCGCCTGCTGGGAGATTGGCCGCTATCCGCGGCGGCGATTGATTTCGGCCGGGCTGCCTATCGCGACCGGCGCTGGATCGACGAGACGGTCGCGAGCTTGACCACTCGCGCGGCCCGCCTTGACGCGCTGCTCATCCGCCACGGCTTCAGCCCGCGCGGCGATTGCCCGTTATTCCGCCTGATCGATACGCCAGACGCTGCTTCGTTGTTCGATCGCCTTGCGCGGCAAGCGATCCTCACGCGTCCGTTCGAAGATTATCCCCACTGGCTGCGCTTTGGCCTTCCTGCCGGCGATGTCGATCTGGCCCGGCTGGACGAAGCCCTTGGTTGAGTTGGCCGCGCTCTTCCTCGACGCAGTTCTCGGCTGGCCAGCCAGGCTGCACGCGCGCGTCGGACATCCGGTCGGCGCCTTCGCCCGGATCATCACCGCCTGCGAACGCCGCCTCAACCACCCCGGCTTCAGCACCCCGCGCCGCCGGACAGGTGGCATCCTCACGCTGCTGATCCTTTTGGCGATCACCATCGCGGTCGCCTGGGGTGCCGATCGCCTTCTTCGCCACCTGCTCGGCTCCTGGGCCTGGGTGGGTCTCGCGCTTGCGGCCTGGCCTGCTCTCGCACAGCGCAGCCTGTTCGATCATGTCTTGCCCGTCGTGCAGGCGCTGGAGGCTGGCAATCTCTTCGCCGCCCGCCGCGCCGTCGGCCACATCGTCGGCCGCGACACCGCCGCGCTGGATGAAGCAGGCGTTGCGCGCGCCGCTATAGAAAGCCTCGCGGAAAGCTTCTGCGACGGCGTCGTCGCGCCGCTTTTCTGGCTGCTCGTCGGCGGCCTTCCCGGCATATGGGCTTATAAGGCCGTCAACACCGCCGACAGTTTGATCGGGCACCGGGAAGAACCGTTCGCAGCATTTGGCTGGGCCGCCGCCCGCTTTGATGACCTTTTGAACCTCATCCCTGCGCGCTTGTCGGGCTTCCTCATCTGCTTGGGCGGCCTGGGCGGCTGGCGTATTTTGTGGCGCGATCATAGCCGCCATGCCTCCCCCAATGCGGGTTGGCCGGAGGCGGCGATGGCGGGCGCGCTCCATATCCGGCTCGCCGGGCCGATCGCCTATGAGGGGCAGTTTCATGCCAAGCCATGGATTGGGGGGGAGGGTGCGGAAGCCACCCCCGCCGCCGCGCGCGCGGCGCTTTCGCTGTATATCCGGGCTTGCGCCTTGCTCTGGCTCATGACTGCGGCAACCGGAGGATTTCGCTGATGGACGCTTGGCAGAAAATGCTCGTGCTCGGTGGCGCCCGCTCAGGCAAGAGCCGCCATGCCGAAGCGCAGTGCGAGGGCTTGCCCGGCACCATCACCTATATCGCCACGGCGCAGGCCTTCGATGCCGAGATGCGCGACAGAATCGCCGCGCATCGCGTCCGGCGGAGCAAGCGATGGCAGACGATAGAGGCGCCGATCGATCTGCCCGCCGCCATCGCGCAGGCGCAACAATCTGGCCCCATCCTTGTCGACTGCCTTACTCTCTGGCTGTCAAACCTCTTGCTCGCGGGTGAAGATATTGACCGTTGGAGCAAGGATCTGGTCACCGCTGTTGGTGGTTGCACCGTGCCTATGGTGCTTGTCAGCAATGAAGTCGGGCTGTCGATCGTTCCTGAAAATACCCTTGCTCGCCGCTTCAGAGATGAGGCAGGCCTTCTCAATCAACATGTCGCGGCTGTCTGCGACAGGGTTCATTTCGTCGCTGCCGGTCTGCCCGTGACACTCAAGCAAACCGGATGAAGACGCGTCGGCGCATCTGCTCATATTGAAAATCGCGCGAGCCATCCGGGCAGCTTGCCGTAGAGGCTGAATAAATTCATTGCGCGAATCGATGGCGTGATAAATGGGTGCGGCGGCTTGCCTGCGATCGACTGGATCAATATGGGACGCCCAATAATGGTTGGAGGGGTTTTATGGGAGCCAGCGATCATGGCAGGGGCGCTATGTCCCGGACCGGGGGGGAATCGGAAGACCGCCAAGGTGTCTTGATCGGATCGCGGCTTCTGGACAGGGGATAAGTCAGTGAACGCATTGAATGCAGATTATCTGTTCGTCTTCATTTTGGCGGCTTTTCTTGGTTTTCAGCTGATCAAGAAGGTGTCGCCGCTGCTGCACTCGCCGTTGATGTCGCTGACCAATGCGATTGCGGCGGTGGTGATTGTGGGGGCGATCACGATCACGGGTGAGGAAGGGGCGACGCCTCTTGCCAA